>NZ_BAABKB010000002.1:0-1416723 GCF_039543605.1 Streptomyces siamensis | reverse complement strand
CTTCACGATGACGCCGTCGACGATGTCGCCGTCGTTGAAGTACTTGATCGTCTCGTCGATCGCGGCGAGGAAGGCTTCCTCGTTACCGATGTCGTTGACCGCAACCTGCGGGGTGGTGGCGGTGGTCTCGGTGCTGCTCGTCATGTGGGAAAGGGCTCCGGTACGGACATTGAGTCGTAGGTACTGCTTGCGCCGGGAGCCTGTTTCGCTCTGCAGAAGCCGGACAGCCAAGGAAGCGCCGAAACCGGTGACCCGGGGGGCGCCTCGACAACCGAGGGGACATACATACAGATGCGAGCGCAGCCTGCTACGTCTGAGGAGCGCAGGCCCGCAGCGCAACTTGTAGCATACGGGGGCAGCCGGGCAGGGTCAATGCGCGAAGGCGCACACCCGGGGCGGATCGCCGCATACCCGGCACAAAACCTGTCACACGAGGCCACGCGGGCCCTGGGGCACCCCTGTCGTGACACCCCCGAGGCGGGTCGGACGGTGGCCCGCAGACTATTACGAGGGAGCCGATCATCCAAGAGCCCGAAGCGTTCGAACCGGAAGCAACCCGTCGTACCGCGGACGCCGCGGAGAGCTCGCGCGCGAACCGCGGCTGGTGGGACCGGAACGCGGACGAGTACCAGGTCGAACACGGCACGTTCCTCGGCGATGACCGGTTCGTATGGGGGCCCGAGGGCCTCGACGAGGTGGAGGCCGAGCTCCTCGGGCCGCCGGAGGATCTCAAGGACAAGGACGTCCTGGAGATCGGCGCCGGCGCGGCCCAGTGCTCTCGCTGGCTGGCCGGGCAGGGGGCGCGGCCCGTGGCCCTGGACCTCTCCCACCGCCAGCTCCAGCACGCGCTGCGCATAGGTGGCGGCGTGCCGCTGGTGGAGGCCGACGCGGGCGCCCTGCCCTTCGCGGACGGCTCCTTCGACCTGGCGTGCTCGGCCTACGGGGCGCTGCCTTTCGTCGCCGACCCGGTGCGGGTCCTGCGGGAGGTGCGCCGGGTGCTGCGGCCGGGCGGCCGCTTCGTCTTCTCCGTGACGCACCCGATCCGCTGGGCGTTCCCCGACGAGCCGGGCCCGGAGGGGCTGAGCGTCTCCGCCTCGTACTTCGACCGCACTCCGTACGTTGAGCAGGACGAGGAGGGCCGCGCGGTGTACGTCGAGCACCACCGGACGATCGGGGACCGCGTCCGTGACGTGGTGGCCGGCGGCTTCCGGCTGGTCGACCTCGTCGAGCCGCAGTGGCCCGCCTGGAACACCCAGGAGTGGGGCGGCTGGTCACCGCTGCGCGGGAACCTCATCCCCGGGACGGCGATCTTCGTCTGCGAGCGCGACTGACACGGGCGCCGGCCGCCTGTGCCGCGGTGCGGCACGCGCGCGTGGAGGCCGCTTCCACCCGCGTACGAGACTGGGGGGCGTGATCCGCTACGACGCTCTGGACGCGCTGCCCGTGCGCGGCGCCCTGCCCGGCCTGGACGACGCCCTGGAGGGCCACGGCACCGCGGTGCTCGTCGCGCCGCCCGGCACCGGCAAGACGACCCTGGTGCCGCTCGTGCTCGCCGGTCTCCTGGACGACGGGCGGCCGGCGCGCCGGGTCGTCGTCGCGGAGCCTCGGCGGATCGCGGCCCGGGCCGCCGCGCGGCGCATGGCGTGGCTGCTCGGTGAGAAGGTCGGCGAGAGCGTCGGCTACACGGTGCGCGGGGAGCGGGTGGTCGGCCCTCACGCGCGCGTGGAGGTCGTCACGACCGGTGTGCTGTTGCAGCGGCTCCAGCGGGACCAGGAGCTGGCGGACGTCGACGTGGTCGTGCTGGACGAGTGCCACGAGCGGCATCTGGACGCCGACACGGTGGCGGCCTTCCTGTGGGACGTGCGGGCCGCCCTGCGGCCGGAGCTGCGGCTGGTGGCGGCCTCGGCGACGACGGACGCGCAGGGGTGGGCCCGGCTGCTGGGCGACGCGCCGGTGGTCGAGGCCCAGGGCGTGTCGTATCCGGTCGAGGTGGTCTGGGCGCCACCCGCCCGCCCCGTCCGCCCGCCGCACGGCATGCGGGTGGACCCGGCGCTCCTGACGCACGTGGCCTCGGTGGTGCGGCGGGCGCTGGCCGAGCGCGAGGGGGACGTCCTGTGCTTCCTCCCAGGGGTGGGGGAGATCGCGCGGGTCGCCGGGCAGCTGGGGGATCCGACGGGCCGGGGTGACGTGGACGTGCTCCAGGTGCACGGGCGGGCGCCGGCCGCCGTGCAGGACGCCGTGCTCTCCCCCGGGGCGCGGCGACGGGTGGTTCTCGCGACCTCGGTCGCCGAGTCCTCGCTGACGGTGCCCGGTGTGCGGGTGGTGGTCGACTCCGGGCTGGCGCGGGAGCCGCGTGTGGACCACGCGCGCGGGCTGAGCGCCCTGACGACCGTACGGGCCTCGCAGGCGGCCGGGCGGCAGCGGGCCGGACGGGCCGGACGTGAGGCCCCCGGAGCGGTGTACCGGTGCTGGACGGAGGCGGAGGACGGGCGGCTGGCCCGCTTCCCCGCACCGGAGATCAAGGTGGCGGACCTGACGGCGTTCGCCCTCCAGGCGGCCTGCTGGGGCGACCCGGACGCGACGGGACTGGCTCTCCTCGACGCGCCGCCGGGCGGGGCGATGGCCGCGGCGCGCGCGGTGCTGTCGGCGGTGGGCGCGGTGGACGATTCCGGGCGGGCGACGGACCGGGGTGCCCGCATGTCCCGGCTCGGGCTGCACCCCCGGCTCGCCCGCGCCCTGCTGGACGCGGCGCCCGACGTCGGCGTGGCCCGTGCCGCCGAGGTCGTCGCCCTGCTGAGCGAGGAGCCACCGAGGGAGTACGGCGACGATCTCGCCGCGGCCTGGCGTGCCGCCCGGCGTGGCGGTGACGCCTACGCCGGCCGGTGGCGGGCGGAGGCGAAGCGCCTGCGGACCATGTCGGCACCGGGACCCTCGCAGCCGGGTCCCATCCCGGAAAGGTCCTCCCGACCGTCGCAAGAGCTCACCCCGGAGGCGGCCACCCGGCAGGCGCCGGGACCCGCCCGGGACGGATCCGCCCGGCCGTCGCCGGCGCTGTCGTCGTCCTCCGCTGCCGGGCGGGGCGTCGCGGCGCGGACCGGGGACGATCACGTCGCGGGCCTCGTCGCCGCCCTCGCCTTCCCCGAGCGCGTCGCACGCTCGCACGGCGGCTCCTATCTGATGGCGTCCGGGACCCGGGCCGAGCTGGGGGACGGCACGGGTCTGCGGGCCGCTCCCTGGCTCGCTGTCGCCGTGGCCGACAGGCCGGTGGGCGCCGGGCACGCGCGCGTGCGGCTCGGCGCCGTCATCGACGAGGAGACGGCCCGGCGGGCGGCGGCGCACCTGTACGCCGAGGGCGACGAGGTCGGCTGGGCCGACGGCGACGTCGTCGCGCGCCGGGTCGAACGGCTCGGGGCGGTGGAGCTGGCGGTACGTCCGGTCCGGGACGCCGGCTCCGGACTCGTACGCGAGGCGCTGGTGCAGGGGCTGCGCACCGAGGGGTTCGGGCTGCTGCGGTGGACGCGGGACGCCGAGACGCTGCGGCAGCGCCTGGCCTTCCTGCACGCGCACCTGGGCGATCCCTGGCCCGACGTGTCCGACGACGCCCTGCACGCGCGCGTGGACGAGTGGCTGGAGCCGGAGCTCGGCCGGGCGCGTCGGCGCGCCGATCTGGGACGGATCGACGCGGGGCAGGGCCTCACCCGGCTGCTTCCGTGGGCGAGCGGGGACGCCGCGCGGCTGGACGAGCTCGCGCCGGAGCGCGTCGAGGTCCCCAGTGGGTCCGGAATCCGGATCGACTACGCCGACCCTGAGCGTCCGGTCCTGGCGGTGAAGCTCCAGGAGATGTTCGGCCTGGCCGAGACGCCCCGGATCGCCGGTGTGCCCCTGCTCGTGCACCTCCTCTCCCCCGCCGGCCGTCCCGCCGCCGTCACGGCCGACCTCGCCTCCTTCTGGAAGGACGGCTACCGGGCGGTGCGGGCCGAGCTGCGGGGGCGGTACCCCAAGCACCCGTGGCCGGAGGACCCGGCGAAGGCGGAGCCGACCCGGCACACGAACGCCCGACTGCGCAGGACGTGACCGGTCAGACGCCGACCGGCTTGACGGGGCCGGTCACAGACGCCGACCGGCTGACGTGACCGGTCAGACGCCGACCGGCTCCGGTTCGGTGACCCCGGCGGGTTCCGGGTCCCCCGGCCGCCGACCGCGGGCCTCCAGCCAGAGGGAGAGGGACAGCAGCCCGGCGCCGAGTGCGAGGAAGCCCCACGGGAGGTAGGAGGTCATCAGGAGGACCAGGGTGCGGTTGGATTCGACCAGGTCGACCGTGTACTCGATGTAGTCCTCGCGCATCTTCACGTGCCCGGCGAACGCCGTCACCTTGTCGCGGTCGCCGAGCAGGGTGCCGCCGCGGAGTTCCTCCTTGTGGATCTCCTCGGCGTACACGGGCGCTCCGGTGACCGGTTCCACCCAGAACTTGCGGACCGTGGTGTACCAGCGAGTGGTGCCAGTCTTGGCGACCGACTCGGGGGTGATGCCCTCGACCGGCATGATCTTGGGGAACTTGACCTTGGTCCAGGGGATGGTCTGCTCGAAGTAGTAGACCTCGACGCCGCGGAAGGTCCGGGTGCCCTTGTAGTGGATGGGGGCCGAGGTCCGGGTCTGCGCGTCGAAGTACTCGTAGTCCCGCTTCTCCGTCCGGAAGGGCCACTTGAACTCGATGCCCCGGCGGGTGACGGGGTCGCCGTCGACGGATTCGCCGGTGGCGTGGACGGGTTCCTGGCTGTGCGCGTCGAAGATGTAGCGCTCGGGCAGCTTGGAGACCATCTTCCCGTCGGGGCCCTGGACGTAGGAGAGGGAGTCCCAGACCACGACGTCGCGGCCCGCGGTCCGCTCTATCTTCTCGGACGCCTCGACGTTGCCCCTCAGGGTCTGCACGATGGTGACCTTGGGGACCTTCCTTGCCTTCATCGTGTCGTAGTCGAGGAGGGTCGCGTCCTTCGCCTCCAGGACCATGTCCTGGTACTGGCCGGCGGGGATCTTCGCCAGGCGCGGGAAGGCGTACCAGCGCAGCAGCGGGGACAGCGCCGTGAAGAACACGGCGAAGGCGAGCAGGATCAGGCTTGCCTTGCGGCGCATCTCGGCGTCCCTCCCTGGGTGTTGCGGACGGGCCGGCACGGGCCTCGTGGCCCGAAGGCGGGCCTCGGGCGCGGGCCGCGGGCTACGGGTGTGCGGGCACGGTCGTCAGCATCGGCTTCGGTGAGGTGCTGCCGGCCGGCGAGCCCATGGCCGTGATGGTCAGCACCAGGGCGAGGGCCACGGCGAGACCGGTCGCGGCGGCGATGAGGGCACGCATACGGGCCTCCCGGGAACCATGAGCTGATACACCGTCAGGTCCGGCACCGTAGCAACGGCGGGGCGAGATGAGAACACGTCGCACACACACGGCGGCGCCCCTCCGGAGGAAACCGGAGGGGCGCCGCGGTGCAACGGGTCCTACGAGGCGGCCGCCGCCACCTTCAGCTCGACGGTCAGCGTCGCGCCGCCCGCGGTGTCGATGCGGAGCAGGAAGGTGCCAGTGGTGTCGTCCGCGTACAGCTTGGGGAGCTTGAGCACGCCGTCGGCGTCCGTGGTCAGGCCCGTGAAGGTGCGTACGGTCTTGCCGTCCGCGTCCTTGAAGTAGGGGCCCTTGTCGTTCGCGGTGGCGTCGTCGGCCGACTTGACGAGGGTCGCGGTGGCCGCGACCTTGTCCGCGACGGCACCCTTGTACGTGGCCTTCACCTCGACCTGCTCGGCGAACTCGCCGCCCGGCACGCAGGTGAGCGCGGCGTCGCCGGTGCGGGTGAGGGTGTCGGCCTGGCGCGCGGTGACGGTCGCCGTGTAGTCGAGGCCGGACATGACGCGGCCGACCACGGTGGCGCGGACCGTGAAGTCACCGGTCTTCTCGCCGGCCACCAGCGCGGGCGCGGTCGCCGTGCCCAGCTTGTCGGTGACCACCGTGGCGACCGTCTCTCCGCCGCTGAACGTGGCGTCCGTGGCGTCACCGACGATGGTGAACCGCACCCGGACCTTCGCCACGGCCTTGCCGTCCTCGGTCTCGGTCCGCACGGCGACCTTCCGGTCGAAGGCGTCGCCCGCCATGGCGGTGAGCTTCCCGGTGCCCGCGTCCTCCAGGTGGTCCACCGTCTGCGTCGGCGTCGGGGTGGGCGTGGTCGGAGGCGGGGTGGTCGACGGCGGCGAGGTGGGCGGGGTCGGGCTCGACGAGCCGTCGCCCGGCTTCGGCTTGCCCGGCTTGCCGGGCTCGGACGGCTCGGCGGGCTTGGACGGCGGCGCCTGGGTGGCGGGCGGAGTCGGCGTCGGGAGGGTCCCGGAGCCGTCGTCGCTGTTGTGCGACGGCAGCGTGCCGGTGCCGTCCGGCACCTCGTGCGTGCCCTTGCGGTAGTACTCCAGCCAGGACAGGACGGTGTTGAGGTAGGCCGTCGAGTTGTTGTAGCTGAGGATCGACGCGTTCATCTGCGCCTGGACCGACATGTCGTGGTCGAAGCGGCACAGGTAGTGCCCGGCGGCGAGCGCCGCGTCGTAGATGTTGTTGGGGTCCTTCTTGCCGTCGGCGTTGCCGTCGCGGCCCGCCCACTCCCAGGTGGACGGGATGAACTGCATCGGGCCCACCGCGCGGTCGTGCGTGCTGTCGCCGTCGTACGCGCCGTTGTCGGTGTCGCTGATGTTCGCGAAGCCGTTGCCGTTCAGGACGGGGCCGAGGATCGGCGAGTACGTGGTGCCGGAGGCGTCGACCCGGCCGCCGCGGGCCTGGCCCGACTCGACCTTGCCGATGGCGGCGAGCAGCTGCCAGGGCAGGTTGCAGCCGGGCTTGGACTCGCGCAGGGACGCCTCGGCCTTCTTGTAGGCGTCGAGGACGGTCGCGGGGATGCCGGCCTCGGCCTCGCCCCGGGACACCGGGGTGCCGACGGTCGGCGACGGGCTGGGGCTGTCCAGCGGCGGAAGGTCCGTGTAGTAGCGCGAGTTGCCGGTCGCGGTGTCGTCGTTGTCCGGGCTCGGCGTGGAATCGGAGCCGGTCGTCTGTCTGCCGCGATTGTCGGTCGTCACTCCCGGGGCCTGGGACGCGGCCAGAGCCGCGACCGCGACCGCGGCCACAGCGGTGGTGGCCGCTCCCTTGCGCAGCCTCCTGCCGAAATGCGCCTGCGCCGACATCGAGTGAACCCCTCCCGTGGACGACCGCCCGTACACCTGTGGTCCGCTGTGCGGTTGTGCGTCTGTGCGGTTGTGCTGTGCGATTCTCTTGTATTCAGAGATTCTCTTGTGCTTCGCGGTTCCCCGTGGGCCGCTTCGCACTTTTGCTCTGATGTTCGACGTTCCCGTGTCCCCAGCACGGCAACCCAGGTGACCCTACGACAACTTCCGTCGCGCGGGCACCCGTTCGCGCCCGATTTTCACCGGTTGGCCATGTCCCGCCGTCCCTCATACTGGGCGTCGGTGATCACGGTGCCGGGCATGCTCGGCCAACCCTAGTCGCAGGGGGACGACTTGCCCTTCACTCTCAGCCACGCCGCCGCGGTGCTGCCGGGCGTGCGCGGCGACGGGACGGGGCGCGGCCGACTGGTCCCCGCCGTACTGGTGGCCGGCTCGTTCGCTCCCGACATGACCTACTACGCGGCGAGTGTGCTGCCCGGGGCGATGGATTTCGGCACGTTCACGCACTCGTTGCCCGGTGTCCTCTCCTTCGACGTGCTCGTCGCGTGGGCACTCGTGGCCGCCTGGCTGGTGCTCCGCGAACCGCTGGTGGCGCTGCTGCCGGCCGCCGCGCAGGGGCGTCCGGCCCGGCTGCTGCGCTGTGGCACGGCCCGTACGCGTCCCCAGTGGTCGACAGCCCTGTGGTGGTACGTCTCCGCGGTGCTCGGCGGGCTGACCCATGTCGTGTGGGACGCGTTCACGCACCACGACCGGTGGGGCGTGCGGCTCTTCCCCGTCCTGGGACGTGACGTGGGCGGCTCGCCGCTGTTCTGGTACGCGCAGTACGGCAGTTCGGCCGTGGCGGCGGTCGTGCTCGTCGCCTTCGTGGTCGTCGCGCTGCGCCGGACGCCCCCCGGCGAGCCCGTGGGGGTGCCCGTGCTGTCCTCGTCCGACCGGTGGCTCGCCGCCGCCGTGCTCGGGTGCTGCGCACTGCTGGGTGCGGTGCAGCGGGCCTCGCGCTGGTGGGCCTACTGGGGTTCCACCGCGAAGCCCTGGGAATTGATCCCGACGGTGTGCTTCGGCGGGGGTGCGGGGCTGGTGCTCGGCCTCGCGCTGTACGCGGCCGCGATCAGGGTGTGGCGTCCTGCTCCGGGTCGTCCCGGCCCGGCAGCGGTTCGTACGAAGCCGGGCCGCCCGGATCCTGACCGATCACGCTCTGCGGGCTGAGTCCCTGGATCAGGCCGCGGCCCTGGTTGAGGCCGCGGTGCACGGCCTGCGCGATGCGTCCGATGGTCGCGATCCGTCCGATGGTGCGGACCTGGTAGGGCGTCGTCGGGTTGTCTCGGGTCAGGACGATCATGCGGTAGGTGCGGTGGGTGCCCTTGAACGCGCCGACGCCGTGCACCCGCCACCCGTGCCGGGCCCTGAGCAGCGGGCCGTCCTCGGGGTGTGTCGCCTGCCGACGCGCCGTGCCGGAGGGCAGGCGCCGTCCGTCGCCGCCGATCCGGCCGAGCGGCATCAGTCCGTGGGTGCGGGTCTTCAGGAAGGAACGGGCGTCGGTGAGGACTCCCGGCAGCCGTGTCTCCGCGAGGCGCAGGACGGCCTCCATGAGCACGCCCCGGGCGCCGCTCGCCTCGTCGCACTGCCGCTCGCTCGCGCGGGCGCAACTGAGCCCGGTGTGGTCCTCGTGGACCGCTGCCGGGACGGTGCCTGTGCGGGACGCCGGCGCCGCCGGGATGTCGCGGGACTTCCGGGCGGCGCGTTCGGGGTCCCGGGGGGTGCGGTACGCGGCGGGCACCTGAGCGGTACCGGCTCCCGCGGCGACAGCGGGCATCGGCGCGAGCAGCGCCGGGACGACGGCCGTGGCCGCACAGACGACGGCGGTGGCCATGACCGTACGGCGGTGGAGCATGCGTATACCCATGCCCGCATCCTTGCGGCCGCTCCGGCCCGGGGGCGTCTTTGCGGGGGCCACGCGGGTGACGGCCCCGGAGTCGACGCGGTCCCCGCGGCTGCCCTGCCGGGCCTGTCCTCAGGGTGCCGGCCCTCCCGGCGGGCCATCCAGCACGGGCTTCCCGGCGGGGCCTGCCCGCGCCGGTCCTGCCGGCGGCACCTTCCTGCACCGGCCTTGCCGGCGGCCTCTTCCTGCACCGGCCCACCGGGCCGCGCTTCCCCCCTACCGGCCCTCCCGGTGACCGGCCCTCCAGGACCAAGCCCCCTCGGACCGGCCCCCTCGGACCAAGCCCCCTCGGACCGGCCCCCGAGGACCGGCTCGCCCGGAGGCAGCACCCCGGAGACAGCACCCCCTCCGAGGCCCGGCGGCCGCCCGATGAGCGGAGCGCCTCCGCCGGAAAGGCCCGGCATCCCCGCCGAAGCCCGGCGGGGATGCCGGGGAACGGCTCTAGTGCGCCGCCGACTCCCAGTCCGTGCCCGTGCCGACGGACACGTCGAGGGGAGCCCGGAGCTGCACCGCCGACGCCATCTCGCGGCGCAGCAGCTCCTCGGTCCGCTCGCGCTCGCCCGGGGCGACCTCCAGGACGATTTCGTCGTGCACCTGGAGGAGCATGCGGGACTTCAGGTCCGCCTCGCGCAGCGCCCGGTCCACATTCAGCATGGCGATCTTGACGATGTCCGCCGCCGTGCCCTGGATCGGGGCGTTCAGCGCCATCCGCTCGGCCGCCTCGCGGCGCTGCCGGTTGTCGCTGTTGAGGTCCGGCAGGTAGCGGCGGCGGCCGAAGAGCGTCGCCGTGTATCCCGTCGCGCGCGCCTCGTCGACCACCCGGCGCAGATAGTCCCGCACCCCGCCGAAGCGCTCGAAGTAGGTGTCCATCAGCGCACGGGCCTCGCCCGCCTCGATGTTCAGCTGCTGCGAGAGGCCGAAGGCCGACAGCCCGTAGGCCAGGCCGTACGACATCGCCTTGATCTTGCGGCGCATCTCCGCGTCGACTCCGGACCGCTCCACGGAGAACACCTGGGAGGCGACCGTGGTGTGGAGGTCCTCGCCGGAGGTGAACGCCTCCAGCAGCCCCTCGTCCTCGGACAGGTGGGCCATCACGCGCAGTTCGATCTGGCTGTAGTCCGCGGTCATCAGGGACTCGAAGCCCTCGCCGACCACGAAGCCCCGGCGGATCGCGCGTCCCTCGTCCGTGCGGACCGGGATGTTCTGGAGGTTCGGGTCCGTGGAGGAGAGGCGGCCCGTCGCCGCGACGGTCTGATTGAACGTGGTGTGGATGCGGCCGTCCGCCGCGACCGTCTTGATCAGACCCTCGACCGTCGAGCGCAGCTTCGCCTGTTCGCGATGGCGGAGCATGATCACGGGCAGTTCGTTGTCGGTCTGCGTCGCGAGCCACGCGAGGGCGTCCGCGTCCGTCGTGTAACCCGTCTTGGTCTTCTTGGTCTTCGGCAGGGCCAGCTCGCCGAAGAGCACTTCCTGCAGCTGCTTGGGCGAGCCGAGGTTGAACTCGTGCCCGGCGGCGGCGTGGGCCTCCTTCACCGCCTGCTGCACGGCGCCCGCGAACATCTGCTCCATGGCCTCCAGATGGGCCCTGTCCGCGGCGATGCCGAAGCGCTCCATGCGGGCGAGCAGCGCGGACGTGGGCAGCTCCATGTCGCGCAGCAGGTCGGTGGCTCCGACCTCCTCCAGCTTGCCCACGAACGTCTCGCCCAGGTCGAGAATCGTGCGGGCCTGTGCCATCAGCGCGTCGGCCTCGGCCCGGTCGTCGGTGCCGAAGGCGAGCTGCCCGTCGGCCGCGGCGGCGGGTCCGAGCTCCCGGCCCAGGTACTCCAGGGACAGCGCGTCCAGTGCGAAGGAGCGACGGCCGGGCTTGACCAGATAGGCGGCGAGCGCGGTGTCCATGGACACGCCCTCGATGCTCCAGCCGTGCTCGGCGAAGACCCGCATCGCGCCCTTGGCGTTGTGCATGATCTTGGGCTTCGCGGGGTCGGCGAGCCATGTCGCGAACGCGTTCTCGTCGGCCTCGTCCAGCTGGGAGGGGTCGAACCAGGCGGCGGCACCGTCCCCGGCGGCGAGCGCGACCTCGGCCACGGAGCCGGTGCCCAGGCCCCACGAGTCGACGGTGGCCACGCCGAGGACCGCCGTGCCGTGCTCGGCGAGCCACGGCTTCAGCTCGCCCGCGCCCAGCACCGTGCCGTCCACCTCGACGCCCTCGGCCACCGGCTGGGCCGCCTCGGCCTCGTCGGACCCCGGGTCGACGGCGAGGAGCCGCTCGCGCAGCGAGGGGTTGCGGATCTCCAGGGTGTCCAGGACCATCGCGACGGCCTTGCGGTCGTACGCCGCGCGCTCCAGGTCGGGGACCGTGCGGGACAGCTCCACGTCCTTGACCATCTCGGTGAGGCGGCGGTTGAGCTTCACCGCTTCCAGGTGGTCGCGCAGGTTCTGTCCGGCCTTGCCCTTGACCTCGTCGACGCGCTCGACGAGGTCCGCGAACGACCCGAACTGGTTGATCCACTTCGCGGCGGTCTTCTCGCCGACGCCCGGAATGCCCGGCAGGTTGTCGGACGGGTCGCCGCGCAGGGCCGCGAAGTCGGGGTACTGGGCCGGCGTCAGCCCGTACTTCTCGACGACCTTCTCCGGGGTGAACCGGGTCAGCTCCGAGACGCCCTTCGTCGGATAGAGCACGGTGGTGTGCTCGGAGACCAGCTGGAACGAGTCGCGGTCGCCGGTGACGATCAGCACCTCGAAGCCCTCGGCCTCGGCCTGGGTGGCGAGCGTGGCGATGATGTCGTCGGCCTCGAAGCCGTCGACCGCGAAGCGCTGGACGTGCATCGCGTCGAGCAGCTCGCCGATCAGCTCGACCTGCCCCTTGAACTCGTCCGGGGTCTTCGACCTGTTCGCCTTGTACTCGGTGAACTCCTCGGAGCGCCAGGTCTTGCGCGAGACGTCGAAGGCCACCGCGAAGTGCGTGGGCGCCTCGTCGCGCAGCGTGTTCGCCAGCATCGACGCGAAACCGTAGATTGCGTTCGTCGGCTGGCCGGTCGCGGTGGTGAAATTCTCCGCGGGCAGCGCGAAGAACGCGCGGTACGCCAGCGAGTGCCCGTCCATGAGCATCAGCCGCGGACGACCCGCACCTGCGGTTTTCTCGGTCTTCTTCGATGCTGTTTCTGCCACGCCCCCGATCCTGCCACGCCTCACTGACATCGAGAGCCCTCCCGGCCCGGTGCGAGCGCCCGCGGGGCCGGACACCGCGGGCCCGGCGGGGGGCCTGCCGGCACGACATGCGAGGATTTCGGCCGAGGTACGAGGTGTCGTACAGCTGACTGTGCACGTGAAGGGGTGGGCGATGGCCAGCAAGCCTCCGAAGAGCGATCCGGTCCAGGACGCACCGCAGGTCGCCGAGCCGAAGCACGCGGCCGCCGGGCTGCCCGCGATCGGGCACACCCTGCGCGTCGCGCAGCAGCAGATGGGGGTGCGGCGTACCGCGCTCACCCTCCTCAGGGTCAACCAGAAGGACGGCTTCGACTGTCCGGGCTGCGCGTGGCCCGAGCCCGAGCACCGGCACACGGCGGAGTTCTGCGAGAACGGCGCGAAGGCGGTCGCCGAGGAGGCCACGCTGCGCCGGGTCACCCCCGACTTCTTCGCCGCGCACCCCGTGGCCGATCTCGCGACCCGCAGCGGCTACTGGCTGGGCCAGCAGGGCCGCCTGACCCACCCCATGTATCTGGCGGACGGCGCCGACCGGTACGAGCCGGTGACCTGGGAGCGTGCCTTCGACATCGTCGCCGAGGAGATCACGGCGCTCGGCTCACCCGACGAGGCCGTCTTCTACACCTCCGGGCGCACCAGCAACGAGGCCGCTTTCCTGTATCAGCTGTTCGCCCGTGAGCTGGGCACGAACAACCTGCCGGACTGCTCGAACATGTGCCACGAGTCGTCGGGGTCCGCCCTCTCCGAGACGATAGGCATCGGCAAGGGCAGTGTCCTGCTCGACGACCTCCACAAGGCGGATCTGATCATCGTGGCCGGGCAGAACCCCGGCACGAACCACCCCCGGATGCTCTCGGCGCTGGAGAAGGCCAAGGCGAACGGCGCGAAGATCATCACGGTCAACCCGCTGCCCGAGGCGGGCCTGGGGCGTTTCAAGAACCCGCAGACCCCCCAGGGCATGCTCAAGGGCGCGGCGCTCACCGACCTGTTCCTGCAGATCCGCCTCGGCGGCGACCAGGCGCTGTTCCGCCTGCTGAACAAGCTGATCCTGGACACGGACGGTGCCGTCGACGAGGAGTTCGTCCGGGAACACACGCACGGGTACGAGGAGTTCGCCGCGGCCGCCGGCGGCGCGGACTGGGACGAGACGCTCGCCGCGACCGGTCTGACCCGTGAGCGGATCGACGAGGCCCTGCGCATGGTTCTGGCCTCGCGGCGCACCATCGTGTGCTGGGCGATGGGCCTCACCCAGCACAAGCACTCGGTCCCCACCATCCGTGAGGTCGTCAACTTCCTGCTGCTGCGCGGCAACATCGGCCGCCCCGGTGCGGGTGTCTGCCCGGTGCGCGGCCACTCGAACGTGCAGGGCGACCGGACGATGGGCATCTTCGAGCGGCCCGCCCCCGCCTTCCTGGACGCCCTGGAGAAGGAGTTCGGGTTCGCGCCGCCGCGCGAGCACGGCTTCGACGTCGTACGCGCCATCCGGGCCCTGCGGGACGGCGAGGCGAAGGTGTTCTTCGCGATGGGCGGCAACTTCGTCGCGGCCTCCCCCGACACGGACGTGACGGAGGCGGCGATGCGCCGTGCCCGGCTGACGGTGCACGTGTCGACGAAGCTGAACCGTTCGCACGTGGTCACGGGCGCGCGTGCGCTGATCCTGCCCACCCTCGGCCGCACGGAGCGCGATCTCCAGGGCGGCGGCGAACAGTTCGTGACCGTCGAGGACTCCATGGGCATGGTGCACGCCTCGCGCGGCCGGCTGGATCCGGCGAGCCCTCGGCTGCTGTCGGAGCCCGCCATCGTGTGCCGGCTGGCCCGTCGGGTGCTGGGCGAGCGCAGCGCCACCCCCTGGGAGGAGTTCGAGAAGGACTACGCGACGATCCGCGACCGCATAGCGCGCGTCGTCCCCGGCTTCGAGGACTTCAACGCGCGCGTGGCGCACCCCGGGGGATTCACCCTCCCGCACGCCCCGCGCGACGAGCGCCGCTTCCCCACGGCCACCGGCAAGGCCAACTTCACGGCCGCGCCCGTCGAGTACCCGGAGATCCCCGAGGGCCGCCTGCTGCTCCAGACCCTGCGCTCGCACGATCAGTACAACACGACCATCTACGGCCTGGACGACCGATATCGGGGCATAAAGAACGGCCGTCGCGTGGTGCTGGTGAACCCCGAGGACGCCCGGGAGCTGAAGCTCGCCGACGGTTCGTACGTGGACCTCGTCGGCGAGTGGAAGGACGGCGTCGAGCGGCGCGCGCCCGGCTTCCGCGTCGTGCACTATCCGACCGCGCGGGGCTGCGCGGCGGCGTACTACCCGGAGACCAACGTCCTCGTCCCGCTGGACGCCACCGCGGACACCAGCAACACCCCTGCCAGCAAGTCCGTCGTCGTCCGTCTGGAACAATCGGCAACCGACTGAGCGTTTGCTCAGAAACAGTGATCCACGACGACGTGATCCACGACGAACGGAGCCGGGCCCGATGGGCGAGCAGCATCCCGTGAAGTTCCCGCAAGAGGTCATCGACGAGTACGCCGCCCTGGGCGTCGACCTGCCCGCGCTGTTCTCCGCGGGCCACCTCGGCACCCGGATGGGCGTGCAGATCGTCGAGGCCTCCGCGGACCGGGTCGTCGGCACCATGCCGGTCGAGGGCAACACCCAGCCCTACGGCCTGCTGCACGGGGGCGCCTCCGCCGTCCTCGCCGAGACCATCGGCTCCGTCGGCGCGATGCTGCACGGCGGCATCACCAAGATCGCCGTGGGCGTCGACCTGAACTGCACGCATCACCGCGGAGTGCGCTCCGGCCTGGTCACCGGCGTGGCCACGCCCGTGCACCGGGGCCGCACGTCGGCGACGTACGAGATCGCCATCACGGACGAGGACGGCAAGCGCGTCTGCAGCGCGCGGCTCACCTGCATTCTCAAGGACGCGCCCGGCCTCTGACGTCCGGCCGCGCCCCTCGCCCGACGACGGACCAGGGGCGCGCACCCTCTTCCTGGCGCGCGCCCGGCCGGCCCTGCGGCGCGCCGTCTCCTGGCGCGCCCCTTCCCACCGGCGGGCGCGCCTCTTCCCGCGGCGCGCGGGTCGCCGCACCGGAGTGCGACGACGGCGCACGCCGCTGGAGCGGACGAGTCCGACGGAGCAGATGAGTCCGGTGGAGCAGATCAGCCAGATCCAGCCGAACGGCCCGGCGGAGCGACTCGGTCCCATCGAGCCGAACGGCCCGGCGGAGCGGATCAGTCCGGGAAGCGCTCGGTGAACAGGGACCAGCCCTCCGGCCAGTCGCCCAGCCCCGACTCCGCGTTGATGTGCCCCTTGGGGCCGACGTTCACCAGCGGGGCACCCAGCCGCCCGGCGGCCGCCACGGCGTACTCCATGGATCCGTAGGGATCGTCCTCACTGGCGACGAGCACGGCCGGAAAGGGCAGCGGCTCGTGCCGGGGAGCGTCGAAGCCGACCGCCGCCGCGGGGAATCCGGGACCGTGCGGATCGGGCATGGCGACCAGGAACGCTCCGACGACGCCCTCGTCGGCGTGGTCGACGGCCCACTCGGCCAGCACCGAACAGCCGAGGCTGTGGGCGACGAGGACCTTCGGCCCCGCGATCGAGCCCAGCGCGGAGTCCAGGTCGCGCACCCACGCGTCGCGGTCGGGTTCGTCCCATATGTCGTGCTCCACCCAGACGCTGCCGGGGAGCCGACCGCGCCACAGGGACTGCCAGTGCTGCGGCCCGGAGTTGCCGATGCCCGCGAGGAACACACAGGTCGCCGACCGTTCCATGCCCACCCCTCGTGTGCGCGGGACCCGGCCGGCGGTCCCCCGCCGACGTCCTTGTACGGAGACGGGGCAC
This sequence comes from Streptomyces siamensis, assembly GCF_039543605.1. Classification (NCBI taxonomy): domain Bacteria; kingdom Bacillati; phylum Actinomycetota; class Actinomycetes; order Kitasatosporales; family Streptomycetaceae; genus Streptomyces; species Streptomyces siamensis. The sequence continues at coordinate 1,400,535 of NZ_BAABKB010000002.1, read as the reverse complement.
GCTGCCCGGTCCGTCCGGCTCGTCCGCCGTTATAGCAACCCGGGGCGATCAAGGACCAATGCCGCCCGCATGCCAAGACGGCTCGGTGGCGGGTGCGGCCAACTCCTCGTGCCACGGGTCCCATTGGCGGAGTCACCGGCTCCGGCTTAGCGTGAGGCATGACCGGCATCGGGCCCGTCGAGCCGTTCCACCCCGATGACCCCGACGGCCCCCACCAGGACCCGCCACCCGACCTCCTGTGGTCGAACTCCTCGCGCGCCCGCGCCCGTTGGGACGCCCTGCCGCGCTCCCGGCAGCGTCTCGTCCAGGCCCTTCTGGTTGCCGCGACCGTCACCGGCGCCTTCCTCCTGCTGCGCCCGGACCCGGCCGGACAGGACACCCCTAACCCGTACCCCTGGCCGGCAGGCGTCACGAACGTGTACTACAAGGGCCGGGGCCCGGCGCCCGCCACCTTCCGCTTCGAGGTCGACGTCTCGCGCGGCAGCCCGGTCACCGTCCATCAAGTGGGCGCAGGACTGCCGGAGTTGGGGGCCACCACGACCCCCGGCCTGCCACTGACAGTGAAGGCGGGCTCGCCCCGGCTGATCACGGTGCGCATCTCCGTATACAAGTGCAACGCGCTCCCGCCGGCCCTCGACCTCCCGCACCTCGACCTGCTCCTCAGCAACAGGACCGCTCGGCAGCAGCAGAGCTTTCTCTTCGGCGGCGCCTACCCGCGGGACCTGTGGGCCGACCTGCACGCCGCCTGCTTCCCCAACCCGAGTTCGCCCGCGCCCACTTCGTCCCACCGGGACACCCGCCGCGACCTCACACGGCGGTAACAGTGGGTTACCTCTGCCGTAATGAAGCAATGGCCCGGCCGCGGCCGTGTCCGGATCTCGTCCCACGGAAGGCGGCGGCCACCCGCCGGTTCGGCCGGGTCCGGTCGACGTCATGAACCGGAACTGGGCGTTCTCAGCATGCGAACACACGGTGCCCCCCGGACCGCTGCGCCCAAATAGTCCGATCGTCCGGCCTGCGCCCACCGGGACAGCCCCCGCATAACAAGAGCGTCACAGCCTTCCCCGCGCTCCTCCCCATGCCCCCTACCTGCGCTTAGAGTCACGGCCAGTCACCGCGCCGCCGGGCGCGTCTGCTGCACGGCCTGTTTCACCCAGTACGGCCCGGCGAGACTCACGGCCCCCACCTTGGGGTGCCGCGCCAGGGAGAGGAATCAACGTGCGACACCGTTCTTTGGTCATACTCACCTCCGTGCTCACCACGGGAGCACTCACGCTGACCGCCTGCGGCTCGCGCGACGACGGCGGGGACAGCAAGGACAGCGGCAAGAAGACCGAGATCATCATCGGCGTCGACGCGCCGCTGACCGGCCAGAACTCGGCCACCGGCCTCGGCATCCAGGGCGGCGTCCAGATCGCCGTCAACGACGCCAACAAGAACAACACCGTTCCCGGCGTGACCTTCAAGGTCCAGGCGCTCGACGACAAGGCGATCCCGGCCCAGGGCCAGTCGAACGCCACCCAGCTGGTCCAGAACGACAAGGTCCTCGGCGTCGTCGGCCCGCTCAACTCCGGTGTCGCCACGCAGATGCAGCAGGTCTTCGCCACGGCCAACCTGGTCGAGATCTCGCCGTCCAACACGGCTCCCGAGCTGACCCAGGGCAAGAACTGGCAGACGTCGAAGTCGCGTCCGTTCAAGACGTACTTCCGCACCGCCACCACCGACGCCCTCCAGGGCGGCTTCGCGGCCGACTACGCCTACAACACGCTGAAGAAGCGCAAGGTGTTCGTCGTCGACGACAAGCAGACCTACGGTGCCGGCCTCGCCAAGCTGTTCAAGGCGGGCTTCACCAAGTCGGGCGGCAAGGTCGCGGGCGAGGACCACGTCAACACGGGCGACACGGACTTCTCGGCCCTCGTCACCAAGATCAAGAAGTCGAAGGCCGACCTCGTGTACTACGGCGGCCAGTACGACGAGTCGGAGAAGCTCACCAAGCAGCTCAAGGACGGCGGAGCCAAGATCCCGCTGTTCGGTGGTGACGGCATGTTCACCCCGACCTACATCGAGACCGCCGGCAAGACGTCCGAGGGCGACCTCGTGACCTCCGTCGGCCAGCCCGTCGACTCGCTGCCCTCCGCCGCCGAGTTCATCAAGAAGTACAAGGCCTCCGGCCTCAAGGGCGACTACGGCACCTACGGCGGCTACTCCTACGACGCCGCGACCGCCATCATCAAGGCGATCGGCAACGTCGTGAAGGACGGCAAGGTCCCGGACGACGCTCGCGCCAAGATCGTCGCCGAGGTCCAGAAGACCAAGTTCGACGGCATCGCCGGCCCCGTCTCCTTCGACGAGTTCGGTGACACCACGAACAAGCAGCTCACCGTCTACCAGGTCGTCGACGGCAAGTGGAAGGCCGTCAAGAGCGGCACGTTCAACGGCTGATCCACACTGCCGCTAGCACCATCCAAGGGCCGCGCGGCCAGACCACCCGTCACCGCGCGGCCCGCTTCATACGCCCTGCTCAACACTCCCCACCACATGGAGGCCATGCGGTGAACACCCTGCCGCAGCAGCTGGCCAACGGGCTGTTCCTCGGCTCGATGTACGGGCTGATCGCCATCGGCTACACGATGGTGTACGGCATCGTCCAGCTCATCAACTTCGCCCACGGCGAGATCTTCATGACCGGCGGCTTCGGCGCGCTCACGGTCTACCTGTATGTCCTGCCCGACGGCACCACCATGTGGATAGCCCTCCCAGCGATGCTGATAGGCGGCGGCCTCGTCTCCGTCCTCATCGCCGTCGGGGCGGAACGCTTCGCCTACCGACCACTGCGCGGAGCACCACGCCTCGCACCGCTCATCACCGCCATCGGTCTCTCGCTGGCGCTCCAGCAGGTCGTCTTCAACGGGTACCCGAACGCCAAGAACGACCTCAAGTTCCCGCAGCTCCCCTTCGGGCCCTGGCACATCGGTTCCGTCAGCATCCAGAGCGGCTCCTTCTTCGTCATCGTCGCCGCCCCGATCTGCATGGCCGCCCTCGCCTTCTTCGTCCGTCTCTCGCGCACCGGCCGTGCCATGCAGGCCACCGCGCAGGACCCGGACACCGCGCAGCTGATGGGCATCGACACGAACCGCATCATCGTGATCGCCTTCGCCATCGGCGGCTTCTTCGCCGCGGTCGCGGCCGTCGCGTACGGCCTGCGCTACGGCACCATCAAGTACGACATGGGCTTCCAGATGGGCCTCAAGGCCTTCACCGCGGCCGTCCTCGGCGGCATCGGCAACATCTACGGCGCCATGATCGGCGGTCTCGTCCTCGGCCTCGCCGAGACCCTGGCCACCTCCTACATCGACGGCATCCCGGGCATGCAGCAGCTCGGCGGCGGCGGCTGGTCCTCCGTCTGGGCCTTCGTCCTCCTCATCCTCGTCTTGCTGTTCAGGCCACAAGGCCTGGTCGGCGAACGCGTCGCGGACAGGGCGTGAGCACCATGGCATCCATCGACACCACGGCCCCGGAGCGCGGGCTGATCGCACTGCCGCAGGCCGTCGCCCGCGTCCTCGTCGCGGTCGGCGCCGTCGCCACCATCGCCAGTACGTTCATGTCCTGGACGTACACGGACGAATTCCCCGGGGACCTCACGTACTACGGCTCCCCGGCCGGTCTCCAGATCCTCGACCTCGTCGCCGGCGCCGTCACCCTGCTCTTCGCGCTGACCCTGTGGAACGTGCGCGGCCTCGGCTGGCTCAACCCGGCGGGCGCCACCCAGCCCGTCGTCCTCGCGTCCTGCTCCGCCTTCGCGGTCAGCTGGTTCAGCGCCATCGCCATCGCCGTGGACCTCAAAGGCCTCGTCGCCCTGGACCCCGGTGCCTACGTCACCGCCGTCGGTTCCCTGATCGCGGTCCTCGGAGCGCTCGCGCTGCCCAAGCCGGGCGACACCTTCAAGGACTACGTCACCAAGCCGGAGAACATCCCGCCGGCCGCCAAGCTCCCGGTCTGGGGCGAGCGCCTCGTCATCACCGGCGCCACCGCCGCGGCACTGATCATCTTCGCCTACGGTGTCGGCGTCGACCCCGAGGCGAGCGAAACGTTCCTCGGCTATCTGCTGCTGGTCGTCTTCGGCGTCTGGGCGCTGATGACCGCGGGCCTCTTCGACCGGTTCGCCGCCCTCAACGCCCGCCACAAGGGCTTCGCCACCTCGATGGCGTTCCTGGCCGCGGCGCTGTTCCCCTTCGTCGAGAACAACGAGCACAACTCGAACCTCGGCGTGAACATCCTCGTCGTCGCCACCGTCGCCCTCGGCCTCAACATCGTCGTCGGCCTCACCGGTCTCCTCGACCTCGGATACGTCGCCTTCCTCGGTGTCGGCGCCTACGCCGCGGCCCTCGTCTCCGGCTCGGAGTTCTCCCGCTTCTCCGGCGTCCAGTTCCCCTTCTGGGCCGCGATGCTGACGGGCATGGCCGCGTCGCTCGTCTTCGGTGTCCTCATCGGAGCCCCGACGCTGCGGCTGCGCGGTGACTACCTCGCCATCGTGACCCTCGGCTTCGGAGAGATCTTCCGCATCTCCGTCAACAACATGGACGGTTCCTCCGGGCCCAACCTCACCAACGGCCCCAACGGCATCTCCATGATCCCGGACCTCACCATCTTCGGGTTCAACTTCGGCAGCAGCCACGACGTCGTCGGGGTCACCCTCGGCCGGTTCGCGAACTACTTCCTGCTGATGCTGATCATCACGGCGATCGTGGTCGTCGTCTTCAACCGCGCCGCCGACTCCCGTATCGGCCGCTCGTGGATCGCCATCCGCGAGGACGAGACCGCCGCCACCGCCATGGGCATCAACGGCTTCCGCGTCAAGCTCATCGCCTTCGCGCTGGGCGCCTCGCTCGCCGGCCTCGCCGGCACCGTCAGCGCCCACGTGGGCTACAGCGTCAACCCGGCCCCCTATCAGTTCGCCGGCTCGGTGCCGCCCAACTCCGCCTTCCTGCTCGCCGCGGTCGTCCTCGGCGGCATGGGCACCGTCAACGGCCCGATCCTCGGCGCCTCGCTGCTCTACCTCCTCCCCGAGAAGCTCGGCTTCCTGAAGGAGTACCAGCTCCTCGCCTTCGGCCTCGCGCTCATCATCCTGATGCGCTTCCGCCCCGAGGGCATCGTGGCCAACCGCCGCCGCCAGCTCGAATTCCACGACACCGGCCAGCTCGACATTCCGGAGCAGGCCCTGCCCGACACCACCGTCGGCGTCACGAAGGCAGGGGCGTGACCCACATGACCACCACCACAGCCCCCACCCCGGTGCTCGAAGCCAGCGGCGTCACCATGCGCTTCGGCGGTCTCACCGCCGTCCGCAGCGTCGACCTCACGGTCAACTCGGGTGAGATCGTCGGCCTCATCGGACCCAACGGCGCGGGAAAGACCACCTTCTTCAACTGCCTGACGGGCCTCTACGTCCCCACCGAGGGCAAGGTCGCGTACAAGGGCAAGGTCCTCCCGCCCAAGCCCCACCTGGTCACCAGCGCGGGCATCGCCCGTACCTTCCAGAACATCCGGCTGTTCGCCAACATGACCGTTCTGGAGAACGTGCTCGTGGGCCGGCACACCCGGACGAAGGAAGGTCTCTGGTCCGCGCTCCTGCGTGGTCCGGGCTTCCGCAAGGCCGAGGCCGCGTCCCGTGAACGCGCCATGGAGCTGCTGGAGTTCATCGGTCTCGACCACAAGGCCGACCACCTCTCCCGCAACCTCCCCTACGGCGAGCAGCGCAAGCTGGAGATCGCCCGCGCCATGGCGAGCGACCCGGGTCTGCTGCTCCTCGACGAGCCGACCGCGGGCATGAACCCGCAGGAGACTCGGGCGACGGAAGAACTCGTCTTCGCCATCCGTGACCGGGGTATCGCCGTGCTCGTCATCGAGCACGACATGCGCTTCATCTTCAACCTGAGCGACCGTGTCGCCTGTCTCGTCCAGGGCGAGAAGCTCGTCGAGGGCACGTCGGAGGTCGTCCAGGGCGACGAGCGCGTCATCGCCGCCTACCTCGGTACGCCGTTCGAGGGCGCCCCCGGCGAGGAGGAGGCCGCGGAGGTCGAGGCCGCCGAAGCCGGAGCCGCCGAGGCTGCCGAGGCCGCCGAGGCGTCGAGCAGCACCAGCAAGGAAGGAACCGCCCAGTGACCGCACTGCTGGAGGTCGAGGACCTCAAGGTCGCCTACGGCAAGATCGAGGCCGTCAAGGGCATCTCCTTCACCGTCGAAGCCGGTCAGATCGTCACCCTCATCGGCACCAACGGCGCCGGTAAGACGACGACTCTGCGCACCCTCTCCGGGCTCCTCAAGCCCAGCGGCGGGCGCATCCTCTTCGACGGTCAGCCCCTCGCCAACGTCCCCGCTCACAAGATCGTCGCCCTCGGACTCGCCCACTCCCCCGAGGGCCGGCACATCTTCCCCCGTCTGACCATCGCGGAGAACCTCCAGCTCGGAGCGTTCCTGCGGAGCGACAAGGCGGGCATCGAGAAGGACATCCAGCGGGCCTACGACCTGTTCCCCATCCTGGGCGAGCGGCGCAAGCAGGCCGCGGGAACCCTCTCGGGCGGTGAGCAGCAGATGCTGGCGATGGGCCGGGCGCTGATGTCCCAGCCCAAGCTGCTCATGCTGGACGAGCCGTCCATGGGCCTCTCGCCGATCATGATGCAGAAGATCATGTCGACGATCGCCGAGCTGAAGGCCGCCGGCACGACGATCCTGCTCGTCGAGCAGAACGCCCAGGCGGCGCTCTCGCTCGCCGACCAGGGGCACGTCATGGAGGTCGGCAGCATCGTCCTCTCCGGCACCGGTCAGGACCTGCTGCACGACGAGTCCGTGCGGAAGGCGTACCTGGGCGAGGACTGAGGCACCCCGCCCGGCACGTCCCCGGACGCGCGAAGAGGCCCGCACCCCTCGGGGTGCGGGCCTCTCGCATGCGCCCGGTACGGGCTCCGCTCGCCGTCGCGGGCGGCGCACCGGCCGCAGCGGTGCGGCGGGCTAGCCCTTCGCGGCCTTCTTCTCCGCGGCGTCCTGGATGACCGCCTCGGCGACCTGCTGCATGGACATCCGACGGTCCATGGACGTCTTCTGGATCCACCGGAACGCGGCCGGCTCCGTCAGCCCGTACTCCGTCTGCAGAACGGACTTGGCCCGGTCGACGAGCTTGCGCGTCTCCAGCCGCTGGGTGAGATCCTCGATCTCCTTCTCCAGCGCCTTCAGCTCGGTGAAGCGCGACACCGCCATCTCGATGGCAGGCACCACGTCGCTCTTGCTGAAGGGCTTGACCAGGTACGCCATCGCGCCGGCGTCACGGGCCCGCTCGACGAGGTCGCGCTGCGAGAACGCGGTCAGCATGAGGACGGGGGCGATGCTCTCCTCGGCGATCTTCTCCGCCGCGGAGATCCCGTCCAGCTTCGGCATCTTCACGTCGAGGATCACGAGGTCCGGCTTGTGCTCGCGGGCCAGCTCGACGGCCTGCTCACCGTCGCCCGCCTCGCCCACGACGGTGTAGCCCTCCTCCTCCAGCATCTCTTTGAGGTCGAGTCGGATCAGTGCCTCGTCCTCAGCGATGACGACACGGGTCGTCAGCGGAGGCACGTGCGACTTGTCGTCGTCGGGCGCGTCTACGGGCTGGGGCGACTCGGGGGCGGTCACGGGGGCTCCTCGTTCAGGGCGCGGGTACTGCTCCCAAGAGCCTACCCAGCTGCGGTATGGTGGTCAGGCAGCGGGTCGGGGTAAACCTTCGATTCAGCGGGCCCCGGTAGCCCAATTGGCAGCAGGCAATGGATTCAAAACCCATACAGTGTCGGTTCGAGTCCGACCCGGGGCACTTTTCTTTCGATTCCAAGGTCGCAATCCAGAAGTGGATGTTCCTTTTCCGATGAACATCCGCGCCTTTTGCGCGCGTCGCGACCATGGGTTCCCCGGCGCATTCGCCCCGGGCGCCAGGACATGACAGCCACACCCCCGTCCATGAACCGGACTGACCACGCATGTGCGTTGGGGCTCCGAACCGGCCTGGAACAGCACCGCCCGATCGCCACCCGGCCGTGACGTCGTGGCACACCGACGGGCCCCTCCGGACGATTCCGCAGGGGCCCGTCGCCGTACCGCCTACTTGGGGCTGTCGTCCTCACCGATGTGGTGCACGCGGACCAGGTTGGTCGAACCGGAGACCCCGGGCGGCGATCCCGCCGTGATCACGACGATGTCGCCCTTCTCGCAACGGCCGTACTTCAGGAGCAGCTCGTCCACCTGTTCCACCATGGCGTCGGTGGAACCGACGTGCGGGCCGAGGAAGGTCTCCACGCCCCAGGTGAGGTTCAGCTGGGAGCGGGTCGCCTGGGCCGGGGTGAAGGCCAGCAGCGGGATCGGCGAGCGGTAGCGGGACAGCCGACGGGCCGTGTCCCCGGACTGGGTGAAGGCGACGAGGAACCGGGCGCCCAGGAAGTCGCCCATCTCGGCGGCGGCGCGCGCCACGGCACCGCCCTGGGTGCGGGGCTTGTTGCGCTCGGTCAGCGGCGGGAGCCCCTTGGCGAGGATGTCCTCCTCCGCCGCCTCCACGATGCGCGCCATGGTGCGCACGGTCTCGACGGGGTACTTGCCGACGCTCGTCTCGCCGGACAGCATCACCGCGTCCGTGCCGTCGATGACGGCGTTGGCGACGTCGGAGGCCTCCGCGCGGGTGGGCCGGGAGTTGTCGATCATCGAGTCGAGCATCTGGGTGGCGACGATGACCGGCTTGGCGTTCCGCTTGGCCAGCTTGATGGCGCGCTTCTGGACGATCGGCACCTGCTCCAGCGGCATTTCGACGCCGAGGTCGCCGCGCGCGACCATGATGCCGTCGAACGCGGCGACGATGTCGTCGATGTTCTCGACGGCCTGGGGCTTCTCGACCTTCGCGATCACCGGGAGGCGGCGGCCCTCCTCGTCCATGATCCGGTGGACGTCCTCGATGTCCTTGCCGCTGCGGACGAACGACAGGGCGATGACGTCGAATCCGGAGCGCAGGGCCCAGCGCAGGTCCGCCTCGTCCTTCTCGGAGAGGGCGGGGACGGAGACGGCGACACCGGGGAGATTGAGACCCTTGTGGTCGGAGACCATGCCGCCCTCGACGACGGTGGTGTGCACACGGGGGCCGTCGACGCCCGTGACCTCCAGGCAGACCTTGCCGTCGTCGACGAGGATGCGCTCACCGGGCGTGACGTCGGAGGCCAGACCCCCGTAGGTCGTACCGCAGGTCTGGCGGTCGCCCTCGAAGCCTTCCTCGACGGTGATGGTGAAGCTGTCTCCGCGTTCAAGGAGTACGGGACCTTCGCTGAAGCGGCCGAGCCGGATCTTCGGGCCTTGAAGGTCGGCGAGGATGCCGACGCTGCGGCCGGTCTCGTCGGAGGCCTTCCGCACGTGCTGGTAACGCTCCTCGTGCTCGGCATAGGTGCCGTGACTGAGGTTGAAGCGGGCTACGTCCATTCCGGCATCGACCAGTGCCTTGATCTGGTCGTACGAGTCGGTGGCGGGGCCCAATGTACAAACGATCTTTGCTCGGCGCATGTTTCGAGCCTAGGCCTTACCGGCGGGTAGAGAATTGGTCGCGTGTGACTACTCAACAACGCTTGCGTGAAGCGTTATTGACAAGTGTTGAATTGTGCGCCGGGGCGCTCCGATGAGCATTCATTCGGAAGCGCCCCGGAACAATTCGAGGGACCCTTCGCCCCTCCATTCGAAATACCGGACATTCGGCGGTCACAACCGCGGCGGGGCCATCGTGAAGCGGGCGTTGACCTGGGCGTAGACGTGCTGGCGCTGCGGTTCGAGGTCGAGGGGCGCGGCTTCCTCGTCCGCGGACGCGGCGTACACGGACCGTGAGCGCGCGGCGCCGGCGAGACCGTACGGCTGGACGTTCTCCGCGCCGATGTCCGCCAGTTCCACCAGGGCCGTAAGGGTGGTGCCGAGGGCCTCCGCGTACTCGCGGGCGCGCTGCACGGCCTCGCGGACCGCCTGCTGCCTGGCCCTGCGGTGTTCGGGCGAATCCGGGCGCAGGCCCCACCACGGGCCGTCGACACGGGTGATCTGGAGGTCCGCCAGTCGTGTGGTGAGTTCGCCGAGCGCGGTGAAGTCGGTGAGTTCGGCGTCGATCCGGACACGGCCGACGTAGGCGTGGACGCGTTCGCCGCGGCCGTGCCGGGTCAGTTCCGGGGCGATGGAGAACCCGCCGGTCTCCACGCGCTCGACGGCGTCTCCGTAGGACTTCACCAGGTCGAGTGCGGCGGCGTTGCGGCGGGTGAGGTCGGCGAGCGCCTCCTGCCTGTCCTTGCCGCGCGCGGCGACGGTGACGCCGATCCGGGCGATCTCCGGGTCGACCTCCAGGTGGGCCTCGCCGCGCACGGCGATGCGCGGGGACTCGGGCGTCCCGTACGGGACGGCGAGTTGGGATTCTTCCGGGGCGGAGTCTGCATTGGGGGCCATACGTCCCACTCTGTCACCGAGGCGGCCGGTTGTGGCGCCCACAGGTCATCAGAAAGAAACCTCACGGACCTGTTGCCGCCGTGGCGCGTGGGCCAGAATCTACGCGCGTCGTCGACCTATTTTCCAGGAGCCACAGACATGCCGTTGAACCGCAGGAAGTTCCTCAAGAAGTCCGCCGTGACGGGTGCGGGCGTCGCGCTCGCCGGCGCGGCTGCGGCTCCGGCGGCGCAGGCCGCCGAGGCCGAGGGCGGCAAGAAGCCCAAGCGGTACTCCCTGACGGTGATGGGCACGACGGACCTGCACGGCCACGTCTTCAACTGGGACTACTTCAAGGACGCGGAGTACAAGGACGCGGCGGGCAACGCCCAGGGCCTGTCCAGGATCTCGACGCTGGTGAACCAGATCCGCGAGGAGAAGGGCCGCTGCAACACGCTCCTCCTCGACGCGGGCGACACCATTCAGGGCACCCCGCTGACGTACTACTACGCGAAGGTCGACCCGATCACCGCCAAGGGCGGTCCGGTGCACCCGATGGCACAGGCGATGAACGCGATCGGCTACGACGCGGCGGCCCTCGGCAACCACGAGTTCAACTACGGCATCGAGACGCTGCGGAAGTTCGAGTCGCAGTGCCGCTTCCCGCTGCTCGGCGCCAACGCGCTCGACGCGAAGACCCAGAAGCCCGCCTTCCCGCCGTACTTCATCAAGACGTTCCACGTGCCGGGTGCCGCGCCGGTGAAGGTGGCCGTGCTCGGTCTGACGAACCCGGGCATCGCGATCTGGGACAAGGCCTACGTGCAGGGCAAGCTGACGTTCCCGGGACTCGAGGAGCAGGCTGCCAAGTGGGTGCCGAAGCTGCGCTCCATGGGCGCGGACGTCGTCGTCGTGTCGGCGCACTCCGGTTCCTCCGGCACCTCCTCGTACGGTGACCAGCTGCCCTACGTCGAGAACTCGGCGGCCCTGGTGGCCCAGCAGGTGCCGGGCATCGACGCGATCCTCGTCGGCCACGCGCACGTGGAGATCCCCGAGCTGAAGGTCACCAACACCGCCACCGGGAAGACGGTCGTCCTGTCGGAGCCGCTGGCCTTCGCCGAGCGGCTGTCCGTGTTCGACATCGAGCTGGTCTTCGAGAAGGGCCGGTGGCAGGTCGAGTCGGTGGCGTCGTCGGTCCGCAACTCGAACTCGGTCGCCGACGACCCGAAGATCACCAAGCTGCTGAAGGACGAGCACGCGGCTGTCGTGGAGTACGTCAACCAGGTGGTCGGCACGGCGACCGACACCCTGACGACGGTCGAGGCACGCTACAAGGACGCCCCGATCATCGACCTGATCACCAAGGTACAGGAGGACGTCGTCAAGGCGGCGCTGGCGGGCACCTCGTACGCCTCGCTGCCCGTGATCGCGCAGGCGTCGCCGTTCTCGCGGACCTCCGAGATCCCGGCCGGCAACGTGACCATCCGCGACCTGTCCAGCCTGTACGTGTACGACAACACCCTGGTCGCCAAGGTGATGACGGGCGCTCAGATCCGGGCGTACCTGGAGTACTCGGCGGAGTACTTCGTGCAGACCGCGGCCGACGCGCCGGTCGACGTGGAGAAGCTCACCAACGCGAACAACCGCCCCGACTACAACTACGACTACGTGTCGGGGCTCCAGTACGACATCGACGTCGCGCAGGCGGCCGGTTCGCGCATCAAGAACCTGACCTACAACGGCGCCGCGCTGGACGACGCCCAGCAGTTCGTGCTCGCCGTGAACAACTACCGCGCGAACGGCGGCGGCGCCTTCCCGCACGTCGCGTCGGCCACCGAGGTGTGGTCGGAGTCGACGGAGATCCGCACGCGGATCTCCGAGTGGGTGACCGCCAAGGGCACGCTGGACCCGAAGGAGTTCGCCTCCGTGGACTGGAAGCTGACGCGGAACGGCACGCCCGTCTTCTAGCCCACGAGGCCTGTCCTCACGTCCGGGTGGCCCGTTCCCGGGCTTCCTGGCAACCGACGGCGCCGGCGCGGACTCCGCGCCGGCGCCGTCGGCGTTCCGGCGGGGGCGCGCCGCCTCGCCTACCGCCCGTCGACGAGCGGGGTGAGCGTCAACTCGTCCCGGCGCGCGCCCGGGACCTGCTGCGGCTCGAGCCCGAACGTGGTGAAGGCGGTACGACCGGGCAGCGGATAGGGATCCTTGCCGGTGAGGGAGTTGAGGATGGTGGCGCTGCGCCAGGCGGCGAGGCCGAGATCGGGCGCACCGACACCGTGGGTGTGGAGTTCGGCGTTCTGGACGTACAGGTGGCCCGTGACGCAGGGGTCCAGCACGAGGCGGAAGTGGTCGTCGATCCGGGGGCGCTCGGCGGTGTCGCGGCGCAGGTAGGGGTCGAGTCCGGCGAGGATGCGGCCGAGCGGGCGTTCGCGGTAGCCGGTGGCGAGGACGACGGCGTCGGTGGTGAGCCGGGAACGGGCGCCCTGCTGGACGTGCTCCAGGTGGAGTTCGACCTTGGTGGTGGCGACGCGACCCGCGGTGCGCACGGTGACGCCGGGGGTGAGGACGGCGTCGGGCCAGCCGCCGTGCAGGGTGCGGCGGTAGAGCTCGTCGTGGATGGCGGCGATGGTGTCGGCGTCGATGCCCTTGTGGAGCTGCCACTGCGCGGCGACGAGCCGGTCGCGGACCGGTTCGGTCAGGGCATGGAAGTAGCGGGTGTAGTCGGGCGTGAAGTGTTCCAGGCCGAGCTTGGAGTACTCCATGGGCGCGAACGCCTCGGTACGGGCCAGCCAGTGGATCTTCTCGCGTCCGCCGGGACGGTTGCGCAGCAGGTCGAGGAAGACCTCGGCTCCGGACTGTCCCGCGCCGATCACGGTGATGTGCTCGGCGGTGAGGAACCGCTCCCGGTGCTGGAGGTAGTCCGCGGCGTGGATGACGGGCACGCCGGGTGCCTCGACCAGGGGTCTGAGGGGGTCGGGAATGTGCGGGGCGGTGCCGACGCCGAGCACGATGTTGCGCGTGTACGAGCGGCCCAGCGCCTCGGCCTCCCCGTCGGCGTCGAGCTGGCTGAAGTCGACCTCGAAGAGGGCGCGTTCGGGGTTCCAGCGGACGGCGTCGACCTGGTGGCCGAAGTGCAGTCCGGGGAGGCTGTCGGCGACCCACCGGCAGTAGGCGTCGTACTCGGCGCGCTGGATGTGGAAGCGCTCGGCGAAGTAGAAGGGGAAGAGGCGGTCGCGGTCCTTGAGGTAGTTGAGGAACGACCACGGGTTCGCCGGGTCGGCGAGGGTCACCAGGTCTGCCAGGAAGGGGACTTGGAGGGTGGCGCCGTCGATGAGCAGGCCGGGGTGCCAGTCGAAGCCGGGGCGCTGTTCGTAGAAGACGGTGTCGAGTTCGGCCAGGGGGTGGGCGAGGGCGGCGAGGGAGAGGTTGAACGGGCCGATGCCGATGCCCACCAGGTCGCGGGGTGCTTCGGCGGCGGGACGTGGGGGGTTGGGCGTCTGGCTCATCGTGGTGTGTGTCCTTCCACCAGTTTCAGGAGGTTGGCCAGGTCACCCGGCCGGGTGTGAGGGTTGAGGAGGGTGACCTTGAGCCAGAGGCGGCCGTCGAGAGCGGCGCGGCCGAGGACGGCGCGGCCCTCGTGCAGAAGGGTGCGGCGCACCGCGGCGACGGCGGCGTCGGACGCCCCTGTGGGCCGGAACAGGACGGTGCTGATGACCGGCCGGTCGTAGAGCTCGAAGCCGGGATCCGCCGCTATCAGGTCGGCCAGTTCGGCGGCATGCGCGCAGACCTGGTCGACGAGCGCGCCGAGGCCGGCCCGTCCCAGCGTGGCGAGGGTGACGGCGATCTTGAGGATGTCGGGGCGCCGGGTGGTGCGCAGGGAGCGGCCGAGGAGGTCGGGGAGGCCGGCCTCGGTGTCGTCGTCGGCGTTCAGGTAGTCGGCGCTGTGCTGCAGGACGGCGAGGTCGCTCGCGTTCCGTACCGCGAGGAGTCCCGCGGCCACGGGCTGCCAGCCCAGTTTGTGCAGGTCGAGCGTGACGGTGTCGGCGCGGTGGAGCCCGTCGAGCCGCGCGCGGTGCCGGTCGCTGAGGAGGAGGCCTCCGCCATAGGCCGCGTCGATGTGGAGGCGGGCGCCGTGCGCCGCGCACAGGTCGGCGATGTCGGCCAGCGGGTCGAGGAGTCCGGCGTCGGTGGTGCCGGCGGTGGCGGCCACCAGGAGGGAGCCACGGGGGCCGGGGAGTTCGGTGAGCGCCTCGTCGAGGGCGGCGGGGTCCATCGTGCCGGCCGGTGCGGGGACGACGACGGGCTCGGGCAGGCCGAGCAGCCAGGCGGCGCGGTGCAGGGAGTGGTGGGCGTTGGCGCCGCAGACCAGCCGCACGCCTCCGCGGGCCTCACGGGCGAGGAGAAGGGCGAGCTGGTTGGACTCGGTGCCGCCGGTGGTGACGAGGGCGTCGGCCCGTCCGGGAGGCTCCTCGGCCCCCGCGTAGACCTCCGCGGCCAGGGCCGCGGTGACGAGGGCTTCGAGCGCGGAGGCGGACGGCGCCTGGTCCCAGGAGTCCAGGGACGGGTTGAGGACGGCGGCGGCCAGGTCGGCGGCGGCCGCGACGGCGAGGGGCGGGCAGTGCAGGTGGGCGGCGCACAGCGGGTCGGCCGGGTCGGCCGAGCCTGCCGCCAGGGCGCGCACCAGGACGCGCAGGGCGTCGTCGCGGCCCTCCCGGGGCAGCACCTCGCCCACCGCGTCGCGCACGTGCCGCGCGACCGCCTCCGGGCCTCCGGCGGGCAGCGGGCCCCCGCGTGCCGCCGCGCCCTCGCGCAGGGCGTCGAGGACGGTGTCGAGCAGTGGCCGCAGAGCGCCGGGACCTTCGGGACCTGAGGCGAGGGGCGGCGTGCTCATGGGGTGTCCTCCGGTGGGCGCGCGGCGGGGCGATTCCCAGGGTGTACGCATTTCGGGTCGGCGCGCCCGTATGGGACAACGATCCGACCCGAAAGGGGGTACTGCCGTGCGGAGGAAATGTGTCGGGGCGGCCGGGGTGCTACGCGCCGCGGTCCGCCCGCGGGCCCGGTGCGCCCCGCCGCCCCGGTTCGCCCGTGGGCCCTGCGTGCCCGCCGCCCCGGTTCGCCCGCAGGCGCTGCGCGCCCGCCGTGCCGGCCCGTCCGGTGCTCGGCGCTGCTCAGGTGCTGGAGGGGCCGGGGATCGGCACGTCCGGCACCCGGGCACGAGACGTCCAGAGACGCGCCCGGGCACGAGACGTCCAGAGACGCGCCCGGGCACGAGACGTCCAGCACCGCGCCCAGGCACGAGACGTCCAGCACCGTGCCCAGGGACGAGGCGTCCAGGGCCGCGCCCCGGGGCGAAACGTCCGGCACCGCGCCCAGGGACGACACGTCCAGCGCCGTGCCCGGGAACGAGGCGTCCGTGCCCGCCCCCCGGGGGGGGCGGGCACGGATCTCCCGGGATCAGGCCTCGCGGACCCGCAGCGCCCGTGCGAGATCGTCGAGTTGGTCCGCGAGCTTGCGCCGCAGCGCCGGAATGGGCTCGGCGTCCCGCAGACATGCCTCGCCCAGCGCCAGCGTCCGGTCGGAGATCGCGTGCACGGGGAACGCCCAGCGTCCCGCCGCCTCGGCGATCGCGGGACCGCGACGGGCGGCGACGGCCACCGCGTCCGGCCAGTACCGCTCGACGTACTCCCGTACCAGCTCGGCCTGTTCGGGCTGCCAGAAGCCCTGGGCGGTGGCGGTGAACAGGTAGTTGGACAGGTCGTCGGTGGTGAACATCTCCTCCCACGCCCTGCGCTTGGCCTCCGGGTCGGGCAGCGCGGCCCGGCAGCGGGCGGCGCCTTCCTGGCCGGTGGCGCTCGGGTCCTGGACGAGTTCGGCGTCGATGACCGCGTCGTCGACGGCGCCGAGCACGGCGAGCCGGCCGAGGATGCGCCAGCGCAGCTCCGGGTCGAGTTCCGGGCCGCCGGGCACGGTGCCCTCGGAGAACCAGGCACTGATGGTGTCGGGGTGGGCCGCGACGTCGATGAAGTGGCGTACGGCGGTCAGGCGCAGCCCCGGGTGGGACCCGTCCTCGGTGCGGCGGATCAGGTCGCGGCACAGGTCGGTGAGGGTGGCGAGCGCGGCGGGCCGCTCCTCGGCGGACGCGAACCGGTCGGCGACGTGGGCGGTCGCGAACGACAGGACGCCCTGGACGAGGGCGAGGTCCGTCTCCTGCGGGAGGTGGGCGCGGGCGGCCTCGACGTAGGCCATGGCGGGCAGTTCGCCGTCGCGCACGGCGTCCCGCAGGGCGTTCCACACGACCGCGCGGGTGAGCGGGTCGGGCAGGCCCGAGAGGGAGCCGCGCACGGCCCCGAACGACTCGGCGTCGAAGCGGACCTTGGCGTACGAGAGGTCCCCGTCGTTCAGGAGGAGCAGGGCCGGCCGCTTGCCGATGGCCACCGGCTCGGCCTGCGGCACATCCAGTTCGAGGCGCTCGCGGAGGGTGAGACGGCCCCCGTCGGAGAGGTCCGGGTCGTAGAGGCCGACGGCGATGCGGTGCGGGCGGCTGCCCCGGTGCTCGACGGTGAGGGTGTGGCCGCCGTCGGCCGCCGCGGTGACCGTGGGGACGAGGGTGTCCACGCCGGTGGTGCGCAGCCAGGAGTCGGCCCAGGCGTGCACGTCGCGCTCGGTGGCGGAGGCGAGGTTGTCGATGAAGTCGGCGAGGGTGGCGTTGCCGAACTTGTGGCGGGCGAAGTGGGTGTTGATGCCGGCGAGGAAGTCCTTCTCGCCGAGCCAGGCCACCAGTTGACGCAGGGCGGAGGCGCCCTTGGCGTAGGAGATGCCGTCGAAGTTGAGCATGGCGGACGCGGTGTCGGGGACGGCCTCCGGGTCGGGGGCGACGGGGTGGGTGGAGGGGCGCTGGTCCGCGTCGTAGCCCCAGGACTTGCGGGCGACGCCGAAGTCGGTCCAGGTGTCGGTGAAGCGGGTGGCCTCGGTGAGGGTCTGGTAGCCCATGTACTCGGCGAAGGACTCGTTCAGCCAGATGTCGTCCCACCAGCGCAGGGTGACGAGGTCGCCGAACCACATGTGGGCCATCTCGTGGGCGATGACCATGGCGCGGGTCTGCCGCTCGGTGTCGGTGACGGCGGAGCGGTAGACGAATTCGTCGCGGAAGGTGACGAGCCCGGGGTTCTCCATGGCGCCGGCGTTGAACTCGGGGACGAACGCCTGGTCGTAGGAGTCGAAGGGGTAGGGCTCGTCGAACTTCTCGTGGTAGCGGTCGAAGCAGGCGCGGGTGACGTCGAGGATCTCGTCCGCGTCGGCGTCCAGGTACGGGGCGAGGGAGCGTCGGCAGTGGATGCCGAAGGGAAGACCGCGGTGCTCGGTGCGCACGGAGTGCCAGGGGCCCGCGGCGACGGCGACGAGGTAGGTGGAGACCAGCGGCGTGGGGGCGGCCGTCCAGCGGCCGTTGCCGAGGTGCTCGGTGACGCCGTTGGCGAGGACGGTCCAGCCCTCGGGGGCGGTGACGGACAGCTCGAAGACGGCCTTCAGGTCGGGCTGGTCGAAGGCCGCGAAGACGCGCTGGACGTCCTCCATGAACAGCTGGGTGTAGACGTAGGTCTCGCCGTCGGTGGGATCGGTGAAGCGGTGCATGCCCTCGCCGGTGCGGGAGTAGCGCATGACGGCGTCGACGCGCAGTTCGTGCGCGCCCGCGGTCAGGCCTTTGAGGGGCAGCCGGTTCTCGGCCAGGGTCTCCGGGTCGAGGGGCTGCCCGTCGAGGGTGACGGAGCGCAGCTCGGCGGGCTTCAGCTCGACGAAGGTGTCCGCGTCGGCGCGGGCGGTGAACCGGATGACGGTCCGGGAGTCGAAGGTCTCGTCCCCGCGGGTCAGGTCGAGTTCGATCCCGTAGTGGTGGACGTCGAGGAGCTTGGCACGGGTCTGCGCTTCGTCGCGCGTCAGTACGGACATGAGGACATGCTGCCTGATGGCTCCGACAGGGCACAGAGGTGGTCCGGTACGCGGCATATGCACACCACCACTCGCCTCCCGCTCCACCCCGCGGTCCTCCTCCCGCGGAGCGGGCCCTACGGGGTGCGGCCCTGCTCCAGCGTGCCGTTGCGGGGCTCGCGCTGGACGGGGAAGCGGGTGTCCGGGCGGGGCAGGACCGGGCCGGCGGCGCGCGGGCCGGCGTCCTTGGCCTGTGCGCGCAGTTCGCGCAGCTCCTCCTCCAGGGCCCGGTGGCGCCGGTGGCTGTCGAACAGGTAGCGGACCTTGGTGCGCAGCGCCCAGGGGTCGACGGGTTTCATGAGGAGGTCGGCGACACCGAGGCCGAAGGCGGTGGAGGTGAGTTCGGCGTCGGGGCCGAAGCCGGTGAGCAGGATGACCGGGATGTGCTGGGTCTGCTCCACCCGGCGCATGTAGCGCACCACGTCGAGTCCGCTGACGCCGGGCATGCGCACGTCGAGCAGGAGCAGCCCCACCTGGCCGCGCAGGACCTCCTTGAGCGCCTCGTCGCCGCTGGTGGCCCGCGCCACCTGGTAACACAGCGGTGCCAGGGCGCTCTCCAGGGCGTACAGCGTGTCTTCGTGGTCGTCGACGATGAGGATCTTGGCATCCGACGGCATGGCCCGACGTCCCCTCGGTTGGGCGTACAGCTTATGCCCGTACGGACTCACGGGCTGCGCCCGTGGCCTGACAGCGCGTGCCCGGCAGGGCGTGCTGGGCGTGCGTTCGGCGCGTGCTCTTGTTCCCGGCATGTGCCCGGCGTGTACCCGGCACGGAGTGTTCAGGCAGGATGCACGTTCGGACCGCCCGGTGTCACTCCCCCGCGTCCGCCGCGGCGCCTCCCGCGTCGTCCGCGATGCGCTCGTGGTGCCGGATGACCTCGGCAATGATGAAATTCAGCAACTTTTCGGCGAAGGCCGGATCCAGTTTGGCGCTTTCGGCCAGCCTGCGCAGCCGCTCGATCTGCTGGGCCTCGCGGGACGGGTCCGCGGGCGGCAGCTGGTGCGCGGCCTTGAGGTGCCCGACCTGCTGGGTGCACTTGAAACGCTCGGCGAGCATGTGCACGACGGCGGCGTCGATGTTGTCGATGCTGTCGCGCAGCCGGGCGAGTTCGGCGCTGACGGCGGGGTCGACTTCCTGGGGCTTGCTCGTGGTCATGAGGTCCCACCCTACGTGGCCTCGGGCCGCTCGATCATGGGCGGATCGTCGGGGTCGGGGATCCGGTCGCTCCAGCCACCGGGGACGGTCCGTCCCTGCTGGGCCCGGAAGCGGACCGGAGCCATGCCGACGCGCCGGGTGAACAGCCGGGAGAAGTAGGCGGGGTCGTCGTAGCCGACGCGGCGGGCGACGGCGGCGACCGGGAGTTCGGTGGCGGCGAGGAGCTCCTTGGCGCGTCCCAGGCGGATGCCGAGGAGGTAGTCCTTGGGGCTGCATCCGGCGCCGCGGCGCACGGCGCTGCGCAGTTCGGCGGGGGTCATGCCGTGCCGGGCGGCGTGGTCGGCGACGGACATCGCCTTGAACGCGTCGCGGGCGAGCGCCTGGAGGACCTCGTCGCCGTCGGGGGCGAGGTCGGCGCGGGCGCGGCGCAGGGCGACGAGGAGCTCGTGGACGGCCGCGCCCGTCTCCACCTCCAGCAGGGGGTTGCCGCGGCGGGCGGCGCGTGCGATGCGGCCCACGACGGCGCGGGCGGCGGCCGCGTCGGAGAGGGGCACGACGGGCCGGCCGGGTTCGATGTAGCCGAGTTCGGTGTACGTGGCCGCCGCGGGTCCCGTGAAGTCGACGAAGCATTCGTCCCAGCTCGGGTCGGGCCCGTAGTGGTGCGGCACTCCGGGGGTGAGCCAGATCAGGGCGGGCGCGGTGACGGGATGGCGGTGACCGTCGGGGGTGCGGTACCAGCCGCTGCCCGCACCGATCACGACCGCCACGTGATGGTCGAGGGTGCGGGGGCCGACGGCGGGCAGCTCGCCGTGCTGGAGGCCGACGCCGAGGCAGGCGAGGCCGAGCCGGTGGTGGACGGGGCCGGGGGTGAAATAGCGCATCCAGGTGTGGTACATCCGCTTCCCTCCCGCCTGTCCGGCCGCCTCTTGCGTCCAATCAGCGACGATCTTTGTCCATGGACGCCACTGCCGCCAGGGCTGATCGTGGTGGCCATGAGCGAGTTCACGGTGGGGGACACGGATTTCCTGCTGGACGGCCGCCCGGTGCGGCTGCTGTCCGGCGCACTGCACTACTTCCGGGTGCACGAGGAGCAGTGGGCGCACCGCCTGGGGATGCTGCGGGCGATGGGGCTGAACTGTGTGGAGACGTACGTGCCGTGGAATCTCCACGAGCCGCGCCCCGGCGGCTACCGGGACGTGGAGCAGCTGGGCCGTTTCCTGGACGCGGCCGCCGGGGCCGGGCTGTGGGCGATCGTGCGGCCCGGTCCGTACATCTGCGCGGAGTGGGACAACGGCGGGCTGCCGCACTGGCTGACGGGCAGGCTCCGTACCCGGGACGAGGAGTACCTGGGGCACGTGGAGCGCTGGTTCCGGCGGCTGCTGCCCCAGGTCGTGTCCCGGCAGATCGACCGCGGCGGCCCGGTGCTGATGGTGCAGGTCGAGAACGAGTACGGCAGCTACGGCTCCGACCAGGTGTATCTGCGCCGGCTCGCGGATCTGCTGCGCGCCACGGGCGTGAGCGTCCCGCTGTTCACCTCGGACGGCCCCGAGGACCACATGCTCACCGGCGGCTCGGTCCCGGGCGTCCTGGCCACCGCGAACTTCGGCTCGCACGCCCGGGAGGCCTTCGCGACGCTGCGCCGGCACCGGCCGACGGGTCCGCTGATGTGCATGGAGTTCTGGTGCGGCTGGTTCGACCACTGGGGCGCCGAGCACGTGGTGCGCGATCCCGGCGACGCGGCGGACGCCCTGCGGGAGATCCTGGAGTGCGGTGCCTCGGTCAACCTCTACATGGCGCACGGCGGCACCAGCTTCGCGGGCTGGGCGGGCGCCAACCGGGGCGGTGGCGCGCTGCACGACGGGCCGCTGGAGCCGGACGTCACCTCCTACGACTACGACGCCCCGGTCGACGAACTGGGGCGCCCCACGGAGAAGTTCTGGCGGTTCCGGGAGATCCTCGCCGACTACGCGGACGGGCCGCTGCCGGACGTGCCGCCGGCCCCCGGGCCGCTCGGTGCCGCCACACCGGTCGTCCTCGGGGAGTGGGCGTCCCGGGACACGCTGCTGGAGACGCTCGGCGGCGTGGGGGGCGAGTACGCGGTGCCGCCCACGTTCGAGGACCTGGACGTCGGTCAGGGGCTGGTCAAGTACGAGGTGAGCGTGCCCGGACCGCGGCAGCCGTACCCGCTGACCGTGCGCGGGCTGCGCGACCTGGCGGTGGCGTACGTCGACGGGGTGGCGGCCGGGGTGCTCGGCGAGGACTCCGCACAGCTGAAGGAGCCGGTCGCGGGGCCCGCCCGGGTGGAGCTGTGGGTGGAGTCCCTGGGGCGGGTCAACTACGGGCCGCGCACGGGGGAGTCGAAGGGCATCACCGGGGGCGTGCTGCACGAGCGGCAGTATCTGCACGGTGTGCGGGCGCGGGGTCTGCGGCTGGACGCGCTGGACGACGTGGAGGGGGTGCCGTTCGGTCCGCTTCCCCCGGGTGGCGCCCCCGGCCTGTACCGCGGCACCTTCGAGGTGCGCGGCGCCGGGGACGCCTTCCTCGAACTCCCGGGCTGGACCCGGGGGTTCGTGTGGGTCAACGGTTTCTGTCTGGGACGCTACTGGTCCGTCGGCCCGCAGCACGCGCTGTACGTGCCGGGTCCCGTGCTGCGGGAGGGGGTGAACGAGGTGCGGGTGCTGGAGCTGGAGGCGGCCGCTCAGCCGGCCTCGCTCACCTCGAACGAGTCGAGCACGAACTCGGCCGTGCCGTCGTCCCCGGTCTTGCGCAGCCCCACCCAGGCCTCGCCGTCGGCGGGCGCCGTGAACTCGTAGGAGTGCAGCCTCGGTTCGGTGGCGACGGGGAGGGCGGTCCGTTCGAGCTCGGTGGTCGTCGCTCCCCGGTCGACGGCGGTGATCCAGGCGTACTGGCCGGCCTTCTCGTTCTCGTGACGGAACGAGACCCGGTAGCGGCGCCCCGGCGTGAACCGGACGGTGTGCGGCACGGTCCGGTAGACCAGACCGTCGTTCTCGCCGCGTGACTTGAGCGACTCGGAGCCGTCGACGACGTCGTCGATCGCCTTGCCGTTCCAGCTCCGCTGGGTGAACGGCGCGTGCCGCTGGGCGATGTGGGTGCGCGGGTCGGTGGACCCGCCCGCGTCGCCCTTCACGAAGGGGCCCCAGCCCTGCGGGACGTTCTCGAAGTCCTCGAAGACCAGCGTCCCGCGCTTCGCCGGGCGCCGGGCGGGCACGACCCGGACGTTGTCGAACCGCACCCGTGCCTGCCCGGCGGCGGCGCACAGGGCGAGCTCGACGGGCCCGCCGCCCTCGGGCACGGTGAACCAGGTGAACATCCGCTGGAAGCGGGTCCCGTGCTTGCGGTCGGCGGCGACGAAGTTGCCCGCGGTCGAGGTGTCGGTCCAGTTGGCGGCGGTGACGCCGTCGGCGGTACGGACCCGGAGGGAGGCCCTGCGGGTGCCATCGGCGCTCTCGCCGACCTCGACCTGCACGGACGCGGCGTACTGGCCGGGCCTGAGGCGGGTGAGCCGCTGGGAGACCGTGGCGGCGCCGCCGGGGCCGATCACCAGCTCGTGGTCGCCGAGGTCGCTCCGCACGACGGAGGCCGGGCCGCTGACCGTCCAGCCCTTCAGGGAGCCCGAGTTGAAGCCGGGGTCGTACAGCGGGGTGCCCTGTCCCCAGCGGGGAGCGGGTGGCTGGGCCACGCGGGTGCGGTACACGACGTACGGCTGGGCGGGCTCGGCGTCGAGGGTGATCCGGCCGTCGCGCACGGGGACGTCGGCGACGAACACCCGGCCCTGGTCGGTGAGCCGGTACAGGGCGACCCGGGAGAGGCCTTCCCAGTCGCGCGGCAACCGCCACTCGCCGCTGCCGCCGGCCGGGTTGTAGTGGTAGAGCTTCGTGGGCTTCTTCGGGTCCCAGGGCAGCAGATAGGCGCCGCCGTCGTAGACGAGCCGGCCGTCGGTCGTGATGCGGCGTACGCCGTCCGTGTCGGAGACCGAGGTGCCGCCCGGCCCGGAGAAGGTGATCGTGTGCTCGCCCCATGTGCTGATCGGGTGGGCCTGGAGGTACTTGGCGGGCAGGGAGTGCGTCCAGATCAGCGCGTAGAAGGAGTTCCAGTCGGTCTTGCCGGTCCAGCCCTCGAAGTTGCCCATGCGGGCGATGCCCAGCAGGGTGGGCCACTTGTCGGCGAAGACGTCCTTCTGATGGTTGCGGACGAAGCGCACGAGCCGGGAGTTGATCCCGCGCGAGGTGTCCGGGCCGTAGTCCGTCTCGGTCGCCCAGTGCGACCACAGGCTGGAGCGTTCCAGGCCGTGACCCCACTCGGAGGTGACCTGCCAGCCCTGTTCGCGCAGGGCGCGCTGGAGGCGGTCGGAGGTCCAGCCGGACTCGCGGAAGACGTCGATGTACAGGGAGTTGAGGGCCGGGTGCGTCTCCGCGCGCAGGTCGGCGAAGCGCTTGACGATGTCGCCGGAGACGAGGTCGCGGCGCTGGTCGATCCGGTACGACTGGTCCAGCCAGTCCCACTGCTCATCGGTCTTGTCGACCAGGGTCTCGGAGAAGGCGTGGGCGACCGGGTAGGACTCGGTGGCGTTGACGTGGACCGCGAAGTCGCTGTTCCACTTCCTGCCCTCGGCGACCAGGGTGTTGAGATCGGCGAGGCCGCCGGCGCGCTTGTTGTGGTTGCCCGCGTAGTCGGGATGGGCGGAGTCGTGCCCCTCGGACTGGTAGCCCTTGAGGAGGGTGAACTGCCCGAGCCCGTCGGTCGCCAGGGAGATCCGCTTGACGTCGTCGAGCGTGGCGAGGAACGGATGGGTGGCCTGTGAGGCGAAGTTGAACGGGATGTGCGGCACGACGCGGCGGTACGTGCCGTCGGCACCGAGCGGGTCGACCATGATGTCCCGGAAGGCGATCGCGGCGTCCTGCCAGTCGATCACGCCGTCGCCGTTGCGGTCGCCGGTGACGATCACGGTGGCGTACGGGAGGGGCTCGGTGTCGGTCGCCGTCGCGGCCCGGTGGGTCCACTCGCCGGGGACCAGCTGGGCCTTGACGTAGCCGTCGGCTCCGTCCGCAGGTTCCTTGCGGACGGTCTGCCGCCACAGCCGGCCGTTCTCCCACGAACTGGTGCTGTCGGGCTTGTCGTAGACCGTGTTGGTCTCGACGGCGCCCGCGAGGCCCTGGTGCGCGACGACGGCGTACGCGCATCCGGTCGCCGCCTCCGCCGGGGTGTCGCGGGCCGGGGTGACGAGCGTGTCGCCGCTCTTGGACTTGTCCAACTGGATCCTGGCGGCGAGGAGTTGTGCGCCGGGCTGATCGCTGCGGACGGAGAGCAGGGCGAGGCCGGGGATGCGCAGGGTGCCGACGGGCAGCGCGGCGGTTTCGGTGATCTTCGTGATCCGCCAGGTCACCCGCCGGTCCGTGACGGCGATCTCGGCGTCGATCGTGGTGCCGCCGTCGAAGACGAGGCGGTACGCGACCGCGTCCCCGCCGGCCGTGGCGGTGACCGTCGGGATCCGCTCGGTGCCGTCGACGAGGACGGAGGTGACCTCGTCCTCCTGGGCGTGCAGGACGGCCCCGGTCGCGCGGTCGGTGTAGGAGACGATCCGCGGGAATCCGGCGGCGACCCGGACGTCGAGGGCGCGGGAGCGCAGGACGAGGTCCGCACCGGGGGCGGCGGCCTCGGCGGAGGCCGGTCCGGCCGCGCCGAGTGCGGCCCCGACTCCGGCGGCGGCGCCCGCCGCGACGACCGCGCGGCGCGTGGGGGCGAATGCGGGCGAGGGCATGGCTGAGGGCTGCAAGGCACTCCTCCTGGGGGCTGCGATCGGTGCCGTCAGCCTGCGCCGGGTGAGGTGAACGTGCCCATGGACAAAGGAGGGAGAGGAGTTGGACTAACCGATCGGCGCCTTCAGCACCTTGTGGAAGTGCACGTCCTGATGGCCTCCCGGGATGCCTTCCGTGCGGCCCGTCTCGCGGTAGCCGTGCCCGCGGTAGAAGTCGGGGGCCTGGAAGGTGAAGGAGGAGACGATCACTTCGGTGCAGCCGCGTCGCGCGCTCTCCTCCTCGGCGGCCCTCAGCAGCTCGCTGCCCCAGCCGGCGTGCCGCTGGTCCTCGCGCACCCAGAGCATGTCGACGGCGCAGCAGCTTCCCCAGACCCAGGCGGTCAGTCCGCCGGCCAGGTCCCCCGCCTCGTCGGTGACGCGGACCGAGAGCGGCTGGGGTGTGCCGGCTCCGGTCGCCTCCGCGTTGAACGCGGTGAGTTCGTCGTCGAGCCGCTGTTCCAGGGCCGCGTCCTTGGCTCCCACCTCCAATGACGCGGCGGCGGTGGCGGTGGGCTGCTGGGCGGGGCCGGTGGGCTGCTGGGCGGTCATGACCGGGAGTATCGCAGCGCGAGGGGGCGGCGGCCGAACGCTTTTCGCTCCCGGACGGGCGCCCGCGACCTGGTCACGGGCGCCCGCACCGCACGAGGTGCGACGACGGTTACAGCCCGGATGCCGCGCGGGCTATGTCGGCCGCGAACGTGGAGACCTCGCTGTAGACGCCGGGGTAGCCCGGCTCCGCGCAGCCCTGGCCCCAGCTGACGATCCCGACCTGGATGTACGCGCCCGTGTCGTCCTTGCGGAACATGGGCCCGCCGGAGTCGCCCTGGCAGGTGTCGACCCCGCCCTGCTGGACGAACCCGGCACAGATCTCGTCACCGGGGACGAGATCGCTGCCGTACGCCCGCTGACAGGTGGCGTCGTCGACGAAGGGGACGGTGGCCTTGCGCAGGTAGCGCTGCTGGGCGCCGCCCTCGCGGGTGGCGCCCCAGCCCGCGACGGTGAAGTTCCCGTTGTTGTACGCCGTGGTGGTGGCGATCTTCAGGGTGGGCTGCTCGATCGGCCTGGCGAGCTTGATGAGGGCCCAGTCCTTGCCCTTGCCGTTGTAGCCGGGTGCCTGGAGCACCTTCGTCGACTTGACCTTGATCGCGCTGCTGCTCTGCAGGTCGACGACCCCGGCGGTGGCGGTGATGGAGGTGTTGTTGCCCGAGCCGTCCACGCAGTGCGCGGCGGTCAGGACGATGCTCTTGGTGTACAGGGCGCCGCCGCAGCCCATGGACAGGCGGACCATGAACGGGAACTCGCCCTGGGCGGCGCGGGTCCCGCCGACCACGGGCGCGGGGGCGGCCTGGGCGGACAGCGGCTGGAGGGACGCGGCGGCGAGCGCCACCGCGGCGACGGCGAGCAGTCTTCTGATGACGCCGTGCTTCTTGAGAGACTTCAACGCGCTTCCTTTCGTGGGGGGTTGAACGCCGGGCGGAAGGCACGCCGAAATGTCCTGGCATGCTCCTGCCAAGCTGTGCGGATTATGAGGACCCGGGCACGGCGGGGGCAAGGGCCGGATTCCGGCCAGACACGGCGCCGGGCGCCCGCGCACCCCACGTCACCGGGAGGAGACCCCGCTTAGAGTGGAAGTCGGTTCCGGCGTCTTCAGGGGGTGCGGACGTGGCGAACGGCGGTCCCGTCGAGCACGGATACCCGCATCTGGACACGGTGCGGGCGTCGATCACCGCGCTCTACAGACGGCTCTCGTACGACACGATCCACACGTTCGCGGCCAGCGTCGCCCCCGCGGACGTCGCCTTCGCCGACACCGACGACCTGCACCTCGGCGCGCAGCGCGTGGCCCGCGAGATGGTCCGGCACTACCGGCTGCCCGACGCCCGGATGATCATCGGCTTCCGCGAGATGACCCACGCGGCGAACGTCGAGCTCGCCGCGGGACCCGAGTACTTCGTCGACCTCAACGACCGCTTCCGCACCCACCGCAGGGACATCGGGGCCGCGCTCGCCCACGAGGTGATGCACGTCTATCTGCACCGTCTCGACCTCTCCTTCCCCGGCACCCGCGACAACGAGATCCTCACCGACACGGCCGCGGCCTACCTGGGCGCGGGCTGGCTCCTCCTCGACGCCTACCGCGAGGACGCGGCGTCCTCGCAGAAGCTCGGCTACCTCACCCCGGAGGAGTTCGGGTACGTCCTCGCCAAACGCGCCCTCCTCTTCGGCGAGGACCCCTCCGTCTGGTTCACCAGCCCGCAGGCCTACACGGCGTACACCAAGGGCATGGCGCAGGCCCGCCGCGACGAGCAGCAGCCGCCGCTGACCGCGGCCGGCTGGGCGGGCCGCCACCGCTACGCGAAGGACCGCCGCTACGCCCAGGACCACCACTCCTCGGCCCACCGGCCCGGCGCCCCCTACTCCTTCACGCCCGACAGCCGGGGTCCCCTGCGCGTCTCCTTCCCCTGCCCGACCTGCCACCAGCGGATCAGGGTCCCGGTACGCGGCCGGGTACGGGCCCGCTGCACGCTGTGCAGGACGGTGCTGGAGTGCGACACGTGACGGGTGAGTCGCATGCGAGGAAGAGCGAGAGGTGAGACAGAACACCTCAAAAGCCTTTGCCTCGCGCCTCCTTCGCGCGCGAGGGTCGAAGGATGAGCACGAACGACCCCGCGGCGCGTCTCTTCACCGCTGTGTACGAGGGTGACGAGGACGCGGTCGTACGGTCGCTGCGCTCCGGAGCGAGCCCCGAGTCTGTGGACGAGGACGGTCAGACGGCCCTGTACCTGGCGGCGGTGAGCGACCAGCCCGGCATCGTACGGCTGCTGCTCGTGGCCGGGGCCGACCCCGACCGGCTGAGCCAGGGCACCGACGCCCCGCTGTGCGGCGCGGCCTGCGGCGGGCACACCGAGGTGGCGCGCGCCCTGCTCGCGGCCGGGGCCGGGCCCGACACGGTGGAGGCCTTCGGATTCACCGCCCTCACCTGGGCGCTCAGGCGCGGCCACACCGCGGTGGCCGAGGCCCTCCTCGCCGCGGGCTCCGACCCGGACCGGCCCGGCCCCCAGGGCGAGGCGCCGCTGGTGGCCGCCGCCCACCGGGGCTCTCCCGGCTGCGTCCGCGCCCTTCTCGCGCGAGGCGCGGGGGCCAGGCGCGAGGCGCTGGCGGAGGCCCGCCGACAGCTCACCCTGGACGTGGCGGCCGAGCTCCTCGCGGGGCTGACCCTGACCCACGGCGCGGGACACCCGTCCACCACCCACCTCTCACGGCAGGACGGCCGGACGGTCGTCGAGGTCCAGCTCCTCGACGCGCAGGGCCACCCCTTCGCCGGCGACGACCGCGAGACGGGCCACGCGGAGATCGCCGCCCTCCTGGAAGGGCCGTAGCGGGCGACAGCGAGGATCCGCGCCGCGGGAACCGGGCCGCGGCGCGCCCAGGCGGCGGTGCGTTCGCGGGGCGGCTAGGACGCTCCGTACACCGCGCCGGGCGTCTCCGCCGCCGCCAGCAGTTTCAGCGCCGTCTCGCCCGCCTCCGACGGGGTGCGGCGCGCGCCCTTGTCCGCGCTCGGGCCCGGCCGCCAGCCCTCCATCACGGTGATCCGTCCGCCTTCGGTCTCGAAGACCCGGCCGGTGACCCCGGCGCCGGCGGCCGAGCCCAGCCAGACGACGAGCGGCGAGACGTTCTCGGGGGCCATGGCGTCGAACCCGGTCCCGGGCGCGGCCATGGTCTCGGCGAACGTCCGCTCGGTCATCCGCGTACGGGCCGCCGGGGCGATCGCGTTGACCTGGACGCCGTAGCGCCCCAGCTCCGCGGCGGCGACCAGGGTCAGCCCGACGATCCCCGCCTTGGCCGCGCTGTAGTTGCCCTGCCCGACCGAGCCCAGCAGCCCGGCTCCGCTGCTGGTGTTGACGACGCGGGCCGACGGGGTCCGTCCCGCCTTGGCCTCGGTGCGCCAGTACGCCGCCGCGTGCTTCAACGGCAGGAAGTGCCCCTTCAGGTGGACGCGCATCACGGCGTCCCAGTCGTCCTCTTCGAGGTTGACGAGCATCCGGTCGCGCAGGAACCCGGCGTTGTTGACGAGGGTGTCGAGGCGGCCGTACGCCTCCAGGGCGGTGCGGACCAGCGACGCGGCGCCCTCTGCGGTCGCGATGTCGCCGCCGTGCGCCACCGCTTCGCCGCCCGCCGCACGGATCTCCTCGGCCACCCGCGCGGCCGGGCCCCCCTCCCCCGGTGTGCCGTCGAGGCCGACTCCGAGGTCGTTCACCACGATCCGGGCACCCTCGGCGGCGAACGCGAGGGCGTGCGCCCTCCCGAGCCCGCGGCCCGCTCCCGTGACGACGACGACCCGCCCTTCGCACAGCGGCCGTTCGCTCATCGCGCGTCTCCCTTCTCCTTGTTGACCGTCGCGGCGTCCAGGAACGCCGGCCGCTCCCCGCCCCCGTGGACGAGGAGCGAGGCCCCGCTGATGTACGAGGCGGCGTCCGACGCGAGGAAGACGGCGGCCTCCCCGACGTCCGACGGCCGGGCGAGGCGGCCCAGCGGGACGGTGCCGGCGACGGCAGCGACCCCGTCCTCACCGCCGTAGTGCAGATGGGCCAGCTCGGTGCGGACCATGCCGACGACCAGTGTGTTGACCCGGACGTCGGGGGCCCATTCGACGGCCATCGAGCGGGCGAGGTTCTCCAGACCCGCCTTGGCCGCGCCGTACGCCGCCGAGCCGGGTGACGGCCGTGTCCCGCTCACGCTGCCGATCATCACGATGGAGCCCCCGGACCGCCTGAGGTGCTCGTACGCGGCGAGCGAGGCGGTGAGCGGCACGGTGAGGTTGAGCTCGATCACCCGGGCGTGCCGTGCCGCGTCCGCTCGTGCCAGCGGCCGATAGGGGGCGCCGCCCGCGTTGTTGACCAGCACGTCGAGCCGCGGCAGGGCGTCGAAGAAGGCGTGGACGGCGGCCGTGTCGCGCAGGTCGACGGGGACGAAGTCGGCGCCCTCCAGCGGGACCTCGGGCGGTCTGCGGGCGCAGACCACGACCCGCGCGCCGGTCCGTGCGAAGGCCCGCGCGATCCCGGCCCCGACACCACGGGTGCCGCCGGTGACGACGACCGTCCTGCCGTCGCGATCCAGGTTGTCCACAGGGCCTCCCGCGCGGATGCATTCGCTGCTAGCTTCGAGATTGCACCTAACAAACGTTTGGTGGAAAGGTAGCTGATGCGCCCATGGGTGTCTCCACCTCGTCCCCGGAAAAGGGGATTTCCGTCGTCACGGTCGACTTCCCGCCGGTGAACGCGCTGCCGGTCAGCGGCTGGTTCGCCCTGGCCGACGCGATCCGCGCGGCGGGCCGCGACCCCGGCCATCGCTGTGTGGTGCTGGCGGCCGAGGGACGCGGGTTCAACGCGGGAGTCGACATCAAGGAGATGCAGCGCGACCAGGACGGCCACAGCGCACTCCTCGGCGCCAACAGCGGCTGCGCGGAGGCCTTCGCCGCGGTGTACGAGTGCGAGGTCCCGGTCGTGGCGGCGGTGCACGGCTTCTGCCTGGGCGGCGGCATAGGCCTCGTGGGGAATGCGGACGCGATCGTGGCCAGCGAGGACGCCACCTTCGGTCTCCCCGAGCTGGACCGGGGCGCGCTCGGCGCGGCCACGCATCTGGCCCGGCTGGTCCCGCAGCACCTCATGCGCGCGCTGTACTACACCTCGCGCACGGCGAGCGCAGCCGAACTGCACGCGCACGGCTCCGTGTGGCGGGTCGTCGGGCGGGAGCGGCTGCGTGCCGCCGCGCTGGAGCTGGCCCGCGAGATAGCCGCCAAGGACGGCCGGCTCATCCGCCTCGCCAAGGCCGCGATCAACGGCATCGACCCCGTCGACGTGCGCCGCAGCTACCGCTTCGAGCAGGGCTTCACCTTCGAGGCCAATCTGAGCGGGGTGGCCGACCGCGTCCGCGGCACCTTCGGCAAGGAGGCCGTCCAGTGACCGACAAGACCATGTCCGCGGATCAGGCCGTCGCCCGTCTGGAGAGCGGGATGACCCTGGGCATCGGCGGCTGGGGCGCACGCCGCAAGCCGATGGCTCTGGTCAGAGCCCTGCTCCGTACCGAGGTCACGGACCTCACCGTCGTGTCGTACGGCGGCCCGGACGTGGGCCTGCTGGCCGCCGCCGGACGCATCCGCAAGCTCGTCACCGCCTTCGTCACCCTCGACTCGATCCCCCTCGAACCGCACTACCGCGCGGTGCGGGAGAGCGGCGCCGTCGAGCTGACGGAGGTCGACGAGGCGATGTTCATGTGGGGGCTGCACGCCGCCGCGAACCGGCTGCCGTTCCTGCCGGTGCGGGCGGGCCTCGGCTCGGACGTCCTGCGCGTCGACGGGGACCTGCGGACGGTCACCTCGCCGTACGCCGACCCGTCCACGGGAGTGCGCGAGGAGTTCGTCGCCATGCCCGCGCTGCGCCTCGACGCGGCCCTGGTCCACATGAATCGCGCGGACCGCCTGGGCA
Source organism: Streptomyces siamensis (assembly GCF_039543605.1). Taxonomy (NCBI): domain Bacteria; kingdom Bacillati; phylum Actinomycetota; class Actinomycetes; order Kitasatosporales; family Streptomycetaceae; genus Streptomyces; species Streptomyces siamensis. The sequence continues at coordinate 1,368,649 of NZ_BAABKB010000002.1, read as the reverse complement.
ACGGCCAGTATCTGGGCCCCGACCCGTACTTCGACGACCTGTTCTGCGAGGCGGCGGACGCGGCGTACGTCTCCTGCGAGCGGATCGTCGACACGGCGGACCTCGTCAAGGAGGCCGCCCCGCAGACGCTGCTGCTCCGGCGGTCGAGCGTGACGGGCGTCGTGGAGACGCCGAACGGCGCGCACTTCACCTCCTGCGCCCCCGACTACGGACGCGACGAGGCCTTCCAGAAGCTGTACGCGACCACCGGGCACGCCGAGTTCGCCGAGCGCTTCCTGAGCGGCGACGAACACGCCTATCAACGCGCCGTCCAGGCCTGGCAGAAGGAAGGGACCCCGTGAGGACGACCCGCGCCGAGTACTGCGTGATCGCCTGCGCCGAGGCCTGGCGGGGCGACGGCGAGGTGCTCGCCAGCCCCATGGGCCTGATCCCCTCCATCGCCGCCCGCCTCGCCCGGCGCACCTTCTCGCCCGACCTGCTGCTCACCGACGGCGAGGCCATGCTCGTCGGCCCCGACGGCACGCCCGAGGGCTGGCTGCCCTATCGCCGGCATCTGACGGCGGTCACCGGCGGGCGCCGTCACGTGATGATGGGCGCGAGCCAGATCGACCGCTTCGGCAACCAGAACATCTCTTGCATCGGCGCCCCGGGGCGCCCCGCACGCCAGCTGCTGGGCGTGCGCGGCGCCCCCGTCAACACCCTGAACAACCCGACGAGTTACTGGATCCCGAAGCACTCCCCGCGCGTCTTCGTGGAGCGGGTCGACATGGTGTGCGGCGTGGGGTACGACCGCGCCGCCGCCGCGGGTCCGAGCGCCACCCGCTTCCACCATCTGCCACGCGTGGTGACCGATCTCGCCGTCCTCGACTTCGCGACACCCGACCGCTCGATGCGGCTGGCCTCGGTGCACCCGGGTGTCACGGTCGACGAGGTGCGGGCGGCCACGGGCTTCTCGCTGACCGTCCCCGACGAGGTGCCGGCCACCCGCGAACCGACCGATCGGGAGTTGGAGTTGATCCGTGAGGTCATCGATCCGACCGGGACGCGGGACCGCGAGGTCCCCCCGGCGGGGCGGGGCGGGCGCTGATGGAGACCGCGCTGACCCGGCTCGTCGGGGTCCGCCACCCCCTCGTGCAGACCGGGATGGGCTGGGTGGCGGGCCCCCGTCTGGTCTCGGCGACGGCGAACGCCGGTGCGCTGGGCGTCCTGGCCTCCGCGACCATGACGCCCGACCGGCTGCGGGAGGCGGTGCGGGAGGTCAAGTCCCGTACGGACCAGCCGTTCGGGGTGAATCTGCGTGCCGACGCCGGGGACGCGGGCGACCGGGTGCGGATCATCATCGACGAGGGCGTCCGCGTCGCGTCCTTCGCGCTCGCCCCCTCACGCGAACTGATCGCCGAGCTGAAGGAGGCCGGCGTGGTCGTCGTCCCGTCCGTCGGCGCCCGGCGGCACGCGGAGAAGGTGGCCGCGTGGGGCGCGGACGCCGTGATCGTGCAGGGCGGCGAGGGCGGCGGCCACACCGGGGAGGTGGCGACGACGGTGCTGCTGCCCCAGGTGGTGGACGCGGTCCGCATACCGGTCGTCGCCGCGGGCGGGTTCCACGACGGGCGTGGCCTGGTGGCCGCGCTGGCGTACGGCGCGGCGGGCATCGCCATGGGCACCCGTTTCCTGCTCACCTCGGACTCCACCGTCCCCGACGCGGTGAAGGCGAGGTATCTGGCGGCGACGGTCAAGGACGTCACGGTGACCAGGGCGGTCGACGGGCTGCCGCACCGCATGCTGCGCAGCGAGCTCGTCGACTCGCTGGAGCGGTCCGGCCGTGCGCGGACGCTGGTCCGGGCCGTGCGCCGGGCGGCCGGCTTCCGGCGGCTGTCCGGGCTGTCCTGGTCGCGGATGATCCGCGACGGCCTGGCCATGAAGCACGGCCGGGACCTGACGTGGAGCCAGGTCCTGCTCGCCGCCAACACCCCCATGCTGCTGCGGGCGTCGATGGTGGAGGGGCGCACGGATCTGGGGGTGATGGCGTCGGGGCAGGTCGCGGGAGTCATCGAGGACCTGCCGTCGTGCGCCGAGCTGGTCACCCGCGTGATGGCCCAGGCGCACGAAACCCTCGGCGCCCTGCCGGACCCCGGCGCTTCCATGCCCGCATGAATCAGTCGATCGCGCAGTCCCGGGAGCTGCGCGGCAACGGGCGCGGCAGCGGCGGCGGGACCTCCGACGGCGACCCGGCACCCGGCACCCGGCACCCGGCACCCGGCACCCGGCACCCGGCACCCGGCACCCGGCATGGTGGAGGTGCACGGAGCGGTGCTGCTGGGCTTCTCCCTCGTCCGCTGAGGCCGCTCCGGCGCCACCCGGCCCGCCCGGGGCCCGGGTGACGCTCCTGCGCCGGCCGGCCGGGCAGGTCAGAGCCGTTCGACGATGGTGACGTTGGCCTGCCCTCCGCCCTCGCACATGGTCTGGAGGCCGAACCTGCCGCCGGTGCGCTCCAGTTCGTGCAGGAGCGTCGTCATCAGTTTCGCTCCGGTGGCGCCGAGCGGGTGGCCCAGTGCGATCGCGCCGCCGTTGACGTTGACCTTGTCCGGGTCGGCTCCGGTCTCCTTGAGCCAGGCGAGGACGACCGGGGCGAAGGCTTCGTTGATCTCGACGAGGTCGATCTCGTCGAGCGACATGCCGGTCTTCTTCAGGGCGTACGCCGTCGCGGGGATCGGGGCCGACAGCATCCGGATGGGGTCCTCGCCCCGGACGGAGAGGTGGTGCACGCGGGCACGCGGCGTCAGCCCGTGTTCGCGCACCGCGCGCTCCGAGGCGAGCAGGATCGCGGCGGCGCCGTCGGAGACCTGCGAGGAGCAGGCAGCGGTGATGGTGCCGCCCTCGACGACGGGTTTCAGTCCCGCCATCTTCTCCAGCGAGGTGTCACGACGCGGGCCCTCGTCGGCCGTCACCTCTCCGTAGGGCACCGTCTCGCGTGCGAAGCGGCCCTCGTCGAGCGCGCGGACCGCCCGCCGGTGCGAGCGCAGGGCGAACTCCTCCTGGGCGCGCCGGTCGATGCCCCACTTCCGGGCGATCGACTCGGCGCCGTGGAACTGGTTGACGGGAAGGCTGCCGTAGCGCGCCCGCCAGCCCTCGCTGCCGGCGAAGGGTCCCTCGGTCAGGCCGAGCGGTTCGGCGGCCTGCCGGGAGGCGAAGGCGATGGGTATGAGCGTCATGTTCTGCACTCCGCCCGCGACCACCAGGTCCTGGGTTCCGGAGAGCACCGCCTGGGCGGCGAAGTGCACGGCCTGCTGGGAGGACCCGCACTGCCGGTCGACGGTGACCCCCGGCACCTCCTCGGGGAGTCCGGCGGCGAGCCAGCAGGTGCGGGCGATGTCCCCCGCCTGCGGTCCCACCGCGTCCAGACAGCCGAAGACGACGTCCTCGACGGCGGCCGGGTCGATGCCGGACCGCTCGATCAGGGCCTTCAGGACGTGCGCGCCGAGGTCGGCCGGGTGGACACCGCCCAGGCCTCCCCCGCGGCGCCCGACGGGCGTGCGGACCGCTTCGACGATGTAGGCCTCGGCCATGGCGACTCCTTGGCAGACATGGGGTGTTGGCGTACGGCTACTCCCGTGCGGAGATGCCGTCCAGCACCATCGACAGGTACTGCCGGGCGATCTCCTCGGGGCTGTGCTGTCCTCCGGGCCGGTACCAGGACGCGGCGACCCACACGGTGTCGCGCACGAACCGGTAGGTGAGCCGGATGTCGAGGTCGGCCCGGAAGACCTCGGCGACGACGCCTCGTTCCAGTGTGCTCAGCCACGCCTTCTCGAAGTTGCGCTGCGATGCGGCGAGGAACGCGAAGCGCTGCTGCGCGGCGAGCTGCCGGGACTCCTTCTGGTAGATCGCGACGGCCGCCCGGTGCCGGTCGATCTCCCGGAAGGACTCCGTGACGAGTGCCTCCAGGGTCTCGCGCGGACCGAGGCCGGCGTCCAGGACGGCGTCGTACCCGTTCCAGAGCTCGTCGAGGAAGGTCCGCAGGATCTCCTCCAGCATCGATTCCTTGGAGTCGAAGTGGTAGTAGAGACTGCCCGCGAGCATCCCGGCCTCGTCCGCGATCTTGCGTACGGTGGTGGCGTTGTAGCCCTGCTCGGCGAAGACCTCGGCGGCGGTGTCGAGCAGTTCGCGGCGCCGCTCCGGTGTCGCGGTCACCTGGGGCTTCTTGTTGGTAGGCACGGGTCCATTGTGGTCCCGCGGACCGCGGGGGCCCGCACCCCGGGCACCGCTGCGCGGGCGGGGACCGGCCGACGCTTCGCGCCGGGCCGGCGCCTAGGCATGCTGGCTGCTGACGGAGACGACCTCGCCCGTCAGATACGAGGAGTAGCCGGAGGCCAGGAAGACGATCACATTGGCCACCTCCCACGGTTGCGCGTACCGCCCGAAGGCCTCGCGTGCGGTCAGCTCCTCCAGCAGTTCGGGGGTGGTCACCTTCGCCAGGTGGGGGTGCATGGCGAGGCTCGGCGAGACGGCGTTGACCCGCACTCCGTAGGCGGCGGCCTCGATCGCGGCGCAGCGGGTGAGTGCCATGACCCCGGCCTTCGCGGCGGCGTAGTGGGCCTGGCCGGCCTGGGCGCGCCAGCCGACGACGGACGCGTTGTTGACGAGGACTCCTCCGCCGGACTGCGCGCGGAACAGCCGCAGGGCCGCTCTGGTGCACCGGAAGGTGCCGGTCAGTGTCACGTCGAGGACCTTCGACCACTGCTCGTCGGTCATGTCGACGAGGGGTGAAGTGCCTCCCAGCCCGGCGTTGTTGACGACGGCGTCCAGGCTTCCGTGCAGGTCCGTGGCCGCCTCGAAGAGCGTCTGGACCTGGGTCTCGTCGGTGACGTCGCAGGGCCGTGCGGCGACGCGATCGGCGCCGAACTCCGCGGCGAGGTCCTGCTCGGTCTCCTTGAGCCGGCGCGTGTGGGCGTCGCTGATCAGGACGCGCGCCCCCTCCTCCAGGAACCTCCGCGCCGTGGCCCCGCCGATGCCCGCACCCGCCGCGGCGGTGATGACGGCGGTGCGCCCCTCCAGCAGCCCGTGCCCGGGGACGTACGCCGGGCTCTCGACGTCGCTCATGGCCCCACGCTAACCTACCAAACACTTGTTAGGGAAGGTTGCCGCCGGAAGGTGCCCCCGATGGATCTCGCCCATTCCCGCGCCGACGAGGCGTTCCGCGCCGAGGCCCGCGCCTGGCTCGACGCCCATGTCCCGGCCGTCCCCCTGCCCTCCCTGGAGACCGCGGAGGGATTCGCCGCCCACCGTGTCTGGGAGGCCGAACTGGCCGCGGACCGCTGGTCGGTGGTGTCCTGGCCCGAGGAGTACGGCGGACGCGCCGCGGACGTGGTGCGCTGGCTGGTCTTCGAGGAGGAGTACTGGTCCGCGGGCGCCCCGGGCCGAGTGAGTCAGAACGGCATCAGCCTGCTCGCCCCGACGCTCTTCGACCACGGGACGGCGGAGCAGCGTGCGCGCGTGCTGCCGTCGATGGCCACGGGCGAGGTCGTCTGGGCGCAGGCGTGGTCCGAGCCGGAGGCGGGTTCCGACCTGGCCTCGCTCACCTCCCGCGCGGTGCGCACGGACGGCGGCTGGCTGCTGCGGGGGCAGAAGACGTGGTCGTCGCGGGCCGCGTTCGCCGACCGCGCGTTCGGCCTGTTCCGCAGCGAGCCGGACACCCCGAAGCCCCATCAGGGCCTGACCTACCTGATGTTCGACCTGCGGGCGCCGGGGGTGACGGTCCGCCCGATCGGCCGGCTGGACGGCAAGCCGGCCTTCGCCGAGCTGTTCCTGGACGACGTGTTCGTCCCGGACACGGACGTGATCGGCGAGCCGGGCGCGGGCTGGCGGGTCGCCATGGCGACGGCGGGCAACGAACGCGGGCTGACCCTGCGTTCCCCGGGCCGCTTCCTGGCCGCCGCCGACCGGCTGGTGGGCCTGTGGCGCGACCGTGCCGACCCCTCGGACACGGCCCTGCGCGACCGGGTGGCCGACGCGGTGATCGGCGCCCGCGCCTACCAGCTGTTCACCTACGCCCACGCCTCCCGCTTCCTCGACGGCGAGACCGTCGGGCCGGAGTCCAGCCTGAACAAGGTCTTCTGGTCCGAGTACGACATCGCGTTGCACGAGACGGCACTCGACCTGCTCGGCCCGGCCGGCGAGCAGGCGGACACCGAATGGTCCGAGGGGTTCGTGTTCTCCCTCGCGGGCCCCATCTACGCGGGCACCAACGAGATCCAGCGCGACATCATCGCCGAGCGGCTGCTCGGCCTGCCGAAGGGCCGCCGCTGATGCGTTTCCTGCTCGACACCGAACAGCGTGCCTTCGCCGCCTCGCTCGACGCGATGCTGTCGTCCGCGGACACGCCGGCCGTCGTACGCGCCTGGGCCTCGGGCGACCACGGACCGGGCCGCGCCGTGTGGTCCCGGCTCGCCGACGCGGGCGTCTTCGCGCTGGCGGCACCCGAGGCGTACGAGGGGGTGGGCCCGCTGCCCGTCGGCGTCGCCGTCGCCTTCGTGGAGCTGGGGCGCCATGCCGTGCCGGGTCCGCTGGCCGAGACGGTGGCGGGGGCCGCCCTCCTCGCCGCTCTCGGCGAGGAGGGGCCGGCCGAGCGCCTCCTGCCGGCGATCGTGTCGGGCAAGTCCATGACGACGCTGGTCCTGCCGGGCGGAGGCCCCTTCGCCCTGGACGGCGACGTGGCGGACCTGCACCTGACGGTGCACGGCACCGGCGCGGCGGCGGAGCTGCGGGGGTCGTCCCGGGCCGCCGCCGGGCCCACCGGCCGCACGCGGACGTCCCTGGACCCCGCCCGCCGGCTGACTCTCCCCCGCTCGGGCGGCGAGCGCCTCGCCGGAGGCCCGCAGGTGGCCGACGCGGCCGCCCGTGCGCTCGCCTGGGCCCGTCTCGCCACCGCGGCCCAGGCCCTCGGCATCGGGCAGGCCCTCCTCGACAGGACCGTCGGCCACGTCCGGCGGCGCACCCAGTTCGGTGTGCCCATCGGTTCGTTCCAGGCGGTCAAGCACCGGCTGGCGGACGCGAGGATCGCCCTGGAGTTCGCGCGTCCGCTGCTGTTCGGCGCCGCGCTGTCGATGACCCCGGCGGACGTGGCCGCCGCCAAGGTCACCGCTTGCGAGGCGGCCTGGACGACGGCCCGGTCCGCGTTGCAGCTGCACGGCGCGATCGGCTACACGGCGGAGTACGACCTCTCCCTCTGGCTGACCAAGGCCCGTGCGCTGCGCACCGCGTGGGGCACTCCGGCCGAGTGCCGGGCGGAGGTCCTGCGCGGGCTCAGTGGTGCTGGTCCCCGCTCGTGATCTCCCGGTACTCCTCGGCCGTCGGCTTGGGTATCCGTGTCCCGGGTCCGTACAGGGCGCGGGCCAGCCGTGCCCGCAGCCGGTGCGGGACGGGGATCCGCCGGGTGACGCCGTTCGCGTCGACGCGCGGCCCCACCTCGTACGGCGGCGCCTGTTCGTGCTGGGTGAGTGTGAACCGCTGGGCCGGCGTGAGCGGTTCGTGGACCTCCACGTACTCGCCGTGCGGAAGACGCTTGATGGTCCCGGACTCGCGCCCGTGCAGCACCTTGTCGCGGTCCCGGCGTTGCAGCCCCAGGCAGATCCGCTTGGTCACGACGAAGGCGATGGCGGGCCCGACGAAGACGGCCACCCGGACGAACCAGGTGATCGCGTTGATCGAGAGGTGGAAGTGGGTGGCCCACAGGTCGTTGCCGCCACCGACGAGGAGCACCGCGTACAGCGTCAGCCAGGCCACGCCGAGCGCGGTGCGCGTGGGCACGTTGCGCGGCCGGTCGAGGATGTGGTGCTCGCGCCTGTCGCCGGTGATCCACGCCTCGACGAAAGGGTAGACGGCGATCGCGGTCATGATGAGCGGGAAGAGCATGAAGGGGATGAAGACGCCCAACTGGAGCGTGTGGCCCCAGGCGTTGATCTCCCATCCCGGCATCACCCGGATCAGGCCCTCCGAGAAGCCCAGGTACCAGTCGGGTTGCGCGCCGGTGGTCACCAGGTCGGGACGGTAGGGGCCGAAGGCCCACACGGGGTTGATCGTCGCGATCGCGCCCACGATCGACAGCACGCCGAAGACGAGGAAGAAGAACCCCCCGGCCTTGGCCATGTAGACGGGCATGAAGGGCATCCCGACGACCGACTTCTCGTCCCGTCCGGGGCCGGGGTACTGCGTGTGCTTGTGGTAGAAGACCAGGATCAGGTGGGCGACGACCAGGCCGAGCATGATGCCGGGCAGCAGCAGCACGTGGATCGGGAAGAAGCGCGAAATGATGTCGTGCCCCGGGAACTCCCCTCCGAAGAGGAAGAAGGAGAGGTACGTCCCCACGACCGGGACCGAGAGGATGGCGCCCTGCGCGAAGCGGACGCCGGTGCCGGACAGCAGGTCGTCGGGGAGCGAGTAGCCGGTCAGCCCGGTGATGAGGCCGAGCATCAGCAGCGTCCACCCGAAAAGCCAGTTGACCTCGCGCGGCTTGCGGAACGCACCGGTGAAGAACACCCGCATCATGTGCACGAGCATTCCGGCGAGGAAGACGAGCGCCGCCCAGTGGTGGATCTGCCGGATCAGCAGCCCGCCGCGCACGTCGAAGCTGATGTCGAGCGTGGACTCGTAGGCCCTGGTCATGATGACGCCGTTGAGCGGCTCGTACGAGCCGTGGTAGACGACCTCGACACCGCTCGGTTCGAAGAACAGGGTGAGGTAGACGCCGGTGAGGATCAGTACGAGGAAGCTGTAGAGGCAGATCTCGCCGAGCAGGAAGGACCAGTGGTCCGGGAACACCTTGCGCATGTTGGCCTTGGCCAGCGCGTAGATGCCGAGCCGCCCGTCGGCCCAGTCCGCGAGCCGTTCGCCCTTGGCGGGCTCGGCCGCCCGCCCGGCCCGGGAGGTGCCGGCTCCGGGCGCGGCGGGCCGGGAGGCCGTCGTCCCGGTCGCGGCGCGCGCCGTCCCGTTCCCGGCGCCGATCGTCGTGGACCCGGCCGTCCCGTTCCGGCTGCCGCCCGTGGTGGACCCGGCTGCCCCGTTCCGGTTGCCGCCCGTGGTGGACCTGGCTGCCCCGTTCCCGCTGCCTGGCGTCGCGGACCCGGCCGTCCCGTTCCCCGCGCCGGCGGGCACCGCCCCCTCGGCCCCGGCCGCGCCGGTGCGTGGTGTCCCACTGCCCGAAGTCCCCGCATTCCGCCCGGAGTTGGTCTCTCGTGCGCCCATACGCCGCTCCCCTCGGCCCCCAAGGGTGGCATGCCGTCCCGCCGAAGCCAACGGGGCGTCACCGGTCGGCCGGAGCCGCCGATGCGCTCCCGGAATCCCCGCTCGCCGGTCGTGCCGAGGAGGTCGGCCCGCTCAGCGCACTCCGGCGAGGTCGATGACGGCGGTGCGGCCCGTCACGCGCGGCACGGCCACCTCGTCGGTCAGCAGCGCGGCGTCGTACCGCCCTAGGGTCAGCCCGGCCACTTCGGCGGTCCCGTCCAGCACGACGACCAGCGCGGCCGGTCCGGCGGGCCCGGCGGGCGGCGAGCCGGGCTGCGCCACGGTGACGGCCGGGGCCGTCTCGCCGCCCCGGCGCCACATGACGTTGAGGTTCACGACCGGTCCCGCGAGAAGCCTGCAGTCGGTGGGCAGGTCGCCGGGGAAGTGCTGGGGCACGTACCGCGTGTCGACCCGTCGGTGCGCGCCGCCGACGGTGAGGTCCATTCCCACGCCCTCGACCATGGTCAGGATGCGGTCCACCCCCGCGAACGCCGAGAAGGGCCCGTCGGCGCCGACGTCGGCGAGGCTGACACGCCAGGCGAAGTCGTCCATGCCCGCGCCCTCGGGCCCGGCGGCGATCTCCCGGGTGACCCCGCCGCCGTTCTTCCAGGGCACGGCGGCCCGCCCCGCGGCGGGCAGCAGGCGCACGCTCATCGCACGATCCCCCGCGCCCTCGCGGCGGTCAGCCACTGCGGGAACTCGCCGACCATCCGGTCGTACAGCTCCTCGTCGGACACCTTCAGCGGATCCGAACCGGCGTGGAAGAAACCGGCGTTGTCGACCACCCGCCTCTCGGGCACGGCCAGTTCGTCGAGCTTGCGCAGGAACTCGAACTGTCTGCTGCCCGGGTCGCCGAACCCTATGAACTGCCAGAACAACGGGAGCTTCGCCGCCTTGCACAGGTACCGCTCCGCCGCGAGCTTGTTGATCGGGCCTCCGTCGGTCTGGAAGACGACGAGGGCGGGGGCCGTCGAACCGCTGTCCAGGTAGTGGTCGATGACGGCGTCCATGGCCAGGTGGTAGCTGGTCTTGCCCATGTGCCCGAGCCCGGCCACGATCCGTTCGACCCGGCCCTGGTGGTTGTCGAGCGCGATGTCGGTGACGGCGTCGACGTCCGTGGAGAAGAAGACGACCGGGACCGAACCGTCGTCGTCTAGGTGTGCGGAGAGGCCGAGCACCCGGTCGGCGAGCGCCTGCACGCTGCCGTCCCGGTAGTACGGCTTCATCGACCCCGAGTAGTCGACCACGAGGTACACGGCGGCCCGCTGCCCGCTCAGCCCGTGCTTGGTGAGGGAGACTCCCGCGCTCTTGTACGGACCGACCAGGGCCGGCGCGGTCTCCTCCACCTTGGTGAGGCTGATTCCGGCCATCCGGATCTCCGATCGCGCGCTGGGGACGGGACCGCCGAGATTACGGCACCACGGCCCCCTGCCGTCCCACCCGCCCACCGGCGTTCGCTATTTTGTTCGCCGCCGCACCGTCGGCACCCGTCTCACCGCCCCCACACCCGACTTGTCCCGAACTATCTCCCGAGGAGCCGGCCGTGGAGCCCGAGTCCGCCGTCACCACCTGCTATCGCCATCCCAAGGTGGAGTCCCATGTGCGGTGCACCCGGTGCGACCGCTTCATCTGCCCGGACTGCATGCGCGAGGCGGCCGTCGGCCACCAGTGCGTGGAATGCGTGAAGGAGGGCGCGCGGTCGGTCCGCCAGGCCCGCACCGCCTTCGGCGGCCGGATCTCGACGGTCCCCGCGGTGACGTACGTGCTCATAGGCCTCAATGTGCTGGCCTACCTCGCCGAACTGGCGCGTTCCTCGGTGACGGACCGGTTCGAGATGCTCGGCGCCGGTCTGGTGGGGCCGGACGGCGGCCACTACGTCTGGCAGGCCCTGTACCCGGCGGGCTACCACGCGGAGGGCCTCGTCGACGGCGAGTGGTACCGGCTGCTGACCGGCGCGTTCCTCCATCTGCCGCCCACCGAGGGCACGTTCGGCATCCTGCACATCGTGATGAACATGGTCTCGCTGTGGAACATCGGCCGCGTGGTGGAGGCCCAGCTCGGCCGTGCCCGCTACATCACGCTGTACCTGCTGTCGGCGCTGGGCAGCTCGGTCCTCGTCCTGCTGATCTCCCCTCAGGACCCCACGCTCGGCGCGTCCGGCGCGATCTTCGGCCTCGGTGCCGCGTACTACGTGATGGCCCGCCGGCTCGGTGCGGACATGCGCGCCGTCAACCGCTTCATGGTGGGGCTGCTGCTCTGGCTGGCCGTCTCGGCCGCGGTCACTTCCTGGGAGGGGCACCTCGGCGGTCTGCTGGCCGGCGGCGTCGTGACGGCCGCGTACGCCTACGCGCCCCGCGACCGGCGGCGTACGGCCGTGCAGGCGGCGGCCTGTGCGGGCCTCCTGGTGCTCCTCGTGGTGCTGACCGTGGTCAAGGTGTCGTCGCTGAAGAGCGGCATGGCCTAGATGTATTGATCGCGAGCGTGCCCCATGACGGCTCGGTGGCGGCACCGCCGTCCCCCGCAGGCGGGAGGGGGCGCACACCTGTGCGCCCCCTCGCCGTAACCTGTGCGCCATGAAGAGAGCTGGCTGCCTGCTGTTCGGCGCGATCCCCGTCCTGGTGACGGCGGTGGTGTACTTCGCCACGCCCGAGCACCCGGCCACGGCCGACGGCAAGGGCGGCACCTCGGCGTCGAGCCAGGCCCGCGAGGAGGCCAAGGCCGAGGCCGAGCGGGCCGCCGACGACGAGGTCATCGCCGACATGCCGCCCGGCCTCGCCGCCCCGGGCAAGAAGGAGCTCGCCCAGCAGATCGTGGCGAGCGCCGAGAACTCCACCCTGAACTGGCGCGAGGCGTACGGCTACATCGAGGACATCGGCGACGGCCAGGGCTACACCGCGGGCATCGTCGGCTTCTGCACGGGCACCCACGACCTGCTCACCCTCGTGGAGCGTTACACCAAGGCCCACCCGGACAACGGCCTCGCGCGCTATCTCCCCGCGCTGCGCAAGGTCGACGGCACGGACTCCCACGAGGGCCTCGACCCCGGCTTCACCGCGGCCTGGAAGCGCGAGGCCCGGCTCCCCGCCTTCCGCGACGCCCAGGTCACCGAACGCGACCGCGTCTACTTCGGCCCCGCCGTCCGGCTCGCCAAGCTCGACGGCCTCGGCACCCTCGGCCAGTTCGTCTACTACGACGCCATGGTCCTGCACGGCCCCGGCACCGGCCCCGACGGCTTCTACGGCCTGCGCGAACGCGCCATGCGCGAGGCCGACCTGCCCTCGGAGGGCGGCGACGAGAAGGCGTACCTGGACATCTTCCTGGACATCCGCCGCAAGGCCATGAAGTCCAAGAACCCCGACCGCGACACGACCCGCATCGACACGGCCCAGCGGCAGTTCCTGTACGACGGGAACCTGGACCTGAAGACGCCGCTGGAGTGGAAGGTCTACGGGGAGACGTACAAGGTTCCCTGAGCCGCGTGTCGAATGCGCGGGTTCCCGATCGACGTGAGGGTGGAGGCAGTACACCCCAGGAGTTCAGGAGCACCCGTCGTGACCGTGACCGCAGACCTCGCCATCTCCCTGGACGGCTTCGTCGCCGGCACCGGGGTCGCCCTCGACAACCCGGGAGGCGACGGCGCCGAACCGCTCTTCGAGTGGATCCACAACCTGGCGAGCTGGCGCGAGCGCCAGGGCATGACCGGCGGGCAGGAGAACCGCGACTCCGAGCTGATGCGCGAGTGGTTCGACGCCACCGGCGCGGTGGTCATGGGCCGGATGATGTACGACACCGGCGAGGACTTCTGGGGCGACAACCCGCCGTTCCGCACCCCGGTCTTCGTGCTCACCCACCGACCCCGGCCGACCCTGGTCAAGGAGGGCGGCACCGTCTTCACCTTCGTCACCGACGGCATCCACAGCGCCCTCGACCGGGCGAGGGCCGCCGCCGGGGACAAGAACGTCGACATCGCGGGCGGGGCGAGCACCGTGCGGCAGTACCTCCGGGAAGGGCTCGTCGACGAGCTGCAACTGCACGTCGTGCCCGCGCTCCTCGGCGACGGGCTGCGGCTCTTCGACGGACCGGGCGCCGGACGGCGGGACCTGGAACGGGTCAGGGTGGTCGACACCCCCCTCGCCACCCATCTGAAGTACCGCTTCGTGAAGTGACCGTCGTGCGCGGGACCCGGTGACCGCGTTCTGGAACCGGTGGGGTGGCCCCGGGCCGGGGACATCCCACCTGACGACGTGGCGGCGCCTGCCAGGTCGTCCGGTCGGGGACAGTGAGGCAGGCGCCGTCTGTGTTCCGTACGCCTTTGTACGGGACGCAGATGAGTGACCGTCAGGTCACCGTTCGGGGGGTCAGACCATCAGCGAGCGGTCCGTCGGGCGGATCGGGGCCGGGAGGTCGCTGGCGCCCGTGAGGAACCGGTCCACCCCGCGGGCGGCCGAGCGGCCCTCGGCGATCGCCCAGACGATCAGCGACTGGCCGCGGCCGGCGTCACCGGCGACGTACACGCCGGGGACGTTCGTCGCGAACTCGGCGTCGCGGGCGATGTTGCCGCGGGCGTCGAGCTCCAGGCCGAACTGGGAGACCAGGCCGTTCTCCACGTCCGTGCCGGTGAAGCCCATGGCCAGCGTCACCAGCTGGGCGGGGATCTTGCGCTCGGTGCCCGGCTTGGCCGTCAGCTTGCCGTCGACGAACTCCACCTCGGAGAGGTGCAGCCACTGGACGTTGCCGTCCTCGTCGCCCTCGAAGTGGGTGGTCGAGACGGAGTAGACCCGCTCGCCGCCCTCCTCGTGCGCGGAGGTGACCTTGTAGAGCATCGGGAAGGTGGGCCAGGGCTGGCCCGCGTTCCGCTCCTCGCCCGGCCGCGGCATGATCTCCAGCTGCGTGACCGAGGCCGCGCCCTGACGGTGGGCGGTGCCCACGCAGTCCGCGCCCGTGTCGCCGCCGCCGATCACGACGACGTGCTTGCCCTCGGCGCTGATCGGGGGCGCCACGTAGTCGCCCTCCTGCACCTTGTTGGCCAGCGGCAGGTACTCCATGGCCTGGTGGATGCCGTTGAGCTCCCGCCCGGGCACGGGCAGGTCGCGGGCGGTCGTCGCACCCGCGGCGATGACCACGGCGTCGTACCGCTTGCGCAGGTCCGTCGCCTTGAGGTCGCGGCCGATCTCGATACCGGTGCGGAAGCGGGTGCCCTCCGCGCGCATCTGCTCGATGCGGCGGTTGATGTGCCGCTTCTCCATCTTGAACTCGGGGATGCCGTAGCGGAGCAGGCCGCCGACGCGGTCGGCGCGCTCGTAGACCGCGACGGTGTGGCCGGCCCGGGTCAGCTGCTGGGCGGCGGCCAGACCGGCGGGACCGGAGCCGATCACCGCGACCGTCTTGCCGGACAGCCGCTCGGGGGCGCGGGGCGCGACGTCGCCGCTGTCCCACGCCTTGTCGATGATCGAGACCTCGACGTTCTTGATGGTCACGGCCGGCTGGTTGATGCCGAGCACGCACGCCGACTCGCACGGAGCGGGGCACAGACGGCCCGTGAACTCCGGGAAGTTGTTCGTGGCGTGCAGGCGCTCGGACGCGGCCGACCAGTCCTCGCGGTACGCGTAGTCGTTCCACTCCGGGATCAGGTTCCCCAGCGGACAGCCGTTGTGGCAGAACGGGATGCCGCAGTCCATGCAGCGGCTCGCCTGCTTGGAGATGATCGGGAGCAGCGAACCGGGGACGTAGACCTCGTTCCAGTCGCGGACCCGCTCCTCGACGGGGCGGGACCGGGCGACCTCACGGCCGTGGTTCAGAAAGCCCTTGGGATCAGCCATTGGTCGCCGCCTCCATCATCTTCTCGGTGATCTCGGACTCGGGGAGTCCGGCTCGCTCGGCGGCGTCCTTGGCGGCGAGCACTGCCTTGTACGTGCTGGGGATGATCTTGCTGAAGCGGTCCACGGACACGGACCACTCGGCGAGGAGCTTCTCGGCGACCGTGGAGCCGGTCTCCTCCGCGTGCCGGCGCACCACGTCGTGCAGCCACTGCTTGTCGGTGTCGTCGAGTTCCTCGACGGCGTTCACGTTGCCGACGTTGACGTTGTCGCGGTCGAGGTCGATGACGTACGCGATGCCACCGGACATGCCGGCCGCGAAGTTGCGGCCCGTCTCGCCGAGGACCACCGCGTGGCCGCCGGTCATGTACTCGCAGCCGTGGTCGCCCACGCCCTCGGAGACCACCAGCGCACCGGAGTTGCGGACGCAGAAGCGCTCGCCCGTGCGGCCGCGCAGGAAGAGCTCACCGCCCGTCGCGCCGTACGCGATGGTGTTGCCCGCGATCGTCGAGTACTCGGCGAGGTGGTCGGCGCCCCGGTCGGGGCGGACGATCACCCGGCCACCGGAGAGGCCCTTGCCGACGTAGTCGTTGGCGTCGCCCTCCAGGCGCAGCGTGACACCGCGCGGCAGGAAGGCACCGAAGGACTGGCCCGCCGATCCCGTGAAGGTGATGTCGACGGTGTCGTCGGGCAGGCCCGCCCCGCCGAACTTCTTCGTCACCTCGTGGCCGAGCATGGTGCCGACCGTGCGGTTGATGTTGCGGATCGCGACCTGCGCGCGGACCGGCTGGGCGTCGGTCGCGGAGTCCGCGGCCAGCGCGTCGGCGGCCAGCTTGATCAGCTCGTTGTCGAGCGCCTTCTCCAGACCGTGGTCCTGGGCGACGCTCTGGTGACGTACCGCGCCCTCGGGCAGCTCGGGCACGTGGAACAGCGGGGACAGGTCCAGGCCCTGCGCCTTCCAGTGGTCGACCGCCCGCGTGACGTCGAGGTTCTCGGCGTGGCCGACGGCCTCCTCGATGGAGCGGAAGCCCAGCTCGGCGAGGATCTCGCGGACCTCCTCGGCGATGAACCGGAAGAAGTTCACCACGTACTCGGCCTTGCCGGCGAAGCGGTCGCGGAGCACCGGGTTCTGGGTGGCGATGCCGACCGGACAGGTGTCCAGGTGGCAGACGCGCATCATGACGCAGCCGGAGACGACGAGCGGCGCGGTCGCGAAACCGAACTCCTCGGCGCCGAGCAGCGCGGCGATGACGACGTCGCGGCCGGTCTTCAGCTGGCCGTCGGTCTGCACGACGATGCGGTCGCGCAGGCCGTTGAGCAGCAGCGTCTGCTGGGTCTCGGCGAGGCCGAGCTCCCAGGGGCCACCGGCGTGCTTCAGCGAGGTGAGCGGCGAGGCGCCCGTACCGCCGTCGTGGCCGGAGATCAGGACGACGTCCGCGTGGGCCTTGGAGACACCCGCGGCGACCGTGCCGACGCCGACCTCGGAGACCAGCTTCACGTGGATGCGGGCCTGCGGGTTGGCGTTCTTGAGGTCGTGGATCAGCTGAGCCAGGTCCTCGATGGAGTAGATGTCGTGGTGCGGGGGCGGGGAGATGAGGCCCACGCCCGGGGTGCTGTGCCGGGTCTTGGCGACCCAGGGGTACACCTTGTGGCCGGGCAGCTGGCCGCCCTCGCCGGGCTTGGCACCCTGCGCCATCTTGATCTGGATGTCGTCGGCGTTGACCAGGTACTCGGACGTGACACCGAAGCGGCCGGAGGCGACCTGCTTGATGGACGAACGGCGGGCCGGGTCGTACAGCCGGTCCGGGTCCTCGCCGCCCTCACCGGTGTTGGACTTGCCGCCCAGCTGGTTCATGGCGATGGCGAGGGTCTCGTGCGCCTCCTTGGAGATGGAGCCGTACGACATGGCGCCGGTGGAGAAGCGCTTGACGATCTCGGAGGCGGGCTCGACCTCGTCGACGGAGATCGGCTGCCGGCCGGACGTGAAGCCGAACAGGCCGCGGAGCGTCATCAGACGCTCGGACTGCTCGTTCACCCGGTCCGTGTACTTCTTGAAGATGTCGTAGCGGCCGGTGCGCGTCGCGTGCTGGAGGCGGAAGACCGTCTCCGGGTCGAAGAGGTGCGGCTCGCCCTCGCGGCGCCACTGGTACTCGCCGCCTATGTCGAGGGCACGGTGCGCAGGCGCGATGCCGGAGGCCGGGTAGGCCTTGGCGTGCCGGGCGGCGACCTCCTTGGCGATGACGTCGAGACCGGCGCCGCCGATCTTCGTCGCCGTGCCGTTGAAGTACTTCTCGACGAAGGCCTCGTCCAGGCCGACGGCCTCGAAGACCTGGGCGCCGCGGTAGGAGGCGACGGTGGAGATGCCCATCTTGGACATGACCTTGAGGACGCCCTTGCCGAGCGCGTAGATCAGGTTGCGGATGGCCTGCTCGGACTCGATGCCGGACAGGAAGGTGCCCGCGCGGACGAGGTCCTCGACGGACTCCATCGCCAGGTACGGGTTGACCGCCGCGGCGCCGAAGCCGATGAGCAGGGCGACGTGGTGGACCTCGCGGACGTCACCGGCCTCGACCAGCAGGCCCACATGGGTGCGCTGCTTGGTGCGGATGAGGTGATGGTGGACGGCCGCGGTGAGCAGCAGCGACGGGATCGGCGCGTGCTCGGCGTCCGAGTGGCGGTCCGACAGGACGATCAGCCGGGCGCCGTTCTCGATGGCGGCGTCGGCCTCGGCGCAGATCTCCTCGATCCGCGCGGCCAGCGCGTCGCCGCCGCCGGAGACCCGGTAGAGGCCGGAGAGGGTCGCGGCCTTCATGCCGGGCATGTCGCCGTCGGCGTTGATGTGGATGAGCTTGGCCAGCT
Organism: Streptomyces siamensis; assembly: GCF_039543605.1. Classification (NCBI taxonomy): domain Bacteria; kingdom Bacillati; phylum Actinomycetota; class Actinomycetes; order Kitasatosporales; family Streptomycetaceae; genus Streptomyces; species Streptomyces siamensis. The sequence continues at coordinate 1,350,698 of NZ_BAABKB010000002.1, read as the reverse complement.
CGTCGTTGTCGATCACCGGGAAGGGCAGGGTGACCGAGCGGCAGGAGGCGGCCGTCGGGTCCAGCAGGTTGCCCTGCGGGCCCAGCGAGGAGCGCAGGGAGGTGACCAGCTCTTCACGGATCGCGTCCAGCGGCGGGTTGGTGACCTGCGCGAACAGCTGGGTGAAGTAGTCGAAGAGCAGACGCGGACGCTGCGAGAGGGCGGCGATCGGCGAGTCCGTGCCCATCGAGCCGATCGGCTCGGCGGCGGCCTTGGCCATCGGCGCGAGGATGACGCGGAGCTCTTCCTCGGTGTAGCCGAAGGTCTGCTGACGGCGCGTGACCGAGGCGTGGGTGTGCACGATGTGCTCGCGCTCGGGCAGGTCGGAGAGCTCGATCTCGCCGGCTTCCAGCCACTCCGCGTACGGGTTCTCGGCGGCGAGATCGGCCTTGATCTCGTCGTCCTCGATGATGCGGTGCTCGACGGTGTCGACGAGGAACATCCTGCCGGGCTGGAGACGGCCCTTGCGGACGACCTTGGCGGGGTCGATGTCGAGGACACCGACCTCGGAGCCGAGGACGACGAGGCCCTCGTCGGTGACCCAGTAGCGGCCGGGGCGCAGGCCGTTGCGGTCGAGGACCGCGCCGACCTGGGTGCCGTCGGTGAAGGTGACACAGGCCGGGCCGTCCCAGGGCTCCATCATCGTGGAGTGGAACTGGTAGAAGGCGCGGCGGGCCGGGTCCATGGAGTCGTGGTTCTCCCACGCTTCCGGGATCATCATCAGCACGGAGTGCGGGAGGGAACGGCCGCCGAGGTGCAGGAGTTCGAGCACCTCGTCGAAGGAGGCCGAGTCGGACGCGTCCGGAGTGCAGACGGGGAAGATCCGCTCCAGGCCCTTGTCGCCGAACAGGTCGGAGACGAGCTGGGACTCGCGGGCGCGCATCCAGTTGCGGTTGCCCTTGACCGTGTTGATCTCGCCGTTGTGCGCGACGAAGCGGTACGGGTGGGCGAGCGGCCAGCTCGGGAAGGTGTTGGTGGAGAACCGGGAGTGCACGAGCGCGATCGCGGAGGCGAAGCGGCGGTCGGACAGGTCCGGGAAGAAGGGCTCCAGCTGGCCGGTGGTCAGCATGCCCTTGTAGACGATGGTCCGCGCGGACAGCGACGGGAAGTAGACGCCGGCCTCGCGCTCGGCGCGCTTGCGCAGCACGAATGCCTTGCGGTCGAGGTCGATGCCCGTGCTGGCACCGTCGGCCACGAAGATCTGCCGGAAGGCGGGCATCGTGGAGCGAGCGGTGGCACCGAGCAGCTCGGGGGCGACCGGGACCTCGCGCCAGCCGAGGACCGTCAGACCCTCGTCGCCCGCGATCGTCTCGATCTGCGAGACGGCGTCGGCCGCGGTGTCCTCGGGCAGGAAGGCGATGCCGACGGCGTAGGCGCCGGCCTCGGGCAGCTCGAATCCGGCCACCTCACGGAAGAAGGCGTCGGGCACCTGGGAGAGGATGCCGGCGCCGTCGCCCGAGTCGGGCTCGGAGCCGGTCGCGCCGCGGTGCTCCAGGTTGCGCAGAACCGTGAGCGCCTGCTCGACCAGCGCGTGGCTCGCCTCGCCGGTGAGGGTGGCCACGAAGCCGACGCCACAGGCGTCGCGCTCGTTGCGGGGGTCGTACATACCCTGCGCAGCAGGGCGAGCATCCATGAAGGACCAGTTCTGGCCATTCGCGGAGTGCTGGGACGGCTGGCGCGGCGTACGCATCGGCTCTCCCGTCGTCGTCGTGGCATATGACATCTGCCGAGGGACGACGTTGGCCCTCTGCTGGGGGTTCAAAATTTCACGCAGGTTACATGATGGAGTGGTTCTCGAAAACCGGATACACCGTTCCAACATGCGGACACCGCGGGGTCGCGGTCGGGGTTCCGCGCCAGACGGTGGAATCAAGGGGGACCTAAGCGGACAGATCAGTGCCCGTCGGTCCGGTTCGCAGCGGGCATCATCGCTCGTCACGAGGGTTGCGGGCGCAGGCGTCATTGCCTGCGGTGCTTACGGCTCATGCCCGGTGGTTAAGGAATCGAAACCGCCGAGTAACGGCTACTTATGCAGTCCCTTGCATAAGTGCTCGGCAACTCATCCTACGGCGGTACCGAACAGACTGCCCAGGGCGTACGTCACACCGGCCGCCGCGCCACCGAGAGCGAGCTGCCGCAACCCGCTGAACCACCAGGACCGGGCGGTCACCTTGGCCACGACGGCACCGCACGCGAAAAGTCCGATGAACGCGAGCACCAGCGCCGGCCACAGGGCCGTCGCGCCGAGCAGATACGGCAGGACGGGGAGCAGGGCACCGAGGGCGAAGGAGCCGAAGCTCGACACGGCGGCGACGGACGGGGAGGGCAGGTCGCCCGGGTCTATGCCCAGCTCCTCGCGCGCGTGGATCTCCAGGGCCTGCTCGGGGTCGCGGGAGAGCTGCCGGGCGACCTCGCGCGCCAGCTCCGGCTCGACGCCGCGCGCCTCGTACAGGTCGGCGAGCTCGCGCTCCTCGTCCTTGGGGTGCTTGCGCAGCTCCCTTCTCTCCACGTCGAGTTCCGCCTCGACGAGTTCGCGCTGCGAGGCGACGGAGGTGTACTCGCCGGCCGCCATCGAGAAGGCGCCTGCGGCGAGCCCCGCGAGTCCCGTGATCACGATCGTCCGGTGGGAGACGGCGCCGCCGGCGACGCCGGTCATGAGGGCGAGGTTCGAGACGAGCCCGTCCATCGCGCCGAACACGGCGGGGCGCAGCCAGCCGCCGTTGACATCGCGGTGCGTGTGGTTGTCGCGGTGCGCCTCGTGCAGGGTCGCTTCGGTCTCGATGATGGCCATGCCTGGGTCCCCCACGGTGCTTGATTGGACTGTTTCCACTTTTCGACAACCCTCAAAGTACGCCTCGGAATTCCTGCCCGCCAGCAAGGAAAGGCTGGGCTTACCTGCGGCTTTACTTCTTTCCGCTCATCCGAGATGTGAGACGCACAGATGTCGACCGGGTGACAGCGGGGCCCGTGAGGCTCTTGTCAACCGCCGATGTGGGACAGATCCGCAAAGGGCTCCGCGCACCGAAGTCCGCGCACCGGCAGGGGTCCTCGGAAGAGAGGCACGTATGGCTTCCATCGCCTGCATTCCCTCGGTCCCGGCGCCCGGGGACGCCGCCGAACTCCGTGAGCGGGCGCGCGGCGCGCTGCTGGGACTGGCCGTCGGGGACGCGCTGGGCGCGCCCGCCGAGAACATGAAGCCGTCGGAGATCCGCGCGAAATGGGGGCGGATCACCGGGTACGTCACCGAGCACCCGGCCGGGACGGACGACACCGAGTACGCGATCTTCTCGGGTCTGCTGCTGGCCCGGCACGGCTCGGCGCTCACCGTCGCCCATGTCGAGGCGGCCTGGCACCAGTGGATCGCCGACCGCGACGAGGGCCCGTTCCGGGGCGCCGGATTCAGCGAGCGCGGCACGCTGGAGAACCTGCGCCGGGGACTGGCGGCGCCGATCTCGGCCCAGCACCGGCACGCCTGGAGCGACGGGCTGGCGATGCGGGCGGCGCCCTTCGGGGTCTTCGCGGCCGGCCGCCCGGCGGAGGCCGCACGGCTCGTGGCCGTCGACGGTTCGGTGAGCCACGACGGCGAGGGCATCTACGGCGGCCAGGCGGTCGCGGCGGGTGTCGCCGCGGCCATGGCGGGCGCCCACACCATCGCGGTCGTCGCCTCCGCGCTGGCGGTGATCCCGGACGACTCCTGGACGGCCCGCTCGCTGCGCCGGGCGGTCGCGGTCGCCCACCGGGGCGAGCGGGCGGTCCGCTCGGCGGTCGTCATCGGCGGCTACCCCTGGACCGACCTGGCACCGGAAGCGGTGGCCCTCGCGTTCGGCGCGTACGCCGCCGCCGACGGCGCGTTCGAGGAGTCCGTGCTCACGGCCGTCAACATGGGCCGCGACGCCGACACCACGGCCGCGGTGGCCGGTGCCCTGGCCGGCGCGACCCGCGGCGTCTCGGCGATCCCCGCCGCCTGGGCCGCGGCGATCGGCCCGGCCCGGGGCAGTTGCCTGCCCTCCATGAAGGGCCACCATGTCCTGGACGTGGCGGAGCTGCTGACGCCGGAGGACGCGGGCAAGTGGGGTCCCCAGGGGCGTGCGCGGAGCGAGGCCGGTGCCGGGGGCGAGTGTCCTCCGCTGGAACCGGGGGCGTACCTGCCACCGCTCTCCGGCCGGCGCCCGCTCACCACCGCGGGCAGGCGCCCGCCGACGTCCCCGGGCGGACGTCCGCCCACGGCCCCGCACCCGTGCCCGCCCCCCGGCGCCGACGTGTACGCCGACGCCTACGTGCCGGCCGCCGAGGACGAGGAGGCGCGCCCGTGAGGCCCGGCCTGGTCGGAGACGAGCCCGCGGAACGCGCGGGCGGCGAGGGCGCGGCGTCCGCCCCGGCGACGACGCCCACGCCCTCCACTCCGAAGGCCACACCTCCGGCGACGGCCGCAGCGGGAACCACCCCGGACCCCACACCCGCGCCACCCGCCGCGCCGGACACCACCCCGGCACCCCTCGCCGTCCCGGAGATCACCACGGCACCTGTTGCCGTCCGAGAGGTCACCACGGCACCCGTTCCCGTCCCGGAGACCGCTCCCGCGCTGCCGGCCGTTCCGGAGACCAGCCCGGCGCCTCTCGCCGCGCCGGAGATCATCACCGCACCCGTCGCCGCCCGGGAGACCACCCCCGCACCCGCGGTGTCCGAGCGCTCCGACGGCGCGGTGCGGATCGTCGTCGTGGAAGACCCCGCTGCAGAGCCCGGCTGCGAGATCGGTGCGGGCGTGGCACGGCGGCCGCGCATCCGTCGCATCGAGGGGCTGCTCCTCGGGCTCGCCGCGGGCGACGCGGCGGGATGGCCCGCGGCCCGGCACCGGGCCGCGCGGATGCCCGAGTGGACACGGCGGCTGACCCGGGAGCTGGACACGTTCGCCGAGCAGAACGCGACCACGACGCTGCCCGTTCCGATCGCGCTCAACCAGCCGCCGGAGCCGCTCAGGCTCGGCCCGTCGGACGACGCGGAGTGGGCGGCGTTCGCGGCGGAGGCCGTACTGCGCGCCGGGGAGGGCGCCGCGCTCGGCGACCTGAGCCGGGAGCGGCGGATGCGGGCGTCCATCGACCTGTCGTGGAACGCGATCGCCAGTGAGGTGGCCGCCGCCGCGGAACGCGCCCCGGAGGTCGAGTCCGCGCTGCTCCCGCTGCGCGCCCGGATCTCCGTACGGGCCGGGCTCGGCAACCTCGCCACCGGACTGCGCCCGCCGGCCACCGGCCACGACAATCCGCACTACTTCGACGACGCGGCCTGCGTCCGGGCCTGCGTGCTGGCCGTGGCCCACCCGGGCGACCCCCGACTCGCCGCCGAACTCGCGGAGTTCGATGCCCGCTACACCCAGGACGGCGACGGTGTGCACGGCGCGCGGGCGATGGCGGCGGCACTGGCGCTGGCCCTCGCCGGGGCCGACGTCGACGCCTGCGCGGACGCCGCGCTCGCGGAACTCCCCGAGTCGACGGAGATCGGCCGCAACGCCCGGCACGCGCTCACCCTCGCGCGTGCCAGCGAGGGCACGTTCGCCCTGGTCCCGCTACTGGAACACCAGATCGTGGATCACGTGTACAGCTACGGCATCGCCGCCGCCGAGACCGTCCCGGTGGCCCTCGCCCTGGCCACCGCCGCGCGCGGCCGGATCGCCGAGGCGGTACCGGCCGCCGCCTGTCTGTCCCGGGTCGCCGACTCCGCCCCGGCGCTCGCGGGCGCGCTGACCGGCGCACTCGGAGGAGGTGCGGCGATCCCCGCCTCCTGGCGCGACGCCTGCCGCACGCTTTCCGGCTGCGCGCTGCCCCGGCTGACCGGGACGGACCTCATCGGACTCGCCGATCTGCTCGAAGCGACGGAACTGGCCCACCCAGAGGGATGATTCGGGCATGACGCCCAAAGGAGAAGGAACGGGAACCCTCGACGAACGGATCACCGGAGCCCTCGTCGGAGCCGCCGTCGGCGACGCGCTCGGCGGCCCCGTCGAGGGGTACTCCCCCGAGCAGATCACCGAACGCCACGGCGGCCGGGTGCACGGCATCGTCGGCCCCTGGAACGGCGACGCGTGGCGCACCGCCCGCCCCATCGCCCCGTACCACAAGGGCGACGGACACGTCACCGACGACACCTTGATGACCCATGCGCTGGTACGGGTGTACGCCACCGTCCGCGACCACCTCGACGCGTACTCCGTCGCCGAGCACCTGGTGCCCGACCTCATGGGCACCCCCCGCTGGGTCCCCGAGCTGGAGGCCGAGGCACTCCCGCTGCAACGGATCTTCCTCGCGGAGAAGTGGCTGGTGGCCCGTCTGCACTACGGCCACGTGGACCCACGCGAGGCCGGCACCGGCAACATCGTCAACTGCGGTGCGGCGATGTACATGGCCCCGGTCGGCCTGGTCAACGCGGCGAACCCGGCCGCCGCGTACGCCGAGGCACTCGACGTCGCCGGCGCCCACCAGTCGTCGTACGGCCGCGAGGCCGCGGGCGTCTTCGCCGCGGCGGTCGCGGCGGCCTGCGCCCCCGGGGCGACTCCCGCCGCGGTGGTCGACACCTGCCTGGCTCTGGCGAAGGACGGTACCCGCGACGCCGTCGAGGCGGTCTGCGAAGTCGCCGCCCGCCACACGGACTTCGAGTCCGCGCTGGCCCCGCTCCGCGAGGCGGTGGCCCCCTACGACACCGTCGGCCCCGACTACCGTGCCCCGTCGCTGGGCGCCCGCCGCCCGTCACGACTGCACTCCATCGAGGAACTCCCCGTCGCCCTCGGCATGTTGGTGGTCGCCGGCGGCGACTACCGGCACGCGGTCCTCGGCGCGGTCAACTACGGACGCGACTGCGACTCCATCGCCACCATGGCCGGGGCCCTCGCGGGCGCCCTCGGTGCCGAGGTCCCGCACGACTGGGCGAAGACCGTGGCGGAGTCCAGCCGCCTCGACCTGGACGGCCCGGCCAGGACGCTCGCGGAGGTGACCCGGGAGATCTTCGAGCGGGACGTGCGCCGCCGCCGGGCCCACGAATCGGCGTACGCGGCTCTGGCGGGACCACGGTGACCGGCTCCGCCGGGCCGCCGGCGCAGGCGCTCCGGCTGACCTGGGTCCAGCCCGAGGACCTCCTCGGCCACGAACTGCACCAGGCGGCCCAGGACGGCCGCTCCCCCGCGGCCGTCGCGGCCCGCTGGCGCGCGGCGGGCGGCCCCGAGGCCCCGCTGCGCGCGGGCTCCTCCCCGACCCCCGTCTCCCCGTACCTGCGGGTCCTGGCCGAAGACCTGCTCGACGAACTGGCGGACCTGCCCAGCACGTCGGCGCACCAGGAGCCCACCGGCCTGACGAGGATCAGGGCCCACTGCGCGGACTGGCCGGCGCCACCACCGGTGCCGCCACCGGTCCCCGACCAAGCCCGCCTCGAAGCGGCCTGGCTCGGCAGGGCGGTCGGCTGCCTGCTGGGCAAACCGGTGGAGAAGCTGCCCCTGCGGGGCATCCGGGAGCTGGCCCGGGCCACCGGGAACTGGCCCCTGCACACCTGGTTCACGGCGCGCGGACTGCCCGGGCACCTCAAGGAGGCGTACCCCTGGAACAAGCGCTCCGCGCCCACTTCCCTCGCCGAGAACATCGACGGCATGCCGGAGGACGACGACCTCAACTACCCGCTCCTGAACCTCCTGTTGCTGCAACGGCACGGCAGGCGGTTCACCACCGCGGACGTGGCCCGGCTCTGGCTGGACGAACTCCCCGCGGGCCGTACGTTCACCGCGGAACGCGTCGCCTACCGCAACCTCCTGTCCGGTGTCGAACCCCCGCGGACGGCCCGCCACCGCAACCCGTTCCGCGAGTGGATCGGCGCGCTGATCCGCGCCGACGTGCACGGCTGGACCAACCCCGGTGATCCGGGCGCCGCCGCGGCACAGGCGCACCGGGACGCCACCCTCACCCACACCGCCAACGGCGTCTACGCGGCGATGTTCACGGCGGCGGTCGTCGCCGAGGCGGCCGACGGGACGAGCGACGTCCACCGGTGTCTCGGCACCGGACTGACCGTCGTGCCGCCCGGCTCCCGACTGGCCCGCGCGGTCCGGCACGCCGTCCGGCTCGCCCGGACGACGGACGACTTCGACACGGTCGTCGACGAACTGCACGCCGTCCACCACGACTGCCACTGGGTGCACGCCGTGCCCAACACCGCCCTGATCGCCGCCGCCCTCACCCACGCGGACGGCGACTTCACCGGCTCCATCTGCCGGGCGGTGTCGGGCGGCTGGGACACCGACTCGAACGGCGCGACGGCCGGCAGCGTCGCGGGCCTCCTCGCGGGCGACCCCCTGGCCCTGCCCGACCGCTGGACCAGCCCCCTGAAGAACCGGCTCGCCACCTCGATCGCCGACTTCGACGGCATCGGCTTCGACACCCTCGCCCACCTCACACAACGGGAGATCCGTCGCCCATGACCCACATCGCCGTGCTCGGCAGCACGAACATGGACCTCGTCGCGTACGTCCCCAAGGCCCCGCAGCGCGGGGAGACCGTGACGGGACGGGAGTTCCGTACGATCCCCGGCGGCAAGGGCGCCAACCAGGCGGTGGCCGCGGCGCACGCGGGCGCCGACGTCTCGCTGATCGGCGCGGTGGGCGCGGACGCCTTCGGCAGCCAGCTACGGTCCACGCTGGAGCACTCGGGCGTGGACACCGACCACCTGCGTACCACCGAGGGCCCGTCGGGCACCGCACACATCGTCGTCGACGACGAGGGCGGCAACGCCATCGTCGTCGTCCCCGGTGCCAACGGCACGGTCACCGCCCTCGCCCCCGGCGACGAGGGACTCATCGCCACCGCCGACGCCCTCCTGCTCCAGCTGGAGATCCCGCTCGACGCGGTCGTCGCGGGCGCCCGGGCCGCGCGCCGGCACGGCGTCCGCACGATCCTGACCCCCTCCCCCGCCCAGCCCCTGGCAGCCGAACTGCTCGGTGCCATCGACCTGTTGCTGCCCAACGAGCACGAAGCCGCCGCGCTCACCGGCGTCACCGACCCGTACGAGGCCGCCGCCGCCCTGCTCGAACAGGTCCCGCAGGTCGTCGTCACCCTGGGCGCGGCGGGCAGCCTGTACGCGGCCCGGGGCGCACGACCCCTCACCGTGTCCGCTCCCCGGGTGACCGCCGTGGACTCGACCGGTGCGGGCGACACCTTCGCGGGCACCCTGGCCGTGGCGCTCGCCGAGGGCCGGGAGATGCCGGAGGCGCTCGTCTGGGCGTCGGCGGCCGCGGCGCTCTCGGTGCAGCGGCCGGGGGCCTCCTCGTCGATGCCGTACCGCTCGGAGATCGACGCCCAGGCCGCGCAGTCGAACGGTGCGCGCTCATGACCGCGCGCCCGGCCCGTCCGGAGGGCCCGCGCGGCACCGGTCCGGCGAGCGCGCACCAGGAGCGCACAGGACCGGCGCATCGCTCGGGCGTCCGACCGGAACGCGACGGCCCACTCGCCGGGCTGCGCGTCCTGGACCTCGCCACCCTCTTCGCCGGGCCGCTGGCCGCCACCATGCTCGGCGACTTCGGCGCGGAGGTCATCAAGGTGGAGCATCCGGCCAAACCGGATCCGTCGCGAGGCCACGGCCCGTCCAAGGACGGCGTCGGCCTGTGGTGGAAGCTCCTCGGCCGCAACAAGCACACGATCACGCTGGACCTGTCCAAGCGCGGCGGCCGCGCGACCCTGCTCCGGCTCGCCGCCACCGCGGACGTGATCGTCGAGAACTTCCGCCCCGGCACGCTGGAGAAGTGGGACCTGGGCTGGGACGAACTGTCGGCCGCCAACCCCCGCCTGCTGCTGGCCCGGGTCACCGCGTTCGGTCAGTTCGGCCCGTACGCGCACCGCCCCGGCTTCGGCACGCTCGCCGAGGCGATGAGCGGCTTCGCCGCGGTCACCGGTGAGCCGGACGCGCCGCCGGTCCTGCCGCCCTTCGGGCTCGCCGACTCGATCGCGGGCCTGGCGACGGCGTACGCCGTGATGACCGCGCTGCGGGCCCGCGACCGCACCGGCGAGGGCCAGGTCATCGACATGGCGATCATCGAACCGATCCTGACCGTCCTCGGCCCGCAGCCCATCTGGTACGACCAGCTCGGCCACGTCCAGCCGCGCACCGGGAACCGTTCCGCGAACAACGCCCCCCGCAACACCTACCGCACGGCGGACGGCTCCTGGGTGGCGGTCTCCACGTCGGCGCAGTCGATCGCGGAGCGGGTGATGCGGCTGGTCGGACGCCCGGACCTGATCGACGAGCCGTGGTTCGCGACAGGCGCGGACCGGGCACGGCACGCGGACGTCCTGGACGAGGCGGTCGGCTCGTGGATCGGCCGGCACGACCGCACCGAGGTCCTGGAGGCCTTCGAGAAGGCGGAGGCCGCGGTGGCCCCCGTCCAGGACGTGCGGGACGTGATGACCGACCCGCAGTACGCGGCGCTGGACACCGTGACCACCCTCGACGACCCCGACCTGGGACCGCTGCGCATGCAGAACGTCCTCTTCCGGCTCTCCGGCACGCCGGGCGCGATCCACTGGGCGGGCCGCCCGCACGGCGCGGACACGGAGCGGGTCCTCACCGAGCTCGGTCTGACCGGGGCGGAGATCGGCGCGCTGCGGGCGGAGGGCGCTCTGTGACCGCGGAGTTCCCCCTCACCTGGCTGTACGCCCCGGGGGACCGTCCGGCCGTGGTCGCCAAGGCCCTGGCCTCCGGAGCGGACGTCGTGCTGGTCGACCTGGAGGACGCGGTGGCCCCGGACCGCAAGGCGTACGCCCGTGAGGCCACGGCCGACCTGCTGGGCGATCCGCCGCCCGTCCCGGTCCACGTCCGCGTCAACGCCCTGGACAACCCGCTGACCGAGACCGACCTCAAGACCCTCTCCCCGCTCCCCGGTCTGTCCGGCATCCGGCTCCCCAAGGTGACCTCGCCCTTCGACGTCGTACGGGCCGCGCGGGAGGCCACACCCGCCGACGGCGCCGCGATTCCCCTGTACGCGCTGCTGGAGACGGCGCTCGGCGTGGAGCACGCCTTCGCCATCGCCTCGTCGCACCGGGCACTGCACGGCATCGCCATCGGGGAGACCGACCTGAGGGCCGACCTCGGCGTCCGCAACGACACCGGCCTGGACTGGTCGCGCGCCCGTGTGGTCGTCGCCGCGCGTGCGGCGGGCCTGCCCCCGCCCGTCCAGTCGGTCTACCCGGACATCCGCGACGTGGAGGGACTGGCCTCGTCCTGCGGGCATGGCCGCTCACTCGGTTTCCTCGGGCGCGCGGCCATCCATCCCCGCCAGCTGCCCATCATCGAGCAGGCCTACCGCCCCACCCCGGCGGAGATCGACTCGGCCGAGGCCGTCGTCAAGGCCGCCGAGAGCGACGCGGGCGCCCAGGCCCTGCCCGACGGCCGGTTCGTCGACGCGGCGGTGGTGATGGCCGCCCATCGCACCCTCGCGCTGGCGCGCCGTCTGACGTAGCGGGCCCTTGCCCGGCATACGAAGGGGGCGCCGCGTCCCGGACGCGGCGCCCCCTTCGGGGTACGGAAGGTCAGCCCTTCTTGGCCGACCCCGCCTCGTCGGCGGTCGCCGGCTCGACGTCCTCGACGACGTCGGTGTCCTCGGCGGAGCCGGACTCGCCGGGGCGGTCGGCGTCCGCGTCGGCGGGATTCGCCCGGTCGGCGGAGTCCGCGTCCTTGCCGGAGACCTCCTTGCCGGAGACGTCCGTGTCCTTGCCGGAGGCCTCGGTGGCCGCGGCGGTCTCGCCGTCCTTGTCGGCGGGGGTGTCCGCGCCCGGCTCCACGACGGCCTCCCGGCCCGGACGGCGGCGCGCGGAGATCACGATGTACAGCACCGCGAGCAGGAAGACCACCATCGCGGTCCAGTCGTTCAGACGCAGGCCGAGGATGTGGTGGGCGTCGTCGACGCGCATGTACTCGATCCAGCCGCGGCCCACGCAGTAGGCGGCGACGTACAGCGCGAAGGCCCGCCCGTGACCGAGCTGGAAGCGGCGGTCGGCCCAGATGACCAGGAGACCGACGCCGATGCACCACAGCGACTCGTACAGGAACGTCGGGTGGTAGTAGCCCGGGACGCGGCCGTCCGCGGAGGAGGTGATGTGCAGCGCCCAGGGCAGGTCCGTGGCCTTGCCGTACAGCTCCTGGTTGAACCAGTTGCCCCAGCGCCCGATGGCCTGCGCGAAGGCGATGCCGGGGGCGATGGCGTCGGCGTACGCGGGCAGCGGGATGCCGCGGCGGCGGCAGCCGATCCAGGCGCCGACCGCGCCGAGCGCGATGGCACCCCAGATGCCGAGCCCGCCCTCCCACACCTTGAAGGCGTCCACCCAGTCACGGCCCTCGCTGAAGTACAGCTCGTAGTCCGTGATCACGTGATAGAGCCGGCCTCCGAGGAGACCGAAGGGGACGGCCCAGACCGCGATGTCGGCAACGGTGCCGGATCGCCCGCCCCGGGCGATCCAGCGCTTGTTGCCGAGCCAGACGGCCACGAAGACGCCGATGATGATGCAGAACGCGTACCCGCGCAGCGGAATGGGGCCGAGATGCAGCACACTGCGCGACGGGCTGGGAATGAAGGCAAGTTCCATGGCAGGGTCGACGCTACCGTGCCGGACCTCACCTGAGGCAAGCAGCCCGGCAACGGGTCCATAACGTGCGGCTGCCCCCGGGCCGGGCGGCGGGCCGGGGGCAGCGGGCGTGCGGGGAGCTCAGGACTTGTTCTCCGCCTCCACCAACTGCTTCAGCTTGGCGGGCGTCATCGTCTGGTCCGCGTAGATGTTCGTCGCGCCCAGCAGCACGGTCGGGGTCGAGTGCAGACCGTTGTTCTGGAAGGCGGTGTTCGACTTCACGACCCAGCTGTCGTGCGTCCCGTCATTGACGCACTTGCGGAAGGCCGGGGTGTCCAGGCCGTCGACCTTGCCCGCCAGCTCGATGAGCTTGGCGTTGTCGGCGAAGGCGTCGTCGGTCTCCGTGGGCTGGTTCTCGTAGAGCACGTCGTGGTACTCGGTGAACTTGCCGGCGTCCTGGGCGCAGGCCGCGGCGTTCGCCGCGCGCAGGGAGCCGCTGCCGCCCAGGTTCCCGTCGATGAGGGTGACCAGGTGGTACTCGACCTTCAGCTGTCCGGCGTCGACCAGCTCATGGATCGTGGGCCGGTACATGGCCTCGAAGGCCTGGCAGGCGGGGCAGCGGAAGTCCTCCCACACCGTGAGGGTCGACTTGGCGCCGTCCTTCCCGACGGGGATGGCGAGACCGTCCTTGCCGGTGGCTCCCGACGGCGACACGGCCGGTCCCGCCGTGTCGGTCTTCTTCGTCTCCTTGCCGGAGTTGGCGGCCAGGACGCCGACCACCGCGGCAAGGGCCAGGACGCAGACCACCGACGCCCCCACGATCAGCGCGCGCCGGCGCTTCTCCGCGGCCTTTTGCTTCTCTCGCTCGACCGCCAGCCGCTCGCGGGCATTGCGCTTTACGTCACGGTTGTTCTCGCTCACATCCGGCAGAACGAACCGGGGAGGCGCAGCGCGCCTCCCCGGTCCCAGGTCCACCCCTTCGAGTGAGCGGATTGTCCGTTACGCACCTGTCGGGGGCCGGTGCGACAGCTCCGCCGACTCCCCCGGTGCCGGCCTCACGCCTTCTTGCGCACGCCCTCGGCGAGGTCGCCCGCGAGGGCGCGCACGGCGTCGAGACCTGCGGCCTCGTCCGGCGCGTCCAGCATCCGCTGCACGAACGCCGAGCCGACGATCACACCGTCGGCGAACCCGGCCACCTCGGCGGCCTGGGTCGCGTTGGAGACGCCGAGGCCGACGCAGACGGGCAGCTCGGTGGTGGCGCGGGTACGCCGCACCAGGTCCTGCGCCTGGGCGCCCACCGACTCGCGGGTGCCGGTGACGCCCATCAGCGAGGCGGCGTACACGAAACCGCTGCCCGCCGCGGTGATCTCGGCGAGCCGGGCGTCCTTGCTGCTGGGCGCGACGACGAAGACGGTCGCGAGGCCGTGCTTCTCGGCGTGTTCCCTCCACAGCGCCGACTCCTGGACGGGCAGGTCGGGCAGGATGCAGCCCGCGCCGCCCGCCTCGGCGAGCTCGGCGGTGAAGCGCTCGACGCCGTAGCGGTCGATGGGGTTCCAGTACGTCATCACGAGGACGGGCTTCCCGGTCGCCTCGAAGGCCTCCCGGACCGTCCGCATCACGTCGGCGATCTTGACGCCGCCGCGCAGGGCGATGTCGTCGGCGGTCTGGATGACGGGGCCGTCAAGGACGGGGTCGCTGTGCGGCAGGCCCACCTCGACGACGTCCGCGCCGCCCTCGAAGACGGCCTTGATCGCGGCGATGCCGCCGTCGACGGTCGGGAACCCGGCCGGCAGGTAGGCGATGAGGGCGGAGCGCCCCTCCGCCTTCGCGCCGGCGAGGGTGTCACTCAACAGCTGGATGTTGCCGCTCACTTGGCGTCCCCCTCGATCTCGGCGTTCTCGCCGGCCGCGTCCGCGGGGACGACCGCGTCGGTGCCTTCGTCGTACAGGCCGAAGTAGCGGGCGGCCGTGTCCATGTCCTTGTCGCCGCGGCCGGACAGATTGACGACGATCAGCCCGTCCCTGCCCAGCTCCCTGCCGACCTCCAGGGCCCCCGCGAGCGCGTGGGCGCTCTCGATGGCCGGGATGATCCCCTCGGTGCGGGAGAGCAGGCGCAGCGCCTGCATGGCCGCGTCGTCGGTGACGGCGCGGTACTCGCCCCGGCCGCTGTCCTTGAGGTAGGAGTGCTCGGGGCCGATGCCGGGGTAGTCGAGTCCGGCCGAGATCGAGTAGGGCTCGGTGATCTGCCCCTCCTCGTCCTGGAGGACGTACGACCGCGATCCGTGCAGGATGCCGGGCTCGCCGGCGGTCAGGGTCGCGGCGTGCTCTCCGGTCTCCACCCCGTGCCCGGCGGGCTCGCAGCCGATCAGGCGGACGTCCGCGTCCGGGATGAAGGCATGGAAGAGCCCGATGGCGTTGGAGCCGCCGCCGACGCAGGCGACGGCGGCGTCGGGGAGGCGTCCGGCGCGCTCCAGGATCTGCCGCCGCGCCTCGACGCCGATGACCCGGTGGAAGTCGCGCACCATGGCCGGGAAGGGGTGGGGGCCCGCGACGGTGCCGAAGAGGTAGTGGGTGCGGTCGACGTTGGCGACCCAGTCGCGGAACGCCTCGTTGATGGCGTCCTTGAGGGTGCGGCTGCCGGACTTCACGGCGATGACCTCGGCGCCGAGCATCCGCATCCGGGCCACGTTCAGCGCCTGGCGTTGGGTGTCGATCTCGCCCATGTAGATGGTGCATTCGAGACCGAAGAGCGCGCAGGCGGTCGCGGTGGCGACGCCGTGCTGGCCGGCGCCCGTCTCCGCGATGACGCGCGTCTTGCCCATCCGCTTGGTCAGCAGGGCCTGGCCGAGCACATTGTTGATCTTGTGGGAGCCGGTGTGGTTGAGGTCCTCCCGCTTCAGGAAGACGCGGGCGCCTCCCGCGTGCTCGGCGAACCGGGGCACCTCGGTGAGCGAACTCGGCCGCCCGGTGTAGTGGACGAGCAGGTCGTCGAGCTCGCGGGCGAACTCGGGGTCCGCCTTCGCCTTGTCGTACTCGACGGCGACCTCGTCCACGGCGGCGACGAGCGCCTCCGGGATGAACTTGCCGCCGAACGCGCCGAAGTAGCCCTCGGCGCTGGGAACTCGACCCTCCGGGTCGGGAATGAAGAACTCGCTGGGCATGCGATTACCTCGCAGGGGCTGTCGCCCCGGTTGAAGGCCGGTCAGTGGTCACGTTAGCCACGTACGCCCGCGATGCGCCTGCGGCACGGCGCCGAGCCGTCCCGTCCAGCCTCCACGGCGGACACCCCGCCGCGTGACGGCCGGGCGGACCGGAAGGATCACCGGTCGGACGGGGAGGTCCGCCACGACGGCATGCGGCCGTGCGGCGGAGATCGGCGGTGCCGCGCAGGGCCGAGCCACTCGACGGCGGGACGGGCGGAGCCCGCCCCTCGCCCCGAACCGCGCCCGGCGGTGTGCCGGGCGGATCTCCTGGAGTGGCCGGTGCCGGGCCTCCGGCTCAGACCGCCCGAAGGAAGGACGTGACCGGAAGGGGCGCGAGCGCGCGTACGCGCTCGGGCCATCGCATGCCGTTGACCTGGCCGGGCTCGTCACCGATGACGTAACGGACCCGGCGGCCGTGCACGCGCCGTGCGGGCGCCCGGCAGCCGCGCGGACGGCAGCCGCGGGCGAGACGGGCGTACGGGTCCCGGACCGCCGAGGCGGGGGCCGGTGCCGCGGCGGAGCGCACGGCGGGCCGACCGGTGTGCGTGCCCCCGCGCCCCGGGCGTGCCGCCTCACCGTCGGGGCGAAGGCCCGGACGGGAGTCGGCGACGGCGGAGGGCGCGACGGACACGGGCGGGTCAGTCCCGTCCGTGACGCAGCGCGGGGTGGGCCCCGGCCGCGACGAGGTCGGAGACCGCGGTCTTCGGGTCACGGCCGGTCACGAGCGACTCGCCCACCAGGACCGCGTCGGCGCCGGCGTTGGCGTACGCGATGAGGTCGTGCGGGCCGCGGACGCCGGACTCGGCGATCTTGACGATGGAGTCGGGGATCTCCGGCGCGACGCGCTCGAAGGTCGTGCGGTCGACCTTCAGCGTCTTCAGGTTGCGCGCGTTGACGCCGATGACCTTGGCTCCCGCGTCCACCGCGCGCTCGACCTCGTCCTCGTCGTGCACCTCGACGAGCGGGGTGAGCCCGATGGACTCGGCACGCTCGATGAGGGACTCCAGGGCGGGCTGGTCGAGGGCGGCGACGATCAGCAGCGCGAGGTCGGCGCCGTACGCGCGGGCCTCCCACAGCTGGTACGACGTGACGATGAAGTCCTTGCGCAGGACCGGGATGTCCACGCGGGCACGGACGGCCTCCAGGTCCGCGAGCGAGCCGCCGAAGCGGCGCTCCTCGGTCAGCACGGAGATGACGGCGGCGCCGCCCGCCTCGTAGTCCGCGGCGAGGCCGGCCGGGTCGGCGATCGCGGCCAGCGCGCCCTTGGAGGGGCTGGACCGCTTGACCTCGCAGATGACCTTGACGCCGTCACCACGCAGGGCGGCCACGCCGTCCTTGGCAGCCGGAGCCTTCGCCGCGCGCTCCTTGAGCTCGTCGAGGCTGACGCGCGCCTGCCGTTCCGCGAGGTCGGCACGGACTCCGTCGATGATCTCGTCGAGCACGCTCACGCGAGCGGCCCCCTTCCTGCGGTGGAGGGTTGAAGCAGTCGACCCGGGTGCACCGTCCCGGACGGTTCGGACGGGTCACTTGTGATGGTATCCGGAGGAAGGCGTAGGCCTTGCATCCGGTTGACGCCGGTCCCACTACCTGGACGTTTGCCCGTTGATCAAGGATGCAACCAGCCGCCGAACGGCAGGTTCCGGACAACGGTGAAGACCAGTACCAACGCGCCCAGGCTCCACAGGTGGACCGGTCCGAGATCCAGCCGCACCGGCCGTCCGCGGACCGAGCGGACCACCCAGACGGCCCACACCACCGCGAAGACCAGGTACCCCGCGACGGCCAGCACGTTGTCGGTGAGCGCCGTCGCGATGTCCCCGTGCACGAAGGCGTGCGCGCTGCGCAGACCTCCGCAGCCGGGGCAGTACACGCCGGTGAAGCGCAGCAGCGGGCAGACCGGGTAGTGGCCGGGCTGGTTCGGGTCGACGGCCCCGACGTACGCGAAGGCACCGGCGACGGCGGCCAGCACGCCACCGGGGACGAGGAGCCGGCGCAGCACGTCCGGAAGTCCGGCCGGCCGCGTCACCCTCTGGGTTTCTGCGTTCACCCCACGCATTGTGCCCCTCTCCCGCGTCGCGCGCCTGTCACGCGAACGCGAGAGGCGGCCCCGGCCGTGCCGGGACCGCCTCTCGGGAGGTTCGCGGGGCGGTCAGCCCTGGGCACCCGCCGTCTCGCGGACCGGGGTGGACTTCTGCTGGCCGAGGCCCGCGGACTTCATGATGAATCCGACGACACCGCCGAGCACGACGACGACCATGCCCGCCCAGAAACCCAGCGGCTGGGCCATCACCATGAAGGCACCGGCGACGCAGAAACCGATGAAGGCGATGATGACACCGGTCCAGGCGGCCGGGGTGTGACCGTGGCTGCTGCCCGCCATGACTTGCTCCTCGTTGCTGTATGCGTATGTGAGTCGGACGCTCACGTCCATTGTCCCGTACTCGGGCGCGCGCCGTGAGCGGGGGGTCCTTCCTCGCGCGCCGCCTGTGCCGGTGCGTGACCGGGTCGCGGGGCGGGCCGGGGACGCGGCGGAGTGCTCAGGTTCCGGCCGGGTCGGGACCCGTCGGGTCCTCACCGCGGTCGAGCGCCTTCCACAGGTCCTCGGGGCGGTCGGGGTCGACCGGCTTGGCCTTCCGCGGCCGGGGCGTCCCGTCGCGTTCGTAGCGGCCCGACATCACCGGCCACAGGCGGCCGTAGCGCAGCGCGAGCAGCCCCGCGAGGAGGATCAGCGCCCCGCCCACGGCCGCGACGTACGGCCAGGCGGTGTGGCTGAGCGCGTCGGCGGTGGCGGCGGTGTTGCCGGAGGCGGCGGCGGCCTTCTCGTCGAGTGCGGAGCTGTCGCCGGCGCCGAGCACGGCCGCGACGACGGTGCCCGCGCCGGAGAGGGCGAGCAGCGCGGAGACGAGCAGGCGCCCGGAGCGGCGTACGGCGAACACGGCGACGAGCGCGGCGAGGCCGACTATGGCGAGCGCCGCGGGCACGCCCGTGACGTCGCTGCCCTTGGCGGTCAGCGGGAAGTCGCCGCCGGCCACCGTCGCGGTGCCCTCCGCCCAGCTGCGCCGGGTGGACAGCAGGGCCACGGCCGCGCCGAGCGCGCCGCTGAGCAGGGCCACTCCGAGGCTGCGGCGGCCGGACCCGGCGGGGCCGGCGGCTTCGGATCGGGGGTGAGGTACAGCAGTCACGTACTCCACTATCGCCTGAACCCCGGGCGAACCGTCACCCGGGGTTCACGTGAGCCTCGTCCTATTGCCGGGAGCGGGACGGTCCGGCAGCTCCCCGCGGACGGGTGTCAACGGCGCTACCGGCCCAGGCGGTTCGCGGTGTGCACCGCGCGCAGGACGGCCGCCGCCTTGTTGCGGCACTCGTGGTCCTCGGCGACCGGGTCGGAGTCGGCGACGATGCCCGCACCCGCCTGGACGTACGCCGTGCCGTCGCGCAGCAGGGCCGTGCGGATCGCGATGGCGGTGTCGGAGTCGCCCGCGAAGTCCAGATAGCCCACGCAACCGCCGTACAACCCGCGCCGGGACGGCTCCAGTTCGTCGATGATCTGCATCGCGCGCGGCTTGGGGGCTCCGGACAGGGTGCCCGCGGGGAAGCAGGCGGCCAGGACGTCGAAGGCCGTACGTCCCCGCGCGACCCGCCCCGTCACGGTCGACACGATGTGCATGACGTGCGAGTACCGCTCGACGGACATGAAGTCGACGACCTCGACGGAGCCGGGTTCGCAGACCCGGCCGAGGTCGTTGCGGCCCAGGTCGACGAGCATGAGGTGCTCGGCGCGCTCCTTGGGGTCGGCCATCAGCTCGTCGGCGAGGGCCTGGTCCTCCTGGACGGTGGCGCCGCGCGGCCGGGTCCCCGCGATGGGGTGCACCATCGCCTGCCCGTCCTCGACCTTGACCAGGGCCTCGGGGGACGAGCCGACGACGTCGAAGCCGTCGAAGCGGAACAGGTACATGTACGGCGACGGGTTGGTCGCCCGCAGCACGCGGTACACGTCCAGGGCGCTCGCCGTGCACGGCGTCTCGAAGCGCTGGGAGGGGACGACCTGGAAGGCCTCGCCCGCCCGGATGCGCTCCTTGATGTCCTCGACGGCGTCCCGGAAGTCGGCGCCGCCCCACAGGGCGCTGTACTCGGGCAGTTCGGAGGGCGGGAGCGCGGCGGGCGGCTGGGACACCGCGCGCGACAGGTCGGCCTCCATGGCGTCGAGGCGGGCGACGGCGTCCGCGTAGGCCTCGTCGACGCCGGTGTCGAGGTCGTTGTGGTTGATCGCGTTGGCGATCAGCTGGACCGAGCCCTCCCAGTGGTCCATGACGGCCAGGTCGCTGGTGAGCAGCATGGTCAGCTCGGGCAGCTTCAGGTCGTCCCGCTCGCCGGGGCCGATCTTCTCCAGGCGGCGCACGATGTCGTAGCCCAGATAGCCGACCATGCCGCCGGTGAACGGGGGCAGGCCCTCGCCGTGCGGGGTGTGCAGCGCCTCGATGGTCGCGCGCAGGGCGGCCAGCGGGTCGCCGTCCACGGGGACGCCGACGGGCGGGGTGCCCAGCCAGTGGGCCCGCCCGTCCCGCTCGGTGAGCGTCGCGGCCGAGCGGACGCCCACGAAGGAGTAGCGGGACCAGGAGCGGCCGTTCTCCGCGGACTCCAGGAGGAAGGTGCCGGGGCGCTCGGCGGCGAGCTTGCGGTAGAGCGCGACCGGCGTGTCGCCGTCCGCGAGGAGCTTGCGGCTGACGGGGATCACACGGCGGTCCGTGGCCAGCTTGCGGAAGGTCTCGAGGTCCATGGCGGCTGACCCTACTGATCCAGTGACGGTACGCCGGAATCGGCGTCCTTGAGCAGGACGTCGGCGTCGAAGCAGGTGCGGGCGCCGGTGTGACAGGCCGCGCCCACCTGGTCGACCTTCACCAGGAGCGTGTCGGCGTCGCAGTCCAGGGCCACGGACTTCACGTGCTGGACGTGGCCGGAGGTGTCGCCCTTGACCCAGTACTCCCGGCGGCTGCGCGACCAGTACGTGCAGCGGCCCGTGGTGAGGGTGCGATGCAGCGCCTCGTCGTCCATCCAGCCGAGCATGAGCACCTCGCCGGTGTCGTACTGCTGGGCGATGGCGGGGACGAGCCCGTCGGCGCTGCGCTTGAGGCGCGCGGCGATCTCGGGGTCCAGGCCGCTGGGCCTGCTGGGCTGAGGCGTGCTGGTCATGGGTGCCATTCTGCCGCGCCGTGACGACGCGTCCCGCCGTCGTCCACGGGCCGGACGCCGCCCGGGCCGTCCGGCGCGGGCACGCCGTCCCGGCGGCCGGCGTCCACTGGGCGGACGGAGGGGGCGGTCGTAGGCTTGCCGCATGTCGACCCATGCCAAGCGTGAACGACTTCTCCTGGCCGATCTGTTGGAGGCCGTGGGCCCGGACGCCCCGACCCTGTGCGAGGGCTGGAACGCCCGGGACCTCGCCGCGCACGTGGTGGTCCGCGAGCGCCGCGCCGACGCGGCCGGCGGAATCCTGATCAAACCGCTCGCAGCGCGGCTGGAGCGGGTGATGGCGGAGTTCGCCGAGAAGCCGTACGAGGAGCTGATCCAGCTGATCCGTACGGGTCCGCCGCGGTTCTCGCCGTTCTCCCTGAAGCAGATCGACGAGGCGTCGAACACGGTCGAGTTCTACGTCCACACCGAGGACGTGCGGCGCGCGCAGCCCGACTGGACGCCGCGCGAGCTGGACACGGTGTTCCAGGACGCCCTGTGGTCCCGGCTGGAGCGCACGGCCCGGCTGGCCGGCCGCGGCTCCCCGACCGGCCTGGTGCTGCGCCGCCCGGACGGTCAGACCGCCGTGGCGCACAAGGGCACTCCGGTCGTGACGGTGACGGGCGAGCCCGCGGAGCTGCTGATGTTCGCGCTCGGCCGGCAGCAGGTGGCCGATGTGGAACTGGACGGCGACAAGGACGCGATCACGAAGCTGCACGAGGCGAAGCAGCTCGGGATCTGAGCGGCCGGCGGACGGGCGGTCCACCCGCGCCGGCCTCGGGTGTCCGTCAGGGGTCCAGCAGGTTGCGGGCGGCCAGGGCGAGCGAGAGCTCCACGACGTCCGCCGGCCGGGTCAGCGAGCGGCCGGTGAGCTGCTCGCAGCGGCGCAGCCGGTTCAGGACCGTGTTGCGGTGGCAGTAGAGCCGGCCGGCGGCACGCTGGGCGGAGCCGTCGCAGGCGAGCCAGGCCGTCAGGGTGTCCAGCATGATGTCCCGGTCGGAGGCGTCCAGCCGCAGCAGCGGGCCGAGGACCCGCTCGGCGAGCGCCGCCCCGAGGGCCGGGGCGGAGACGACGAGGGCGGCGGGCAGGTGCTCCTCCAGTACGACGGTCCCCCCGGAGCGCGGGCAGGCCCGGAGCGCCGTGTCGGCCAGGCGGCGGGCGTCGCCGATCGCGGCGAGGCCCTCCACCACCGGGCTCACCCCGATCCGGGAACCGGGCGGGGAGGCCAGCAGACGGGCGATCTCCCCGGCGTCCGCGTCGGTCCCGTGCGTCCGGGCGTGCTCCCCGTCGGGGCCGTCGCCGCCCGGGCCGCCGGCCTCCGGCAGGGCGGCCGTGCGCTCCGGGCCCCGGGCGCCGGGACCACCGTCGTGGCCGTGGCCGGGCTCGCCCCCGCCGTGGGGCACGTCGAGATCACCGCCGAGCAGGACGATCCCGTAGCTCCCGCCGCCGTCGCGATCACGGGACCACAGGACGCGCAGGCCGGGCAGATGCAGCCGGCCCCGCATGTCCGCACCCGCCCGGACGGCGGGCAGGCGGGCCAGCACGACGGCGTACCGGCCCTCTTCGGGGAGTCCCAGGGCGGCGGCGGTGGCGGGGAGGTCGGCGATGCGCGCGGTGCCGTCCAGCAGCGCGGTCGTCATCAGCCGCAGTCGGTTCTCCCGGCGCCACATCAGCTCGCGCTCGGTCTGGCGGTAGGCGTCGGCGACGATCGCGCAGTGGTCGTCGACGAAGTTCCACACGTCGGCGGCCACGTGCACGAGCAGCCGTACGTCGGCGGGGTCGCGGCGGGCCGTCTCGTCGACGAGCCCCTGCCAGACCATGCCGCCGCCCAGCCGGAAGGCGCGCAGCAGGGCGTCCAGCGGGAGCCCGTCCTCGGCCCGGGCCCTGCCGATGGCCCAGGAGCAGCGGTGGGCGGCCTCGCGCAGCTCGCCGGGCCGGATGAGGGATCCGACGTTGAGCCGCAGCGAGCGCTGCACCTCGTCGCGCACGTTCTCCGGGTCGGTCCGCACGGCCGTGCGGTAGGCGGGTTCGCACTCGCTCAGGAGGGTCATCAGGCGTTCGGTGAGCTCGGGCAGCCCCGCCATGAGCGTCCGGGCCGCGCGGTGCAGTACGGAGAGTGCCTCCGCGTCGACGGCCGGGCGTGCGGCGGGTACCGGGGGCCGCGGTCCGGGCAGGGGCCGGACGTGGGCGGGTACGAGGTGCTGCATCGCTGTCCTCCACCGGAGTCGGCTCGGTCCGGCCGGCCCGGTCCGCCGACGCGCGGCACACGGGTACTCCGGACCTCCTGATCCCGCAGGATGACATACCGCCCGGTCGGTACCTAGGGGTGTGCGATGGTCTTCTCGGCCCGGTCCACCAGTCGGGAGAGCTCGACGCGGGAGCGGATCCCCAGGACGGCGAAGACATTCCGCAGGTGGTGGTCGACGGTGCGGGGACTCACGGACAGGCTGAGCGCCACCTCACGATTGGTGGCACCCTCCGCCACACACCGTGCGATCCGCAGCTGCTGGGGCGTCAGCTGCGTCAGCGGGCCGGACGGTTCACGCGGTGCGGCGTCCCCGGTGGCGCGCAGTTCGGCCCGCGCCTGCGCGGCCCAGCCGAGCGCGCCGCCCCGCTCGAAGGAGACCAGCGCGTCGCGCAGACGACCGCGGGCCTCACCCGGTCTGCGCCGCCGTCGCAGCCACGCCCCGTACAGCAGCTGGGTACGGCCGCGTTCGAAGTCCCCGGTCGCCTCCTCGTGGCGGGCCAGCGCGGCGACGAACAGCGCCTCGCACTCCTGATGGCCACTCAGCAGTGCGCGGCAGCGGGCCAGTTGGGCAGGTGCCTGGGGGTCGGCGCCCTGACCGGCCCACCGGGCGAACTCGGCCACCGCCGAACGGGCGGCCTCCGCCTGGCCGGTGCGGGCCGCCGCCTCCACGAAGCAGGGGACGGCGAGCATCCGCACCGCGAAGTGACCGCGGCGCGGGCCGGGTCCCACCAGCGGGCCGAGTCGTGCGGCGGCCTCGGCGACCCGGCCACGGGCCAGGTCGGCGCGGGCTCGCGCCCACTGGGCCAGGGTGGCCGCCTGCGCGAGTCCGTGGGGCGCGGCGACGCGTTCGGCGGCGTCGGCGTGCTCGGCGACGGCCTCCGCGGAACCCTCGACCGACGCCACCAGCGCGAGGATCGCGTGGTGGTGGGCCGCGAGGTTGTCCTGGCCGGCGTCGCGGGCGGTGCGCAGCCCCTCCTCCGCGTGGGCGCGGGCACGGGCGTGCCGGCCGGCGCGCAGTTCGGCGTAGGCCAGACGTTCCAGCGCCTGGGCGACGAGAAGGCGCGGGCCCCTGGCCCGGGCGACGGCGAGGGCACGGGAGTTGGCCCGGCAGGCGGCCGGCAGATCGCCCGCCACCAGGGCGGCGCCCCCGGCCCGCAGGAGCGCCTCCGGACCCTGCGGGGTGGTGCCGAACGCGCCCGCCACCACCTCCCGCAGCCGCTGCCGTCCGGCCGCCGGACGTCCGTGCATCACCTCGGCCATCCCCTCCCGGTACGCCGTGAGCCGACGGTCGGCGCCGGTGCCGGGCTGTGCCGGAGGGGGTTCCAGGGCTTCCAGGCAGGCCGCCGCGTCGCCCGTCGCCCAGGCCGCCTCCATGGCGGCGAGCCGGGCGGCCTGCGCACGGCCCGCGTCGGCGGGAGCCAGCAACTCGGCCGCCAGCAGCAGCGCTTCGCGTGCGTCGGCGACCGGGCCGTCCTGGAGGGCGAGCCGTCCACCGACCAGTTCGGCCGCTCCGCGCACGGCGTCCCGCGCACCCTCGTACCCGGCCTGCGCCAGCAGGTCCCGGGCGCGCCGCGGCAGCCCCGCCAGCCGGGCGTGATCGGCGGCGTGGATCAGGCGGAGGGCGCGCACACCGTCCTCGGCGGCGAGTTCGGCGGACCGCGCCCAGGCCGCCGACAGCTCCGCGGAGTCCGTCCCGGCCGACGCGATCGCCGCCGCGCCGGAGGCGAGCGCGTCGCCGAGGGCGGGTGCGGGTGCCGTGGCCGCCGCGACCCGGTGGAAGAGCACGGGCAGCACGTGCGGGCCCCCGGCATGGGCCTCGGCCAGCAGACGGTGGGCCGCGCGCCGCCGGGCGGCCGGAGCGGTCGCGTAGAGGGTGCGGGCCGTGCGCGGGTCCACGATGCCGATCCGGCCTCCGGTGAGCCGGACGAGGCCCGCGGCCTCCGCCGCGTCGAGGACACCCGCGTCGAGCCCACCCGCGCCGGCGGCTCTGCGGACCACCGCGGCGTCCACTCCGTCGCCCCTCGCGTCCCGCTCCCCCTCGGCGACCGCCAGCAGCATCAACTCGCGCTGTCCTGCTGGCTGTTCAGCGGTCCGTACGGCATCGCCCACGGCGGCCGGCGCCACGGAGCCGGAGGGCCCGGTGGGGCTCGCGGCACCGGCTGAGCGCCTTCGACGGGAGCCCGGTGGTGTGTTGTCGGTCCGGACGGGGTCCTCGGCCTCACGTGCCGGTGCGGCGGCGGAGGGCGGGCCGGTGCGACCTCGCCCGCTCTCCGCGCGCGCCGTCGACGGATCCGGGAGGAGGACCGCCGTCGCGTTCGCCGCCGGGACCGCCGTCGCGTTCGCCGCCGGGACCGCCGTCGCGTTCGCCGCCGGGGATGGGGGCGGCGTCGGCGGCTGTGTCGCCGTGCGGCCCTCCGGCGGTTCGGTGCCCGCGGCGGTCGGCGCTCCGGGCGCACGGCTCCGGCACGGTGGATCCGACGCCCCCCGCACGGGTGGGGGTGACGCACTCCGGCCCGCTGTCCGGAGTGGACTTCGCGCAGTCGTCATTCCGGTCACGAGCGTCACGTTACTTCCGCGTAAATGAGGGCGGAAGTGCCGGGTTCGCTCGCCCTGCACACCCGGAGACCCCCTGTGACCAGGGAGAAGAGGGCCGTCGGGGAAGCGTGGGGCGGGCACGGGCTGGGCGCGCTCCCAGGCCCGGCGCACCATGCCTGTGCGCCCGCACAAGCGGTGCGCCCGGGGTGCCGTGAGGGCACCCCGGGCGCGGACTCGACGACGTCGGGACGGGTCAGGAGGTGTGCGGGCAGTTGCCGCGGTACTCGTCGATCGTGAGGGACGGCCGTGGCAACGGGCAGAGGAACTGCTCGTAGCGGGTGTCATTGTCGATGAATCGCTTCAGCCACGAGATGCTGTACTTCGCGATCGTCGTGTTCGAGCTGTTGGGCGTGAAGTGGGTGGCGCCGTTGAGCTCCAGATACGCCTTGTCGAGCGAGCTCGGCAGGCTCTCGTAGAAGGGCTCGGAGTGGGTGGCGACCGGTGCGATCGTGTCACCGTCGGCGCCCACGATCAGGGTCGGCGTCTTGATCTCCGGCCAGGTCTTGTCCAGGTTCCAGCCGGTCAGCGGGATCGCCGCCTGGAGCGAGGGACGGCTCTTCGCCGCCTCCAGCGTGCCGCCGCCGCCCATCGAGTGCCCCATGACGCCGAGCCGGCTGCTGTCGATCCTGGTCCGCACGGAACTGCTCTGCGTCAAGTAGTCGAGCGCGGCGAGCAGTTGACGGCCCCTGCTGTCGGGCTGGTCGAGGGTGGTGAGGGTGTCGATGGTGAACACCACGAACCCCTGGGAGGCGAGCCGGGGTCCGAGCCAGGCGATGGACGACTGGTACGCGGTGTACCCGGGCGAGATGACGACCGCGCCGAAGGTGCCGTCGCTGGTCGAGGTCGGGTAGTAGACGGTTCCGCCGCCGAATCCGGACACGGACAGCGAGGAGACGGTGGTCTGCGAGACGGCGTACGGCCCGCGGGCCGCCTCGATGCTCGCCTCGGTGGGCGCGGGGCCGCGCTCGTACGGGTTCTCGGCGGCCGCCGGCGCCGGGGCGGCCTGTGCTCCGGCGGCCTGCGCGGCCACCAGGCCGCCCGCGGCGAGGAGCACCGCGAGACCGGCCCGTACGAGACGGTTCGTGAACCGGCGCGAGCACCGGGCGGACGGGTCGGGGCCGACGGGCGCGGCGGGGGAAGCGTTCTTCGGCTGGTGCACGGCGGGTGCGTCCTCTCGGTGAGGGGCGACGGACCCGCGCCGCGGGTCGGTGCGCGGCCGGGGCGTGGGTGTCGGACGGCGTACGCTCCGAGCGGCGGGGTCCGTCTCGGTGGGTTGCGCTGGCCACTGTGGGCCCGTGCCCCGGCCGCGCACATCGGCAGAATCACCGGCCTTGGCTCCCACCCGTGCCCGCGCCCCTCCTCCCGGGGACCTGTGGCCCAGCACCCGTGACCGCGCCCGGCCCCTCCCGAGGACCCGCGGACCACACCCATGCCCGCCCCCGACCCTCCCGGAGACCCGCGGACCACACCCATGCCCGCCCCCGACCCTCCCGAAGACCCGCGGACCGCGCGCGACGCCGGTGACGGCAGGGGCGCGGGTCCGCCGGGCTGTGTTCAGCGGGGCAGTTCGGCGCGGCGCAGGTCGCGGACGCAGAGGGTGACCACCCCGCCGAGGCCGCACACCGCGGCGCTGACGACGAAGACGGGCCCGGTACCCCACCAGCCGATCGCGGCGGCGGTCAGCGGCATGCTCAGCGGGGCGAGCCCGAGGCTGCCGATGGTGGCGACGGAGCTGACCCGGCCCAGGAAGGCGGGGTCGGCGTGGGTCTGCAGCAGCGCGCCGCACAGGGCACCGCTGAGACCGGCGAACAGGCCGACGACCAGGGCGACTGCGACGGCCGCGGCCACGGTCGGCACGAAGGCGAGCCCGCCGATGGCGACCGAGCCGGCGAGGATCGCCACCGCGGCCACCCGGCCCGCGTACGGCAGCCTGCCGCGCACGGTGAGGAGCAGGGCCGCGGCGCCCGCGCCGATCCCGAACCCGGCGAGCACCCAGCCGATGCCGGAGGCGCCCCAGCCGCGCCGGTCGGCCAGCAGGGTCAGGCCCACGTTGAGCGGCCCGACGAAGCCGAGGTCGCCGAGCGCGATGGCGACCACGAGGGGCGCGAGGACGCGATGGCGCCGTATGTAGCCGAGGCCCTCGCGCAGGTCACGCCACGGGGTGCGCTCCGCGGCCGCGTCGTCGGCGGGCAGCTCCCGCACACGGACGGAGACCAGCAGCGGCACGGACACGGCGATCAGCGCCCCCGCGAGCCCGAACGCCGTGGCCGCGCCGCCGAGCGCGACGCCGAGGCCGCCGAGCGGGGCGCCGGCGACGTTGGCGAAGCGGATCGCGAGGCCCCTCATGCCCTGGACGCGGGCCAGTTGGCCACGGCTCGTGATGCGGGCCGGGAGGGCACCCACGGCGGGCATGAAGACCGCGTCGACGGTGCCGAAGACGAGTCCCAGCAGGGCCAGCGGCCACAGCCCCGGGGAGGTCGCGAACAGCAGGGCCGCCACCGCCAGCACGGCGGCGCAGCGCACGGCGTCGCTCCCGATGACGACCTTCCGCGGTCCGAACCGGTCGGCGACCACTCCCCCGCCCAGCATCAGCAGGGCGCGCGGAATCGCGCTGACGGTCATCACGAGACCGGCCTGCGCGGGTGTCCCGGTCTGCACGGCGGCCCAGGACAGCGCGATGTAGTAGACGTTGTCGCCGATCATCGACGAGGTGTAGGCGCCGAGCCAGCGCAGTACGTTGCCGTCGCGGTGGGCGGGGCGGCCTTCGGCGGCGGGGGCCGGTGTCATGACGGTCGTGGTCACGGTCCAGGTCCTCTCAGACGCTGAGACGAGCACGGAAGGAGGCATGTGCGGGTACGGGCCGGGAGCAGGTCCCGGGACGCGGGCGGGGTTCCAGCGCGGGCGCGGCTCTCGCGGCGGACCGCGGCGCGTGCCGGACGAGGTCCCTGCGAGGGGGTCAGGCGCGGAACGGGAAGCCGTACAGGTGCACCGCGACGTTCTCGCGGCCTTCGGTGTCGCCGGCCTCCTCGGCCGTGCGGCCCCGCTCGTCGTACTTCCTGACGAGGTCGAGCAACTCCTCGTTGAGTTCGGCGAGTTCGGCCGCCGTCAGACGCAGGCTGGACTCGGAGTCGGAGGAGGCGGTGCGCCACTCGGGCGCCCAGGCGTGCCGCTCGTCCAGGTAGCGCCGGTAGAGGTCGGCGCGCTGGTCGACGAGGAGCCGGGCGAACGCGGTGTGCGCGGCGGCCGTCTCGGGGGCGCCGCGGAAGTCCTCGTCGTGGAGGCTCACGCCCCCGGACGTCGGCTGCCACCACCGCTCGCGGCCGTCCCCGCTGCGCGGCTGCGCCTCCTCGATCAGTCCGTGCTCCGCCAGCTTGCGCAGGTGGTAGCTCACCAGGGAGGGGGCCTCGTCGACCTGCTCCCCCAGTTGCGACGCGGTGGCCGCGCCGGCCACGTGCAGCGAGCGGTACAGATTCATCCGAAGGGGGTGCGAGAGCGCCTTGAGCGTTCCCAGATCCGAGACCCTGCGGCTCTCCTTGCGACTCTCTTCTTCCGCCATGCCTTCACCGTAGATGCGAAGGAAAAGTTGCGCAACATAAATTGCGCAACTTTTCTTTCGCGTCTCCCCATGAAGAAGCCCCGGTCACTCGGTGACCGGGGCTCGACGACGCCCGTCGACGAATCCGCGGCGCGGACTCCGGCGGGACCTCAGCGGACGGGGTGCCCCGCCCCCCGCAGCGTCTCCTTCACCTCGCCGATCCGCAGATCGCCGAAGTGGAAGACCGACGCGGCCAGCACAGCGTCCGCACCGGCGTCGATGGCGGGCGGGAAGTGCGCGAGCCGGCCCGCGCCGCCGCTGGCGATCAGCGGGACGCTCACGTGCTTGCGTACGGCCTCGATCATCTCGATGTCGTACCCGTCCTTCGTGCCGTCCGCGTCCATCGAGTTGAGCAGGATCTCGCCCGCGCCCAGTTCGGCGGCGCGGTGCGCCCACTCGACGGCGTCGATGCCCGTGCCCTTGCGGCCGCCGTGCGTGGTGACCTCGAAGGAGCCGGTCTCGGTGCGCCGGGCGTCCACGGACAGCACCAGCACCTGCCGCCCGAACCGCTCCGCGATCTCCCGGATGAGGTCGGGCCGTGCGATGGCCGCGGTGTTGACGCCGACCTTGTCCGCGCCGGCCCGCAGCAGCTTGTCCACGTCCCCGGCGGTGCGGACGCCGCCGCCCACCGTGAGCGGGATGAAGACCTGCTCGGCCGTGCGGCGCACCACGTCGTACGTGGTCTCCCGGTTGCCGGAGGACGCCGTGATGTCGAGGAACGTCAGCTCGTCGGCGCCCTCGGCGTCGTACACCTTGGCCATCTCGACGGGGTCGCCCGCGTCGCGCAGGTTCTGGAAGTTGACCCCCTTGACGACCCGGCCGTTGTCCACGTCCAGGCAGGGGATGACGCGTACCGCGAGCGTCATGACTGCGCACCTCCGTTCTCC
The DNA here is from genome assembly GCF_039543605.1 of Streptomyces siamensis. Lineage (NCBI taxonomy): Bacteria > Bacillati > Actinomycetota > Actinomycetes > Kitasatosporales > Streptomycetaceae > Streptomyces > Streptomyces siamensis. Next base: position 1,320,322 of record NZ_BAABKB010000002.1, on the reverse strand, counting down.
GCCCGGGGGCGGAACGCCTCCACCTCGACCTCGACGACCAGACTCGGGTCGATGAAGCCGGAGACGATGAGCATGGACGTGGCGGGGCGCACGTCGTCGAAGAGCTCCTTGTGGGCGCGGCCCACCTCGTCGACGTCGCGGGCGTGGGTGATGTACATCCGCGTGCGCACCACGTGCTCGCGGCCGAGCCCCAGGGTCTTCAGCGCGTCGAGCGCCGCCCGGAAGGCGTTGACCGCCTGCTCGTACGGCGTGCCCGCGTCTATCACGCCACCGACCACGGAGGTGCAACCGGAGACCAGGACCAGGCCGTTGGGCAGTTCCACCGCCCGCGAGTAGCCGACCGTGTCCTCGAACGGACCGCCCGAGGAGATCCGCCGTACTCCGTCGTCGGTCATACGGAGACCGCCTCCAGCGCCTCTTCCAGGGTGAACGCCTTGGCGTACAGGGCCTTGCCGACGATCGAGCCCTCGACACCGAGGGGCACCAGCTCGGCGATGGCCCGCAGGTCGTCCAGGGAGGACACACCGCCGGAGGCCACGACCGGGCGGTCCGTCGCCGCGCACACGTTCCTCAGCAGTTCCAGATTCGGGCCCTGGAGCGTGCCGTCCTTGGCGATGTCGGTGACCACGTACCGCGCGCAGCCCTCGGAGTTCAGTCGCTCCAGCGTCTCGTAGAGGTCCCCGCCGTCACGGGTCCAGCCGCGGCCGCGCAGCGTGGTGCCGCGGACGTCGAGCCCGACCGCGATCTTGTCGCCGTGCTCGGCGATGACCTTGGCGACCCACTCGGGGGTCTCCAGCGCGGCGGTGCCGAGGTTGACGCGGGTGCAGCCGGTGGCGAGGGCCGCGGCGAGCGTGTCGTCGTCGCGGATGCCGCCGGACAGCTCCACCTTGATGTCCATGGCCTTCGCGACCTCGGCGATCAGGGCGCGGTTGTCGCCGGTGCCGAACGCGGCGTCCAGGTCGACGAGGTGCAGCCACTCGGCGCCCGCGCTCTGCCAGGCGAGGGCGGCCTCCAGGGGCGAGCCGTAGGACGTCTCGGTACCGGACTCGCCGTGCACCAGACGGACGGCCTGCCCGTCGCGGACGTCGACGGCGGGGAGGAGTTCGAGCTTCGAAGCCATCAGAGGGTTCCGATCCAGTTGTTCAGCAGCTGCGCTCCGGCGTCGCCGGACTTCTCGGGGTGGAACTGCGTGGCCCACAGTGCGCCGTTCTCGACGGCGGCCACGAAGGGCTCGCCGTACGTCGACCAGGTGACCTTGGGTGCGCGCATCGCCGGGTTCGCGACTTCCAGGGACCAGTCGTGGACGGCGTAGGAGTGCACGAAGTAGAAGCGGGCGTCGGCGTCGAGGCCCGCGAAGAGCTCCGAGCCGGCCGGCGCCTCGACCGTGTTCCAGCCCATGTGGGGCACGACGTCGGCCTGGAGCGGTCCGACCGTGCCGGGCCACTCGTCCAGGCCCTCGGCCTCCACGCCGTGCTCGATGCCGCGGGCGAAGAGGATCTGCATGCCGACGCAGATGCCCATCACCGGGCGGCCGCCGGAGAGCCGGCGGCCGATGATCCAGTCGCCGCGGGCCTCCTTGAGGCCCTTCATGCAGGCGGCGAAGGCGCCGACGCCGGGCACCAGCAGTCCGTCCGCGTTCATGGCGGTGTCGAAGTCGCGGGTGATCTCGACCTCGGCGCCCGCGCGGGCGAGGGCCCGCTCGGCGGACCGTACGTTCCCGAAGCCGTAGTCGAAGACGACGACCTTCTTCGGGTCGCTCACGCCCACACCTCCAGCCTCATGACGCCCGCGACGAGACACATCGCGGCACCGATGGAGAGCAGCACGATGAGGCTCCGCGGCATCTTCTGCTTGGCGAAGGAGTAGACGCCGCCGAGGAGGAAGAGTCCGACGACGATCAGGATGCTCGACAGGCCGGTCACAGTGTCTTTCCGTTCGCTTCTGCGCCCCGGCGGCGCGACGGCCGGGGCATCGTCATCGTCGTCCGCGGCCCGGTGGCCGCGCGTGCGCCGCTCACAGCGCACCCTTCGTGGAGGGCAGGATGCCGGCGGCGCGCGGGTCGCGCTCGGAGGCGTACCGCAGGGCCCGGGCGAGGGCCTTGAACTGGCACTCCACGATGTGGTGCGCGTTGCGCCCGTAGGGCACGTGCACGTGCAGCGCGATCTGTGCCTGGGCGACGAAGGACTCCAGGATGTGCCGGGTCATCGTGGTGTCGTACTCGCCGATCATCGGCGCCATGTTCTCGGGCTCGGTGTGCACGAGGTAGGGGCGGCCGGAGAGGTCGACGGTGACCTGGGCGAGCGACTCGTCCAGCGGGACCGTGCAGTTGCCGAAGCGGTAGATCCCCACCTTGTCGCCGAGCGCCTGCTTGAAGGCGGCGCCGAGCGCGAGGGCGGTGTCCTCGATGGTGTGGTGCGAGTCGATGTGCAGGTCGCCCTCGGTCTTCACGGTCAGGTCGAACAGACCGTGCCGGCCGAGCTGGTCGAGCATGTGGTCGTAGAAGCCGACACCCGTCGACACGTCGACCTTGCCGGATCCGTCGAGGTCGATCTCGACGAGGACCGACGTCTCCTTCGTGGTGCGCTCCACGCGTCCTACGCGGTTCATGCGCTGTGCTCCTTCTTCAGTTCACGGACCGCGTCGAGGAACGCGTCGTTCTCTTCGGGGGTCCCGGCGGACACCCGCAGCCATCCCGGCACGCCGTTGTCCCGGACCAGGACGCCCCGGTCGAGGATCCGCCGCCAGGCCTCGTGGGAGCCGTCCGCGCCGTCGAACCGCCCGAACTGGACGAAGTTCGCGTCGGACTCGGTGACCTCGTAGCCGATCGCGCGCAGTTCGGCGACCAGCCGGTCACGCTCGGCCTTGAGCTGCTCCACGTATCCGAGCAGGGTGTCGGTGTGCTCCAGGGCGGCCAGCGCGGTCGCCTGGGTGACGGCCGACAGGTGGTACGGCAGCCTGACCAGCTGCACGGCGTCCACGACGGCGGGGTGCGCGGCGAGGTAGCCGAGGCGAAGCCCGGCCGCCCCGAAGGCCTTGGACATGGTCCGCGAGACGACGAGATTCGGCCGACCTTCGAGCAGCGGCAGCAGCGAGTCGCCGTGGCTGAACTCGACGTACGCCTCGTCCACGACCACCATCGACGGCTTGACCGCCTGGGCCGCCTCGTACAGCGCGAGGACCGTCCCGGGCGGGACCGCGTTGCCCGTGGGGTTGTTGGGGGTGGTGATGAAGACCACGTCGGGCCGGTTCTCGGCGATGGCCTGCTCGGCCGCCGCGACGTCGATCGTGAAGTCCTCCTCGCGGGGACCGGAGATCCAGCCGGTACCGGTGCCGCGCGCGATGAGCGCGTGCATCGAGTACGACGGCTCGAAGCCGATCGCCGTGCGGCCGGGGCCGCCGAAGGTCTGCAGCAGTTGCTGGATGACCTCGTTCGACCCGTTGGCCGCCCAGACGTTCTCCCGGCCGACCCGGTGGCCGCCGGTCCGCGTCAGGTACTTGGCCAGCTCCGTGCGCAGCTCCACCGCGTCCCGGTCGGGGTAGCGGTTGAGGTCACGGGCGGCTTCACGCACCCGCTCGGCGATCCGCTCGACGAGCGGCTCGGGCAGCGGGTACGGGTTCTCGTTGGTGTTCAGGCGTACGGGGACGTCGAGCTGGGGCGCGCCATAGGGGGACTTGCCGCGCAGCTCGTCCCGTACGGGGAGATCGTCGATTCCGAAGCTCACTTGCTCTCAGGCACCTTCCAACCGAACCGGGCCTTGATCGCCGCGCCGTGCGCGGGCAGGTCCTCCGCCTCCGCGAGCGTCACCACGTGGTGCGCCACGTCGGCCAGCGCGTCCTTCGTGTAGTCCACGATGTGGATGCCGCGCAGGAAGGACTGGACGGACAGGCCGGAGGAGTGGCAGGCACAGCCGCCGGTGGGCAGGACGTGGTTCGAGCCCGCCGCGTAGTCGCCCAGCGAGACCGGGGCCCAGGGGCCGACGAAGATCGCCCCCGCGTTCCTGACGCGGTCGGCGACGCGGGCGGCGTCGGCGGTCTGGATCTCCAGGTGCTCGGCGCCGTACGCGTCGACGACCCGCAGGCCCTCCTCCACGCCGTCGACGAGCACGACGGCGGACTGCCTGCCGCCGAGCGCCGGGACGATCCGGTCCTCGATGTGCCGGGTGGCCGCGACCTGCGGCTCCAGCTCCTTCACGACCGCGTCGGCCAGCTCCACGGAGTCCGTGACGAGGACGGCGGCGGCCAGCGGGTCGTGCTCGGCCTGGCTGATCAGGTCCGAGGCGACGTGCACCGGGTCGGCGGTCGCGTCGGCGAGGATCGCGATCTCCGTGGGACCGGCCTCGGCATCGATGCCGATCTTGCCCGCGTAGTACCGCTTGGCGGCGGCGACCCAGATGTTGCCGGGGCCGGTGACCATGTTGGCGGGCGGGCAGGACTCGGTGCCGTGCGCGAACATCGCGACGGCGGTCGCGCCGCCCGCCGCGTACACCTCGTCGACGCCGAGCAGCGCGCAGGCGGCCAGGATGGTGGGGTGCGGCAGCCCGCCGAACTCGGCCTGGGCGGGCGAGGCGAGGGCGATGGAGCCGACGCCGGCCTCCTGGGCGGGGACGACGTTCATGATCACGGAGGACGGGTAGACCGACCTGCCGCCGGGCGCGTAGAGACCGACGCGGTCGACCGGGACCCACTTCTCGGTCACCGAGCCGCCCGGCACGACCTGGGTCGTGTGGGCGGTGCGCCGCTGCTCGCGGTGGACGAGCCGGGCGCGCCGGATCGACTCCTCCAGGGCGGCCCGCACGGCCGGGTCGAGCGTGTCGAGCGCGTCACGGAGCGCCTCGGCCGGGACGCGTACGGATTCCAGCCGGACGCCGTCGAATTTCTCCGCGAAGTCGATCAGCGCCGCGTCACCCCGATGATGCACGGCCTCGCAGATCGGACGCACCTTCTCCAGTGCGGCCGCAACGTCGAAGTCGGCTCGGGGCAGCAGGTCGCGCAGGGCGGAGCCCTCGGGGAGGGCGTCGCCGCGCAGATCGATTCGGGAGATCACAGGCCCAATTCTCTCAGACGGCGACAAGGCGCCGGACGCCCGTATCAATGGCTGATACAGGCCACCTTCGGTTCACCGGAAGATCCTCGTCACCAGTAGCGTTCGGGCGGTCACCGAGCGGGCATTGAACGATTGTACGAAACCCGCGAGTAGCTGGGGAGGAAGGAAGAGCCGTGACCGAGGGTGCCGGCATCCGAGGCGGGGACCTGCCGGACGAACTGACCGCCGCCGAAGCCGGGATGTGGCAGGCCTTCCGCAACGGCAGCGTGTACGACCTGCGCAGCAGGGACACCGCCGTCGACGATCCGCACGGGGGCCATCCTTGGGGGCCCGAGCGCAGCGTGCGGGCGCGGATCGTGGCGTGGCTGCTCCTCGACGGCCCTCCGGCCCTCCAGGGCAGGGTCTCGTCCCTGAAGCTGACCGGCGTCCGGATCACCGACGTCCTCGACCTCGCCGGCGGCACCGTGGTGCCGTACGTCGAGCTGAAGGGGTGCCGGTTCGAGAAGGAGATCCTGCTGCCGGAGGCCCGCTTCACGACCGTACGGCTGGTGGACTGCTCGGTGCCCCGGCTGGAGGCGGCCCGGCTGCACACCGAGGGCGACCTGCACCTGCCGCGCTGCCGTTTCCACAACGGGGTGCGCCTGACCGACGCGCACATCGGCACCGATCTGCTGCTCAACCAGGCCGTCGTCTACCGGGACCGGCGAGGGCGCTCGCTCACCGGCGACGGCATGACCGTCGGACAGGACCTCCAGGCGGAGATGCTGGAGTCGCACGGTGAGTTCAGCCTGCGCGGCGCCACCGTCGGTGTCTCGCTCAGCCTGCGCGGCAGCAAACTGAACAACCCGTACACACGGCTGGCCCTGAACGCCCCCCAGCTCACCGTCAACCGCACGCTGTACATGACGCCCGCGGGCATCGGCAATCCGCTGCTGACCAGCGGCACCACGCCGGCCCGCGGCACGCTGGTGCAGCGCTTCGAGTGCCAGGGCGGCATCCGCCTGGACGACGGCCGGTTCGGAGACGCCGTCGACCTCGAACGGGCCCGGTTCGTCCTCGACGACGACCAGGAGCTGTCGCTGCGCCGGGTCCAGACGCCCGAACTGCGCTTCCTCGGGGAGAAGCCGGAGCGGGGCCGGGTGGTGCTGTCCGGCGCGCGGGTCGTCAACCTGATCGACCGGGCGTCGAGCTGGCCGGGCCCCGGCAGCCTCCACATGGGCGGCTTCACCTACGAGAGCCTGGTGCCGCGGGGTGCCTTCCCGCTGACCCGGCGGCTGGAATGGGTGGCGGCGGCGACCGCCGAGTACAACCCGGAGCCGTACGAACGGCTGGCCACGGTGCTGCGCAACTCCGGGGAGGACGAGGACGCGCGCGAGGTGCTGCTCGCCAAGCAGCGCCGCCGCCGCGAGACCCTGCCGCTGGCCGCCAAGCTGTGGGGGTACGCGCAGGACTGGACGGTCGCCTACGGGTACCGGCCGGGACGGGCCGCGCTGTGGATGGCGGTGCTGTGGGCGGCGTCGTCGATCGCCTTCTCGCACGCCAGCCACCCGCCGATCGACGGCAACGGGCATCCGCCCTGGAACGCCTCGCTGTTCGCCCTGGACCTGCTGCTGCCGGTCATCGACCTGGGCCAGGCCGGATTCTGGCAGCTGCGCGGCGGCTGGCAGTGGCTGGCCGCGGCGGTGATCCTCCTCGGCTGGATCCTGGCGACGACAGTGGCGGCGGGCGCGACCCGGCTGCTCCGGCGCGGCTGACGCGGGGCCCGGCAGAGCCGGCTCGGGGTCTGTGGGGCGGGCGGCGCGTGGGGCCTCCGGGGCGGGCGGCGTGGGGCCTCTGGGGCGGGCGGTGCGAGGGCTCCCCCGGACTCGTACGCACGACCACGCATGTCGCACGAACGGCCGTCGAACAGGTGAGCAACAGTCAGCTTTTACTCGTCCTTGACCAGTGCGCATACAACCAAACGACGGTTACAAAAGCGTCACCGCATACCCCCTGGCAGACCCCCGACCTGCGTCTTTCAATGGTCGACACCATGGCACTGCTGCGCGCGTTCATCCGTACGGCACGGATGGCCAGAAACACCTCGCGCCTCGCCGCCGGACTGCCGGCCGACGACGAGGTACTGCTCGACGCCCCCGACGAGCGTCTCGGTCCCGCCCTCGTCGCGGCGGCCCGCGGCGAGTACGGACCGGCCGCCAAGCTGCTCACCACCACACGCGAGGCCGCCGAGTGGGAGAACCGCGACCGCTACGCGATGCGCCTCGCGACCTTCGCCCGCTCCCGCGACGCATGGCTGCGGGAGTGGCAGGCCGCCGCGCCGCACGATCCGGACGCCCTGCTCGTCAAGGCCGAGCTGGCGGTGCGCCGGGGCTGGGAGTCCCCGGCCCGTGCCGAGCTGCTCCGCGAGGTCGGTCCGCTGATCACCGCGGCCGCCGAGGGCGATCCGCGCGACCCGGTCCCCTGGCGGATCGCGCTCGACCACGCCCGCGGCACGAACGTCGGGCACTCCGAGTTCGAGCAGCTGTGGGGCGAGGCCGTACGGCGCTCGCCGCACCATTACGGCTGCCACGTCGCGGCCCTCCAGTACCTGTCGGCCGCCTGGTACGGCTCGCACCGCGAATGCTTCGACTTCGCCGAGACGGCCGCGCAGGACGCGCTCCCCGGCTCGCTGGTGCAGGCGCTGCCCGTGCGTGCGGCCTTCGCCTACCTGACCGAGGGCGGCGGGGCGAAGGTCCCGCGCGAACGTCTGGACGCGGCGGCCGACCTCGCCGTGGCCCTGTCCGCCACGTACACGGAGTCCGATCCGTGGCCCGCGGAGGTCCGCAACCTGCTGATGTACGTCCTGGTCCGGCTGGAGCGCTGGACGGACGCGCTGGAACAGCTGCGCCTCATCGGCCCGTACGCGACGTCGTTCCCCTGGGACAGGGTCTCCGACGACCCGCTCGGCCAGTTCCTGGAGCTGCGCGACGGCATCCGGCTGGAGGTCGCCTCGGGCCTTCCGCTGCGCTCGCCGGGCCCCGATCCGCATCCGGGGAGTGGGCACGACGGACGCGCCCGCTCCGGCGACCATTAGGCTTTCCCGTCGTGACCACCGTCCGGCTCCCGCTCTTCCCCCTGAACTCGGTGCTCTTCCCGGGGCTCGTGCTTCCTCTGAACGTGTTCGAGGAGCGCTATCGCGCCATGATGCGCGAACTGCTGAAGACCCCCGAGGACGAACCGCGCCGATTCGCCGTCGTCGCCATCCGCGACGGGCACGAGGTCGCTGCGTCCGCGCCCGGCATGCCGGACCAGACGGCCGTGCCCGAACGCGGACCCGCCGCCGGCTTCGGCGACGACCCTGCCAAGGCCTTCCACCAGACGGGCTGCATCGCGGACGCGGCGACCATCCGGGAGCGCGCCGACGGCAGCTTCGAGGTGCTCGCCACGGGCACCACACGCGTACGGCTGCTCTCGGTGGACGCCTCGGGGGCGTTCCTGACGGCCGAGCTGGAGGAGCTGCCCGAGGAGCAGGGCGAGGAGGCCGGGGCGCTCGCCGAGGGCGTCCTGCGGGCCTTCCGCCAGTACCAGAAGCGGCTGGCGGGCGCCCGGGAGAGGTCCCTGTCCACCGGGGCCGATCTGCCGGACGAGCCGTCCGTGGTCTCGTACCTCGTCGCGGCCGCCGTGATGCTGGACATCCCGGCGAAGCAGCGGCTGCTCCAGGCGCCGGACACGGCGTCCCGGCTGCGCGAGGAGCTGAAACTCCTGCGCGCGGAGACCGCGATCATCCGTAATCTGCCGTCGTTGCCGGCGTCCGACCTGACGCGCGGCCCGACGAGTCTCAACTGACGCATCCGAGAAGGCCGATGGCGAAGAAGTCGAAGAAGCAGCAGTCCGGGGGCACCCCGGCGACGGTGGTGCTCACGGACGCGGGCGTCGCGTTCACGGTCCACTCCTACGAGCACGACCCGTCCCACCCCTCGTACGGCGAGGAGGCCGCCGAGGCCATGGGCGTCTCGCCGGAGCGGGTCTTCAAGACCCTGGTGGCGGACGTGGACGGCGCCCTCGTGGTCGCCGTGGTCCCCGTCGCGGGCTCCCTCGACCTGAAGGCGCTGGCCACGGCGGTGGGCGGCAAGCGCGCGGCGATGGCGGACCCCGCGGCGGCCGAGCGCACCACGGGCTACGTCCGCGGCGGCATCTCGCCCCTGGGCCAGCGCAAGAGGCTCCGTACGGTCCTGGACTCCTCGGCCGCGGCGCACGCCACGATCTGCGTCTCGGCGGGCCGCCGGGGCCTGGAGGTGGAGCTCTCCCCCGACGACCTGGCGAAGCTCACGGACGCGGTCTGCGCGCCCGTCGGGCGTGCGTGACCCCTCGACGGACGTCGCATCCTCGGTTAAGTACGAGGGACATGTCGAAGAAAACGCGCAAACGCAAGTGGCGCATCAAGAAGGGCCGCTCCAACCACGGCCGCCGTCCGGCGTGACCCACTCCCCCTGTGCCGGCCCGTCCGGCGGCTGAGGAAGGGCCGTACGGACCGGAACGGGGGCTCCGGAGGGCGCACGCCCCCGGGCGGACGACGAGCACGGACCCGGCGGGCGGGCCGCCCGCCGGGCACAGCGGACGGCGAGCGCCTGCCAGGGCCTGTCGGACAGGACTAGGCGGCCGGAGGCGCGGACGGCCCGCCGGTGTAGGGGCTCTGGTACGGATCGGGATCCCGCGGACCGAACAGCGCGGTGAGCCCGAGGTGGACGACGAGCGCCGCCACGGTCCAGGCCAGCAACGCGCCCTTGGCGCCCAGCTTCAGCGGCGCGGAGAACGTCACCCCCTTGCCCACGGCCTTGGCGTGCGCCACCACGTTCTGCGTGGGCCCGAGCCAGACCCCGATCCGCCACGCGATCAGCGAACCGAGAAACCCGCCGACGGCCAGCGCCACGACCAGCGGCACACCGCCGCGCCGCCGCACCAGGAACACGACGAGCGCGCTCACCGCGCCGAACGCGAGCGCGAGCAGGGTGAACGTTCCGTCGACACCGATGGCCTGCTCGCCCTCGGTGTCCTTCAGATACACGGCGCTGTCGTCCGCGATCAGCGGCACATGCGGCGCCAGCCACCACCACAGCACCCCGAGGAGCAATCCCGTGAGCGCCACGGCCACGGTGATCACGGCGGCCTCGCGCACTTCGGTCTTCATCCCGGGGCCGTCCTGTTCGTACGCGACGCCACCGGCGGGGGGAACCTGCCAGGCGTCGTGCGGGGGCTGTCGGTGCGGCGGCGGGGGCGGAGTCAGCGGAGCGGTCACCCTGACATCGTGCCAGGCCCGGCCGACGGGCGCGTCACCGGACGGCGGCCCGGCGGTACGCCCAGGTGGCGAGGGCCAGTGAGACCGCCCCGACACCCGCGCAGACGGCCAGGTCCACGAGGACCGCGGTCCAGTCGGGATGCGCCCCGAAGGTGCGGGCGAAGGCCTCGACGCCGTACGTCGAGGGCAGCAGGTCACGGCCGTACTGCACGACCGTGGGCAGCCGGTCGGCCGGCAGCACGCCCAGCAGCAGCGCCGCCGACATCCCCAACTGACCCAGCAGAGTGGCGAGTTCGGGCCGCGGTGCGAGGAGTCCGAGCGCTGCTCCGAGGCCCGCGAGTGCGGCACCCGCGAGCGGGATGACCGCGGCGAGCACCCACAGGTGGGCCATCGGCAGCCCGAAGAGCACGCTGCCGAAGACCGCGGTGGCGATGGTCCCGGGCACGGTGAAGGACGCGTAGGCCCCCGCGGCGCCGAGCACGACGGCGGCGGGCGGCACGGGCAGCGTCGCGTAGTGGTCGAGCCCGCCGCTCGCCCTGAGCTGCCCGAAGTACTGCGCGAGGAGGTTGAGCGCGACGAAGGCGACCACCAGGACCGACGACCCCGCGACGACGGCCCGCGCCTCGGCGCCGCCGTCCACCACTCCGCGCATCAGGATCATGATCCCGACGGACTGGAAGGTGGCCACGAACAGCAGCGGGATGCGCGCGACACGGGCCCGGGAGAGCTGCGCCCGGTACACGGCGGCCAGCGAGGGCCACAGCCGCGCGCGCGGCCCCAGCTCCGCGGCGGCACCGGGGTCCTCGGCCACGGGCAGCGCACTGCCCGGCAGCACTCCGGCGGGTACGACACTCACGTCGAGCTGCTTCCCTTCGCTTCGGCAGCCGTCCTGTTTCCAACGCCCACGGTCTCCCCCGGGTTCCGCGCACCCGCGGGCCCTCGAAGGGTACGTACGGATCGTGCGTCCCGCGCACTCACGCCTTCACCAGCCCCTGCGTGTTGCCCCCGAGCGCCAGGTACACGTCCTCCAGGCTCGGGGTGGCCAGGGTGAAGTCGTCGAGGGCGGCGAACGCCGCGCCGCCGGTGACGGTCGCGACGGCCGCGCGGGCCTCCTCGGGGGCAAGGCGCAGGGTCCAGCGGCGGCCCGACTCGACGGCACGGGCACGCAGCGCGGCGACCTCGGGCACCTCCAGCGGGGCGCGCTCACGCCACACGAGTTCGACCCGGACCTCGCCGGCCACGCGCTCCTTGAGCCCGGCCGGGGTGTCGCAGGCGATGACGCGGCCCCGGTCGAGCACGGCGACCCGGTCGAGCACGGTCTCGGCCTCGATGACGTTGTGGGTGACCAGCAGCACGGTGGTGCCGCGCTCGGCGCGGCGTCGGTCCACGGCCGCCCAGACGGCACGGCGGGCCACCGGATCCATACCGGTCGTCGGCTCGTCGAGGACCAGCAGCGGGCGCTCCCCGACGAGCGCCGCGGCGAAGCAGGCGAGCCGCCGCTGCCCGCCGGAGAGCTTCTTCAGGGGGCGGGAGGCCAGCGGGGTGAGGCCCAGCTCGTCGAGTACCGCGTCGCGCTCCGAGCGCGCCTGCCGCAGGTCGAGTCCGCGCAGCCGCCCGGTCGTCTCGGCCGCCAGCGACACCGTCAGCTCGTCCAGCGCGGTGGACTCCTGGCCGAGGTAGGCGAGGATGCGGGCCGCCCGGTCGGGATGGCGCACGATGTCGTGCCCGAGGATCTCCACACTGCCGCTGTCGGGGCGCATGAGCCCGGTCAGCTGCCGTACGAGGGTCGACTTCCCGGCACCGTTGGGTCCGAGCAGTCCGAAGATCTCGGCACGGCGGATGTCCAGGCGTACGCCGTCGGTGGCGCGCACCTCGGGCGTCGGCGGGGTGCCGCGGTGTCCGCGCAGCGGCGGATAGGTCTTGGTCAGTCCGCGCACCGCGCACACGACGTCGCCCTCGTGTCCGTCCGGGACCGTCTGTGCCGTGCGCGTACTCACGAAGGACGAGGGTACGGGGTCCGATGCCCCGTTATGCGTCCGGGGCCATGGCTCGGGCCCCGCGCGGGCCGCGGCTCACTCCCCGGCGGGGGCGTGCTCCGCGGCCGTCCGCACGTCGATCTCGCGCCAGAAGCCGGCCCGGATCGCGTACCGGTCGTGCTCGTCGATCTGGTCGTCCTTGTGCGCGAGCAGGCCGAACCGGGCCGCGTAGCGCAGCAGCTCGCCGTCCACGCGGTGCGGGATGCGCGGGTACATCGTGGACAGCTTCTGCAGATGATTCTGGTCGGTGAGGCGCGCCATCCAGCGGCGCGCGAAGACCTGTCCGACCTCGTACGGGTCGCCGCCGACCGTGGTGATGTCCTCCTCGCGGTCGGCCCATCGCTGCTCGGCGGTGGTGAGCTGGGCGAGCGTGGGCAGCGCGGCGGCCTCCGCCGGCTCCGCCGGGGCCCCGGGCCGGTCGATCCATCCCTTGTCCGAGGACCAGCGCAGCGTGGCGCTCGCCGGGTGCTGGGCGGGCTGGGTGCCTGGCCCGCGCAGCGCGGCGAGGTCCTTCGGCGTGGGGACGCCCTTGGGGGTGGGGACACGCTCCTCGGTGCCGTTGCGCGGCTCGGCCGCCGTCTGGTGCTCGGCCTCCGGGGCGGACCGTTCGGCGGCCGCCGCGAGTGCCGCGTCGGGCAGCGGGGCGGACAGGATCGCGGCGATCTCGGGGCGCGGCGCGGGCGGCGGCGCGCAGATCCCGCCGAGTTCCTTGGCGCGTACGGCCTTGGTGATCCAGGCCCGGTCCAGGACACGGCGCTCGTCGGCCTCCGCCACCAGGTCCTCGGACTGGTTGTAGTCGCCGTCGGCGGCCTGCACGGCCCACAGGTGCACGGCGACCCCGTGCTCCTTGGCGGCCATCATGCCCGGCAGCAGATCGCCGTCGCCGGTCACCAGGACCACGTCGGAGCAGGCGCGGTTGCGCGCCAGCTCGGTCAGCTCGGCGTGCATGGCCGCGTCGACGCCCTTCTGCGCCCACCGCCCGTCGCTGCGGGTCAGTGCGCCCAGCCGGACGGTCACCCGCGGCATCACGCGCAGCCTGCGGTGTTCCGGCTGCGGTACGCGGTCGGGGGCGCCGTCGAACCAGTAGATGCGCAGCAGGGGCCGCTCCGTGTCGGACTCGGCACGCTCGCGCAGGCCCTGGATGAGGGCGGCGTGGTCGACGGTGATCCGGGATCGCGACGGCTCCCCGGCCAGGAGACTGGCAGCAGCCCCGAGCAGATAACCGGCGTCCACCAGGACGATGCAGCGGTCCACGCGGTCCACCCTCTTTCCGGTCTCCGGGAGGTTTGCTTCGGGCTTCCTTCGAGTCTGCCCGACCGCGCGGAGGTTAACGGCCGGAACTCGATCTTCGGCGTGGCGTATCGGAGGATCACCCCTCGACAGGGCTTATTACGCACGGTAATTCTCTGAAATGCGCCTCTTGTCAGCCTATGTGAATCTGGTCGCGGCCCTGGCCCCTAGATCCCCCACAGGAGGCAGATCACCATGGCCAAGAACAAGAACCGCAAGCAGGGCGGCCAGCAGAACCGCGCCTCGCAGGCCGAGCAGGCCCACGAGCAGGCCCAGCGGTCCTCGGCGGAAGCTCAGCAGTCGTCGATGTCGCACGCCCAGGGCAGCCCCGCGGATGTTGCGCGTAAGCAGCAGAAGCGCTTCGGCCACAACTGAGGCCGCGCGTTCGGGCCGTTGAAGCCCGGCACACACTGAGGGGCGCATCCCAGTGGGATGCGCCCCCTTTGTCGCCCGGCTCGGTGCGTCCCGGCGCCCGGCTCGGTGCTCCTCCGGGGCACGCAAGCCCGCGCCCCTGATCACCCGCCCCGTGCGGGCCGGGTGATCAGCCCGCCAGGCAGGACGGGCCGAGCAGCACCTTGAGGTCGCCGAACAGCGCCGGGTCCGGCTTCACACGGTGCCGGTCGAGCCGCAGCACCGTCGTCCTGCGCGGGCCCTGGAGCTTGATGCGCACCTCGCTCTCGCCCTTGTGGTGGCTGAGGATCTCGCCGAGGCGGCTGACCATGGGCGGGGTGACCTTGACCGCGGGGATGGTGAGGATCACGGGGGCGTTGGTGCCCGCGTTCGACAGGTCGGGGACCTGGAGCTCCATCGCCACCAGGCGCGGCACGTCCTCCCGCTTGTCGAGGCGGCCCTTGACGAAGACGACCGCGTCCTCGACGAGTTGGGTCGACACCAGCTGGTAGGTGGCCGGGAAGAACATGCACTCCATGGAGCCCGCGAGGTCCTCGACCGTCGCGATCGCCCAGGCGTTGCCCTGCTTGGTCATCTTGCGCTGGAGGCCCGAGATGATGCCGCCGATCGTCACCACGGCGCCGTCCGCGTGCTCACCGCCGGTGAGCTGGGAGATGCCCGCGTCCGCCTTGTCGGACAGGACGTGCTCCAGGCCGAAGAGCGGGTGGTCGGAGACGTACAGGCCGAGCATCTCCCGCTCCTGGGCGAGCAGATAGGCCTTGTCCCACTCGTCGGTCGTGAACTCGACGTCGAGGCCGAAGCCCGGCTCGTCCGCGCTGTCGTCGCCCATGCCGCCGAACAGGTCGAACTGGCCCTCGGCCTCCTTGCGCTTGACCGCGACCACGTTGTCGATCATCGGCTCGAACTGCGCGGTGAGGCCCTTGCGGGTGTGCCCCATGGTGTCGAACGCGCCCGCCTTGATGAGCGATTCCGTGGTGCGCTTGTTGCAGACGACCGCCTCGACCTTGTCGAGGTAGTCGGGGAAGGAGGAGTACTTCCCCTTCGCCTTGCGTCCGCGGATGATCGCCTCCACCACGTTCGTGCCGACGTTGCGGACGGCGGAGAGGCCGAAGAGGATCACGTCGTCGCCCTGGGCGGCGAAGTTCGACTGGGACTCGTTGACGTTCGGCGGGAGGACCTTGATGCCCATGCGCCGGCACTCGTTCAGGTAGACGGCCGACTTGTCCTTGTCGTCCTTGACCGAGGTGAGCAGACCGGCCATGTACTCGGCCGGGTAGTTCGCCTTCAGGTAGGCGGTCCAGTACGAGACCAGACCGTACGCGGCGGAGTGGGCCTTGTTGAAGGCGTAGCCGGCGAAGGGGACCAGCACGTCCCACAGGGCCTGGATGGCCTCGTCGCTGTATCCGTTCTTCTGGGCGCCGGCCTGGAAGATGGTGAAGTTCTTCGCCAGCTCGTCGGGCTTCTTCTTGCCCATCACGCGGCGCAGGATGTCGGCCTCGCCGAGCGAGTACCCGGCGATGATCTGGGCGGCTTTCTGCACCTGCTCCTGGTAGACGATCAGGCCGTAGGTGACCGCCAGGACCTCTTCGAGGGGCTCTTCGAGCTCCTTGTGGATCGGGGTGATCTCCTGGAGCTTGTTCTTGCGCAGCGCGTAGTTCGTGTGCGAGTCCATGCCCATCGGGCCGGGACGGTAGAGCGCCGAGACGGCGGAGATGTCTTCGAAGTTGTCGGGCTTCATCAGGCGCAGCAGCGAGCGCATGGGGCCGCCGTCGAACTGGAAGACACCGAGGGTCTCGCCGCGCTGGAGCAGTTCGAAGGTCTTCGGATCGTCGAGCGGGAGGGCCAGCAGGTCGAGGTCGACGCCCTTGTTGGACTTCACCATCTTGACGGCGTCGTCCATGATCGTCAGGTTGCGCAGGCCGAGGAAGTCCATCTTCAGCAGGCCGAGCGACTCGCACTGCGGGTAGTCCCACTGCGTGATCGTCACGCCGTCCGTGTGCCGCACCCAGACCGGGGCGTGGTCGACGATGGGCTCGCTGGACATGATGACGCCGGCGGCGTGCACGCCCATCTGCCGGACCAGGCCCTCGACACCCTTGGCGGTGTCGATGACCTTCTTCACATCCGGCTCGTTCTCGTACATCGACCGGATCTCGCCGGCCTCGCTGTAGCGCGGGTGCGAGGAGTCGGTGATGCCGCTGAGGTCGATGCCCTTGCCGAGGACGTCGGCGGGCATCGCCTTGGTGAGGCGGTCGCCCATCGCGTACGGGTAGCCCAGCACGCGCGCGGAGTCCTTGATCGCGTTCTTGGCCTTGATCTTGCCGTAGGTGCCGATCATGGCGACCTTGTCGGCGCCGTACTTCTCCGTCACGTACCTGATCACCTCGACGCGCCTGCGCTCGTCGAAGTCGATGTCGACGTCGGGCATGGAGACGCGCTCGGGGTTGAGGAACCGCTCGAAGATCAGGCCGTGCGGGATCGGGTCGAGGTCGGTGATGCCCATGGCGTACGCGACGATCGAACCGGCCGCCGAACCACGGCCCGGGCCGACCGCGATGCCCTGCTTCTTGGCCCACATGATGAAGTCGGCGACCACGAGGAAGTAGCCGGGGAACCCCATCTGGATGATGACGTCCATCTCGTACTCGACCTGCTTCTGGCGGTCCTCGGGGATGCCGCCCGGGAAGCGGCGCTCCATGCCGAGGCGGACCTCCTCCTTGAACCAGGTGACCTCGGTGAACCCCTCGGGGATGTCGAACTTCGGCATGAGGTTCTTCGCCTCGAACATGCCGGTGGTGTCGATCTGCTCCGCCACCAGGAGGGTGTTGGCACAGCCCTCCTGCCAGGCGTCCGAGGAGTCGACCGCGTACATCTCGTCCGTGGACTTGAGGTAGTAGCCGGTGCCGTCGAAGCGGAAGCGGTCCGGGTCGGAGAGGTTCTTGCCGGTCTGGATGCACAGCAGGGCGTCGTGCGCGGTCGCCTCGTGCGCGTACGTGTAGTGCGAGTCGTTCGTCACCAGGGGCGGGATGCCGAGCTTCTTGCCGATCTCCAGGAGGCCGTCGCGGACCCGGCGCTCGATCTCGATGCCGTGGTCCATCAGCTCCAGGAAGTACCGGTCCTTGCCGAAGATGTCCTGGTACTCGGCGGCCGACTTCAGGGCCTCGTCGAACTGGCCGAGGCGCAGCCGCGTCTGCAGCTCACCGGAGGGGCAGCCGGTGGAGGCGATGAGCCCCTCGGACCACTGGGAGATCGTCTCCTTGTCCATGCGCGGCCACTTCTGCAGCCAGCCCTCGGCGTACGCGTCGGAGGAGAGGCGGAAGAGGTTGTGCAGGCCCGTCTTGTTCGACGCCCAGATCGTCTTGTGCGTGTAACCACCCGAACCGGACACGTCGTCGCGCTTCTGGTGCGGCTGGCCCCACTGGATCTTGCGCTTGTTGCGCCGGGACTCCGGGGCGACGTACGCCTCGATGCCGATGATCGGTGTGACGCCCGCCTTCTTGGCCGTGTGGAAGAAGTCGTACGCCCCGTGGAGGTTGCCGTGGTCGCTCATGGCGATGTGCGTCATGCCCATCTCATTGCAGGCATTGAACATGTCCTTGAGCCGCGCGGCACCGTCCAGCAGCGAGTACTGGGTGTGGACGTGCAGGTGCGTGAACGGCGGCTTCGACACGGCTTCGGCCTCCAAGGAGAACAATCGTCGACAGGCTGCGGACAGTCTGGGGGGTCAGCGTCGAAGTCTATGCCGGGCCACTGACACTCCGCGGAGGATCACACGTACCTTCATGCGGGGTACCCGTAAGCCGCCGCACTGTCGCCGCCGGATTCCGGGCACTCCCGTGGTCCGCCGTCCGTTGGGATGGCTGGACCCCTTGTCCACGGGGACGGTGCGCCGGCCCCATGTCACGCATCACCTGCACCAGGAGGCACCCAGCGATGTCGGTCCCGCAGCTCAGCGACGAGCAACGCGGCGAGCAGATCCTCGCCGTCTTCGACACCGCCTTCGGCGAGCTCCTGGCCGCCGACCCGGCCGCGTTCCGCGTGAAGTTCCGCAAGATGGCGGCCTCCGCCTTCGCGTTCTACCGGGGCACGGCGTGCCTCTTCTACCACGACCTCGACGCCGACAAGCGCGGCGGCCCGTACCTGGACGACCGCACCGCGCGTGTGTGGATCCACGGCGACCTGCACGCCGAGAACTTCGGCACGTACATGGACGCCCAGGGCCGCCTGATCTTCAACGTGAACGACTTCGACGAGGCCTACGTCGGCCCGTTCACCTGGGACCTCAAGCGCTTCGCGGCCTCCGTGGCCCTCGTCGGCTATGCCAAGGCGCTCAGCGACGAGCAGATCACCGAGCTGGTCACGGTGTACGCGGCGGCCTACCGCGAGCGCATCCACTCCCTCGCGACCGGCGCCAAGAGCGACGAGGTGCCGCCCTTCACGCTGGACACCGCGGAGGGTCCGCTCCTGGACGCGCTGCGTGACGCCCGCTCGCTGACCCGCTTCGGGCTGCTCGACTCCATGACCGAGATCCGCGACTTCGAGCGCCGCTTCGCGCCGGGCGGCGGTTCCATCGAGCTGGACGCGGCCACCCGCTACAAGGTGCTCGCCGCTTTCGACGGCTACCTGGAGACGCTGCCGGAGTCCTCGCTGGCCCGCCCGGACTCGTACCGCGTGAAGGACGTCGTCGGACGCCGCGGGATCGGCATCGGCTCGGCCGGCCTCCCGTCGTACAACATCCTCCTCGAGGGCAACAGCGACGCCCTGGAGAACGATGTCGTGATCTACATCAAGCAGGCCCAGACCCCCGCCGTCTCCCGCCACATCACGGACTCCTCGATCCGCGAGTACTTCCAGCACGAGGGCCACCGCACGGTGATCTCCCAGCGAGCGCTCCAGGCGCACGCCGACCCGTGGCTGGGCTGGACCGAGCTGGACGGCGCGGGCCAGCTGGTCGCCGAGGTGTCGCCGTACGCGGTGGACCTCGACTGGGGCGACATCGACGACCCCGAGGAGATCGCCGCGGTCGTCGCGGACCTCGGCCGGGCCACGGCCACGATGCACGCGGCGGCGGACGACGAGAGCGGCCACTCGGAGCTGGTGCCGTTCTCCACGGAGCGGGCCATCGACGCCGCGATCGCGGCCGACGAGGACGGCTTCGCCGCTCTCCTGGTGGACTTCGCCCACAGCTACGGCGCACGGGCGCGCACCGACCACCAGATCTTCGTGGACCTCTTCCGCAACGGCCGCATCCCGGGGCTGTAGGGCTCCGGCCCGCTCCCACGGCGCTCCCGTGATTCATGGGAATCCTTTAGGGGACTCTTACGGGAGCACGTGGGAGACTCTCTGCGCTATGGACTTGTCCGGGACCCCACTCAGAGCCGTGCGCGCGGTGCTGTTCACGGCTGTCGTCGTGACCCTCTCCACCGCGTCGCACGTCCTGCTGTCCCGGGCTCCGCTGCCGTTCGCCACCGTCGCCGCGATCGCCGCCGCCGTCTTCGTCATCGCGTTCGCGCTGGCCGGCCGCGAACGCGGCTTCGGGCGGATCGCCGCCCTGCTGATCCCGCTGGAGCTGGCCGCCGACACCGTGTTCACCACGGGCCAGCACGTCTGTTACGGCCGGGCCGGCGGTCCGGTCGCCGGCCCGCTGCGCTCGGTCGGCCTCGACGTGCTGTGCGGCGGCGGCAGC
The DNA here is from genome assembly GCF_039543605.1 of Streptomyces siamensis. Lineage (NCBI taxonomy): Bacteria > Bacillati > Actinomycetota > Actinomycetes > Kitasatosporales > Streptomycetaceae > Streptomyces > Streptomyces siamensis. The sequence goes on along the minus strand of NZ_BAABKB010000002.1, from coordinate 1,300,580 downwards.
GTCGGCGCCCCGCTGGCCCGGGTGACCGGCGGCCACGGCGACCGGGCGGCGACGCTGCTCGCGCACACCGATCCGACCGCCGCCTGGCTGCTGCTCGGCGCGCACGTCACCGTCGGCCTGATCGCCGCCGCCTGGCTGCGCCGCGGCGAGCGGGCCCTCGCCCAGCTGCTGCGCGCGGTGGGCGCCTCGACCTTCCGGCCGCTGCTGATCGCGGTCGCCGCGGTGACCGTGCGGCTCGCTCCGGCGCGCCGGCTGCCGCGCACCGCGCACCGCGCGGCCTTCACCCGCACGCGTCTGTTCGTGCACTCCCTGGGACGACGAGGACCGCCCCGCTCACTCGTTCTCGTCTGAGCGACCGCTCCCGGGCCGACGCCCGGAGCACAAGCAGTCCCCTTCACGTATCCGCGTACGACATGTGCGCGTCCCCCAGGGAGATCACCACTATGAGCAAGCGGAACAGCCAGGCGGCGAAGTCGGCGGCCCGTGAGAAGCTGCGCCTCGAACGCGAGCGTCAGGCCAAGCGCGAGAAGATCAGGCGGCAGGCCGTCGTCGCCGGCTCCCTCGTCGCCGTCCTCGCGATCGCCGGCGGTGTCGGCTACGCGGTCGTGCAGAACAACAAGCCCACCTACTGGGAGACCGCCAGTGACGACAAGGTGGTGACTCCGGCCAACACCACGGGCACGAACGGCACGACGGTCGTCCTCGGCAAGAGCACCGCGAAGAAGACCCTGAAGCTGTACGAGGACCCGCGCTGCCCGATCTGTGCGCAGTTCGAGCAGACCGTGGGCTCGACGCTGAAGTCGGACTTCGACGCCGGCAAGTTCAAGATCCAGTTCATCGGCGGCACGTTCCTGGACGGCGACTCCGACAAGAGCGGCAAGATCCAGATCGGCTCCCGCGGTGAGGGCTCCAAGAACGCGATGAGCGCCCTGGGCGCGGCGCTGAACGTGAGCCCCGAGGCCTTCCTGGAGTACAAGACAGCGCTGTACTCGGCGAAGTTCCATCCCGAGGAGACGGACGACAAGTTCAAGAGCGACGACTACCTGATCAAGGTGGCGGACACGGTCGGCGCGCTCAAGAACAACACGGCGTTCCAGAAGGCCGTCAAGGACGGCACGTACGACTCCTGGGCCCTCGCGATGTCGCAGACCTTCAACACCAACAAGGACGGCGTCGACGGCACGCCGAGCCTGGTGATGGACGGCAAGAAGCTCACGGGCGCCGACGGCAAGAACGCGCCGATGACGACCGCCGAGTTCACCACGGCGATCGAGGCGGCGCTCAAGGGCTGAGTCACCGGCTCCGGTGCCCGTGCCGAGACCGGGACCGGAGCCACCGGCGGCCCCTCACGGGCGCGTTGAACGACCGGCTCCCGAAGAGCGGGCGAACTTTTGCCAGTTCGCCCGCTCTTGGCTTGTACCGATCGGTAACCTGATCGCTCGTGACCAGTCGATTCAGATCATCCGACTCCTCGGGCGCCCTCAACTCCCGCGCCCCGCGCCGCCGCACGGTCGTCAAGGCCGCGGCCGCCACCGCCGTCCTCGCCGCCCCGCTCGCGGCCGCCCTGCCCGCCCGGGCCGCCGTCGAGGCACCCGCCTTCCTGCACGGCGTCGCCTCCGGCGACCCGCTGCCCGACGGCATCCTGCTGTGGACCCGCGTGACGCCCACCCCGGAGGCGATACCCGGCTCCGGGCTCGGCCCGGACACCGAGGTCAGCTGGACCGTCGCCAAGGACAAGGCGTTCGGCACGATCGTCGCCAAGGGCACCACCACCGCGACGGCCGCCTCGGACCACACCGTCAAGGCGGACATCCGCGGTCTGGAACCCGCCACCGACTACTGGTTCCGCTTCTCCGCCGGCGGCACCGACTCCCCCGCCGCCCGCACCCGCACCGCGCCCGCCGCCGACGCCTCCGTGGCCGGGCTGCGCTTCGGCGTGGTGTCCTGCGCCAACTGGGAGGCGGGCTACTTCTCCCCGTACCGCCACCTGGCCGCCCGCGGCGACCTGGACGCCTGGCTGCACCTCGGCGACTACATCTACGAGTACAAGTCGGGCGAGTACGCGGCGCGCGGCAAGGTCGTCCGGCCGCACGCCCCGGCGAACGAGATCCTCACCCTCGCCGACTACCGCACCCGGCACGGCCGCTACAAGACGGACCCGGACCTCCAGGCCCTGCACCACAAGGCGCCGGTCGTCGCGATCTGGGACGACCACGAGTTCGCCGACAACGCCTGGTCGGGCGGCGCCGTGAACCACACCGAGGGTGCCGAGGGCACCTGGTCGGCCCGTCAGGCCGCCGCGAAGCAGGCCTACTTCGAGTGGATGCCGGTGCGTCCCGCCATCGAGGGCACCACCTACCGCCGGCTGCGCTTCGGCAAGCTCGCCGACCTCTCGCTGCTGGACCTGCGCTCCTTCCGCTCCCAGCAGGCCTCCACGGCCAGCGGCTCGGTGGACGACCCGGACCGTACGCTCACCGGCCGGGCCCAGCTCGACTGGCTGAAGTCGGGGCTGAAGGCCTCGGACACCACCTGGCGCCTGGTCGGCAACTCGGTGATGATCTCGCCGTTCGCGGTGGGTTCGCTCCCCGCCGATCTGCTCAAGCCGCTCGCCAAGCTGCTCGGGCTGCCGCAGGAGGGCATCGCCCTCAACACCGACCAGTGGGACGGCTACACGGACGACCGCCGCGAACTGCTCGCGCACCTGCGGTCCCAGGCGATCCGCAACACCGTCTTCCTCACCGGCGACATCCACATGGCCTGGGCCAACGACGTGCCGGTCGACGCGGGTACGTATCCGCTGTCCGCCTCCGCCGCCACCGAGTTCGTGGTCACCTCGGTCTCCTCCGACAACCTCGACGACATCGTCAAGGTCCCGGAGGGCACCGTCTCGGCCGTGGCGTCACCGATCATCCGCGCGGCCAACCGGCACGTCCACTGGGTCGACACCGACCGCCACGGCTTCGGCGTCCTGGACATCACGGGTGCCCGTGCGCAGATGGACTACTACGTGCTCTCCGACCGCACGGACCCGAACGCGACGGCGTCCTGGGTCCGTTCGTACCGCACGCGCAGCGGTACGCAGAAGGTGGAGCGGACGTACGACCCGGTGTGACGCCGTGCCGACGGCGCTGTCCGGAGAGCTCCGCGGGCCGACGGAGCTCTCCGGGCCGACGGGGCTCTCCGCGCCGACCCGGGAGCTCCCCGGGACGCCGCCGGACCGGCTCCCGCCGCCGCTCTACAGGCTGTCGAGGAAGCCGAGCGCCACCTTCCAGGTGGCCTCGGCCGCCTCGGCGTCGTGGTCCGGCAGGTCCGGGTCGGTGTACAGGTGGCCCGCGCCGGCATACCGGTAGACCTCGACGTCCGCGCCGGCTCTGCGCATCTGCAGGTACCAGGCGCTAAGCCAGTCGTCCGTCTCGAACTGGTCCGGCTCGGCGACGTGCAGCTGGACCGGCAGCTCGTCGACCGAGGCGCTCTCCGCGATGTCCGAAGTGCCGTGCAGGAGCAGCAGTCCCCGGGCCTTCTCGTCGCCCAGGGCGAGGGTCTGCGCGATCGACGCGCCGAGGGAGAAGCCCGCGTACACCAGGCCGCGCTCGGAGTAGGGCGCGGCGGCGAGCACGGCGCGCTTGAGGAGCTCGTCCTTGCCGATCTCCTCGTTGAAGGCCATTCCCTCCTCCACCGTGTCGAAGGTGCGGCCCTCGAAGAGGTCGGGCGTCCACACCTCGTGCCCCGCGGCACGCAGCCGGTCCGCCGCGGCGCGCACCGCCGGCCGCAGCCCGTAGGTGGAGTGAAAGAGCATGACGTTCATGGGCTCCATGGTGCCAGCCTGGACCGACAACGCCGCGCGGGCCCGTGTACGGACGGCTTCCGGCTCCAGGTTTGGACCGCGGCGGGCCGGTTACGGTCGGGGGCATGGAGAACGTACTGCGCCCGGTGATCGTCGTCGGCGGCTCGGTCGTGCTCACGCTGCTCGTCGGGTGGGCCGTGGACCTGCTGCTGCGGCGCGCGGACGGCCGGCATCACGAGACCCCGCTGTGGGGGCTGCTCCGTCGCGGCCGTGTCCCCTTCCAACTCGTCCTGTGCACCGCCATGCTCAGAGGGTCCTACGCGGAGGCCGAGCTGCTGGAGGAGCACTCCATCGGTATCGGCCGGATCCTGACGCTGACCCTCATCGGCTCCACGGCCTGGCTGGTGGTGCGCATCGCCGCCGCCGTCGTGGAGACCTCGTACACCCGCTACGCGACCGCGCACCGCGACCCCGCCCGGGTCCGCCGGGTGCGCACCCAGGTGACGCTGATCCAACGGGTGGTGTCCGCGATCGTCGGCGTGGTCGCGGTCGCCGCGATGCTGCTCACCTTCCCGGCGATGCGGGCGGCCGGCGCCTCGCTGCTCGCCTCGGCCGGCGTCCTCGGCATCGTCGCCGGTGTCGCCGCACAGTCCACGCTGTCGAACCTCTTCGCAGGGCTGCAGATCGCCTTCGGCGACATGGTGCGCCTCGGCGACACGGTCGTGGTGGACGGTGAGTGGGGCACCGTCGACGAGATCACCCTGACCTTTCTGACGGTACGGACCTGGGACGAGCGGCGGATCACGATGCCCGTCTCGTACTTCACCTCGAAGCCGTTCGAGAACTGGTCGCGCGGCAGCGCCCAGATGACCGGCATCGTCCTCTTCCACGTCGACCACTCGGCACCGGTGGAGGCCATGCGCGAGAAGCTGCGCGACATCCTGCGCGAGTGCCCGGCCTGGGACGGACGCGACTACGGTCTGGCCGTCACGGACTCCACGCCCAACACCATGCAGGTGCGCGCCCTGGTCACGGCCAAGGACGCGGACGACATCTGGACGGTGCGGGTCACGGTCCGCGAGCGGATGATCCGCTGGCTGACCGAGGACCACCCCTACGCGCTCCCCCGCGTCAACACGGCGGACGCGGCGCCGCCTCCCGGCAGGACGCTGCGGGGTCCGCGCCGCGACCAGGACGGCGCCGCGACCCTCCCCTTCGAACCCCCACGCACCGGCACGGGCCGCGGCTAGCCGCACCCGACCCATCACCGAGGCCGCCGACGGCGCACCCTACGGGAGAGTCCAACGGCTCGGCGAAGGGTCACGGGTGGCGCGGGCGGGAGGCGAACCCGGCCACAGGCCGGGCAGGCCCCGCGGCCGAAGCGCACCCGCGGCCGCCACTGCCCGGACCCAACGCCGAGGCCGCCGACGGCGCGCACCCCCCACGGGAGAGTCCAACCGCTCGGCGAAGGGTCACGGGTGGCGCGCGGGCGGGAGACGAACCCGGCCACAGGCCGGGCAGGCCCCGCGACCGAAGCGCACCCGCGGCCGCCACGGCCCGGACCCAACGCCGAGGCCGCCGACGGCGCGCACCCCCCACGGGAAAGTCCAACCGCCCGTCGAAGTGTCACGGGTGGCGCGCGGGCGGGAGACGAACCCGGCCACAGGCCGGGCAGGCCCCGCGACCGAAGCGCACCTCGCAGGCCAGCCGAGCCGCACCCCCGAGAAGCCTCCTCGACCCCAGGGGACCGTCACCGCAGGCCAGCCGAGCAGCACCCCCGAGCAGCCCCCTCAACCCCAGGGGACCGTCACCGCAGGCTGCGCACATCCAGATGCCGAAGCACGCGGTCGACGACCTCGGGGTCCGCCCCCGGCTCACTGCGCGCGGCCAGCACCTCGTGCCGCGCCGCGCTCAGCATCTCCGCCTGGATCCGCCGCATCCGCTTCAACCGCCGTGCCCGCTGCTCGTAAGCCTCGCGGCGCTCCTCGTCCCCCATGTCGGGGCTGATCCGCACCCCGATGTCGTGGGCCCGCCGCAGCAGCTGCTCGGAGACCTCCTCGGGCAGCTCCTCCACGTCCTCGATCTCCCGCAGCCGCGTCTTCGCGGCCTTCGCGGCACGGATCGCCAGCTCCTTCTCGAAGGCCTTCTCGACGTCCTCGTCGGCCCGCACCCCGAGCTTCTTCACCAGCCACGGCAGGGTGAGCCCCTGGAGCACGAGCGTCGCCATGATCACCCCGAAGGCGATGAACACGATCTCGTCGCGGTCGGGAAAGGGCGACCCGTCGTCCATCTCCAGCGGGATCGCCAGCGCCAGGGCCACGGAGGCGACGCCCCGCATTCCGGCCCACCACATCACGACGGTCTCCCGCCACGACGTCGGGATCTCCTCGTCGTAGTCACGCTTGGCGTGCAGCCGCTTGGTCAGCCAGGTCGCGGGCAGCAGCCAGACCAGCCGTACGAACACGACGACGGCCACGATCGTGGCGGACCAGCCGAGCATCTCGCCCCAGCGTCCCGCCGCCGTCCTGATGGCGTTGTGCAGTTCGAGCCCGATGAGCCCGAACGCGACGCCCGTCACGAGCGTGTCCACCACGTCCCAGACCGTCGATCCGGTCAGCCGGGTGAGGACGTCGTCGGCGTCGAGCGCGTACTCGGCCAGGAACAGCGCGGTGGTGAGCACCGCCAGCACCCCGGAACCGTGGAGCTCCTCGGCCAGGACGTACGAGGCGTACGGCACGAGCAGCGTCAGGCCGATCTGCAGGGTGGCGTCGCCGAGCAGGGACATCAGCTTGTTCGCGGCCCAGCCCAGCGCCACTCCGACGGCGACCGCGACGACCGCGGACAGCACGAGGTCGAGCCCCGCCGCCCAGGGCGAGAAGGTGCCGCTCACCGCGGCCGCGATCGCGACGTGGTAGAGCACGATGGCCGTCACGTCGTTGAAGAGACCCTCCCCCTCCAGGATCGACACCAGACGGCGGGGCAGCCCGAGCTGGCCGGCCACGGCGGTCGCCGCGACCGGGTCGGGCGGCGCCACCAGCGCGCCGAGCGCCACCGCGGCGGCGAGCGGCAGCCCCGGCACGATCGCGTGGGCGACGGCGGCCACGGCCAGGGTGGTCACGAACACCAGCGCGACGGCGAGCAGGAAGATCGGACGGATGTTGGCGGCGAACTGTCTCCACGAGGTGCGCCGCACCGCCGCGTAGAGCAGGGGCGGCAGCAACGCGGGCAGGATCAGGTCCGGCGGGATGTCCACGTTGGGGACGAAGTCCGGAAGGGCCAGCGCGATCCCGAGGAGGGTCATCAGCACCGGCGCGGGCAACCCGAACCGGTCCCCCACCGGGACGCTCACCACGGCCCCGAGCAGCAGGACGAACAGCAGGGCCAACTGATCCACGGTCAGCGCTCCGGCAGCTCTAGGAGATCAAGGACAAGCAGACCCCAAGCCTGCCATGCCCTCGGGACGATCCCCCGCTACAGGACCTTGCGCATCGCCAGGTGCGGGATGCCGGCGTCCGGGAACTCCGCCCCGTACGCCACGTACCCCAGCCGTTCGTAGAACCCCAGGGCGTGGGTCTGCGCGTGCAGGTCGACCGCGGCCAGTCCACGCGCGCGTGCGGCGTCCTCGATGGCGCCCACGAGCGCGGCACCGACGCCGAGGCCACGTGCCTCGCGGGTCACGGCGAGCCGCCCCAGGGAGCCGACGGTGAGGTCGCCGCCGGTCTTCGCGGACGCGGCCTCGCCGTACAGCAGCCGACCGGTGCCGAGCGCCGTGCCGTCCGCGCGGACGGCCAGCACGTGCAGCGCCGTGGCGTCGTAGGCGTCGTACTCGATGTCCTCGGGGACGCCCTGCTCGCCGACGAAGACCTCCTTGCGCACCGCGAAGCAGGCCTCGCGGTCGGCGGGGTCCTCGGCGACCCGCAGCACGTACTCGGTGCTCACGCGTAGCTCTCCTCGCGGACCTTGTCGAGCGCGTTCCGGAGATCGTCGGGGTAGTCGCTGGCGAACTCCACCCACTGGCCGTCCCCGGGGTGCTCGAAGCCGAGCCGCACCGCGTGCAGCCACTGCCGGGTGAGACCCAGCCGCTTGGCGAGCGTCGGATCCGCGCCGTAGGTCAGGTCGCCGACGCACGGGTGGCGGTGGGCTGCCATGTGGACGCGGATCTGGTGGGTGCGCCCCGTCTCCAGCTTGACGTCGAGCAGCGAGGCCGCGCGGAACGCCTCGACCAGGTCGTAGTGCGTGACCGAGGGCTTGCCCTCGGCCGTGACCGCCCACTTGTAGTCGTGGTTCGGGTGGCGTCCGATGGGGGCGTCGATGGTGCCGCTGGTCGGGTCCGGGTGGCCCTGGACGAGCGTGTGGTAGCGCTTGTCGACCGTGCGCTCCTTGAACTGGCGCTTCAGGGACGTGTACGCGTACTCCGACTTGGCGACCACCATCAGGCCCGAGGTGCCCACGTCGAGGCGGTGCACGATGCCCTGACGCTCCGAGGCGCCGGAGGTCGAGATGCGGTACCCGGCGGCCGCGAGACCGCCGATCACGGTCGGGCCCGACCAGCCGGGGCTGGGGTGCGCGGCCACGCCGACCGGCTTGACGATCACGACCACGTCGTCGTCGTCGTGCACGATCTCCATGCCCTCGACGGGTTCGGCGACGATCTGCACGGGCGCGGGCGCCTGCGGCATCTCGACCTCGAGCCAGGCGCCGCCGTGCACGCGCTCGGACTTGCCGACCACGGAGCCGTCCACCGCGACCTTCCCCGCGGCGGCCAGCTCGGCGGCCTTCGTGCGGGAGAAGCCGAACATGCGGGAGATGGCGGCGTCGACGCGCTCGCCCTCCAGGCCGTCGGGCACGGGCAGGGTACGGATCTCGGGAAGCGTGCTCACCCGTCGAGTATGCCGGAAGGCTCGGACACCCCCTGACCACGGCCCGAACGTGAGTGCCCTTACGTGGTGTCCCCGGCACCGGGGTGAAGGCCGCCGCCGGGGCCCGGCCCGCCCGGCGCCGGGGCGTCCGGGCGATCGGGGGAGCGTCGCGCGTCAGTCCTTGTGGACCGTGCCGTCCGGGTCGAGTCCGCGGAAGGACAGCAGCACGATCAGGATGCCGCCGCACACGATCGCCGAGTCGGCGAGGTTGAAGACCGCGAAGTGCTTGGGGGCGATGAAGTCCACGACCGCGCCCTCGAAGACCCCCGGCGAGCGGAAGATCCGGTCGGTCAGGTTGCCCAGCGCGCCGCCGAGCAGCAGACCCAGCGCGATCGCCCAGGGCAGGCTGTAGAGCTTGCGCGCGAGCCGGGCGATGACCACGATCACGGCCGCGGCGATCACCGTGAAGATCACCGTGAACGCCTCGCCGAAGCCGAAGGCCGCGCCCGCGTTGCGGATCGCCTCGAACTTCAGCCAGTCCCCGATGATCTCGATCGAGTCGTGGTGCTCCAGCTTCGCGACGACGATCATCTTGCTGACGAGGTCGAGGGCGTACGCGAGCACGGCGACCGTGAAGAGCACGGCGATCCGGCGCCTGCCCCTGGGCCGCCCGTCCGCGGACGGTGCCCCGTCCGCGCCGGCGTCCGAGGCGTCCGGGGAGGGCCGCACGGCATCCTCGGCGGACCGCTCGGCCGGCACCTGCTCGCCGGAACCGGACCGGCCGCCCGACGCCGCCTTCTCGTCGGACTGCTCCGGCTCGGCCCCCGCCGCCCCTGGGATGTCCGGCGTACCGATGATGCGCTCCGCCTCTGCCACGTGAGTGAGTCCCTCGACCTAGGTTCCTGACTGAGGACGAGAGTACGGCACGCCCCACGCGGCCCACGTGCTCAGGAGCACTCCCACGCGGTTCAGTACCGGCGTTCCTGCTTCTGCTTGCACTCGACGCACAGGGTGGCGCGCGGGAAGGCCTGCATACGGGCCTTGCCGATCGGATTGCCGCAGCTCTCGCAGAGCCCGTACGTCCCCGTCTCCAGGCGCTCCAGGGCCCGCTCGGTCTGCTCCAGCATCTCGCGCGCGTTGGCCGCGAGCGCCATCTCGTGCTCGCGGGTGATGTTCTTCGTGCCCGTGTCCGCCTGGTCGTCTCCGGCGCCGTCGCCGGAGTCGCGCATCAGTCCCGCGAGCGCCTCCTCGGACGACGAGATCTCGGTGCTCAGCCGCAGTGCCTCCGACTGGAGCTCCGCGCGGGCCTCCTCGACCTCCTCGGAGGTCCAGGGGTCCTCACCGGGGCGCACCGCGAGCTCGCCGGGCTCCACCGCGCCGACCCGCGCCTTGGGGACGGCCGTGGGCTTCTTCGCCGCCGTGGCCGTGCCAGGAGTCTTCTTCGCAACCACTGTCGTGGCTCCCGTCGTCTTCGCGGCATCGGCCGCGCCCTCGGCCGCGGAAGCGACCGCCTTCTTCGCCGTGCGTGTGCTCTTCTTCGCCGTACCGCCGCTCTTCCTGGCCGTGGCGCCCTTCGCACGGGTCTTCTTCGCGGCGCCGCCCTGCGCCACGGCGCCGGTCCCCGTCTCCTCCGCGGCCTTCTCCGCCGCCTTCCCGGCTCCCGGCTCCCGGGCGTCCGCCTTCTTCGCGGCCGCCTTCCTGCCGGTCACCGCCTTCTTGGCCGCCTTCTTCCCGGCCGCCGCCTTCTTGGCGTCCGCCTTCTTGCCGTCCGCCTTCTCGGTGGCCACCTTCTTGCCGTCCGCCTTCCCGGGGGCGGTCCCACCGGCCGCGGGCTTCGATCCGGACTGCGCCCCGGAGACCGTCTTCACGGGCCGGGCCTCGTGGGACACGGGTGCCCCCGTGGCGCTCTTCTTCCCACCCACGTCCTTGGCCGCCAAAACCGTGGATCTGCCGGACGCCGACTGCTGTACGGCGGTCTTCTTCGCCACCATGGCCGCGGCCCCTTCACATACTGTGATCTTGCTCGCGAATCGTGCTGGGACGATAAATCGACTTCCGGCCCGCGGCAACGGGGCACGCCATCGATTCGTCCGCCCCGCGGGTCCCGCGCGGCAAGCCTGCCTGCGTTGTGCCCAGCTCCCCGCCGGGTAATCCGCCGGTCCCCGCGTCCCAGGATCCGGACGGTCCCGCCTCGCCATTCGGGTCACCGCGCGGGCCGCCCGGACACCCGGTAAACCGGTCGGCCGCTGTCCCCGCGGCGCCGTACACTGGGCGGAGCGAGAAGCGTGGATGGGGACGAGTAGCGGCGTACGCGGCCAGGAGCGACCCGGGGACGGTGGGAGCCCGGGGGTCAGCGCGACGTGAAGATCACCCCGGAGCCGCCGGAAGAACACCCCACAGGGGCCAGTAGACCCGGTATCGCGACCCCAATGAGGGGGCTCACTGGTGCGAACGGCGCACCGGGGAGCCAAGGAGGGTGGTACCGCGGGAGCGCGCCGCACACGGCGTCCGTAGCAGAACAGGCTCTCGTCCCTCCGACGGAAGGCAGAACGTCCGCCGGAGGAAGCTCGCCGATGAAACCGACGCAGTACCGCCAGGTGCCCGCCCAGGTCGACCTGCCCGCGCTCGAGCACGCCGTGCTCGACTTCTGGCGTGAGCAGAAGATCTTCGCCAAGAGCCTCGAGCAGTCCGAGGGCCGCCCCGAGTGGGTGTTCTACGAGGGCCCGCCCACCGCCAACGGCATGCCGGGCGCCCACCACATCGAGGCGCGCGTCTTCAAGGACGTCTTCCCCCGCTTCCGCACCATGCGCGGCTACCACGTGGCCCGCAAGGCCGGCTGGGACTGCCACGGCCTGCCGGTGGAGCTGGCGGTCGAGAAGGAGCTCGGCTTCAGCGGCAAGAAGGACATCGAGGCGTACGGCATCGCCGAGTTCAACGCCAGGTGCCGCGAGTCCGTGCTGCGCCACACCGACGCCTTCTCCGACCTGACGACCCGCATGGGGTACTGGGTCGACCTCGACGACGCCTACGTCACGATGGACCCCGAGTACATCGAGTCGGTCTGGTGGTCGCTCAAGGAGATCTTCAACAAGGGTCTGCTGGTCCAGGACCACCGCGTCGCCCCCTGGTGCCCGCGCTGCGGCACCGGCCTGTCGGACCACGAGCTGGCGCAGGGCTACGAGACGGTCGTCGACCCGTCCGTGTACGTCCGTTTCCCGCTCACCTCCGGTCCGCTGGCCGGCCGGGCCGCGCTCCTGGTGTGGACGACGACCCCCTGGACGCTCGTCTCCAACACCGCCGTCGCCGCGCACCCCGACGTCACCTACGTCGTCGCCACGAACGGCGAGGAGCAGCTCGTCGTCGCCGAGCCGCTCGTCGAGAAGGCGCTCGGCGAGGGCTGGCAGACCACCGGCGAGTCCTTCACGGGCGCCGAGATGGAGCGCTGGAACTACCAACGACCGCTCGAGCTGGTGGAGTTCCCGGCTCCGGCGCACTTCGTGGTGAACGCCGAGTACGTCACCACCGAGGACGGCACGGGTCTGGTCCACCAGTCCCCCGCCTTCGGCGAGGACGACCTCAAGGTGTGCCGCGCGTACGGCCTGCCCGTGGTCAACCCGGTGCGCCCCGACGGCACCTTCGAGGAAGACGTCCCGATGGTCGGCGGCGTCTTCTTCAAGAAGGCCGACGAGAAGCTCACCGAGGACCTCGACGCCCGCGGCCTGCTGTTCAAGCACATCCCGTACGAGCACAGCTATCCGCACTGCTGGCGCTGCCACACCGCGCTGCTCTACTACGCGCAGCCGTCCTGGTACATCCGCACCACGGCCGTCAAGGACCGTCTCCTCGAGGAGAACGAGAAGACCAACTGGTTCCCGGAGTCGGTCAAGCACGGCCGCTTCGGCGACTGGCTGAACAACAACATCGACTGGGCGCTGTCCCGCAGCCGCTACTGGGGCACCCCGCTCCCGCTGTGGCGCTGCGAGGAGGACCACCTCACCTGTGTCGGCTCCCGCGCGGAGCTCACCGAGCTGACGGGCACCGACCAGTCCGCCCTGGACCCGCACCGGCCGTACATCGACGCGGTCACCTTCGCCTGCCCGCAGGACGGCTGCGGCAGCACGGCGACCCGCGTCCCGGAGGTCATCGACGCCTGGTACGACTCGGGTTCGATGCCGTTCGCGCAGTGGGGCTACCCGTACAAGAACAAGGAGCTGTTCGAGAGCCGCTACCCGGCGCAGTTCATCTCCGAGGCCATCGACCAGACCCGCGGCTGGTTCTACACGCTGATGGCCGTCGGCACCCTCGTCTTCGACAAGTCGTCGTACGAGAACGTCGTCTGCCTGGGCCACATCCTGGCCGAGGACGGCCGCAAGATGTCCAAGCACCTGGGCAACATCCTTCAGCCGATCCCGCTGATGGACCAGCACGGTGCGGACGCGGTGCGCTGGTTCATGGCGGCCGGCGGCTCCCCGTGGGCGGCCCGTCGCGTGGGCCACGGCACCATCCAGGAGGTCGTCCGCAAGACGCTCCTCACGTACTGGAACACGGTCGCCTTCCAGGCCCTGTACGCCCGCACCTCCGACTGGGCACCCAGCGAGGCCGATCCGGCCCCGGCGGACCGCCCGGTGCTCGACCGCTGGCTGCTCTCCGAACTGCACGCGCTCACCGACCAGGTGACGCAGGCGCTGGAGGCCTACGACACCCAGCGCGCCGGAAAGCTGCTCTCGGCGTTCGTCGACGACCTGTCCAACTGGTACGTGCGCCGCTCGCGCCGCCGCTTCTGGCAGGGCGACAAGGCCGCGCTGCGCACGCTGCACGAGGTCGTCGAGACGGTCACGCGGCTGATGGCCCCGCTGACCCCGTTCATCACCGAGCGGGTCTGGCAGGACCTGGTCGTCCCGGTCACGCCGGGCGCCCCCGAGTCCGTCCACCTGTCCTCCTGGCCGGAGGCGGACCTGTCCGCGATCGACCCCGAGATGTCGCGGCAGATGGTGCTCGTGCGCCGTCTCGTGGAGCTCGGCCGCGCCACGCGCGCGGAGTCGGGCGTCAAGACGCGTCAGCCGCTGTCCCGGGCGCTGGTCGCCGCGTCAGGCTTCGACGTCCTCGACCCCGAGCTGCACGCCCAGATCACCGAGGAGCTGAACGTGAGCTCGCTCGCCTCGCTCTCCGAGGTCGGCGGGTCACTCGTGGACACCACCGCCAAGGCGAACTTCCGGGCGCTCGGCAAGCGCTTCGGCAAGGGTGTCCAGGCCGTGGCGAAGGCCATCGCCGAGACGGACGCGGCGGCGCTCTCCCTCGCCCTGCGTGAGGGCACGGCGTCGGTCGAGGTCGACGGGGAGACGGTGACGCTGGCACCGGACGAGGTCATCATCACGGAGACCCCCCGCGAGGGCTGGTCGGTGGCGTCCGACTCCGGTGCCACGGTCGCGCTCGATCTGGAGATCACCGAGGAGCTGCGGCAGGCGGGCCTCGCCCGTGACGCGATCCGGCTGATCCAGGAGGCCCGCAAGAACAGCGGACTCGACGTGGCCGACCGGATCGCGCTGCGGTGGGTGTCCACGGACCCGGCCGTCATCGCGGCGCTCTCCGAGCACTCCGGGCTCATCGCGGACGAGGTCCTCGCCACGGACTTCGCCCAGGGCGAGGCCGACGACTCCTACGGCGCCCCGTTCACGGACGAGTCCCTGTCCCTGACCTTCCGCCTCCGCAAGGCGTAACCCGCCGCCCCGGGTCCTCTGGGCCCCGGCGCCCCGCCCCGCTCCCCAGCGGCGGACGGGTCCGCCGGGGCCCTTTCTTTCGCCCCCTCCGCCCCGGACCCCGCTCCTCAAGCGCCGGAGGGGCTGTTCTCAGCCCGTCCGGCGCTTGAGGACGAGGCCGTCCAGGCCGATCGGGGGTCTGGGGGCGCAGCCCCCAGGGAGACGGGACGGGCAGGGGCGGAGGGGGCGAGAGAACCCGGCCCCGCGCCCCGCGGAAGGACGCAAAAGGGCGGGGCCCCGGAATCCCGGGGGCCCCGCCCTGAACGCTGCCGACGCCTAAGGCGTACTGAAGGCCGTCAGTTGTCGTCCTCGTCGATGAGGAACCCACGCATCGGCGAGGGAGCCTGCTGCATCGGCGACGGCCCCTGCGGCCGCACCGGAGCCATCGGCTGGGTCATGGCCGGCGACATCTGCTGCTGCCCACCGTAGGAGGGCGCGGCCGGGGCCGGCGCTCCACCCATGCCCTGGTTGCCACCGTAGGACGGCGCACTCGCACCGGCCGGAGCCATGGAGGGCGCGGACGGCGACGGCAGGGACGCGGTGGCCGGGGTACGCGGCGGGGCGAGCGAGTCGTCCGCCTGCGTCTCCAGCTGGCGCAGCTGCGACTCCAGGTAGGACTTCAGTCGCGTACGGTACTCGCGCTCGAAGCCGCGCAGGTCCTCGACCTTGCGCTCCAGCGTGGCGCGGGCGGACTCCAGGGAGCCCATCGCGACGCGGTGCTTCTCCTGCGCGTCCCGCTCCAGCGCGTCGGCCTTGGCACGGGCGTCCCGCTCCAGACCCTCGGCGCGGCTGCGGGCCTCACCGACGATCTTGTTGGCCTCGGAACGGGCCTCGGCGATCGCCTGGTCGGCGGTCTGCTGGGCCAGCGAGAGCACACGGGCGGCGCTGTCGCCGCCGGGACCCTGACCGGGCTGCGGCATCTGCGGACCGTGACCGCCCATGGGGCCACCCATGGGACCGCCCATGGGACCGCCCATCTGCTGCTGCATCTGCGGCTGCATCTGGCCGGGACCCGGACCCTGGCCCATCGGCCCCTGACCCATCGGACCCTGACCCATCGGGCCGGGACCCTGCGGACCGCCCTGGCCGCTGGGGCCCGCGGGCAGCTGCGGTGCACCGCTCGGCAGCTGGGGCGGGCCACCCATGGGGCCACCCATCTGCTGCTGCGGCGGGCCCGATATGCCGGCGGGCACGGGAGCGCCGGGACCTCGCATGCCCTGCGGCGGACCCTGCTGCTGGTCCTGCTGCTCGGGCGGCTTGCGCATGCCCTGCTGCTGGTTCTGCGCGGCGGCACGCGTGGCGGCGGCCAGCTTGGCGCGCAGGTCCTCGTTCTCGCGCAGCAGGCGCGTCAGTTCGGCTTCGACCTCGTCGAGGAAGGCATCGACCTCGTCCTCGTCATAGCCTTCTCGGAGGCGGACGGTCGTGAACTGCTTGTTCCGCACGTCCTCGGGGGTCAACGGCATCTCTTCACCTCAACGTAGTCGTCGGCATTCGGCAAGACCGTATCGTTCACAGCCGGCTCACGACGGAGATCAGGATGTAGACGATGATCATCAGTACGAAGAAGGACAGGTCGAGCGCCACGCCCCCGAGACGCAGCGGCGGGATGAACCGCCGCAGAAGCTTGAGCGGTGGATCGGTGACAGTGTAGGTGGCCTCCAGAACGACCACCATCGCCTTGCCGGGTTGCCATGAGCGGGCGAACTGGAAGACGTAGTCCATGACAAGCCGGAAAATCAGCACGATGAGGAAACACATCAGCGCGATGTAGAGAACCTGCCCGACCACGCTCATGATCCGTGCTTCCCTCTCCCCTGTTTCCCAGCTTTGTTTCCGGTCCTGCGTCTCAGCTCTGGTTGAAGAACCCGCCCTCTGCGATGCGGGCCTTGTCCTCCGCCGTGACATCGACGTTAGCAGGCGACAACAGGAACACCTTCTGCGTCACCCGCTCGATGCTGCCGTGGAGACCAAACACCAAACCAGCCGCAAAGTCGACAAGTCGCTTCGCGTCTGTGTCATCCATCTCAGTCAGATTCATGATCACCGGGGTGCCTTCACGGAAGTGTTCCCCGATGGTACGGGCCTCGTTGTAGGTCCGGGGGTGCAGCGTGGTGATCCGGTACGGCTCTCGCTCGGACACGACCTTGGGCATGATCACCGGCGCGTTCTTCTCCAGGCTCTGACGTTCTTGTGTGATGGATGCCACGGGGGCGATTCGCGCCGGACGCCCGGATTCCGCGGGGAGCGAAGCGGAATGGGGCACCGGATCGCGCGGCGCCGGAGGCTGCACCACTCGTACCGAATCGTCCCTTTGGGACTGGTGTGCCTGATGTGACTGGTGTGACGGTTCATGCCGTCGCCGGTCCCGCTCGGGCTCCGGATCGAGCTCGGGCTCGAAGTCGTCGTCGGGGTCGAATCCCCTGCCGTCGTACCCATCGTCCTCCACGAGGCCGAGGTAGACCGCCATCTTGCGCATCGCGCCGGCCATGCTCTGAGTCCTCCGCTCTGTGGTGGATCGGCTGACGAATTGCCAAGTGCCCGCGATCCACGTGGTCGTTATGCCCGCCTATGGCGGAAATGACCATATTTTCTGCTGTGGTCCGACTTCTTGGCGACGTTACCCGAGCCTGGGTCGGACTCCGAGTACCGCAGTACCGACGCGTACATGTGTCGCTCCGGCTGCCACGGCCTGTTCGAGGTCCGAGCTCATCCCTGCCGAGACCATGTTCGCAGCCGGATGAGCGCTGCGCAGGACAGTCGACAAATCCATCAGCCGCTCGAACGCCGCCTGTTCACGTCCCGCGAACGGTCCGGTGAGCGGCGCGACGGTCATCAGCCCGTCGAGTCGCAGCCCCGGGGAGTCCGCGACGAGGTCGGCCAACTCCTCGATTCCCGCGACTCCCACACCCCCGCGCTCACCCCGGCCGCTCTCCTCGGCGTCCAGTGCGACCTGGATGAGGCACCCCACTTCGCGCCCCGCCCGCACCGCCTCCTTCGACAAGGCCGTGACGAGCTTGGAACGATCGATGGACTGCACGACATGGGCGTAACCGACCACGGAACGCACCTTGTTGGTCTGCAACTGACCGACAAAATGCCACGAGAGGGGCAGATCCGAACACTCCGCGGCCTTGGGGGCCGCGTCCTGGTCGCGGTTCTCGGCGACGTGACGCACACCGAGTTCCGACAGGATCCGCACATCGCTCGCGGGATAGGTCTTGGTGACCACGATCAGGGTCACCTCTTCGCGCTCCCGACCCGCCGCCTTGCACGCGGCCGCGATGCGCTCCTCCACTTTCGCCAGATTCGCGGCGAGTTGAGCCTTACGTTCTGTCATGCCCCATCAGTCCAGCCAGACATAGCCCGCGAGCCGCCCCGTCGTGCGGTCGCGGCGGTACGAGAAGTGGTCCTGCGATTCGAGCGTGCACACCATCGACTGCTCCCGGTCGCTCACCCCGAGCCGTTCCAACTGCGCGTGCACTCCGGCGGTCACGTCGACCGCGGGGGTGCCCCAGCTGGTCTCGGCGTACGCCGCCGGCTCGATCGCGGCGACCTCGGCGCGCATCTCCTCGGGCACTTCGTAGCAGCGTCCGCAGACCGCGGGGCCGGTCCGGGCGACGATCCGCCCCGTCTCGGCCCCCAGTTCCACCATGGCGCGCACCGCCGCGGGGACGACTCCGGCCACCATGCCGGGCCGTCCCGCGTGGGCGGCGGCCACCACCTTGGCCACCGGATCGGCGAGCAGCACGGGCGTGCAGTCCGCGGTGAGCACGGCGAGGGCGAGTCCGGGCCGCGTGGTGATGATCGCATCGACCTCGGCCACGGGGCGGTCCCCCCACGGCGCGTCGACGACGGCCACGTCCGGTCCGTGCACCTGGTTCATCCAGACCACCCGGGCCGCGTCGAGTCCCAGTGACCCGGCGGCCAGTTCACGGTTGGAGCGCACGGCGGCGGGGTCGTCGCCGACCGCCCCGCCGAGGTTGAGCTCCTCGTACGGAACGGCGCTCACCCCGCCCCACCGGTCGGTGAAGGCGAAGTGCGCGCCGCTCACTGTGCTCGTTCGGGAGCGCTGCCCTATCACTTCAGGAAGTCCGGCACGTCCAGCTCTTCGGCCGGGCTGTCGGCGTAGGAGCGGGACGGCGGGACCGGCGGCGGGGCCTGGATCTCGCTGACCGGCTCGGGGGCGGGCTCCGGAGCGGCCTCCTTCGGCGTCACGCTGCCGAGCGAACCGAAGGACGGGCGGCTCTCTGTGGAGCGCACCGGTGCCGGCTCCTCGCGCTTGGCGGTGGACGACCCGAGGACGTTGTCCCGCTTCGCCGGGGGCTGGCCGCCGTCGAAGCCGGCGGCGATGACGGTGACCCGCACCTCGTCGCCGAGGGCGTCGTCGATGACCGCGCCGAAGATGATGTTGGCCTCGGGGTGGGCGGCCTCGCTGACCAGCTGGGCGGCCTCGTTGATCTCGAACAGGCCGAGGTCGGAGCCGCCGGAGATGGAGAGCAGCACGCCGCGCGCGCCGTCGATGGAGGCTTCGAGGAGCGGCGAGGAGATCGCCATCTCGGCCGCCGCGACGGCGCGGTCGTCACCGCGGGCCGAGCCGATGCCCATGAGCGCCGAACCGGCCTCGGACATGACGGACTTGACGTCCGCGAAGTCGAGGTTGATCAGACCGGGCGTGGTGATGAGGTCGGTGATGCCCTGAACACCGGAGAGCAGGACCTGGTCCGCCGACTTGAAGGCGTCGAGGACGGAGACCTGGCGGTCCGAGATGGACAGCAGCCGGTCGTTCGGGATGACGATGAGGGTGTCGACCTCTTCGCGGAGTTCGGCGATGCCGTCCTCGGCCTGGTTGGCGCGGCGCCGTCCCTCGAAGGTGAACGGGCGCGTGACCACGCCGATGGTCAGGGCGCCGAGCGAGCGCGCGATGTTGGCCACGACGGGTGCGCCGCCGGTGCCGGTGCCGCCGCCCTCACCGGCGGTCACGAAGACCATGTCGGCCCCCTTGAGGACCTCTTCGATCTCCTCGCGGTGGTCCTCGGCGGCCTTGCGGCCGACGGCCGGGTTGGCGCCGGCGCCGAGTCCGCGGGTCAGTTCGCGGCCGACGTCGAGCTTGACGTCGGCGTCGCTCATCAACAGCGCCTGTGCGTCGGTGTTGATGGCGATGAACTCGACACCCTTGAGACCGACCTCGATCATCCGGTTGATGGCATTGACACCACCGCCGCCGACACCGATGACCTTGATGACTGCGAGGTAGTTCTGCGGTGCTGCCACGTCGAAGGCCTCTCGCCTCGAATTACGTTGCCGTCGTCTCACGGGTGCTCCGCGGTCCGACGGCTGATGCCGAATTGGGACGGTCCGAACGCCGACCCGAACCCTAACGCTGAAGTTTAGGGTTACCAGTGTGTCTGTTCCTTGGACTCTTCCGAACAGGACACTAAGTCGACAAGTGGCGCACGTTCAACGAACACGCCGAACCTCCCGTTTTTCTTTTCACCCTATGTGATCAGCCGTAGCGCTGCCCAACTAGGGTGCTGGCCTGCGCAGATGTGCGTCAACTGCCCGATGACGCAGGGGCGGTGGGAACGCTCACGTCGAAGTGCCGGGCACCTGGAGCGGCTTTCATGAGAGCGGTGAGCGCCCTGGCTTTGGCGCGCCCCTTCTCGCCGCTGCCCCAGTCGACGGTCCGGCCGCCCTTCAACTCCAGCCGGATCGAGTCGTAGGAACGGACTTTGACGGTGCTCGTGTCGCGGGAGACCGCGGCCGGAAGGTCGCCCGCGGCCCGTACCGCCTCGCGCACCAGCCGGTCGGTGCCGAAGCGGCGCAGGCCGGCCGACCGGGAGACCTTCAATTCCAGTGCGGGCACGCCACGCGGAGCGTCGGAAACCGTCGCGAATCGCACACCCTTGGCGTCCACTTCGACGTATTTTGTGCCTTTTTCGATAATCAGGACGGGGGTGCGCTCGGTGACTTTCAGCCCGATTCCGTTCGGCCAGGAACGGACGACGTCAATCGAGTCAATTCGGGGCAATTCGCTCCGCAGTCGTGCCGCAATCGCGTCCGTTTCGACAGAAATCAGCGGGGAACCGACCGGAACGTCGGCCGCCTTGCGCACCTGGTCCGCCGTCAGCACCCGTGTCCCCGACACCGTCACGCGGTCCACGCGCAGCCACTGCGAGCCGTAGAGGACCCAGACGGACGCGGCCCCGGCCAACACCACGGAGGCCAAAAGGATGATGAGCTTACGAGGGCGACGCAGTCGCCCGACACGGGACGGCCGGGGCGGGCCGGATTCCTGCTTCTGCCGTTCGCCGCGCTCGGCGGTGCTCGGTCCGGCCACGCTCCCTGCCTTCCCTCATGCGGTCCTAGTGACGGCGAGAGGCGATCGCCTCGTACACCATGCCGACGAGCAGGTCGTCGGCGTCCCGGCGGCCGAACTCGCTGGCGGCGCGGGACATCTCGTACAGCCGGTGCGGGTCCGCGAGCACGGGGAGCACGTTCTGCTGCACCCACTGAGGCGACAGCTCCGCGTCGTCGACCAGCAGCCCGCCGCCGGCCTTGACCACCGGCTGGGCGTTCAGCCGCTGTTCGCCGTTGCCGATGGGCAGCGGGACGTACGCGGCGGGCAGCCCGACGGCGGAGAGCTCGGCGACGGTCATCGCGCCCGCGCGGCAGAGCATCATGTCGGCCGCGGCGTACGCGAGGTCCATCCGGTCCACGTACGGTACCGGGATGTACGGGGGCATCCCCGGCATCTGGTGCACCTGCGGCAGTTCGTTCTTCGGGCCGACCGCGTGCAGGATCTGGATGCCCGCCTGCTGGAGGTAGGGCGCCGCCTGCTGGACGACCTCGTTGAGGCGGCGGGCGCCCTGCGAGCCGCCGGAGACCAGCAGGGTCGGCAGGTTGGGGTCGAGCCCGAACGCGGCGCGGGCCTCGGGGCGCACGGCGGCCCGGTCGAGGGTGGCGATGGAGCGGCGCAGCGGGATGCCGATGTAGCGGGCCCCGCGGAGCTTGCTGTCGGGCGTGGAGACGGCGACCTGGGCGGCGTACCGCGACCCGATCTTGTTGGCGAGGCCGGGACGGGCGTTGGCCTCGTGGATGACGATCGGCACACCGAGGCGCTTCGCCGCGAGGTAGCCGGGCAGGGCGACGTACCCGCCGAAGCCGACGACGGCGTCCGCCTTGGTGCGCTCCATGATCTGCTCGGCCGCCTTGATGGTGCCGCGCAGCCGCCCGGGGACGGTGATCAGCTCGGGCGTGGGCTTGCGTGGCAGCGGCACGGCGGGAATCAGCGCGAGTTCGTAGCCGCGCTCCGGTACGAGGCGGGTCTCCAGACCGCGCTCCGTGCCCAGGGCCGTGATCCCCACGGTCGGGTCCTGCCTGCGCAGGGCGTCCGCGAGGGCGAGCGCGGGCTCGATGTGGCCGGCGGTCCCCCCGCCGGCGAGTACGACATGCACCGAAATTCACCGCTCTCCGGACGAACGCGCCGTGCCGGCACGCCGTCGCATCGTGTTCCATCTCCGAGGCCCCGCGGTCCCCGCGGAGCCTCTCACCGCAGCACGCTTTCTACCAAAGCGGGGTTGCCGCATGGCAAGCGCCGCCCGCGCAGCGGGCTCGTCGCGTGCGAAGGCGATCAGCAGCCCGATGGCGAACATGGTCGGCAGCAGGGCGGAACCCCCGTAGGAGAACAGCGGGAGCGGGACTCCGGCGATCGGCAGCAGACCGAGCACCGCACCGATGTTGATCACGGCCTGGGCCGTGATCCAGGTGGTCACGCCTCCCGCGGCATACCTCACGAAGGGGTCCTCCGTGCGTCCGGCCACGCGGATACCCGCATAGCCTAGAGCCGCGAAGAGGGCGAGCACCGACAGCGTCCCCGCCAGACCCAGTTCCTCCCCGGTGATGGCGAAGATGAAGTCGGTGTGCGCTTCGGGCAGTTGGCCCCATTTTTCCACGCTGGCACCCAGGCCGGAACCGAAGAGTCCGCCGGAGGCGAGGGCGTAGATGCCGTGCACGGCCTGCCAGCAGTGATCGCCCGGCCCCGGGTCGGTGGCACCGATGCAGGCGAGCCTGGCCATGCGGTTCGGGCTGGTCTTGATGAGGATGACGCCGATGGTCGCGGCGACGGCCAGCACGCCGGCGAACAGCCGGGTGGGCGCTCCCGCCAGCCACAGCAGCCCGAAGAGGATCGCTGTGAGAATGATCGCGGTTCCCATGTCGCCGCCGAGCATGATCAGCCCGAGCAGCATGAAGGCCACCGGTACGAGCGGCACCAGCATGTGCTTCCACTGGGTCAGCAGCCGCTTGTCCTGTTTGCGGGCGATCAGGTCGGCGCCCCACAGCACGAGCGCGAGCTTGCCGAACTCGCTGGGCTGGAGCTGGAACGGGCCGCCGACGGAGATCCAGTTCTGGTTGCCGTTGACCGAGACCCCTATCCCCGGCACCTGCACCAGGGCCATCAGGAAGACGGCGCCCGCCAGGATCGGGTACGCCAGCGCCCGGTGCAGTTTCACCGGCATCCGCGAGGCGACCAGCATGAGCACACCGCCGATCACGGCGGCCAGGAACTGCTTGCGGAAGAAGTACGAACCCGGCAGCGAGAGCTGCAGCGCGGTGATCTGCGAGGCCGAGTAGACCATCACCAGGCCGAGCACGGTGATCAGCAGGCTGCCGCCCAGGATCAGGTAGTACGCGGTGAGCGGCCGGTCCCAGGCCTTGCGGGCGCGCAGGTGGAACCGGCGGACGGGGTTGTCGCGCGGGGACCGGGCGCCGGACGGTCGTCGCGGCGCGCGCTGGACCGGGGGGCGGCCCGTACGGCTACTCGGCACGGCCGGCACCTCCCGCGCCGCGGGAGGGCGCCCCGGAGGGCTGGAGGGGCCCCCAAGGCGTCGTGCCGCCGGCCCGAAGCCGCAGACGAGGTACCGACCAGGATGGCGTCACGCGTCGCTCCCAAGGGTCCCGGGCGCCCGGGTCGGCCGGACCCGCCGTCAGGCGCTCGCGGCGCCGAGTTCGCGAACCGCCTCCGCGAAAGCGTCACCGCGCTTGTTGTAGTTGGCGAACATGTCCATGGACGCACAGGCCGGCGCCAGCAGAACGGTGTCCCCCGGCCCGGCGAGCCGCGCGGCCTCCCGGACCGCCGCGAGCATCGCCCCAGTGTCGGTCCGGTCGAGGTCGACGACGGGTACTTCCGGGGCGTGTCGCGCGAGCGCTTCGCCGATCAGCGCGCGGTCCGCGCCGATCAGGACGACACCCCGGAGCCGCTTCGCCGACTTGGCGACCAGCTCGTCGAAGGTCGCGCCCTTGGCGAGGCCGCCCGCGATCCACACGATCGACTCGTAGGCGGCCAAAGAGGCCTCCGCCGCATGGGTGTTGGTGGCCTTGGAATCGTCGATGTAGGCGACCTGGTCCACGTCGGCGACGTGCGCGATGCGGTGCGCGTCGGGCCGGAAGGCGCGCAGTCCGTCGCGCACCGCCTTGGCGGGCACACCGAAGGCGCGGGCCAGGGCTGCCGCCGCAAGGGCGTTGGCGATGTTGTGCGGGGCGGGCGGATGGACGTCCGACACCTCCGCGAGCTCCTGCGCGTTCTTGTGCCGGTCCTCGACGAAGGCCCGGTCGACCAGGATGCCTTCCACGACGCCGAGTTGGGACGGTCCGGGCGTGCCGAGCGTGAAGCCGATCGCCCGGCAGCCCTCCTCCACGTCCGCCTCGCGCACCAGGTCCTCGGTCGCCTTGTCGGCGACGTTGTAGACGCAGGCGACCCGATTGCCCTCGTAGATACGGCCCTTGTCGGCGGCGTACGCCTCCATGGAGCCGTGCCAGTCGAGGTGGTCGGGCGCCAGGTTCAGCACGGCGGCCGAATGGGCGCGCAGCGAGGGCGCCCAGTGCAGCTGATAGCTCGACAGCTCCACCGCGAGGACGTCGTACGTCTCCTCGCCGAGGACCGCGTCCAGCAGCGAGACGCCGATGTTGCCGACCGCCGCGGTGCGCAGTCCGGCCGCCTCCAGGATGGAGGCGAGCATCTGGACGGTGGTGGTCTTGCCGTTGGTGCCGGTGACCGCCAGCCAGGGCGCTGGTTCCCTGCCGTCCCGGCCGCGCAGCCGCCAGGCGAGTTCGACGTCGCCCCAGACCGGGACGCTCGCCTCGGCGGCCGCGGCGAACAGCGGCTTGTCCGGCTTCCAGCCGGGTGCGGTCACGATGAGTTCGGTGCCTTCCGGCAGGGTCGCGCCGTCACCGAGGCGCACGGTGACACCGAGCGCCTCCAGCTCCGCGGCCTGGGCCCGGGAGCGCTCGTCGTCGCCGTCGTTGACGACCGTGACGACCGCGCCGAGGCCGTGCAGCACCTTGGCCGCCGGGATGCCGGAGACGCCGAGCCCGGCGACGGTGACGTTCTTGCCCTGCCAGTCGATCACTTCTTGGCTGCCCATCCTGCGTAGAAGAGGCCCAGTCCTACGATGACGCACATGCCCTGAATGATCCAGAAGCGGACCACCACAAGGACTTCGGACCACCCCTTGAGTTCGAAGTGGTGCTGGAGTGGTGCCATGCGGAAGACGCGTCGGCCGGTCAGCCGGAAGGACCCGACCTGGATCACGACCGACATGGTGATGAGGACGAAGAGACCGCCGAGGAGCGCGACCAGCAGCTCCGTGCGGGAGCAGATCGCCAGACCGGCGAGCGCGCCGCCGAGGGCCAGCGAACCGGTGTCGCCCATGAAGATCTTGGCCGGCGAGGTGTTCCACCACAGGAAGCCGAAGCAGGCGCCCATCAGGGCGGAGGCGACGACCGCGAGGTCCAGCGGATCGCGTACCTCGTAGCAGGCGGCCGGGTTCGTGAGAGTCGCGGCGTTGGCGCAGGACTCCTGGAACTGCCAGACGCCGATGAAGGTGTAGGCGCCGAAGACCATCGTGGCCGCGCCGGTGGCGAGACCGTCCAGACCGTCCGTCAGGTTCACGCCGTTGGACATGGCCAGGATCATGAACAGGGCCCAGACCACGAAGAGCACCGGCCCGATGGACCAGCCGAAGTCCTGGACGAAGGAGAGCTTCGTGGAGGCCGGGGTGTTCCCGCGGTTGTCGGCGAACTGGAGGGCCAGCACCGCGAAGGCGATGCCCACGATCAGCTGTCCGGCCATCTTCGCCTTGGCGCGCAGACCCAGCGAGCGCCGCTTGACGATCTTGATGTAGTCGTCCAGGAAGCCGACCAGGCCCATGCCCGCCATCAGGCCGAGCACCAGCAGGCCGGAGAACGTGGGCGCGTAACCCGTGATCACCTTCGACAGGAAGTACGCGATGATCGTCGCGAGGATGAAGGCGATACCACCCATGGTCGGCGTACCGCGCTTGCTGTGGTGCTCGCGCGGGCCGTCGTCGCGGATGTACTGGCCGTAACCCTTTCGGGCCAGCAGCTTGATCAGCAGCGGAGTGCCGACCAGCGTCAGGAACAGGCCAATGACTCCTGCGAACAGGATCTGCTTCATCATCGGGCGGCAACCTCACCCTCGAGGCCGCTGTCGAGCAGCGCCTGCGCCACCCGTTCGAGCCCGACCGACCTGGACGCCTTCACGAGTACGACGTCCCCCGGGCGCAGCTCGCTGCGCAACAGGTCGACAGCCGCCTGTGCGTCGGACACGTGCACCGACTCCTCACCCCACGAACCCTCGTTATATGCGCCCAGTTGCAGCCAGGACGCTTCCCTGCCCCCGACCGCGACGAGCTTGCTGACGTTGAGCCGGACGGCGAGCCGTCCGACCGCGTCGTGCTCGGCGAGCGCCTCGTCCCCGAGCTCGGCCATCTGACCGAGCACCGCCCACGTACGACGTCCCCTGCCCATGGCCGCGAGCGCGCGCAGGGCGGCTCGCATGGACTCGGGGTTCGCGTTGTAGGCGTCGTTGACGACCGTCACGCCGTCCGGACGCTCGGTGACCTCCATCCGCCAGCGGGAGAGGGAGTCCGCCTCGGAGAGCGCGCGGGCGATCTCGTCTGCGGACATGCCCAGCTCATGGGCGACGGCGGCCGCGGCGAGCGCGTTCGACACGTGGTGCTCACCGTACAGGCGCATGGTCACGTCACTGCACCCGGAGGGTGTGCGAAGACTGAAGGCGGGCTGTCCACTGTCCGTGAGACGGACGTTCTCGGCGCGTACGTCCGCTTCGTCGGACTCACCGAAGAGGATCACGCGCGCCTTCGTCCGGGATGCCATGGCGCGGACGAGGGGATCGTCGGCGTTGAGGATCGCCGCGCCGTCCTCCGGGAGGCTCTCGACGAGTTCGCCCTTCGCCTGTGCGATCTGCTCGCGTCCGCCGAACTCGCCGATGTGGGCGGTGCCGACGTTGAGGACGAGGCCGACCTTCGGCGGGGTCAGGCCGGCGAGGTAGCTGATGTGGCCGATGCCGCGGGCGCCCATCTCCAGGACGAGGAAACGGGTCTCCTCGGTGGCGCTGAGCGCGGTGAGCGGCAGGCCGATCTCGTTGTTGAGCGAGCCGGGCGTGAAGACGGTCGGCGCCTTGGTCCGCAGCACCTGGGCGATCAGGTCCTTGGTGCTGGTCTTGCCCGCGGAGCCGGTGAGGGCGACGAGGGTCGCGCCGAGCCGTTCCACGACGTGCCGGGCGAGCGCGCCGAGCGCCGCCTGGACGTCGGCGACGACGATCGCGGGCACGCCGACGGGGCGGGACCCCAGCACGGCGACCGCGCCCGCCTCGACCACCGCCTCGGCGAAGTCGTGGCCGTCCACGCGCTCGCCCACGAAGGCGACGAAGAGGCTGCCGGACTCCACCTCACGGGAGTCTCTGACGACCGGTCCGGTGACCTGTACTGACGGATCCGGTATGTCGTGCGTCTGCCCGCCGACGACTGCTGCGATCTCGGCGAGAGAGAGGGCGATCACAAGTTCATCCCTGGGTCTGCTGGATAGCTTCGCGAAGCACCTGGCGGTCGTCGAACGGACGGACCACCCCGGCGATGTCCTGGCCCTGCTCGTGGCCCTTGCCCGCGACCAGCACGGTGTCGCCCGGCTGCGCGCGGGCGACCGCGGCGGCGATGGCGGCGGCGCGGTCCTCGAAGACCTGGACCTCGCCGCGCTCGTGCGCCGGCACCTCGGCGGCGCCCGCGAGCATCGTGGCGAGGATCGCGAGGGGGTCCTCGGAGCGGGGGTTGTCGGAGGTCAGTACGGCGGTGTCGGCGAGCCGGGCCGCTGCCGCGCCCATCGGCATCCGCTTGGTCTTGTCACGGTCGCCGCCGCAGCCGAGCACGACGTGCAGGTGACCGGTGGTGACCTTGCGCAGGGCGCGCAGGACCGACTCGACCGCGTCCGTCTTGTGGGCGTAGTCGACGACGGCGAGGTAGGGCTGGCCGGCGTCCACCCGCTCCAGGCGGCCCGGAACGCCCGGCACCGCGGCGACGCCGTCGGCGGCGTCCTGCGGGTCGATCCCCGCGACGGCGAGGGCGACGACGGCGGCGAGGGTGTTCGCCACGTTGAAGGGGCCCGCGAGCGGTGACCTGGCGGTGATGCGCTCGCCCTTGGGGCCGACGGCGGTGAACGTCGAGTCCATGGGCCCGACTTCGACGTCCTCGGCGCGCCAGTCGGCGTCGGGGTGGCCCTCGGCGGAGAAGGTGACGACCGGGACGGTGGCCTCCTTGGCCAGCCTGCGCCCGTACTCGTCATCGAGGTTGACGACGCCGAGTCTGCTGCGTTTCGGCGTGAACAGCTGCGCCTTGGCCCGGAAGTAGTCCTCCATGTCGGAGTGGAACTCCATGTGCTCCGGGCTCAGGTTGTTGAAGACGGCGATGTCGAAGACGCAGCCGTCGACGCGCCCGAGGACCAGCGCGTGGCTGGAGACCTCCATCGCGACCGCCTCGACGCCGCGCTCGCGCATCACCGCGAACAGCGCCTGGAGGTCGGTGGCTTCGGGGGTGGTGCGCTCGGACTTGATGCGCTCGTCGCCGATGCGCATCTCGACCGTGCCGATCAGGCCGGTGCTGCGGACCGTCTTCAGACCGCCCTCGACGAGGTACGCCGTCGTGGTCTTGCCGGACGTGCCGGTGATCCCGATCTGGAGCAGCTCGCGCCCGGGGTGGCCGTAGATGGTGGCGGCCAGTTCGCCCATCCGTCCGCGCGGATCGTCGACGACGAGCACCGGCAGGCCGGTGGCCGCGGCTCGCTCGGCGCCGGTCGGGTCGGTCAGTACGGCGACGGCGCCGAGGCCGGCGGCCTGGGGCACGAAGTCGGCGCCGTGCAGGCGGGCGCCGGGCAGCGCGGCGTACAGGTCTCCCGGGCGCACGGCGCGGGAGTCATGGGTGATGCCCGTGACCTCCGCCTTCGACGCCGGGGCGGTGGTCCCCAGCTGATCGGCGAGCTCCGCGAGGGGTGTGGCGGAGACGTGAACCGGTCGGGGCGGCCCCGGATATGTCACAGGAACGCCCTTCTGGGTGGTTTGGGACTGATCAGCATGTGGCACGGCGGTGAGCGTACCGGGCGCACCCCCGCCGGAGCGAAGTGAGGGGTTCGGCGGGGACTGGTTCCCGGGAGCGGGGGTGATCGTAGTCACGGGCTGGTTCCTGGTCCGTTGTGCGTGGGGGCCGATCAGGGCGTGCGGTCGGATGGGATCACGGCGAGAAGGAGACGGGCAGTCGGGCGGGCTGGGCGCCGGTGGGCGGGACCTGGAGGGTCTTCAGCGCGAATTCCATGACCTGCTTGTAGATGGGTCCGCAGATCTGGCCGCCGAAGTAGCTGCCCCTGGTGGCGTTCTGGATCGCGCAGTAGACGGTGACGCGCGGCTTGTCCGCGGGTGCGAATCCGGCGAACGAGGAGGTGTATCCGTGGTACTTGCCGGTGGCCGGATCCACGCGGTTGGCCGTACCCGTCTTGCCCGCGACCCGGTAGCCGGGAATGCGCGCCTTGTTGCCGGTGCCCTGCTCGTCGTCCACGACGGACTCCAGCATCTGGGCGAGGGTCTTCGCCGTCTTCTCGCTCACGACCCTTGTCTTCCCGGGCTCGGCGGCCGGGGTGAAGCGGCCGTCGGGTCCCTTCGTGCCGCGCACCAGGGTCGGCTCCACGCGGACGCCGCCGTTGGCGATCGTCGAGTAGACGGAGGCCGCCTGCATCGCGTTGATCGACACGCCCTGGCCGAAAGGAATCGTGTACTGCTGCGAGGTCGACCAGGCGTCGGGGCGGGCGAGGATGCCCGCCGTCTCGCCGGGGAAGTCCAGCCCGGTGTGGCTGCCGATGCCGAACTTGCGCAGATACGAGTACAGGACCCGGTTGGCCTCCTTCTGCGTCTTGCCCAGCTGTCCGGTCGCCAGGATGGTGCCGATGTTGCTGGACTTGGCGAGGACGCCGTTGAGCGTCAGGTGCCAGGTCGAGTGGTCGATGTCGTCCTGGAAGAGCCGGTCGCCGCGGTGCAGCCGGTTCGGGACGACCACGTGGGTGTCGGGTGTGGCGGCGTTCTCCTCCAGCACGGCCGCCATCGACATGAGCTTGGCGGTGGAGCCGGGTTCGAACGCGTCCTGGAGGGCCGCGTTGCCCATGGCCGCGGAGTTGGCCTGGGAGAGGTCGTTCGGGTCGAAGCCGGGCGAGTTCGCCATCGCGAGGATCTCGCCGGTCCGGGTGTCCTGCACTATCACGTAACCGCGGTCGGCCTTGGACTTCTTCACCTGCTCGGTGATCGCGTCCTGCGCGGCCCACTGGATGTCCCGGTCGATGGTCAGCTCGACGTCGGAGCCGGCCACGGCGGGGGTCTCGGTGGAGCCCACGGTCGGCACCTGCCGGCCGCCGGACTGCGCGTAGCGGATCTTTCCGTCCTTGCCGGCGAGCTGCTTGTTCAGCGCCTGCTCGACGCCGCCGCCGCCCTTGCCGTCGGCGTTGACCCAGCCCAGTATCCCGGCGGCGAGGTCGCCGTTCGGGTACACGCGCTTGCTGGCGGGCACGGCCAGGACGCCGGCGAGGACGTTGACCGTGTTCGCGTCGGTCTCCGCCTTGGTGCCGAGCGTCGACTTCAGGTCCTTGATCTGCTTCCACACCTGCGGGGTCTGGCGGTGCGCGAGCAGGACGTAGCGGGTGTTCTTCGTCCGCAGCTTCTTGGCGACGCTGTCCATGTCCTCGTTGAGGATGGGCCCGAGCAGCGCCGCGGCCTGCTCGGGCGCGTCACCGGCCTTCGTCGCCTCCCGCGTGAACATCGTCGGGTCGGCCGTGATGTCGTACGCGTCCACGCTGGTCGCGAGCTCGACGCCGTTGCGGTCGGTGATGCCGCCCCGCTCGGCGGCGAGCGTGCGCCCCACGTAGCGGTTCTGCTCGGCCTTCGCGGCGTAGGCGCTGGCGTCCACCGCCTGCACCTGGAGCAGCCGTACGACGAAGGCGACCATCACCAGGGTCAGCGCGAGACTGACCATGCGCAGGCGGGGGCGGGGGCTGCCGAGCCGGATGACGCTCGGGGCCTGGGGCCGCCCGGCGCCCGGTCGGCGTACGGGGCGTGCGCCGGGTCCCGGACGGCGCCGGCCGCCGGGTACGGGCCTGGCGGGGCCGGGCACGCGGCGGCGCGGCGGTTCCCTGTCGGACACTTCCGTCACCTGCCGGGGGTCGTGGGGGACTGCGTGGACGGGGCGGGGACCTGACGGGAGGGGGTGGTCACGGACGGCTGCGCGGTGGACGCCGGGGCCGGGCTCCGGCGGGGCTGCGGTGCGAGCACCTCGGGCGCCGGGATCATCGGAGCCCGCGCGGAGGACTGCTGGGCGGGCCCCCCGGGGACGCCCTTGACGGTGCCGTCCGGGTCGAGGAAGGCCGGGTCCCCGCCGGGGACCATGCCGAGTTCACGGGCCCGGCGCTGGAGGGCGTCGGGGGCGGAGTAGGCGTCCACGTCCCGTTGGAGAGCCTGCTCCTCGTCGGTGAGGCTCTTGGTGTCCCTCTGGAGATCGTCGAGCCGGAACGCCCCCTCGCTGAGCGCGGAGTTCAGCACGAGGAGCCCGATGAGGCCGCCGCCGAGCAGCACGACGACGAGCAGCACGAACGGGGTGCGGGCGGCCTGGCCGGCCCCCGCGGGCAGCAGTCGGGCGAGCCGGGCGGCCCGCCCCCTGAGCTCCGGTTTTCGGCTCACGCGCCCTCCCTCTCGCCGCGCCTCACTCGGCGTCCTCGCGAATGCGTTGCGCCCCCCGCAGCCGGGCGGGAGCCGCTCGCCGGTTCTCGGCTACCTCTTCCTCGGTGGGAAGTTCGGCACCCCGGGTGAGCAGCTTGAGCCGCGGCTGGTAGCGCTCGGGGACGACCGGCAGCCCGGGCGGCGCGGTGGACGCGGCGCCGGCCGCGAACACCTGCTTGACCAGCCGGTCCTCCAGCGAGTGGTACGAGAGCACCGCGATACGGCCGCCGACGGCGAGCGCCCCGACGGCCGCGGGGATCGCCCTCTCCAGGACGCTCAGCTCGCCGTTGACCTCGATGCGCAGTGCCTGGAAGGTGCGCTTGGCGGGGTTGCCGCCGGTGCGCTTGGCGGCCTGGGGCAGTGCGTCGCGGATCAGTTCGACGAGCCGTGCGCTGTTGCTGAAGGGCTCCTTCTCGCGTTCGCGCACGATCGCGGACACGATCCGCTTGGCCTGCTTCTCCTCGCCGTACGCCCGCAGGATCCGCACCAGCTCACCCGGTGGGTAGGTGTTGAGCACCTCGGCCGCGCTCATCCCGGTCGTCTGGTCCATGCGCATGTCGAGCGGGGCGTCCTGCGCGTACGCGAACCCGCGGTCCGCCTCGTCGAGCTGCATGGACGACACACCGAGGTCGAACAGCACGCCCTGGACGCGCGGGATGCCGAGGCGGTCGAGCACCTCGGGGAGCTCGTCGTAGACGGCGTGCACCAGGGTGGCGCGGTCGCCGAAGGGGGCGAGCCGCTCCCCGGACAGGCGCAGGGCCTCCTTGTCGCGGTCCAGGGCCACCAGGCAGGCCTCGGGGAACTGCGTGAGCAGGGCCTCGCTGTGACCGCCGAGTCCCAGTGTGCAGTCGACGACGACGGCTCCCGGCTCACCGAGGGCCGGGGCCAGCATGTCCAGGCACCGCTGGAGCATCACCGGGACATGTCGACTCTGGCTCAAGGGGCCCTCTCAGGTCCGGCGCGGCCGTACGCACCGCCGGGTCCCCGCCCGCTCGAGAAGGGGAGGCCTGCTGGCGCCGGTGAGTGGCGTCAGCCGACCGGGAGCGGGAGGAGGCCGAGCCGTACGTACGCGCCGCGCACGCGGGGAGACGCCGGAAAATCGCCGGGTCTCCGGGGGATACAAGTCCAGCAGGGAGAGCCTCGCCTCCCGCTTCGCGTCACTTTAGTCCACGGTGTCTCGCGGTCAATCAACCGGCATGCGCGTCGCGCAGCCCGCTCCCGCCGAAGCCGCAAATACGCCCCTATCACCCTGACGGGCGCACCGACACCGCCCGTGTGGGTTACGTCACAACAAGCCACGATGACGTTCTTTGTCCACTCTCACAACAAGACCACGCCCTACGTGACCAGTACCGTCATAGGTATGACGACTTCTGCATCCGTTCCCACCGAGCCCGAAGGCGCCATAGTCACTTCCGGCACCGTGACCGACCGCCTCGTCGACGCGAACCATCACTACGCCGACGCCTTCACCGACCCCGGCATGGACGCCCGCCCGGTGCTGCACGTCGCGGTGGTCGCCTGTATGGACGCCCGCCTCGACCTGCACGCCGCACTCGGCCTGGCGCTCGGCGACTGTCACACCATCCGCAACGCGGGCGGAGTCGTCACCGACGACGTGATCCGCTCCCTCACCATCAGCCAGCGGGCGCTCGGCACCCGCAGCGTGGTCCTCATCCACCACACCGGCTGCGGCCTGGAGTCCCTCACCGAGGAATTCCGGCACGACCTGGAGATGGAGGTCGGCCAGCGCCCCGCCTGGGCGGTCGAGTCCTTCCGCGACGTCGACCAGGACGTGCGGCAGTCGATGCAGCGCGTGCGCACCTCGCCGTTCCTGCTGCACACCGACGACGTGCGGGGCTTCGTCTTCGACGTGAAGACCGGCCTGCTGCGCGAGATCGACCCCGCCTGACGGGCCCGGTCCCGGCCGCGCCGGGACCCGGTTCGCGGGCTTCGCTCCGCCTCGCCCCGGCCCACGTCCCGACCCGGGTCGCCGTCCGCCGGCGGCCCGTGGGACGCTCTCCACACGGAAACACCCTGCCTCCCCGGCGCCCAAAGAGCCGCAAGACCTGACATATCGCGGCCAGTTATCCACAGGCGAGTGACACGAACCGGTAACGGCAACAAGAATGCGGGTGTGGCGTCACGCGGAACTTTTCACGCGTGGTGTCCGTGTTTCGGGGTGGGCCGGTCCGCACAGGGCGTCGGCCCGAGAACGGGCCGAGGAGGGCCGGGTGACGACCTATGACGATCGAGCGAGCCTTACGGATCTGACCGCCACTGTGGAGCGTGTCCGCAGTTCGGTGGAAGGAGTGATCGAGGGCAAGCCTGAGGTCGTACGGCTTTCGCTGACCGTACTGCTCGCCGAGGGGCACCTCCTCATCGAGGATGTCCCGGGCGTCGGCAAGACCATGCTCGCCAAGGCGCTGGCGCGGTCCATCGACTGCTCGGTCAGGCGTATCCAGTTCACGCCCGACCTGCTGCCCTCGGACATCACGGGTGTGTCCATCTGGGACCAGCAGCGCCGGGACTTCGAGTTCAAGCCCGGAGCGATCTTCGCGCAGATCGTGATCGGCGACGAGATCAACCGCGCCTCGCCGAAGACGCAGTCCGCGCTCCTGGAGTCGATGGAGGAGCGCCAGGTCACCATCGACGGCCAGACCTACGAACTGCCCAGCCCCTTCATGGTGGTGGCCACGCAGAACCCGGTCGAGATGGAGGGCACGTACCCGCTGCCCGAGGCCCAGCGCGACCGCTTCATGGCCCGCGTCTCCATCGGCTACCCCAGCGCGGAGGCCGAGCTGCAGATGCTCGACATCCACGGCGGGGTGAACCCGTTGGACGACCTCCAGCCGGTCGCCCACGCGCACGAGATCGTGAAGCTGATCGACGCGGTCCGCGCCGTCCACGTCGCCGACTCGGTGCGGCGGTACGCCGTGGACCTGGTCGCGGCCACGCGTACGCACCCGGACCTCAGACTCGGCGCCTCGCCGCGTGCCACGCTGCACCTGCTGCGCGCGGCGAAGGCGTCCGCCGCTCTGAGCGGCCGGGAGTTCGCGCTGCCGGACGACGTCCAGGCGCTCGCCGTGGCGGTCCTGGCCCACCGCCTGCTGCCCACGGCCCAGGCGCAGTTGAACCGCCGCACCTCCGAGCAGGTCGTCCTGGAGATCCTGCAGCGCACCCCCGTGCCCGCGGCTCCCCAGCAGCAGGCCGGCTTCACGATGGGCCGGGGTGCGCCCGCCTACGGCCAGCAGCCGCCGCGGAGGCTGTGATGACGCAAGGGGGGACGGGGTCCGCCGCCGAGGAGGACAAGGGCGGGCTGCGCACGGCGCTCGCCGGGCTCACGACCCGCGGACGCTCCTTCCTGGCCGCCGGCGTCGCCGCCGCGATCTGCGCGTACGTCCTGGGGCAGAGCGATCTGCTCCGGGTCGGACTGCTCCTCGCGGTCCTCCCGCTGGTGTGCGCCACCGTGCTGTACCGCACCCGCTACCGCGTCGCGGGAAGCCGCCGGCTCTCCCCCGGCCGGGTGCCCGCGGGTTCCGAGGCCCGGGTCCATCTGCGGATGGACAACGTCTCGCGGCTGCCCACCGGACTGCTGATGCTCCAGGACCGGGTGCCGTACGTGCTCGGGCCGCGGCCCCGGTTCGTCCTGGACCGGGTGGAGGCGGGGGGCCGCCGCGAGGTGTCCTACCGCGTGCGCTCGGACCTTCGTGGCCGCTATCCGCTGGGCCCGCTGCAACTGCGGCTCACGGACCCGTTCGGGATGTGCGAGCTGACCCGCTCCTTCTCGACGTACGACACCCTGACGGTCATCCCGCGCGTGGAGGCTCTGCCGCCGGTCCGCCTGACCGGTGAGGCCAAGGGGTACGGCGACGGACGGCAGCGCTCGCTGGCCCTCGCGGGCGAGGACGACATCATCCCGCGCGGCTATCGCTACGGCGACGATCTGCGCCGGGTGCACTGGCGGCTGACCGCGCGCTACGGCGAGTTGATGGTCCGTCGTGAGGAGCAGCCCCAGCGCTCCCGCTGCACGGTGCTGCTCGACACCCGCGGCATCGCCTTCCAGGGCGCGGGCCCCGACTCGGCTTTCGAATGGGCCGTCTCCGGCACCGCCTCCGCCCTGGTCCACATGCTCGAACGGGGCTTTTCGGTGAGGCTGTTGACCGACACCGGCAGCTCGGTGCCCGGCGAGGGCGCCGACGGTTTCGCGGGCGCCAGCCAGGAGTCGGCGGACGCGGCCGGGATGATGATGGACACCCTCGCGGTCATCGACCACTCGGACGGCACGGGCCTGTCCCGCGCCTACGACGTGCTGCGCGGGGGGAACGAAGGACTGCTGATCGCCTTCCTCGGCGATCTGGACGAGGAACAGGCCGACGTGCTCGGCAGGATGCGTCAGCGCAGCGGCGGGGCGGTCGCCTTCCTGCTGGACAGCGAGTCCTGGGGGCGGGAACCGACCGATGTGCCCGGGCCGTTGGACAGGGGTGAGGACCGGCTGCGGATGCTGCGCGAGGCGGGCTGGACCGCGGTGACCGTGCCACGCGGCGCCCAACTGGCGGACCTGTGGCGGGAGGCCGACCGTCAGCGCACGCATGTGGCGTCGACGGGGAGTACTGCGGGGGGTGGTGACTCATGAGCGGGCGAGCGCGACTGGCACTGTGCGCGGCCGCGGCCACGCTGATGGCCTCCTGCGCCCTGCTGCCGCTGGTCGACCCGGCGACCTGGATCTTCCAGGCCGCGTTCCTGCTGGCGGTGCAGACCGCGGTGGGCGCGCTGACCCGGCGGGTCCCGCTGGCGCGGCCGCTGACCGTGGCGGTGCAGGCACTGGTGACGCTGGCGCTGCTGACGCTGGCCTTCGCCCGGCAGGAGGCCCTCGCCGGGATCGTCCCGGGGCCCGAGGTCTTCCAGCACTTCGGCGACCTGCTCCAGGCGGGCAGCGACGACGTCAGCCGGTATTCGATCCCGGCACCGCTGTCCGACGGCATCCGGCTGATGCTGGTCGGCGGCGTCCTGGTGATCGGGCTCGCGGTCGACGCCCTCGCCGTGACCTATCGCAGCGCGGCACCGGCAGGGCTTCCGCTGCTCGCCCTGTACTCGGTCGCCGCGGGCCTCGCCGGCGGCGGCGCCGCGTGGCTCTGGTTCGTCCTGGCGGCCGCGGGTTATCTGATGCTGCTGCTCGCCGAGGGCCGTGACCGGCTCTCGCAGTGGGGACGCGTCTTCGGCGGGGCGTCCCGGATGCCGGGACCGGACTCCGCGAGCGGCGCCGTCGCACCCGTCCGCACCGGCCGCCGCATCGGCGCGGTGGCGCTGGGCATCGCCCTGGTGGTGCCGCTCGGCCTGCCGGCCCTGGACGGCGGTCTGCTGGACGCCGCGGGGACGGGGGTGGGCACGGGCACCGGTGGCGGCGGCACGATCTCCGCCGTCAACCCCCTGGTCTCCCTCCGCGACAGCCTGAACGTGGACCAGGACCGCCAGGTCCTGTCCTACCGCACCAACACCGAGGACACCCAGGACCTGTATCTGCGGATCGTCTCCCTGGACGACTTCGACGGCACGGCCTGGAAGCCGGCCCAGCGCCACATCCAGGACGTGCCCGACACCTTCCCGACGCCGATCGGTCTCGGCAGCGACATCCGGCGGACCTCGATCCAGACCCGCATCTCGGCCGCCGACTGGTACGCGCAGGACTGGCTGCCCATGCCGTACCCCGCCAGCAAGGTCGACATCAGCGGCCGCTGGCGGTACGAGCCCATGGGCCGCACCCTCGTCGGGGACCACGGGCAGAACACCCGGGGCGTGCAGTATCAGGTCACGAGTCTGGTCGTGCAGCCGACGGCGGAGCAGCTCGCGGACGCGCCGGAGCCGCCGGGCGCCTTGAAGCGCGAGTTCACCCAGGTCCCCGAGTCGCTGCCCGCCGTGGTGGCGAGGACGGCCCGCCAGGTCACCGAGGGCTCGACGAACCACTACGAGCAGGCGGTCAAACTCCAGGACTACTTCGCCGTCAGCGGCAATTTCCGCTACGACACCCAGGTGCAGGTCGGCACGGGGTCCGCCGCGATCGCCCGCTTCCTGAAGGACAAGGAGGGCTTCTGCGTCCACTTCTCCTTCGCGATGGCGGCGATGGCCAGGACCCTCGGCATACCGGCCCGCGTGGCGGTGGGCTTCACGCCCGGCTCCCCGCAGGCGGACGGCTCGATGTCGGTCGGACTGCGGGACGCACACGCCTGGCCCGAGCTGTACTTCGAGGGCGTCGGCTGGACCCGCTTCGAGCCGACGCCGAACCGCGGCACGGTCCCGGAGTACACCCAGGCGGACACACCCGGCACCGACGTTCCGGCCGTCCCGAAGCCCACGCTGTCGTCGTCCGCGGCACCCTCCACCGCACCGTCGGAGAGCGAGAGCTGCACGGCCCAGCAGCGGAAGCTGGAAGCCTGCCCGAGCGAGTCGTCGCTCGCGGCGGTGGGGTCCCACGAGGACAACTGGCCGTGGTTCAAGATCCTCGGGCTGACGCTGGCCGGGCTCCTGGTCCTGGGTGTGCCGCTGCTGCCGATGCTGTGGCGACTACGCCTACGGGCCGTGCGGCTCGGCGGGCACGGCCGCACGGAGGCGGACGCGGCGGCCTTCACGCTGGGTGCCTGGCAGGAGGTCACCGACACGGCGTGGGACTACGGGATCGCGCCGGACGACTCGCAGACCCCGCGCAAGGCGGCGGCGCGCATCGTCCGTCTCGGGAGCCTCGACCAGGAGGCCTCGGAATCGGTGCACCGGCTGGCGGCGGCCGTGGAGCAGGTCCTCTACGCGCCCCGTCCTCGTCCGGTTGCCGGCCTGGGGAACGACGCGCGCCTCATCGCTGACGCCTTCCGCGCCTCCGCGAGCCGTCCGGCCCGGCTGCGCGCTCTCCTCGCTCCCCGCTCGGCGGTCCGGGTCGCCTGGGCCTTCTCGGCCCGCTGGTCGACCCTCCGGGCCGGTCTCGCGGGTCGCCGGGAGACGGTACTGCGCCGCCTGCCGGGTCGTCCCTCCGGACAGAGCGGCTGACGCTCGGCAGCACGTCGTGTGGCCCCGCTCCCGTCGTCGGGAGCGGGGCCACACGTGTATCGGGCTGCGCCGGTCCGGGGACGCCTCGGCGGGGCGGCGGGCGACGCGGGCGCGGGACGGCGTCTGGCGGGCAGGGCGGGCGGTACCGCCGCGTGTGCCGAGGAGGCGGGGCGGGGCGCGGCAGGTACGGACGACATCTGCCGCACGGGGCGGGCAGTACCGCCAGGTATTCCGCGCGGGGCCGACGCGGGTCGACGTCTGGCGGGCAGGGCGGGCGGTACCGCCGCGTGTGCCGAGGCGGCGGGGCAGGACGCGGGAGGTACGGACGACGTCTGCCGCACGGGGGCGGGCAGTACCGCCGGATCTGCCGCGCGGGGCGGGCAAGTACCGCCAGGTCTTCCGCGCGGGGCCGACGCGGGTCGACGCGGGAGGTACGGATGGTGTCCGCCGGGCACCTCCCCCGGGGCGCGTGGCCACCCGGGGCGCGTGGCCACCCGGGACGCGTAGCCACCCGGGACGCGTGGCTACCCGGGGCGCGTGGCGACCGGGGACGTGTGGCGGGCGCTCTCCTCATGCCGCAAGTCGGGGGGCCGCGAGGCCGGGGCTCCCGAGTTGCGAAGTTCTCGGGCGTACTCCCGCAAGTGGGCAGGCCGGCGCGACCGTGCGAGGGTGCCGGTCGTGGTGGGGTCCGCCGCCCCGGGTCTCAGGGCGTGCGTGAGGGGGTGTCCACCTCGTCGGTGGACACCCCCTCACGCGATGTCTGCTTGTCCGCCCGGAGGGTCAGTGACCCTGCTCGTCGCGGCGACGCTGCCAGCGTTGTTCGATGCGATCCATCATGGAGCGGCGCTGTCGGCCCTGGCGGCGGGCAGCGGGTGAACCCGTGGCCGCCGACTGTTCGCCCGGCTTGGGGGCCTTGCGCCAACCGGTGACGGCAAGCACCGCGCACCCCAGCATGACGAGGAAGCCGACCACGCTTACCCAGATCAGCTGAGCGACCATTCCGGCCATGAGGAGCGCGATACCCACCAGGAAGCCCGCGACCGCCTGGTAGACCCGTCGCCGGGTGTACGTACGCAGCCCGCTTCCCTCAAGCGCTGTCGCGAACTTGGGATCTTCGGCGTACAGCGCTCGCTCCATCTGCTCGAGCATTCGCTGCTCGTGCTCCGAGAGCGGCACGGAGTCCTCCTCATCGTGCAGTCGCCGGGGCGACCCGGGGGTCCCCTTCAGGATAGGCAGGGAATCGCCCCCGTGAAACCCGCCCCTCTACGCCAATTCGCCAACCGGAACCCGCCATGGCACCCCGATCCGCTGAGGCGTGCATTCCCCAGCGAACGGTCCGTCATGCCGGACGGTCTCCCTCGATCATACGGCGCCGAGCACCCGATCGGGGGGTCTGTGGCGTACTCCATCTGCCGCCAAGCCCCT
Organism: Streptomyces siamensis; assembly: GCF_039543605.1. Lineage (NCBI taxonomy): Bacteria > Bacillati > Actinomycetota > Actinomycetes > Kitasatosporales > Streptomycetaceae > Streptomyces > Streptomyces siamensis. Next base: position 1,260,602 of record NZ_BAABKB010000002.1, on the reverse strand, counting down.
GATCAGGGCTGCGTCACAGGAGGCCGCTCAGCTCTCGGAGGCCCCTCGCGCCTCACCGAGCACATGGAGCTGTGTGGCCACGGAGTGGAACGCGGCGATTTCCGCGGCCGCCGCCTCCAGCTTCAGCAGGGCCTCCAGCGCACCCGGCTCGGTGTCCACGAGGACGCCCGGCACCAGGTCCGCGAACACCCGCACACCGTGCACGGCTCCGACCCGCAGGCCCGCGCCCTCGACGAGCTCGGTGAGCTGCTCGGCGGTGAAGCGGTGCGGTACGGGGTCGCCCTCGCCCCAGCGTCCGTCCGGGTCCTCCAGCGCCTGCTTGGCCTCCTTGAAGTGGCCCGCGAGAGCGCGAGCCAGCACGGCTCCGCCCAGGCCCGCGGCGAGGAGGCTGAGGACGCCCTCGGGGCGCAGCGCGTCCACCACGTTGCGCACGCCCTCGGCAGGGTCGTCCACGTACTCCAGGACCCCGTGGCACAGCACGGCGTCGTACCCTCCGCGGCCGACCACGTCGAAGAGGCCGTGCGCGTCACCCTGGACCCCCTGCACCCGGTCGGCCACACCGGCCTCGGCGGCCCGGCGCTCCAGCGCGAACAGCGCGTTCGGGCTGGGGTCGACGACGGTCACGCGGTGGCCGAGGCGGGCCACGGGCACCGCGAAATTGCCGCTGCCGCCGCCGGTGTCGAGCACGTCGAGGGACTCCCGCCCGGTGGCCTTGACCCGGCGGTCGAGGGCGTCCTTGAGGACCTCCCAGACCACGGCGGTACGGAGAGAAGCGCGGGGGCGCATCGGGTCCGGCACGGCAGTTGACTCCTCGGCGCGGCACCGCCTCTTGCGCGGCGGAGCGATCGGGGCCCTCCCGGCGGGGAGGTCGCAGGCGTCTCCACCCTATTGCCTCCACGGGCGTCGCCGATCCTCCGGCTCACGCGGCGGATCACCGGGGCGCTGCCGTCACATGCCGGTCGCGGGGCGTGGCCGCGGTACGGGTCAGCCCGCGTCCGGCACCTCGCCGTCCTCCTCCCTCTGTTGCCGGGGCTGGGGCAGGACGGGTTGCAGGACGAGCATGCGCTCGACGAGGCGCAGGAACATCGCGGCGTCGCGTATCAGATCGTCGGCGTCGCGGGTGGTGGCGGCGCCCTGGATGCCGGCCTCGGCGCGGGCGCGGCGGGTGGCGCCGGAGGCGAACAGCGCACTCCACTCGGTCAGTTCGGGCGCGATCTCGGGGAGTACCTCCCAGGCGCTGCGGATGCGCGCCCTGCGCCGCGGGGTGGTCTCCGGGCGTCCCCGTGCGGCGAGGACGGCGGCAGCGGTGCGCAGCGCGGCCAAGTGGGCCGTCGCATAGCGCTCGTTGGGCGTGTCCAGCGCGGTCGCCTCGTCGAGTCCGGCGCGGGCCTGGGCGAGCAGATCGAGGGCGGCGGGCGGGGCCGTGGCCCGGCGCAGCACGGGGTGCACGTCGCTCGCCGGGCCGGTCAGTGAGGGGGCAGGGCCGGAGGCGCGGCGCCGGCGGGCGGCGGCTGCGGAAGAGCTGGCCATGACGAACCTCCTGTCGTCTGTGTGACGGCACTGTGGCCGTATGTGCCCATCGTGAGGTATGCCACTGACAATCCGTTCTGACCAGGGCTTTTGTTTCGATCGAAGGTTCGGGATACTTTTTGCACTGACCAGTCAGTTCAAAAGTAGTTCCAGGGATGGGGAAGCTGTGGACGGTCCGCACGGACTGGGCGTCACGGCCGAGGACTTCGGGCTCGAAGGACCGCGCGGCCGGGTGTTCGGCGGGGTTCGCGTCGACGCGGGGCCCGGCTCACTGATCGCGATCGAGGGACCCTCGGGCTCCGGCCGCACCTGCCTGCTGCTCGCTCTCACGGGCCGGATGAGGCCCACCGAGGGGACGGCCCGCGTGGGTTCGTCGAGACTGCCGAAGCAGATGGCCGCCGTGCGCCGCACGAGCGGGCTCGCGCACGTGCCCGGTGTCACCGACCTGGACCCGGCGCTGACCGTCGGGGAGCACCTGCGCGAACGGGCGCTGCTGGAGCGGCGGTTCGGCGGCCCCCTGCGCGGGTTGCTGCGATCGTGGTCCAAGGGGGCGCGCCCCGCCGGCGGGCAGGCGCGGACCGGTGGGAGGGCGGCCGAGGCGAAGCTGCGGATCGACACCGCGCTGGCCGCCGTCGGACTCGACCGGGATTCGCTGCCCAAGGGCTCCCGGACCGCCGTGCGCGACCTGGAGCGGCTCGAATCCCTGCGGCTGTCGATGGCGCTGGCCCTGATCGGCCGCCCCCGCCTGCTCGGCGTCGACGACACCGATCTCAAGCTCTCGGACTCCGAACGGGCCGAGGTATGGGCCCTGTTGAGGTCGATCGCCGACTCGGGCACCACCGTGCTGGCCGTGTGCAGCGAGGCTCCTGAAGGTGCCGTCGTCGTCTCGACGCGACCGCACGGCGGGCAGGAGGCGGTCGCCGAGGACCGTGCCACGCCTGCGGAGGCGGACGCCACCACCGCCGCGGACGCCGCCGAGCCCGTGGACGCCACCACGCCCACGGACAGCACCGCCGACCCCGACGCCACCGCCACCGCCACCGAGGACCGCAGCCCCACTGGCGACGGCACCCCCACCGAGAGCACCCCGGCCACCGGCGACGGCACCCCCGGCAAGAACACCCCCGACGACGAGGAGACGGCCGATGCGCTCGCCGAAACTGGCCGCCCTTGAGCTCCGGCGCTTCGGACGCGGCAAGCTCCCCCGGGCCGCGCTGGTGGCCCTCCTCCTGCTGCCTCTCCTGTACGGCGCCCTCTACCTGTGGTCGTTCTGGGACCCGTACGGCCGTCTGGACCGCATCCCCGTGGCCCTCGTGAACGACGACAAGGGGGCGACGGCCGCGGGCAGGAAGGTCACGGCGGGCGACGACATCACCAAGGGGCTGCGCGACAGCGACACCTTCGAGTGGCACGAGGTGAGCGCCGCCGAGGCCCGCCGGGGCGTCGAGGACGGCACGTACTACCTGTCCCTGACGATGCCGGACGACTTCAGCGAGCGCATCGCCTCCAGCTCCGGCGCCTCTCCCGAGACGGGCGCGCTCCAGGTGCGGACCAACGACGCGAACAACTACATCGTCGGGCAGATCTCCCGGACCGTGTTCAGCGAGGTGCGCACCGCCGCGTCGACCAAGGCGTCGCGGTCGTTCCTGGACAAGATCTTCATCTCCTTCTCGGACATCCACGGGGCGACGGAGAAGGCCGCCGACGGGGCCGACCGGCTCAAGGGCGGGATCGGCAAGGCGAAGAAGGGCTCCAAGGACCTCGCGGACGGTCTCGCGGAGGCCAAGAAGGGCAGTGGGAAGCTGTCCGGCGGCCTGAAGAAGCTCGACAAGGGCGCGGGCGACCTGGAGGACGGGTCGCGGCAGGTCGCGGACGGCACGCAGACGCTGGCCGACCGGGTCGACGGGGTCGCCGGCAAGGTGGGGCCGTTCCTGAAGGACAACGAGAAGTCGATCGGCGACACGGCCCGGCTCGTCGCCGACTCGGCGTCCGGCATCCGCCACAACCTCGACGACCTCGTGGAGCGGGCCCCGGCCGCGGCAAAGGGGGCGCACGCGGCCTCCACCGCGCTGGAGGCCGTCTACAAGGCGCGCTGCGAGACGCCGGTCGTCCCCGACCTCGCGTGCGGCGACCTGAAGAAGGCCAAGACGGCCGCGGCGGACGTGGCCGAGGTGGCCGACGACCTGAACACGCTGATCGACGACCAGGACGGCGATCTCGACAAGCTCGACAAGAACCTGGTCACCCTGGAGAAGCAGGCACAGGCGCTCGCCGATCGGGCGCCGCACCTCTCCGAGGACCTGACCGACGCCGTCTCCAAGATCAACAAGCTCAACGAGGGTGCCGCGAAGGTCGCCAAGGGTGCCAAGCGGCTGCACACCGGACTCGGCACGGCGAAGGCCGGGGCACGCGACCTCGACACGGGCGTGGGGGCGCTGAAGACGGGTGCGAGCGACCTCGACGGGGGCATCTACAAGCTCGTCGGCGGCTCCGGCAAGCTCGCCGGCGGGCTGCACGACGGCGCCGAGCAGATCCCGGACTACGACAGGTCCGACCGCGACCGGCGCACCCAGGTCATGGCGGACCCGGTGCGGCTCGCCTCCCAGGACCTGCACAAGGCGCCCAACTACGGCACCGGTTTCGCTCCGTACTTCATCCCGCTGTCCCTCTGGGTGGGCGCGATGGTCGCGTACATGCTGATCCCGCCGCTGAACCGGCGCGCGCTCGCGGTGGGGGCCTCGGCCTGGCGCGTCGCGCTGGCGGGCTGGCTCCCGGTGGCCGCGGTGGGAGTGCTCCAGACGGCGGCCCTGATGTCCGTGCTGCACTGGGCGATCGGCCTGGAGATGGCGCGGGCGGCGGGGACGGTGGGCTTCCTGTTCCTCGTGACGGCGTGTTTCGCCGCGCTCGTCCAGTGGCTGAACGCGCGCTTCGGCGCGGCGGGACGGATCCTCGTCCTCGCCTTCCTGATGCTCCAGTTGACGTCGGCGGGCGGCACGTACCCCGTCCAGACCAGCCCGCGCTTCTTCAGTGCGATCCATCCCTTCCTGCCGATGAGTTACGTCGTCGAGGCCCTCAGGAGGCTCATCACCGGCGGGGGCCTGGGTCCCGTCTGGCAGGCGTGCGCAGTCCTGGTGGCGTTCACCGCGGGCGCCCTCGCGCTCACGGCCCTGTCGGCACGCCGCAAGCAGGTGTGGACCCTCGACCGGCTGCACCCGGAGCTGAGCCTGTGACCACGCCCGCCACCGGTCCTGTGACAATCGGAGCCATGGAAAGCAGCAGCACCACGGCGGGCGGCGGCGGCCGTCGCGAGGCGACCCGGCAGAAGCTCTACGAGGCCGCCGTCACCCTGATCGCCGAACAGGGCTTCTCCGCCACCACGGTGGACGAGATCGCCGAGCGCGCCGGGGTCGCCAAGGGCACGGTCTACTACAACTTCGCGAGCAAGTCGGTCCTCTTCGAGGAGTTGCTGCGGCACGGCGTGGGCCTGCTCACCGCCTCCTTGCGGGAGGCGGCCGAGAAGACCGCGCGCGACGGCGGCAGCAAGGTCGACGCGCTGGACGCGATGATCCGCGCGGGGCTCGTCTTCATCGACCGGTATCCGGCCTTCACCCAGCTGTACGTGGCGGAGCTGTGGCGCACGAACCGTGCCTGGCAGTCCACCTTGATGGTGGTCAGGCAGGAGGCCGTGGCGGTCGTCGAGAACGTCCTGCGCGAGGGCGTGGCGGGCGGCGAGCTCAGCGACGAGATCGACATCCCGTTGACGGCGGCGGCGCTGGTCGGCATGGTCCTCGTGGCCGCGCTGGACTGGCAGGCCTTCCAGCCGGAGCGCTCGCTGGACGACGTGCATGCGGCGCTGTCCCGGCTGCTCCAGGGACGCGTGAGCGGCGGCCGCTGAGGGCGGGAGGGCGACGGACGGGCGAGAGCGCCGGTCCGTTCGGCCGCGTCCCCCGCGGGCCGATCGGACCGGCGCCTCGTCGTACTCCCCCGTGCTCCCCCGTCGGGCCCCGCTCCGGTCGTCCCCCGGGTCCCCCGTGCCTCACTCCCGCCGACCAGGTCGGCGGAAGGAGCGGCCAAGGGCGCGAGAGCCGTTCCGCCGCCCCGTGTCGGCGGTACCGGAGCCGCGCCCCTTTCCGTGTCTCCACTCTCTCGTTCGCGCTGGTCGGGCCCCATCCGCGCGCGTACTCATCTCACTCACTGAGTACGTGTACTCAGTCGTACGCACTCATGCCCAGGCCGTACCGCCCGCCACTGGTTACGATCGCGTCCGTGTCGGTACTCCCCCTGGTCTTCACCAGCGGCTGGGCCAGCGGCATCAACGCGTACGCGGTGGTGCTGCTCCTGGGCGTCTTCGGCGCGACCGGTCTCACCGACGACGTCCCCGAGTCGATGCAGCGCCCCGAGGTGCTCGCGGTGGCGGGCGCGCTGTTCCTGTGCGAGGCCGTCGCCGACAAGATCCCGTACGTGGACTCGGCGTGGGACTCGGTGCACACGGTGGTACGGCCGGTTGCCGGCGCCTGGATCGGCGCGTTGCTCGCGGGGCAGAGCGGCTCGCTCTCGGACGTGGTGGCGGGCCTGATCGGCGGTTCGACGGCGCTGGCCAGCCACACGGTCAAGGCCGGCACCCGGATGGCGGTGAACACCTCCCCGGAACCCCTCAGCAACATGGTCATCAGCCTGGCCGAGGACCTCGGGGTCGGCACGATCGTCACGTTCGCGATGTTCCACCCGCTGGCGGCGGCGATCATCGCGGCCGTCCTGCTCGTGGCCGGACTGGTCGTGCTGTTCTTCCTCGTCTCCCGGATCCGCCGGTTCCTGCGGCGCCGCGCCCAGCGGCGGGAGGAGAGACGGCTCGCGGCGCGGGTGGAGCGGCCCCCCGACTGAGCGCCCGCGGGAGGGACTGTCGGAGGCGGCCGATAAGGTCCCTGGCATGGCACGAATTGCGGTGATCGGCTCCGGGATGGGCGCGATGGCGGCGGCCGCCCGGCTGGCCGTCGCGGGCCACCGGGTGGTGGTGTACGAGCGCACGGCGACGTACGGCGGTGCGCTGCGCCGCGTCGAGCGCGACGGCTTCACGTTCGACACCGGCCCGGCGCTGCTCCCGCTGCCCGCGGTCTACCGCGACCTGTTCGTCAAGACGGGGAAGCAGCCGCTGGAGGAATGCGTCGACCTGGTCCAGGTCGACCCCTCGGCCCGGCACCTCTTCGCGGACGGCACGGAGGTGTCCCTGCCGAACGCCTCCCGCGCGGGGGTCGTCTCCGCGCTGGACGAAGCGCTCGGGGCGGGCACCGGCGGGCGCTGGGGCGACTTCCTGGTGCGGGCCCGCGAGGCGTGGGACCGCACGCGCAGACCGCTCCTGGAGGAGCCGCTGTGGCCCAACTGGCCGGTGCTCGCCGAGCAGGAGCCCTATCCCTCGGTGCCGCACAAGAAGCTGCTGCGCACCCGCCGGGCCGCCACCCTCGCCGAGGTCGGCGCCTGGGAGTTGCGTGAACCGCGCCTGGCGGCCCTGCTGGAGAGCCACGCCCTGGCGTACGGGCTCGATCCGCGCGTGGCGCCGGCGAGCGCCGCCGTGCTGCCCTACATGGAGCACGCCTTCGGCACCTGGTACGTCCGCGGCGGCCTGCGGGAACTGGCCCGCGCGGTGTACGAGCGGTGCCTCGCCCGCAAGGTGGAGTTCCGTTTCGGGGCGGACGTCGCACGGATCGTCGAGAAGGACGGCCGGGCAGCGGGTGTGGAGCTCGCGGCCGGTGCCGTGGAAGAGGCCGACTTCGTGGTCGCGGGTGTGGCGCCCGGCGTGCTGCGGGACCTCGTCCCGCAGGCGACGGTCCGGGGGGACGGTGAGGTCCCGCCGCAGAGCGGGGCACCGAGCAGGCTGACCGTGCTGCTGGCGCTGCGCGGCGGACGGCCCGAGCGGGTGGCGCACCGGACGGTGGTCCACTCGGCCGACCGTGACGACGAGTTGGACCGCCTGTTCGGCGAGCGCCCGGGGCTGCCGTCCTCGCCCACCGTCGTGGTCACGCGCCCCGACGACCCGGCGACGACCCCGGACGCGGAGCACGAGGCGGTGACCCTGTCGGTCACCGTGCCGTCGGGCTTCTCGGTGTCCGACTCGGACGTGGAGCGCGTTCTCGGCGTCGCCGGGCGCGCGCTGCCCGGCCTGCGCGAGCGGCTCCTGTGGCACGAGGTCCGTACCCCGGCGGACATCGCGGACGAGACGGGCGCCGAAGGCGGCGCGGTGCCCGCCCCGGCGCTCGCCGCCGCGGACGGCCGGCTGCTGCACCCGTCGAACGGCACGCGCGTGCCCGGTCTGTTCGCGGCGGGCGGCTGGGCGCACCCCGGCGGCGGTCTTCCGCATGCCGGCATGTCGGGGGCGTTGGTGGCCGGGCTGATCGTGGAGGGACCGGAGTTCCGCGGGTCGCAGTGAGCGGCCCCGGTGGCCGGTCGGGGGTCCGGGACCTGACGGTCCGGGGGCCGGTGCGGACGGACGGCACCGGCCGCGGTCAGTACCTGTACTGCTCGTCGTACCCGTTGCCGGAGCCCATGCCGTTGCCGTTGCCGTCGCCCTGGTAGGGATACGGCTGCTCGGGCGGGAGTTCGCCGCCGTACGGGTCGTCGGTGCTGCGCTGCTGCGGCACCCAGACGCCTCCCGCCGGAGTCTCGCCGCCGTAGGTGCCGGTGCCGGCGTACTGGTCCTGGCCGTACCCCTGCTGCGGGTACTGCTGCTGCCCGCCGTACGTGGTGTCGTACCCGGCACCGCTGTAGGTCTGCGTGCCGATGTACGGGTCGGAGTACGCGGCGTACTGCTGCTGGCCGTTGTCGTAGGAGTACTGCTGCTGGTTGTAGCCCGAATAGTCGTAGGCGTAGGCCTGCTGGTCCTGGGACTGGGGGGCGGCGCCATAGGACTGGTCGGTGGCCGCGGCGTACGCGCCGTCGCTGTAGATGCCGTAGGAGCCGGTGTCCTCGGGCAGGGGCTGCGGCTCGTACACGGCGGTGGCCTCGGCGGCCGAGGGCTCGTTCACTCCCGTCGGCGCGAACCGGTCGGACTGACCGGGCGAGAAGACGTCGTCGTCGGCGGCGTAGTCGTCACCGTGCGCGTAGGCCGTGCCGTCGGCGGCTTCGAGGTCGGAGACCTCGAGCGTCGGGTCCTGGTACTCCGGCTCGCCACGACGGCGCTTGCTGGGCCTGTCCGACCCGGAACGGCCGTTGAGGGCCCAGCCCTGGGCGAAGCCGCGACGGAAGGACAGCGTGACGTAGGTCTGGCCGACCGCGAAGGCGGCCGCGCCCAGTCCGATGACCACCACCGAGGGCATCAGCACACCGAGGACGACACCGAGGAAGCCGACGAAGGCGAGCAGGCGGTAGCGCAGTCGCGCCTTGTACTGCAGCAGGACCTCGCCGAGCAGCCACAGCGCGACCACTCCGAACGCGAAATAGAGGACCGTCCAGCCCATGTACGCCCCTCTCCCAGTGGCCGCTACGCAGTGTGTCGTACGCGGGTGCGACCGGTCTAGGCCTGCTGTGGGTGGTGCAGACCCAGATTCTCGTAGATTTCCAGCGTCGCCGTGGAGTTGTTCAGCGTAATGAAGTGCAGTCCGGGGACTCCCTCGGCCAGCAGCCTCGCGCAGAACTCCGTTGCGAACTCGATGCCAATGGAGCGTACAGCCGCCGGATCGTCTTTGGCTGTGAGGATCCGCTCTTTCAGGGCGTCCGGGAATACGGCGTTGCTGAGCTTCGGGAGCCGCTCCAGCATCTTCACACTCGTGACCGGCATGACCTCGGGAATGACCGGTGTCGCGCAGCCCGCCTCAACCACGCGGTCGCGCAGACGCAGATACGACTCCGGGTGGAAGAACATCTGCGTGATGGCGTAGTCGGCGCCGGCGCGGCACTTGTCGACGAAGTGGCCGACGTCCAGGTCCCAGTCGCTGGACCGCGGGTGCATCTCCGGGAAGGCCGCGACGCCGACGCAGAAGTCCCCCGACTCCTTGATGAGCCGGACGAGTTCGGCCGCGTAGGTCAGGCCCGTGGGGTGCGGCACCCACTCCCCCATGGGGTCGCCCGGCGGGTCGCCCCGCACGGCGAGCATGTTCCGGATCCCGGCGTCGGCGTACTGGCCGATGATGTTGCGCAGTTCGGCGACGGAGTGGTTGACGGCGGTGAGGTGGGCGACCGGGGTGAGCGTCGTGTCGACGACGATCTGCTGGGTCTCCTTGACGGTGCCCGCACGCGTGGAGCCACCCGCCCCGTAGGTCACGGAGACGAAGTCGGGCGCGACGGCCTCGACCCGGCGGAGCGCGTTCCACAGGTTCCGCTCGCCCTTGGGAGTCTTCGGCGCGGAGAACTCGAACGAGTACGTCGTCTTGCCGGTCGCGAGCATGTCGCGCACGGTGCGTGCGCGATCAGTCCTGGTGGAGGCAGATCCGAGGGCCATACCGGCAGGTTAGCCAGGGGGCGCCGGTCCCCCAACCGGACCGACGCAAATTGTCCGATCTGTCGATTTCTTGTCCACCCCTCGGACAGATCCCGCGGACAGCGCCCGCGGACCGTGCCGCGAACAGGACGCGGGACGGCTCCCCGGCACGGCCGGAACGCGGGACGGCGTCCCGGCACGGCCGGAACACCGGACGTGGCTCCGCCGGACGCTCGCGCCTACGCGCCGCGCAGTCGCTTCGCGAACTCGCCCGCCGCCGCGCCCGGGTCGTCCGCCTCGGTGATCGCCCGGACCACGACGACCCGGCGAGCGCCCGCGTCGAGCACCTCGTCGAGGTTGCCGAGATCGATGCCGCCGATGGCGAACCAGGGGCGGTCGGTGCCCAGCGCCGCCGTGTGCCTGACCAGGTCGAGGCCGGGTGCGTGGCGGCCGGGCTTGGTCGGCGTCGGCCAGCAGGGGCCGGTGCAGAAGTAGTCCACGCCCTCCTGGACGGCGGCGGCCGAAGCCTCTGACTCGGCGTGCGTGGACCGGCCTATCAGCACGTCGTCGCCGAGGACGGCGCGGGCCGCCGGGACCGGGAGGTCGCCCTGCCCCAGGTGGAGCACGTCGGCACGGGCGGCGTGGGCCACATCGGCCCGGTCGTTGACCGCGAGGAGCTTGCCGTGCCGGGCGCAGGCCTCCGCGAAGACCTGGAGGTGCTCCAGTTCCTCGGCCGCCTCCATGCCCTTGTCACGCAGCTGCACGATGTCGACGCCGCCCGCCAGGGCCGCGTCGAGGAACTCGGCGAGGTCGCCCTGGCGCTTGCGGGCGTCCGTGCAGAGATAGAGACGGGCGTCGGCGAGCTGGGCGCGCGCGGTGGTCACGGCGTTCTCGGGCATGCGTGTGTCCCCCGTGGTCGGTGCGTACGGACCACGGAGCCAGGGGCTGGCGGTCCGCGGTCCGTACGCCGGACGGTCGGTTCAGGTCAGACGGCGAGCGCCTGGGCGCGGCGCTTCACCTCCGTGCCGCGATTCTCGCTCAGGGCCTGCGCGGGGGTACCGGGCAGGGTCGGGTCGGGAGTGAAGAGCCACTCCAGCATCTCTTCGTCGGTGAAGCCGTCGTCCCGCAGCAGCGTCAGGGTGCCGGACAGGCCCTTGACCACTTTGTCCCCGTCGATGAAGGCGGCGGGGACGTGCAGCGCGCGGTTCTCACCACGGCGTACGGCGATCAGCTGGCCCTCCTTGACCAGCTGCCGCACGCGGGTCACCTCGACGCCGAGCTGTTCGGCGATGTCGGGGAGGGTGAGCCAGGCGGGGACGAGAGCATCGATCTTTGCGTCAATCTCGGTCACGGGACAAGCCTGCCATCCCGGACTGACAGTCGGTACCCGGGCACCGTCCGGGCGCGCGCCGCGTCCGGCTCCGCGCACGCCGTTCGGCCCCGGGCTCGCGCGCCCGCGGCACCCCTGGTGACCCGCCGCGCGCCGGGTGTCGCTCTGCGTCCGGACTCTCCGCCACAAGGCCCGGGCTCGGCCGCCGTGCGCCCGGTGTCTTCGCCCGAGTACCTCCGCCCCGGTGCCTCCGCCGGCCCCCGGTGCGGTGCCGCCCGGTCAGGCGGTCGCCGACTTCAGGGGCCTCGCCGGATCCGCCAGAAGCTCCGGACTCATCTCGGCGCCCGCCTCGATCAGCCTGCGGCCCTGGGCGAGATCCCTCGGGCGGCCCACCGCCAGGAGGGCCACGAGGCGGGTGTCGCGGAGCCAGCAGACCGTCCACGCGGCGCCGGACGGGTCGCCGCGCCAGACGGTCGTGTCGTCGGGGGCGTGGTGCCCGACGTACTGGACGAAGCGGCCGAACTGCTCGGACCAGAAGTACGGGACCGGGTCGTAGGCGGCGGGGGCCTCGCCGATGATGTTCGCGGCGACCGTGCGCGGGCCCTGCAGGGCGTTGTCCCAGTGGTGGACCAGGAGGCGGTCCTCGTACCGGCCCGACGGGAAGGAGGCGCAGTCTCCGACCGCGTAGACGTCCGGCAGGGAGGTGCGCAGGTGGTCGTCGGCCATGATCTCGCGATGGGCGCCCAGCTCGATGCCGGAGCCGGCCAGCCACGCGGTGGCCGGGCGGGCGCCGACACCGACGACCACGGCGCCCGCGGGCACCCGGGAGCCGTCGTCCAGCACCACGGCACCGGGCTCGACACGCTCCACGCGCGCGTGGGTGCGCAGCTCGGCCCCGCTGTCCGCGTACCAGGCGGCCATCGGCGCGGCCACCTCGGCGGGCAGCGCCCCGGCGAGGGGGCGGTCGGCGGCCTCCACGACCGTGACCCTGCAGCCGGCCTCGCGCGCCGCCGTGGCGAACTCGGCGCCGATCCAGCCGGCCCCGACGACCACGATGTCGTGCTGCCGGGCGAGGACGGGACGCAGCCGCTCCGCGTCGTCGAGGGTGCGCAGCAGGTGGACGCCGGGAACCCCTTCGGCGCCGGGCAGCCGGATCGGTTCCGCGCCGGTCGCGACGACCAGGACGTCGTAGCGGACCGGCCCCGCCTCGGTGTCCAGCTCGTGGTCGGCCGGGCGGACGCCGAGCGCCTCGCAGCCGAGCCGGAGCTCGATGTCCAGCGCCTCGAAGTCGACGTCGAAGGCCGAACCCTCGGACTTGCCGAGCAGCACGGCCTTGGACAGCGGCGGCCGGTCGTACGGCTGGTGGGGTTCCGCGCCGATGAGGGTGATGGTGCCGGTGAAGCCCTGTTCGCGCAGGGCGACCGCGGTCTGGACACCGGCCATGCCCGCGCCCACGACGACGACCCGCCGCTTCGTACGCTCCTGCGCCTGCGTCTGCTCGCTCACTTGATCACCATAGACACCTGACAATCCGTCAGTCAGCGGACGTGCTCAGTGAGCTGTTCCACACCTGCTCGTCCGCCGCCGGCGAATGCTCCACCCGGGCGACCTCCTCCACCGTGCTCGTCCCGCTGCCCGCCTGCGACTCCCACTCCCAGGTCTCCTCCAGGCGCAGCCGCCCGTCGGACAGCTCCACCACGCGCGAGACGCAGTGGCCCGACGAGGTGCGGCCGGCACGTCCCAGCTGCACGTACCGGAAGTCGAGACGGTCACCCTCACGGGTACCCACGAGGTGGCCGCGTACCACATCGCCGCCCGCGTACTCGGCCCAGATCTCCCCGTTCCTCTCGTGGTAGACGAACCGGGTGCGGGTGCCCACCTGCCCCGGCTCCTGGTCGGCGACAGGGGCGAGGACGACACCGTCGAGCGATCGGGCCATGGGCGGAGGCTCCCTTACTGAGACATGGGACGGCGGGCTAGGGTGGCCAACGTAAAGCACTCGCGGGAGCCCGGACGCACCGGGCTGAGAGGGAGGCTGGGCGGCCTCCGACCGTACGAACCTGATCCGGGTCATGCCGGCGAAGGGAGGGGCTGGACGCCCATGTCGTCACGAACGCCCGACGTCCTCGTCATCGGGGGCGGGATCATCGGCCTGGTCACGGCCTGGCGGGCCGCGCAACGCGGGCTGGCCACCGCGATCGTGGACCCCGAGCCCGGCGGCGGGGCCGCCCAGGTCGCGGCCGGCATGCTCGCCGCCGTCACCGAACTGCACTACGGCGAGCAGACCCTGCTGGGCCTGAACCTGGCCTCGGCGCGCCGTTATCCGGACTTCGCCGCCGAACTCACCGAGGCGACCGGCCAGGACGTGGGGTACCGCCGGTGCGGCACGCTGGCCGTCGCCCTGGACGCCGACGACCGCGCCCATCTGCGTGAACTGCACGCCCTGCAACGCCGGTCGGGGCTGGAGTCGGAGTGGCTGAGCGGCCGTGAGTGCCGCCGTCTGGAGCCGATGCTCGCGCCCGGCGTGCGCGGCGGCCTGCGGGTCGACGGCGACCACCAGATCGACCCCCGTCGGCTCGCCGGCGCCCTGGTCGCGGCCAGTGAGCGGGCCGGCGTGGTGTTCCACCGCACGTGGGCGGAGCGCCTGCGGGTCGAGGGCGGCAGGGCCGTGGGAGCCGTGACCACCGACGGCACCGAACTGTCCGCGGGCCAGGTGGTGCTCGCCGCGGGGAGCCTGAGCGGGCGTCTGGCGGGCGTACCCGACGAGGTGCTGCCGCCCGTGCGCCCCGTGAAGGGGCAGGTGTTGCGGCTGACGGTGCCGAAGCGGTACGCGCCGTTCCTGAGCCGCACGGTCCGGGCGGTCGTCCGGGGCAGCCAGGTCTATCTGGTGCCCAGGGAGAGCGGCGAGCTCGTCGTGGGCGCGACCAGCGAGGAGCTGGGCTGGGACACCACGGTGACCGCGGGCGGTGTGTACGAGCTGCTGCGTGACGCTCACGAGCTGGTGCCCGGTATCACCGAGCTGCCGCTCACCGAGACGCGCGCCGGGCTGCGCCCCGGCTCGCCGGACAACGCGCCGCTGATCGGCCCGACCGGCCTGGACGGCCTCCTGCTGGCCACCGGCCACTACCGCAACGGCGTGCTGCTCACCCCGGTCACCGGTGACGCCATGGCGCACGTCCTGACCACGGGCGAACTTCCCGACGAGGCCCGCCCCTTCACCCCGCGGCGCTTCGCCGCCGCCCTCACGGAGCAGCCCGCATGAACATCTTCGTCAACGGCGAGCGGCGGCACATCGCCGCGGGGACCGCTCTCGACGCGCTCGTCGCCACGCTCACCGCCGCCCCCTCCGGCGTGGCGGCCGCGCTCAACGAGACGGTCGTCCCGCGCACGCAGTGGCCGGTCACGCCGCTGGCCGAGGGAGACCGCGTCGAAGTCCTCACCGCCGTCCAGGGAGGCTGACCCATGGCCGACGATCCCCTGGTCCTCGGTGGTACGTCCTTCTCGTCCCGGCTGATCATGGGGACGGGCGGGGCGCCCAGCCTCGACGTCCTGGAACGCTCGCTCGTGGCGTCCGGAACGGAGCTGACGACGGTCGCGATGCGGCGTGTGGACGCGTCCGTGCACGGCTCCGTCCTGTCCGTGCTCGACCGCCTCGGCATTCGCGTGCTGCCGAACACGGCGGGCTGCTTCACCGCGGGCGAGGCCGTGCTGACCGCCCGCCTCGCGCGCGAGGCGCTCGGCACCGACCTGGTCAAGCTGGAGGTCATCGCCGACGAGCGCACGCTGCTGCCCGACCCGATCGAGCTGCTGGACGCCGCCGAGACCCTGGTCGACGACGGATTCACCGTGCTCCCGTACACGAACGACGATCCCGTGCTCGCGCGGAAGCTGGAGGACGTCGGCTGCGCCGCGATCATGCCGCTCGGCTCGCCGATCGGCTCCGGGCTCGGCATCCGCAACCCGCACAACTTCCAGTTGATCACCGAGCACGCGCGCGTGCCGGTCATCCTGGACGCGGGCGCCGGGACCGCATCCGACGCGGCGCTCGCCATGGAGCTGGGGTGCGCGGGTGTGATGCTCGCCTCGGCCGTGACGCGGGCGCAGGAGCCGGTACTGATGGCGGAGGGGATGCGGCACGCGGTGGAGGCGGGACGCCTCGCCTTCCGTGCCGGCCGCATCCCGCGCCGTCACTTCGCCGAGGCGTCGTCCCCCACGGAGGGCATGGCACGACTGGATCCCGAGCGTCCGGCCTTCTGACGGAACCGCCCCGCGCGGGGATACCCCCACCCCGTACCGGACGTCTGTACGAGAGCGGTGCGCGCGTGCGTGCGTCGCGCGTCACAGCTCGGCTGCAGTCCCGCCCCGGTATCGGCCGAACGGGTCGTCGTGACAGTGGCGGCTCGTACACTCACCTGCGTGGATACGACCCTTCACGACCCGCTTGTCGGGCAGGTGCTCGACGGCCGCTACCGCGTCGAGGCGCGGATCGCGGTCGGCGGGATGGCCACGGTCTACCGGGCCCTGGACACCCGCCTCGACCGCGTGCTCGCGCTCAAGGTGATGCACCCGACGCTGGCCGCCGACGCCTCGTTCGTCGAACGGTTCATCCGTGAGGCCAAGTCGGTGGCACGGCTCGCGCACCCCAATGTGGTGCAGGTCTTCGACCAGGGGGCGGACGGGTCGTACGTCTACCTGGCGATGGAGTACGTCGCCGGCTGCACCCTGCGCGACGTGCTGCGCGACCGGGGCGCGCTCCAGCCGCGGGCGGCGCTGGACATCCTGGAGCCCGTGCTCGCCGCGCTCGGCGCCGCGCACCGGGCCGGATTCGTGCACCGCGACATGAAGCCGGAGAACGTCCTCATAGGGGACGACGGCCGGGTCAAGGTGGCGGACTTCGGTCTGGTCCGGGCCGTGGACACGGTGACGAACACGACGGGCACGGTCCTCGGCACCGTGTCGTACCTCGCTCCCGAGCAGATCGAGCACGGCACGGCCGACACCCGCGTCGACGTCTACGCCTGCGGCGTCGTCCTGTACGAGATGCTCACCGGCGCCAAGCCGCACTCCGGGGACTCGCCCGCCCAGGTGCTCTACCAGCACCTGCATGCGGACGTGCCGCCCCCGTCGGGCCTGGTCCCCGGCATGGCGTACGCGCTGGACGACCTGGTCGCCACGGCGACCGCCCGCAACCCCGAGGTGCGCCCGCACGACGCGGTGACGCTGCTCGGCCAGGTCCTCGAGGCGCGGGCGGGGCTCACCGCCGATCAGCTCGACGCCGTGCCGCCGGGCGCCCTCGCGGTGGGCCGCGACATCGCCGAGGACCGTACGAGCGTGATCCCGCGCTCGCTGTCCGTGCCCCGGCCGCTGCCGGTGAACGAACCCGACACGGACGGCGCGGTCTCGCACACCAGCCGGTTCGAGCGGACCACCCAGTTCGCCTCCGAGCCGCCGCCGCCCCGGCGCGGACCTGCCCGGCCCCGGCGCGGGATGCTCGCGATCGTCGCCGCCGTCGTGCTGGTGCTGGGCCTCGGCACCGGCATCTGGTACATCAACTCGGGCCAGTTCACCAAGGTCCCGCCGGTCCTCTCCAAGAGCGAGCAGGACGCCAGGGCTCAGCTGGACAAGGCCGGGCTCGACGTGAAGTCGGTCAAGCACGCGTTCAGCGACACCGTGAAGCGCGGCAGCGTCATCGGCACCGACCCGGCCGTCGGCGCCCGGATCCGCGCGAACGACTCCGTGACGCTGACCGTCTCCGACGGGCCCGAGACCGTGAAGGTGCCCGACCTGAAGGGCTTCGCCCTGTTCAAGGCGAAGGACGTGCTGAAGGACAAGGGTCTCGCCGCCGGCATGGTCAACCGCGAGTTCAGCGAGGACGTCGCCAAGGGCTTCGTGATCCGTACGGACCCGCAGGCGGGCACCGAGCGGCACGCGGGTTCGGCCATCGCGATCACCGTCAGCAAGGGCAGCCCGGTGGAGGTGCCCGAGGTCACGGGCTCGTCCGTCGAGGACGCCACCTCCGAGCTGGAGGACTCCGGTCTGAAGGTGAAGATCGCCACCAAGCGCGTCACCTCGGAGTTCGACAAGGGCCAGGTCGCCGAGCAGTCGCCGGCCGCGGGCCGCGAGGCCGCCGCGGGCGACACGGTGACGCTGACGATCTCCAAGGGCCCCGAGATGGTCGAGGTCCCGGACGTGGTGGGCGACAGCGTCGACGACGCCCATCAGAAGCTCGAAGGCGCCGGGTTCGAGGTCGACGAGGACCGCGGGCTGCTCGGGCTCTTCGGCGACAAGGTCAAGAGCCAGTCGGTGGAGGGCGGGGAGACCGCGCCCAAGGGGTCGACGATCACCATCGAGATCCGCTGAGCGCGAGGCCCGCGGCTCTGCCGCGGGCCGGCGCCCGCGACCCGGTCGAGATCCGCCGACGGAGCCGTTCACAGCCCATGACACCCTGAAGGGTGTGACCAGCAAGCAGCTCCGCAACCCCGTCGGCGGCCATGTCCCGGTGGCCGGCGGCCTCCACTCCGTCGGCCTGTCCTACGCACGCGACCTCGCGGCCGAGACCGTGCAGGTCTTCGTCGCCAACCCGCGCGGCTGGGCCACGCCCGCCGGAAATCCCGGGCAGGACGAGGCCTTCCGCGCCGCGTGCGCCGCCGAGTCGATCCCCGCGTACGTCCACGCCCCGTATCTGATCAACTTCGGTTCGCACACCAAGGCGACGGTGGAGAAGTCGGTGGAGTCCCTGCGGCACTCGCTGCGCCGGGCCCGGGAGATAGGCGCTCTCGGCGTGGTGGTGCACACCGGCAGCGCCACGGGCGGCAGGGAGCGTTCCGTCGCCCTCGCGCAGGTCCGTGAGCACATGCTGCCCCTGCTGGACGAGCTGACCCACGACGACGACCCGTTCCTCCTCCTGGAGTCGACGGCCGGGCAGGGCGCCTCGCTCTGCTCCCGCACCTGGGACTTCGGGCCGTACTTCGAGGCGCTCGACGCCCACCCCAGGCTGGGCGTGTGTCTCGACACCTGTCATATCTTCGCGGCGGGCCACGACCTGACCGGGCCGAGCGGCATGCACCAGACGCTCGACCTGCTGGTCGACACGGTCGGCGAGGGACGACTGAAGCTGATCCACGCCAACGACTCCAAGGACGTGGTCGGCGCGCACAAGGACCGCCACGAGAACATCGGCTCCGGGCACATCGGCGAAGACCCGTTCCGCGCCCTGATGACCCACCCCGCCACCGCAGGCGTACCTCTGATCATCGAGACGCCCGGCGGCAGGGAAGGGCATGCGGCGGACGTGGAGCGGCTGAAGAAACTCCGGGATTCATGACCCGTTGAGGAATACCCCCTGGGGGTATACGGTTCCTATTGCGCACAGGGACCGTCATCCAGCATGGGGGCACGCATGGAGCACAACACGCACACACGGCACGAGCACCACGGGGCCCAGCAGGACCAGCACGACCACCACGGGCACGAGGGACACGAAGAACATCCGGGGCACGAGAGCCACGGCGGCCACCACGGCGGGGCGAGCTGGTCCATGGCCGCGCAGGCCACCCTGCACTGCCTCACCGGGTGCGCCATCGGCGAGATCCTCGGCATGGTGATCGGCACGGCGCTCGGCTGGGGCAATGTGCCGACGATGGTCCTGGCGATCGTGCTCGCGTTCTTCTTCGGCTACTCGCTCACGCTGCGCGGCGTCCTGCGGGCGGGCGTCGACTTCCGGACCGCCTTCCGGGTGGCGCTGGCGGCCGACACCCTGTCCATCGCCGTGATGGAGCTGATCGACAACGGCGTGATCGTGCTGTGGCCGGACGCCATGGACGCGGGCCTCGCCGACGTCCTGTTCTGGATCTCGCTGGCCATCTCGCTGGTGATCGCCTTCGTGGTCACCACACCCGTCAACAAGTGGACGATCGGCCGCGGCAAGGGGCACGCGGTGGTCCACCGGTACCACCACTGAGGGGCGGCCGGCCGACGGCCGGCCGCCGTCACGGGAGTCAGAGCTCGGGGCCGTCCCCGGGCTCCTCCTGGTAGGAGTAGCGCTGCTCCCGCCAGGGGTCGCCGATGTTGTGGTAGCCGCGCTCCTCCCAGAAGCCACGGCGGTCGGCGGTCATGTACTCCACGCCGCGGACCCACTTGGGCCCCTTCCACGCGTACAGGTGCGGGACGACGAGGCGGAGCGGGAAGCCGTGCTCCGCCGTCAGCAGCTCACCGTCCTTGTGCGTGGCGAAGATCGTGCGGTCGGACGCGAAGTCCGACAGGCGGAGGTTCGAGCTGAAGCCGTACTCGGCCCAGACCATCACGTGAGTGACGGACGGTGCGGGCGGGGCGATGTCCAGGATCGTCCGGGCGGGGATGCCGCCCCATTCGGCCCCGAGCATGCTGAACTTCGTGACGCAGTGCAGATCGGCCACGACCGAGGCGTACGGCAGGGCCGTGAACTCCTCGTGGGTCCAGCAGTGCTTCTCCCCGTCGGCGGTCGCGCCGAAGACCCTGAACTCCCAGCGCTCGGGACGGAACTTGGGTACGGGCCCGTAGTGCGTGACCGGCCAGCCGCGCTGAAGTCGCTGCCCCGGCGGAAGCTCCGACTGTGCCGCTTCTCCAGATTCTCTCTCCACCGGCTGACCCATGCCTCCATCCTGACAGACCCGGGACAGTGCACATGACCAGCCCCATCCCGAATCGGGCAACTCCTACTAAGCGTGCACTTACTGGACGGTTCACTGCGCCGGTGCGAGGATGCGGCGCAACCTGCCCAGTCCCCGCTTGGAAGGAGCCTCTGCGATGCAGGGCGACCCCGAGGTCATCGAATTCCTCAACGAGCAGCTGACCGGCGAGCTCACCGCGATCAACCAGTACTTCCTGCACGCGAAGATGCAGGAGAACTTCGGCTGGACGAAGCTCGCCAAGTACACGCGGCACGAGTCGTTCGACGAGATGAAGCACGCCGAGGTGCTCACCGACCGGATCCTCTTCCTGGAGGGCCTGCCGAACTACCAGCGACTGTTCCACGTCCGGGTGGGACAGACCCTCACCGAGATGTTCCAGGCGGACCGGCAGGTGGAGGTCGAGGCGATCGACCGCCTCAAGCGCGGGATCGAGGTGATGCGCACGAAGGGCGACATCACGTCGGCGAACATCTTCGAGTCGATCCTCGCGGACGAGGAGCACCACATCGACTACCTGGACACCCAGCTCGAACTGGTCGAGAAGCTCGGCGAGGCGCTGTACATCGCGCAGTTGATCGAGCAGCCGGAGAGCTGATCCGGCGACAGACGCGTCAGGCGGCCTCGGCCGCCGCCGCAGTCAGCGCCGCCACGGTCAGAGCCGCCGTGGCGGGCATCGCCGTCGCGGGCATCGCCACGGGCGCGGGCACCGGGGCGTCCACGAGGTCCGACAGGACCGGCCTGCCCTCGTCCGCGAGCTCACGGCGCGGGCACGCGCCACGGCCCAGCAGGGCCTGGATGCGGCGGACGCACGAACCGCAGTCCGTGCCCGCCTTGCACGCCGACGCTATCTGGCGGGGGGTGCAGGCACCCTCTTCCGCGTGCTTCTTCACCTGCGCCTCGGTGACACCGAAGCAGCTGCAGACGAACACGCGGTCCACCTCCCGTCGGGGTTTCAGGGTCGTGCCGTACCGATGGAGCGGATTCCCGATTGATCGGTGAGGCTAACCTAACCTTACCCGGCTCCCCGGGGCCGCAAAAGTGCGGTGGGGCGCGGATCGTATGTGATCCACGCCCCACTTCACCTGCTGGTAACAGCCGGACCTGCCGGCGGTCCGTTACTGGTCGCGGTACATCTCGGCGACGAGGAAGGCCAGGTCGAGGGACTGGCTGCGGTTCAGGCGGGGGTCGCAGGCCGTCTCGTAGCGCTGGTGCAGGTCGTCGACGAAGATCTCGTCGCCGCCGCCCACGCACTCGGTGACGTCGTCACCGGTGAGCTCGACATGGATGCCGCCCGGGTGCGTGCCGAGGGCCTTGTGGACCTCGAAGAAGCCCTTGACCTCGTCGAGCACGTCGTCGAAGCGGCGGGTCTTGTGGCCCGAGGCCGCCTCGAAGGTGTTGCCGTGCATCGGGTCGGTCACCCAGGCCACCGTCGCACCGGACGCGGTGACCTTCTCGACCAGCTCGGGCAGCTTGTCGCGGACCTTGTCCGCGCCCATCCGCACGATGAAGGTGAGACGGCCCGGCTCACGCTCCGGGTCGAGGCGCTCGATGTACTGCAGCGCGTCCTCGGCCGTCGTCGTCGGGCCCAGCTTGATGCCGATCGGGTTGCGGATCTTCGAGGCGAACTCGATGTGCGCGCCGTCCAGCTGCCGGGTGCGCTCACCGATCCACACCATGTGGCCCGAGACGTCGTACAGCTGTCCCGTACGCGAGTCGACCCTGGTCAGCGCCGATTCGTAGTCGAGGAGCAGCGCCTCGTGCGAGGAGAAGAACTCGACGGTCTTGAACTCCTCCGGGTCGGTGCCGCAGGCCCGCATGAAGTTCAGCGCGTTGTCGATCTCGCGCGCCAGCTGCTCGTAGCGCTGGCCCGAGGGGGACGACTTCACGAAGTCCTGGTTCCAGGCGTGCACCTGGCGCAGGTCGGCGTAACCGCCGGTGGTGAAGGCGCGCACCAGGTTGAGCGTGGAGGCGGACGCGTTGTACATCCGCTTCAGGCGCTCGGGGTCCGGGACGCGGGCCTTCTCGTTGAAGTCGAAGCCGTTGACCGAGTCGCCCCGGTAGGTCGGCAGGGTCACGCCGTCGCGGGTCTCGGTGCCCTTGGAGCGCGGCTTGGAGTACTGGCCGGCGATCCGGCCGACCTTCACCACCGGCACCGAGGCGGCGTACGTCAGCACGGCGCCCATCTGGAGCAGGGTCTTGAGCTTGCTACGGATGTGGTCGGCGGACACGGCGTCGAAGGCCTCGGCGCAGTCGCCGCCCTGAAGGAGGAACGCCTCGCCCTTGGCGACGGCTCCCATCCGGGCGCGCAGCTGGTCGCACTCGCCCGCGAAGACGAGCGGCGGATACGACTCGAGGTCCGCGATCACATCGCGCAGAGCCTCGGCATCGGGGTACTCGGGCTGCTGCGCCGCGGGCAGGTTTCGCCAGGTGTTGCCAGCGCTCGCGCTGGACTTAGCGTTCACGGTCACCCTCCCAACATTACGGGGTCGTGTCGGGCGTCCATTCACGTGCTCATCAAGTGAGACGGCGCACGCTCGATCGGGACGCCTCGGGCGGCCGGCGCGACAGGGTCGCCCGGCCGCCCCGAACCGCTGCTCACCGGGGTCGTCGGCCCGTCCCGGTCAGTCCACGTCGAGCCGGTCGCGGTCGATGGAGATCTTCACGCCGCCGTGAGTCTCGGTCGTGTCGCCGGCGTACTGGTGGATGCGCTGGTGCTTGTCCCACAGGTCGGCGGGGACCGCCGGGTCGGCGGTGGTCGCCTGGTTGTTCCAGCGGGCGAAGTGGATCACGTCGGGCAGCGTGACGTCCTTGCGGTTCTTCGCGAGGTCGGCCACCAGGGACGAGGTGTTGCCGTACGCGCCGGCCCGGTAGCCGAGCTCGTGCAGCCGCTCGGTGTACGCGTCGACGTAGCCGAGGACCTGGTCGGTGACGGTGCCGCCGGGCTCGTAGTTCTCCAGGTCGCTGTAGATCACCGAGCCCTTGCCGAAGCCGAGCGCGGCGGCCTGCCGGGCCGCGTCGTCGGCGGCCGCGGTGCCCTGCGTCACCGGGCTGGTGATGGCCGCGCAGTCGCCCTGGCAGCTGCCGCCGTCGGAGGAGGGCTGGCGGCCCACGTACAGCGGGAAGAACCGCCAGCCCTTGGTGTACTGCGTCCGCACCCATGCGGCGGTCAGGTTCGTCTGCGAGCAGGCCCGGTTGATGCCGCCGATGTAGATGCCGATGGCGCCGTAGTCGGAGTGCTCCCGCCAGGCGTCCATGGCCTCCTGGCCGGGCGCGGTGCAGGCGTCGAAGCCCTCGCCCCGGAAGGAGGTCGCGTCGTCGGGCAGCGGGGCCACGGCGGGCGTCCCGGACGGCTGCTCGTCCTGGGCGGCGGCGACGGGCAGGCCCGCGCTGCGCAGGACGTCCTGGATGCGGGTGCGGTCGTAGCCGTAGGCGGCGGTCACCGCGATCCGGTCGGCGGTCGCCCGGTAGGTGCGCGCCACGCGGTTCTCGGTGACGGCGCTGCCCGTGACGGGCGCGGCCGCCGGCTGGATCAGGAGGGCTTCGGTGCGCCCTCTGGCCTGGGCCGGGCAGTCCTGCCGGCTGCCCGGTGTGCCGAGATACACCGCGTGCCGGTCGAACCGGACGCAGGTATCAGGATGTTTCTCCAGGTCCACGACCTGCCAGGAGGCGGGGACGGTGAACTCGTGGCCCCGGTAGGAGACCCGGGTGATGTCGTCGGAGTCGGTCGGCAGCGGGGCCGAGCGCGCGGCGCCGTG
This sequence comes from Streptomyces siamensis, assembly GCF_039543605.1. Classification (NCBI taxonomy): domain Bacteria; kingdom Bacillati; phylum Actinomycetota; class Actinomycetes; order Kitasatosporales; family Streptomycetaceae; genus Streptomyces; species Streptomyces siamensis. The sequence goes on along the minus strand of NZ_BAABKB010000002.1, from coordinate 1,236,911 downwards.
CGGTCCGGCGGCCAGGGCCGCGGCGGCGGCGACCAGAGTGAGAGCGCGGGCGCTCCTTCTGCGGGACTGGGGTGAACGGGCGGCGTGGATGGCTCTCTCCTCCGGTCGGGTCGGGGTTTCCTCGCCATCCATGGCCGCTGGCCGGGCTGTCCGAACGCCGCGCGGGGACGGTTCACGCTGTTGCCCGACCCTCGGCGTCGGGTAGGGTTCGGCGCATGTTCGCGCACTCGATCCAGAACTGGTGGTGGACCGCTCATCCGGCGGCCCACTGACTGCGCGTACGCAAGACTTCGCGAAGGCCGCCCGAGGGGCGGCCTTCGGTGTTTCCCGGGGTCGTTCCTCTCCAGGTGAGCTCGCCGAGCGAGCTCCGCTCACGAGAAGGAACCCACCGATGAACCTGCTCGACCTGCTGGACGATCCCCGACCGTTCGCCCTGCTGCGCCGCCGGACACCCGGCCACGACCACGACATGGTGGAGCTCCTGCTGGGCGAGGTGCGCGAGGTGGAGCTGCTCGCCGACATCCCCGGCGAGGCGCTCGCACTGGTCCCCTTCCGCCAGATCCGGGAGCGCGGCTTCGACGTCCGCGACGACGGCACCCCGCTCACCGTGCTCGTCCCCCAGGAGCGGCACGAACTCCCGCTGGACCGGGTCCTGGAGCAGCTGCCGTCGCACGACGTGCGTGTCGAGGGCGGCGGCTTCGACGTCGGGGACGAGGAGTACGCCGGCATCGTCGGACGGGTGCTCGACGAGGAGATCGGGCGGGGCGAGGGCGCGAACTTCGTGATCCGGCGGACGTACGAGGGACGGATCCCGGGGTTCGGGAGGGCCGACGCCCTCGCCCTCTTCCGACGGCTGCTGGTGGGTGAGCGCGGCGCGTACTGGACGTACGTGGTGCACACCGGGGCGCAGGAAGGGCCCGCGGGGCGTGCGACGGGTGGGCGCACGCTGGTCGGGGCGAGCCCCGAGGTGCATGTCCGGATGTCGGGCGGGACCGTCGTGATGAACCCGATCAGCGGGACGTACCGCTATCCGGCCGAGGGCCCGACACCACAGGACCTGCTCGCCTTCCTGGCCGACGGCAAGGAGATCGAGGAGCTGTCGATGGTCGTCGACGAGGAGCTCAAGATGATGTGCACGGTCGGCGACATGGGCGGGGTGGTGATCGGCCCGCGGCTCAAGGAGATGGCCCATCTCGCGCACACCGAGTACGAGTTGCGGGGCCGGTCCTCGCTGGATGTCCGGGACGTGCTGCGCGAGACCATGTTCGCGGCGACCGTCACGGGGTCGCCGGTGCAGAACGCCTGCCGGGTCATCGAGCGGCACGAGGTCGGCGGGCGCGGCTACTACGCGGGGGCGCTGGCCCTCGTCGGGCGGGACTCCGGCGGAGCGCAGACCCTCGACTCCCCCATCCTCATCCGGACCGCCGACATCGACGCGGACGGACGGCTCCGCGTCCCGGTGGGCGCCACCCTCGTACGGGGGTCGGATCCGGTCAGCGAGGTCGCCGAGACACATGCGAAAGCGGCGGGGGTGCTGGCGGCGCTGGGGGTCGGACCGGCGCGGCCGCGCACCCAGCACGCCGGGCCGCGGCTGGCGGACGACCCGCGGGTGCGGGCCGCGCTCGACGGCCGGCGGTCCTCGCTCGCGCCGTTCTGGCTGCGGATGCAGGAGCGCGGCGACGGTCTCGACGGGCACGCGCTCGTCGTGGACGGCGAGGACACCTTCACGGCGATGCTCGCCCATCTGCTCCGCTCGTCGGGGCTCGACGTGACGGTGCGGCGCTACGACGAGCCGGGTCTGCGCGACGCGGTCCTCGCGCACGAGGGCCCCCTCGTGCTGGGCCCCGGTCCGGGCGATCCGGGCGACGTCCGGGACCCGAAGATGCGCTTCCTGCGCGGCCTCACCGCCGAGGTGATCCGGGGGCACCGGCACGGGGTGCTGGGCGTCTGCCTGGGCCATGAGCTGATCGCGGCCGAGCTGGGCCTGGAGATCGTCCGCAAGGAGGTGCCGTACCAGGGGGCGCAGACGGCGATCGACCTCTTCGGGCGGACGGAGACGGTCGGCTTCTACAACAGCTTCGTGGCGCGCTGCGACGACGAGGCTCTCGCGGAGCTCGCCGCGCACGGCGTCGAGGTGAGCCGCGGCGACGGCGGCGAGGTGCACGCGATGCGCGGTCCGGGGTTCGCGGGCGTGCAGTTCCACCCGGAGTCGGTGCTGACGCTGAACGGTACGGCCGTGGTGCGGGAGCTGATCGGTCAGCTGCGGGGCACCAGCACGTTCTCCGAGCGGCGGCCCTCGGCGTAGTCGAGGACGTTGCGGAGCGTGGTGTCGATGATCTGGCCGAGGGCGTCCTCGGTGTAGTACGCCTGGTGGGAGGTGACCAGGACGTTCGGGAAGGTGACGAGGCGGGCCAGGGTGTCGTCCTCGACGGGCTCCAGGGACTTGTCGAGGAAGAAGAGCCCGGCCTCCTCCTCGTACACGTCGAGGCCGACGCCCGTGAAGCGGCCCTCGCGCAGTTCGGTGACGAGGGCCCGGGAGTCGACGAGTCCGCCGCGGCTGGAGTTGATCAGGATCGCGTCGTCCTTCATGGCGCGCAGGGCGGCGGCGTCGACGAGGTGATGGGTCTGCGGCGTCAGCGGCACGTGCAGGGTGATGAGGTCGGACTCGGCGAGGAGGCGCTCCTTGGGGACGTACTTCATGCCGAGTTCGACGCAGGCCGGGTTCTCGGCGATGTCCCAGCCGAGCAGGTTCATGCCGAAGCCGTGCGCGATCCTGGCGAAGGCCTCACCGATCTTGCCGGTGCCGACCACGCCGGCGGTGCGGCCGTGCATGTCACGGCCCATCAGGCCGTCGAGCCGGAAGTCGAAGTCGCGGGTGCGGGTCGCGGCGCGCACGACACGGCGGTTGACGGCCATGGCGAGGGTCCAGGCGAACTCGGCGACCGAGTGGGGCGAGTAGGACGAGACCCGGGCGACCGTCATGCCCAGGCGTTCGGCGACCTCGAGGTCGACGTTGTTGAACCCGGTGGAGCGCTGGGCGATCAGCTGGGTGCCGCCGGCCGCGAGCGTCTGCAGGACGCGGTGCCCCAGACCGCAGTTGACGCTGCTGGAGACTGCCTCGTAGCCGGCCGCGATGGGAGCGGTGTCCTCGGTGAGGAAGACGTCGAGGCAGCGGACTTCGTGGTGCCCCTCGAAGGCCTTCTCGATGAGCGGTCTCTCGTCGGACTGCACACCGAACGCAACGATCTCCACCGGCATCTCCCGCTCTGGAGGGTTATGGGCCGAATATACGGCCCATAACCCCAGGGTGCCGGGTCAGCCGAAGAAGACGCCGACTTCCTCGTACAGCTTCGGGTCGACCGTCTTCAGCTTGGCCGTGGCCTCCGCGATCGGGACGCGGACGATGTCCGTGCCGCGCAGGGCGACCATCTTGCCGAAGTCGCCGTCCCGGACGGCCTCGATGGCGTGCAGGCCGAAGCGGGTGGCGAGCCAGCGGTCGAAGGCGCTCGGGGTGCCGCCACGCTGGACGTGCCCGAGCACGGTGGTGCGGGCCTCCTTGCCGGTGCGCCTCTCGATCTCCTTGGCCAGCCACTCGCCGACACCGGAGAGGCGGACATGGCCGAAGGAGTCGAGCGAGCCGTCCTTGAGGACCATCTCGCCGTCCTTGGGCATGGCGCCCTCGGCGATCACGACGATCGGGGCGTACGACGCCTTGAAGCGCGAGGTCACCCACTGGCAGACCTGCTCGACGTCGAAGCGCTGTTCCGGGATGAGGATGGCGTTGGCGCCGCCCGCCAGACCGGAGTGGATGGCGATCCAGCCCGCGTGACGGCCCATGACCTCGACGACGAGCACGCGCATGTGCGACTCGGCGGTGGTGTGCAGGCGGTCGATGGCCTCGGTCGCGATGCCGACCGCGGTGTCGAAGCCGAAGGTGTAGTCGGTGGCGGAGAGGTCGTTGTCGATGGTCTTCGGTACGCCGACGACGGGCACGCCGTACTCGTCGGTGAGGCGTGCCGCCACGCCCAGGGTGTCCTCGCCGCCGATCGCGATGAGCGCCTCGACCTCCTGCTTGGCGAGGTTCTCCTTGATCCGGCGGATACCGTCCTCCTGCTTGAGGGGGTTGGTCCGCGAGGAGCCGAGGATGGTGCCGCCGCGCGGCAGGATGCCGCGCACGGCGGGGATGTCGAGACGGACGGTGTCGCCTTCGAGCGGACCTCGCCAGCCGTCCCGGAAGCCGACGAAGTCGTAGCCGTACTCCTGCACGCCCTTGCGGACGATGCCCCGGATGACGGCGTTGAGCCCGGGGCAGTCGCCGCCTCCGGTCAGTACTCCGACCCGCATGGAAAAGTCCCTTCGCAGCGGTTGCCTGATGGACTCACGCTAAGGGTGATGCAGGTCACTTCGGCATGGTGCGGAAGGTCAATTCCGGTGAATTGTGCGGGTGTTGATCTACGACCTTCACCCGAAGGTGGGATGCACCAGGTTTACGCCTCGTCAAGACCGCGTTCGATGGCGTACCGCACCAGCTCCACCCGGTTGTGCAACTGGAGCTTGCCCAGGGTGTTCTGCACGTGGTTCTGCACCGTGCGGTGGGAGATGACGAGACGCTCCGCTATCTGCTTGTAGCTCAGGCCCTTGGCGACGAGCCGGAGCACCTCGGTCTCGCGGTCGGTGAGCTGCGGGGCCTTCGGTTCGTCGTCGCCCGCGGCGGAGACCGGTTCGGAGGCGAGCCTGCGGTACTCGCCGAGGACGAGGCCGGCGAGGCCCGGTGTGAACACCGGGTCACCGACGGCCGTACGGCGCACCGCGTCGATCAGCTCCTCCGTGGACGCCGACTTGAGCAGATAACCGGTGGCGCCGGACTTCACCGCCTCCAGGACGTCGGCGTGCTCACCGCTGGCCGACAGGACCAGGACACGCAGGGCGGGGTTGGCGCCGACCAGTTCCTTGCAGACCTGGACGCCCGGCTTGGCGGGCAGGTTCAGGTCGAGCACGAGGACGTCGGGCGCGGCGGCCCGGGCACGGCGCACGGCCTGCTCGCCGTCGCCCGCGGTGGCGACCACGTCGAAGCCCGACTCGGTGAGGTCGCGGGCGACGGCGTCACGCCACATGGGGTGGTCGTCGACCACCATGACCTTGATCGGGTCGTTCCCCCGCACGTCCGCCGCCTCCGTCTTCGCCGTCATCGCCGCCCCACCGTGTTCATCGTCACCATTGCCTCTTCATTGCCCCTTCATTGCGCCTTCCCCCCGGATCACCGCTCCGCCTTCCTCCGGTTCACGGCTCCGTCCTCGCGCGGGTCACTGCTCCGCCTTCGCCGCGGACGCCTTGGGCACCTTCAGCTCGACCTCGGTGCCCTGGCCCGGGACCGAGATCAGCTCGGCCGTGCCGCCCAGGTCGCGCAGCCGCCCGCGGATCGACAGGGCGACCCCGAGCCGCCCCTCGCCCTCCGCCTGCGCGAGCCGGCCCTCGGGAATGCCGGGACCGTCGTCCCGCACGGTCACGATCACCTCGTCCGGTTCGTCCTCGACGAGGATCCAGGCACGGGCGTCGGGACCGACGTGCTTGCGGACATTGTCGAGGGCGGCACCGACGGCGGCGGCCAGTTCCCCGGCGGCCCCCGGTGCCAGCCGTACGGGCGCGCCGGGCTCGGAGAGGGTCACGCGCGCGGTGGCGTACGGGGCGAGCAGGGCCCGCAGGTCGGCCGGGCCGGCCGCCTCCTCGCCGGCGTCCGGTTCGTCGACGGCCCGTACGACCGCGCCGAGCGCGGCGTCCTCGGACACCCGGGAGACGGGCACCAGGCCGCCCGAGACCAGCGTGCGCAGCGCCACCTCCTGCTCACCGGCCATCCGGCCCAGCTCCGCCGCCTCGCCGCCGAGCGCGGATCCGCGCCGCTGCACCATGGCGAGGACCTGGAGCACACCGTCGTGGATGTCGCGGGCCAGGCGCTCCCGTTCACGGGTGGCGGCCTCGATCTCCAGGGCGCGGGCGAGGGTGCGCTCGGAGGCGCGGGCGACCTCGACGACGTATCCGATGGCAATGGAGGCGACCCAGACGAGGATCACGTTGTGCACGGTGTCGCGGGTCGGGGCGCCCCGCTCGACGACGTTGACCGCGGCGACCAGGGTCGAGGCGAAGGCCGCCCATCGCCAGCCGCCCTTGACCGCGAAGGCGAGGACGGAACCGGCCGTCCATATGGAGGGCAGCGTCGGGCCGCCGTCCTCGATCCGCGACGAGGCGTCGGCGACCCGGGTGAGCAGGATGCCCACGAGCGCGACGGTGAGGTCGGCGGCCAGGAACCGCTTGGTGCAGTTGGCCGCGTTCGCCACCCTGGGCAGGGTCGCCAGGGTCCACCCGCACAGCACCGCGTAGAACACGATGGCCACCCAGGGGCGGGTGAACTCGTCGTACGCGGTGGCGAAGAGCCCGACCGCGTAGAACATGGTCAGGACGCGGTAGGCGGTGAGCGCGCGCCACAGCGGCAGCTCGACCGACATCCTCATGACTCTCTCGCGCCTGGCCATGTCCCCCCACCCCACCGCTCCCCGACGTCCTCACGGACGCAGCTAGGAGCCGGAACGTTCCTTGTCCCCGTGGCCGGATTCGCCGGCGGCCTGCTTCGCGGCCTGCGCGAGCGCCGCCTTCGCCGCCTTCTCCGCCTCCTTCTCGGCCTTCGCCGCCTCCGCGATCTGCCGCTTGGCGGCCGTCGCGTACATGTCGACGTACTCCTGGCCGGAGAGCTTCATGATTTCGTACATGACCTCGTCGGTCACCGCGCGGAGCACGAAACGGTCGTGCTCCATGCCGGCGTACCGGCTGAAGTCGAGCGCCTTGCCGATGCGGATGCCCGGGCGCATCAGCTTGGGCATCACCTTCCCCGGCGGCTGGATCTTCTCCGTGTCGATCATCGCCACCGGGATGACGGGGGCGCCGGTGGCGAGCGCCACGCGCGCGAGGCCGCCGGGCTTGCCGCGGTAGAGACGGCCGTCCGGGGAGCGCGTGCCCTCCGGATAGATGCCGAACAGCTCACCGCGCTCGACGACCTCGATGCCGCTCTTGATCGCCGCCTCGCCCGCGCCGCGCGCGCCCGAGCGGTCGACGGGGAGCTGCCCGACACCCTTGAAGAATGCGGCCGTCATCCGGCCCTTGAGGCCGGGCGTCGTGAAGTACTCGGCCTTCGCGATGAAGGTCACCTTGCGGTCCAGCATCGCGGGCAGGAAGAACGAGTCCGAGAACGACAGGTGATTGCTCGCCAGAATCGCGGGGCCCTCGGCGGGGATGTTCTCGAGGCCTTCCACCCAGGGTCTGAAGGCGAGCTTCAGCGGCCCTCCGATGGAAAACTTCATTGCGCCGTAGATCAACCGAGTGCCTCCTGTGTCGTCGGTCAGACCTTAACCCGGAGCGCCGTCAAAGGGTCCGACGACCCTGGTCGGTGTCAGTGCGGTCGCGTACGGTGAAGTACGCCTCGAAGCCTCGGGGGGTTTCGTTCGTTCCGTTCCGCCCGCCTGATGAACAGGAGACCGAAGGTGCCGGTCCTTCCTGGAGCCGAGCCGTTCCGCCGTGAGGGCGGAGAGGTCGGCGTCCTCCTCTGCCACGGTTTCACCGGGTCCCCGCAGTCGCTGCGGCCCTGGGCGGAGTTTCTCGCCGAGCGCGGCCTGACCGTCGCACTGCCGCTGCTGCCGGGGCACGGCACACGTTGGGAGGACATGCAGCTCACGGGCTGGCAGGACTGGTACGCGGAGGTCGACCGCGAGCTGCGCGCCCTGAAGGACCGGTGCGACCAGGTCTTCGTCCTCGGTCTGTCGATGGGCGGCACCCTGGCCCTGCGGCTGGCCGCCAAGCACGGGGACGACGTCACCGGCGTCGTGGTCGTCAACCCGGCGAACAAGGTGCACGGCCTCGCCGCGCACGCCCTCCCGGTCCTGCGCCACCTCGTGCCCACCGTGAAGGGGATCACGAGCGACATCGCCAAGGAGGGTGCCCAGGAGATCGGCTACGACCGGGTGCCCCTGCACGCCGCGCACTCCATGCGGAATTTCTACCGGCAGGTCGACGGTGAGCTGCCCCAGGTCACCCAGCCGTTGCTGCTGCTGCACAGCCCGCAGGACCATGTCGTGCCGCCCGCGGACTCGGCCCGTGTCCTGAGCAGGGTGTCGTCCACGGACGTCACGGAGATCCTGCTGGAACAGAGCTACCACGTCGCGACGTTGGACCATGACGCGGACCGGATCTTCGAGGAGAGCTACGCCTTCATCGCCCGGCTCGCGCCCGCTGTCGGCAAGGAGCCCGGCACGGGCCAGCTGGGTCAGCAGGAAGGGACGGCCACCGGTGGCTGAGTACGACGCGGACCGCGGCGACTCCGAGGAGAAGGGCATCCCGGTCGGGGAGCCCCTCGGCGGGTCGTCCGGTGACTCCCTCGGCGGGTCGCCGGAGGAGCAGAGCGTGCCCTTCGACGAGGACGCCGCGTGGCAGGCGATCGTCGAGGGGTACGGGGAGGAGCCGCCGGACCCGCCGGGCGCGAAGCCGTTCAAGTCGGTCGAGGACCTCGCGCTCCTCGACCCGGAGACGAACGACGGACCGGACGACGACGAGAAGAACGACAGCGAGAAGAGCGCCACCGGGACCGGGTCCTCGGACAGGCCGTCCGCGGACGATCCGTCCCCGGCGAAGCCGCTGGGCAGCTCGGTCGCGTTCGCTCCCGGTGTGGGCGGCCCGCGGGACTACCGCGCGTCCGAGCCCTCCGACGACGACTTCGACGAGGACGACGAGGGCCACTTCGTGCCGCCCGAGCCGCCCCCGCTGCCGGCGGCGGACGCGACCGCCAAGTTCGCCTGGCTCGCCGTGCTCGGCGGCCCGGTGCTCCTGCTGCTGGCGGTGCTCCTCGGCTGGGACATGACCTGGTGGCTCGCGACCATCGGCATAGGCGGCTTCCTGGGCGGTTTCACCACCCTGGTGATGCGGATGAAGACCGACGACGAGGACGAGGACGACCCCGGCCGCGGCGCGGTGGTCTGAGCGCGTCTCAGGACGCGGGCACCTTGAGGGCGGCCAGTACGGGCAGATGGTCCGTGGCCGCCCTCAGGTCTTCCTCCGTCACGCCCGGCAGGCCGAGCGGCACCCCGCAGCCCAGGATCTCGACACCGGGCGTGGCGAAGACCGCGTCGATCCGCTGGTGCGGGTCGGTGGGGGTGGAGGTGTGCTCGGCGCCCCAGGGGCGGGTCGTCCACCCGTCCTGGAGCGTGCCGGCCAGGCGTGTGAAGGTGGGTCCGCCGGGGCGTTCGTTGAGGTCTCCGCCCGCGACGGCATAGGGGGTGCCGAGGCCGGCGAGACGTTCGAGGAGCATGCCGCCCTGCTCGTACCGCTCGTCCTTCTGGAGCGAGAGGTGGCAGCTCAGGACGCCGAGGCGGGCATTTCCGAAGCGCACCACGGCGGTGGCGAAGCCGCGCCGGTGCAGGCCGGGGGTGAGCGGGAGCAGGACGTCCTCGGTGCGTTCCACCGTCCCCCGCAGGGAGCAGAGCAGTGCGGGGCCGGCGGCGGTGGCGCCGCCCGAGAGGATCACCTGCCCGGACGCCGCCGCGAGCCGTGCCAGCTTCTTGCGCCAGCGGAAGAAGCGCGGCGCCTCCTGGACCAGGACGAGGTCGGGTTCGCAGGCGCTGATCACCCGCGCGAGCGCGTCGGTGTCGTCGCGCATCGAGCGGATGTTGTAGCTGAGCACCCGGATGACGGCGGAACCGTCGGGCTCGGTACGGGAGTTGGGCAGCGGGGTCGTCGCCATGCGGATCAAGATACGCCGCCACGGCCCACCGGGAGCGGGAGTGCGCGCCGGGGCGGTGAACCGGGTCGGGCAGCAAGGGGCGCCGCTCGGTCGGCGGTCCGGTCGGGGAACGACGGTGCGCGCCGGGGCGGCGTCATGGTCGGAGAGCTGGACTGGACGTCCGCTTCGGCGACCCGGTCGGGGAACGGGGCGGGCATGGCACCGCCCGCCGTCCCCGGAGGGCGCGGCGGGCGGAGACGTATACAGGCGGTGCGGGTGTCACATGATCGGGTCGGGCTCCCGGGCCAGGTCCGCGGCACCGACGAGGCCGGCCTTGTTGCCCAGCTGCGCGGCGATGACGTCGGCCACGGGGCGCCAGTTGCCGCCGACGAGCCAGCGCTTGTACGACTTGCGGATCGGGTCGAGGACCAGCTCGCCCTCGTCCGAGAGGCCGCCGCCAACGATGAACGCGGACGGGTCGAAGAGCGAGGCCAGGTCGGCGAGGCCGGCACCGGCCCAGCGGGCCAGCTCACGGTAGGAGTCCACCGCCACCGGGTCGCCCTGGCGCGCGGCCACCGAGATGTGCTTGCCCTCGATGCCGTCGGGCGTGCCGTTGCCCAGGGCGAGGAGGATCTCCGCGTGCTCGGGGGTCGCGTTGGCCCGCTGCTTGGCGTACCGGACGAGGGCGCGTCCGGAGGCGTACTGCTCCCAGCAGCCCTGCGAGCCGCAGCCGCACAGCAGACCGTCGGGCACCATGCGGATGTGGCCGAACTCGGCGGCCACCCCGAAGTGCCCGCGGCGCAGCTTGTTGCCGATGATGATGCCGCCACCGAGGCCCGTGCCCAGGGTGATGCAGATGACGTTGCGGTGACCCTTGCCGGCGCCGAACCTGTACTCGCCCCACGCGGCCGCGTTCGCGTCGTTCTCGACGACGACCGGCAGGCCCACGCGGGCCTCGACCTCGGCCTTGAGCGGCTCCTGCCGCCAGTCGATGTTCGGCGCGAAGTAGACCGTCGAGCGCTGGCGGTTCACATATCCGGCGGCACCGATGCCGACGCCCACGATGTCGTGACCGGCGCGCGCGCCCTCAACGGCCGAGGCGATCGCGTCCACGATGGCCTGCGGCGTGCTGGGGGTCGGCACCTTGTGGGTCGAGAGGATGTTGCCTTCCTCGTCGACCACACCGGCCGCGATCTTCGTGCCGCCGATATCGACGCCGATGGTGAGTCCCATGAATCCCTCAGTTTCGGTCGAGCCCCGCTACGGCCAACCGTACCCGAGGGGCCTTCAGTCCAAGTCAATCCGCTCCCCCGGACCCGTGCCCTCGTCGCGAGGTCCGGCGTCCCGGGTGGTCCAGCGCCGCTCCTGGGCCTCGACGGCCGAGCGGTAGGCGGCGAGCAGCTCGGAACCCGCGGCCGCGAGGTGGTCGAACACGTCCGGGTTCCGCTCCAGGACGGGCTCGACGGCGGCCTTGGCCTGCTGCACGACCTGGTTGACCATCTGTTGGGCGGTGCCGGAGGCGACCGCGCCGAACAGCGGCGACTGCAGTCCGGACAGCTTGTCGGCGACGGCGTCGACGAGCTTGCGCAGTTCCTCGGCGGCCGAGCCGGGGGGCGTGCCGTACTGGGCGCGGCGGCGGGCCTTCTCCGCCGCGAGGTCCTCGGCGCACGCCTGCGCCCAGGCGTCGGCGTCGGCCGCGCGCACCTCTTCGGCCGTCTCCTCCTGAGCGGCGTCGGTTGTGGGGCGCTCTTCGCTCATGGCGGACTCCTGCCTACGTTTCGTGCCTTCGACGTTACCCGAACGGGGGTACACGGTTCACCGTGTCCGGGGCACGGATCGGCCGGGCCACGGACGGTGCCTCACTTGCCGCGCGGCCACAGCGCGGGGTCCGGCGCGAAGCGGATCCGCAGCTCGCCCTCGCGCAGCGCCGCGCCGTCCACGGTGCAGCGGCGCAGGGCCGACGGAAGGGCGACGATCCTGCGGAACTGCCCGACTGTGACGACGAGTTCGTCGCCGCGCCGGACGAGGTCCAGTTCGTCGCGTATCGCGCCGGGCAGCGGAATGTGCCACACGAGCACGCCGTCGTCGGCGAGCCGGTCGGTGACGGGCCACTCGACCGGGGTGGGCGCCGCGTTGACGTGGGGCACCGGGAGTTCGGTGAGGTCGCCGCCGCCCCGGGGGTCCCGCCCCAGGTGCGGGACCTCGTGCAGGTCGTACGTCTCGCGCCACTCGTCCAGTGCCTTGTGCTGCTGGGCCGCGAGGGCGGCGAGCCAGGGGTCGTCCGTGGCGGTGGGCAGGACACGGTTCGCGACCAGGGCGTCGACGGACAGTCCGCGCAGGGCGAGCGCGGTGGAGGCGGTCCGGACGGCGTCGGTGCCGGCCGGGCCGGGCTGCGCGACCAGTCGTACGGTCGTGGCCCTGTCCTCGACGACCGCCTGCACCGCGGCCAGCTCGACGTCCCAGCGTGCGGCCGTCTCGTACAGCCACTCCGCGGGCATCGGGACACCCGCGAGCCGGCCGAGGACGGGGCGCAGGGCGCGGGCGGCCTGGCGCTCCGGCGGGAGCAGTCGGCGCAGATAGCGGCGGAGTTCCTCGGGGAGGCCGAGGAGGGCGAGGGTCTGCGGGGCCGGCGGGAGGTCCACGACCAGGAGCTCGTAGGCCTCCGAGAGTGCGGCGTCGCGCAGGGCGCGCAGCACGGCGAGTTCCTCGGCGCCGGGCAGCGGGGTGACTTCCTCCGCGTCCAGGCGGGAGGCGCCGAGCAGATCGAGGGCGGCGGTGGCCCGCTGCTGGAAGGCGGTGAGGTCCTCGCGGAAACGCGCGGCGGCGTCGGGGCGCCAGGCGGTGAGGTTCGGCGCGGCCTCCACGGGGGTCGGGCCCGTCGGGACGCCGAGGACCGCACCCAGGGTGTCGGTGCGGTCGGCGGTGAGCACCAAGGTACGGGTGCCCCGGTGGGCTGCCCGCAGCGCGGTGGCCGCGGCGACGGTGGTACGGCCGGTGCCGCCCTGGCCGGTGATCAGGATGGTGCGCATGAGGGTGAACGGTACCTGCGCCGCACCGGCGGGACGGACCGCGCTCCCCCGGTTGCCCGGGTCACGGGACTCGGTCCCCGGGCCACGGCGTGCGTCGCGATCCTGACGGAGACCACCGGAGTCACCGGACTCGGTCCCCGCGCCACCGCGGACGGCACCCTCCTGGGAGAGACCGCCGGAGTCACCGGACAAGGTCCCCGCGCCACCGCGGACGTCGCGATCCTGACGGAGACCACCGGAGTCACCGGACAAGGTCCCCGCGCCACCGCGGACGGCACCCTCCTGGGAGAGACCGCCGGAGTCACCGGGCCCGGTCTCCGGGACGCCGGGGGCGCCGCGCCGCTGCCGGAGACCGCGGGGCGCACCCCGCTCCGCTCCCGGGGCGCCGGGGTCGCCGTAGGTGCGCGCCGGTGCCGGCAGTCAGACCTCGCCCGACTCCACACGCTTCTTCAGGCCCGCCAGCGCGCGGTCGATGATGACCTTCTCGGCCTTGCGCTTGATCATGCCGAGCATGGGGATCTTGACGTCGACGGTCAGCTGGTAGGTGACCTGGGTGGCACCCGTGCCCGCGGGCTTGAGGAGGTACGAGCCGTCGAGCGAGCGCAGCATCTGGGACTTGACCAGGGTCCAGGAGACCTCGTGGTCGCCGGTCCAGGTGTAGCCGAGGGTCTGGTCGTCCTTGATGGCGCCGGCGTCCATGACGAGGCGCACCTGCTCGGCGCGGCCCTGGTCGTCGGTGGCGAGCACCTCGGCCTCCTTCACCTCACCCGTCCAGTCCGGGTAGCGGGCGAAGTCGGCGATCACCGCCATGACGTCAGCCGGTGCCGCCTCGATCGTGATGCTCGAACTGGTGTGTTCCGCCATCGCGGTGGCTCCTCCAGATGCGGTCCGGTGAGGGAGGGTGGGGCGCACGTGTGTGCAGCGTGAAGGCTACCGCGCACAGCCGCGGACGCTGTCACCCCACCTGGGGTTCACCGGCCCCGGCGCCTCACCACTCCAGCGCCCAGGGCGTGCCCGTGGCCGCGAAGTGGCCCACATTGACGCATTCCGTCGCCCCGACCCGCATACGGGGGGCGAGCGGCTGGTGGACGTGGCCGAACAGGGCGTAGCGCGGGCGGGTGCGCCGTATCGCGTCCAGGAGGGCGCGGGAGCCGCGCTCGAAGCGGCGCGCCACCGTGTCGTACACCAACTCCGGCACCTCCGGCGGGATGTGCGAACACAGCACGTCGACCTCGCCGATCGCCTCGACCTTGGCCGCGTACTCCTCGTCGCTGATCTCGTAGGGCGTCCGCATCGGCGTCCGCAGTCCGCCGCCGACGAATCCGAAGACCCGGCCGCCGATCTCCACGCGTTCACCGTCGAGGACCCGCGTACCGGGACCGGCGTACTCCGGCCACAGGGTCGGCATGTCGACATTGCCGTAGGTCGCGTACGTCGGCGTCGGGAACACGGCGAACATCTCGGCGTACTGCTTGCGCACCGCCTTCTCGATGGCGGCGGCCCGGTCCGCGCCGACGCCCGACCACAGACGGGCACCGAACGCGCGCGCCTCCTCGAAGCGGCGGGCGGTACGCAGCTCGACGATGCGGTCCGCGTTCTCCACACCGAACAGGTCCGGGAAGATGCCGCGCGAGTGGTCGGCGTAGTCGAGGAAGAGCACCAGGTCACCGAGGCAGATCAGGGCGTCCGCGCCGTCCCCGGCCCTGGCCAGGTCACGGGCGTTGCCGTGCACGTCACTGACCACATGAATGCGCGTCCTCGCGTTGCCGACCGGTGTGGGTGCCATGACGATCAAGCGTAGGCGTGTGGGGCAAACGTGAATAGAGGCGGTCGGACCTGCGGTTACTGGCTAGTCAGGAATTGCGTGGACTACTGTGCGCGAAGGAACGCCAACACGTGTGACGCACAGAACATCTCGCCGGGACCCCCTGTCGAAGACGCCATACCGGCGGGTAACGTCCGGGCAGTCCAGTCGTACTCAGGTTTTCAACAAGTGATCACCTGAGTGCCTGCCCGAGCCTTGGACCGCACCGTCGCATCACACAGAGTCGTGGCGTCGGCGCCCTATGAGGAGCAGCAGTCTTGCGCGAGTTCAGCCTTCCGGCTTTGTACGAGGTCCCTGCGGACGGAAATCTCACCGACATCGTCCGCAGAAACGCCGCGCAGCATCCCGACGTGGCCGTCATCGCCCGCAAGGTCGGCGGCACCTGGACGGATGTCACCGCCACCACCTTCCTCGCCGAGGTGCACGCCGCGGCCAAGGGTCTGATCGCCTCGGGCGTGCAGCCCGGCGACCGGGTGGGCCTGATGTCCCGCACCCGCTACGAGTGGACGCTGCTCGACTTCGCGATCTGGAGCGCCGGCGCGATCACCGTGCCCGTGTACGAGACCAGCTCCGCCGAGCAGGTCCAGTGGATCCTCGGCGACTCGGGCGCGACCGCCTGCATCGTCGAACTGGACGCGCACGCCGCCGCGGTGGACTCGGTGCGCGACCGGCTGCCCGCCCTCAAGCACGTCTGGCAGATCGAGGCCGGCGGCATCGAGGAACTGGGCCTGCTCGGCAAGGACGTCAGCGACGCGACCGTCGAGGAGCGCAGCTCCCTCGCCAAGGCCGACGACCCGGCGACCATCGTCTACACGAGCGGGACCACCGGCCGCCCCAAGGGCTGTGTGCTCACCCACCGGGCGTTCTTCGCG
The DNA here is from genome assembly GCF_039543605.1 of Streptomyces siamensis. NCBI lineage: Bacteria > Bacillati > Actinomycetota > Actinomycetes > Kitasatosporales > Streptomycetaceae > Streptomyces > Streptomyces siamensis. The sequence goes on along the minus strand of NZ_BAABKB010000002.1, from coordinate 1,221,428 downwards.
GAGTGCGGCAACATCGTCGAGCGCCTGCGCCCCCTGTTCCGCACGGGCGAGTGCTCCGTCCTGCTGTTCCTCCCGCTGGCGCACGTCTTCGGCCGGCTCGTGCAGGTCGCGCCGATGATGGCGCCGATCAAGCTCGGCTGCGTCCCCGACATCAAGAACCTCACCGACGAGCTCGCCGCGTTCCGGCCGACGCTCATCCTCGGTGTGCCGCGCGTCTTCGAGAAGGTCTACAACTCGGCGCGCGCCAAGGCCCAGGCCGACGGCAAGGGCAAGATCTTCGACAAGGCGGCGGACACCGCGATCGCGTACAGCCGCGCCCTGGACACCCCTTCGGGACCCTCCCTCGGCCTGCGGATCAAGCACAAGACCTTCGACAAGCTGGTCTACAGCAAGCTGCGCGCGGTGCTCGGCGGCCGCGGCGAGTACGCCATCTCGGGCGGTGCGCCGCTGGGCGAGCGCCTCGGCCACTTCTTCCGCGGCATCGGCTTCACGGTGCTGGAGGGCTACGGCCTGACCGAGTCCTGCGCGGCGACCGCGTTCAACCCCTGGGACCGGACGAAGATCGGCACGGTGGGCCAGCCGCTGCCGGGCTCGGTCGTCCGGATCGCCGACGACGGCGAGGTGCTGCTGCACGGCGAGCACCTGTTCAAGGGCTACTGGAACAACGAGGCCGCGACCGCCGAGGCGCTGGCCGACGGCTGGTTCCACACCGGTGACATCGGCACCCTCGACGAGGACGGCTACCTCCGCATCACCGGCCGCAAGAAGGAGATCATCGTCACCGCGGGCGGCAAGAACGTCGCCCCGGCCGTGATCGAGGACCGCATCCGTGCGCACGCGCTCGTCGCGGAGTGCATGGTCGTCGGCGACGGGCGTCCGTTCGTCGGCGCGCTGGTCACCGTCGACGAGGAGTTCCTGGGCCGCTGGGCCGACGAGCACGGCAAGCCGGCCGGTTCGACCGCGGCGTCGCTGCGCGAGGACGCGGATCTCCTCGCGGCGATCCAGGACGCCGTCGACGACGGCAACGCCGCCGTGTCCAAGGCGGAGTCGGTGCGCAAGTTCCGCCTCCTCGCGTCGCAGTTCAGCGAGGAGTCGGGGCACCTGACGCCGTCGCTGAAGCTCAAGCGCAATGTGGTGGCGAAGGACTACGCGGACGAGATCGAGGCGATCTACCGGGGCTGAGCCCGTCGGAGACCTTCAGGGCGCGGATCCTCACCGAGGACCCGCGCCCTCCGCTTTGCCGCTCCCCGGCGCTGCACCTCCGCCGCCCCGCGGCCGGAGAGTCCCACCCCCGGCGCTCCGCCCCGGACCCCGCTCCTCGAACGCCGGAGGACCGATCTCAGCCCGTCCGGCGATTGAGGACGAGGCCGTCCAGGCCGAAGCGGGGGTCCGGGGGCGGCAGCCCCCAGGGGCAAGGGACGGGCAGGGGCGGAGGGGGCGAGTGACCGCTACAGCAGCTCACGCAGGTGCTCGGCCAGCAGGTCCCAGCGCCACTTCTCCTCGACCCAGGCCCGGCCCCGCTCACCCATGCGGCGCCGGAGCTCGGAGTCCCCGAGCAGGGTGACGATACGGTCGGCCGTCTCGGACGGCGAACCGCCCCGGACGACCCACCCGGTCTCACCGTCGAGCACCGCGTCCGGCGCCCCGCCGGAGTCGCCGGCGACGACGGGCAGCCCGGTCGCGGACGCCTCCAGGTACACGATGCCGAGCCCCTCGACGTCGAGGCCCCCGCGCCGCGTACGGCAGGGCATCGCGAAGACATCCCCGGCACCGTAGTGCGCGGGCAGTTCCGACCAGGGCACCGCCCCGGTGAACCGGACCGCCTCGCCGACACCGGTGTCGTACGCGAGTCTGCGCAGGTCCCGCTCGTAGGGTCCGCCACCGACGATCAGGAGCACCGCGTCCGGCTCCTTGGCGAGGATGCGCGGCATCGCGAGGATCAGGGTGTCCTGGCCCTTGCGCGGCACGAGACGCGAGACGCACACGACGACGGGGCGGTCGGTCAGGCCCAGCCGGGCGCGGACCACGTCACCGCCCGAGGAGGGGTGGAAGGTCTTCTCGTCCACGCCGGGCGGCAATTGGACCATGCGCGCGGCGGCCTCGGGAGTCAGCGCGGAGGCGATCCGGGAGCGGGTGTACTCACCGAGGTAGGTGATCGTGTCGGTGGACTCGCCGATGCGGCGCAGGAGTCCGCGGGCCGCGGGCAGCTGCGCCCAGCCGGCCTCGTGGCCGTGGGTGGTGGCCACGATCCGCTGTGCGCCGGCCCGGCGCAGCGCCGGCGCCATCAGGCCGAGCGGTGCCGCCGCCCCGAACCACACCGAGGTGCAGCCGTGCTCGCGCAGCAGTCCGACGGCCCGCCGGGTGGCCCCCGGCGTGGGCAGCAGCATCGTCGTGCGGTCGCGCACGACGGTGAAGGGCTGCTCCGCGTCGAAGGCGGCGGTGGCCTCGGCGCCCTCGCGGCCGCGCTTCCAGGTGGAGGCGTAGACGACGAGCCGCTCGGGGTCCAGGCGCAGCGCCATGTTGTGCAGGAACGCCTGGATGCCGCCCGGCCTGGGCGGGAAGTCGTTCGTCACGATCAAGGTCTTGTGCATCGTGTTCGACACTATCGAACCTATACTCACAGCTCCGCACGGCCGCGCTTGACGGCTCGCGCACAGGGCGGCGCGACATCATGACCACGGCGCACGCGGCACGCAGCGGGCTCCGCGACGACGCGACCGCGGGCCGTGCGGGACCACGGCAGCACAGCACATTCGTTCCGGACGGACAAGGACCAGGTGGGCATGACGGGCACTAGGGGGGCGTGGTTCCCGTACGGACCGCTCGCGCTGCTCGGGACCTGGACCGTGACCAGAGTGCTGCTGCTCCTGTTCGTGTTCAAGGTGTACGTCTTCCCCGGCCCCGACGTCACGAGCGACGTCTTCGTGATCTACCAGGGCTGGTACGAGGTCCTGCGTGACGGCACCTTCCCGCTGGACGACGTCACCTGGCAGTACCCGCCGGCCGCCGCGCTCGCGATCCTCTCCCCCGCGCTGCTGCCCACCCTGGGTTACGCGCAGGCGTTCTTCGTGCTGGCCTGCGTCGCCGACCTGGTCGTGTTCGCCCTGCTCTTCTACGCGGGCCTGCGCCCCGGCAAGAGCCTGCGCGGGGCCTGGGTGTGGGCGGTCGGGGTGCCGCTGCTCGGTCCGACCGTGTACGCCCGCTACGACGTGATGGTGACGGCCGTCGCGGTCGCCGCGCTGCTCGCCGGTGCGCGCCATCCCCGCATCATGGGGATGCTCACCGGCTTCGGCGCTCTGGTGAAAGTGTGGCCGGTGCTGCTGCTGGTGGGAGCCGTCCGGCGCCGGGCCTGGGTAGCGGCCGTGGTGACGGCCGCGGTGATCGCGGCCGTGTTCGGCCTGGCGATGCCGGGCGCGTTCTCCTTCCTGACGTTCCAGCGCGACCGCGGCACCGAGGTGGAGTCGCTCGGCTCCCTGGTCTTCCACGTGGCGCGCGGGCACGGCTGGGACGGTCAGGTGCTGCTCAACTACGGCTCGGTGGAGTTCCTCGGCCCGTACGTCGACGTGGTGAGCACGGCGGCCCTGGTCCTCACCGGGCTCGCCTTCGGCTGGCTGCTGCTGTGGCGGCTGCGGGTCAGGCGGTTCCTGCCGCACACGCTCGCGGACGCCGCGTTCGTGGCGGTGCTGATGTTCACGACCACCAGCCGGGTGATCAGCCCTCAGTACATGGTGTGGCTGGTCGGGCTCGCGGCGGTCTGTCTGTGCTTCCGTCGCAGCGGGATGACCCTGCCGGTCGTCCTGGTGCTCGCCGCGTGCTTCGTGACCGTCCTGGAGTTCCCGGTCTGGTTCTCGCACGTCGTGGGCAGCGATCTGCTGGGCGTGAGCCTCCTCTTCGCTCGTAACGGCCTGCTGGTGATCGCCACCGTGCTGGCCGCCCTGGAGCTGTGGCGGAGCACGGTGTCCGACCCCGCGCCGAGGGTGCCCCCTCAGGCGGCCCGCACCCAGGAGAGCCTGGCGTCCTCCTGACGCCGGGCCCAGACGCCCAGCGCCGCGCACTGCACCGTCATGGACAGGGCGAGGGCGAGGCAGATGCCGGGCAGTCCGAGCCCCGACAGGACGTACGCGACCGGTAGTTGGACCGCGGTGCCGAGCAGGGTGACGCGCAGCAGGACCGGCGCTCCCCCGCTCCCCTCGAAGACCCCGCCGAGCGCGATGCAGCAGGCCATCAGCAGCAGGTAGGGACCGACGCAGCGCAGGAACAGCACGCCGTCGTGCGCGACGTCGGGACCGGCGCCGAAGGCCCGCATGATCCACGGCGCCAGCGCGCCGAGCAGACACGCGGCGAACAGGCCGGCCGCGCCGGAGACGAGCACGGCCTGCCGCCCGATGGCGCCCCGCTCGTCGCGCCCCGCGCCGCGGGTGTGCGCGGTGTGGATCGAGGCGGCCTGCCGGACCGCGTAGAACGCCATGGTGGCGACGTACATGACCTTGTAGGCGATGGAGTACGCGGCGACGGCCGTCACCCCGAGCCGGGCCACGATCGCGACCAGGACGAGCGCGCCGCCCTGCCGCACGGTGAAGTCGGCGGACATCGGCAGCCCGGTCCGCAGGGTGCGGCGCAGGGCGGCGGCGGTCGACCGTGCGGGCGGGGTCGGGGCGGCCTCGCGGAGCAGGGCGTTCCGGCGCAGGGCGCGCAGCCCGGCCGCCAGGGCCACGCAGCGGCAGAGCACGGTCGAGGCGGCGGCGCCGGGGACGCCGTACGCGTGGATGAGGAGCGGGTCGAGGCAGAGGATCAGGCCGTTGGCCAGCAGGGCCAGACGCATCGGGGTGCGGGTGTCGCCGGTGCCCTTCAGGATGCCGTCGACGAGGTTCTGGGCGAAGAAGACCGCGATGCCCGGCAGGGAGATCGCGAAGTACTGCACGGCGAGCACCGTGGCCTTCCCGTCGCCGCCGAGCACCAGCCGGGCCAGCGGTTCCCGCAGCAGCAGGCCGCCGGCGACGACCGTGGGTGTGACCACGGCGCACAGTGCCCATCCCCCGCGTACGGCCGCGCGGACCTCGCCCGGGTCCCGGGCCCCGCGGGCGTGCGAGACCAGCACGGTGGTGCCGGACGCGAAGACGAGGGCGACGCCGAGCAGCACGTTCTCGGTGTTGGTGGCGACGGCGACGGCCGCCACGGCGGCGCCGCCGAGCCGGGAGACCCAGAGGGTGTTGATGACCCCGGCGGCGACGGAGGCGAGCAGGGAGAGGTAGACGGGGTGGGCGAGCGCGATGAGCTGCTTGCGGTGCGCGTTCACAGGAGCTCCCTCGGTGCGGGCGGCCCGGCGGACCTCCCTCGGTGCGGGCGGCCCGGCGGACCTGCCTCGGTACGGGCGCCCGGCGGGTGCGGACCGCCACGGCGCCTCGATCAGAGCTACCTCGTTTCGAGGTAGCTCGATAAGAGGTACCATCACATCAAGAGACCCGCAACCACGGAGCCGCCTCATGCTGGAGCTGTCGATCCTCGGTTTCCTGTCCGAAGAGCCGCTGCACGGCTATGAGTTGAAGGAGCGCATCAAGGCGCTCAGCGGCCATGTCCGCCCGGTCAGCGACGGGGCCCTCTATCCCGCGATCACCCGCCTGGTCGACGCGGGCAAGCTGGACCAGCGCACGGCTCCCGGCAGCAGCGCGGCCCCCCGCCGGATCCTCTCCCTCACCGACCGGGGGCGCGAGGATCTGCTGGAGCGGCTGCGCCACCCCAAGCAGGCGGAGATCACCGACCAGGTGCGGTTCAACACCCTGCTGGCCTTCCTGCGCCACCTGCCCGACCGTCAGGAGCAGGCCGCGGTGCTGCGCCGCAGGCTGGACTTCCTGAGGACACCGGCGAGCTTCTTCTACCGCGACGGTGAGCCCGTGCGGGCCGAGGACAGCGGCGACCTGTTCCGGGAGGGCATGCTGCGGGTGGCCCGTGCGACGGGCGAGGCGGAGCGGGCATGGCTGACCGAGGCGATCACCCGGCTGGAAGCAGCTGCGCCCTGAGGTAGTCCCGCCACTGCGCGGTGAAGCGCTCCGGCGTCGTGTGCAGTATGTCCCGCAGCGCGCCCTCGACCGCCCCGGCGCGCTTCTCGTGGTCGCCGACGGCGCGGTAGAAGTCGTTCAGGCGGACCTCGCCCCACCGGTCCGCGATCAGCCGGCAGGCCAGCCAGCCGCCCTCGTACGCCCGTGCCAGCCGCGCCGCGTCCCCGCTGAACCCGAAGTCCCCGTCCACGGGAAGCGCGACCGGCAGGCTCCCGTCCCGCACGGCACGCTCCAGCTCCGGCGCGACCTGCGGGGCCGTCCGCCCGCTGCCGCGGTAGCCGACCCAGTCCGCGTACCCCTCGGAGAGCCACAGGGGCGTGGCGGCCGAGGTGTGGGCACGGGTGGCGACATGGGTCGTCTCGTGGGTGAGCACGACCTGCTTGCCGAAGTCGCCGAGGACGCCGAACGCGTCGGGATTGACGATGATCCGGTCCGCAGGTGCCTTTCCCGACCCGCCCGCCTCACCCGTGGTGACCGCCGCGATCCCCCGGTACCCGGACGCCGGGGCGCCGAGCAGCCCGGCCATGCCCTCCAGCGACTTCGGCACGAGCACGACGACGTGCCGCGACCAGTCCGTGCCCCACGCCCCGGACGCGGCGGGCACCGCGCGGTCCGCCAGCCCGGCGTAGTCGCGCAGCCGCTCGGCGGACTGCCCCACCCCCAGCGCCAGACTGCGCTCGCCGCGCACGACCGTCACCCGCCCCTGCTCCCACAGCTGTTCGCTGGCCTTCTTCGCGGGCTCGTCGGACGCGACGTACCAGGTCCCGCCGGCACGGACCAGGCGCAGGGTGCGGCCGACGGTGACGGGCGCGGCGTCGTACCCCTTGATGCGGTAGCGCAACTGGGCGTCGGCCGTGGCCCGGTCGCCGGTGCGGTGGACGTCGGTCACGCGGTACGCCCAGGACTCCAGCGGGACGGCGCGCAGGTTCGCGAAGTCCGGATCGGCGCCGGCCGGCCGCCCGGTCGCCCGGTACGCCGGCTCGTCCCGGGCGAGCACCGCGGCCGCCCGCAGGTCGAGGACCCGTTGCACCTCGGCCGACACGGTGTCCGAGGACGCCCGGCCGCCGCAGCCGACGAGCACGGCGAGCAGCAGCACCAGGGAGAGTCCCGCTCTCGACGCACGCCTTCGACCAGCCACGTTCCCGATCGTACGGCGGCCCGGGCGCTTCGGGCTCCGGTCGGGCCGCGGTCAGACCCTGGTGACCGACGAGACCGGCATCATGCCCACCGGGTCGTACCGCACCGGGGCACCGGGGTACGGGGCGTGGATCACCTGGCCGTTGCCCATGTACATCGCGATGTGGCTGGCGTCGGAGCGGTAGGCGATGAGGTCGCCGGGCTGCGCCTGGGAGAGCGGCACCTGCCGGCCCGCGTATCGCTGGGCCTGCGAGGTGCGCGGCAGCCCGACCCCGGCCTGCGCGTACGACCACTGCATGAGGCCCGAACAGTCGAAGCCGCCCGGCCCGTTGGCGCCCCAGACGTAGGGGCGGCCGAGCACGGAGCGGGCCGCGGCGACCGCGGCGGCCGCGCGGGCCGAGGACGGGACGGCGTCTCCGAGGTCGGGCAGGTCCGAGCGGCCGGAGCGGGACGCCCGGTCGTAGGCGGCGCGTTCGGCGTAGGGCAGCGAGTTGAGCAGCTGTCGCGCCTCGGCGAGCTTTCGCTCCACGGTCCGTTTGTGCCGCGCGACGGCCTTGCGGCTCTTCTCCAGTTCGGCGAGCTTGCCGGTGGCCTCCTCGCGCTTCTGCGCGAGTTCCCGCATGGCGAACTGGAGATCCCTGAGCTCGCCGGCCTGGTGGGAGCTGATCCGGTCGAGCGCGGCGGCCTTGTCGATGTACTCGGCCGGGTCGTCGGAGAACAGCAGCGCCAGGGAGGGGTCGAGGCCGCCGGAGCGGTACTGGGCGCCCGCGAGCGAACCGAGCGCGTCCCGCATGGTGTTGATGCGCTCCTGCTGCCGGGCGATCTCGTCCTGTGCCGTGCCGACCTGCTCGCGCAGGGAGTCGGCCCGCTCGTCGGCCTTGTTGTACGCCTCGGTGGCCTTCTCCGCCTGCGTGTACAGGCGGTCCACCTCGGCCCGGGTGTCGTCCTGCGGTGCCGCGGAGGCGGGCAGGGCGCCGAGTGCGGCGGCCGCCGCGGACATCACGCAGGCGGCGAGACCGAAGGCGCCGACGCCCCGGTCGAAGCCGGACGGTGCAAGGCGGCGATGGAACCCCACGGGTGGCCGCTCTCCCTTCCGCTGACGGTCCCCCGGATTGGGGGAAACGCGCCAGACAGTAGCCGTGCGACTACGCGACGGCCAAAGGTCTCTGCGGGCACACAAAGTGACGCCCCGCCTCAGACGCAGGTCACGGACGGGTCGCGGGGTCAGCGGGCGGTACCGTAATTCGCCCGTTTGGGCGGAGTGAGAAGAGCCCCCGCCGATGCTTCGGCGAGGGCTCGTCAGGAGGCGTGCGTCAGATGCGGACGCCGAACTGGAAGGGCATGTTGCCGATCGACTCGTAGCGCACGACCGTGCCGGTGCGCGGGGCGTGCAGCACCTGGCCGTTGCCCGCGTACAGGCCGACGTGGTGCATGTCGCCGTAGAAGATGACCAGGTCACCGACCTGGAGGTCGCTCTGCGAGTAGATGCGCGTGCCCGCGTTGGCCTGCGCCTGGGAGGTGCGCGGGATGGAGACACCGGCCTGGGCGTAGGCCCAGGAGGTGAGGCCGGAGCAGTCGAAGGAGCTGGGGCCGGAGGCGCCGTAGACGTACGGCGAGCCGATCTTGCTCTGGGCCGCGCTGAACGCGGCACCGGCACGGCCGGAGGCGGGGGTGCTGGAGCCGCCCAGGGCGCTGCGCTCGCTGGCGCGGCTGGCGCGGGCCTGCTCGGCGTCGAGAGCCGCCTTCTCCTTGGCCGTCAGGGTGTTGAGGAGCTTCTGCGCCTCACCGAGCTTGCCCTGGACTTCCTTCTTCTTCTTGGCCAGCTCCGTCCGGGTGTCGGCGAGGTCCTTGAGCTTCTCGGAGGCCTCGGAACGCTGCTGGGCGAGCGAACGCTGCTTCTCCTGGACCTTCTTGAGCGCCTCGACCTGCTGAGCGCTCAGCTGGTCCATCGCGGACGCCTTGTCGAGGTAGTCGTCCGGGTCGGAGGAGAGGAAGAGCGCCACGGAGGGGTCGATGCCGCCGGTCCGGTACTGGGCGCTGGCCATCGAGCCGAGGCCGTCGCGCAGCTCGTTGAGCTCCTCCTGGCCGCGGGCGACGTTGTCCTGCAGGGAGCTGATCTGCTTCTGCAGCTTCTCCTGCTTCTCCTTCGCGCCGTTCAGCTTCTCGGTGGCCTTCTCGGCCTCCTCGTAGAGCTTGTCGACCTTCGACTTGACCTCGTCCTTGCTCGGCTTCTCGCTCGGCGCGGCGTTGGCGGCGTTGGCGCTGAGGGCCACGGCAGCGGCGGCGGCGGTGGTGAGCACGGTCACACGGGTGCGGCTCGGCTGCTTGGGTCGACGGTGGGACGCCACGAAGGCGAGCTCCTTCTTCCTCCAGCCGCCTGCCGAATGCGCGACGGGCGGTGCCCCTCCACCGTCACTCCCGATGAGTGATCACCCGAGCGGAGGTTCGAGGCCTGACCCTAGTGACCTCCCCGTGATCAGTTCAAATCCTCATAGGAAAAATCTCGGTCACCGAGCGCATTCTTTGCCGACAACTCACATGCAGTGATGCGGCTCTGACACTACGTTGCGTGAAGGTCACGCCAATTCGGGCATCATGCCCGGACGTTACACATGGGGCGTACGTGGCCTATGAGTCTTAGGCCGCAGATGGTCAGCCGCGCGAAAGACGCTTGAGGAGCACCGCGGAGGCCACCGGCCGGGCACCCGCCTTCGCGATGCCGTCGGCCACCTCGCGGTCGGTCGAGACCACGATGACCGGCCGCCCCGGAGGCTCCGCACGGACCAGCTGACGGATCAACTCGTCGGCGGTGACACCGGGCTTGGAGAACAGCACCCGTACCCCGCGCGGCGGCGCGAGCAGCACCGGCGCGGCCAGTTCGGCCCCGTCGAAGACACAGGTCACCTCGGAGCCGGTCTGCGCGGCGAGCTGCGAGAGCTGCCCGAGGAGCCGCAGCCGCTGCTTCTCCAGCGGCATCTGCGGATAGCCCGTCTTGGTGACGTTGTAGCCGTCGACGACCAAATGCGCCTGCGGCAGCGCGAGCAGCTGGTCGAGGATCGCGGGGTCGTTCTCGGACAGCGCGCGAGCGGCGATGTCCTTTGGTGTCATTCGTCCCGGTTCGACCGCGTCGACGGTCTCCGCCGGCCGCACCGACACGGGCGGCAGGGCGAGTTCGCGCCGCAGCCCCTGGGCGGCGTCCAGCACCGTGTCGAGGAGCAGGCGCACCCGCATGTCCTCGACGCTGCGGCCCTCACGCGCCGCCCGCCGTGTCGCCTCCAGATTGGCCTCGACCTCGCCGAGGCGCGCCTTGAGTCGCCGGGCCTCGCTGTCGGAGGCGGACACCTGGGCCTGCGCCTCCGCCCGTACGCCGTCCATCTCGCCCTGGAGCTTGCGCAGGGCCGCCTCGCCGCGCTTGACGTCACTGAGGGCCCCGCGCAGCTTGCGATGAAGCGATTCCGCTTCCTTCTTCGCCGACTCCACCTCCGCGCGCAGCCGTTCCGTCTCGGCCCTGGTCTGACCGCGGGCCTCGGCGAGCTCCGCCCGCAGCCGCTCCAGCTCGGCCCGGGTCTCCTCGTCGGCGCGCTCGGCGTCCGCCCGCAGGGCCTCCTCGCCGGCGGCGGTCACCAGCTTCACCCAGCCCGTGGGGCGCAGCACATAGGCCGCGGCCGCCACGTCCAGCGGATCCGCGGCCGGGGGCGGCGCGCCCGAGTCGAGGGCACCGGCGATCTCCGGCTGCGCCTCTCTCAGCTTCTCGGCGATGCGCTGTCTGAACAGCGTGTCCGTCTCCAGGGCCGCCGCCATGGCGTTCCCGGCGAACTTGGCCCGCCGATTGGGGGCGAACCGCGCATACTGCCGCAACTGGGCGGGCAGTTCACCGACGGTCAGCCCGCCGAAGCCGTCGGAGACGATCTGCACGACGCGGCGGCGCACGCCGTCGGGCAGCGGGCGGTCGAGCACCTCAGCGGCGCCGTCGTCCGGCTCCCCGCCTGTGGTCTCCACCATCCGTCACCCCAATGTCTGTGGGGCCCGCTCCCTCAGGAGCCGGCGCCCGGCCTGTCCACCAGTTCCACCTGGTCCACCGCGTTGCACCAGCGGCACCGGACCGACTCGATGGTCTCACTGACCACCTCGCGCTCCTCGACCTTCGGCTCACCGGCCAGGTCGAGGTGCACATACTCGACGACCTTCGACGAGCGGGTCACGTCGAAACGCGTGAGGTTGCCGCAGAGAGTGCAGCGCCAGCGCGTCTTGGCGTCCGGCAGGGGAACCGTCATGAGGCAGTCCGCTTCCTTCTAGTGTCCGTCCAGCGCCAGTCTCCCGGTGCATGTGGCTCGTAACCCTACGGCCTGGCGGCTCCCCGACGCTCCGCCGTCCACCGCGGCGAGGCGGTCTGTGTTCATCCGTCCCGTTACGCCATGCTCTGCACCATGATCAGCAAATGGAGTACGACGGTCGGCAGAGCAGTTCGGGGTCAGTCGGCGCCGGTGACGTACGGGCTGATCGCCCTGTGCTGTCTGATCTTCGTGATCGGCCCGGCGTCGGGCCTCAACCCGGTCTACGGCACCGGGGACGCGCTGGCCGCCGCGCAGCGGGCCTACTTCCGGCGTTGGGGCGTGGTCCCCGGCGATCTGTTCGACGGTGCCGCGCGCGAGGCGTTGACCCCCGCCACGGCCCTTTTCATCCACGGCAGTTGGCTCCATCTCCTGGGCAACATGCTCTTCTTCTTCGTCTTCGGGCTGATGGCCGAGGAACGCATGGGGCATGTGCAGTTCGCCCTCTTCTACGTGGGCTGCGGCTATCTCGCGCTCCTCGGCTACGCCGCGGCCAACGCGGAGTCGCAGCAGTCCCTGGTCGGCGCCTCCGGGGCGATCTCCGCGGTGCTCGGCGCGTTCCTGTACCTGTTCCCCACGGCCCGGGTGACCAGTCTCCTGCCGTTCCTCTTCTTCCTGCCGCTGCGTTTCCCGGCCTGGGTGGTACTGCCCTTCTGGGTGATCCTCCAGTGGCTGGCGGCGAGCCAGGACGACGGCGGCCCCGGGGTCGCCTATCTGGCCCATCTGGTGGGCTTCACACTGGGCTTCGGCTACGTGTGGCTGCGGTTCGGCCGGACGGCCGCCGGGCCCGCCGAGGGGACCCCGCCCCCGGCGGCGGCCCGGCCGCACGGCGGACCCCCGGCGCGGCGACCGGGCAGGTTGGACCGCGAGTAGGGTGAGAGCCTCAGCAGCGGCCCCCGAGGGAGAGAACCAGCCGTGATCACCGCGATCGTCCTCATCAAGACCAGCGTGGACCGGATCCCCGAGATCGCCGAGTCGATCGCCGCGCTGGATTCCGTCAGCGAGGTCTTCTCCGTCACGGGTACGTACGACCTGATCGCGATGGTCCGGGTGCAGGCCCACGACGACCTGGCGGACGTCATCCCCGGCAAGATCAGCAAGATCCCGGGCGTCGAGGCCACGGACACGCACGTCGCGTTCCGCACCTACTCGCAGCACGACCTGGAGGCGGCGTTCGCGATCGGGCTCGACTCCTGATCGTGTGACCTCGGTGCGAAGGGCCGCCCGGTCGCCGGGCGGCCTTTTGACGAGAACCCCGCTCAGACCGCGGGCACGCAGCGGCCGTCCTCCGTGCGGTACCGCCACTTCGCGCCGTCCCGCACGAGCTCCTTCACCGCGGTGACGAAGCGCTCGACGTGCTCGTCGGGGGTACCCGCGCCGAAGCTGACGCGGATCGCGTTGAGGGACTTCTCGCCGGGCGCGGCCTCCGGGGCCCCGCACTCCCCCTGGGTCTGCGGGTCGCTGCCGAGCAGGGTCCTGACCAGCGGGTGGGCGCAGAAGAGGCCGTCACGGACACCGATGCCGTACTCGGCGGAGAGCGCCGCGGCGAAGTGCGAGCTGTTCCAGCCCTCGACGACGAAGGAGATCACACCGACGCGCGCGGCGTCGTCGCCGAAGAGCGAGAGCACCCGTACCTCGGGTACGCCGGCGAGACCGGCGCGGACCGTGTCGATCAGGTGCCGCTCGCGGGCGACCAGCGTGTCGAAGCCGGCCTCGGTGAGTGCCTTGCAGGCGGACGCGATCGCGTAGGCGCCGATGACGTTCGGCGAACCGGCCTCGTGCCGCGCGGCGGTGTCGTGCCACTCCACGTCCACACCGCCGTCCTCGCGCCGCGACACCTTGCGGCTCGCGCCGCCGCCCGCCAGGTACGGGTCGGCCTCCCGAAGCCAGTCGGCGCGGCCCGCGAGGACGCCGGCGCCGAAGGGCGCGTACAGCTTGTGCCCGGAGAAGACGACCCAGTCGACATCGAGGTCCCGCACCGACACCGGGTGGTGCGGGGCCAGCTGCGCGGCGTCCAGCACGATGCGCGCGCCGTGGGCGTGCGCGGCGGCGGCCAGTTCGCGCACCGGCCAGAGCTCGCCGGTGACGTTCGAGGCGCCGGTGACGCAGACCAGGGCCGGGCCATAGGGGCCTCCCCTGCTCGAGCGCAGCCGAGAGCTTGGGGAAGGGTCGCGGTCGGCGAGCGCCCGCTCCAGCGTCGCGACCGCCTGCTCGGGGGTGCGCGGGGCGTTCAGGTACGTGACGCGCGCGTCCCGCCAGGGCAGCAGCGAGGCGTGGTGCTCGGTCTCGAAGACGAAGACCTGGCAGTCGGCCGGAAGGGTGGCGGCGAGCAGGTTGAGCGAGTCGGTGGTGGAGCGGGTGAAGACGAGCTGGTCGTCGGAGCGGCAGTCGAGGAATTCGGCGACCGTCCGGCGGGCGTTCTCGAACAGGTCGGTGGACAGCTGCGAGAGGTAGCCGGCCCCGCGGTGCACGCTGCCGTAGTACGGGGCGTACGCGGCGACGTCGTCCCACACCCGCTGGAGGGCGGGGGCGCTGGCGGCGTAGTCGAGCGCGGCGTAGGTGACCTCGCCGCCCGTCACGAGGGGGACGGTGACATCTCGCCCGAGAACGGCCAGAGGGGCACAAACGGACTGGTCGGCGGCAACGGTGGTGACAGACATGGCGAGCTCCTGTGAGAGGCAGGCGGAATCACCGCGCGGCCGGTACACGGAGGTACGGCTCGACGCGGGAAAAGGTGAAAGGGGTACGCGGAGGCGGGGCTCGACGCCCTATCGCATTCGCTTGCTCACAGAAGGCTCCCTCGAACGACCAGGACCCCTGGTGACACGAGGGGTCCGCGCTTGCCGTAGACCTCGCTGCCTACGGCCTGGTCTTCACCCGGGGCACCCCGCCACGGACGGAGGGTTGCCGGACAGCCGGCCGGGGCCTGATGGCTGTCGCTCATGACCTGGTACAGCATCTTGCCAGAAGATCTTCGACGTGCAAGGCGCAGTCCAGGATCCGGACTGCGCCCTGTGTCACATCGGGTACGGACGGCGGCGGTCAGGCGTTGCTGACCCGCACCCACCGGTCGAGGGCCCGCTTCGCGGCCCCCGAGTCGATCGACTCGGCCGCCTGCGCCATGGCGGCACGGATCTGCTCCGTCAGCGGCGCGTCGCCCGGCGAGAGCGCCACCAGCGCCGCCGCCGAGTTCAGCAGGACCGCGTCCCGCACGGGACCGCGCTCGCCGTTCAGCAGCCGTCGCGCGACGTCCGCGTTGTACGAGGCGTCGGCGCCGCGCAGGGCCTCCACCGGGACGAGCTCGATCCCGACGTCGCGCGGGTCGAAGCGCTCCTCGGTCACCTTGCCGTCGCGCACGACCCAGACGCGCGACGTCGACGTCGTGGTCAGCTCGTCGAGTCCGTCGTCGCCGCGGAAGACCAGTGAGGAGTTGCCCCGCTCGGCGAAGACACCGGCCACGATGGGCGCCATGCGCGGGTCCGCCACACCGACGGCCTGGGCCTTCACCCGTGCCGGGTTGGTCAGCGGGCCGAGGATGTTGAACGTCGTCCGGATCCCCAGCTGGCCGCGCGCGGCGGCCACGTGACGCAGCGCCGGATGGAACTTCACGGCGAAGCAGAGGGTGATCCCGGCCTCCTCGGCCACCTCGGCGACCCGCTTCGGCGTCAGTTCCAGATTGACGCCGAGCTTCTCCAGGACGTCCGAGGCGCCCGAGGCCGACGACGCGGCCCGGTTGCCGTGCTTGACGACCTTGGCCCCGGTCCCGGCGACCACGATCGCGGACATCGTGGAGATGTTCACCGTCTTCGCGCCGTCGCCGCCCGTCCCGACGATGTCCACCGCCGGGCCCGGCACCTCGATCACGTTGGCGTGCTCGTACATCGTCCGGACGAGTCCGGAGATCTCCTCGACCGTCTCGCCCTTGGCACGCAGCGCCACCGCGAAGCCCGCGATCTGCGCGTCCGTCGCCTCGCCGCGCATGATGCGGTCCATCGCCCACGCCGTGTCGTCGGCGCTCTGGTCGCGGCCGTCGAGCAGGCCGTTCAGTACCTCGGGCCAGGAACGGCCCGCCGCGATGTCGCCTCCAGCGGGGGTCACAGCACTCATATGCCGCTCCTGGGTTCGTAGACACGTACAAAAGGCGGGTACGCACGCACGTACCGGCAGGCTCCACCCTATCCAGCCCGGAGGACGGCAAAGAGCCCCGTCCATGCAATGGACGGGGCTCCAGCCGTGGCGATCAGCAGGGTCGGTAGGTGATCAGTGGTGGCCGTGGCCGCTCGTGATCTCCTTGTACTCCTCGACCGTGGGCTTGGGGATCTGGTTGTCCTCCCCGTAGTAGCCCTTGCTCAGCTTGGCGCGCAGCCGTTCCGGGCCGCTGACCTTGCGCTCGACACCGTTCTCGTCGACCGTCGGGCCGATCTCGGCCGGCTTGTACTGCTCGTGCGCGGTGAGCGTGTGCAGCGCGTCCTGGCTGAGCGGCTCGTGGACCTCGATGAACTCACCGTGCGGCAGGCGCTTGATGATGCCCGACTCGCGGCCGTGCAGCACCTTGTCCCGGTCGCGGCGCTGGAGGCCGAGGCAGATCCGCTTGGTGGCGAGGAAGACCAGCACCGGCACGACGAAGAACGCGATCCGGACGAACCAGGTGATCGAGTTGATCGACAGGTGGAAGTGCGTGGCCCAGAGGTCGTTGCCACCACCGACGAGCAGGACGAAGTACCAGCTGATCCAGGCGGCACCGAACGCGGTCCGGGTCGGGACGTTGCGCGGGCGGTCCAGGATGTGGTGCTCGCGCTTGTCGCCGGTGACCCAGGACTCGATGAACGGGTAGACCGCGATCGCGACCAGGACCAGCGGGAAGATGATCAGCGGGATGAACACGCCCAGGACGAGCGTGTGACCCCAGAAGTTGATCTCCCAGCCGGGCATGACACGGATCAGACCCTCGGAGAAGCCCATGTACCAGTCGGGCTGGGCGCCCGTGGACACCTGGTCCGGACGGTACGGGCCCAGGGACCAGATCGGGTTGATCGAGGCGATCGCCGCGATGGCCGCGATGACACCGAAGACCAGGAAGAAGAAGCCTCCGGCCTTGGCCATGTAGACCGGCAGCAGCGGCATGCCGACGACGTTGTTGTTCGTCTTGCCGGGGCCCGCGAACTGCGTGTGCTTGTGGTAGAAGACCAGGATCAGGTGGCCGACGACCAGGCCGAGCATGATGCCCGGCAGCAGCAGCACGTGCACCGAGTAGAAGCGGGCCACGAAGTCGCCGCCCGGGAACTCGCCGCCGAAGAGGAAGAACGACAGGTACGTGCCGACGATCGGCACGGACAGGATCGCGCCCTCCATGAAGCGGACACCGGTGCCGGAGAGCAGGTCGTCCGGGAGCGAGTAGCCGGTGAAGCCGGTGAACATGCCCAGGACGAACAGCAGGAATCCGAAGACCCAGTTGACCTCACGGGGCTTGCGGAACGCACCCGTGAAGAACACGCGCATCATGTGCACGAACATGCCGGCGAGGAAGATCAGCGCCGCCCAGTGGTGGATCTGCCGGATCAGCAGACCACCGCGCACATCGAAGGAGATGTGCATGGTCGAGTTGAACGCCTCGGACATCAGCTGGCCCTGCAGCGGGACGTAGCTGCCGTGGTACTCCACCTCGTTCATCGACGGGTGGAAAAACAGCGTCAGGTACACACCCGTGAGGATGATGATGATGAAGCTGTAGAGGCAGACCTCACCCAACATGAACGACCAGTGGTCGGGGAAGATCTTGCGCATGTTGGCCTTGGCCAGGGAGTAGATCCCCAGGCGGCCGTCGGCCCAGTCGGCTACCCGCTCACCCGCGGGCGCCTTCTCGCGCGAGCGCGAGTCGGAGGTCGTGGTAGTGCTCATCCGCGCTCCCAGAATGCAGGACCGACGGGCTCTTCGAAGTCGCCGAGCGCCTCGAGGTAGCCCTCGTCGTTCACGCCGATGCGCAGCTGCGGCAGGGCGTGACCGGCCGGGCCGAAGATGACTCGGGCACCGTCGGAGAGGTCGAAGGTGGACTGGTGGCACGGGCAGAGGACGTGGTGCGTCTGCTGCTCGTACAGGGAGATCGGGCAACCGACGTGGGTGCAGATCTTCGAGTAGGCCACGATGCCCTCGTGGGACCACTCGAGTTCCTGCTTGTCCTTGATGTTCTCCGGCTGGAGCCGGACGATCATCAGGGCCGCCTTGGCGATCTCCTTCTGGAAGTCCTCGTCGTGCTCCTCCAGGCCCTCGGGCTTGGCGAAGGTGAGCGAGCCGACGGCGACGTCCGAGGGACGCAGCGGCTCGTTCGTGTTCATGTTGACGAGCAGCTTGCCCTTGGACCACAGCGTGTGGCGGAGCTTGGTGCCGGGCAGCGGACCGAGGTCGCGCAGCAGCACCACACCGGAGAGCGGGAACAGGGCCAGCGCGCCGAACATCGTGTTGCGGATCAGCTTGCGGCGGCCGAGCGCGGACTCCTTGGCGCCCTGCTTGAAGTCGGCCAGGACCTTGGCCCTGACCTCGGGCTCCGCCGTGATCGGGTGGCGCTCGTCGATGATCTCGACGTCGGACATCAGGGTGCGGGCCCAGTGGACCGCGCCCGCGCCGATCGTGAACAGCGCCACGCCGAGGGTCAGACCGAGCGCGAAGTTCATCGCGCTGACGTGCCCGATCGGGAAGACGTAGATCGACTTGTCGCTCGGGATCGTCACGTACGACGCGATGAAGCCGGCGGTCGCCAGCATCGACAGCGTGAACAGGAAGGCGACCGTACGCTCGGACCGCCTGGCGGCCCGCTCGTCGATGTCCTGGATGCGGTGCTCGTGGGGCGGCAGGCCCGGGTCCGCGAACGGGTTCGTCTCGTCCGCGAGGGCTACCGTGCCGGGAGCGTGCTCGTCGGCGTCCTGCGCAGCGGGCAGGTTCTCTTCTGGAATGTCTTGGCTACTCATGACTTCTTGGCCTTTGCGGTCCGAGCGGCGACCCAGACGGCGACGGCGATCAGCGCGCCGAGACCGAACACCCAGCCGAACAGGCCCTCACTGACCGGCCCGAGGCCACCCAGTTCGAGGCCGCCGGGGCTCTCGGTGTCGTCACCGTTGACCGCGTCGAGGTACGCGATGATGTCCTGCTTGTTCTTCGTCGACAGCGTCGTGTCGGGGAAGGAAGGCATGTTCTGCGGGCCGGTCTGCATGGCCTCGTAGATGTGCTTCGGGTCGACACCTTCCAGGCTGGGCGCGAACTTGCCGTGGGTCAGCGCGCCGCCCTTGCCGGTGAAGTTGTGGCACTGGGCGCAGTTGGTGCGGAAGAGCTCGCCACCCGCGGCGATGTCCGCCCCCTCGGGGCTGACCTGGTTCTTGGTCGGGATCGCGGGACCGGCGCCGAGCGAAGCGATGTACGCCGCCAGCTGGTCGATCTCGGCCTGCGAGTAGATGACCTTCTTCTTCGGGATCTGCGCGCCCGGCTGCTGGGCCGGCATACGGCCGGTGCCGACCTGGAAGTCGACCGCCGCGGCGCCGACGCCCACGAGGCTCGGCCCGTCGGTGGTGCCCTGACCGCCGGTGCCGTGGCAGCTTGCGCAGCCCACGGCGTAGAGCTTCTTGCCCTCGTCGATGGCGAGGGACTGGGCGGTTTCATCGGCCTGCGCCTTGCCCGCGGGTGCGAACGCGGCGTACAGCCCCCCGGTGGCCGCCAGCGCGAGGAGTAGGACGACGACCGCCGCCAGCGGATGGCGTCGTCGTGCGGAGAGCTTTTTCACGGATTACCCCGGTGTCAGGATCTTCTGCGTCGATGCTTCTGGATGTGTCGGGCGGTGGGCCCGGCTACTTGATCATGTAGATCGTGGCGAAGAGGCCGATCCAGACGACATCGACGAAGTGCCAGTAGTAGGACACGACGATGGCGGCGGTCGCCTGCTCATGGGTGAACCTCCGGGCCGCGTAGGTGCGGCCGAGGACCAGCAGGAAGGCGATCAGGCCGCCCGTCACGTGCAGTCCGTGGAAACCGGTGGTCAGGTAGAACACCGAGCCGTACGGGTCGGAGGAGAGCGAGAGCCCGTCCTTCTTGACCAGCTCGGTGTACTCGAAGACCTGACCGCCGATGAAGATCGCACCCATGATGAAGGTGACGACGAACCACATCCGGAGCTTCTTCACGTCCCCGCGCTCGGCGGCGAAGACGCCGAGCTGGCAGGTCAGAGAGGAGAGCACCAGGATCGTGGTGTTCGTCGCGGAGAACGGGAAGTTCAGGCTGGACGCCATTTCCTTCCAGTGCTCCGGCCCGGTCACCGATCGCAGGGTGAAGTACATCGCGAAGAGGGCCGCGAAGAACATCAGCTCGGAACTCAGCCAGATGATGGTTCCGACGCTGGTGAGGTTCGGCCGATTGACCGACGGGTGCGCGTGCCCGGTTTCTACTGTCGTTGCTGTCGCCACGACCGACATTATGTCGGTCGCTTATCCCGCCCTCACCCCGGGGGGTGCCGTTCGGAGTGTTGATGGGGTGTGTCCAGCCCATATGGCCCATCGAAGGCCTGTCCGAACCGGTGTTGACGAGGTGTTCAAGGGAGTAGCATCCGCGCATCGGGGCCTGAGCGATCAGCCCGACCGCTTCATGTCCGTACGACGCCGACGTCTCGGAGGAAGAATGCAGCCGACCGCCACGGTGCTGGTCTACAGCGACGACTCCAACACCCGCGAACAGGTGCGGCTCGCAACCGGGCGCAGGCCCGCTCCCGACGTACCCGCCGTCGAGTTCGTGGAGTGCGCGACGCCGGCCGCCGTCGTCCGCGAGCTCGACAAGGGCGGCATCGACGTCTGTGTGCTGGACGGCGAGGCCGTGCCGATGGGCGGCATGGGTCTGTGCCGGCAGATCAAGGACGAGGTCTTCAACTGCCCGCCCGTGCTCGTGCTGATCGGCCGGCCCCAGGACGCCTGGCTGGCCACGTGGAGCCGCGCGGAGGCGGCCGTGACCCATCCGGTGGACCCGGTGGAGTTTGCGGCCTCGCTGGCCTCCCTGCTGCGCCGTAAGGCTCTTCTGGGCGCCTGAGAGGCGGGCTCCCGCCCGGCGCCCGGACGTCACACGGACTCTGGGCGCAGGCGGGCCTTCTCCGCCGGAGCGGGGGCATCGGGGGTGCCGCCCACGACGGCGCTTCCCTCGCGCCACTTCTTCCAGGGCATGTTCCAGTCGCCGAAGCCGTTGCCGAACGGGTCCATCGTCGCCCCGTTGGAGTTCTTGACCTGCACGATGTCGCCCTCGCGGACATGGTCGAAGAACCACTCGGCGTTGCTGGTGCTCATGCCGGTGCAGCCGTGGCTGACGTTGGCGTATCCCTGGTCGCCCACGGACCAGGGCGCGGCGTGCACGTACTCGCCGCTCCAGGTGACCCGGGTGGCGTAGTAGACGGGCAGGTCGTAGGAGTCGGCGCTGTCCTCGGCGATGCCGACGGTGGTGCCGCGCATCCGTACGAAGTACTGCTTCTCCAGCACCACCTTGACACCGTTGCGGGTCTCGAAGCCGGGCTTGCCGGTGGTGACCGGGATCTGGTTGATCTGCCGGCCGTTGCGGTAGACCGTCATGGAGTGCGCCGCGGCGTCCGTGACGGCGACGAGCTTGTCGCCGGTGGTGAGTTTCAGCGCCTTGGCGTTGCCGCCCCACAGACGGTCGCCGATCCGGATGCCCGCCAGGTTGCTGTGCGCCTGGATCGTGGCGTGGACGGGCCAGTACTCCTTGGGGCGGTAGTGCAGCGTCTTGTCGTCCACCCAGTGCCAGGCGCCCTCCACGGCGGGGATCGAGTCGACCTTGAGGGCCCGCTCGACGACCGTGCGGGCCGCCTTGTCCTTGACGGGGACGCTGAGTTCGGCCGTGACGGGCTGCCCCACCCCGTACGTGCCCTCCTTCGGGCCGAACTTCACGTCCACGTGCTGCTTCGTGGTGGGCGTGGTGGTGTCGAACTCGAAGGTCTTGCGGCCCTGGGCGCCGTCCTCGTCCTCGGTGCTCACGCGCACCGTGTAGTGGGCGCCTGCGGCCAGCGGGGAGGTGCTGTGCCAGCGGCTGCCGTCGGCGGCGAGTTCACCCACGACGTAGCGTCCTGACGCGTCCGTGGCCGTGACGTCGGTGATCTGCTCGTCGTCGTCCTCGGCGGTGATTTCCAGAGGCTTGTCCGGGTCGATCTTCGCGGCCTTCTTGCCGTCGCCGGATACACCGTTGAAGGAGATCAGTCCCGCCGCGTCGTACGGCTTCGCCGAGAGCGGGTGGCCGTCGGAGCAGGCGGTGACGCCGGCGCCGAGGGCGACCACCAGGGCGGTGCAGCCGATGACCGTGCGGATGCGCGGAGAGTGGTTCATGGGCCCACGCTATGAACGACCGTCAACTGCTGCGCGGCGGGTGACCCGTGCGGGGGACGGCTACCGGCAAACGAGGGAGCCCGGACCCTCCTTGCGGAAAGTCCGGGCTCCCGGGTGATCTGCGCGCCTACTGGGTGCGGTTCTCACCGTGGTAGTACTCGAAGACCCAGCCCCACAGGCCGATCATGATGATCGGGGCCGAGAAGTACAGCAGCCACCAGCCGAAGACGACGCCCATGAAGGCGAGCGCGCCACCGACACCGAGCGCGAGCGGCTGCCAGCTGTGCGGGCTGAAGAAGCCCACCTCGCCGGCCTCGTCCGCGACGTCGGCCTCCTTGTTGTCCTGGGCCATCTGGTCGACCCGCCGGGCCGTGAAGGCCAGGTAGTAGCCGATCATGATGCTCAGGCCGAAGCCCAGGAAGAGCGCCGTGGTACCGGCCGGCTCCTTCGACCACACGCCATAGACGATCGCCATGACGAGGATGAAGAGGGCCAGCCAGATGAACATCTTGCCTTGGACCTTCACTTGCCGGCCTCCTTGCCACCAGACAGAGCCGACGTACCGTGACCGGCGTTCTCGAGCTGGTCGAGAGCGGCGATCTCCGGGTGGTGCAGGTCGAACGCCGGGGATTCACTGCGGATCCGCGGCAGGGTGAGGAAGTTGTGCCGCGGCGGCGGGCAGGACGTCGCCCACTCCAGCGAACGGCCGTAGCCCCACGGGTCGTCGACGCCGACCGGCTTGCCGTACTTGGCCGTCTTCCACACGTTGTAGAGGAACGGCAGGATCGACAGGCCGAGCAGGAACGAGCTGATCGTCGAGATCGTGTTCAGCGCGGTGAAGCCGTCGGCCGCGAGGTAGTCCGCGTAACGACGCGGCATGCCCTCGGCACCCAGCCAGTGCTGCACCAGGAACGTGCCGTGGAAGCCGACGAAGAGCGTCCAGAAGGTGATCTTGCCGAGGCGCTCGTCGAGCATCTTGCCGGTCATCTTCGGCCACCAGAAGTGGAAGCCGGAGAACATCGCGAACACCACGGTGCCGAAGACGACGTAGTGGAAGTGCGCCACCACGAAGTACGAGTCGGAGACGTGGAAGTCCATCGGCGGCGAGGCCAGGATGACGCCGGTCAGACCACCGAAGGTGAAGGTGATCAGGAAGCCGACGGCCCAGAGCATCGGTGTCTCGAAGGACAAGGAGCCCTTCCACATCGTTCCGATCCAGTTGAAGAACTTCACACCCGTCGGAACGGCGATGAGGAACGTCATGAAGGAGAAGAACGGGAGCAGTACACCGCCGGTGACGTACATGTGGTGGGCCCACACCGTCACGGACAGACCGGCGATCGCGATGGTCGCGCCGATCAGGCCCATGTAACCGAACATCGGCTTGCGCGAGAACACCGGGATGACCTCGGAGATGATTCCGAAGAACGGCAGCGCGATGATGTACACCTCTGGATGGCCGAAGAACCAGAAGAGGTGTTGCCAGAGCAAGGCTCCGCCGTTTGCCGCGTCGAAGACATGCGCACCGAATTTACGGTCCGCCTCCAGCGCGAACAGGGCCGCCGCGAGGACGGGGAAGGCCAGCAGCACCAGCACCGCGGTGAGCAGCACGTTCCACACGAAGATCGGCATGCGGAACATCGTCATGCCCGGAGCGCGCATGCAGATGATGGTGGTGATGAAGTTGACCGCGCCGAGGATGGTGCCGAAGCCGGAGAAGGCCAGACCCATGATCCACATGTCGGCGCCGATGCCCGGCGAGCGGACCGCGTCCGACAGCGGCGAGTAGGCGAACCAGCCGAAGTCGGCCGCGCCCTGCGGGGTGAGGAAGCCACCCACCGCGATCGTCGAGCCGAAGAGGTACAGCCAGTAGGCGAACATGTTCAGCCGCGGGAACGCCACGTCGGGCGCGCCGATCTGCAGCGGCATGATCCAGTTCGTGAAACCGGCGAACAGCGGCGTCGCGAACATCAGCAGCATGATCGTGCCGTGCATCGTGAACGCCTGGTTGAACTGCTCGTTCGACATGATCTGCAGACCGGGCCGGGCGAGCTCGGCGCGCATCAGCAGCGCCATGACGCCGCCGATGCAGAAGAACGCGAACGACGTCACCAGATACAGCGTGCCGATCGTCTTGTGGTCGGTGGTGGTGAGCCACTTGACCACGACGTTGCCGGGCTGCTTGCGCCGGACCGGTACCTCGTTCTCGTACGAGTCCTCGGTCTCGGCGGCACCCTGAGGTTCGTTGAGGATGCTCACAGGTTGTTCGTCTCCCGGTTCTTCTCGTGGCCCGTCTGCTCAATGCCGGCCGGGACGTAACCGGTCTGACCCTTCGCCGCGAGCTCCTTGAGGTGGGCCTCGTAGCGCTCGGGGGAGACGACCTTCACGTTGAAGAGCATCCGGGAGTGGTCGACGCCGCAGAGTTCGGCGCACTTGCCCAGGAAGGTGCCCTCCTTGTTGGGGGTCACCTGGAAGGCATTGGTGTGGCCCGGAATGACGTCCTGCTTCATCAGGAACGGCACCACCCAGAAGGAGTGGATGACGTCACGCGAGGTGAGGACGAAGCGGACCGTCTTGCCCTTGGGGAGCCAGAGGGTCGGGCCGGGGTTGTTCGTCTGGGGGTTCCGCGTGCCGGGCGTGCCGACGTCGTAGACACCGCCGGCGTTCGCCGGGAAGTCCGCCTTGAACCGGTCCGGAATCGCGGCCAGGTTCGGGTCGGTCTTCGCGTCACCGGTCGAGCCGGGTACGTCCGCGACGTAGTTGAAGCCCCAGCTCCACTGGAAGCCGACCACGTTGACCGTGATGTCGGGCTTCGGCTTGAGGCTGAGGAGCTTCGTCTCGTCGCGGGCGGTGAAGTAGAACAACACCGAGACGATGATGAGCGGGACCACGGTGTACAGCGCCTCGATGGGCATGTTGTACCGGGTCTGGGGAGGAACTTCGACCTTGGTGCGGCTGCGCCGGTGGAAGAAAGCACTCCACAGGATCAGGCCCCACACCAGCACGCCTACGGCGAGCGCCGCCGCCCAGGAACCCTGCCACAGGGAGAGGATCCGGGGAGCCTCTTCCGTGGTCGGGGTGGGCATACCAAGGCGGGGGAAGTCTTCCCAGTTGTACGAGCAACCGGTGGCTGTCGCCAGGACCAGGCCCGCAGTCATTGCCTGCAGCAGCTTCCGCCGCATCGGGCGCCGCGGCGAGCGGTCGGAGCCGTTGGGACTCACGTAGCGCCTTCCCGAGAGTCTCGCCCGCGCTACTGGCTGCGGCCTTCTCGCTGGTCGGTCGCCGCCCTGCGTCGGGCAGGGGTTTGGATGTTTATGCGGACCAAACCCTACTGGACGCTATTTGGGGTCGCGCGGGGAGGGTCCCTAACGCGCCGGGGGTCACCCCGAAGGGGGTGGGATGACCCGTGGGGTCTGGTTTCTGACGGGAGATCGGGCCGTCCCGGCGGTCCGTTTCGTCCGCTGGGTCCCGGCCGTGGGCCGGCGGGCGCCGCCCGCGCTCTTCCCCGCACCCGTGCCGCCCGCGGGGAAGTTCTAACGTTGCCGTGTGTCCTACTTCGATGCCGCCTCCGCCGCTCCCCTCCATCCCGTTGCCCGTCAGGCGCTGTTGGCCTCCCTCGACGAGGGCTGGGCCGATCCGTCCCGGCTGTACCGGGAGGGGCGCAGGGCCCGGATGCTGCTGGACGCGGCGCGCGAGGCGACTGCGGAGGCCGTGGGGTGCAGGCCCGACGAGCTGGTGTTCACGCCGTCCGGGACACGGGCCGTGCACACCGGCGTCGCGGGGGCGCTGGCCGGTCGGAGGCGGATCGGAAACCACCTGATCGTGTCATCCGTCGAACATTCCTCGGTGCTCCATTCGGCAGACATGTTCGAAGCGGGAGGCGGATCGGTCACCCAGGTGCCGGTGCTGCGGACGGGCGCGGTGACGGTCGAGTCGTACGAGGAGGCGCTGCGGCCGGACACCGCGCTGGCGTGCCTCCAGTCCGCCAACCACGAGGTGGGGACCGAACAGCCGGTGGCGGCGGTGGCGGAGGCGTGCCGGGCGGCGGGGGTGCCGCTGCTCGTGGACGCGGCGCAGTCGCTGGGGTGGGGGCCCGTCGAGGGCGGCTGGTCGGTGCTGACCGGGAGTGCCCACAAGTGGGGCGGGCCGTCCGGCGTCGGCGTGCTCGTCGTGCGCAAGGGAGTGCGGTTCGCGGCCCAAGGCCCCGTGGACGAAAGGGAGTCGGGGCGGGCCGCCGGTTTCGAGAACCTCCCGGCGATCGTCGCCGCGGCGGCCTCCCTGCGGGCGGTGCGGGCCGAGGCGGCCCAGGAGGCGGAGCGGCTGCGGGAGCTGACGGAACGGATCCGGGCGCGGGTTCCGCAGCTGGTGCCGGACGTGGAGGTGGTCGGCGACCCGGACCGGCGGCTGCCCGGGATCGTCACCTTCTCCTGTCTCTATGTCGATGGGGAGGCGCTGCTGCACGCCCTGGACCAGGAGGGTTTCTCCGTCTCGTCCGGATCGTCCTGCACGAGCAGCACGCTGACGCCGAGCCATGTGCTGCGGGCGATGGGCGTGCTGACCGAGGGGAACGTGCGGGTGTCGCTGCCCGCGGGGGTGGCCGAGGAGGACGTCGAACGCTTCCTGTCGGTGCTGCCGCGGACGGTGGCCGGGGTGCGGGAGAAGCTGGGGGCGCCCGCCCCGACGACGGTGGTGCGGGCCGAGGAACTGGTCGTGGACGCCCTCGGCAAGCGCTGCCCGATCCCCGTCATCGAGCTGGCGAAGGTCATCGGGGACGTGCCGGTGGGCGGCACGGTACGGGTGCTCTCGGACGACGAGGCGGCCCGGCTGGACATCCCGGCGTGGTGCGAGATGCGGGAACAGGAGTACGTCGGGGAGGAGCCGGCGGACCGGGGCTCGGCCTATGTGGTCCGCCGGCTGTCCTGACTAGGCGAGGTGCGCCTGGACCTCGGCGGCGGCCTCGTGGCCGTAGGCCTTGGTGAAGCGGTCCATGAAGTGGACGCGGCGCAGCTGGTACTCCTGCGTGCCGACGGTCTCGATGACCAGCGTCGCCAGCATGCAGCCGATCTGGGCGGCGCGCTCCAGCGAGACGCCCCAGGCGAGACCGGAGAGGAAGCCGGCCCGGAAGGCGTCGCCGACGCCCGTCGGGTCGGCCTTGCGCTCCTCTTCGGGGCAGCCGACCTCGATCGTCGCCTCGCCGGCCCGCTCGATGCGCACGCCCTGCGCGCCGAGGGTCGTCACCCGGTGGCCGACCTTGCCGAGGATCTCCTCGTCGGTCCAGCCCGTCTTGGACTCGATGAGCCCCTTCTCGTACTCGTTGGAGAAGAGGTAGGTCGCCCCGTCCAGCAGTATCCGGATCTCCTCGCCGTCCATGCGGGCGATCTGCTGGGAGAAGTCGGCCGCGAAGGGGATCCCGCGCGAGCGGCACTCCTCGGTGTGGCGGAGCATCCCCTCGGGGTCGTCCGCGCCGATCAGGACGAGGTCGAGGCCGCCGACCCGGTCCGCCACGGCCTTGAGCTCGATGAGCCGGGCCTCGCTCATCGCGCCCGTGTAGAAGGAGCCGATCTGGTTGTGGTCGGCGTCGGTGGTGCACACGAAGCGCGCGGTGTGCAGGACCTCGGAGATGCGGACCGAACCGGTGTCGACGCCGTGCCGGTCCAGCCAGGCGCGGTACTCGTCGAAGTCGGAGCCCGCGGCCCCGACCAGGATCGGCCGGGTGCCGAGCTGGCCCATGCCGAAGGCGATGTTCGCGCCGACCCCGCCCCGGCGCACGTCGAGGTTGTCGACGAGGAAGGAGAGGGAGACCGTGTGCAGCTGGTCGGCGACGAGCTGGTCGGCGAACCTGCCGGGGAAGGTCATGAGGTGGTCGGTGGCGATGGAGCCGGTGACTGCGATACGCACGGCTGGGACACGCTCCTGCGAGGGAATGGAAGGAGGGCGCGCGAAGCGCTCTTCGGAAGAGGGTCGTGGGTGACGACTGCGTTGACAGTTCACGCTACCCGGTCGGGGCGCGCCCGCTGAAGCGGGCAAAACTACCCGATAGTAGATCTTTCTTCGTGACGGCATCGGTGCATACGGTTCCGGTATGACGAACCTCAAGGTCCACGGCCCCGCCCCGCTCGGCCCGGTGAGTGAACTCGAAGGCGATCTGGCGACGCTGCGCGGCGACTGCGCCCGGATGGCCCGGCACTGGTCCGCCCCCGCCACCGCGGCCGCCCGCCCGGTCTCCCCCGCGCTCATCCACGGGATCACGGTGCCGCCCGCCTCCGCACGGCTGCTGGACGCGATGTCCGACTACGGCGACTGATCCCTTCCACGCGACCGGGCGCCGCCGAACAGGTGAATTTCGGAGGGCGCCCGCAGGGAACCGCACGCTCCCCCGGCGCGTCCCATCGCTGTCCCCCGTAAAGGGGATGCGGTATACGACCCACCAGAGCCCGTTTTTGACAGGGCCGGGTCATGGGACAGCAGCAGAGCCGAAGGAGCGATGCGGTGAGCACCGAGCGACCCGACAACGACGCGACCCCTCCCGTCGAGGGTCCTGCCGAGGGTCCCGCCGAGGACACGGAGCCGGGCGGCCCGCGCGCCCGGCGAACCCCCGTGGTCATCGCCTCGGTCGCGGCCGCGGTGCTGCTCGTCGGGGGCGGCGGCGCGTACTTCGCGGCGACCGCGTCCGGCGGCGCGAGCGGTCGGGATTCCGGGGCCCCCGGGGGTGACGGCACTCCCCCGCCGCTCGCCCTGGACGGCTACTCGGAGGGAGTCGCGAGCGGCTCGGGATCCGACGGCGGCACCAACGGCATCGCGCCCGGCGAACCGAACCCCTACGGCGTGACCTACCGCGCGGACGGCGAGCTGCCCGGCGGGCCGGACTCGGCGCCCGTGTACTGGGCGAAGGGCGAGGTGACCGGTGCCGAGGTGGCCCGGCTCGCGAAGGCCCTCGGCCTGAAGGGCACGCCGAGGCTTGCCGGCGACGTCTGGAAGGTCGGCGTCACCAAGGACGCCGGCGAGCCCCACCTCCAGGTGAACCGGGCGGCGCCCGGGACCTGGACGTACAGCTCGTTCGTCCCAGGGACCGACAACTGTCCCAAGGGCAAGCGCTGTGTACCGGTCGGCTCCGGCGGTCTGGCCGGGATGCGTCCGGGGGCGGTGAGCGAGGAGGAGGCCAAGAAGGCGGCCGCTCCGGTGCTGAAGGCCGTCGGGCAGGACGACGCGAAG
Organism: Streptomyces siamensis; assembly: GCF_039543605.1. Lineage (NCBI taxonomy): Bacteria > Bacillati > Actinomycetota > Actinomycetes > Kitasatosporales > Streptomycetaceae > Streptomyces > Streptomyces siamensis. Next base: position 1,192,337 of record NZ_BAABKB010000002.1, on the reverse strand, counting down.
CTGGACGCGACCCAGCTCATGAACGACGACCGGGTGCGCGTCGTGAACGCGGACCCGAAGGTCGGCGGGCTTCCCACGTACGGCTGGACCACCGGGCTCCAGATCGGTTCCGAGGGCACGGTGGTCAGCGGCAGCGGACAGCTGAAGGCGCCGGTGAAGGGCGACACCTACCCGGTCCTCGGGGCGCAGAAGACCCTCGACCTGATGAACGGCGGTTCGGCGGAGGCACCGGGCGGCGGGCGGAAGGGCATCGGCGGCTGCGCCAGCCCCGTACCGCTCAAGGACCGCGACGAGAAGCCGTGCGAGCACGCGACGACGCTGCCGGCGACGCAGTCGACGACCGTCGAGAAGGCCGTCTTCGGGCTGGCGGCGCGCGTCGCGGACGGACGGCAGGCGCTGGTGCCGTCCTGGCTGTTCGAGGTGCGGACGCAGGGGGCGCACGACACCTTCACGGTGACGCATCCGGCGGTCGAGCCGCGGTATCTGGCCTCGCCCGCGCCGTCCGGCGGGCCGACCGGGCAGCCGAGTCCCACGCCGACGCCGCGGGGCGACGAGCCGACCTCGGCGCCGGCCACCCGTGACGTCGCGGTGGAGGGCTACACCGTCGACGGCAAGGACCTGACGGTCAGCTTCACGGGCGGGGTGTGCGCCGACTACGCGGTGTCGGCGAGCGAGAGCTCCGACAAGGTGACCGTGAAGGTCACCGAGACGCCCTGGAAGGGCAAGGTCTGCATCCTCATCGCCAAGATCTACCAGAAGACGGTGCACCTGGACGCGCCGCTCGGCGATCGCGAGGTCGTGGGGACGGACGGCAAGCGCATCCCGGAGGGGAAGGTCACCGTGCCGGAGGTTTCCGGAGCCGGGTCCGCGGTGCCCCGGTAGGGGGTGTCGACGGCTCCGGACACACGAAGGCGGCGTCCCTGTCGGAGGGGGACGCCGCCTTCGTACGTGTCCGGACACCGGGTCCGGTGCGGGCCGCGCACGCCGCTGCGTGTCCGGCCCTGCCCGCCGCGGCCTTCGCCGCGCGCCCGGTGGTCCCGGCCGAGGACGGCGGGCTCGTGCCGCCGCCCCGGGAGGCTCAGCTGAAGGAGTCGCCGCAGGCGCAGGAGCCCGTCGCGTTCGGGTTGTCGATCGTGAAGCCCTGCTTCTCGATGGTGTCCACGAAGTCGATGGACGCGCCGCCCAGGTACGGAGCGCTCATGCGGTCGGTGACGACCTTGACGCCGCCGAAGTCCTTCACGACGTCGCCGTCGAGGGAGCGCTCGTCGAAGAAGAGCTGGTAGCGCAGGCCGGAGCAGCCACCGGGCTGAACGGCGACACGCAGCGCCAGATCGTCGCGGCCTTCCTGGTCGAGCAGGGCCTTGACCTTGGCCGCTGCGGCGTCGGACAGGATGATGCCGTCGCTCACGGTGGTGGTCTCGTCCGATACGGACATCTGCTTCTCTCCCGGGTTGTACGGAGACTGCTTGCCGACGGTTGCAACCGGCGGGGCCGCGGATTCATTCCGGGCCGTGCGCGCGTCTTTTCTGCCTTTCCGTATTCATGCTCGCACATGCCCCTGCGCGCGGACAGCGCCCTGTGGACAACCCCACGGACACGTCCGTGTCACCTGCCGTCGCGGCGACCGGGATTCACGTCACATCGACGCTATGGACATCGTCAACGTGACGTGAAGCGGTTATGATAGATAGCGTCAATTCGACGAAAAGGCATTGTCCCGCCGGACCCGTACCTACGGGCCCGGCGAGCCGCAGAACAGAAAGGGTGCGTGTCGTGACCACCGCCCAGACCCAGGAGCTCGACGTACAGCCGACGCCCCTCGCCCTGCTGCTGCTCGGCCGTGAGGCCGACCCGAAGAGCGAGCGGGGTGTCGAGTGTCCCGGCGACCTGCCCTCGCCGTCCGACCCCGACCTGGTCGAGCGCGCCCGTGCGGCCAAGGAGAAGCTCGGCGACAAGGTCTTCGTGCTCGGCCACCACTACCAGCGCGACGAGGTCATCCAGTTCGCGGACGTCACGGGCGACTCCTTCAAGCTGGCCCGGGACGCGGCCGCCCGCCCGCAGGCGGAGTACATCGTCTTCTGCGGTGTGCACTTCATGGCCGAGTCCGCCGACATCCTCACCGGCGACGACCAGAAGGTCGTCCTGCCCGACCTCGCGGCCGGCTGCTCGATGGCCGACATGGCCACCGCCGAACAGGTCGCCGAGTGCTGGGACGTGCTCACCGAGGCCGGCGTCGCCGAGCAGGTGGTGCCCGTCTCCTACATGAACTCCTCCGCGGACATCAAGGCGTTCACCGGCAAGCACGGCGGCACCATCTGCACGTCGTCGAACGCCCGGCGCGCGCTGGACTGGGCCTTCGAGCAGGGGTCGAAGGTGCTCTTCCTGCCCGACCAGCACCTGGGCCGCAACACCGCCGTCCGCGACATGGGCATGTCCCTCGACGACTGCGTCGTCTACAACCCGCACAAGCCGAACGGCGGGCTCACGGCCGAGCAGTTGCGTGGCGCGAAGATGATCCTGTGGCGGGGCCACTGCTCGGTGCACGGCCGCTTCTCGCTGGACTCGGTGAACGACGTGCGCGAGCGCATCCCCGGCGTGAACGTCCTCGTCCACCCCGAGTGCAAGCACGAAGTGGTCGCCGCGGCCGACTACGTGGGCTCCACGGAGTACATCATCAAGACCCTGGAGGCGGCCCCGGCCGGCTCGAAGTGGGCGATCGGCACGGAGCTCAACCTCGTACGGCGACTGGCGAACCGCTTCGCGTCCGAGGACAAGGAGATCGTGTTCCTCGACAAGACGGTCTGCTTCTGCTCGACGATGAACCGCATCGACCTGCCGCACCTGGTCTGGACGCTGGAGTCGCTCGCCGAGGGCAACCTGGTCAACCGCATCGAGGTGGACCGCGAGACGGAGCAGTTCGCCAAGCTCGCGCTGGAGCGGATGCTGGCTCTCCCGTAGGTCCCACGTGCACGCGAAAGGGGCGCCCCTCCGGCGGAGGAGCGCCCCTTCGGCGTCGTACGGGTCAGACCCGGGCCGGCTCCGGCTCCGGCTCCTCGGAGGCCTGCCCGGGCGGCTCCCCGCCGGTGCCGGCCGCCCTCGACGACCGCCTCGACGGTGCCGTAGCCGGCCCTGATCGTGCTGTGGACCCGCGACCCGTCGCTCAACATGCACGACCGACAGCGGGACGGACACCGCCGTGACGAGCGTGGAACGGGCCAACGCCAGGAATGCCGTCCCTACTCCAGGCGCAGTACGCAGGGGTGGAGCTCAGTCCACCCGTGGACGGACCAGCCCGGACTCGTACGCGATGACGACCAGCTGTGCCCGGTCGCGCGCGCCGAGCTTCGCCATGGCCCGGTTGACGTGCGTCTTCACCGTCAGCGGGCTGACTTCGAGGCGTTCGGCGATCTCGTCGTTGGAGTGACCGCCCGCCACCTGGACCAGCACCTCGCGCTCGCGCCCGGTCAGCGCGGCGAGCCGTTCGCCGCGGGCGGGGTCCCGTTCGTCGTCCGCGCCGTCGCCCTGGGCGAGGAACTTCGCGATCAGTCCCTTGGTGGCCGCCGGGGACAGCAGCGCCTCGCCGCCGGCCGCGATCCGGATGGCGTTCAGGAGCTCCTCGGGCTCGGCCCCCTTGCCGAGGAAACCGGACGCGCCGGCCCGCAGCGACTGCACCACGTACTCGTCGACCTCGAAGGTCGTCAGCATGACCACCCGTACGTGCGCGAGCCCCGGGTCGGCGGTGATCAGCCGGGTGGCGGCGAGACCGTCCGTGCCCGGCATCCGGATGTCCATCAGCACCACGTCGGCGCGCTCGTCGCGGGTGAGCCGCACAGCCTCCGCGCCGTCCGACGCCTCCCCCACGACCTCCATGTCGGGCTCGGAGTCGACGAGCACACGGAAGGCGCTGCGCAGCAGTGCCTGGTCGTCGGCGAGCACGACGCGGATGGTCATACGGAGTCCCCCAGGGCAGGCGTGCGGTTCTTGACCGGAAGGATGGCATGGACCCGGAAGCCGCCTCCGTAGCGGGGACCGGCCGTGCAGCTGCCGCCGATCGCGGTGACCCGCTCGCGCATGCCGAGCAGCCCATGGCCGCCGCCCTCCGCGGTCCCGTCGTGCGGGCCGGGTCCTTCGTCCGCGGCGGGGCCGCCGTGCCCGCCGGGTTCGCCGTCGCCTCGGGGCCCGCCGTCGAGGACCGTGACCTCCACGTTCGGTCCCACCCGTACGACGCTGACCTCGGCCTTCGCGTCCGGTCCGGCGTGCTTGCGCACATTCGTCAGGGCTTCCTGGATGACGCGGTAGGCGGCGAGGTCGACGGCCGCCGGCAGGCTCAGACCCTCGTCGCTGCGGGCCACCTCGACGGGCATGCCCGCGTTGCGGAAGGTGTCGGCGAGCTCGTCGAGCCGGGCGAGGCCGGGAGCGGGCTCGGTGGGCGCCTCGGGATCCCCGGACTGTCTGAGCAGCCCCACGGTGGCGCGGAGTTCGTTGAGCGCGGACCGGCTGGCCTCCCGCACATGGGCCAGGGCCTCCTTGGCCTGGTCGGGCCGCTTGTCCATGACGTGCGCGGCGACTCCGGCCTGGACGTTGACGAGGGCGATGTGGTGGGCGACGACGTCGTGCAGGTCGCGGGCGATCCGCAGCCGCTCCTCGGCGACGCGGCGGCGCGCCTCCTCCTCGCGGGTGCGCTCGGCACGCTCGGCGCGCTCCCGGATCGCGTGCACGAAGGCGCGCCGGCTGCGCACGGCGTCCCCGGCGGCGGCGGCCATGCCGGTCCAGGCGAAGATGCCGAGGTTCTCCTGCGCGTACCAGGGCATCGGGCCGGCGAGCATCGCGACCGCCGTCAGGACGGTCATGGTGACCAGCCCGACGCGCCAGGTCGTGGGGCGGTCGGTGGTCGAGGCCACCGTGTAGAGGGCGACGACGGCGGACATCGCCACGGGGGCGCGGGGGTCGCCGGTCACCAGCTCGACGAGGGAGAAGGCCACGGTGGCGGCGAGCACGGTCATCGGGGCGCGGCGGCGGAAGACCAGGGCCGCGGCGCCGAGCACCATCAGGGTGAGTCCGAGGGCGCCCGGGGTGCGGGCGCCCCAGCTCGCGCCGTTCTCGCCGTGCGGGTCGACGAAGGAACCCGCGACCATGCTGACGAGAACGCCCGCGGCGAGGGCGGCGTCCAGGGCGAGGGGGTGCGCGCGGAGCCAGTCCCTCGTGCGCTCGATGGTGCTCACGGCTTTACCGTACGGGGGCCCCGGCGGGCTTGGAACGGGTGCTGCCGCCGCGGGCACCGGGACCCTGCCTCAGGGAGCGCCGGACGCCACCCGGCGTGCCGCCGGGGCAGGCGCGGGGCACCCGCCGACGTACCGCGGGCTGGGACGGCGGATACCTGCCGTACGCCTGCCTGCCGGAGTGCCGGCGGAGTGGGCGCCGGACCGCCGGAGCAAGAGGGCCGCGGGAGGAGCGGTGGGGGCCGTCGGACCCGCCGATGCACCGGCTCAGTGGCCCGAGGCGTGTCGGAGTGGGCGCCGACCGCTGCCGGACTGCCGGCGGAGGGGGCCGCGGATCCCGCCGACGTATCGCCGCGGTGAATGCCGCACGCTGCCGAGGTGGACGTGGACGCCCGCCGGAATGCAGACGCAGTGCGCGCCGGGCCGCCCGCGCGACGTGCTGCCGGAGCGAGTGCCGGGCCCCGGCCGGAGTGCCGTCGGCCGCGGGAGGCTCCGCCCGGCCGCCGTCGTGCGGCCCGGCGGTCTCGGACGTCGGGCGGACGGCCGGAGCACGCCCGCCGCGGTCCGTCCCGCTCAGCCGGGAATCAGACCGTCGTCGCTGAGCATCTCGCGGACCTCTTCGAGGGTCGCGTCGGGCGAGGGGAGGATCAGGTCCGACGGCTCCAGCGAGTCGTCGGGGAGCGGAGTGCCGAGGCGGTGCACCGCCTCCAGGAGGGCGAGCAGGGTGCGGCGGAAGCCGGACTCGTCGCCGCCCTCCAGTTCGGTGAGCAGCTCGTCGTCCAGCTTGTTCAGTTCGGTGAGGTGGCCGTCGTCCAGCCTCACCTGCCCCTCCCCCATGATCCGTACGATCATGTCGCCCTCCTCAGGCGTGGGTCACTGCTTGTCGAAGCGGGGTGTGTCCTGCTGCTGCGCCTGGGAGGACTGTCCGGTGCCGCCCTCGATCGCCTGCTGCGGCGAGCCGCCGGCCAGCTCCGCCTTCATGCGCTGCAGTTCCAGCTCTACATCCGTACCACCGGAGAGCCGGTCCAGCTCGGCCTGGATGTCGTCCTTGGCCATGCCGGACTGGTCGTCGAGGGCACCCGAGGCGAGGAGCTCGTCGATGGCGCCGGCGCGCGCCTGGAGCTGCGCGGTCTTGTCCTCGGCGCGCTGGATGGCAAGGCCCACGTCGCCCATCTCCTCGGAGATGCCGGAGAAGGCCTCCCCGATCCGGGTCTGCGCCTGGGCCGCCGTGTAGGTCGCCTTGATGGTCTCCTTCTTCGTACGGAAGGCGTCGACCTTGGCCTGGAGCCGCTGGGCCGCGAGGGTGAGCTTCTCCTCCTCGCCCTGGAGGGTCTGGTGCTGCGTCTCCAGATCGGTGACCTGCTGCTGGAGGGCGGCGCGGCGGGACAGGGCCTCGCGGGCCAGGTCCTCACGGCCGAGGGCGAGCGCCTTGCGGCCCTGGTCCTCCAGCTTGGAGGACTGGTTCTGGAGCTGGTTGAGCTGCAGTTCCAGGCGCTTGCGGGAGGTCGCCACGTCGGCGACGCCACGGCGCACCTTCTGCAGCAGCTCCAGCTGCTTCTGGTACGAGTAATCGAGGGTCTCGCGCGGGTCCTCGGCCCGGTCAAGGGCCTTGTTCGCCTTCGCGCGGAAGATCATCCCCATACGCTTCATGACACCGCTCATGGGCTTCGCGCGCCCCCTTCTGACGGACTCCAGCTCCAGGTACTGCAACAGAACCCACAGTACGGGCCCTGCATCCATTACCGCACTGTTCGGGGACGGATGCGCTCATCCCCAAGGACGACTGCGTACGGCACCGCTCCGGCGTAGGGAGTAGGTGGCACTCGGGGTCGGCCCGGGCACAACGTCCCCTCTGTCCCACTACAGACGTACGGTGTTGCCGGATCGTTCCCCACTCTCATGACGTCCATGCCCGCGAACCCCGTACCCTTGGGTTTTGTGTTCCGTAGCCGTGCCAAGGAAGAGAAGGCCCCCGCCGACAAGGCGCCGGTGACCGACTCCAAGCAGCCCCGTGACCCGCAGGCCCCCAAGGGTCGCCCCACGCCCAAGCGCAGTGAGGCCCAGACCCAGCGCCGCAGCGTCGCCAATACGCCGACGACGCGCAAGGAGGCGGCCAAGCGGCAGCGCGACGACCGCCGCGCCGCGATGGAGCGGCAGCGCCAGGCGCTGGCCAGCGGCGACGAGCGTTACCTGCCCGCCCGCGACAAGGGGCCGGTGCGCCGCTTCGCGCGCGATTTCGTGGACTCGCGGTTCTGCATCGCCGAGTTCTTCCTGCCGCTGGCGGTGGTCATCCTCGTCCTCAGCATGGTGCGGGTCGGCTCGCTCCAGAACATCGCGCTGCTGCTCTGGCTGGTCGTGATCGTGCTGATCGTGCTCGACTCGATCGGCATCGCGTTCCGTCTGAAGAAGCAGCTCAACACCCGCTTCCCGGACCAGCCCAAGAAGGGCGCGGTTCCCTACGCTCTGATGCGCACCCTCCAGATGCGTCGACTCCGGCTGCCGAAGCCGCAGGTCAAGCGCGGAGAGCGGCCCTGAGCACGACGTCTTTCTCCGGGGGCGCGGCGGACGCCTGGCTGAACAAGCTGGGCGCCCTGCGTGATGTCGTACGACAGGAGCTGGTGGCCCGGCAGCTCGACGAGCAGATAGCCGGACGCTTCCCGGTGGGGCAGCGGCTGCGGATCCTCGACGTCGGGATGGGCCAGGGCACGCAGGCGCTGCGGCTGGCCCGTGCCGGGCATCAGGTGACCGGGCTCGAACAGGACGCGACGATGCTGGCCGTGGCCCGTGAGGCGCTGGCCGCCGAGCCCGAGGGCATCCGCGGCCGGGTCCGCCTCATCGAGGGCGACGGCCGGGAGACGGGCGTCCACTTCCTGCCGGGCAGCTTCGACGTGGTGCTGTGCCACGGCGTCCTGATGTACGTCGAGGAGCCGGACGCGCTGCTGGCGGGTCTGGCCCGGATGCTGGCGCCCGGCGGGCTGCTCTCGCTGCTCGTCCGCAACGCCGACGCGCTGGCGATGCGTCCCGGGCTGTCCGGGGACTGGGGGACGACGCTGACCGCGTTCGACACCACCGCCTACACCAACCGGCTCGGGCTCGACGTCCGCGCCGACCGGCTCGCCACGCTGACGGCGACGCTCGCCGGGATCGGTGCGCCGCTGCACGCCTGGTACGGGGTGCGGGTCTTCACGGACACGGCGGCGGACGAGGCGGCCGTTCCACCGGACGTGGAGACGCTGCTGGCCTGCGAGGAGCGGGCCGGGCGGACCGATCCCTACCGTCGGGTGGCGGCGCTGCTGCACCTGTGCGGAGTGCGTGGCTGACCGACCCGTTCGGGTGCGCTTCACGGGTCGGCCCGCAACCCGAAAAGGGACACTTCGGGCATGGCCGATTTCCGTGGCGCCGCCCGCACATCCGTCCGAGCCCGTACCCCCCGCATCGTCGCGCCCCTGACCGCTCTCCTCCTGTCGGCCGCGCCGCTCTCCGGCTGCACCGGCGACTCCGCCTCCGGCACGAAGGACGGCATCACCACGCAGGCGCAGGCTCAGGCGCCGCGCGTGACCGACGACCTCCAGGACGACTACCTGAAGGTGATCAGGAACGTCCTGCCGTCGGTGGTGCAGATCCAGGCGTCCAAGGACCTGGGGTCGGGCGTCGTGTACGACGACAAGGGGCACATCGTCACCAACGCGCACGTGATCGGGAACGAGAAGACGTTCAAGGTCACCGTCGCCAATGACAAGGACGAGTTGACCGCGACGCTCGTCTACTCCTACCCGGAACAGGACCTGGCGGTCGTCGAGCTGGACAAGGTGCCCGCGGGGCTGAAGCCCGCGACGTTCGGGGACTCGACGAAGGTCGAGGTCGGCCAGATCGTGCTGGCGATGGGGTCACCGCTCGGCCTGTCGTCCAGCGTGACCCAGGGAATCGTGTCCGCGATCGGACGCACCGTCAGCGAGGGCGACGGCGACGGCGGGCCGGGGGCGACGATCGCGAACATGGTGCAGACGTCGGCGGCGATCAACCCCGGCAACAGCGGCGGGGCGCTGGTGAACCTGGACGGCGAGGTCATCGGCATCCCCACGCTCGCGGCCGTCTCCCAGGACCTCGGCGGGGGCGCGGCGCCCGGCATCGGCTTCGCGATCCCCGCCTCCACGGTGAAGACGATCGCGGACCAGATCGTCAGGTCCGGCAGGGTCACCGAGTCGGGCCGGGCCGCGCTCGGCGTCACGGGCCGCACGGTCGTCAACGACAACTACCAGCCCGTGGGCGTCGCCGTGGCCGGCGTGACGAGCGGGGGCGCGGCCGACAGGGCGGGCATCCGGGCCGGTGACGTCATCACCGGTGTCGGCGACGAGGAGATCACCACGATCACCTCGCTCGCCGAGGCGCTCGCCGGCCTGAAGCCGGGCGACCGGACGAAGGTGACCTTCGTGCGGGGCAGCCACGAGGAGACGGTCGAGGTGACGCTGGGCGAGCAGTAGGCCTCGGGCGCGTGCGGTCGGCCCGTGCGGGCCCGGCGGCTGTGAGGGGGCGAGAGCCTTCGAGCGCCCCGGGCGCGGGGCGGGAGCCTTGGGGCGGACGGGACTGCCGCGCCGACCGGGAGGGTTGCCGGGGTGCTGCCCCGGCAACCCCGACCGGCCTACTCCGGATCGGCGTGCAGACTCATCGGTCCGTAGATCTGCGTGCTGTCCTCGAAGAGGAACACCTGGTCGGCGCCACCCTCCACGAGGTCCTTCCACACCTCACCGATCCAGGACTCGGCGTCCCCCTGCGTGGTGAACTCCTCGGGCTGCACCGCGGGTTGGACCTCTGTCCCGTCGGACTTCTCGAACCGCCACGTCCATGCCGCCATGTACGCCTCCAAGATGTGAGCACACTGCACAGCGGAAGCCGGACAAGATCCGGCTCCAGCCCGAAGCCTAGCCGGACGCGCAGGACCTGCGGGGACACGGAAAAATCAATGTCGTGGAACTGACTCTGCTCGGCACCGGCGCCCCCGAGGGACTGCCCCGCCCCGACTGTCCCTGCGCGTCCTGCGCGACCGCGCTCGGCGAGAACGCGCGGGCGGCGACCGCGCTGCTCGTGGACGGCACCCTCCTTCTCGACCTCACACCCGGCGCCGCGTTCGCGGCCGCCCGCGCCGGGCGCTCACTGGGCGGCGTACGGCAGGTGCTGCTCTCGCACCCGCACGACGGACCCCCCGTCGAGGTGCCGGCCGGACTGCCGCAGCCCGGCCGGGTGCCCGACGGGCGGGAGTTGGCGCTGCTGACCGGGCACCGGGTGCGGGCGGTGGCGATGGACGCGCCCGGCACGGGGTACGCGGTGACCGGGCCGGACGGACAGCGGCTGCTGTACCTGCCGCCGGGCGCGGCACCCGCCGGGCTGGACGCACAGACCGACGTGTACGACATGGTGCTCGCCGATGTCGTCGGACGCCCCGACGCCCTGGCGAAGCTGCGTGCGGCCGGTGCGGTCGGCCCGACCACGGACGTGATCGCCGTGCATCTCGACCACGACGTGCCGCCGGGGCCCGAGCTGCGGCGCCGGCTCGCGGCGGCCGGCGCCCGGGCGGTACCGGACGGCACCACCCTCGACGTGGGCGTCTACGAGGACGTACCGGACGTGCCGCGCCGCACTCTGGTCCTCGGCGGCGCGCGTTCCGGCAAGTCCGTCGAGGCCGAGCGGCGTTTGGAGTCCTTCCCCGACGTCCTGTACGTCGCGACGGGCGGCACCCGCGACGGGGACGTCGAGTGGGCGTCCCGGGTCAGCGTCCACCGCGACCGACGCCCCGCCTCCTGGCGCACCACCGAGACCTGCGATCTCGTCCCCCTGCTCGCCGAGGACGGCCCGCCGCTGCTCGTCGACTGTCTGTCGCTGTGGCTGACGGACGCGATGGACTCCGTGAACGCCTGGGACGACGCGGACTGGGCCGACGACGGCGAACGTGAGCTGCGCGCCCGCGTCGAGGAACTCGTCGACGCGGTCCGCCACACCCGGCGCACCCTGGTCGCGGTCTCCAACGAGGTCGGCTCCGGCATCGTCCCGGCCACCGCGTCCGGCCGCCGCTACCGCGACGAACTCGGCCGTCTGAACGCGGCGTTCGCCGGTGAGTGCGAGCACGTGCTGCTGGTCGTGGCGGGGCAGTCCCTGACGCTGCGCGGCTGACCGCGGGCCGCGGCTCAGTCCGGTCTGCGGGCGATGACGCGGTAGGCGTTGGAGAAGCGGGTTCGGCGCAGGACAGGGGCCAGGGCGTGGTCCACGGCGGACGACACGGCGAGCACCGGGACAGCCGTCCTGGTCAGCACCCGGTGCAGCCGGTGCCGGAGCGGGCTCGGCGGAGCGGGACGCCACAGGGCGTCCGGGTCGGGCAGGGCGCGGCCGAGGGCCAGCGCGAGGGCGCCGGAGAGGTCGTGGGGGGCGTGGGGTTCACGGGAGTCCGTGGCGACGATCTCGCAGTCCAGCGTCTCCAGTTCGTCGATCACGTTGGGCAGGGGCATCAGGTGGAGGTGGCGCGGCTGGCCGTGCGCCACCCACCACTTGCCGAGCAGCGTGCCGAACGCGCTCTCGGGGTCCGGCACTTCGACGAGCAGGTGGCCGCCGGGCCGCAGGACCGTCATGGCGGCCCGCAGTTCCGCGCGCGGGTCGGCGGTGTGCTCCAGGTGGTGGACCATGCTCACGACGTCGTAGCGGGCGCGCAGCCGCTCGGCGACGCGGCGGTCGGTGAGCCGGCCGCGGTGCGCCTCCTCCACCCGGCCGGCCACCCGCGCCTTCTCCACGCGCCGTGAGGGGTCGAGCCCGTCGAAGGCCGTGTACGGGTGGATCTCCTTGGCCGCGGCCGGGAAGTGACCGTGCCCGGTGCCGACGTCGAGCCAGCTCTCCGGTTCGGCGTGCGGCAGCAGTGCGCGGGCTGCGAGCCGATGGCGGCCCCGTCGGCCCCGTAGGGCGAGCTGCCGCAGCAGGAGAGGCTCCTGGGCGTCGTCCTCGAAGTCCCGCTGGTAGAAGGCCAGTCCCTCCGCCGTGAGCCGGGGGTTCTGGAAGGCGTGGGCGCAGTCCCCGCACTCGTCGACGACGAACGTGCCGGGCTTGCGCTGCACGAGGTCCGGCGTCCGCAGCCGGGTGCGCAGCCGCCGGGAACCGCACCACGGGCAGTCCTGGCGGCGTGGTTCGTGGAAGCGGTCGGTGCCCCGGGCGAGTTCGGCCGCGTAGACGGCGCGGCGCTCGGCGATCGACTGCGGCGTGCGGGGCATGGGCGCTCCTGGGGCGGCGGGACGACGGGGGCGGCGGGACAGCGGGGGCGAGGGGGCGGGAGGTGGCGGCGCACCGGGTCGGACCGGGCATTCGAGGTGTACGACAATCCGATACAAAAGGTACGTAGCGTGTGGCACTCCGTGGCGCAACGACGTGGCGCAGCCGTGTTCGACCGGTGCCGGTACTGTTCGGCGAATGAGCTCGCTTAATCTCGACGACTTCACCGATCTGATCGAGCGCCCCGACGGCGGAGTGCGGCGTGACGCCGAGGCGCGCCGGGAACGCCAGATCGTGCCGCCCGGAGCACTGGGCCGCCTCGACGACCTGGGTGAGTGGCTGGCGGCGGCACAGTCCGCGGTACCGGTGCGGCCGATCGAGCAGCCGCGCGTGGTGCTGTTCGCGGGCGACCACGGAATCGCCGCGCTGCACGTGTCGGCGCGGCCCGCGGGCACCGCCGACCGGCTGGTGCGGGCCGTCCTGGAGGGCGCCACCCCGGCGGCCGTGCTGGCCCGGCGGCTCGGCGTGCCGCTGCGCGTCGTCGACATGTCGCTGGACTGCGACCCGGACGGACTGCCCGACGAGGTCGTACGGCACCGGGTGCGGCGGGGCTCCGGGCGGATCGACGTCGAGGACGCGATCACCCTGGAGGAGGCGGAGACGGCGTTCCGCGCGGGCGTCGCCGTCGCCGACGAGGAGGCGGACTCCGGTACCGACCTGGTGGTCCTCGGTGACATCAGCGTCGGCGGGACCACGGCAGCGGCCGTGCTCGTCGCCGCGCTGTGCGGGACCGACGCGTCCGTCGTGACCGGGCGGGGCGGTCAGGCCATCGACGACCTCGCGTGGATGCGCAAGTGCGCGGCCGTGCGGGACTCCCTGCGGCGGGCCCGGCCCGTGCTCGGAGACCAGTTGCAGCTCCTCGCGACGGTCGGGGGCGCCGATCTCGCGGCGATGACCGGGTTCCTGCTGCAGAGCGCGGTGCGCAAGATGCCCGTGATCCTCGACGGGGTCGTGTCGGCCGCGTGCGCCCTCGTCGCGCAGCGGGTCGCCTTCCGGGCGCCGGACTGGTGGCTGGCCGGGCAGAACAGCGGCGAGCCGGCCCAGGCGAAGGCGCTGGACCGGATGGCTCTCGAACCGCTCCTCGACCACGGGGTGATCGTGGGTGAGGGCGCGGGCGCGCTGCTGGCCCTTCCTCTGGTGCAGGCGGCGGCTGCGCTGTCGGCGGAGCTGCCGGAGGCGCCGGAGCCGGAGCCGGAGCTTCCGGCCTCGGAGGCGCCGGGCGCCGAGTCGGAGGCGGAGCTTCCCGAGTAGACGGTTCCGGCGGGGCGGGTTGCCTGGGTTCCGGCGGGGCGGGTCTCGCGCCGTTGCAGGTCAGGCCTTCTTTCGCCCCGCCGCCCCTGCCCGCCCCTTGTCCGGGGGCTGCCGCCCCCGCACCCCCGCATCGGCCTGGACGGCCTCGTCCTCAAGCGCCGGACGGGCTGACATCAGCCCCTCCGGCGGTTGAGGAGCGGAGCCCGGGTATGGGACGGGCTCGGGCTCCGCGGGCGGGAAAAGTTGTGGGATTCACTCCCACTGGGAGTGGGGGGAACCACCCGACACCTCACTCCCTCGCACGCACGACCTCAGCCCATATCATCACCCTTCATGGGAGATGCCCGAATTGCCGCCGTGCAGGAGCGGGCGTCGGCCCGCCAGGCCGACGGGGACCGGCGGTCCGCGCCCGCCTCGCGGCGGGCCGCCGCCTTCGCCGTCTGGTATCTGCGCGCCGTCACGTTCATCAACTTCCTGAGCGCCGCGTGGGTGTCGCTCGGACAGGACGTACGGCGCCACAACACCGAGAACTTCTTCACGCCGTACCTGCTGACGGCGGGTTTCGCGTCCGGTGTGTTCACGATGTTCCTGGCCATCACGATGCGCCGGCGCAAGCGGGCCGCGTGGATCCTCAACCTCGTGCTCGGCGGCCTATTCCTGCTGCTGTTCGCCGTCGCGATGGCGTTCCCGGAGATCCGCCGGTACGCGCAGAACTGGGTCTCGCTCACCCTGACCGCGGCCTTCGTGGGCTCGCTCGTCGTCGGCCGCCGGGAGTTCTACGCCAAGGGCGACCGGTCGAACCCCAAGCTGGCCGCGGCCGTCGCGGTGGGCGGGCTGCTGGCGGCGTCGCTGCTGGCCACGCTGCTGGTCACGGTCACCAACCAGGCGCACGACGCGTACCGTTCGACGTTCCTGGACCGCTGGCGCTACGGCACGCTGCGCCTGGTGTCGGTCGCCGCCGACGACTCCCACTACCCCGGCATCGCGATCCCCAACTGGGTCAACGTCACCATCAACGTGCTCAGCACGCTGCTGCTCCTCGCCGTTCTCTACGCGGCCTTCCGCTCGCGCCGCGCGGTCGACCCGATCACCGAGGACGACGAGAAGCGGCTGCGCGCGCTGCTCGACCGGAACGGCGACCGGGACTCCCTGGGCTACTTCGCGCTGCGCCGGGAGAAGAGCGTGGTGTGGTCGCCGACCGGCAAGGCGGCGGTGGCGTACCGCGTGGTGGGCGGCGTCTCGCTGGCCTCGGGGGATCCGCTCGGCGATCCCGAGGCGTGGCCCGGTGCCATCGAGCCCTGGCTCGCCGAGGCCCGCGCGCACGGTTGGATCCCGGCGGTGATGGGGGCGAGCGAGGAGGCCGGCACGATCTACTCGCGGCACGGCCTCGACGCGCTGGAGCTCGGCGACGAAGCCATCGTGGAGACCGCCGAGTTCACCCTGGAAGGCCGCGCCATGCGGACCGTGCGGCAGGCCTACAACCGGGTGAAGCGGGCCGGCTACCAGGTCCGCATCCGGCGCCACGAGGACGTTCCCGCCGACGAGATGGCCCACCTCCTGCGGCGCGCCGACGACTGGCGGGACGGGGCGACCGAGCGCGGTTTCAGCATGGCGCTCGGCCGGCTCGGCGACCCGGACGACGGACGCTGCGTGATGCTCGAATGCAGGGACGCCGAGGGCGAGTTGCGGGCGGTGCTGTCCTTCGTGCCGTGGGGCCCGTACGGACTCTCGCTCGATCTGATGCGACGCGACCGCGAGTCCGAGAACGGGCTGATGGAGTTCATGGTGATCGAACTCCTGCGACGTGCCCGGGAGATCGGGATCACTCAGGTCTCGCTCAACTTCGCCATGTTCCGGTCCGTCTTCGAGCGCGGCGCACGGCTGGGCGCGGGACCGGTGCTGCGGCTGTGGCGCTCGCTGCTCAGCTTCTTCTCCCGCTGGTGGCAGATCGAGTCGCTGTACCGCGCCAACGCGAAGTACCGGCCCATCTGGGAGCCGAGGTTCCTGCTCTTCGAGAAGAGCGCGGACCTGCTGCGCATCGGTGTCGCGTCCGCGCGTGCCGAGGGGTTCCTGGAGGCGCCGGGGCTGCCGAAGTGGCTCCACCGCCAACACCTGGAGTCGCACCGGCGGGGGGCGATGTGAGCGATGGCGCGGGGGCTGCCGGATGAGCCGGCCCGCCCGCTGGGCCCGTGCGGAATGGGGGGCGCTGTACGACACCGTGCGCCGGGCCCTCGCGGCGAGGCAGTGGCGGGCGGCTCCGCTGACGATGGCGGCGGTCTGCCTGACGGCGGCCTTCCAGTTCGCCCAGAACCGGTCCTGGGGCTACCGGTTCGTGCAGAACGTCGGTGCCGTGCGGGCCGAGGACCCGCTGTGGCTCGCCCTGCTGCGCACCCCGCTGTCCCTCTTCGTCCCGGCGCTGGACCTGCCGGTGTGGGGTGCGCTCGTACAGATCCTGCTGGTGTTCGGGGTCGCCGAGATCTGTCTGGGCCGGTGGCGCACGCCGGCCGTCGCGTACCTCGCCACACTGGCCGGGACGCTCTACGCGCGGGTGGCCATCGCGCTGGGTCCGCAGAGTGCGCTGGGGCTGCCCGGTGCGGACGCCCGGGTCGTCGACGCCGGGCCGTCGGCGGCGGTGGTGGGCCTGGCCGTGTTCCTCGGCTGGCGCTACCGGGCGTACGCGACGGCGACGGTGGTGAGCGGGGCGATGGTGGTCGAGGTACTGCTCAAGGAGAACCTGGCCGGAAGGGAACACCTCGCGGCCATCGTCGCGGTGCTGGTCGTGTGCGGGGTCTGCGAGGTGCGTCAGTGGCGGCCGGGCAGGGAACGGGCGGGTTCGGCGTCGGGATCGGGTTTGCCGCCGATCCAGTCCTGAAGCCTGCGGCTCGGACCGAGCCAGCGGCGGTCGTGGTGGTAGGCGCGCAGGCTCGATCTGGCACGGGCGTGCGGCCGTCTGCGGTAGAAGCGCTTGGCCCACGGTGAACCGGGGCGGGCCAGCCGGACCGCCCCGACCAGGGCGACGAACGGGACGACCACGCCGAAGATCGCGGTGCGGGCCTTGCCCTTGCTGAGGGCGAGCAGGGCGAAGAGGAAGTTCACGGCGACGGTGGCGATGACGCTGCCGCGGTCCTGGAGTTCCTGGTCGGTGAGGTCGTTGACGCCGAACGGCGAGAACCCGCTGAGCACGAGGCCGACAAGGGCGGCCGTGACCACCACGACCTCGACGCTCTTGCGGCCCTCCTCGGTCCAGTAGACGTCGTGGAGGTGCAGGATCAGTGCGAACTCGTCGAGCACCAGGCCCGCGCCGATCCCGAACACCACGGCGCAGGCGCAGGCGCCGAACCCGTACCGGCTGCTGGCCACCGCGCCGAAGCCGCCGATCACCGTCAGCACGACGCCCGGCACCACGTGGTGGATGTGCAGGTTCCCGGACTGGACGTTGCGGAAGGGACCCTTGCCGGCGCGGATGAGCCGGACGATGACACGGGTGATCACGAAGGTCAGGACGAACGAGGTCAGCGCCAGCAGCAGGGGCAGCTTCCCCGGCTCGACGAAGTTCCGGTACAACCAATGACCCATATGCGCACTTTACTGGCGTATGGCGGCACTTGTGCGCGACGACCGCCTCGGCCGGCGTGCTTTTCCGGCCGGGATCCCGGGCCTGCCCCGGGGACCGTGCGCGAGGTCCGCGGCCGCCTCCTTCGCCGGCGGAGCGCCCGGGTACTCTGCGCCGGTGTCCACGACCGCGCCCAAGTCCTCGCTCTCCGACGGCCTCCGCTTCGCCTTCGGCACGCTCACCGTGCTCCCCGTGACGGTGACCCGCTGGGACCGTGCCGCCGCCCGGGGCGGAATGCTGTGCGCGCCCCTGGCCGGTCTGGTGGTCGGGGCGGCTGCCGCCCTGCTCGGCGTGGCGCTGCTCGCCATGGGCGCGGGGCCGCTGCTCGCCGCCGTGGCGAGTGCCGCCGTACCGGCCGCGCTGACCCGCGGCCTGCACCTCGACGGCCTCGCCGACACCGCGGACGGGCTCGGCAGCGGCAAACCCGCCGAGGACGCGCTGCGGATCATGAAGCAGTCGGACATCGGCCCCTTCGGCGTGATCACCCTGCTGTTCGTGCTGCTCGCCCAGGTGGCCGCGCTCTTCCAGGCCTACGACGCCTCGTGGGCCCGGGGCGTCCTCGCGGCGGTCGTCTCCGCGGTTTCGGCCCGGCTCGCGCTCACGCTGGCCGCCCGCACGGGCGTGCCGCCGGCCCGTCCCGAGGGTCTGGGAGCGGCGGTCGCGGGCACCGTGCCGGTGCGCGGCGCCCTGCTCGTGACGGCGGCGGTCGTCGCCGCGGCGGCGGGCGCGGGCACGCTGCTGGGGACGTACGACCCGGTGCGCGCCGCGGTGGCGGTGGCCGCCGCCTGCGCGACGGCCGAACTGCTGCTGCGGCACTGCACGCGCCGCTTCGGCGGCATCACCGGTGACGTGTTCGGCGGCCTCGCCGAGACGGCGGCGACGACCGCGCTCGTCGTCGTGTCGCTGGGCTGACACCGCACCCCGGCCGGTCCCTCCCGCACTGCTCGGATCGCCGTTCCGTCACCACTGTCACCACGGTGGAACGAACCCCGGAGAACGGCTCTTGCGTCCCGTCGCCCCCACTAGTCTGAGCCGCCGAACAGACACGGATCGTGATCGGGGGACGTCTGTGCCGAAGACTCGGCGTTTCATGGCCTGGTTCATCGACTTCGCGCTGGTGCTCGCGGCGGCGTCCGCGCTGGCCGTGCTCACCTTCCACCGGATCTCGGCACTCGTGACGGACGTGCCGGACCTGGCGACGCGGGGCGGCTGGGACATCCTCACCTCGCGCGGCGACGTCCTCGACGCCTCCGAGGGCTTCGGGCTGTCCCTGTGGCGCAAGGTGGTCCGGGACGTGGAACAGGCCTTCGGACTGCTGGTGATCGCCACCTTCCTCTATCAGTGGGCGGCGCTCGCCCTGACCGGACGGACGCTCGGCAAGGCGCTGCTCGGACTCAAGGTGGCGCCGAGCCGGGCGCGCCGGGCGGCGCTGCGGGCCGCCGTGACGACGACGGCCGACGTCGCCGTGTACGCGCTGGCCTGTGTCCTGCTGGTCGAGGGCGAGTTCATGCTCTCGGTGCTGGTGTGGGCCGTCGCCGTCGTCGTCTTCCTCCTCAACGCGCTGCCCGTGCTGGCGCCGGCCGGCCGGTCCCTGGCCGACCGCGTGGCCGGGACGGCGGTCACGGGTCTGGGGCTCGGCACGCCCGCCGCCGTCCCCGCGCCGCCGCCCGCCCCCACCTACTACTGAGCGGCAGGGCCGGAAGGGGCCCCGGTCATCCGTCGGCGGACGACGGGGCGGGCTCCAGGCCGTACGGCAGGGTGCCCCACGGGTGGGCACCGGTCCCGGGGACCGCGCAGTGCAGTGCGGCGCCCCTGTCCCGGGCGCACGCCGCCACGTCGGTGCCCGCGGGCGCCCCGTGGACGAGGTGGCACACCCGCGCGCCGGTTCCCGTCCACGGCGGCAACGGGCCACCGCGATAGGTGTCCCACCCGCCCTCGAAGGTGACGAGCACGTCGGCGATGCCGCCGTACGCGGGGTGCGGAGCCGTGCCGTGATGGAGGACGAGGGTGCCGCAGCCCAGCTCCCGGGCGTCCGTGGCGAGCCGCCGGTAGTGGCCGAACTCGGCGTCGGACGCGGCGGCCCGGTCGAGGAACGCGCCGTCGGCCCGGTACCGGGCGCGGTGCCGGGACAGTTCGTGCACGACCTCGGCGCGCGGTCTGCGGCCGTAGGCCGTGTCGACGTACCCGAGCACCCGGACGCCGGCCCCGCGCAGTCGCCCGGCGATCTCGGCGAAGGCCCCGTCGGGGTGCTCGCCGGGGCCGCCGGCCGGGTTCAGAACGACGCCGTGCAGGCGGGGTGCGGCGGCGAGAAGCGCCTCCCACGCGGCGGGGCGGACGCGGGGGTGCTCGTACTACGGCACCAGCAGGGTGCCCTGGGTGTTCATCGGTGTGCGGTCGCCCTTCCCAGCAGTCTGCAGACGAGCCCGGCCTGTGCCGCGGCCGCCGCGCCGTACACGGCCGCCGCCACCCAGTGCGGGTCGCCCGGGTGCGTGACGAGCCCGGCCGTCTGGGCGAGCGCCGCCGCGCAGCAGACCGACGCCGCACCGACGACGGCGCCGAACGACTGGAGCAGCAGCCCCGTCCAGAGGACCACCCCCAGCAGGAGCAGTGCGACCAGGCGTACCCCGCCGAGGCCCGGACCGTGCGGCCACACGGAGGAGACGGCGAGGGCGAGGCCGAGCAGCACGGCCAGGTAGCCCGCGAGGCACACGGCGACCGTGCGTGCCGTGCTGCGCCGGAACGCCCTCGGGGTGCTGCTGGAGCGCAGTCCCGCGAGGCTCCCGCTGCGGAAGCGGTGCAGCAGCCATTCGGCGGGCCCCATGCTGAGGGTGAGCGCCACGGCGGCGGGTGCCGCCACCGCGCTGCGCCCGCCCGCCAGGACGTCCGCGAGCGCCGCGTACAGCACGAGGACCCCGCTGCCCAGGCCGAACAGGGCGTACGGCACGGAGCCGGCGAGCCCGGGTGCCGCGGTGCGCGTTCGGCGCGGCGCCGCGCCGAACGCGCCGGAGGGCAGCAGCGCGACGAGGCCCGCCATCCATGTGCCGCCGCCCGACTCCTTGACGGCGGGCGCGACTTCGCGCAGCGCCAGGGCCACCACTGCGGCCAGGGAGCCCAGCAGCAGAAGGGTTCCGACAGGCCCCGGCACCGGGTGCGCCAGGTCCAGGAGCGCGCCCGCCGTCATCGGCAGCAGGGCGATCAGCAGGGCGCGTTCGCGGCCCGTCACCAGCAGGACGGTGGCCGCGCCCAGATAGCAGGACTGCCCGGTGGCGAAGACCGCCGCGGCCGGATGGGCGGTACCCGCCACCGCCACGGCGACCAGGGCGCCGAGCAGCGCACCCGCCGGCGCGCCGAGGAGGAGACTGCGGCGGGCGGCGGACCGGTCGCCGAGGCCCAGCCAGGAGTACGCCCGGTGGGCCAGTCCCTGGTTCCACGTCCAGCCGCACAGTGCGCCGGCGAGCAGCGGGACAGTCCCGGCGGGGAGCCCGAACGCGTCCTTCGGGCCGGCCAGAAGAGGCGCCCCGAGGACGTACGCGAGTGCCGGGAGGGCGAACACCACGCCCCGCAGCAGACAGCCGAGCAGGCCGACAGCCCACGGGTCGCGGACGGGAGCGGCCGGCTCCGGGTAGTGGCGGTCGACCCGAGCGTACAACTGCTCGGCGAGGGCGAAGGAGTTCTCCACGCCGTAGTGCTCACGGATCCGGCCGTCCGACATGCCGTCGGACTCGAGCAGTGCGGCCACCTCGTCCGGGTGCACGGCGGACGCGATGAACTCCTCCAGCCGTTCGGCGAGTTCCTCGACCGGGTCGGGCCCCGCCCAGCTCGGCGAGCGGCGCTGCCGGGGCACCTGGGACAGGGTCTCCTCGTGGGTGCCGGGCGGCACCCGCAGCGATTCGCTCACCAGCCGGTCCCGTCCGTGGCGACGGCCTGGTACCAGGGGTCGCGCAGTTCGACGGTCCAGTCGACGACGGTCTCGACGGCGGGCTCGTACACCTCGGGCTGCCCGGCGAGCTCCTGGTAGATCGTCCGGAAGGCGTCCACGGAGCGGCGCAGCGTGAACCGGTCGATCACCCGGCTGCGGGACAACTCGCCCAGCTCCCGGCGCCGTTCGTCGTCGCACAGCAGGGTGAGGGCCGCCGCGGCCATCTTCTCGGGTTCGCGCGGCGGGACCACGAGACCGGTGTCGCCGACCGCCTCGCGCACTCCGCCGACGTCCGTGGACACCGTCGTACGGCCGCAGGACATCGCCTCGATGATCGAGAAGGGGAAGCCCTCGGAGATGGAGGAGAGCATCACGACGTGACCCGCCGCGTACGCGCGCCACACCTCGCTGATGCGGCCCTCGAAGGTCAGCCCGTCCGTCACGCCGAGCTCGGCCGCCAGCTTCTCCAGGCGGGTGCGGTAGGCCTCCCCGCCGGGCGGCACCGGGCCGAACAGTCTGAGCCGGGTCTCGGGGAGCTCGGCGCGCACCATGGCGTACGCCCGCAGCAGGGTCTCCAGGTCCTTGATGGGGTCGACCCGGCCGCACCAGGTGAGGGTGGGGACGTCGGGTTCGGGTCCGGCGTGCGGGAAGGCGTGCGGGTCGACGCCGTTGTAGACCGTGCGGATCCGGTCGGAGTCGGCGCCGCCGCGCTCCTCCCAGCGCCGGTTGTACTGGTTGCACGGGGTGATCAGGTCGGCGGCCCGGTAGCCCAGCGAGTTCAGCTCGCGGTAGAAGGCGAGCATGAACGCCTTGACGGGCCAGCGCTGTTCGTCGCCGCGGTGGCCGAGGTAGCGCTCGCGCAGATAGATGCCGTGCTCGGTGAGCAGGAACGGAACCCCGTCGAGGTGGTGCGCGGCCAGCGCGGGCAGGGTGGCGAGACCGCTGCTGACGGCGTGTGCCACACAGTCCTCGGGAATGCGGACGCCGAGCGGGCGCAGCGCGTGTTCCAGCAGGTCCGTCGCGGTCAGCGCGTCGTGGACGGTGGGCCGGGCCTCGGCCGTCGGCAGGTGCGGCAGTGTCCAGATCCACATGAGCGAGCGCAGCGCGTCCTCGGTGCGCAGGGCCGCCGACAGGCCTCCCGCGCGGGCGAGTTCGGCCAGTTCGTACAGTGCCGCGCCGAAGTCCTCGGACGTGTCCGGGTCGAGGAAGGCGAGCAGGAGACGCTCGTAGGCCTCGGTGAAACGGCGCCGGGACCGGCCGCGTGGCGCCCGCGCCCGCCCCGGCCGCGGGCCCCAGGTCGGGACGGAGGTGTGCCGGTAGATGTTGGGCGGCAGCTCCCAGGTCACGGGTTCGCGGCCGCTGCCGGTGAGCGAGACGATGTGGAAGTCGACCTCGGGCATGCCCTTGACGAGTTGGTCGCACCACGTGCTGACACCGCCGTGGACATGTGGATAGGTGCCTTCGGTGAGCATGGTGACATGACGGCCGTTGCGCATCATGCGTGTTCCCCCCTGTGCCTGTTCGTTCCGGGGGAACTGTCGCCCCCAGACCCCCTGATCACCGCTCGGAGCGCACCCCGGCCGCTCCGGCCGGGGTGCGCGTCGTGCGGGTGAGCTGCCGTCCTAGGCGGAGGGCAGGGTGAGCTTGAGAGCGGACTGCAGCAGCTCCGGCGTGGTCCAGGCCGAGCGCTTGCCCCCGTACGACGTCCCGAACGCGGTGGTGCCGATGAGGAGTTGCTTCTTGGTCCCCTCGGGCGCCGTCACCGGGATCTGGGTCCCGGACGGAGCGGTGACGGTGACGGTGGTGCCGATCCGGTAGGCGGTGACGCGGCCGTTCGCGACCGCGGTCTGCCAGGCCGCCCGGCGCTGGAGTTCGGTGCCGACGGCGCTCTGGCGGGGGTTCTCCAGCGGGGAGTTGTCGGCGTAGATCGCCTTGTAGCCGTCGAGGACCTTGTCCAGGACCGGGTACAGGATCCGGCCCTCGGCCAGGTTGGACTGGTGGACGTAGTGCGGGCGCGGGTCGTTGCCGATGGCGTGCCCGAGCGCGATGCGGGCCTCCTGCGGGACGATGTACGAGGCGTAGCCGGTGGCGGTGTCGAGCGGTGCCGGCAGACAGGTGGACGTGGCGTTGTTCTCGCAGATGCCGCTGCCGCCGTCGGCCTTGGACGTGTAGATCCAGTTGTACTCGTCGGCCATCTCGGCCGCCGTGCCGACGTTGTAGTACACGTTCATCGGGTAGCGGGGCACGGTCAGCGCGCTGCCGACCGCGCGCTGCGCGGGCTCGCGGGAGTTGTCGGACCCGGTCCACTTGATGCCGTTGTCGGCGAGGGCGCCGGCGAGGTTCGGGTTGTCGGCCGGCTGCTGGGGCAGCGTCTTCAGGCCCGAGTGCTCACCGGTGACCAGTTCGGTGCGGTCGACGGGGAGTCCCTTGCCGACGGCCCAGTTGTAGTTGTTTCGGATCTCCGCCGAGATGTCGGAGCGGCTCATGTACTGGATCGAGCCGTTCGCGTTCTTGGCGCAGGTCCACGGCACGGTCGTGGTGTCCTGGACGCAGCCGAGGAACTTGTGGGTGTAGGTGTGGTTCACCCAGCGGTACTTGGCCTTGTCGGCGAGCAGTTTCGCCGCGAGCGGGTCGGTCCCGCCGTTCTCGGTCTTCCACTCCTCGCCGGAGCCCGCGTTGAACACCATGTCGAGCGTGAAGCCGCTGCTCTGCTGCCACTGGGCGGCGTAGGCGGCGTCGTCCGCGGTCATCCGGATCGGCGCGGTCTCCTCGCCGCCGCCCACGCAGTCGATGTCGCCGGGGGTGCAGTTCCGCCCGGTGTCCCAGCGGGCGTCGGGCGCGAAGACGTCGTCGACGTGGACGGAGAAGTAGTTGCGGCTCTGCCCGAGGTGCACGCCCTGGGTGAGCCATTCGACGATGCCGCGGGCGAGGACCTTGAACTGCTGCTGGTACTGGTTGTACGCGAAGGTCACCACGAGCTCGCGGCGCCCGTCGTGCGCGTACTCGCCGAGCATGCTGCCGCCGCCGGGCGCGTCCAGATAGCTGGTGAAGCCCTCCCGCGGATGGGCGGCGTAGCCGTAACTCTCCTGCACCGCCGGGTCGTTGTCCTCGAAGGTCAGCGGTCCGTCGAGGTAGCCGAAGGGGCCCGACCGGCCGGCGGTGGTGACCTGGGTCCGCACGCCGTCGAGCACGCCGGACCAGCCGCCGTTCTGGTCGGTGTAGTCGAGCCCGACCTCGGGGTGCGCCCAGGTGTAGGCGTCGACCTGAGGGATCCCGTACGTCTTCTCGTAGGCCTCCAGGGCCGTCTGCTCGGCGGAGCCCGGGCCGAACGGCGCCTCGTTCGGCAGGACGACGGCCTGGTACTTGGCCCGCGGCGTCCCGTTCACGGTGTCGCTCAGGAAGGCCGCGTCGATGGTCGGGCGGCCCGTGTCGGCCAGGTCGACCGTGGTGTACGGGATGCCGGTGTTCTTCAGCTCGGCCGCGATGGCTCCGACCTGGCCGCCGCCGTTGTCGACGACCAGGACCTTGAGGTCGATGCGCGGTGTGGTGGCCGCGGCGGCGCCGGGAGCCCCCAGTCCCAGCGCGAGCAGTCCGGTGGCCGCCACGACGGCGGCCGCGTTTCTCCTTCGGTGCGCACTCTGCGCCATGTGTTGTCCCTCCCCCTCGAAAGATCCTCTTTCGGCCGTTTGGTCGAGACCGAGGAGAATCCGTGGAAATGATGCGAAGACGTGAGCATTGCGCTCACGAGAACACGATGAGTGTGTCTCAGGACACCGGGAGTGAGGGACGAGAACCGGCCGCTGCGCCACCAGACGGTGAACGTCCGCAGGAATGAGCGAAACCCGGCCCCGAGCGTAGGCTCGTCCCGGGAACTTGCCCGTCCCTTCGAGGGCCCCGGCAAGGACCGCCCCTCAGGCCGGTTCTAGGGTCAGCCGTCGGGCCCGGTCGACCCAACCCCACTCGGCCACAGCAACTTCAACGGAAGCGAGATTTCACCACCGTGACTGCTCTCACTCTCAGCACCGCCGCAGCGTCCGGTCTGCGGGCCGACGCGATCGTCGTCGGTGTCGCGAAGGGCCCCAAGGGCCCGGTCGTCGCACCGGGCGCCGAGGCCGTGGACAAGGCGTACGACGGCGGGCTCGCCGCGATCCTGGAGACCCTCGGCGCCACCGGTGCCGAGGGCGAGGTGACCAAGCTGCCCGCACCCTCCGGTTTCAAGGCCCCCGTCGTAGTGGCCGTGGGCCTGGGAGCGGTCCCGGAGAAGGACGAGTCGTTCTCCGCCGAGGCGCTGCGCCGCGCCGCCGGTGTCGCCGCCCGCGCCCTCGCCGGGGCCAAGAAGGCCGCGTTCGCCCTGCCGGTCGCGGACGCCGCCGACGCGGGTGCCGTCGCCGAGGGTGCCCGCCTGGGCGCCTACGCCTTCGACGCGTACAAGGAGACGGGCCGGGGCGGCAGCGCCGCCAAGAACGGCAAGGCCCCGCTGGCCGAGGTCGCCCTGCTCGGCGGCAAGCCCCGCGACGCGGCGTACAAGGCGGCCGTCGCGCGCGCCACCGCCGTCACCGAGGAGCTCAACCGCGCCCGCGACCTCATCAACACCCCGCCGAACGACCTCACTCCGGAGGCCTTCGCCGCGGTCGCCACCGCGGCCGGCAAGGAGCACGGCATCAAGGTGCAGGTGCTCGACGAGAAGGCTCTGGCGAAGGGCGGCTACGGCGGCATCCTCGGCGTCGGCGCGGGCTCGGCCGCCGCTCCCCGCCTGGTGAAGCTGTCGTACACCTCCCCCAAGGCGAAGAAGTCCCTGGCCTTCGTCGGCAAGGGCATCACCTACGACTCGGGCGGCATCTCCCTCAAGCCGGCCGGCCACAACGAGACGATGAAGTGCGACATGAGCGGTGCCGCGGCGGTCTTCGCCGCCGTGGTCGCCGCCGCGCGTCTGGGCCTGGAGGTCAACGTCACGGGCTGGCTCGCGCTGGCCGAGAACATGCCCTCCGGTTCCGCCACCCGCCCGGGTGACGTGCTGCGCATGTACAGCGGCAAGACCGTCGAGGTCCTCAACACGGACGCCGAGGGCCGGCTGGTCCTCGCCGACGCGCTGTGGAAGGCGTCGGAGGACAAGCCGGACGCGATCGTCGACGTGGCGACCCTGACCGGCGCGATGGTGCTGGCCCTGGGCAGCCGCACCTTCGGCGTGATGGCCAACGACGACGCGTTCCGCGG
Source organism: Streptomyces siamensis (assembly GCF_039543605.1). Classification (NCBI taxonomy): domain Bacteria; kingdom Bacillati; phylum Actinomycetota; class Actinomycetes; order Kitasatosporales; family Streptomycetaceae; genus Streptomyces; species Streptomyces siamensis. The sequence continues at coordinate 1,165,816 of NZ_BAABKB010000002.1, read as the reverse complement.
CTCGATCGTCGAGGCCGCCGAGGAGGTCGGCGAGGAGTCCTGGCCGATGCCGCTGCCCGAGCACCTGCGCAAGGGCATGGACTCCCCGACCGCCGACATCGCCAACATGGGCGAGCGCATGGGCGGTGGCCTGGTCGCCGGTCTGTTCCTGCGCGAGTTCATCGGCGAGGGCATCACCTGGGCGCACCTCGACATCGCCGGCCCGGCGTTCAACGAGGCGGGCCCGTTCGGCTACACCCCCAAGGGCGGCACCGGTTCCGCGGTCCGCACCCTGGTCCGGCTCGCCGAGCTGACGGCGGCGGGCGACCTGGGCTGAGGCCCCTGCCCGTGCACGGCCCCGGGGCGTCGCCGCCCCGGGGCCGTCCGTTCGGCCGCACGAGGGTTTCGCCCTCGACGAAATCCGCAGGTTCTGGTGCACCCGGACCCCGTCGACGTGATGGATCAGACGTCCGAGAGACCGGCCCGGCGTCTCGCTCGCCCTCGACAAGTGCAAAGATGGGTTCTCGGCAGGACAGGGCCCCCACCACAGGGCCGAAGAAAGAGCGGCCGGACACCAGCCGACCGACCGGTCAACCACCCGCAAGGGACAAAGGTGCCCGGCGTACGGCGCACATGCATGGAGGACGTGACGTGGCGAACGACGCCAGCACCGTTTTCGACCTAGTGATCCTCGGCGGCGGTAGCGGCGGTTACGCCGCGGCGCTGCGCGGAGCGCAGCTGGGCCTGGACGTCGCCCTGATCGAGAAGGACAAGGTCGGCGGTACCTGCCTGCACCGTGGGTGCATCCCCACCAAGGCCCTGCTGCACGCCGGCGAGGTCGCCGACCAGGCCCGCGAGAGCGAGCAGTTCGGCGTCAAGGCCACCTTCGAGGGCATCGACGTGGCGGCCGTCCACAAGTACAAGGACGGCGTGATCTCCGGCCTGTACAAGGGCCTTCAGGGGCTGATCGCCTCCCGCAAGGTCACCTACATCGAGGGTGAGGGCCGGCTGTCCTCCCCGACGTCGGTCGACGTGAACGGCCAGCGCATCCAGGGCCGCCACGTGCTGCTGGCGACCGGCTCCGTGCCGAAGTCGCTGCCCGGCCTGGAGATCGACGGCAACCGCATCATCTCCTCCGACCACGCGCTGGTCCTGGACCGCGTCCCGCAGTCCGCGATCGTGCTCGGCGGCGGCGTCATCGGCGTCGAGTTCGCCTCGGCGTGGAAGTCCTTCGGCACCGACGTGACGGTCATCGAGGGCCTCAAGCACCTCGTCCCGGTCGAGGACGAGAACTCCTCCAAGCTTCTTGAGCGCGCGTTCCGCAAGCGCGGCATCAAGTTCAACCTGGGCACCTTCTTCTCGAAGGCCGAGTACACCCAGAACGGTGTCAAGGTCACCCTCGCCGACGGCAAGGAGTTCGAGGCCGAGGTCCTGCTCGTCGCCGTCGGCCGCGGCCCGGTCTCGGCCGGTCTCGGCTACGAGGAGCAGGGCGTCGCGATGGACCGCGGCTACGTCCTGGTCGACGAGTACATGCGGACGAACGTCCCGACGATCTCCGCCGTCGGTGACCTGGTCCCCACGCTCCAGCTCGCGCACGTCGGCTTCGCCGAGGGCATCCTGGTGGCGGAGCGTCTGGCCGGTCTGAAGACCGTTCCGATCGACTACGACGGCGTGCCGCGGGTGACGTACTGCCACCCGGAGGTCGCCTCCGTCGGTATCACCGAGGCCAAGGCCAAGGAGATCTACGGTGCGGACAAGGTCGTCGCCCTGAAGTACAACCTCGCGGGCAACGGCAAGAGCAAGATCCTGAACACCGCGGGCGAGATCAAGCTCGTCCAGGTGAAGGACGGTGCCGTGGTCGGCGTCCACATGGTCGGCGACCGTATGGGCGAGCAGGTCGGCGAAGCCCAGCTGATCTACAACTGGGAGGCGCTGCCCGCCGAGGTGGCGCAGCTCATCCACGCCCACCCGACGCAGAACGAGGCAATGGGCGAGGCCCACCTGGCCCTCGCGGGCAAGCCCCTGCACTCGCACGACTGATCCGGCTCGCGCCGATCTCAGTCACCGCGTCGCACCTGGGCGCGACGACCACAGACTTCCGCACCCTCCCCGGGCACTCGACTCCGCTCGGACCGGGGAGATCCCATCGTAAGGAGCAACAGAAACCATGGCGGTTTCCGTAACCCTTCCGGCGCTCGGTGAGAGCGTCACCGAGGGCACTGTCACCCGCTGGCTGAAGGCCGAGGGCGAGCGCGTCGAGGCCGACGAGCCGCTGCTGGAGGTGTCGACCGACAAGGTCGACACCGAGATCCCCTCCCCCGCCGCCGGTGTGCTGGCGTCCATCAAGGTCGCCGAGGACGAGACGGTCGAGGTCGGCGCCGAGCTGGCCGTCATCGACGACGGCACGGGCGCGCCCGCCGCCGCCCCCGCCCCGGCCGCCGCCGAGGCGGCCGCCGCCCCGGCTCCGGTCGCCGAGGCCCCCGCGGCTCCGGCGCCCGCCGCCCCCGCCCCTGCCGCTGCCCCGGCCGGCAGCGCTTCCGGCACCGACGTCGTGCTGCCCGCGCTGGGCGAGTCGGTCACCGAGGGCACCGTCACCCGCTGGCTGAAGCAGGTCGGCGAGGAGGTCGCGGAGGACGAGCCGCTGCTCGAGGTCTCCACCGACAAGGTCGACACCGAGATCCCCGCGCCGGTCGCCGGCGTCCTGCTGGAGATCGTGGTCGGCGAGGACGAGACCGCCGAGGTCGGCGCCAAGCTCGCCGTCATCGGTGCGCCCGGTGCCGCTCCCGCCGCCGCCGCGCCCGCGGCTCCGGCCGCCCCGGCGCCCGCCCCCGCCGCTCCGGCTCCGGCTCCCGCTGCTCCGGCCCCGGCCGCCGCCGCCCCGGCTCCGGTCCAGCCCGCGGCCCCGGCTCCGGCCGCGCCCGCCGCTCCGGCTCCCGCGCCGGTCGCCGCACCCGCCCCGGTCACCCCGGCTCCGGCCGCCCAGGCCACCGACGAGGGTGCGTACGTGACCCCGCTGGTGCGCAAGCTCGCCGCCGAGAACGGCGTCGACCTGGCCTCCGTCAAGGGCACCGGCGTCGGCGGTCGTATCCGCAAGCAGGACGTCATCGCCGCCGCTGAGGCCGCGAAGGCCGCCGCTGCCGCTCCGGCTCCCGCCGCCGCGGCGCCGGCCGCCAAGAAGGCTCCGGCCCTGGAGGTCTCGCCGCTGCGCGGCCAGACCGTCAAGATGCCTCGCATCCGCAAGGTCATCGGCGACAACATGGTGAAGGCCCTGCACGAGCAGGCCCAGCTGTCCTCGGTCGTCGAGGTCGACATCACCCGCCTGATGAAGCTCCGCGCGCAGGCGAAGGACTCCTTCGCGGCCCGCGAGGGCGTCAAGCTCTCCCCGATGCCGTTCTTCGTGAAGGCGGCGGCCCAGGCGCTGAAGGCCCACCCGGTCATCAACGCCCGGATCAACGAGGCCGAGGGCACGATCAGCTACTTCGACTCCGAGAACATCGGTATCGCGGTGGACTCCGAGAAGGGCCTGATGACCCCGGTCATCAAGGGTGCGGGCGACCTGAACATCGCCGGCATCGCCAAGGCCACGGCGGACCTGGCGGGCAAGGTCCGCGCCAACAAGATCACCCCGGACGAGCTGTCCGGCGCGACGTTCACCATCTCCAACACCGGCTCGCGCGGCGCGCTGTTCGACACGATCATCGTGCCGCCGAACCAGGTCGCGATCCTGGGCATCGGTGCCACGGTCAAGCGTCCGGCCGTCATCGAGACGGAGGAGGGCACGGTCATCGGCGTCCGCGACATGACGTACCTGACCCTGTCCTACGACCACCGTCTGGTGGACGGCGCCGACGCGGCCCGTTACCTGACCGCGGTCAAGGCGATCCTGGAGGCGGGCGAGTTCGAGGTCGAGCTCGGCCTGTAGTCCTCACCCGCGCCAGCGCGCCGCCCCCGTCCGGGACTCCGGGCGGGGGCGGCGTGTTTGCGGAGTCGGACGGGACAGGGCCTAGCGGTGGCCTAGCGGGGCGTCAGTTCCTCGTCGGTCCACAGCACCAGCGTCTCCACCCACACGTTGGGGATCTCCGTCCGGTAGGCGGGCGTCAAATGCCGCGCCCGGTAGGCCTTCAGCACGTCGTACGTGGCGTCCAGGCAGTCCCGTGAGCCGAGCTCCCCCGTGGCGGGGTCGACGCCGACGAGGAAGCCGCGGCCCTCCACCGTGCGGATCATCGCGCGCGCCGCGGCGACGTCAGCGGCCGGCGAGGCGGTGCAGCGGTACCGGCTGTAGGGGTGCGAGGACGTACCGGGGTAGTGGGCGTCGCGGGACATGTCGCTGAGCATCCGGGCGTAGGAGCCCTGCGCGTGCCAGGCCCCGATGTCGCCGCCGGGCGGGGTGTAAAGGGCGTTGCTCGGGTTCTCGACCGCGCCGTACTCCCAGCGGTCGGTCCCGGTGACGCGGAAGCCCCAGCCGGTGTGACCGAACTTCTGCGCGCCGTCGGGCTTGACGAACACGCAGGCTCCGCCGGGTCCCGCGGGCTGTCCGGCGGCCCCCGCGGCGGGCGGGGAGCCCGGTGTGCGGGTACCGCCGGACGGGGCGGCGGCGCCCGTGTCCATCGGCCGGCAGCCGGTCGCCGTGCCCACGAGCGCCGCTGCCGCCGCTGCCACGACCGCCCAGCGAAGTGCGCGTACCCGACCCTTCATGACGTCCCCCTGACCTGGCGGGGGTGCCGACGGCGGCGACCCCTCTGCCCCTCGCCACTGCGGACGGGGCCTCGTGGGTTCTCCGGGTGACACGGACGTGACGGGTCCGGGCACCAGCCGGTACGGGTCTTTACAGGCGTGGACGCTCTGACAGCGTGTAAGTCTCGTCTCACCTGCACGAAAGCGCCCCCGAGCGCCCCTCACCGGCAGCGGTGCGGCCTTATTGTCTAAACGTCGAACGGCACCGGAGCCCGCCCACCGCACCGCCACCGCCCCTCCAACGAGGCCCCTCGGGCCGCAATATTGAATTCAGAGCCTCCGAAGGAGCCCTCATGACCGCGCCCGTCGTCCACTCGCTGCGCGAACAGATCCGCGAGCACATCGTGGAGGGGATCGTGAGCGGGCGCTGGAAGCCGGGCGAGCGGATCGTGGAGCGGCGGATCGCGACGGAGCTGGAGGTCAGCCAGACGCCGGTGCGGGAGGCGCTGCGGGAGCTGGAGTCGCTGCGGCTGATCGAGTCGGCGCCGAACAAGGGCGTCCGGGTGCGGAACCTGACCGCCGCCGACCTGGAGGAGAGCTACCCGGTGCGGGCGGGTCTGGAGGCCATCGCGGCGGAGCTGGCGGCCGAGCGGCTCGCCGAGGACTGCTCGGCGCTGGAGCCGCACGTCACGGCGCTGTACGAGGCCGACCGGCTGTCGGACAGCGCCGGACAGGTCCGTCACACGGTGGCCTTCCACCGTGAACTGGTGCGCGCCGCGGGCAACTCCGTCCTTCTGCACACCTGGGAGGGCCTGGGCATCGAGGTCTTCACGGCCCTGTCCATCCGCTGGCTCGGGACGGTCCAGCAGTCGTACGCGGAGGAGCACGAGGCTCTCGTGGACGCCTTCCGGCGCCGTGACCCGCTGATCGCCGACCTCGTGAAGGCGCATGTGCTGGGCTGCGCGCCGAGGCCCTGAACAGCGGAGCGCTCGCGTGCTCAGACGTCGTTCCACCTGCGAAAACCTTCGATTTCAAGGCACCGCGTGCCTGGCGCGAAGGCACCCCGTGCCGACTTTCCCGGTCTGAAGCGGTTTTCCCCTTCAACCCTTTGATCGATCATCGATCAGGGAGTTAGAGTCACGTCGGGCTCCTACAAGAGCCCGCCGCCCTGTCCTGCCAAAGACCAAGGGCACCCCCGAAAACCCCTTACCGACGAGGGAACCCCCCTCCGCATCCGGAAGGCGGCGCAATGACCGACCCCACCGCGATCCAGCCCAGCGAGCTCGACCAGCTCCCCGACCGCGACCCGGAGGAGACCGCCGAATGGCAGGCCTCCCTGGACGCCGTCGCCAAGGCAGCCGGGCCGCACCGTGCCGCGTACCTGATGCGGCGCACCCTGGAGCGTGCCGAGGGCAACGGTCTGGCGCTGCCCAAGCTGCTCGAGACCGACTACGTCAACACCATCCCCACCGCCGCCGAGCCCGTCGTGGACGGCGACGAGGAGATGGAGCGCCGGATCACCGCGTGGAACCGCTGGAACGCGGCCGCGATGGTGTCCCGCGGCAGCAAGCACGGCGTCGGCGGCCACATCGCCACCTTCGCCTCCGCCGCCTGGCTCTACGAGACTGGCTTCAACCACTTCTTCAAGGGCAAGGAGGCCGACGGGTCCGGCGACCAGCTCTACATCCAGGGCCACGCCTCCCCCGGCATCTACGCCCGCGCCTTCCTCGACGGCCGGCTGACCGAGCAGCACCTCGACAACTTCCGCCAGGAGGCCGGGGGCAACGGTCTGCCGTCGTACCCGCACCCGCGCCGCCTGCCCTGGCTGTGGGAGTTCCCGACGGTCTCCATGGGCCTCGGCCCGCTGTCGGCCATCTACCAGGCGCGCTTCAACCGCTACCTCACCAGCCGCGGCATCAAGGACGTCTCGCAGTCCCACGTGTGGGCGTTCCTCGGCGACGGCGAGATGGACGAGCCCGAGTCGACGGCGGCACTCGCGCTGGCCTCGCGCGAAGGCCTCGACAACCTCACCTTCGTCATCAACTGCAACCTCCAGCGCCTCGACGGCCCGGTCCGCGCCAACTTCAAGATCGTGCAGGAGCTGGAGGCCCAGTTCCGCGGCGCCGGCTGGAACGTGGTCAAGTCGCTGTGGGGCTCGGCCTGGGACGAGCTGTTCCGGCTCGACACCACCGGCGCGCTCGTACGCCGGCTGCGCGAGGTACCCGACGCGCAGGTGCAGACGTACCAGACCCGCGACGCCGCCTACATCCGCCAGGACTTCTTCGGCGCCGACCCGGCGCTCGTCGAGATGGCGAAGCTGATCGGCGACGACAAGATCCTGGAGTGCTTCCACCTCTCCCGCGGTGGTCACGAGTCGCGCAAGGTGTACGCGGCCTACAAGGCGGCCCTGGCCCACAAGGGCGCGCCGACCGTGATCCTCGCCCAGACGGTCAAGGGCTTCACGCTCGGCAACGGCTTCGCGTCCAAGAACGCCAACCACCAGATGAAGAAGCTGACGACGGACGAGTTCAAGCAGATGCGTGACCTGCTCGAACTGCCCATCCCCGACAGCCGGTTCGTCGACGGCCAGGTTCCCTACGGCCACCCCGGCGCCGACGCCCCCGAGGTCCGTTACCTCCAGGAGCGCCGCGCGGCCCTCGGCGGCCCGGCCCCGGCCCGCCGCACGCACCCGCTGGCCCCGCTGCCCGCCCCCGCCGACAAGACGTTCGCGTCCTTCGACAAGGGCTCCGGCTCGCAGAACGTGGCGACGACGATGGCGTTCGTCCGCCTGGTCAAGGACCTGGTCCGCGACAAGGAGACCGGCAGGCGCTGGGTGCCGATCGTCCCGGACGAGGCGCGCACCTTCGGCATGGAGAGCCTCTTCCCGTCCCTCGGCATCTACTCGCCCAAGGGCCAGACGTACGAGCCGGTCGACCGCGACCAGCTGATGTACTACAAGGAGGCCAAGGACGGCCAGATCCTCAACGAGGGGATCACCGAGGCCGGCTCCATGGCGGACTTCATCGCCGCGTCCACCGCGTACGCCACGCACGGCGAGGCGATGATCCCCTTCTACATCTTCTACTCGATGTTCGGCTGGCAGCGCACGGCCGACCAGATGTGGCAGCTCGGCGACCAGCTCGGCCGCGGCTTCCTGGTCGGCGCCACGGCCGGCCGGACGACGCTGACGGGCGAGGGCCTCCAGCACGCCGATGGTCACTCCCCCGTCATCGCGGCCACCAACCCCGCCGCGCTGACGTACGACCCGGCGTTCGCCTACGAGGTCGCGACGATCGTCAAGGACGGTCTGCGCCGGATGTACGGCGAGGCCGCCCCGGGCGAGGACCCGAACGTCTTCTACTACCTGACGGTCTACAACGAGCCGATCCCGCAGCCGGCCAAGCCGGCCGGCCTCGGCATCGACGAGGGCATCGTCAAGGGCCTGTACCGCTTCAACACGGCCGAGTCGGCGGGCCTGTCCCCCGTCGCGAACGCCCCGCGCATCCAGCTGCTGGGCTCCGGCACGGCGATCCACTGGACGCTCGACGCCCAGAAGCTGCTCGCCGAGGAGTGGGGCGTGGCCGCCGACGTGTGGTCCGCGACCTCCTGGACCGAGCTGCGGCGCGACGCGCTGGAGGCCGACGCGGCGCTGCTGCGCGGCGAGGAGCGGGTGCCCTTCGTGCGCCAGGCGCTCCAGGGTGCCGAGGGCCCGGTCCTCGCGGTCTCCGACTACATGCGCCAGGTCCCGGACCAGATCGCGCAGTGGGTCGAGCAGGACTACTCCTCGCTCGGTGCCGACGGCTTCGGTCTGTCCGACACCCGTGAGGCGGCCCGCCGCCACTTCGGGGTGGACGCCCAGTCGATCGTCGTCGCGGCGCTCGCCCAGCTCGCGCGGCGCGGCGAGGTCAAGGCGTCGGCCGTGAAGGAGGCCCGGGAGCGCTACGGCCTGTAGCACCCGAAGAGTCCCGGGGTGACCCGGTGCGGGGCACGGCGATCCGGTGCGGGGGCACGGCGGTCGCCGTGCCCCCGCGCGTTTCCCGGCCCCCGTCCCGCCGATCCGTTGTCAGTGGTGCCCGGCATCATGGACCCATGCGCGCTGCCCGGCTGATCAGGATGGTGCTGCTGCTCCAGTCGCGGGCGTCGATGACCGCCGCCGAGCTGGCGCGGGAGCTGGAGGTGTCCGAGCGGACGGTCACCCGCGACGCGCAGGCGCTGTCGGAGGCGGGCGTCCCGGTGTACGCGGACCGCGGGCGCGCCGGGGGCTACCGCCTGGTCGGCGGTTACCGCACACGGCTGACGGGACTCGCGCGGAGCGAGGCGGAGGCACTGTTCCTGAGCGGGGTGCCGGGGGCGCTGCGCGAGATGGGCCTGGAGGACACGGCGTCGGCGGCCCGGCTGAAGGTGTCCGCGGCGCTGCTGCCGTCCCTGCGGGACGCCTCGCGCACGGCGGCGCAGCGGTTCCATCTGGACGCGCCGGCCTGGTTCAGCGAGCCCGAGACGCCCGAGCTGCTGCCCGCGGTGGCTGAGGCGGTCTGGGACGACCGGCTCGTCGTGGCGCGGTACCGGCGCGGCGAGGAGGAGGTGCGGCGCGCCCTGGAGCCGTACGGTCTCGTCCTCAAGGCGGGTGTCTGGTACGTGTGCGCGCGGGTGCCCGACGCGGGATCGTTCCGGGTGTACCGCATCGACCGGTTCAGCAGCGTCGACGCCGCCGACGAGCGGTTCCGGCGGGAGGACGACTTCGATCTGCGCGCGTTCTGGGACGAGCGGGCCGAGCAGTTCGCCCGGTCCATCCTGCGGTCCGAGGTCGTCGTGCGGCTGTCCCCGGACGGCGTACGACGACTGCCGTACGCCGTCGGACTCCCCTCGGCGAAGGAGGCCCTGGAGGAGTGCGGCGCCCCCGACGAAGAGGGCCGGCTGACCGTCACGCTTCCCGTCGAGTCCGAGGAGGTCGCCCGCACGCAGCTCATGGGGCTCGGGCCGGACGTGGAGGTGCTCTCGCCGGCGACGCTGCGGGACCGCTTCGCGAAGGACGCGGCCCGGCTCGCCGCTCTCTACGGGCGAGTCGACCCCGACGGGCCCTCCCCCGCCGCGGAGCACCCCTGAAATGCGCTTGAAATGCGTATGAACCCGGCGGTTTTACCTTCGGCATGTGCACGCATAACAATCTGCTCCACTCCACGTGCGTCCCTCCCGTCCAGGCCCGATGCTGGACCCGTGATGGACGAGACGGAGTTCTGGGAGCTGGTGGACACCACCCGTGCGGCCGCCGAGGGCGACCCCGAGGAGCAGGCCGACCTGCTCGTCGAGCGGCTCGTGCAGTTGGACCCCGATCTGGTCCTGGACTTCGCCCGGCACTTCGAGTCCCGCTACAACCGCGCGTACCGCTGGGACCTGTGGGGTGCCGCCTGGGTGCTGCTCGACGGCGCCAGCGACGACGCCTTCGACTTCTTCCGGTGCTGGCTGATCGGCCAGGGCCGGGAGGTCTTCGAGGGCGCGGTGCACGACCCGGACTCCCTCGCCGACCTCCTGGACGACTTCGACGAGGAGATCGACGGCGACGGCGAGGAGCTGGGCTACTCGGCCGACGAGGCCTACGAGCAGCTCACCGGCGCCGTCGCGCCCGACCTCGGCATCCCGCCCGCCGCCGCGGAACCCGAGGGCACGCCGCTCGACTTCGAGAACGAGGCGGTCATCGCGGAGCGCTACCCCAAGCTGTGGGACCGCTTCAGGGACTGACGCGGCCTCAGCCGGCCGGCCCGCCGTCCCGGTGTCACCGTCACGGCCGTCCAGCGGCCTGTCCGCCACCGGGCGTCCGCCTCTCCTCATGCCACCGGGCGTCTCCGCCTCCCCTTATGCCACCGCGCGTCGATGTCCGGTCTCCGGGGGAAGGTAGGCCCGGCGCTGCTCGGCCCGTACGGCATGGTGCAGCGGTGCCGCGTTCGCCTGGTCCAGGGCGGACGCGGTGACCGCCGCAGGCCCCAGGACGACCGTCGCCACCGCGCAGACCACCGTCCACGGACTGCGCGCCGTCCTGGCCCAGCCGGCCACCCCGCGCGTGGTCCTCGTCCCGCCGTTCGTCATGATCCCCACCTCCGGTCAGTGCCTACGACGACGGTAGGAGGGCCGGCTCTGCGGAATCTGTGAGCCGCCTGCGATGCGGCTGTGGCTGTGCGGGCCGCGCCGCCCGCGTGGCGCGCGGCGGGCCTCAGCGGCCCTGGAGGCGGGCGGCCTCGTCCCTGATCGCGGGGAGCCGGCCCGTCAGCGCCGCCCCGGGGCAGGTGGTCATGAACGCGGCGTTGTGGCCGGCGACGGTGGGCAGCGCGGCGGAGGTGCCCGCGGCGAACCGGCTCAGACTGTTGCTGGAGCGCAGCCGCACGGTGGCGCGCGGGTCGGTGTCGGAGATCCCGAGCTTCCAGGCGACGAGGCGGGCGATGGCGTCCGTCATCGCGCGCGGCACCGGCGTCCCGGACGTGAAGGTGCCGATGGCCGCGACCCCGGCGGTGCGGTGGTTGAAGCCCTGTGTGTGCGCCCCGGTGACGGGCCGGTCGATGCCGCCCGCGCGGCCCTCGTAGATGGTGCCGCAGCGGTCGACGAGGAAGTTGTAGCCGATGTCGTCCCAGTCCTTGGCGCCCGTCTGGCCCGCGTAGAGGTCGCGGATGATGCGGGGCGCGTCGGCGCAGTCGTAGCCGTTCGGCGAATCGGTGTGGTGGACGAAGACCGCGACGACCCGGTCGTCGTAGCGCGGCGCCGGCTGCGCGTGCGTGCTCGCGGCGTCCAGCCACTTCGAGCGCGGCACGATCGGCGGCCTGGGGCCGGGGTGGGCCGCCGCGGGCCGGGCGGCGGACGGCCGGGCGGGCTCGGTCTGCGTGCGGTCCACCGTGGCCGCGCACATCACCAGCGCGAGGACGGCGGCGAGGCCGGGCACACAGCCCAGCAGCACGCGCACGGTCCGCGGCAGGCGGTCCGGGAAGCCGGGTGCGTGCGGCGCGCGGGCACTCCACGGCAGGAACCGCCCGCGCCGTGGGCGTCGCGGGCCGCCGCGGGACCAGCGCGTCCACGGCGCGCCGAGCCCGCCCGCCCGGAGCCGGCGGAGCACCGCGGGCCGCGGTCGCCCCGCGCCTCGCGCCCGTGCCCCCCGCGTCTTCCGGAAGACACGCATGAGGACACCCTGGCCCCGATCTTCGCCGTCCGCGATGTGTGCTGTGCCACCCGGTGGAACCATTGGTCCGGTCCGAGTCGTTTTTACAGGTCCACGCGTGTGTGACCCTTTCCCCGGCGCCCCGCGCGCGTGCCTGATCACTGGGCCCGCCCCACGCGTACTAAGGGGCCCGAGAGAAAGGCGGCTCCGTGGACGTGCTCGACCTCCTGCTGATGCTGGTGATCCTGGTCTACGCGGCGTCCGGCTACCGCCGCGGCCTGGTCGCCGGCTGTGTGTCCCTGGCGGGATTCGTGGGCGGTGCCGTGATCGGTGTGTGGGTGCTGCCGTGGATCATGGACCTGGTCTCGGCCGGGACCCCGGCGGCGACGGTGACGGCCGTGCTGACGGTGCTGGTGCCGGCGGTGGTGGGCCACGAGATGGCGGGCAGGCTGGCGCTCAAGCTGCGCCGCGAGCTCGACCGGGGACCGCTGCGGGTGGCGGACGGCATCGGCGGGGCCGCGGCCAACACGGTGGCTGTGCTGTTGGTGGCCTGGGTGGCCGCGAGCGTCCTGGGCGCGTCCTCGTCGACGGTGGTGACACAGTCGATCCGCAGTTCGGCGTTGCTGGGCGCCGTCCAGGACACGATGCCGGACACCACACCGGACTGGTTCTCGCGCGCGACCTCCGCACTCACCGAGGCCGGCTTCCCCCAGGTCTTCAACCCGTTCGAGAGCGAGCCGACGACGGGCGTCGCCAAGCCCTCCGGGGACAGCGTCACGACGGCCGCGACGAACGCCGCGAAACTCAGCACGGTCAAGGTGGAGGGCAGCTCCGGCGTCCAGGGGCGCGAGGGCAGCGGCTTCGTGTACACGTCCGAGCACGTGATGACGAACGCCCATGTCGTGGCCGGCATCGACCAGCCGACCGTGCGGGTGGGCGGCGTGGGCGAGGCGTACGAGGCCACCGTGGTGCTCTTCGATCCGCAGAAGGACGTCGCCGTCCTCTACGTCCCGGGGCTGCACGCGCCCGCGCTCCGCTTCGACGACACGGCCTCGCGCGGCGACTCGGCGGTCGTGGCGGGCTATCCGCAGGACGGCGGCCTCGACCTCCAGGCGGCCACGGTCGCGGGCCGCATCGATGCGACGGGCCAGAACATCTACAGCTCGGACACCGTCACCCGTGAGATCTACTCGGTCCGCTCCACCGTCCGCCCGGGCAATTCCGGCGGTCCGCTGCTGACCACCGACGGCAGGGTGTACGGCGTGGTCTTCGCCCGCTCGACCTCGGACAGCGAGACCGGATACGTGCTGACGGCGGACGAGGTGGCGGGCGACGCGCAGCGGGCGGCGGACGCGACGAGGCCGGTGGACACGGGCGACCTCGTCACGTCGTAGATCCGGGCGGTCTCGTCGGGCGTGGGGCCGGACGGTCTCGTCGGGCGTGGGTCCCGACGGTTCGTCGGGCGTGGGTCCGGGCGGCCCAGGCGCCACGGCTCAGGTGGCTCGGGGTCGGAGCGTCAGAGCGTCAGAGCGTCAGAGCGAACGTCCCATGAACACGTCGTCCACGTACCTGCCGTCCAGCAGGAACTCCTCGGGCAGGACGCCCTCCACGACGAAGCCCTCCGACTCGTACAGCCCCCGTGCCGGGGCGTTGTGCCCGAGCACCCGCAGCGTGATCCGCCGGGCGCCCTGCCGGCGGGCCTCGTCCTGCACGGCCCGCAGCAGGGCGCGCCCGACGCCGGTGCCGCGCGCCTCGTCGGCGACGACGAGCCCCTGGATCTGCCGCACATGCGCGTTGCAGGCGAGCGGGGTCGGGAAGCCCAGGCGGATGTAGCCCACCACGCGGCCGCCGATCTCGGCGACGAGATGGTCACGCGGTCCGAAACGCTCACTGTAGAAGGGCTCGTACGGGGGCTGCGGGCGCGGCGCGACGGCGTGCAGCGTGGACCAGGTGACCCGGTCGAGGCGCCCGAGCTCGTCCTCGTCGTCGAGCGTGGCAGTGCGTATGAGCGGTGCTGGCATGCTGATCACTGTACGGCTCCGCCGCCCGGCCTCGTCCCGCAATTTCTGGGGCTTCGCGGGCAGGATGGACTCATGAGCGACTCGACCCTTCCCCCCGGTTCGCGTGTTGCCGTCGCCGGTGCGTCCGGCCTGATCGGTTCGGCGCTGGCGCGCTCGCTGGCCGCGGACGGACACGTGGTGGTGCGTCTGGTGCGCCGGGCGCCCCGTACGGAGGACGAGGTCGAGTGGGACCCCGAACGGGAGCGGATCGACACGGCGGGGCTCGCCGGCTGCGCCGCGGTGGTCAATCTGGCGGGGGCGGGCATCGCCGCGCAGCGCTGGACGGAGGCGTACCGGCGCAGGATCCGGGAGAGCCGGGTCCTCGGTACGGCGACGCTGGCCGACGCGGTGGCCTCCCTCGACGAGCCGCCCGCGGTGTTCGTGAACGGCAGCGCGATCGGGTACTACGGCGACACGGACGGCCGGGCGGTGGACGAGTCGGCGCCGCCCGGGACCGGTTTCCTGTCCTCGCTGTGCGTGGACTGGGAGGAGGCGGCCGGTCCCGCCCAGGACGCCGGTGTGCGTACGGTCTTCGCCCGGACCGGCCTGGTGGTCTCCAGCAAGGGCGGCGCGTGGGCGAAGCTGTTCCCGCTCTTCAAGGCGGGGGTCGGCGGCCGGATGGGCGACGGCCGCCAGTACTGGAGCTTCATCTCCCTGCACGACGAGGTGGCGGCGATCCGGCACCTCATCGACACGGACCGGCTCGCCGGCCCGGTGAACCTGACGGCTCCGGACCCGCTCACCAACCGTGAGATCACCGAGGCGATGGGCCGTGTCCTGCACCGCCCCACGGTGTTCACCACGCCGGCTCCGCTGCTGCGTCTCGCCCTCGGCGACATGGCCGGCGACATCCTCGGCAGCCAGCGGGTCCTGCCCGGCCGCCTCCTGGAATCGGGCTTCTCGTTCGCGTTCCCGTCGATCGAGGGGGCGCTGCGGGCGGCGCTCGACTGAGCGGTTCGCGGCGGCCGGGACCGTCCGCGCGACCGTACCGGAGAGTCACATGCACCCCCCATGCGCCCGTGCACGGCCGCCGCGCGTCTTCCGCCGTCCGCGGGCGCACCTACCCTCGATCCGAACTCGGGTATTCCAGAAGCCTGTTGGGGGCATGACGTCCCCACCGGCCGCGCAACCTCGGGGAGGGGCACGTGCTAGAGCCCGCACGCCACACCGCGCAGATCGCGGAGATCGCGGAATACGCTGCATACGCAGAAGACGCACCACGCGCACAGGACGTCGATGTCGTCGTCGTGGGAGCCGGGGCAGCCGGCCTGGCGGCCGCGCTGCATCTGACCAGGGCGGGGCTGTCGACCACCGTCCTGGAGGCCGCGCCGCACGTGGGCGGGCGCATGGCCACGGAGAAGGTCGACGGCTTCCGGCTGGACAGGCTGGGCCGGCTGCTGTCCACCTCGTACCCCGAACTGCGCCGCACCCCGGGCCTGGACGGTCTCGTCCTGCGCCCGTTCTCCCCGGGCGTCCTGCTGCACAGCGACGGTCACCACCACCGTGCGGCCGTCCCCCCGTCGGCTCCCGTCGTGCCCCGAAGCGCAAGGGGCGCACTCACCACCGCGCGCGCCCTCGCGAGCGCCCCCCGGCTCTCGCTGGCCCGCCCGCAACGCGCCGCCACGCGCCCCGGCCCCCTCGGCGGCCCGCTCGACCAGTCCCGTCTGGCCAACGCCCTGGCCCGGATCGCCGCCACCCCGCCGGAGCGCCTGCTCGGCCGCCCGGACGTGCCGGCCGCCCGGGCGCTCGCCTCCTGCGGGCTGTCGGCCCGCTCGGTCGACGGCTTCCTGCGCCCCCTGCTCGCCGCGCTGCTGTGCGACCCGGACCTGAGGACCTCGAACCGCTGCGCGGATCTCGCCCTGCACTCCTTCGCGACGGGCCGGCTGTGTCTGCCCGAGGGCGGCGCGGACGCGCTCCCGGAACTGCTCGCCGCGGCGCTGCCGCCGGGCACGGTCCGCACCGGCGTCGAGGTCACCTCGGTCTCCACGACCACCGTGACGACGAGGGAGCACGGCCGGGTCGGCTGCCGGGCCGTCCTGCTGGCGACCGGCGCCCGTGCCGCGGCCGAGCTGCTGCCCGGACTGCGCCTGCCCGCCTTCCATCCGGTGACGGTCCTTCACCACACCACCGACGAGCCCCCGCTCACGGAGGACGCCCTGCTGCTGGACGCCGACCGCAGCGGCCCGGTGGCACACACCGCGGTCGTCAGCCGGGTCGACCCGACGCGCGCACCCGAGGGCCGCGCCCTCATCTCCTCGACGGTGCTGGGCACTCCACCGGCCGCGGCACACCTGGACGCGGCGGTCCGCGCCCAACTGGCCCGCCTCTACGGGACGTCGACGACCCGCTGGGAACTCCTCGCGGTCCATCACGACCCCGAGGCGGTCCCGGCGATGCCGTCGCCGCACGATCCGCACCGCCCGGTGCGGCTCCTCGCCGGCCTGTACGTCTGCGGCGACCACCGGGACACCAGCACCGTGCAGGGTGCGCTGCACTCGGCCCGCCGGGCCGCCCATGCCCTGCTCTCGGACCTGGGCGCCCGGCCGGCCCCCCTGGCAAAACCCCTGGAGACCGCGGCCTGAGCCGTCCCCGGCGTCAGCCCAGCGCCGCCACCCTGTCCCGGTAACCGCGTACGGGTGTCGCGTCCTTGTAGGGCTCCAGGCGCCGCTCGAAGTCCCGCACGTACTCGACGGCCCGCACCGACCGCATCTCGGCCGCCTGCCCGGCCGCCTCCGCGCCGAGCTGGCAGGCCTGGTCGAGCTCCCCGAGGCCGAGCCGCGCGGAGGCGAGCACCACGCGGCAGAACAGCCGGCTGCGCGCATAGCCGGGCGCCCGCAGTTGCAGCGAGCGCTCGGCGTGCTGCGCGGCGGCCCGGTACTGCTGGAGGTCGCGGTGGCAGTGCCCGAACTCGTCGGCGAGCTGCGCCTCGTCGAAGAACCGTGCCCAGTGCGGGACCTCCTCGCCGGTCCGGGACGCCTCCAGCGCGCGCTCGGCCCGCACGAGGGCGGCGGTGCAGGCGCGCACCTCGCCCAGCACACCGTGCCCGCGCGCCTCGGCCGCGTGCAGCAGTGCCTGCACCACGGACGGCGCCGCCGATCCGACGCCCTGCTGGGCCACTCGCGCCAGTTGCACGGCCTCCCGGCCGTGGCCGAGGTAGACCGCCTGGCGGCTCATCGTGACCAGCACGTAGGAGCCGTAGGCGCGGTCCCCGGCGGCCTGCGACAGGCGCAGCGCCTGGACGAAGTACCGCTGCGCGAGCCCGTGCGCGGCGATGTCGTACGACGTCCAGCCGGCGAGCCGGGTGAGGTCGGCGGCGGCGGCGAACAGCCGCCGCCCGGTCTGCTCGCCGTACGTGCCGCGCAGCATCGGCTCGGCCTCGTGCTCCAGGTAGCGGACCAGTGCCTGGCGTGCGTGGCCGCCGCCGTAGGCGTTGTCGAGGGCGCGGAAGAGTTCACCGACCGAGCGGAGGGCGGCGATGTCGCCCCCGGTGACCTTCTGCCCCGGGCCGCGCTCGGTCTGGCTGCGCTGTCGCGGGACCGCCGGTCGCCCCTGCCCGGGGACGCGGCCGGGCCCGGTCTCGCCGCGTCCGACGCGGTCGTCGGCCCGCCCGATCAGCCAGTCCCGGCTGGGGACGACGAGTCCCGCCGGGGTGAAGGCGATCTTGCGGAGCTCGGCGTGACTGCCGGAGTCCTTGCGCCACAGGCCGCTGACGATGTCCACGGCCTCCTCGGGGGTCGCGGCGAACTCCAGCCCCGCGTAGACCGGGGCGCAGGCGTCGAGCCCGAGGTCCTGCGCGGTGAGCCGGCGGCCGAGGCGGCGGGTGAACACCTCGGCGATGAGCGCGGGCGTGGTGCCCCGGGGCTGCTGCCCGCGCAGCCACCGGGTGACGGATGTCTTGTCGTATCTGAGATCGAGTCCGTGTTCGAGGCCGAGCTGGTCCACGCGACGGGCGAGACCTGCGTTGGAGAACCCCGCTTCTGCGATGAGCGCGGCGAGCTGGCGGTTGGGGGTGCGCTGCGCGGGTCGTTCCGTCATCTGCGGTGCGGTCTCCTGCCTTCCGGGTCACTGCGACTTGCCCGGATTGCCTGTGAGCAGCCCTTATGGCCTCGTGAACGGCGCGAATGTAGCGGAGCGTAAGCACTCCATCGCAGACTTCTGGGTTCATTCATCCGATCGTGTGAGGATTGGCCACTCGGCTGACGGCCGGCGGCCGGACGTACAGTGGCGTGGGTGCGCCACGGACCTGACGAAAGGTTCTTCCGCGTGCCGCACAAGGGCACCGCGGTGTGCCCGACGAAGCTTCTAGGGAGGCGCTTGCCGTGAGTGAGTTGCGGTTCGTCCGCATGGGATTCGGTGCCGAGGCGGTCGACTACCAGGAGGCGTGGGACGAGCAGCGCCGGGTGCACGCCGCCCGTTTCCTGGACGAGATGCCCGACACCTGCCTGCTCCTGGAGCACCCGCCGGTCTATACGGCGGGCCGGCGGACGGCGGACGACGAGCGGCCCCTGGACGGCACGCCCGTGATCGACGTGGACCGCGGCGGCAAGATCACCTGGCACGGTCCCGGTCAGCTGGTCGGCTACCCGATCCAGAAGCTGCCCCGCCCGGTGGACGTCGTAGCACATGTACGCCGCCTGGAAGAGGCTCTTATCCGTACGTGTGCGGAGTTCGGTCTGGAGACCACCCGCGTCGAGGGCCGCAGCGGCGTCTGGGTGCTCGGCGACCCGGTGGAACAGCGCCCCTCGCTCGGCGGCCTCTCCCTCGACTTCGACCCCCGGCTCCAGGACGAGGAGTTCGACCCCCGGCTGAACGGCCCGGAGTACGCGCCGTCCAACGCCGGCCAGCGCCGCGAGGACCGCAAGATCGCCGCGATCGGCATCCGCGTCGCCAAGGGCGTCACCATGCACGGCTTCGCCCTCAACGTGAACCCGGACAACGTCTGGTTCGACCGCATCATCCCCTGCGGCATCCGGGACGCCGGCGTCACCTCGCTCGCGAACGAACTGGGCCGCGACGTGACGATCGCCGACGTCCTGCCGGTCGCCGAGAAGCATCTCAGGGACATCCTGGAGAACGCCGACCTCAAGCCGCGGCTGGTGGAACGCGCGTCGGCCTAGGGCAGTCCCACGGGGACGGGAATGCACCCCCGGTCCCGAAGGTTGCCCAGACGAAGGACCGCAACACGCACGGGCGTACGCTGGTGTACGCCGAAGATTCGAAGACCACGCAGAGTACGAAGCCTACTCAGAGCAATCAGCAGGGAGCCGATGTGTCCGCAGTCGCACCCGACGGACGCAAGATGCTGCGCCTGGAGGTCCGCAACAGCCAGACCCCCATCGAGCGCAAGCCCGAGTGGATCAAGACCCGGGCGAAAATGGGCCCCGAGTACACGAAGATGCAGAGCCTCGTGAAGAGCGAGGGGCTGCACACGGTCTGCCAGGAGGCGGGCTGTCCCAACATCTACGAGTGCTGGGAAGACCGCGAGGCCACCTTCCTCATCGGCGGTGACCAGTGCACCCGGCGCTGCGACTTCTGCCAGATCGACACCGGCAAGCCCGAGGCGCTCGACCGTGACGAGCCGCGCCGCGTCGGCGAGTCCGTCGTCACGATGGACCTGAACTACGCGACCATCACCGGCGTCGCCCGCGACGACCTGGAGGACGGCGGCGCCTGGCTGTACGCCGAGACGGTCCGCCAGATCCACGCCCAGACGGCGGGCCGCGAGGCCGGCCGCACCAAGGTCGAGCTGCTCGCCCCGGACTTCAACGCCGAGCCCGAGCAGCTCGCCGAGGTCTTCTCCTCGCGCCCCGAGGTCTTCGCGCACAACGTCGAGACGGTCCCCCGGATCTTCAAGCGCATCCGCCCCGGCTTCCGCTACGAGCGCTCGCTCAAGGTCATCACCGAGGCCCGTGACTACGGTCTGGTCACGAAGTCGAACCTGATCCTCGGCATGGGCGAGACCCGCGAGGAGATCAGCGAGGCGCTCCAGCAGCTGCACGAGGCAGGTTGCGAGCTCATCACGATCACGCAGTACCTGCGCCCGTCCGTGCGCCACCACCCCGTGGAGCGCTGGGTCAAGCCGCAGGAGTTCGTCGAGCTGAAGGAGGAGGCCGAGGAGATCGGCTTCTCCGGCGTCATGTCGGGCCCGCTGGTCCGCTCCTCCTACCGGGCCGGCCGGCTGTACCAGATGGCCGTCGAGAAGCGCGGCGCCTACGTCGCCTCACAGGCGGTCTGACACGCCCGACGGCATGATCGAAAACACGAGCGGTGGCACTGAGTGCCACCGCTTTCGTGTGAATCCGCGCACAAGCAACGTCCCCCTCGCCACGGACCGTTCACAGCCGTCCCGACCGTCCCCGCAGATGGGGCCACCATTTGGGCCGCGTCAGGATGCGCGCCCTTCACATCAAGGCTTCATTGGTGTTTGACCGGTCGGTCACGCCCTGGTAACACCAATCAGTGACCCTGGTCTTACGCCACGTACTTGCTTTTCACGAAAGCAGCCGATCCCGAGGGGGGACCCCCATCATGCAGGCCGCGCCGGTACGCGCCACCGCCATTCCGTCGTTCACGGATGCACTCCGTGCCGTCGAGTCGATCCTCATGAGCGGCGGCCAGCGCACGGCCCGCCGCAACGCCTGGACCTCCGTCCTGGAGGACCGCCGCCGGGCCAAGGACCGGGTCGAGGCACAGCGCGTGCTGGAGTCCGTGGCCACCCGCCGCTAGCCCCCGTCGGCCGCCGGGGCCGGGAACCGCGGGCCCCGGTACTGCCGTCGTCGGCGCTCGTCGGGCCACGTAGACTTCGTGGCATGGCGAGGAAGGAACCTGCAGCGGACGCTGCGAACCCCGGGCGACTCAAGCAGATCGCCCTGACCTACAAGATGACCCGCAAGGCCGACAAGAAGATCGGTCTTGTACTCGCGGCTGTCGGAATCGTCACCCTCGGTGTCTTCCTCGCGATCGGCTTCTTGTTCGGCCACCCGATCTATCTCGGCATTCTCGGCCTCCTGCTGGCCTTCCTCGCGACGGCGATCGTCTTCGGACGCAGGGCCGAGCGGGCCGCCTTCGGGCAGATGGAGGGACAGCCGGGAGCTGCGGCGGCCGTGCTGGACAACATCGGCCGTGGCTGGACCACGACTCCGGCGGTGGCGATGAACCGCAGCCAGGACGTGGTGCACCGCGCGGTCGGCAAGGCCGGCATCGTGCTGGTCGCCGAGGGCAATCCGAACCGGGTCAAGAGCCTGCTGGCCGCCGAGAAGAAGAAGATGGCGCGGATCGTCGCGGACGTCCCGGTGCACGACATCCTCGTCGGTGACGGCGAGGGCCAGGTGCAGCTCAAGAAGCTCCGCACCACGATGCTGAAGCTGCCCCGCGTACTCTCCGGCCCGCAGGTCACCGCGACCAACGACCGGCTGCGCGCCATGGGCGACCTGATGAGCAACATGCCGCTGCCCAAGGGGCCGATGCCCAAGGGCATGCGGATGCCGCGCGGCGGACCGAAGGCCCGCTGACACCCCTCCTACGAGAAAGGGGCGCCCGGAGTGATCCGGGCGCCCCTTTTTGTCGTACGCAATGACTCGTGCCGAGCCCTTCGGTGAGCGGAGCCTGCCGTGCGGGACGGAAGTCCTCGGACCCTCACGGGGCGCGGCGGTCGTCCTGGCGCGGCCCTCGCCGTGCGCGCCGGACCCCCGTCGCGCTTTCGTCGTGAGCGGTGGGCCGGCCGCCCTGCCCCGTCGCCTCAGGGGGTACGGGGTCGCCCGCCGCCGGAGCGGCGGCGGGGGCCGACGTCAGATGCGGACCTCGACCGTGCGCGCGAGGCGGTCGTGCAGACCCCGGCCGTCGCGGTCCCAGATCAGGGCCGGAACGGCCACGCAGACGAGCGCGCTGCGCAGCAGGGCGCGCAGCGGGTTCAGCCGGCCGCCGCCCTCGGGTACGACCCGCAGGCCGAACAGGCGCTTGCCCGGGGTGAAGCCGACCGTACCGACGGTGAGCACGCTGAGCGCGAAGAAGACGAGCAGGGCCCAGTTGCCGGTAGCCTGGTCATAGCCGTCGGTGAGCAGTCCGTATGCGATCAAGAGGCACAGCCCCCAGTCCACTGCCAGGGCGCCGAGGCGGCGGCCCGGGCGGGCGATGGAGCCCGGCCCGTGCTCCGGCAGACCGAGCTGCTGTCCCCGGTATCCGAAGTCGACCCCGGCTTCCTCCGCGGCCGCGCGGGGGCCGGAGAGCCACGATCCGATTGCTTGCCTGTTGTCCACCCGTCCACGGTACTGTGCCTGTTTTGGCATCCGGACAGGAGGGGCCGGACCGACCCGCGTCGGTTAACTTGGGCGAAACAAATGGGTCACGCTGGAGAAATCCCCCGTCCCTATGGTCGGCCCCAGCGTGTGCCACCGCACTGGCCGCACGAACGAACTACCACCCCGGTCCACAGTGGGCGGGAGTAGGAGGAGCTGGATGTTCCAGAACGCCGACGAGGCCAAGAAGTTCATCGCGGACGAGGACGTCAAGTTCATCGACGTCCGCTTCTGCGACCTGCCGGGTGTGATGCAGCACTTCACGGTGCCGGCGGAGGCCTTCGACCCGGCCGAGGAGCTTGCGTTCGACGGCTCCTCGATCCGCGGCTTCCAGGCCATCCACGAGTCCGACATGGCGCTCCGCGCCGACCTGTCCACCGCGCGCGTCGACCCCTTCCGCCGCGACAAGACGGTCAACATCAACTTCTTCATCCACGACCCGATCACGGGCGAGCAGTACTCCCGTGACCCGCGCAACGTGGCGAAGAAGGCCGAGGCCTACCTCGCGTCGACCGGTATCGCCGACACCGCGTACTTCGGTCCCGAGGCCGAGTTCTACGTCTTCGACAGCGTGCGCTTCCAGACCTCCGCGAACGAGTCCTTCTACCACATCGACTCCGAGGCCGGCGCCTGGAACACCGGTGCGCTGGAGGACAACCGCGGTTACAAGGTCCGCTACAAGGGCGGCTACTTCCCGACCCCGCCGGTCGACCACTTCGCCGACCTGCGTGCGGAGATCTCCCTCGAGCTGGACAAGCAGGGTCTCCAGGTCGAGCGCCAGCACCACGAGGTGGGCACCGCCGGCCAGGCCGAGATCAACTACAAGTTCAACACGCTGCTCGCCGCCGCCGACGACCTGATGCTCTTCAAGTACATCGTGAAGAACGTCGCCTGGCGCAACGGCAAGACCGCGACCTTCATGCCGAAGCCGATCTTCGGCGACAACGGCTCGGGCATGCACGTCCACCAGTCGCTGTGGAGCAACGGCGACCCGCTGTTCTACGACGAGGCGGGCTACGCGGGCCTCTCGGACACCGCCCGCTTCTACATCGGCGGCATCCTGAAGCACGCCCCCTCCCTCCTCGCCTTCACCAACCCGACGGTGAACTCGTACCACCGTCTGGTGCCGGGCTTCGAGGCCCCGATCAACCTGGTGTACTCGCAGCGCAACCGCTCGGCCGCCATGCGTATCCCGATCACGGGTTCCAACCCGAAGGCCAAGCGCGTCGAGTTCCGCGCGCCCGACTCCTCCGGCAACCCGTACCTCGCCTTCTCGGCCCTTCTCCTCGCGGGCCTCGACGGCATCAAGAACAAGATCGAGCCGGCCGAGCCGATCGACAAGGACCTGTACGAGCTGGCTCCCGAGGAGCACGCGAACGTCGCTCAGGTCCCCACCTCGCTCCCGGCCGTCCTCGACTCCCTCGAGGCCGACCACGAGTTCCTCCTCCAGGGCGACGTCTTCACGTCCGACCTGATCGAGACGTGGATCGACTTCAAGCGCACGAACGAGATCGCCCCGCTGCAGCTGCGCCCGCACCCGCACGAGTTCGAGCTCTACTTCGACGTGTGAGCCGACCCCGGCACCGTCTGCACACGGAGCCCCGCCCCTGCCTCCGGGCAGCGGCGGGGCTCCGCCGTTCGTCCGGCGTGGGGGCGAGAACTTCCGGACGCGGACCCCGCCGTTCCGAGCCCCCTGCCTCTGTGCGAGCCCGCCCTCCGGGGCCCGCATTCCTTTGCATTCCATGGGGTCGTTCGGGCCCTGTTCATGGGCGGGTGCGGGCGCACAATGGGAAGCGGGACGAGTGCCTGACTGCGGGGTGATGCGCGATGCAGAGCCGGTTCCGGAGTGATCGGCGGCTGACCGTCCGGATGACGGTCACGTTGTTCCTGCTCGGATTGCTGTACGTGGCGTTCGTCGCCGCGCTGATCGTGTTGCTGAAGTCCTGGGTGCTGGTCGTCGTCTTCGCGGCCGGGCTGCTGGGCGCCCAGTACTGGTTCTCGGACCGGATCGCGCTGTACGCGATGCACGGGCGGATCGTGGAGCGGGAGCAGTACCCCCAGCTGCACGGCGTCGTCGACCGGTTGTGCGCGGTGGCCGACATGCCGAAGCCGCTGGTCGCGGTGTCCGACCTGGACATGCCCAACGCCTTCGCCACCGGACGCAACGCCGACCACGCCGTACTGTGCGTGACCAGCGGGCTGCTGCGAAGGCTCGAACCCGACGAGCTCGAAGGCGTCCTGGCGCACGAGCTGTCGCACGTGGCGCACAAGGACGTGGCGGTGATCACCGTGGCGTCGTTCCTCGGCGTGATCGCCGGGCTGATCGTGCGGTTCGCCTTCTACTCCGAGCTGTTCGGGCGGGGGCGCAAGGACCAGAACACGGTCGCGATCTTCGCGATGGTGATGGCCGTCTCCGCGGCCGTGTACGCCATCAGTTTCCTGCTCATCAGGGCGCTGTCGCGCTACCGCGAGCTGGCCGCCGACCGCGCCGCGGCCCTGCTCACCGGACGGCCCTCGGCGCTGGCGTCCGCGCTGACCAAGGTCACCGGGGACATCGGCCGGATCCCCACGAAGGACCTGCGTACCGCGCAGGCCTTCAACGCCTTCTACTTCACGCCCGCGCTCGGCGCCGAGCCCGGTTTCGCCAAGCTGTTCTCCACGCACCCGAGTCTGGAACAGCGCCTGGAGCAACTGGCCCGCATCTCCGCCGAGCTGGGCGAGCCCGCGGCGCCCGGTACGACCGCCTGAGACTCCCGGAAAGGCCATCTGCATGGGGTTCCTGGACATCCTGCTGGGTCGCACCAAGCCCGTGGCGCCCGATCTCGACCAGCTCTTCGGGCTGCCGTCGGCGGCCGTGACCCTTCAGGCCGCCGCCGGGTTCACCCCGACCGGGACGGGTGCGGTGTGCTTCGCGAGCGTCGAGGGCGCGGCCTTCGCCGAGGCGCACCACGAGGTGCAGGCGCTGCTCGACGCCGATGCCGGGCGCACCGGGCCGCCCGTCGAGCTCGTCCGCGACGAGTACGGGTACTCGTGGCTGGTCTCCCGGCGGCAGCCCGACGACCTGCCCGCGCTGGTGAGCGATCTGCACGCGGTCAACAGCGCCCTGGAGGGCACCGGCTTCGGCCCACAGCTGCTGTGCTCGGTCGCCGCTTTCGAGGACGCCGGGCAGCGGCGGCTCGGACTCGTCTACCTCTACAAGCGCGGGACCTTCTACCCGTTCGCGCCGCTGGCCGGTACGGGCCGGCGGCGCGACAACGCGCTGGAGCTGCAGGTCAAGGCGGTGCTCGCCGACGACCTGCGGATCGAGCAGGACCTGGGGCGCTGGTTCCCGATCTGGGGCGCCCCGGGTCTGTGACGGTACGGATCCGCGCGGGGCGGGATCCGTCGACGGCCCGGGCGGGCCTACTTCTGGCGCTCCTGGCGGCGTGCCTCCAGAGGACGCTCACGACGGTAGCGGCGCTCCCACTTGGCCTGACGGTCACGGCGGTCACGGTAGGCGCGGTAACTCGTGTCCGTGCGGCCGGCGGAACCCCCGGCGGGGGCCCCGTTCGAGGACGCGGCGGACGTGCTCTCCCCCGTGCGGCCGTAGCGGACGTACAGGAAGAGCAGGGCCACCGCCGCGAGCCAGAGGACGTGGTCGGAGAAGCCCATGACGACCAGAACCAGGGTCGCCGAGACGATCAAGGTGCCCATGACGGGACTCCTTGGGATGCGTGGATGGCGGGTCTTGACGTGCTGGTGGGGTGTGCCGACGAGGCGCTGGGGGTGGGCGGCCGCACGTCGGTGCGTAGAGAGTAGCCCCGTGTCCGCCGACTGATGCCTGTCCGGCGGCAAGCGGTGCAGGGCAGCTCCGCGACGCGTGTCCAGCGTAGGGACCGGGCCCGGGCGTACGCATCCGGATTTCTCCCGACTGCACCCCACCCCGTACCGCTATAAAGTCGAACGAACTCGACATAAGGGGTGCCTTCGGATGAGCAATCTGTTCGTCATCGCGTACAACGAACTCGCCACCGCCAACCAGGTGCGGGAGAAGCTCTTCGAGCTGTCCAAGCAGCACCTCGTCGAACTGGAGGACGCGGTGGTGGTCGAGCGGCGCGACGACGGAAAGATCAAACTCCATCAGGCCGTCAGCCACACGGCCGTGGGCGCAGCCGGGGGTGCGCTGTGGGGCGGCGTGATCGGACTGCTCTTCCTGGCGCCGCTGCTCGGCGCTGCGGTGGGCGCGGCGGCCGGTGCCGCCGGCGGCGCGGTCACGGACACCGGCATCAACGACAACTTCATGAAGGACCTCAGCCAGAACCTGCGGCCGGGCGCCGCCGCTCTGTTCGTGCTCGTCAAGCAGGCCGCCGCCGACAAGGTGGTCCCCCAGATCGCCGAGTTCGGCGGCCAGTTGGTGCAGACGTCGCTGAGCCAGGAGCAGGAGGACGCGCTGCGCGAGGCGATCGCCGCCGCACGGGCGAAGAGCGACACGGCGGCACACGCGCAGAGCGACACCACCACGCGGGCCGGGGCCGACACCGCAGCGCCCGCTTCCTCCTGAGCCCGCTCCCGCCTCCTCCCGAGCGGCCCGGAGCCCTGTGCCGAGGCGGCACGTGCGGCATGCGTAAATGGGGGGATGCTCTCCTCCTTCACGCACCACCACGACGGTGAACGACTCAGCTGTGTCAGCGGCGGAGGCGACCGGAGCGGTGACGGGGTCGCCACCGCCGTCCTGCTGCACGGCGCGGGCAACGGCAGCAAGGAACGACTGCTCCCGCTGCTCGGCGACTTCGTGGCGCGCGGCTGTCGCGCACTCGCGCTCGACTTCTCCGGACACGGCGAAAGCACGGGCGCGCTCAAGGAGTTGAGCCTTCGGCGGCGCTTCGAGCAGGCCGTCTCCGTCATCGACGCGGGCGTCCCCGCGGACGGAGAGCTGATCCTCGTCGGCTTCAGCATGAGCGGGCAGACCGTGGCCGATCTCGCGGGGCACTACAAGGAGCGCGTCGCCGCCGTCGGGCTGTGTGCGCCGGCCGTGTACAGCGCGGAGGCGTGGCCGCTCCCGTTCGGCGAGGGCGACAGCCTGTTCAGCACGATCATCCGCACCCCGGACAACTGGCGTACGGCGCCCGCACTCGACGTCCTGCGGGCCTACGCGGGCCGTGCGGTGCTCGCCGTGCCGGGCACGGACGCCGTGATCCCGCCCGCCGTGACCGAGGCCGTGACGGACGCCCTGTCGGCGAGGGCCCGGTTCACCCGCTTCGACGTGCCCGACGCGGAACACAGGCTCGGTCTGTGGTTCCACGACCATGCCGAGGACCGGGCACGGTTCGTCGACCTCGTCCTCGCCGACCCGGCCCGCTGACCGGGACGGCGGACCCGCCGCCGGGTGGGCCGCTCGCCCCCGCTCAGACGCCCGGGGCCGCCCGGACCACCCCGGCCGCCACGGCCGCGCCGAGGGCCGCGTGGTCCTCGACGGTCCGGTCGGCGTAGCGCAGCGCGAAGTCGGCGACGGCCCGGTCGAAGGTGTCGGAGGTGCCCAGGTACGAGGCGATCGCGATGCGGTCGCCGGAGCGCGCGTGCGCGCGGGCCAGGGTGGTGCCGCACAGCCCGGCGTAGATCCGCAGGACGACCGGGCTCATGCCCGCGACGTCCGCCGAGGTCTTCATGTCGCGCAACTGCCGCCAGTAGTAGGCCCGGTCCTGCGGCCCGCTCATCCAGCCGAGGAAGATGTCGCTGGCGGCCTGGAGCAGTCGCTGCCCCGCGACGACCCGGTGTCCCGGGTGCACGTAGGGACCGCTGGGCAGGTGCTCCTCCAGGACGGACCGGCCGGCCTCCTTGATCTGGAGGAACAGCGGGTCGGTCATGTCACGGCCGGTGAGCAGCACGATGAAGCACCTGGTGCCGACGCTGCCGACACCCACGACCTTGCGGGCGGCGTCCACGAAGCGATAGCGGTCCAGGAGCAGGCGGCGCTCCTCGGAGAGCGTGGAGCGGTAGTCGCTGAAGATCTTGCGCAGCGACGCCATGTCGGGGGCGCCGACCGCCTCCAGCAGGGGCGGGTCCTGGACGATGCGCGGGCGTCCGTCGACGATCTCGGTGAGCTTGCCCAAGGCGTGCAGGCTGGTGCGGCGGCGGGCCCGGGTGAGGCTCGACTCGACGCGCTTGCGACGCCGGGCCGTGGGGGCCAGCGGGAGCAGCTCCGCGGCGTCGACGCGGGCGTACCAGACGGCGAGTTCGCCCTGTTCGGCCAGGCGTCGTACGGCCCGGCGGTACTCGCCCGCGGCGGTCATGGCCGCGGCGTGGGCCTCCGCCTCCTTGTGCCCGTTCTCGCGGGCGGCGACCGCGACGCTGGCCGCGAGCCGTTTGACGTCCCACTCGAAGGGGCCGGGGAAGGTCTCGTCGAAGTCGTTGAGGTCGAAGACCAGGGCGCGTTCCGGGGAGGCGTACACGCCGAAGTTGAGCAGATGGGCGTCGCCGCACAGTTGCACCATGAGGCCGGTGTGCGGGTGTGCGGCGAGGTCGGCGGCCATCACGGCGGCGGAGCCGCGCAGGAAGGCGAACGGGGACGCCGTCATCCGCCCGTACCGGATCGGCAGCAGCTCCTGGAGCCGGTCGCGGCCCTGCCGTTCGAGGACGGCGACGGGATCGGGACGGTCGGCGGCGGGTATCCAGCCGGCGTGCGAGGAACGGGGGACGCGCTTGCGCGCGGCCTTGCCCCCTGCCGCCCGGTCGGCGGGGCCGGGGGCACCGTTCCGGGCCACGGCCGTCAGTACCGCACTGCGCGGGCGACACCGGCCGTGACGTCACCGGAGAGCGAGCGGTTGGTGCGGGCGGTGGCGTCCTTGGAGGCGCCCTTCGCCACGTCGCTGACGGTGACGACGGACACGCCGAGGAGGTTGCCGTCCTTGTCGCGGAAGTCGACCTGGACGACGTAGGACTTCGTCGCGGAAGCCGAGTTGGTGGCGGTCAGCTTGACGGTGGCCCGTCCGTCGGCGTCGGACGTGACCTTGCCGTCGAGCTTCACGTCGCCCTTGGCGTCGACGCCGTTCTTGACGTCGTCGAACTTCTGGCCGGCTTCGGCGGTCGCGGAAGCCAGGGCGTCCCCGGCCTCGGACGCGGCGGACGCGGCCTTGGACACGGCACCGGAGGGGCTGTCGCCCTCCGAGCAGCCTGCGAGGAACACGGCCAGGGCCGTCGTCGCGGTCGCCGCCAGGATCAGCCCTCGTACGCCGTGCCCGTGCATCGCGTCTCCCGATGTGCTCCTCGTCCTGCGGATCCCGCGTCTCGCGGTCGCCTCAGTCAATGCCGACGGCAGCGTGCGCGCATGCGGGATACGGCGAAACGAGTGAGTCGCTCCCGGTGACGGCCGGGTGTTCGAGAGGATGGGATCACAGGGTTCAGGGGACCGGCTGGAGGCGGCGTGAGCGGACGACGGCGGCACATCGATACGGCGGAACGGCTGGCCCGGCTGGGCCTGCGGCAGAGACTGGCGGTCACCGCGCGGGCGGCACGGCCCGAGGAGGTCGCCGACTGTCTGGTCGCGCTGCACGGCACCGATCCGGCGACGGTGTACCTCGCGGTCGGCGCGCGGCTGGAGGACGCCGGGAAGACGGTGGCGGAGGTCGACCGGGCGCTGTACGAGGACCGGACGCTGGTGCGGATGCACGGCATGCGGCACACGGTGTTCGTGTTCCCCACGTCCCTGGCGGCGGTGGTGCACGCCTCGACGGGGCTCGCCATCGCCGCGAAGGCCCGCGCGGGGCTGGTCAAGGAGATGACCACCGGCAGCGACGGACGGCTGACCGAGGAGTGGCTCGCCGAGGTCGAGGCGTCCGCGCTCGCCGCGCTGGCCCGTCGCGGGCAGGCCACGGTGAACGAACTCACCCGGGACGAACCGCGGTTGAAGGAGCAGTTCACCTACGGTGCCGGGAAGAGCTACGAGAGCCCGCAAGCCGTGTCGTCCCGGCTGATGCGGGTGCTCGGGGTGGAGGGCCGGGTGGTGCGCGGACGTCCGCTCGGCTCGTGGACGTCGAGCCAGTTCCGCTGGGCGGTCGCTCCGCCGCATCCCGAACTGCCGCCCGCCGAGGCCCAGCCGGATCTGCTGCGCCGCTGGCTGCGGGCGTGCGGGCCCGCCACCGAGGGCGACCTGAAGTGGTGGACGGGGTGGAAGGTCACCGATGTGCGGCGGGCCCTGGCAGCGGCCGGGGCGGTGGCCGTGTCGCTCGACGACGGCGCCACCGGCTATGTCGCCGAAGGCGACGAGGAGCCCGTCGACGCGCCTTCGACGCCCTGGGCGGCCCTGCTGCCCGCCCTCGATCCGACGGCCATGGGCTGGCAGGAGCGGGACTGGTACCTGGCCCCCGGTCTGCGGCCCGCCCTCTTCGACCGCAGCGGCAACGTCGGTCCGACGGTGTGGTGGAACGGGCGGGTGGTCGGCGGCTGGGCGCAGCGGCCCGGCGGTGAGGTCGTGTGGCGGGTGCTGGACGACCGGGATGTGGGGCGCGAGGCCCTGGACGCGATCGCGGCCGAGGCCGCGCGTGCGCAGGCCTGGCTGGACGGGACCCAGGTGACCCCGCGCTTCCGGACGCCCCTGGAGAAGGAGTTGTCGTCGGGGTGAGTCCGGTGCCGGGTGCCGGGTGCCGCCGCGCGATGCGGCGGCACCCGGCGGCGGGCGTCAGCGGGAGTACTTCATCAGCGCGCGCACCATGTGGCACGTCGTGTCGGACGGCGCGTGGACGCCGATGAGTTCCGCGGTGCTTCGTATCGTCTCGTTGCGGGCCTGGTTCGGCACGTAGACGCCGGAGTCGAGCAGGGCGATGGCCAGACGCATCGCCTTGAGCCGACGGTTGTGCGTGACGTACCACTCGCGGGGACGGCCCGGCGGCAGCGGGCGCTTCTCCACGGGCTCGTACGGCAGGTCCAGCAGGACCGTCCTCCTGGACGTGGACTGGGTGGGCAGCGGCTTCAGTGCGGCAGCGGGCACAGGCATCCTCCTGTCGCGGTCAGGGAGCCGTCCGGACGTCCCGGCGACACCCTCGAACACTGCTTCTATTCTACTGCCGGGCACTGACAAAAGCCGCTGGCCACAGGGCTCTTGGGGACCCCGTGACGCCTGTGGAAACCGATGTCTGGCGTACCGTGTGCGGCATGGAGATCTGGATCAATCCGGCCTGTTCGAAGTGCCGCAGCGCGCTCACCCTGCTCGACGCCGAGGGCGCGGACTACACCGTCCGCCGCTACCTGGAGGACGTGCCCACCGAGGACGAGATCCGCGAGGTGCTCGACCGGCTGGGGCTGGAGCCGTGGGACATCACACGCACCCAGGAGGCCGACGCCAAGGAGCTGGGGCTCAAGGACTGGCCGCGGGACGCGGAGACGCGGGACCGGTGGATCACGGCGCTGTCGCAGCACCCGAAGCTCATCCAGCGGCCGATCATCACCGCGGACGACGGCAGCGCCGTGGTGGGCCGCACGGAGGAGTCCGTACGGGACGCCCTGTCCCGGTAGCCCTCGGAGCGGCCTGACCAACTCGGCTGTGACCTACGTTACTTGAGTGACTGCGGTAACCGTTGAGTAACCCTGTTCGGCATCTCGTACATAGCGGCGTAACGCTCCACCTCACCCAGGAGGCGCGCATGTCGCGTAGGAGAACTCTCAGCACGAAGAAGAAGATCGCGCTGTTCGTCAGCGCGGCGACCGTGGCCGGCGGCGGGGCCTTCGCCCTGGCCGCCACGTCCAACGCGGCGCCGGTGCAGAACGCCCAGAACTCCACGGTCTGCCAGGGCCTGGCCACCGCGCTCGGCAACAACCAGAAGTTCATCGAGGGGCAGCGGGCCAACCCCGACGCACAGTCTCAGGCGCGGATCGCCAACCGCGAGGCCGTCATCGAGCAGATCAAGGTTCAGCAGAAGGCGTCCGGTTGCGCGGTCGGGGAGTCGGCTCAGGGCTCCCAGGCCGGAACGCAGCCCGCGCAGTCCGCGCCCGCGCAGTCCGCACCCGCGAACAACGGCGGTGGCGCGAACAACGCGGGTGGCGGTGCGAACAACGCCGGCGGTGCGAACAACGGGGGCGGCGGTGCCGGCGGCGGCCAGCAGGTCTGCAACGGCTCGACCGTCACGCTCTCCGGTGAGGGCGGCGCCCCGGCCGCCTCCAGCAACCAGTTCCCGGCGGGGACGAAGCTGAAGGTCACCAACCTGGACAACAACAAGTCCACCACCGTGGAGGTCACCTCGGTGTCCGGCAGCTGTGTGCTGCTGAACAACGCCGCCTTCGAGCAGGTGCGGGAGCCCGGGAAGTTCCTGATCCGCAGGGCCGTCATCGAGAAGGTGGGGTGACGCGGAGAACGGGTCGAAGGCCCTGCCGCTCCGGGACGGGGGCGGCAGGGCCGACACGTGTCCGCACATCCCCGGGTGTCTCCGCACCCCATCGCATACGAGCCGTCGTACGCGACGCGTCCGCGACAGCACGGGCCGGCGGTCGCGGACGCGAACACTCCCGCACGGGCACCCGCACCGGGCGGGTGGAGTGACACCGGGCACACACAGCTCAGGTAACACGGGGTTCACATTCGGGCAATGATCGGGAAATCGCCTGTTGACAGGCTGCCCGCATCCCTGGCGGCGCCCCAGTGCCGCAGCGCCGCAGCACCCGCAAGTGCGCCTAGAGACACACCCCGAAGGATGTGGCCCGTGACCTTCAAGGCTGAGTACATCTGGATCGACGGCACCGAGCCGACGGCCAAGCTCCGTTCCAAGACGAAGATACTGGGCGACGACGCCAAGGGTGCGGACCTGCCGATCTGGGGCTTCGACGGCTCCTCCACGAACCAGGCCGAGGGGCACGCCTCGGACCGCGTACTCAGGCCCGTGGCCAGCTTCCCGGACCCGATCCGCGGCGGCGACGACATCCTCGTCATGTGCGAGGTCCTCAACATCGACATGACGCCCCACGAGTCCAACACCCGTGCCGCGCTGGCCGAGGTCGCGGAGCGGTTCGCCGCGCAGGAGTCGATCTTCGGCATCGAGCAGGAGTACACCTTCTTCAAGGGTTCGCGTCCGCTCGGCTTCCCCGAGGGCGGCTTCCCGGCCGCGCAGGGCGGCTACTACTGCGGTGTCGGCGCGGACGAGATCTTCGGCCGCGACGTCGTCGAGGCGCACCTGGACAACTGCCTCAAGGCGGGCCTCGGCATCTCCGGCATCAACGCCGAGGTCATGCCCGGCCAGTGGGAGTTCCAGGTCGGCCCGCTGGCGCCGCTGGAGGTCTCGGACCAGCTGTGGGTCGCCCGCTGGCTGCTCTACCGCACCGCCGAGGACTTCGGCGTCTCCGCGACCCTCGACCCGAAGCCGGTCAAGGGCGACTGGAACGGCGCCGGCGCGCACACCAACTTCTCCACCAAGGCGATGCGCGAGGGCTACGACGCGATCATCACCGCGTGCGAGTCGCTCGGCGAGGGCTCCAAGCCGATGGACCACGTCAAGAACTACGGCGCCGGCATCGACGACCGCCTGACCGGTCTGCACGAGACCGCCCCGTGGAACGAGTACTCCTACGGCGTCTCCAACCGCGGCGCCTCGGTCCGCATCCCCTGGCAGGTCGAGAAGGACGGCAAGGGCTACATCGAGGACCGCCGTCCGAACGCCAACGTCGACCCGTACGTGGTGACGCGTCTGCTCGTCGACACCTGCTGCTCCGCGCTGGAGAAGGCCGGCCAGGTCTGATCCGCGCCACGGCTCCGTGAGAGGGGCGCCCACCGTCGCGGTGGGCGCCCCTCTCGCACGACGTGGTCGCGCCGACGTGCGGGCAACGGCCCGTGGACCACTGTGTCAGTGGCGCCTGCCAGTCTTGCCCCCATGGAGAACCACGAGCCGCTCGCCGTCAAGGCCGAGACGGAGAACTGGCAGAAGCACGCCCGGATCCCGGAGCAGCGACTGCGTGAGCTGGTACGACGGATCGGCGGCGAGGGCGACCACTTCCTGGTCGTGCAGCGCATACCCGACATCCCCGACGTCTTCATCCAGGTGTGGCACGAGACGGGCGGCGACTACCGGCTCGAACACCGCGATGGCCGGGAGCAGTTCTTCGGGACCGATGTGACGGACCCGGACCGGGTCGCGGACGCCATGGTGGGCTGGGCCCGTCGGCAGGACGACTGGCATGCGGGTCTCGACTGGGAACCGGTGGCGGCCGACCCCGCGACGGACGTCCCCGAACTGCCCGAGGACGTGCGCGAGGAGGTCGAGGAGCACGTACGGGAGCTGCTGCGCTGCGGGTACGACGACCGCGCCCGGCTGGCGGAGGACGCCGAGGAGTGGCTCGTGGACGGCGACGACCGGCCGGTGTCCGCGGCCCAGGCCCGGGAGCTCGTGGACCGGCTCTGGCTGGAGCGTCTGGCCGAGCAGGAGACCTGGCAGGGCCGCACGGACCCGGAGCGCCTCACCACGGCCTTCGAGTCGCTCGACGCGGACGGCATCACCGCCCGGGAGAACTTCACCTGCTGCCGCTCCTGCGGCACCGCCGAGATCGGCGGCGAGAGCCGCGAAGGAGCCCGCGGCTTCGTCTACTTCCACTCGCAGTGCACACAGAGCGCCGCCGCCGGGCACGGACTGACGCTGCTGTACGGGGGGTTCGACGGTTCGGCCGACACCACCAGGGCCGTCGGACACGAGGTCGTCGCCGCGCTCACCGCCGCCGGACTGTCCGCCCAGTGGGACGGCAGCCCGGACAGGGCGATCACCGTGACGCCCCTGTCCTGGCGCAAACGCCTGGTGGGATGACGCGGGCGAGGTCAGGATCACGCCAATCCGGCGTCCGACCCGTGGGAGGAGACTCCTGCCCGGCGCCGGGTTCTGCTTCAATGGGGTCATGGCCGGTTTCCAGAAGCACCTCGCGACGGGTCGCCATGACCTGGAGCCCTTCTGGCCTTCCCGTCAGCACCACGACTTCGACCGGGTGTGTTGCCGCGCGATGAACGCGCCGGCCCTCTAAAGCCGTACACCCCGGCCTTCGGCCAGCGCGCACGACGTACGTCCTCGACGGCCCCGACCACGAACTCGCGGTCGTCGACCTCCCCGACGAACTTCTCGCGCGAAAGAGCTGACCTCTCATGGCGACCACTCGTTCCTTCTCCTCCGTCGCGTCCTCCCCCGCCCTCGACCCCGTCCGGACGGGCGGCGGGCCGTCCGTACTTCCCGCCGGCCCCGGGCGGCACCGGCTGCGTGCCGTCGACCGGGACGAGGTGGTGGACGTCACCGAGTTCCTGCCGCCGGGCGCCACCTGGCTGCCCGCTCCCCAGCACACCCTGCCCGTCCTGCCGGGACAGCCGCCGATGATCGGCTACCTGGTCCTCGTCCCGGCGGACCAGCACCCCGCGCTGCCCGTCGCCGTGCCGGACCGGCCCGAGCCCTCGGAGGCGGCCGACGCCGGCGGCGACGACCCGCTCGTCCGCATCGACACCGTGCAGCGCACCGCCGAGGTCGACGGACGGCCGCTCGACCTCACCTACCTGGAGTTCGAGCTGCTCGCGCACCTCGTCGCCCACCCGCACCGGGTGCACACCCGCGACCAGCTGGTCACCACGGTGTGGGGCTACGGTCACGTGGGCGACGGACGGACCGTCGACGTCCATGTCGCCCGGCTGCGCCGCAAGCTCGGCGCACAGCACCGGCAGACGATCCAGACCGTGCGCCGCGTGGGATACAAGTACGCGCCTCCGACCGGGCGTTGATCCGGGTCGTGCCGCCGAGCGGCCGGCCGCGGTGACGGATCTTCTGTCGGCAGAATCCTGTTCCGTCCGGGCGGCCTGCCGTGCAGAGTCGTCCCCATGAGACTGCTGATGCTCGGAGGTACGGAGTTCGTGGGACGCGCCGTCGTCGAGGCGGCGCTCGCCCGGGGGTGGGAGGTGACCGTCTTCCACCGGGGGCGGCACGAACCTCCGCCCGGGGTGCGTTCGTTGCTCGGCGACCGCACCGCACCGGACGGGCTCGCGGCGCTCGCCGACGGCGAGTGGGACGTCGTCGTCGACACCTGGTCGGCGGCGCCGCGGGCCGTGCGGGACACGGCACTGCTGCTGGCCGGACGGGTGCGGCGGTACGCGTACGTGTCCAGCTGCTCGGTGTACGCGTGGGCACCGGCCGCCGGCTACACGGAGGACGCCGCCCTGGTGACCGGGGCGTCCGCGGCTGCGGAACAGACCGACTACGCGCGGGACAAGCGAGGCGGGGAGCTGGCCGTGCTCGACGCCTTCGGCGAGGAGCGCTCCCTGCTCGTGCGGGCCGGGCTGATCCTCGGCCCGTACGAGAACATCGGGCGGCTGCCGTGGTGGCTGAACCGGATCGCGCGGGGCGGGCCCGTCCTCGCACCCGGACTGCGCGACCTGCCGATCCAGTACATCGACGTCCGTGACCTCGCCGAGTGGACACTCACGGCGGCGGAGAGGGCGCCGGGCGGCGCGTACAACCTCGTCTCTCCGCCGGGTCACAGCACGATGGGCGAACTCCTCGACGCGTGCGTGTCCGTCACCGGGGCATCGGCGGAACTGCGGTGGACCGCCGCCGAGGCCGTGCTCGGCGCCGGGATCGAGCCGTGGACGCAGCTGCCGGTGTGGGTGCCGGCGGGAAGCGATCTGCACGACGCCCTGCACGGGGCGGACGTCTCCCGCGCGGTGGACGCGGGGCTGCGGTGCCGGAGCGTCCTGGAGACCGTCGCCGACACCTGGAGCTGGCTCCAGGAGCTCGGCGGGATCGCCCCGCAGCGGCCCGACCGGCCCGCGGTGGGACTCTCCCCCGAACAGGAGGCGAAGGCCCTGGCGGGCTGAGCGGGGGGCTGCCTGCCCGGCCTCCCCCGTCGGCACCGGGACCCCGGCCGCTCTCGTACCCGCCGGGGTCCCGGCCGCTCTCGTCCGCGCAGCGGTCCCGGCCGCCCCGTCCGCATCCGGGGGTGGTGCCGGCACCACCCCCGTTGGGGGTGCCCGGCCCAGTGACCCGGTGCATCCGGTCGGTGAGACTGAGGCCATGGAGAAGCACAGCACCGACGTCCGGGCGCGAGCGCGGGAAGCGGCCGTGGCCGGCGCACGGGGACTGGCCGTCGCCGTCCTGGGGTTCGCCGGATCCGTGTCCCTCTTCGTCCTGGCCGTCGTGTCACTCGCCCTCGTGCCGCTGGGCGTCGGCGTCGTGACGACGCCCTGGGTGCTGACCGGCGTCCGGTCCTTCGCGAACGCCCGCCGGGTGGTCGCGGCACAGTGGTACGGGATACGGATCCCGGCCGTGTACCGGCCGGTGCCGGCGGACGCGGGCCCGTGGACGCGCTGTTTCGGGATGCTCGGGGACCCGGCGACCTGGCGGGACCTGGGGTGGCTGCTGTTCGACATGACCGTCGGGTTCGTCACGGCCCTGCTGCCCGGGGCACTGCTCCTGTACCCGCTGGAGGGGTTCGCGCTCGCGCTCGGGCTGTGGCGGGTCTTCACGGACGGCACCCACGTCGGCTGGTGGTACGGCTTCGTGCCGGTCTCGGGGCAGAGCACCGCCCTGCTGGCCGGCGCGCTCGCCGCCGTCCTCCTGGCCGCCGGCTACCACCTCTCCCCGCCGCTGCTGCGTCTGCACTTCCGGCTCACCCGGTCCGTTCTGGCCTCCGGGCAGGGCGAACTCGCCGAGCGGGTCAGGGTGCTGACGGAGACACGGCGCGACGCCGTCGACTCGTCGGCGGCCGAACTGCGGCGCATCGAGCGGGACCTGCACGACGGGGCGCAGGCACGTCTGGTCGCCATGGGCATGGACCTGGGCACGATCGAGGCGCTGATCGACAAGGACCCGGCGCGGGCCAGGGAACTGCTCGCCCAGGCGCGGAGGTCGTCCGCCGACGCGCTCACCGAGCTGCGGGACCTGGTGCGCGGTATCCATCCTCCGGTACTCGCGGAACGCGGACTCGCGGACGCAATAAAGGCGTTGGCGCTGCGCCTGCCGCTGGCGAGCGAGGTGGACGCGGAGCTGGCGGGGCGGGCGGACGCGCCCGTCGAGTCCGCCGCGTACTTCGCCGTCAGCGAGGTGCTGACCAACACGGTCAAGCACTCGGGCGCCGACCGCGTCTGGGTCGACCTCCACCACACGGACGGCATGCTGCGCATCGCGGTCACCGACAACGGCAGGGGCGGCGCCCGGATCGGCACGGGTTCGGGCCTGTCGGGGATCGAGCGGCGGCTCGGTACATTCGACGGCGTCCTCGCCGTCAGCAGTCCCGCCGGCGGCCCCACCATGGTCACCATGGAGATCCCTTGCGCGTTGTCCTAGCCGAAGACCTGTTCCTGCTGCGTGACGGGCTGGTGCGGATGCTCCAGGCCTACGACTTCGAGATCGCCGCGGCCGTCGAGAGCGGGCCCGAACTGAGCCGCGCGCTGGCCGAGTTGGAGCCGGACGTGGCGGTGGTCGACGTACGGCTGCCGCCCTCGCACACGGACGAGGGCCTGCAGTGCGCGCTGGAGGCCCGGCGCAACCGGCCGGGACTGCCGGTGCTGGTGCTGTCGCAGCACGTGGAGCAGTTGTACGCACGGGAGTTGCTCGCCGACGGCACCGGCGGCATCGGCTATCTGCTGAAGGACCGGGTGTTCGACGCGGAGCAGTTCGTCGACGCGGTGCGCCGGGTCGCGGCAGGGGGAACGGCGATGGATCCGCAGGTCATCCAGCAGCTGCTGTCGCGGCGGTCCACCGTCGACCAGCCGCTCGGACGACTCACTCCGCGGGAGACGGAGGTGCTCGAACTGATGGCGCAGGGACGGTCGAACGCGGCGATCGCCGGCCAGCTCGTGGTCACGGAGCGCGCGATCGCCAAGCACACCTCCAACATCTTCGCGAAGCTGGGCCTGGAGGTCTCCGACGACGACAATCGCCGGGTACTCGCGGTGCTCGCGTATTTGGACCGGGGAGCCCACTGAATGCGATCAACGGAACTGAATCGGATTCAAAAATTCGCCGTTCAAACCTGAATCGCATCATCAACTCTCGCTGAAACGCGGGCTTCTGGGCCCATTGTGCCTGAATTGGCCACAAGGACTTCCAAGTTTTTCCGAGGTTTCTGAACGCCTCACACACCTCATGCGTATGGAATGGAGCCGCTTCACTCCTGTCGGGCGCCTCGATGCCCCGCAAGGAAGTCAGAGGAGTTCCATGGGACGCAACACACGAAAACGCCGTTCGCCGCTGGCCGTCCGCGCCGTAGCCGCATCGGCGGCTCTAGCGCTCGGCGGAGGCGGGCTGATCTGGGCGAATTACTACGCTTCGGCGCACGAGGAGAATTCCTCCCCCAACACCACCAAGGCCGCCGCCGCCCAGGTGGCCACGATCAGCTGTCCCGATGTCGGGCAGAAGCTCCCCGACGTGCCGAACCAGGCCCGCACGGAGGTCGACGGCGAGCTCGCCACGCTCGACCAGCAGATCACCGACGCCTACCAGCGTCTCGCCACCACGCGGGACGCGCAGGCCAGGGACGCCCAGTTCGTGCAGAACTCCATCCTCCAGCCGCTCAAGGACCGGCGTTCGGCGATCATCGACCGGATCAAGCTGGAGATCACGCGCGTGGGCGGCACCGCCCCGGACTCGCTGAGCGGCCTGGCCGGCTGCAACGCGACCACCGCCGACCAGACGCAGGCCAACAACGGCGGCCAGCAGCAGGGCGGCGGGCAGCAGCAAGGTGGCGGCCAGGCCACCGCCTCCCCGAGCGCTTCGGCCGGCGGCCAGCAGCAGGGTGGCGGGCAGCAGCAGGGCGGCGGCCAGCAGCAGGGCAACGGCGGCCAGGCCGGCAACGGTCCCGTCGCCGCCGACTTCGTCGACATCACGAAGGTCCGGCCGAACGTGCCCCAGAAGGCGCGGACCCGGGCGGGCGGCTCCTCCGGCACCTTCTCGAGCACCTGCGGTGTGAACGCGAACAAGAAGTTCAACACCGACAACGTGATCGTGGCGCCCGGCGTGACCAACGGCGCGCACCACCTGCACGACTACGTCGGCAACCAGTCGAACGACGCCTTCGCCAACAACGACACGTTCGCCGCGGCCAAGACCAGCTGCTCGAACCAGGGCGACAAGTCGTCGTACTACTGGCCGGTCGTGCGTATCCAGAACGGCACGCAGGACTTCGACCAGAACAACGACGGCGGTGGCAAGGAAGGCAACGTCGGCCAGATCCAGCAGGCCAAGCAGGCGCAGATCAAGTTCGTCGGCAACCCGAAGAGCAAGGTCGTCGCGATGCCGAAGTTCCTGCGCATCATCACCGGTGACGCGAAGACGACGACCAACGGACTCGCGAACGCCAACGCCCACTGGAGCTGCACCGGCTTCGAGAACAAGGTGCAGCTGACGACGCAGTACCCGATCTGCCCCCGGGGCAGCAGCGTGGTGCGCACCTTCGCCTTCCAGAGCTGCTGGGACGGCCAGAACATCGACAGCGCGAACCACCGTACGCACGTGGCCTTCGCGGACGCCCAGGGCAACTGCGCCAACGGCTTCAAGGCGATCCCGCAGCTGACGATGCGCCTGGTGTACAACGTGCCGGCGCCGACCCTGCAGAACGGGCAGGTCAAGAACGCCTATGCGGTGGACGGCTTCCCGGAACAGCTGCACAAGCCCGCCACCGACCACGACGACTTCATCAACGTCTTCGACGAGAACGTGATGAACAAGATGGTCAACTGCATCAACCGGGGCCAGCGTTGCAGGTGAGCCGCGCGCAGCGGTGACCGACCCGACATGAAGCGCGAAGAAGGCCGGTGGCGGAATCTCCCGCCACCGGCCTTCCGCGTCCCTCGCGCCACCGGCTTTCCGCGTTCCTCCGGCCACCGGCTTTCCGCGTTCCTCCGGCTGCCGGCTTTCCGCGTTCCTCCGGCTGCCCCCGCGCTGCGGGCCGTTCCGACTCCTGCCCGGGACATGGCGGCGGCGTCCCCGCCCCGTCCCGCCCGGGCCCGAGGCGTCAGCCGGCGTGGTGACCGGAGTGCCCGGTCGCGGTTCCGGCACCACCGGCGCCTCCCGCGTGGTGGGACATGCCCTCCTCGACGGTCCCGCCGAGCCGGCCGCGCAGCGTCGTGACCATCTTCTGGTCGCCGACGGCGACCCACTTGGCGCCGACGAGGTACGAACCGCCGTAGTCCTTGGCGCCGTCGAGCCACTCACGCTGTCCGCGGTCGGTGGCGAAGGTCGCCAGGATGAACTTGCCGGAACGGATCTTGCACACGCCCTGACGGATCTCGTCCGCGTCCGTCTGGATGTCCGGCGTGCACTTCACCTCGGCCGCCAGGTCCTCCAGGCTCCCGGTCGCCGTGGCCGGAACCCTGTCCTGCCCGTCGGCCGCCTTGTCGCCCGACCCACCGCAGCCGGTGAGCACCAGCAGGGCCACGGCGGCCCCGGCCGCGAGCTTCTCGCGTGTCAACGTCATACGTACCTCCGCTGCCTGTCGGCGCTCACGCCGATGAGAGCCCCGGCGGGGGCTCTGCCTTCGATACGGCTCCGGCGGGCCCAGCGCTCAATCGTCCCCCGATCTGCCGCGCCACCGACGGCCGATGGCGGACCCCGCACGTCTGCCCGACGGGCCCGGGGACCGGCAGTCCCGGCGCGGGGTGACCATCCGCCGATTCGCTCGTTCTGCTGAACGTGCAGTCACAGGATGTAGCCCCGCGCCCCGCACCCTCCTCAGGACCGGTCGTCGACGTCGAGCAGGCCGAGGCCGCCCTCGTCGAGCACTACCCGCGGCTGGTCCGGCTGGCCTATCTGGTGCTGCCGCCGGGCCTGGGCCGTGGCCGCCGGGTGATGACCGCGCACGCCCTCACCCAGCGCGCGCTGCCCCGGGGCCGTGCCTCGGGCGACGCCTCGGTCATCCCCGCCCAGCAGTCCGGCGGCGGCCGCGACGGCGACCCGGGCTATGCCTACGTACGCCTGCGCGTGGTGCGCGCGGCCCTGGAGGCGGGCCTGCCGCTGAGGCTCCGCGCCCGGCCCAGGCGCGCCCAGCTGCCGCCCCTGCTGCCGCACGTGTGGGGCCTGAAGCTGTTCCCGCGCTCGGGCGGAGCCGACGAACTCGCCCTGGACCAGCGGCTGTCCGCGCTGTCCGGGCCTGCCCGTGCGGCCTACGTCCTGCGCGGTCTGGAGAAGCTGCCGGACACCCACGTACGGAAGGTCCTCGCGGCGGCTGGGGTCGGCGACCCGGACGCGGCGCTCGCCGAGGCGTCCGGCGTCGAGGCCCGCGACTCGCTGCTCGACTCCCCCGAGTTCGACCCCTGTTCGCTGCACGCCCGGCCCACCGACCTGATGCGGCGCAGGCAGCACGTCAGGGCCGCGCTCGCCGCCACCGCCGCCGTGGCCGTGTGCGGGGCACTCCTCGCGCTGCCCGGGGACGGCTGGGGCCCCGACGGCGCCGCGGCACCGTCCTACGCGCAGAACCCGGCGGCCGAGGCCGCCCTCGACCCCGGCAGGCTGACCAAGGTGGCGGGCACGGCCTGGGAGTCGTCCGCGCGCACCGACTTCTCCGTGTGGCCCGCCCGCGGCGGCCTCGTCGACGACAGCGCGCTGCTGCGGCGCGCACTCGCCGTGTGGGCCAGGCCCGGCGAGTCGGTTCGGGTCTCGGCGACCCCCGGCACCCCGTCCGGCGCCCCGCCCGGCCCGCCGCAGCTGCTGTACGCGGGCGAGGTCGACCAGGCGCGCGTGGTGCTCCTCTACGACGGTCTGCGCATCGCGCGGTACGCGGAGCCGAAGGACGGCACGAGCGGCGCCGCCCTCGACTTCGCGCGGGTCGACGGCGCGAACCGGGCCGAGGCGAACGCGGTCGTCGTGGGCCGCTCCGACGGCAACGTCCGGTATCTGACCGCGCCCTGGGTCACCGGGGCGGCCGAGCGGGACCTGATGAAGCCGTCCTCGGGCGCGATGGACCTGCCCATCTCCGCCGACGGCGTCACGTCCCCGCTGGCCGGTCCCGCCCAGAGCGGCGCCTGCACCTCGTGGAACGTGCTCCAGCTGAAGGACGGCTCGGGCACCCGTCTGATGACCGACCTCGGCGAGCTGACCCCGGCGCATCTCACGGCGGGCAAGCCCTCGTCCCCGCACGAGGCCTCCGGCGCCGAGGCGCTGCGCGACTGGTCCCCGTTCGCCTGCTCGCTCGCCTCGGCGCGCTCCCAGGGCGTGCGGTCCGTGAACGCCTGGCGGTTCGCGCGGCAGCCGCTGCCGGACGCGAGTGGCACCGCGGCCTGGGTCTGCACGCGCGCCGACACCTGGCGGGGCGGCGGAACCCGGGTGCTCGCCCAGTTCCACACCCCGGGCGGGGTGTACGGGGCGGTCGCCGCGAAGGCCGAGAACTCCCCCGCGTGCGGCTCCCGCGACCCCCATGTGCTGGCGGGCGTGCTGTGGAAGTCGGGGACGGGCAGCTGGTACCTGCTGGCCGCCGGGAGCAGGGACACGGCGTCCGTGCGGGCCACGGGCGGGGTCGAGGGCTCCGTGCGGGGCAGCATGCTGACGGTGCGGGCACGGCAGGGCGCCCAGGCCCAGCTGAAGGCGACCCTGTCGGACGGACGGTCGATCTCCGGGCTGCGCTGAGCCGGTCGCGGGCTGACGTCGGCAGGCCGGACAGCTAGCTGACGTTCGCGTAAATAAGTGGGCGCACGGGGCTTCTCCGCGCGCCTACCCGTCAGTACATTGACGCCATGTCTAACACGCAGGCCCGGCTGCCCCGGCCAGTCGACTCCGAGCGGACGGCGCTCAAGGCGCGGAAGGTGTCGTTCTCCTGGGAGGACACGCCCCTGCACTGGGTGCCCGGGGACCCGTTCGCCACGCACACCATCAACGTGCTGCACCTGCTGCTGCCGGCCGGTGAGCGCTGGTTCGTGCACGTGTACAAGCAGGTGCTGCCCCACATCCGCGACGAGCGGCTGCGCGAGGACGTCATCGGGTTCATCGGACAGGAGGCGATGCACTCGCAGGCGCACGA
The DNA here is from genome assembly GCF_039543605.1 of Streptomyces siamensis. Classification (NCBI taxonomy): domain Bacteria; kingdom Bacillati; phylum Actinomycetota; class Actinomycetes; order Kitasatosporales; family Streptomycetaceae; genus Streptomyces; species Streptomyces siamensis. The sequence goes on along the minus strand of NZ_BAABKB010000002.1, from coordinate 1,121,747 downwards.
CGAGGTGCTGCCGCACCTCAAGGAGCTGGGGCTCGACCCGACCCCGTACACCGCCCAGGTCGACTGGCTCTTCGAGAAGCTGCTGGGCGACCGCACACTGCCGCCGGGCAAGGCCCGCAAGTGGTGGCTGCTGGAGCGGGTCGCCATCATCGCGGCGATCGAGCACTACACCGCCTTCCTCGGCGACTGGGTCCTGAACGCCGAGGAGCTGGACCGGCGGGGCGCCGACCCCACCATGCTGGATCTGCTGCGCTGGCACGGCGCCGAGGAGGTCGAGCACCGCTCGGTGGCGTTCGAGCTGTTCATGCACGTCGACGGGAGTTACCGGCGGCGGGCCCGGACCTGGGCCACCGCGTTCGCGGCACTCGTCTTCCTCTGGCAGCGCGGGGCACGGTTCTTCATGGAGAACGACCCGACGCTGGCGGACGGCCGGGCGAGCTTCAAGAACTTCTACGAGAGCGGGAAGCAGGGCGTGCTGCCGTCCACCGGGGACATGCTCAAGTCCATCCCCCGCTACCTCAGCCGCTCCTACCACCCCTCCCAGGAGGGTTCCACCGAGCAGGCGATCGCCTATCTCGCCTCCTCCCCCGCGGCGACCGCGGCGGAACGGGGTGCGGCATGACGCCCCGGCTGCGGACCGTCGTGGCCGTCGCCGGTGCGGCCCTCGTCGTACGGCGTGCGCTGCGCCGCCGGATCGGGGCCTCGCCGCTGTGGCCGCTGCCCGCCCTGGAGGAGCCGATCTCCGGCCGGCCGCGCACCCGGGCGCTGCGCCTGCTGGTCACCGGGCACGAGCGGGTCGCCGACGGTGTCGTCCAACTGCGTCTGGAGGGGCGGGAGCTGCCGCGCTGGGAACCGGGCGCCCATCTCGACCTGGTCCTGCCGTCGGGTCTCGTACGGCAGTACTCGCTGTGCGGGGACCCCGAGGACACCTCCTCGTACACCGTCGCGACGCGGCTCGTCGAGGACGGGCGGGGCGGTTCGCGCGAGGTGCACGAGCAGGTGGTGGAGGGCTCCGAGATCGAGGTGCGCGGGCCGCGCAACCGCTTCCCCCTCGTGGACGCGCCGTCGTACGTGTTCGTCGTGGGCGGCATCGGGATCACCCCGGTCCTGCCGATGCTGCGCGCCGTGCAGGGGCACGCGGACTGGCGGCTGGTGTACGGCGGCCGGTCACGGGCCTCGATGCCCTTCCTGGAGGAGATCGAGAAGCTGGACCCCGAGCGGGTCACCGTCGTCGCGGAGGACGAGGACGGGCTGCCGGACCTCGGCGCGCTGTTCGCGGAGCTCCCCCGGGACACGGCGGTCTACTGCTGTGGCCCGGAGGGGCTGATGGCGGCGGTCGAGGCCCGCGTCCCGGACGGGGCGACCCTCCATCTGGAGCGCTTCGCACCCCGCACGTCCAGCGAGGGCAACGGCGCCTTCGAGGTCGAACTGCGGCGCAGCGGCCGCACGGTGACCGTGGCCGCGGACTCCACCGTCCTCGCCGCCGTCCGCGCGGAGCTGCCGGGCACCCTGTACTCGTGCGAGCAGGGGTTCTGCGGAACCTGCCAACAGCGGGTGCTGGAAGGAGAGATCGACCACCGGGACGAGCTGCTGACGGACGCGGAGCGTGACGACTCGATGCTGATCTGTGTCTCGCGGGCACGCGGTGAGAGAATTGTGTTGGACATGTGAACGATCGTGGGCGGACCGGCCCGTTCCGGGCCGGATCCGATCGGTAAGGTGTTCGCATGACAACCGGGGTACGACGCAGGATGGGTGTCGAGGAACGCCGGCAGCAGTTGATCGGCGTCGCCCTCGAACTGTTCAGCCGACGCTCGCCCGACGAGGTCTCCATCGACGAGATAGCCTCCGCCGCGGGCATCTCCCGTCCCCTGGTCTACCACTACTTCCCCGGCAAACTCAGCCTGTACGAGGCCGCCTTGCAGCGCGCTTCGGACGACCTCGCGGGACGGTTCGTGGAACCCGCGGAAGGGCCCCTGGGGGCGCGGCTGCTGCGGGTGATGCGCCGGTTCTTCGACTTCGTGGACGATCACGGGCCCGGTTTCGCGGCGTTGATGCGGGGCGGCCCCGCGGTCGGCTCCTCCACCACCAACGCCCTGATCGACGCCGTACGGCAGGCCGCGTACGTGCAGATCCTGTCGCACCTGAACGTCGAGAGGCCGACGGCCCGCCTGGAGCTGATGATCCGCTCCTGGATCTCGCTGGTCGAGTCGACGGCCCTGCTGTGGCTGGACGGACGTCGGATCCCGCGCGGCGAGCTGGAGTTGCAGCTCGTGCACGACTTCGCGGCACTGGCCGCGGTGAGCGCCGCCCACGACGAGGAGATGAGCGAGCAGCTGCGCCAAGGGCTCAAGGGCGAGTCGGGCGACGGGCCGTTCAGCGACCTCGTCGTCCGGCTCGTCGCACTGGCCTCGCCCCCGGACGCCTGATCCCGCGGGCGGCGGACTAGGGGGTTTCGAACTTGCGGTACGACGGGTCGAGGTCCCGCACTTCGGCGGAGGCGTGCAGGGTGACGCCCTCGACCGGCTCGACGTACTTGCGCAGCAGCTCCAGCGCGGCCTCGGTCAGCCGCGCCTTGGTCTCGTCGGACCGGCCGGCGAGCAGCGCCAGCGTGACGTGCACGATCGCGTGGCACTCCCCGTCCGCTCCCACCACGTCGTCCCCGGTCGTACGGAACCGTGTCTTGCACGCCTCGATGCGGGCGGCGGCCGTCTCCACCACCACCGGGTGCAGCGCCAGCGCGAACCCGCGCCGGTCGAAGGCGTCGTCGAGCGACTCGGAGTAGTCGACGGTGATCTGCGGCATCAGCGCACTCCTGTTCTAGGAATCTGCGATCACCCTAACCGCAGCGCGAGCAGCGCGATGTCGTCCTCCCGGCCCGGTCCGAAGCAGTCGAGCAGGGTGTCGCACAGGGCGGCGACGCCGGCCGGTGCCGCGGCGCCGGCGCTGCGCAACTGCTCCAGGGAGACCCCCAGGTCGGTCCCACGCGTCTCGATGAGGCCGTCGGTGACCATGAGGAACCGGTCGGTCGGCAGCAGGACGACCTCGGTGGGCCGCGGCCGGTCCAGGCCGAGGCCGAGCAAAGGGCCGCGGACGTCCGCGTACTCGGCGGTGCCGTCGTCGCCGACGATCAGCGGCGGGATGTGGCCCGCGTTCGCGATGCGCGCCCGCCCGCTCGCCGGGTCGACCAGGCACAGGCAGACGGTGGCCGTGACGTCCGGGTGGTAGTGCTGGAGCATCCGGTCCAGGCGCCGGGCCAGTACCCCGGGGTCCGGGTCCTCGACGCAGTAGGCGCGCAGCGCGTGCCGGATCTCGACCATCACGGTGGCCGCCTCCAGCGAGTGGCCGACGACGTCGCCGACGGCGGCGAGCACCCCGTCCGAGGTGCGCAGCACCGCGTAGAAGTCACCGCCGATCTCCGCCTGCCGGGAGGCGGGAACGTAGCGCACGACGACGTCGAGGCCCGGCGTCTCGGGCATCTTCTGGGGCAGGAAACTGTGCTGGAGGGTCAGCGCGACATGCCGCTCCGCCTGGTACATCAGCAGGGGCTCCGCGGCCAGCGCGGTGGCCTGGGCGAGCCGGGCCACCAGGGTGTCGGTCTGCGGGGCCGTGTCCCGGTCACCGTGCGCGGGCGTCGCGAGGCAGACCGGCACCCGGCCGTCGGGGGTGCGTGCCAGCACGACCCGGGCGGCGTCGGGGGCACCGGGCCGGAAGAATCCGCGCGGCCACAGCGGGGCGGGGACGACCGTGCCGCTCACTCCGGTGTGGCCTGCCGTCATGTGGCGGATCAGCCGGGTCACGGTCTCGTGCGCGCCCGGGTCGGACGCTGTCGTCCGCGCCCGGGTGCGGGACGTCCCGCGGTAGAGCTCGCCGTCCTCGGAGAGGACGAACACGGCGGCGGGCGAGCCGGTGAGGCGGGCGGTGCCCTCGGCCGCGGCGTCGGCGAGCTCCTCGGGGCAGCGGGCCGCCTGGACGGCGACGATGGTCTCGGAGAGCAGTGTCAGCCGTCGTACGAGCGTCTCGGCGCCGATCCGCATCCGGGAACGGCGCACCGCCGCACGGACGACGGCCTGGATCTCCTCGGGCTCCGCGGGCACCGAGAGGTACGCGTCGCCGCCCGAGTCCAGGCCCCGGCAGCGGTGGTCGGGTCCGGAGGACGCGGCGGAGAAGTGCACCACGGGCAGGGCGGCCATGGGGGGCTGCGCCTTGAGTCTGCGGCACAGTTCGAAGCCGCTCATGTCGGGCAGGCCGACGTCCACCAGGGCGACGTCGGGCAGGACTCCGGCGCGCAGCCGTACGTCGAGCTCGACGAGCGCCTCGGCGGCACTGGCGACGGGTACGACCCTGTGTCCCGCGCGGGTGAGCACGGCGCCCAGCGCGTAACGGCTGGCCGCGATGTCGTCGACCACCATCACGGTGGACAGGGTGTCCATCGTGGGTCCGGCCGATTCGATGGCCATCGGAACAGTCCCTCGGAGCACGGGTGATGGGGGCAGGTCCGGAGAGACCCGGTCCTGCCCCCATCAAATTAGTGCGCTATCAGCCTGTCCGGGTGAAAACCGCCACCGTGCGCCCCGGAACGGCGAACGTCCCCGATTCGGCCGCGTAGGACGAGGACTTGACGATAGGGTCCGCGCCCGACGCCTGCACCGGATGCAGCGCGTACGCCGTTCCGGCCAGCGCGCCGACGGTCTGCTCCTGCTTCTCGGGCGTCGCGTTGAAGACGACGACGAGATCGCCGAGTTCCATCGTGATCACCCCGGGCGTCTCCGTCTTCCCGGACAGCGGGAAGGCGAGCTCGGACTGGACCCGGTCGGCCGTGGGGAGCGAGAAGACGCCCTCCGTGGTCCGGATGCTCTGGAGGTCCCGGTAGGCGGCCGACGTCGCCCCGATCTGGTCGCAGCCCACCTCGACCGAGGTCAACAGCGGCTTGGCGTACGGCCACTTGGAGGCGTTGTCCGCGGCCATCGGCAGCCCGCGCCCGAAGCCGTTGCCGTCCCGGCAGTCCCAGTGGACGGCGTTGAACCAGTCGCCACTGTCGAACGAGTTGCGGTCGAGGGACTTGGAGCGCAGCAGGTCGCTTCCGGCCTGGGAGAGGGACGGACCCTGCGAGAGGGTGGCCGTCGCCATCGCCAGGACCTGCATCCGGGCCCGGTCCGCCGCGCTGGTGCCGGCGGGCAGCTTGTAGGTGAGCGCGTCGAACAGCGATTCGTTGTCGTGCGCGTCGGCGTACGCGAGGGCGTCGCCGGGGGCGTCCGCGTAGCCTGCGGGCTGCCCGTTGTAGTCGACCTCGGAGCCCTTGACCTCCTTGCCGGCGGTGTCGGTGAAGCGGTACTTGGCGAGGTTGCCGGTCAGACCGACCTTGATGAGGTCCTGGTAGTGCAGCAGGCGGGCCTTCTGTTCGGCCGTGGTGCCGTTCGCGTCCGAGGAGTTGGGGTCGGTGTAGAGGCCGGAGGCGAAGCCCTGGACGCCGGGGTCGGCGTCGAAGGGGCCGCCGCCGCGTACCGCGTCGCGGGCACGGTCGGAGAAGGTCGCGATTCCGGTGCCGGCCATGTTCTTCTGGGTGGCCTGGACGAAGCGGGCGTCGTCGGCGACCTCACCGAAGTTCCAGCCCTCGCCGTACAGGATGATCTTCTTGCCGTCGACGCCGTCCTTCGCGAGGGTGAGGGCGTCCAGGGCCTTGCGGACCGCGAGGATGTTGGCCTTGGGGTGGTGGCCCATGAGGTCGAAGCGGAAGCCGTCGACCTTGTACTCCTTGGCCCAGGTGACGATCGAGTCGACCACCAGTTTGCCCATCATGGCGTTCTCGGTCGCCGTGTTGGCGCAGCAGGTGCTGTTGGCCACCGATCCGTCGGCGAGGAGCCGCTGGTAGTAGCCGGGCACGATCCTGTCGAGCACGCTGGTGTCCGCCTGGCCGGAGGCCGCCGTGTGGTTGTAGACGACGTCCATGACGACCCGCAGGCCGTCGTCGTTGAGCGACTTGACCATCTTGCGGAACTGGACCGTGCGGGCGGTGCCGTCCGGGTCGGTCGCGTACGAGCCCTCGGGGACCGTGTAGTGGTACGGGTCGTAGCCCCAGTTGTAGGCGTCCTTGGCGGCGGTCTTCGCGACGCACTCCTGCTGCTTCTCGGAGTCGGCCGCGAAGGAGGCCAGATCGCAGTCCGGGGTGGCCTGGTCGGCCTTCTTCTCGGGAATGGTGGCGATGTCGAAGGCGGGCAGGAGGTGTACGTACGAGGTGCCGGACTTCGCCAGCTCACGCAGGTGCTTCGAGCCGTCGCTGCCCTTGTCCGTGAACGCCAGGTAGGTGCCCTGGTCGTCGGCCGGGACCGTCTTGTCGGCCACCGAGAAGTCCCGGATGTGCAGTTCCTGGATCTGGGCGTCCCGCAGCGGTACGGCCTTGGGCTTGCTCAGGGTCGACCAGCCGCCCGGGGCGAGGGCCTTGTCGTTCAGGTCGACGACCAGGCTGCGCTCCGAGTTCGCGGTCAGGGCGACCGAGTAGGGGTCGGTGACCTTGTTCGTCACGACCTTGCGGACGCTCGGGGCCCAGACCTTCACGACGTACCGGTAGGTCTTGTTCTTCCAGGACGCGGGGCCCGTGACGGACCAGACGCCCGTGGCCGCGTCGCGGTGCATGGCCACCTCGGAGCCGGCCAGCTCCAGGGAGACGCTCTGTGCCGTCGGCGCCCAGACGGAGAGGGTCGGCCTCCCGTCGTGGAAGACGGGTCCGAGCTTCGCCGCGGTCGCGTCGTACACGTCGTCGAGGACGCCCGCGATCTGCACACCCGTCGCGGCCAGCACCGCGCCGTTCGCCGCACGCTGGGAGGCCACGATCTGGCCGCCGAGCGCCTGGCGCACCCGGTCCCGGTCACGCGGGTCGACGGACCAGGCCGTGTAGTCCTTCAGGTGCGGGAACTTGGCCTTCTGGGCGTCGGTGAGGCTCGTCTTCGTCAGCCGCAGCCAGCGCTCGTCGTCGCTGGTCAGCGTCCCGTCCTTGACGGCGATCGAGCCGTCGCGGGAGGAGAGCAGCTGGGTGGAGACGGCGCCGTCCGCGCCGTTCCAGGCGACCGTGTCCCGGTCGATCCAGACCGCCTTGGAGGTGGTCAGGTCGAGGGCGGCCGCGCTGCCCGCGGGCTGCGGCAGCAGGTACTTCTCCTGGCCGTTCAACAGCCACACCTCGTGGCCGTTGGTCTTGATGTCCAGGGACTGGTCGGTGGGCAGATCCTTGTCGTCGCCCTTGTGGATGATGTAGCTGAGGCTGGTGGCACCGTCGGTGAGCGGTACCTCGAAGACCGCGCCATAGGCATCAGTCTTCACCGGCTTCAGGGGGTTCGACCAGTCGGTGGGGTTCGCGGCGCCCGTCCAGACATGCAGACCCCAGCCGTCGTAGTTCCCGTCGGCGCGGTGGTAGTGGACGACCGCCTTGGTCTTGTCCTGCGCGGGATAGTCGGGCTTCTGGGTCAGGACGTCCGGCTTGCCCTGTTCGACCCAGACCTCGCCGGTCTTGGTGACGTCGATCGTCCGGTCGGTGGAGACGTCCTTGTTGCCGTCCTTGTCGATGACCAGGAAGCCGACGTTCGAGGCGCCGGGCTTGAGCTTGACGTAGGCGAAGGCGCCGTAGGCGTCACGGCCGGTGAAGGGGTGGCTGGCGGGCCAGTTCGTGGACTCGCCGTCGGCGAGGTCGCCCCAGGCGTACAGGCCCCAGTCGTCGTAGTCGCCGTCGGTGCGCTTGTAGTGGACGATCGCGTAGTCGCGGGAGGAGGCGGTGGGGACCTCCGGGGCGGGCGGGGTGCCGGTGGTGCTCGTGGCGGTGGCGCTCGCGGTGCGCCCGGCGGAGTCGATCACGACCGCCTTGTAGCGCAGGGCGGTGCCCGCAGGTACGTCCTTGCCGATGGCCTGGGTGACCTTGTACGGGGCGTGGTCGGCGGAGCCGAGGACGCGCCACTTGCCGTTGCCCGCCTGGGCGGCGAAGACGACCCGGTCGAGCCGGCCGCCGGCGACATCAGCGGAGAGCTCGACGGTCCCGTTGGCGCCGGCGTCCGGGGCCTTGAGGGTGATCGTCGGCTTGGTGGCGGGCTTGGCGAGGGGCCCGGCCGCCTTGAGGACGACGGCGGATCCGGCCGGGACGGTGACGGTGATCTTCTTGTCGGCGTCGGTCTTCGCGGTGGCGTCCGTGCCGTAGATGCCGCGGTACGTCATGTCCGCGGAGCCGGTCGCGAAGGTCGCGGTCTTCACCTCGCCGGCGTTGTTGAAGGCGACGACGTACTCGGCGCCGGTCCTGGCGTCGGTGCGGGTGACGGCGTACACACCGGAGCCGTCCGCCGCGTACCGCTCCGTCTGGACGCCGTCCGTGAGGGCGGGGTTGGCCTTGCGGAGCGCGGAGAGCGCGGCGATCCGCCGGTACAGCGGCGCGCTCGTGTCGTAGGCGTCGCTCGCGTGGGTGCGGTCGGTGCCGATCTCGTCGTCGTCGAGGTAGTCGGCGACCTTGGAGGCGAACATCGTCTGCCGGGCGTCCTTGTCGCCGCCGGCGCCGGTGAAGCCCTGCTCGTCGCCGTAGTAGACGACCGGGTTGCCGCGGCTGAGGAACATCAGCTCGTTGGCGAGCTGGTCCTTCTTCAGCAGTTCGGCGTCGGTGGCCTTCGGGTCGTCCTGGTTCAGGAAGGTCCCGATGCGGCCCATGTCGTGGTTGCCGAGGAAGGTGACCTGCTCGTACGCGTTGGCCTTGTCCGTCGTGTACTTGTAGTCGTCGCCGAAGACGGACGCCAGCTTCTGCGCGCTGCCGCCCTGGGAGGCGTACTGGCGGGCCGCGTCCTGGAAGGGGAAGTCGAGCGTGGAGTCGAGGCGGCCCTCGGTGACGTAGGGCGAGGTGATCGACGTGTCGGCGGAGTAGACCTCGCCGAACATGAAGAAGTCCTTGCGGCCGTGCCGGGCGGCGTAGGCGTCGAGGGCCGTGGCCCACTGGGTCCAGAACTCCATGTTCACGTGCTTGACGGTGTCGATCCGGAAGCCGTCGACGCCGAAGTCCCGCACCCACTTCTCGTAGATCTTCTCCATGCCGGAGACGACCTCGGGCCGTTCGGTCCACAGGTCGTCGAGGCCGGAGAAGTCTCCGTACGTGGTGGACTCACCGGCGTAGGTCGAGTCACCGCGGTTGGTGTACATCGTCGTGTCGTTGAGCCACGACGGGACCTTGGTGTTCTTCTTCGCGGCGGGCACTGTCGGCGTACGGGGGAAGGAGTCGGCGTCCACCGACGGGAACTGCTTGGTGCCGTCCGCGTAGTCCGCGTCGTCGAAGGGCCTGCCGTCCTCGGTCAGGTACGGGAAGGCGCCCTTGGAGAGGTAGTCGTAGGACTTCTCGTCGTAGTCGACGACGTCGGCCGTGTGGTTGGTGATGACGTCGAAGAAGACCTTCATGCCCTTGGCGTGGGCCTTGGAGATCAGGGTCTCCAGGTCCTTGTTGGTGCCGAAGTGCGGGTCGACCCGGGTGAAGTCGGTGATCCAGTAACCGTGGTAGCCGGCCGAGGCGTCCTTGCCGGTGCCCTGGACGGGCTGGTTCTTGAAGATCGGCGCCATCCAGATGGCGGTGGTGCCGAGGCCCTTGATGTAGTCGAGCCTGCGGGTCAGACCCTTGAGGTCGCCGCCCTGGTAGAAGCCCTTGTCGGTGGGGTCGTAGCCGGTCGACAGGCGCGAACCGGTCAGGCCGCCCTTGTCGTTGCCCGTGTCGCCGTTGGCGAAGCGGTCGGGCAGGACGAAGTAGAACTGCTCGCGGGTGGCGTCGTGCCGGGCGGGCTGCGCGGCGAGCGCGGCGTCCGACGGAGGCGCGGGCGGGGTCTCGGCCCGCGCGGCGAGGGGTTGTGCGAGCGATACGGCCAGAGCGGCGGCAAGAACGGCTGCGCGCAGTCTGGAACGGCCGGGGCGGCGCGCCGGCCCTCTCGGTATCAGGTCCACAGGTGTGAACTCCTAGCGATTACGGCGTACTCGGGTCCGACCCCGCGCAGCGTTCCGGCTCCGGTGCCGAACGCCCGCGTGACCGTATCGCTCACGCAAGGTTTACAGCAAGAGTCTTGCAAGGTGCGGAAAGTCTTTTCAGCAGCTGGACTTGCCCGTGTAGACCGCGAGCGCGGTGTTGGCGCCCAGGGTGGCGGTGAGCTGGCCCGAGGCGTTCACGGTGACCGTCGTGTTGTTCTGCACGTTGCAGTACGTGCCCGCGGCGAGCGAGGTGCTGTATGTGCGGGTCAGCGCGGAGGACTCGTGGTTGATGGCGACGAATCCCTTGCTGCCGCGGCCGAAGGCGATGGCGTCGCCGCCGTTGTCCCACCAGTTGGTGACGGACTGTCCGCGGGTGGCGTTGCGGAAGGCGACCATCGACTTGATCTCCGGCCAGGCGTGCTGGCACTTCCAGCCGTCCTGCCAGCAGGCGTTGACGGTGCCGCCGTTGGGCGGGCCGGCGTCCGCGTCGGACCACTCGTAGGCGGAGTTGATGTCGGGGGCGCCGTACGGGTAGGCGAGCATGAAGACGTTGGCGAGGGTGTAGTTCGCGCCGTCCTTGTAGTTGAGCGTCGAGCCGTTGCGCTCGGTGTCGTGGTTGTCGACGAAGACGCCGGCGACCGAGCTGCTCATGTAGCCCCAGCCCTCGCCGTAGTTCTTCAGGTAGGCGAGGTTCTCGTTGTTGAAGACCCGCTTGAGGTCGTAGGCGTAGCGGAACTCCTGCACGTCGCCGTTGCCGGTGTACTCGGTCGGCTGGACCGCCTCGCCGGAACCGTAGATGACCTCCTGCTTCCAGTACACCGACGGGTTGCTCAGCCGGGACTTGATGTTGGCGAGGTCGCCGGCCGGGATGTGCTTGGCCGCGTCGATCCGGAAGCCGTCGACCCCGTAGCCGAGCAGGGTGTTCAGGTAGCCGGCGATGGTCGCCCGGACGTACTCCTCACCGGTGTCGAGGTCCGCGAGACCGACGAGTTCGCAGTTCTGGACGTTGCCGCGATTGGTGTAGTCGCTGATGGTGGCGGTGCAGTCGTCCATGTCGTACGAGGAGTACAGGCCGGGGTAGTTGTACTTCGTGTACGAGGAGCCGCCGGTCCCGGTGCCGGAACCGGCCGACATGTGGTTGATCACCGAGTCGGCCACGACCTTCACGCCGGCGGCGTGACAGGTGCTGACCATGTTGCGGAAGGCGGTGGCGTCACCGAGCCGGCCCGCGATGCGGTAGCTGACGGGCTGGTAGGACGTCCACCACTGCGAGCCCTGTATGTGCTCGGCGGGCGGGGACACCTGGACGTAGCCGTAGCCGGCCGGACCCAGTGTGTTGGTGCACTCCTTGGCTACCGAGTCGAACTTCCACTCGAACAGAACGGCGGTCACGTCCTTGGTTCCGGGCGGGGAGGCTTGGGCCACTCCGGTGGGGAGGGTCACGGAGGCCGCCATGCCCGCGGCGAGCGCGAGCGCGGTGGCGAGAGTTCTCTTGGCCATGTCTTCTCCTGCACATCGTTGTGCGGTGGGGGATGCGGGTGCGAGACCGGGGCGCCTGGTGCAAGTGGGGGGCCCTGGACGGAAGTTGCCCGATGAACCAGTCGGGCGTGTGCCGGAACGTATCTCTTGCCGGGAAGTTTCAGCAAGATGTCGTAAGGGATTTCAGTGCGCGAAAAAGGGGTGCTCCGGTCCCGTGGGACCGGAGCACCCCTTGGGGGCGCCGTGTGGCGGACCGTCAGGCAGTCCACCACACGGTCGTGTCCGCGGCCAGCTCGGCCTTGCCGTCCGGCGACACGGTCACGTCACCGCTGGCGATGAGCACCCGGCCGTGCGCCGGGAGGGTCACCGGTTCGCCGGTGGTGTTCGCCGTGCAGACGAACTCCCCGCGGCGGAAGGCGAGTACGCCCTCGGGCGCCGTCAGCCAGGAGACGCTGTCGCCCGCACCGAGGTCGGGCTGCGCGCGGCGCACCGCGAGCGCCTCGCGGTACAGCTCCAGGGTCGAGCCCGCCACCCCGGTCTGCGCCTCGACGCTCAGCTCGGCCCACTCGGCGGGCTGCGGCAGCCAGCTGCCCCCGCTGCCGAAACCGTACGAGGAGCCGGCGCGGGTCCACGGGATCGGCACCCGGCAGCCGTCGCGGAAGCCGTCCTGGCCCGCGCCACGGAAGTAGGCGGGGTCCTGCCGCACCTCGTCGGGCAGGTCCACGACGTCGGGCAGGCCGAGCTCCTCGCCCTGGTAGAGGTAGGCGGAGCCGGGCAGCGCCAGCATCAGCAGGGTCGCCGCGCGGGCCCGGCGCAGCCCCAGCTCCCGGTCGCCCGCCGTGCGGATCTGGGTGCCGAGACCTGCCTCGTTGGCGAACCGGGTGGCGTGCCGGGTCACGTCGTGGTTGGACAGCACCCAGGTGGAGGGGGCGCCGACCGGCCGCATCGCGTCGAGGGTGCGGTCGATGACCGAGCGCAGCTCCGCCGCGTCCCAGTGGGTGCCCAGGTACTGGAAGTTGAAGGCCTGGTGGAGCTCGTCGGGGCGCACGTAGTGGGCGGTGCGCTCGATGGTGGGCGTCCACGCCTCGGCGACGAAGATGCGCTCGCCGGAGTACTCGTCGAGGATGGTGCGCCACTGGCGGTAGACGGCGTGCACGCCGTCCTGGTCGAAGAACGGCATGACATCGTTGCCCAGCAGTTTCAGCTGGTCGTGGTCGCCCAGGTCCGGCAGGCCCTCCGCCTTCACCAGTCCGTGCGCCACGTCGATGCGGAAGCCGTCGACCCCCATGTCCAGCCAGAACCGCAGGATCGAGCGGAACTCGTCGCCGACGGCCGGGTGCTCCCAGTTGAAGTCCGGCTGTTCGGGGGCGAAGAGGTGCAGGTACCACTCGCCGGGGGTGCCGTCCGGCTCGGTCACCCGGGTCCAGGCCGGCCCGCCGAAGATGGACTCCCAGTCGTTGGGCGGCAGTTCACCGTGCGCGCCCTTGCCAGGACGGAAGTGGTAGCGGTCCCGCAGGTCGGAGCCGGGGCCCTCGCGCAGGGCGCGCTTGAACCACTCGTGCTGGTCGGAGGAGTGGTTGGGCACGAGGTCGACGATGATCCGCAGGCCCAGGGCGTGGGCCTCGCGGATGAGGGCGTCGGCGTCCAGGAGGCTGCCGAACATGGGGTCGACCGCGCGGTAGTCCGCCACGTCGTACCCGGCGTCGGCCTGCGGCGAGGCGTAGAAGGGGCTGAGCCACACGGCGTCCACGCCGAGGTCGCGCAGGTAGGGGAGTCGGGAACGTACGCCCTCCAGGTCGCCCATGCCGTCGCCGTTGCTGTCGGCGAAGCTGCGCGGATAGACCTGGTAGATCACCGCGTCGCGCCACCAGTCGCGATGTGCGGCGACGGTGGCGAGAGCGGAGTTCGGGGCCTGGTCGGCGGAGTGCTGGCTCATGTCGTCCTTGATGCGTGACGGGTTCGAGGTGGGGGCTCCCCCGCACCGGGGCGGTGCCCGGTGCGGGAGAGGAAATGCGTCATCGGTGTGGCGGGCGATGAGGCGGCCGCGGAACCGGCGGGGTCGGATGGGCACCGCGGCCGCCACCCGCGCGCTGGGAGCGCGCGGGAGTCTTCGGGCGTCGGGGGGCGTACCGGGCGGGTCAGCCCTTCGTTCCGCCCGCGGTGAGTCCGGTCACCAGGTTCTTCTGTACGAGGTAGAAGAAGGCGGAGACGGGTATCGCGATCAGCACGGCCGTGGCAGCCATCAGGTTGCGCTGCGCGTCGTGCTCGCTGACGAAGCTCTGGAGTCCGACGGCGAAGGTGTACTTCGAGTCGTCCAGCATGAACGTCGAGGCGAAGGCCACCTCGCCGAACGCGGTGATGAAGTTGTAGAACGCGGCCACCGCGAGGCCCGGCTTGGCGAGCGGCAGGATCAGCCGGAAGAAGGTGCCGAACGGGGTCAGACCGTCGACGCGGCCGGCCTCGTCGATCTCGAACGGGATGGTGTCGAAGTAGCCCTTGAGCAGCCAGGCGCTGTAGGGCACCGCCGTCGAGCAGTAGACGAGGACCAGACCGAGGTAGGAGTCGATGAGCTGCAGGTCCGAGAGGATCTGGTACATCGGCACGATGAGGACGGCGATCGGGAACATCTGGGTGACCAGCAGGACCCACATGAACTTCTTGTAGCCGGGGAAGCGCATGCGCGACACCGCGTACCCGGTGGTGGCCGCGACCAGGACGCCGATGACCGTGGTGCCGAGCGACACGATGAGCGAACTCTTCATCCACTCGAAGAAGTTCGTGTGCTGGAGCACGAAGGAGTAGTTGTCGAACGTCATCGTGTCCCAGATGCGTCCGGGGTGCAGGTAGTCGTCCTTGTCCGGGCCGAGGGACAGGAAGACGAGCCAGGCGATCGGGAACAGCGCGACCAGGCTCGCGACGGTCAGGACGCCGTGGGAGACGAGCGAGCCGACGAGGCTGCGCCGGCCGCGCTTGCGTGCCGGCCGGGGCTCCTCCTCGTACCCGGAGGTCTGATCGGCCGGAGACGTCCGAAGGGTGGTGGTGCTCATGGAGACTCCTGCCTCAGATCGCGAGCTGCTGGTCATTGCGGTTCAGCCAGCGGCGGTAGAAGGAGGTGAAGACGATCAGGATGGCCAGCAGCAGCATGCCGTAGGCGGCGGACTGCGCGAAGTCGCGCGGCTGCTGTCCGAAGCCCAGGTAGTAGGCCCAGGTCACGAGGATCTGCGCGTCCGGGGCGGTGTTGCCGAACAGCAGGAAGATCACGGCGAACTGGTTGAAGGTCCAGATGATGCCGAGGAGCACGACGGTGGAGCTGACCGACCTGAGGCCCGGCAGGGTGACGTAGCGGAACTGCTGCCACCTGTTCGCGCCGTCCATCTCGGCGGCCTCGTAGAGCGTGCTGTCGATGGACTGCAGTCCGCCGAGCAGCGAGACCATCATGAACGGCACACCGCACCAGGTGTTGACCATGATCGCGGCGAACCGCTGCCAGAAGGTGTCCTCCAGCCACAGCGGCGTGGGCAGGTGCACCGCGTCGAGCATGGAGTTGATGATGCCGCCGTCGGCGAGCATGAAGCGCCAGCCGAAGACGGTGACGAAGGTCGGCACGGCCCACGGCAGCACCAGGACCAGCCGGTAGAACGTACGGCCGCGCAGCTTCTGGTTGAGCAGCAGCGCCAGACCGAGGCCGATGCAGTAGTGCAGGGCGACACACAGGACGGTCCAGGCGATGGTCCAGATGAAGTGCGACCAGAAGCGGTCGTACGACGTCGGACCCCACAGGATGTCCTTGTAGTTGTCCAGGCCGATGAACTTGTAGGTGGCGTCGATGTGGTTGACGCCGATCGTGCGGGCCGAGTTGAGGCTGTTGGCGTCCGTGAACGTCAGATAGAGGCCCCGTACCAGGGGATAGAGCACCAATCCGCCGAGTACGACGACGACCGGTGCGATCATCGCGTACGCGTACCAGTACTTCTGGTACGAGTGCTTCAGACGCTGCATCCGGCCCGGACGCGGTGCTCGGTCACCGCGGCGCTTGCCGGTCGCTCGGTCGATGGCGACTGTCATGGTTCGACACCTTCTGCAAGATCAGGAGTTGGGCGCACACAGCCGGTGGCCGCCGGGTCCTTTCCCCCTGTTGTAGGGGTCCCCCCGGCCCGACGGAAGTCGGGCCGGGGAAGGATCCGGCGGCCACACGGGCTCACTTGCTGAAGTCCGGGACCAGCTTGGCGATCGCCAGTTCGGCGTTGCTCAGGCCCTTGTCCAGCGACTCCTTGCCACCCGCGATCTTCGGCAGCTCGGTGTCGAGCGGGCCCCACAGGGAGCCGTACTCGGGAAGCGCGGGGCGCGGCTGAGCGGCGGGGAGGACGCTCTGGTAGCCGGCGATGCCCGGGTCGGCCTTGACCTCGGTGGTGTAGGCGTCGTCACGCGTCGGCAGCGTGGAGTTCTTGAGGGCGATCGTCGACTGCGACTTCGCGGAGGTCATGAACTTCACGAACTTCAGCGAGGCCTCCTGGTGGGCCTTGTCCGAACCCGCGTACACGGAGAGGTTGTGGCCGCCGGTCGGGGCGCCCGCCTTGCCGGTGGAGCCGGCCGGGACGGTGGCGATACCGAGGTTCGCCTTGTCCGCGAAGGCCGAGCCCTTGTAGAAGTTGGTGATCTCCCACGGGCCCTGGATGATCGAGGCGACCTTGCCGTTGACGAAGGCGTCCTGGATGTGGGCGTACGCGTCGGCGGTGGTGTCCGCCTTGTGCAGGCCCTTGCCGGAGAACAGTCCCTGCCAGGTGCCGAAGGCCTTCTTGGCCTCGGGCGAGTTCACCGTGATCTTCTTGGCGTCGGCGTCGACCGTGTTGGTGCCCTCGCCGTAGAGGAAGGACTGCGCGTAGTAGGCCTGGGTCGAGCCCCAGTAGCCGTCGACGCCCGTCTTCTTCTTGATCGTCGCGGCGGCGGTCTTCAGGTCGGCCCAGGTCTTCGGGGCCTCGGTGATGCCGGCCTTCTTGTAGAGCGCCTTGTTGTAGACGAGCGCGAGGGTGTCGGTGACGAACGGCACACCGTACGTCTTGCCGTCGAACTTGGCCTGCTCGATCAGGTTGGGCTGGAACTTGCTCTGGTCCGCGAGGGCCTCGGTGCCGTCGAGCGGCAGGAAGTAGCCCTTCTTCGCGAAGGCCGGGGTCCAGCCGACCTCGGAGCGCAGGATGTCCGGGGCACCCTTGGAACCGGCGGCCGTGTCGAACTTGTTCTGCGCCTGGTCGAAGGGCACGTTGACGTACTTGACCTTGATGTTCGGGTTGGCCTTCTCGAACTCCTTGGCCAGGGCCTTGTACGTCGGCGCCTCATTGGTGGCGTTGGAGGTGTCCCACCACGTGATGGTGAGGGGGCCGTCCGACTTGTCGCTGCCGCTGTCGCTGCCGCCGCAGGCCGTCGCCGCGAGGGCGAGGGACGCCACCAGCGCGGTGGCCGCTATGCCACGCCGCATGAGATCTCCTTGAGGGTGAAAGCCCGAGTGGGTGGAGGAGCGGTCCCGCCCGCTCTCCTTGCCGACTTGCCGACTGCGCCGTTGCGTCCGCCGGGCGACGTGAACGTAACAGCGTTGTAAGCGCCGCGAAAGACCTTGCAGAAAAAAAATGCAAGGACTGCCGAGAGTTACCCGCCCGTGACCCGTCGGTGGCACTACGGAAACCCTTGTGCGAGGCCGCTCAGCAGACATGTGGGCCGCTGTGCAAGACTCTGCAAGCTCTTGCCATGACGGACGGGTACGGGGATCATCTGCCCGTCAGCGCCTTGCAGGAGCCACCCCTTCCCGCGGCGCACGCACGGGACGCCGAGCCGACCAGAACAAGAGGGAGCGCGATGACGCAGCAGCCCGGAGCGGGCCGATCAACCGCCCGCACACGGCGTCTGGTTGGTGGGCAGGGTGACATTCGGCCGGTACAGTCCAATCCCGTGACCACACGGCTTGCCGACATCGCAGCCCAGGCGGGGGTCAGCGAGGCGACTGTCAGCCGCGTCCTGAACGGGAAGCCGGGCGTCGCCGCGACCACCCGCCAGTCCGTCCTGGCCGCGCTGGACGTACTCGGCTACGAGCGCCCCGTGCGTCTGCGGCAGCGCAGCGAGGGCCTGGTGGGCCTCATAACCCCCGAGCTGGAGAACCCGATATTCCCCGCCCTGGCGCAGGTCATCGGGCAGGCGCTGACCCGGCAGGGCTACACGCCGGTGCTCGCCACCCAGACACCGGGCGGCTCCACCGAGGACGAGCTCACGGAGATGCTGGTGGACCGCGGCGTCGCGGGCATCATCTTCGTCTCCGGTCTGCACGCGGACACCTCCGCGGACATGCAGCGCTACGAGCAGCTGCGCGCCCAGGGTGTCCCTTTCGTCCTCGTCGACGGCTTCTCCCCCAAGGTGCAGGCGCCCTTCATCTCTCCCGACGACCGGGCGGCGATGGCCCTCGCCGTCACCCACCTCGTCTCGCTCGGGCACACCAACATCGGGCTGGCGCTCGGCCCCAAGCGGTTCGTGCCCGTGCAGCGCAAGATCGAGGGCTTCGTGCGCACCGTGCAGGAGCAGTTGGGGCTGAGCCCCGCCGACATCGAGGAGCGGCTGGTCCAGCACTCGCTCTACACCCTCGAAGGCGGTCAGGCCGCCGCCAGCGCCTTGATGGACCGGGACTGCACGGCGGTGGTGTGCGCGAGCGACATGATGGCGCTCGGTGCCATACGGGCGGCCCGGCAGCGCGGCCTGGAGGTGCCGAAGGACGTCTCGGTGGTCGGCTTCGACGACTCCCCGCTGATCGCGTTCACCGACCCGCCGCTGACGACGATCCGCAAGCCGGTCCCGGCGATGGGGCAGGCCGCGGTCCGCACGCTGCTGG
This sequence comes from Streptomyces siamensis, assembly GCF_039543605.1. Lineage (NCBI taxonomy): Bacteria > Bacillati > Actinomycetota > Actinomycetes > Kitasatosporales > Streptomycetaceae > Streptomyces > Streptomyces siamensis. Next base: position 1,103,434 of record NZ_BAABKB010000002.1, on the reverse strand, counting down.
AGGAGATCGGCGGGACGCCCGCTCCGCACAGTGAATTCGTGTTCATGCCGGAGCTGGTGGTGCGTGGTTCGACCGCTTCTGCACCCGGGGACCGCAATCGTCCCTGAGGAGGAGAATGCGCGGCCTTCGCGCCCCTCCTCCCGGTGTAGAACGTGCGGCCCGGACCCGACCAGGGGATGATCGGTCGGAGAACGCTTTTCTGGCAGACTCTGTGCCTATGGGTGAGAAGACCGTGACGACACTGGAAGGCCGGGAGCAGGCCCCTCCACAGCCCGTCGCGGAGGAGGAAGCGGGGCACGGATTCCTGCACAGGTTGCGGGCCCCGCGGCGCCCCCGCTTCTGGTTCGAGATCCTGTTGATCGCCTTGAGCTACTGGACGTACTCACTGATCCGCAACGCCGTGCCGGAGCAGAAGCACGAGGCGCTGCGCAACGCGGACTGGATCTGGCGCACGGAACACCACCTCGGGATCGCCGTCGAGCAGTCGGTCAACCACACCGTGAATTCGGTGACATGGCTGATCATCGGGATGAACTACTACTACGCGACACTGCACTTCGTCGTGACGCTCGGCGTGCTGGTGTGGCTGTACCGCAGCCATCCGGGCCGCTACGCGGCGGCCCGGCTCGCGCTGTTCGCGACCACGGCCGTGGCCCTCGTCGGCTACTACTTCTTCCCGCTCGCGCCGCCCCGTCTGATGACCGGCGGCGATTTCGTCGACACGGTCCTGGTCCATCACACCTGGGGCTCGATGGCCTCCGGCGACCTGAAGCACATGTCCAACCAGTACGCCGCGATGCCCTCCATGCACATCGGCTGGTCGCTGTGGTGCGGTGTGACCGTCTTCGCGCTGGCGTCCGTGCCCTGGGCGCGCGTCCTGGGCCTGCTGTACCCGGCGGCGACGCTCGTGGTCATCGTCGCCACCGCCAATCACTTCTGGCTGGACGCGGTCGGCGGCATGCTGTGCCTGACGTTCGGGTTCCTGGTCGCGCGGCTGTGGTTCGGCGCCCTGCCGTACGCGCTGCCCCGCTGGGTGCCGGGTACGGGCGGGGCCGCCCTGCTGCCGCTGAAGGCCTGACCGGCGTCGCCGGAGGGCCGGCGGCGGGTCCCCCCGGACCCGCCGCCGGCCCTCCGGCGTACCGGTGTCAGGCGCCGCGGTGCACGATGTGCCCCCCGGTCACGGTGAGGCGCACCGGGGCCTCGGCGACCTCGTCCGCGGGTGCCTCGACGGGGTCCAGGCCGAAGGCCGTGAGGTCGGCCCGCAGACCCGGGGCGATGCGTCCGGCCGCGTCCGGCTCGCCCGCGGCGAGCGCGGCGTGCGTCGTGCAGCCCTCCAGCGCCTGGAGCCCCGTGAGCCCGGCCCGCGCCGAGGCCGCGCCCAGCGGCGCCCGGGCGGTCGCCAGGACGCCGCGCACGTCGTACGCGGCGATCGGCCAGTCGGAGCCCAGGGCGACCACCGCTCCGGCGTCGCGCAGGTCCCGGGTGCGCCAGGCGCGCGCGGCCCGCTCGGGCCCGAGCCTGCGGGACCACTCGTCGCCGTGGTCGGCGCGCGTGTACCCGGTGTGCGGCGGCTGCATGGAGGCGATGACCCCGAGCTCCGCGAAGCGTGCCGGGGTGCCGTCGGGGGCGGTCTCGATGTGTTCGATCCGGTGGGCCAGCCGCCCGCCCGGGCCGAGCGCCCGCACGGTGTCGAGCACGTGCCGTACGGCCGCGTCCCCGATCGCGTGCGTGGCGGTGCGGACGCCGGCCGCGTGCAGGTGCCGGACGGCGGCGGCGTAGGCGGCGGGGTCGGGCCAGAAGGCCTCGGTGCCCTGTCCGTGGCAGTCGGCGTGCTCCAGCCAGGCCGTGCCGCCCTCCACGGTGCCGTCCATGAAGAATTTGACGCCGCCGACGAGCCAGTGCCGCCCCTTTCGGCCCTGGAGCGCCACCAGCTCGTCGAGGTCCGCGCGGTCCGCGCCGGGCATGCACCAGGGCGCGAACCGCAGCCGCACCGGCAGCACGGTCTCCTCGGCGACGGCGCCGACCAGCTCCGGGTCCCCGGCGTCCATCACGTGCGCGCCGGTCAGCCCGGAGGCCGCCATCGCGGACAGCAGCTCGACGAGCCGGGTCCGCCGTTCCCGGTACGAGGGCCGGGGCATGACGTCGGCGACCAGGTCCATCGCGGCGTGCTCGACGAGGTGTCCGGTGGGCCGCCCGTCGGCGTCGCACACGACCTCGGACCGCTGGACGAAGGAGCGCGGCCCGTCGACGCCCGCGCGGGTCAGGGCGGCCTCGCTGACGAGCGCCGAGTGGCCGTCGTACAGGCGCAGGAAGGCGGGCGCGCCGCCCAGGGCGTCCTCGACGAGCCGGCGGTGCACGGGGCGTCCGCCGAAGACGTTGTGGTCGAGCCCGAAGCCGATGACCCAGCCGTCGGTCCGTACCGCCGTGGCGAGCGCGTGGCGCAGACCGTCCAGGTCCCGTACGGCGGACAGGTCGGCGCCGGTGGCCATCTCCAGCCCCCACACGGGATGGCTGTGGGAGTCCACGAGTCCGGGCACGAGGTGCGCCCCCTCCAGGGCGACGGTCTCGGTGCCCGGCCCGCGCCAGTCGCGTACGTCGTTCTCGTCGCCGACCGCGGCGATCACCCCGTCGCGGACGGCGACCGCGGTGGCGTGCGGCCGGGCGGGATCGAGGGTGCGGACCTCGGCGCCGGTGAGGATCAGCTCGGCGGTGGGCATCTGCGGAACTCCTTTGGCTGGTCGGTGGCTTCGACGGGTTCGGCGGCGAAGTTCTGGTACACCCGCGGCCGTGCCCGGCGCAGCCAGCCGGCCACGGCGAGGCCGATGACGAAGACGGCGGGCGACAGGACGATCAGGACGGTGTTGACCGTGGTGGAGGCGCCGGTGAACAGGTCGATGTGGGTCACGACGAGCACGATCGCGGTGGCGAGCAGCACGGTCGCGATGACGGGCGCCACCACGGTGCGCAGGACGCCCTCCTGGTGGCTGACCTTCCGGAAGTAGCACGGCACGGCGATGGCGGCGAGCAGCTGGAGCGCGAACAGCCCTATCATCCCGGGCGTGTTGACCCACAGCAGCAGCTGGTCGTACGGGTCGGCGCCGGCCGCCCAGAAGCCGAGGACCACGACGGCGCCGAGGACGGTCTGGGCGATCCCGGCGACGTACGGGGAGCGGTGCCGGGGGTGGATGCGGCCGAGCGCCCGGGGCAGCACGCCCTCCTCGGCGAGCGCGAGGCCGTAGCGGTTGATCGCGTTGTGGAAGGCGAGCAGGGAGGCGAGCACGCTGGTGATGATGAAGACGTGCATCAGGTCGGCCGCCCAGCCGCCCACGTAGGTGGTGATGGCGGAGAAGAAGAGCCCGCCGGGGTCGGTGGCCGCGGCCTTCATGACCTCCGCGTCGCCGAAGGCCTGGATGACCACCCAGACGACGAACGCGTAGAAGAGGCCGAGGAATCCGACGGCGACGTACGTGGCGCGCGGCACCGTGCGCTCCGGGTCGCGGGCCTCCCGGCGGTAGATGACGGTGGACTCGAATCCGGTGAACGCGGCGAAGGCGAAGGCGAGCACCGCTGCGGTGCCGGGCACGAGGACGTGCTCCGGCGCGAAGGAGGCGCCCGACAGCCCGTGCGCGCCGCCCTTGAGCAGCACCCCGCCCGCGAGCAGGACGAGTATCCCGGTCTCGGCGACGAGCAGGACGCCGAGCAGCTTGGCGCCGAAGTCGATGGAGCGGTAGCCGCCGTATCCGATCAGGAGCAGTCCCACCAGGGACACGGGGAGCCAGGGGACGTCCGTCCCGAAGAGGGCGTGCACGGTGTCCTGGGTGGCGGTGCCCAGCAGGCCGTAGACGCCGATCTCCATGCCGTTGTAGCCGATGAGGGCGAGCAGCGCGGCACCGATGCCGACGGGACGGCCGAGGCCGCGGGTGATGTACGCGTAGAAGGCTCCGCCGCTGCGCACGTGCCGGCTCATGGCCGTGAATCCGACGGCGAAGACGGCGAGCGTGACGCCGGCGATGAGGTATCCGGCGGGTGCCCCGATCCCGCCGAGCAGGACGGCGAGCGGGGCGACGCCCGCCATGACGGTGAGCGGGGCGGCGGCCGAGACGACGAAGAACGCGATGTCGGCGGTGCCGAGGGAGCCCGGGCGGAGGGTCGCCGCGGGGGCCGGCGATCTCTCTTCGGAGGTGGTGACGGGCATGCCGGCAAAGCCCTTCTGGCGGGGGCGGGGAGCAGGTCCGGGGCGTGCGGGGCGGCCCGGGGTCCGCAGCCGCGACGGCTGCCGGGACCCGTAAACCTAAAGCCTTTCGGTTTCCGCAATGTAACCTCCCGTTGGGCATCCGGGAAGACCTCAGGGAGTACGCAGATCATGGGACGGCCGCGCACACCACTCCTCGACCGCGAGCGCATCACCACGACGGCGCTCGAACTGATCGATGAGCAGGGCGAGTTCAGCGTGCCGCAGATCGCCAGGCGGCTCGGCGTGCAGACCGGCTCGGTGTATCACCATGTGGACGGCCGGGACGGCATCGTGGAGCTCCTGCGGGAGCGGGTGGCATCCGCGATCGACACCCGCACGCTGTCCGTGGCGCCCTGGGACGCGGCACTGGCCGCCTGGGCCCGCTCCTACCGCGCGGCCTTCGCCGCGCACCCGAAGGCGATCCCGCTCCTCACGACGTCACCCGTACGAGCGCCACGCGTCCTGGAGCAGTACGAGCGCGCGGTCACTCTCCTGCTGGACGCCGGCTTCGCCCTGCCCGACGTGATGCCGGTGATCATCGCCCTGGAGAACCTGGTCCTCGGCTCGGCCCTGGACCTCGCGGCCCCCGAGGCCATGTGGGAGCTCCCGGACGACACGGCCACCCCGCGCCTCGCCGCGGCCCTGGACGCCGTCGGCGAGGGCCGCGCGGACCGTGCCTTCGACCTGGCCCTGGAGGCCTTCCTCGCCCACGCGAGGGCCTTGCAGGGGGCCTGAGGCCCGGGCGGGGTGACGCTTACGCGCCCTCGCGGGCCACGGCGCTCAGCGCGTCCAGCAGCCCCCGCAGCGCGGGCCGTTCGGGGGCGGACTCGCGCACGGCCGCGTAGATGGCCCTCATGGGCTCGGGATCGCGGACCTTGCGGACGACGACGTCGGGATGACGGCCGCCCAGCCCGAGCCGGGGGATCAGGCTCACCCCGAGTCCCGCCGCCACGAAGCCCTGCGCGGTGACGTAGTCCTCGCTCTGCACCACGAAGCCGGGCGTGAAGCCGGCCGCCGCGCAGGCGTCGACCTGGGCGGCGAGGCAGGGCCCGGGCCATTCACTGCCCACGAAGGGCTCCCCCGCGAGGTCGGCGAGTGCGGGCGTGCGCCGCCCCGCGAGCCGGTGCCCCCGCGGCAGGACGACGCGGTACGGATCGTCCAGCAGGTGCACGAGCCGCACACCGTCCGGGACGGGGTCGCGCGGCCCCACGACGAGCGCCAGATCGGCCCGCCCCTCCTTCACGTCCGGCAACGGGTCCTCGGGATCGGTGAGCTTCAAATCGACCTCGACACCCGGGTGTTCGGAGCGGAAGCGGGCGATGGCGGGCGCGACGAGCGCGGCCCCGGCGGTCGCGAAGTACCGTACGGCCAGCCGCCCCGTGCGCCCGGACAGCAGATCGGCCAGCGCGGTCTCGGCCTCGGCGACCTGACGCCCGATGACGTCGGCGTACTCGGTCAGCAGCAGCCCGGCGGGGGTGGGCCGCACGCCCCGCCCGACCCGCTCCAGCAGCTCGGCCCCCGCCTCCCGCTCCAGCGCGGCGATCTGCTGGCTGACGGCGGACGGCGTGTACCCGAGGTCCGCCGCGGCGCCCGTGACGGACCCGCGTCCGACCACCGCCCGAAGGACCTGCATGCGCCGCACATCAAGCATGCAGTCCAGCTTAACAGTCCATGCAGCACTCTTCACTTGTCCTCAATCCATTCCTCCTGGACCGTGGGACCCATGCAGCGCTCCCTGTCGTCCTCCCTGCGCATGGGCGCCCTGGCCCTCCTCTGGGGCTCGGGCTTCCTCTGGATCAAACTGGCCCTGAACCACGGCCTGTCCCCCGCCGCCATCACCCTCACGCGCTGCGCCCTCGGCACGGCGGTCCTCGCCCTCCTCGCCCGCTCGGCAGGTCAGCGGCTCCCCCGGTCCCGCTCCCTGTGGGGGCACCTGGTCGTCGCCGCCCTCTTCTGCAACGCGATCCCCTTCGCGCTCTTCGCTCTCGGCGAGCAGACCGTCGACTCGGGCGTCGCCGGTGTCCTCAACGCGACGACACCCCTGTGGTCCCTGCTCATCGGAGTCCTGCTGGGCAGCGACCGCGACCTGCGCCCGCCGCGCCTGACCGGCCTTCTCCTCGGCTTCGCGGGCGTCCTGGTGATCTTCGCCCCCTGGCAGCACTCGCACCTCGTCGGCTGGGGCGCCCTCGCGCTGCTGGGCGCGGCCGCCAGTTACGCGATCGCCTTCGCCTACATGGCCCGCCATCTGACGGGACACGGCGCCCCGCTCGCCGTGTCGGCGGCCCAGCTGCTCACCGCCACCGGCTGGAGCACCCTGGCCCTGCCCGCCGCGGGCCCGCTCCACGACGTCGACATGACGGCCCTGTCGGCGGTCGCCGTGCTCGGCGTCTTCGCCACCGGCATCACCTTCTACCTCAACTACCGCATGATCGCCGACGAGGGACCCACCAGCGCGGCGACCGTGGGCTATCTACTGCCGGTCGTCTCGGTGGCGCTGGGCGCGCTGGTCCTGGACGAACGCATCGGCGCGCGGGTCGTGGCGGGGATGGTGACGGTGCTCGCCGGCGTGGCGCTGTCACGCCGGGCGCGGCCGGGTACGGCTGGGGGTGGGACCGGGACCCGGGCCGGGACCGGGACCCGGGCCGGGACCAGGGCGGAGACCGGGGCCGGGGCCGGGGAGGCCCGAGTCGCGGGCGCCGGTGCGGGTGCTGGTACTGGTGCCGGTCCCGACGCAGCCGCGGGTGCCGGCGACGGTCCCGACGCAGCCGTCGCGGACACCGACTCCACAGACGCCGACGCCGTCGCCGCCACCGTCACCGATCCGGGGAAGGCTCACGCCCCGTAGAACAGTTCCTCCACGAGGGCCCTCGCCCGCCTGGTGGTCCGCCGGTAGTCGTCGAGCATGTCTCCCACGTGGCCCGGTCCGTACCCCAGGTACCGTCCCACCGCGGCGAGTTCACGCGCGTCGGACGGGAAGGTGTCGCCGGCCCGGCCGCGGACCAGCATCACGGCGTTGCGCACCCGGGTGGCCAGCACCCAGGCCTCGTCCAGCGTCGCCGCGTCCTCCGTCGAGATGAGCTCCGCCGCACAGGCGGCTGCCAGCGCCTCCCGCGTCCGTGTCGTCCGCAGGCCCGGCTCCGCCCAGCCGTTCTGCAACTGCATCAGCTGCACGGTCCACTCCACGTCGGACAGCCCGCCCCGTCCGAGCTTGGTGTGCAGCGTGGGGTCGGCGCCCCGCGGCAGCCGCTCCGCCTCCATCCGTGCCTTCAGCCGGCGGATCTCGCGCACCGCGTCGTCGCCGAGCCCCTCCGCCGGGTACCGCAGCGGGTCGATCAGCTCGATGAACCTGCTGCCCAGGTCCTCGTCGCCCGCCACGTGCTCCGCGCGCAGCAGCGCCTGCGACTCCCACACCAGCGACCAGCGCCGGTAGTAGGCCTCGTACGACTTCAACGTCCTCACCAGCGGGCCCGACTTGCCCTCCGGCCGCAGGTCCGCGTCGATGAGCAGGGGCGGGTCGGCGCTCGGGATCTGGAGCAGCCGCCGCATCTCGGACACCACCTTGTTCGCGGCGCGGGCCGCCTCCTGATCGTCGACACCCTCCCGGGGCTCGTGCACGAACAGCACGTCCGCGTCGGAGCCGTAGCCGAGTTCGTGTCCGCCGAACCGGCCCATCCCGATCACCGCGAACCGGGTGGGCAGGGTGTCCCCCCACCCGTCGCGCACCACGGCCCGCAGCGTCCCGGCGAGGGTCGCGGCCGTCAGGTCGGAGACCGCGCCGCCGACCAGGTCCACCAGGGCGCCCTGGTCGGCGACGGCGGGCATCTCCTCGGTGCCGTAGGAGGCGACGATGTCGGCCGCGGCGGTGCGGAACAGCTCGCGCCGCCGCACCCCGCGGGCGGCGGTGACCGCCTGCTCGCCGCCGTCGGCCCGGCCGACCGCGGCGAGTATCTCCTGCTCCAGGTGGGCCCGGGTCCGCGGTTCGAGCCCGCCGCCGTCCCCGTCGCCGAGCAGGGCCACCGCTTCCGGGGCGCGCATCAGCAGGTCGGGGGCGAGCCGGCCGGCGGACAGCACCCGCGCCAGGTTCTCCGCCGCGGCGCCCTCGTCCCTCAACAGCCGCAGGTACCAAGGGGTCTTGCCGAGGGCGTCGGACACCTTGCGGAAGTTGAGCAGTCCGGCATCGGGGTCGGCGGAGTCGGCGAACCAGCCGAGCAGGACGGGCAGCAGCGTGCGCTGGATGGCGGCCTTGCGCGTGACGCCGGACGCCAACGCCTCCAGGTGCCGCAGCGCGGCGGCCGGGTCGGCGTACCCGAGCGCGACGAGCCGTTCGCGGGCCGCGTCGGGGCTCAGCCTGCTCTCGCCGGGGGCGAGTTGGGCGACGGCGTCGAGCAGCGGCCGGTAGAACAGCTTCTCGTGCAGCCGGCGGACGACGGCGGCGTGCCGCTTCCACTCCCGGTTCAGTGCCACGACCGGGTCGGACCGCAGTCCCAGCGACCGTCCGATGCGGCGCAGATCGGCCTCGTCCTGAGGCACCAGATGGGTGCGCCGCAGCCGGTAGAGCTGGATGCGGTGCTCCATGGAGCGCAGGAACCGGTAGGCGTCGTCGAGCTGCAGGGCGTCGGCGCGCCCCACGTAGCCGCCGGCGGCCAGGGCCTTCAGCGCGTCCAGCGTGGTGCCGCTGCGCAGCGACGTGTCGGCCCGACCGTGCACCAACTGGAGCAGCTGCACGGCGAATTCGACGTCGCGCAGTCCGCCGGGGCCGAGCTTCAGCTCACGCTCGATCTCGGCGGCGGGGATGTTCTCGACGACCCTGCGGCGCATCTTCTGCACGTCGGCGACGAAGTTGTCGCGCTCGGCCGCGTGCCACACCAGCGGGGCGAGCGTGGCCACGTACTGCTCGCCGAGGTCGAGGTCCCCGGCCACCGGCCTGGCCTTCAGCAGTGCCTGGAACTCCCAGGTCTTGGCCCACCGCTGGTAGTAGGCGAGATGGCTGCTCAGCGTGCGCACCAGCGGTCCGTTGCGCCCCTCGGGGCGCAGGTTGGCGTCCACCGGCCAGATGCTGCCCTCGACGGTCGTCTCGGAGCAGATCCGCATCATGTGGGAGGCGAGCCGCGTCGCGGCCTGGAGGGCCTTGCGTTCGTCGGCTCCGTCGGCGGCCTCCCCGACGAAGATCACGTCGACGTCCGACACGTAATTGAGCTCGTGTCCCCCGCACTTGCCCATCGCGACGACCGCGAGGCGGCACTGCGCCGCGTCGTCCGGGGCGGCCGTCTCGGCTATGGCGAGGGCGGCGCGCAGGGTCGCGGTGGCGAGGTCGGCGAGCTCGGCGGCGGACTGGGCGAGGTCGGTGGTGCCGCACACGTCGCGCGCGGCGATGGACAGCAGGCAGCGCCGGTAGGCGACGCGCAGCGAGACGGGGGTCGCGGCCTCGGCGAGCCCCCGCTCGAACTCCCGTACTCCGGGGTGCAGGTCCTGCGGCTCGTAGGTGACGAGGGCGTGCCAGTCGCGCGGGTGCCGGGCGAGATGGTCGGCGAGGGCGGCCGAGGAGCCGAGCACGCCGAGGAGCCGGTCGCGCAGGGGCTTCGCCGCGATCAGGGTGTCGAGCAGTTCCCGCTGGGCGGTGTGCCCGTCCTGCGCCTCGACGAGCCGGACCAGGCCGAGGAGCGCGAGGTCGGGGTCGGCCGTGGCGCCGAGCGCCTCCAGGAGCACCGGGTCGGAGCGGACGGGCTCCAGCTCGGCGCCGTCCAGGAGGCGCTCGGCGGCGGAGGGGTCGGTGAAACCGTGCCGCAGCAGCCGTGTGAAGGTACTGCTCCTGCGTCCCGGCGCCGTCATCCTCGGCCTCCTGTCCGATCAAGGTCGTCCGAGCCAGAGCCTAACCCCGGTCACCAGGGTGGCGCCCCGCGCCGGACTCCGCTTCTGTAGGGGATGCCCGTGCGCCGTACGACAAAGGAGTCACGCCATGGACATGACCCTCGAAGTGATCCTGCTGCCGGTGTCCGACGTGGACCGGGCCAAGGAGTTCTACCGGGACAAGGTCGGGTTCCACGTCGACCTGGACGGCGAGGTGATGGAGGGGGTGCGGATCGTCCAGCTGACTCCGCCCGGCTCGGGGTGCTCCATCGCGCTGGTGGACGGCCTCCAGGTCCCGACCGGGACCCCGCAGCCCGGGACGTACCACGGGATGCAGTTGTGCGTCGCCGACGCCAAGGCCGCGTACGACGAGCTCACGGCCCGCGGCCTCGACGTCAGTGAGCCGGTGGAGTTCGCTCCGCAGGACGGCGCCACGTTCATGTACTTCAAGGACCCGGACGGGAACGGCTGGGCGATCCAGGAGTACCGGCGGCGCGAGACGGAGCCGCTGCACCAGCTGCTGAGCGAGCTGGCCGCCCGGCGGCAGTAGTTCATCCGCTCTTCACCCCTCCGGTTGGGCCGCGTGGGGCGGGGGAATGTTGGCGTGTGCATGCTCTGTCCGCACCGCCCCCGCCTCTCCCCCCCCACCGGAGGTCTGAAGTGTCCGGCAGAAACGTGTACCGCCGCAGCCGTGCCCTCGTGGCGTCGGCCCTCGCCTTCACCGCCGCGGCGGTCGGGCTGTGGACCGGATTCGGCGGCTCGTCCACCGCCCACGCCGCGGCCGCGGTCCCCACCCCGGACCACGTCGTCGTCGTGGTCTTCGAGAACCACGCCTACAGCCAGGTGATCGGCTCGTCCAGCGCGCCCTACATCAACTCCCTCAAGACCGGAGGCGCGAACCTCTCCCAGTCCTACGCCGAGACCCACCCGAGCCAGCCCAACTACTTCGCCCTGTTCTCGGGCTCCACCCAGGGCATCACCGACGACAGCTGCTACACGCCCGGCTTCTCCTCGGCCCCCAACCTCGCCTCCGAGCTGATCGCGGCGGGCAAGACGTGGGGCAGCTACAACGAGACGCTGCCCAGCCAGGGCTCCACGACGTGCAGCAGCGGCAAGTACGCCCGCAAGCACAACCCGTGGTTCGGCTTCAGCAACGTACCGACGTCGAGCGCCAGGACGTTCGCGCAGTTCCCGACGGACTACTCGACGCTCCCGCAGGTCTCCTTCGTCGTCCCCAACCTGTGCAGCGACATGCACGACTGCTCGGTGTCCTCGGGCGACACCTGGCTGAAGAACAACCTGGGCGCGTACGCAACCTGGGCCAAGACCCACAACAGTCTCCTCGTCGTCACCTTCGACGAGGACAACCGGCTCAGCGGCAACCGCGTCCCGACCGTGCTCTACGGCCAGCAGGTGACCGCCGGCTCGTCGTCCTCCACGACGTTCAACCACTACGACCTGCTGCGCACGCTGGAGGACATGCACGGCCTCCCGCACGCGGGCAACGCCGCCTCGGCCAAGGACATCACCGGCATCTGGACGTCCTGAGATGTACGTGGCGGACAGCCGCGCCGGCACACCGAAGACCTCGGCGGCGGCGTCCGCGGAAGGCGCCGCCCGGCCCCGGGCCGGGCGGCGCCGTGCCGCGGTCGCACCCACGGTGCTGGCGCTCGGCACGGTCAGTCTGATCACCGACGTCTCCTCGGAGATGGTGACGGCCGTGCTGCCCCTCTACCTGGTGGCGGGCCTCGGCCTGTCCCCGCTGGGCTTCGGACTGCTCGACGGGATCTACAACGGCTTCTCGGCGCTGGTGCGTCTGGTCGGCGGGCACTTGGCCGACCGGGGCGGCGGCCGGCACAAGTGGGTGGCGGGGGCCGGGTACGCGCTGTCGGCGGCCTGCAAGCCCCTGCTGCTGGTGGCGCAGTCCCTGACGCCCATCGGGATGGTCCTGGCCGCCGACCGCACCGGCAAGGGCCTGCGCACCGCCCCGCGCGACGCGCTGATCTCCCTGTCGAGCACTCCGGAGAACCGGGGGCGCGCCTTCGGCGTGCACCGCGCGATGGACACGGCGGGCGCGCTCTTCGGGCCCCTGGTCGCCTTCCTGATCCTGCGGACGACCGTGGACGGCTACGACGCCGTGTTCACGGTGAGCTTCTGCGTAGCAGTGGTCGGGGTGCTGGTGCTGGTGCTGTTCGTGCCGGGGGGTTCCGGCACGCGGGCCGGCTCCGGCACGGGGGCCGGCTCCGACGCAAGGAAGGGCTTCGGCGCGGGGGCCGGCTCCGGCACGGGGGCCGGCTCCGGCACGGGGGCCGGCTCCGACGCAAGGAAGGGCTTCGGCGCGGGGGCCGGCTCCGGCGTACGGGCCGGCTCCGGCGTACGGGCAGGCTCCGGCGAAGAGGCCGGCTCCGACTCGGGCACCGGTTCCGGGACGAAGGCCCGCTCCGGCGCGAGGCTCGGCTCCGGGACGAAGGCCCGCTCCGGCAGGAGTGCCGGCGAGGCCGCTGCGGAAGCCGGCCTGACCGCCGCTGTGGAAACCGGCCCGGACACCGGCCTGAACGCCGCTGTGGAAACCGGCCCGGACACCGCCGTGGCCGCCGACCACGCAAAGGCGGCCCCCCGCCCCACGCTCCGCGCCGCCCTCGCTCTCCTGGGCCGGCGTGACCTGCGCCGCATCACCGTCTGCGCCCTGCTCCTCGGGCTCGCGACCGTCAGCGACTCGTTCGTGTACCTGCTGCTCCAGCGGCGGCTCGGCGTGCCGGACCGGTGGTTCGCGCTGCTGCCGCTCGGCACGGCGGCGGCGTTCCTGCTGCTGGCCGTCCCGCTCGGCCGGCTCGCGGACCGGACCGGCCGGTGGCGGGTGTTCCTGGCGGGCCACGGCGCCCTGCTCCTCGCGTACGGGCTCCTGCTGTCCTCCTGGCACGGGTCGGCCCTGCCGTACGCCGTCCTCGTGCTGCACGGCTCCTTCTACGCGGCGACCGACGGCGTGCTGATGGCGGCAGCCTCAGACAGCGTGCCGAGGGAGCTGCGTTCGTCGGGGCTCGCGCTGGTCCAGACGGGTCAGGCGCTGGCCCGCTTCGCCTGTTCGCTCGGCTTCGGCGCGGCCTGGACGGCGTGGGGCGACCGCACCGCGCTGACCGCGTCGGCCGTGGCGCTGGCGTGCTGCGCCCTGTTCTCGTTCCGGCTCCGTCCCACCCCTCCCGAAGGGCTCGCATGACGCTCCGCACCCGCATCCTGGTCCTGGTCTCGGCGCTGGTCGTCCTGGCGGGCGTCGCCACGGCGTCCGTCCTGCACGCGTCGGCCCGGGCGGACCGCAGGAACCAGGCACGGCCCGGCGGCCCGCGGATCACCACGGGCACGGTGGCGCTGACCGGCGACGGCAGCCGTATGGTCTTCCGGAACATGGCGTGGGGCCCGCACCGCGACGAACTGGCCACGGTCCCGGCGTCCGACCCGTCGGGCCCGCGCACGGCGTCCGGGGTCAAGTGCCTGCGCTTCTACGCGGCGGCGGGCACCGGGGTGTGCCTCCAGGCGGTGCACGGCCCCGTCCAGGACACCTACCGTGCCGTGGTCCTCGACGCGCGGCTGAAGGAGCGGGCACGCTACGACGTGCCCGGCATCCCGTCCCGCGCACGGGTCTCCCCCAGCGGCCGCTACGCCGCCTGGACGGCATTCGTGGGCGGCGACTCGTACGCGGGCACGAACTTCTCCACCCGCGCGGCCGTCGTCGACACGCGGACGGGGAAGCTGACCCCGTCCCTGGAGGAGTACCGGGTGGTGAAGGACGGGCGGAACTACCACGCGGCGGACGTGAACTTCTGGGGCGTCACCTTCGCCGCCGACGACCGCACGTTCTACGCGACGCTGGCGACGGGCGGGAAGACGTACCTGGTCCGCGGGGACCTGCGCACCCGCACGGTCACCACGCTGCGCGCGAACGTCGAATGCCCGTCCCTCTCCCCCGACGGCACCCGCGTCGCCTTCAAGAAGCGGGTCGAGGGTCTCCCCAAGGACGCCCCCTGGCATCTGTACGTCCTCGACCTGCGCACCCTGCGCGAAACCCCGCTCGCCGAGCCCCGCAGCGTCGACGACCAGGCCGTGTGGCGCGACGACCACACCCTCGTCTACGCCCTCCCCGGCGACTACGGCGCCGACCTCTACACCGTCCCGTCGGACGGCACGGGAGCACCACGGCGCATCAGCACGGCGGCGGTGTCACCGGCGTACATCGGCTGACGTGCGGGCCCGAACCGGCCCGCCCCGGGAGACGGTGGGACCGCGCGGGTCAAACGGACCTCGCGCCGAGTGCGCGTCCCTCTCCCCAACTCCGGCTCACAGGCCAGGATCATCGAACTGGTCGAGAAGAAAGTCGACCGGGGCGAGGCCCAAGGCGGCGGATGCGCCATCGTGAAGAGGCTGCTCCGTCCAGATGACCTTGCCGTGCGTGGTGTACCGCGTCCCCCATCGCGGAGCGAACTGCGCCACCAGGAACAGTCCCCGCCCGCCTTCGTCGGTGGTCGCCGCCCGCCGCATGCGCGGCGACGTGCCGCTTCCGTCCGACACCTCGCAGATCAGACAGCGTCCGTGGAGCAGCCGTACGCCGACCGGTGGCGAGCCGTACCGGATCGCGTTCGTGACCAGCTCGCTGATGATCAACTCCGTGGCGAATGCGGTCTCCTCCAGCCCCCACTCCAGCAACGCCTCCCGGCACCGCGCCCGTACCGAGGGAACCATCGCCGGGTCCGGCGGCACGTCCCACATGGCCACATCCGAGCGCGGGAACCTCCGGGTACGTGCCGTCAACAGCGCGATGTCGTCGAAGGAGTGTGACGGCTTCAACGAGTCGATCACCGCTCGACACGTCTCCTCCGGTGTGCGGCCCCCGGACCCGCCCAACGCCCGGCGCAGTCGCTCCAGCCCGACGTCGATGTCGTGGGTACGGTCCTCCACGAGGCCGTCCGTGTACAGCACCAGTTGCGAACCCTCCGGCAGGGACAGTTCCACGGTCTCGAAGGGGTAGCCGCCCAGGCCGAGCGGTGCCGAGGCCGGCACGTCAGGACAGGTGACCGTCCCGTCCGGGCGCACCACCACCGGCTCCGGATGCCCCGCACGGGCCATCGTGCAGGCCTCCGTCACCGGGTCGTAGACCGCGTAGAGGCAGGTCGCTCCGGTCACGCCCTCGCCTTCCTGGCCCTCCCTGGCATCGTCCGTGTTCTCCTCGTTGTCCATGCGGACGACCAGGTCGTCCAGGTTCCCGAGCACCTCGTCCACGGGCAGGTCCAGGGTGGAGAAGTTGTGCACCGCGGTGCGCAGCCGGCCCATCGTCGCCGCCGCGTGCAGCCCGTGACCGACGACATCACCCATGACCAGAGCGACGCGAGCGCCCGGAAGCGGGATGACGTCGAACCAGTCCCCGCCCACCCCGGCCTCCGCAGGCATGTACCGCCAGGCCACCTCCAGTGCGTCCTGCTCCGGCTGCCGCCGCGGCAGCAGGCTGCGCTGCAGCGTCACCGCCATCGCGCGCTCCCGGGTGAACCTCCGGGCGTTGTCGATGGCCACCGCCGCCCGCGCGGCCAGTTCCTCCGCGAAGGTGAGGTCATCCGACTCGAACGCCGCGGAATCCACCGTCCGGTAGAAGTTCGCCACGCCCAGCGTGACGTTCCGCGCCCGCAGTGGCACGGCCACCAGTGAACGCAACCCGCGCTCCAGTGCCCTCATGGCGCGCTCCGGATCTTGTTCCCGCCAGCCCTGTGCCTGCCGCAGGTCCGTCTCGAGCATCACCCGTCGCTCCTCCAGCGCCCGCATCTGCGGCGTTCGGCGCGAGAACGAGATCATCTGGCCCCGCGGATACACCGGAATCATCCGCCCGTCGCCGCCGATCGCCGCCCGGCGCAGATGCCGCCAGCCCTCCGCCGTGGGCTCCCACCCCCGCAGCACCGCTTCGAGCAGATCCACCGTCACGAGGTCGGCGAACTGCGGCACCGCCACGTCGGCGAGTTCCTGGGCCGTACGCTCCACATCCAGCGTGGTCCCGATCCCCACCCCGGCCTCGTACAGCAGCTTCAGCCGCTCCCGCGCGACCTCGGCCCGCCCCGAGACCGCCGCCAGCTCCGTGGTGTCCCGCAGAGTCACCACGCTGCCCTCCGCGTACGTCGGCCGCTTGTTCACCGCCAGCAACCGGTCCCCCGCGAGACGGACCTCATCGGTGACCGCCTCCGGTGACGACAGCAGACGCATGATCGGCTCCGGCAGTCCCAGCTCCCGCACCGGGCGCCCCCGCAAGTCCGCCGGCAGTCCGAGCAGCCGTGTCGCCTCGTCGTTGGCCATCAGCACCCGTCCGTCGGCGTCGGTGATCAACAATCCTTCCCGCACCGCGTGCAGGACCGCGTCGTGGTGCCTGTACAGCTCCGCCAGCTCCGCCGGGGCCATGCCGTGCGTCTGCCGCCGCAGTCGACGGGAGACCAACGTCGTTCCCGTCACGGCCAGCACCAGCGCGGCCACGCCGCTGCCCAGGATGATCGGCAGCTCCGGCAGCCACAGCGCCGCCACGTTCCTGACCGTGATTCCGGCGGAGACCAGGCCGACCACCTTGCCGTGCGAGTCGGTCACCGGGACCACCGCCTGCACGTCCGTCCCCTTGCCTGCGGGCAGCGGCGGCCCGCCGGCCTGCTCGACGACGGTACGGCCGCTCAGCGCCGGTTCGATGGTGCCGACGAACTTCTCCCCGATCTCCCGCGGGTAGGGATACGTATAACGAATCCCGTCCGTGTTCATGGCGATGACGAAGTCCACGCCCGTACGCTTCCGCGCCTCCTCGGCCCGCGGCTGGAGCACCGCCGTCGGGTCCGGGCTCTGCAGCGCCTCGGCCACGCCAGGAGCACTCGCGAACGACTGCGCCGCGACGATCGACTCCCTGCGCCCCTGCTGCAAGGCGTCATTCGCCGCCTGGAGCACGATGACCCCCACGGCGGCCACGACCAGCAGGACCACGATCACGACCTGGAGAAGGAACACCTGACCGGCCGCACTGCGCAGGTCCAGCAGGGAGGCGCGACGTACGCGCGAGCCCCCGACGGGCGGATGACGTTCCGGACCCCGTGGGCGCCCGGAAAACACTTCCATACACCCTTGATAACACCGCTGCGAGGAAGCCGAGCACGTGCAATCGGTGCGTCCGCCTGCTGCGGGAAGTGGTCGCGTCGTGCCGTGGAGCGCAGAGCGCATCTTCGCCGAAGGGGCGGCTGCTTCGCAGCCGAAAACAACGGTCAATCCACGTCTGCCCCACCCGAAGGTGACCCTGGAGGGCCGTTGAACCGATCGGCGAGGATCATCGCCACATCGTCCGCCAGATCACCGCCGGTGTGGAGGGTCAGCCCCTCGTGCAGTTGCTCCAGGAATTCCAGTGGGCCGGGACCGACGCCTATCCCCTCCATGGCCTCCGGCAGAGCGAAGAATTCGCCGCCGCGATTGCGTGCCTCGATCACACCGTCGGTATACAGCAACAGACGGTCGCCGGGGTCGAACGCATAGCTCTCAGACTTCTCGGGGAGGTCGGCTATGAGGTCTTCGAGGCCGAGAGGCGGCGACGCCAAGCTCGGCGTCAGTGGTGCAGCCTTGCCCTGGTGCAGCAGCAGCGGTGGTGGATGTCCACGGTTCACCAGCTGTACCAGGGGTTGGTCCGGCACCTGCGCGATGAGCGCCGTGGTGAACCCTTCCAGCAGAGCCTCCTGGCCATACGCACCCGGCACGGAGACTTCCCGCCGCAGCGCAGCCGCGCAGCGGTTCATGACCTCCACCAGGTCCTCCTCATAGTGCACTGCTTCACGGAACGCGCCCAGCACCACCGCGACGGCTCGCACCGCGGACAGACCCTTTCCCCGGACGTCCCCGACGATCATCCGGACGCCGTACCTGGTCTGCACGGCCTCGTACAGATCACCGCCCACCCGCGCCCCGGTCCCGGCCGCAAGGCACAGACTGCCGGCCCGCAGTGGGCCCAGGCACGCGGGCACAGGCCGCAGCACGACCTCTTGGGCGGCCACGGCGATACTGCGGACCTGGTCGAGCTCTCTCTGCCTGCGCTCCTGCATGGCGCGGCTGGTGATGAAGCCGGCCACGGAGACCAAGGCCAAGGCCAGGAAGTTGCTGTAGACCTGCAGCGTCCCCCACGCCCCGTTGTAGGTCGCGGTGGTCACGCTGATCGCCAGCGCGAGGGCCGCCGCCGCGGTGGTGCCCTTGGGCCCCAAAGTCACTGCCGCCAGCGCCGGGACCGCGGTGAGAAAGGGGCCGGTATAGATGAAGTGCGCAGGTGTGAGCTCGATGACCAGCACGGCCAGTGCGATCAGATAGGGCAGACACTGCATCAGCATGAAGAGGAGCCGGTGATGACCGCCTGCTCTTGGCACCGGGGGTGAGCGCAAGAGCGACTTCATGCACCAAGCCTGCCTCGCCGGCACCTACGGCTCAACGCTTCCAGGCGGCGCGAGAGCACGGGATGCACGCGCTGAGGCACTTCTACGCGTCGGTGCTCCTGGACGCCGGCGAGAACGTCGAAGCGCTGAGCACCTATCTGGCGCACACGGACCCCGGCTTCACGCTCCGGGGCTGCACGCACCTGCTCCCGAGCAGCGAGAGCCGCGCCCGGAAGGCCGTGGACAGCACGTACGAGGGCAACGTTTCCGGGGCGGACGGCCCACAGACGGCCCAGGGGCAGTGAGGACAGCCGCGGGGCTCGCGGTCATCGACCGCAGGCCCCGCGTACGGCGTCACGAGAAGTGCCGCTGACCTGCCCTTACAGCACCGGCAGATTCTTCCGCAGCTCGAACGCGGTCACCTCGGACCGGTACTCCTCCCACTCCGACTTCTTGTTGCGCAGGAAGAAGTCGAAGACGTGTTCGCCGAGGGTCTCGGCGACGAGTTCGCTGCGCTGCATGAGGGTGAGTGCCTCGCCGAGGTTCTGCGGGAGGGGCTCGATGCCCATGGCGCGGCGTTCGGCGTCGGAGAGGGCCCAGACGTCGTCGTCGGCTCCCGGCGGCAGTTCGTAGCCCTCTTCGATGCCCTTGAGGCCGGCGGCGAGGAGGAGGGCGTAGGCCAGGTAGGGGTTGGCGCCGGAGTCGAGGGAGCGGACCTCGACGCGGGCCGAGCCGGTCTTGCCGGGCTTGTACATGGGGACGCGGACCAGCGCGGACCGGTTGTTGTGGCCCCAGCAGATGTACGAGGGCGCCTCGCCGCCGGCGCCCGCGGTGCGCTCGGAGCCGCCCCAGATGCGCTTGTAGGAGTTGACCCACTGGTTGGTGACGGCGGAGATCTCCGCGGCGTGCCGGAGCAGGCCCGCGATGAAGGAGCGGCCGACCTTGGAGAGCTGGTACTCCGAGCCGGACTCGTAGAAGGCGTTGCGGTCGCCCTCGAAGAGGGAGAGATGGGTGTGCATTCCGCTGCCCGGGTACTCCGAGAACGGCTTCGGCATGAAGGTGGCCTGCACACCCTGCTCCAGCGCGACCTGCTTCATGATCAGCCGGAAGGTCATGATGTTGTCGGCGGTGGAGAGCGCGTCGGCGTAGCGCAGGTCGATCTCCTGCTGGCCCGGGGCGCCCTCGTGGTGGCTGAACTCGACCGAGATGCCCATCGACTCCAGCATCGTGATGGCCTGGCGACGGAAGTCCTGGCCGACGTTCTGCGGGGTGTGGTCGAAGTAGCCCGAGTTGTCGGCGGGGGTGGGCCGCGAGCCGTCCAGCGGGCGGTCCTTCAGCAGGAAGAACTCGATCTCCGGGTGGGTGTAGAAGGTGAAGCCCAGGTCGGAGGTCTTGGCCAGGGCCCGCTTGAGCACGTAGCGCGGGTCGGCGAAGGACGGGGAGCCGTCCGGCATGAGGATGTCGCAGAACATGCGGGCGGTGCCGGGGGCCTCCGCGCGCCAGGGCAGGACCTGGAAGGTGGAGGGGTCCGGCTTGGCGATCATGTCGGACTCGTAGACGCGGGCGAAGCCCTCGATCGCGGAGCCGTCGAAGCCGATGCCCTCGTCGAAGGCCTGTTCCAGCTCGGCCGGGGCCACGGCCACCGACTTGAGGAAGCCGAGTACGTCCGTGAACCACAGACGTACGAACCGGATGTCCCGCTCCTCCAGGGTCCGGAGCACGAACTCCTGCTGCTTGTCCATCTTCCGCTTCCACCCATCCTTGCTGGTCAGGCCGCCTGCTCCCACGTCCCGGGGACGATCGGGGCTCCTGAGCATCCCACCACAACACCATTTCGTGCGCGTTGCGGACCATGATCGCCCGGGCGGCCCCGGTCTGAACGCCTCGCGTACGGCAGGTGTCCTGCTCTGGGCCCATCTTGCCTGTTCGGGCCCGTCTCTGAAATGGCCGACCCCCGCCTCCTCCCGCCTCCATTTAAATTTGCATCTCAGATGCAAGTTTTATTACCGTGCGGGGCAGACAAGGGGGGCCGCGGCCCACCCTCCCGCCTCTCCCCCGAGGAGCCCTGATGCTGTCCGAACAGTCCACCGCCACCGTGCGCGCCACCCTCCCCGTCGTCGGAGCCGCCATCGGTGAGATCACCGAACGCTTCTACGCCGGACTGTTCGCAGCCCACCCCGACCTGCTGCGCGACCTCTTCAACCGCGGCAACCAGGCCGCCGGCACCCAGCGCCAGGCCCTGGCCGGCTCCATCGCCGCGTTCGCCACGTACCTGGTGGAGCACCCGGACGAGCGCCCGGACGCGATGCTCCAGCGCATCGCCCACAAGCACGCCTCCCTGGGCGTCGCGCCCGAGCAGTACGCGGTCGTCCACGAGCACCTGTTCGCGGCCATCGCCGGGGTGCTCGGCGACGCGGTGACCCCCGAGGTCGCGGCGGCCTGGGACGAGGTCTACTGGCTGATGGCGAACGCCCTCGTCGCCATCGAGCGACGCCTGTACGACGAGCGGGACGGCGGCGGCTGGCGCGAGTGGGAGGTCGTCGACCGGGTCGAGGAGACCGCGGACGTCGCGACCTTCCGACTGCGTCCGGCCGACGGCGGGCCGGTGCCGGACTTCCGCCCGGGACAGTACGTCTCGGTGCGCGTCGAACTGCCGGACGGCGCCCGTCAGATACGTCAGTACAGCCTGTCCAGCGCCCCGGGCTCAGCCGTGCGCCAGATCGGCGTGAAGCGCGTGCACGGGGGCGACGCGCCCGACGGCGAGGTCTCGAACCACCTCCACGCGCGCGTGCGCGAAGGCGGCAGGCTGTGGCTCTCCGCCCCGTACGGCGACCTGGTGCTGGAGGCGGACGACGCGCCGCTCCTGCTCGCTTCGGCCGGAATCGGCGTGACTCCGATGATCGCGATGCTGGAGCAGCTCGCGGACACCGGGCACAGCGCTCCGGTCACCGTGGTGCACGCGGACCGCTCACCGGCCGAGCACGCCCTGCGCGCCGACCACGAGGCGTACGCCGGCAAGCTGCCGGACGCGGCCGCCCACTTCTGGTACGAGCGCCCGGAGCCGGGGCACCCCGCCGACCGCACGGGCTTCGTCGACCTCTCCGGGGTGGCGGTCCCGCCGGGCACCCGGGCGTACCTGTGCGGCCCGCTGCCCTTCATGCGCAGGGTGCGGGAGCAGCTCCTCGAGAAGGGTGTGGCGGCCGCCGACATCCACTACGAGGTGTTCGGGCCCGACCTGTGGCTCGCCCACGACTGAGCCGACGATCCGCGAAGCGCGAGGCGGCCGGCGCCGGAAAGCGCCGGTCGTCGTCGCGGGGCCGGTCAGCGCCGGGAGATACCGAGCAGCACGGGCCCGGTCGGCGCGGCGACCATGTCCGCGACGGTCAGCGGGTCCAGCGAGGCGTAGAACGCCTCCTGGGCCCGCTTGAGTGCACCCCGCAGGCGGCAGGCGGAGTTCAGCGGGCAGGGCACGGCCCCCTCGCACTCGACGACGTCGCCGTCCCCCTCGAAGGCGCGGACGACGGCGCCCACCGACGCCGAGAGCCCCGCCTCGGTGAGCGCGAGGCCCCCGCCCCGGCCGCGGCGGGCCGCGAGCAGCCCGAGGTGCTGGAGCTCGGCGACGACCTTCGCGGCATGCGTGTACGGCACGTCCATGTCCTCGGCGACCTCGCGGGTCGTGGGGGTGGCCCCGTCCGCGACGGCGAGCCGCATCAGGACGCGCAGAGCAAGGTCGGTGGATCGCAGCAGCCGCATACCGCGAGCGTAAATAATGTGCATCCGAGGTTCAAATTATCGGGACGAAAGCCGCCCCCGCACGGGCCCGAAGGCCACCTGTTCGGTCATTCCCGAGGCCCGCTCTGCATACGCACCCGTCTCCCCTACTACGATCAGCGGACCGACCGTCCCATTCCCCCATAAGGACTCGCCATGGGTTCCGCCAAGAACACCAGCACCGCCTCGCGCAAGGCGCGCATAGAGGAGCTGCGCCGTGCCGAGCGCGCCCGTGAGCGGCGCAACCGGATCCTCACGATCACCGCGAGCGTGGTCGTCGTCGCCGGCCTCGTCGTCGGCGGCGTCGTCCTCGTGAAGTCGCAGTCCGACAAGAACGACACGGCGAGCGACTCGAAGACGGCGGGCCACTTCGTCACGGGCAAGGACGGGGTGAAGACCTGGCAGGGCACGCTGGCCCGCAACCACGTCTCCAAGACCGTGACGTACCCGATGGAGCCGCCGGTCGGCGGTGACCACAACCAGGTCTGGATGAACTGCAACGGCGACGTCTACGGCAAGGCGGTCAACAACATGAACGCCGTGCACTCGCTGGAGCACGGCGCGGTCTGGGTGACGTACAACAGCAAGGCGTCGGACGCGGACGTGAAGGCCCTCGCGGCGAAGGTCAAGAAGACCCCGTACACGCTGATGAGCCCCGTCGACGACCAGAAGGACCCGATCATGCTCAGCGCCTGGGGCAAGCAGCGCACGGTGACGGCCGCGAGCGACCCGAACGTCGACAAGTTCTTCTCGGAGTTCGTGCAGGGCAAGCAGACGCCCGAGCCGGGCGCCGCCTGCACCAACGGTCTGTCCCAGTGAGGCAGGTCGGCTGGATCGCGGGAACCGCTGCGGCCGTGCTCGTCGCGGGCGGGGCGATCACGTACGCGGTGGCCCAGGACGACGGTTCGAACACCGCCGCGCCCGCCGCCGACTCCGCGGACGCGGGCTTCGCGCGCGACATGGCGGTCCACCACCAGCAGGCCGTCGAGATGTCGTACATCGTGCGCGACCGCACCAAGGACACCGAGGTACGGCGCCTCGCGTACGACATCGCGCAGACGCAGGCCAATCAGCGCGGCATGCTGATCGGCTGGCTCGACCTGTGGGAGCTGCCGAAGGTGTCCGCGGACGCCCCCATGACCTGGATGGGCATGGGCGACATGGCCTCCGGCGACGACGGCGCGCTGATGCCCGGCATGGCCACCGACGCAGAGATGAAGAAGCTCGGCACGCTGAACGGCAAGCAGGCGGAGATCTTCTACCTCCAGCTGATGACCGACCACCACAAGGGCGGCATCCACATGGCCGAGGGCTGTGTCGCGAAGTGCAAGGTCGGTGTCGAGAAGAAGCTCGCGCAGGGCATGGTCGACGCCCAGCAGTCGGAGATCCGGCTGATGGCCGACATGCTCAAGGCGCGCGGCGCCACGGCGCGCGACTAGGACGTGCGCGGGCCGGTCCCGGGGCGCTCCGAGCTCCGGGACCGGTCCGGGTTCCGGCGAGCGTCCCGGCGCGGCCGGAGCCCGTCGCCGAACAGCGGTTCCGTGACGGTCCGTCAATCGGGCAGCTCCACACCGCCGCAGCGGGACTCCGCACGCCCGGCGGCTCCGCCCAGCCCGAAGCCCTGACCCGGGCAACCGGCCCCGCGCCTACACATGGCCGGGGCCTTTTCACAACAACTCGCCATGGGACCGAGGGAAAACCCTCGATTCTCCCCGGAATCCTGCCGCAAACCACCCCAAACAGCCTCGAATCACGGCCACTTGGGGTTTCCTTGGCCTTTCCATTCCCCTGGCATGAACGGTTCATCGCCAGAGTGGCCCCCATCGTGTGATCCATTACCCGCCACCTCCTCAGGCGCGGGCAACCACGTGTTTCACCGAAAGACCACTACATGCGACGAACCGCATCGCAGGGGGTTCTATGAGATCCAATCGCGCCAAGACGCGCGCCGGGGTGAGCATGGCGGCGACACTGCCACTGCTCGCCGGCGCGCTGGCGCTCGGCATACCCGCGGCCCACGCCGCGGACGGCCCGAGCCGGGACACCCTCGCGGGCACCAAGCCCGCCTGGGCGACGGCGAAGGCGGACAAGGGAGCCACGTCCGACGGCTCCCAGGTGTCCGCCCGGGTCTACCTCGCCGGCCGGAACGCCTCCGGTCTGGCCGCGTACGCCAAGGCCGTGTCCGACCCGGACTCGGCCTCGTACGGCAAGTACCTGAGCGCCAAGCAGGCGCAGGTGCGCTTCGGCGCCACCAAGGCCCAGGTCACCGCGGTGACCTCGTGGCTGAAGTCGGCCGGCCTGAAGGTCACCGGCACCACGCGGCACTACGTCTCCGTGACCGGTGACGTGGCCGCCGCCGAGAAGGCCTTCGGCACCCAGCTGCACAACTACGCCAAGGGTGCCAAGACCTACCGGGCGCCGTCGAAGACGGCTTCCGCCCCGGCCGCCCTGAACGGCGCCGTCCTGACCGTCACCGGCCTGGACAACGCACCGCACAAGGCGACGCACGCCGACCAGCTGCCGCCCCCGGACGCGGTGTTCAAGAACTCCGGGCCGTTCTCCTCGTACTACGGCTCGAACGTCGCGAGCACCCTGCCGAACGCCTACGGCAAGAAGATCCCGTACGCGGTCAAGGGATACACGGGCAAGCAGCTGCGCGCCGCGTACGGCGCGGGCAAGCGCACCGGCAAGGGGGTGCGGGTCGCCATCACCGACGCGTACGCCTCGCCGACCATCGCCTTCGACGCGGCCACCTACGCCGGCAAGCACGGTGACGCGACCTACAGCAGTGGCCAGCTGCGTCAGGTGCTGCCGAAGAAGTACACGAAGACCGAGGAGTGCGGAGCCGCCGGCTGGTACGGCGAGGAGACCCTCGACGTCGAGGCCGTGCACGCCGTCGCGCCGGACGCGAGCATCACCTACGTGGGTGCCGCCTCCTGCTACGACGACGATCTGCTCGACTCGCTGAACAAGATCGTCGACGGGCACCTGGCCGACATCGTCTCCAACTCGTGGGGCGACATCGAGGCCAACGAGACGCCGGACATCGCGGCCGCCTACGACCAGGTCTTCCAGTTCGGCGCCGTCCAGGGCATCGGCTTCTACTTCTCCTCCGGCGACAACGGCGACGAGGTCGCCAACACCGGTACGAAGCAGGTCGACACCCCGGCCAACTCGGCGTGGGTGACGGCTGTCGGCGGCACCTCGCTGGCGGTCGGCAAGGGCGACTCGTACCTGTGGGAGACCGGCTGGGGCACCCAGAAGGCCGGCCTGTCGGCCGACGGCAAGAGCTGGGACGCGTTCCCGGGCGCGTTCACCTCGGGTGCGGGCGGCGGCACGAGCAAGACCGTGGCGCAGCCGTACTACCAGAAGGGTGTCGTCCCGAACGCGCTCGCCACGGCGAACAACCCCGCGGGCAACCGGGTCGTCCCGGACATCGCGGCGATCGCCGACCCCAACACCGGTTTCAAGGTCGGCCAGACGCAGACCTTCCCGGACGGGACCGAGCAGTACAGCGAGTACCGCATCGGCGGCACCTCGCTCGCCGCTCCGGTGATCGCGGCCGTGCAGGCCTTGGCCCAGGAGGCGCGCGGCGGCAAGGCGATCGGCTTCGCCAACCCGTCGATCTACGCCAAGTACGGCTCGAAGGCGTACCACGACGTCACGGACACCCCCACGGGGTCCGGGCTCGCCGTGGCGCGTGTCGACTTCGCGAACGGCTTCGACGCGGCCGACGGTGTGCTGACCTCCGTCCGCAGCCTCGGCAAGGACAGCTCGCTGAAGGCCGTGAAGGGCTACGACGACGTCACCGGCGTGGGCTCGCCCGCCCCGGGCTACGTCGAGTCCTACAACCGTCACTGACGGACCGTCACCACGGGTGCGCCCGCTCCTCCTGTCTCTTCGGGAGGAGCGGGCGCACGCGCGTTTCGTCCCGTCCGTCCGGGAGGAGGGGGCGCGGGTGTTCGCCCGGTCCTCCGGGACGAGCGGGCCCGGGTGTTCGCCCGGTCTCTCCGGGACGAGCGGGCGCGGGTGTTCGCCCGACCCTCCGGGACGAGCGGGCGCGGGTGTTCGCCAGGGCGCCGGGCCCGCCCGGTGTCGCGCGGGGTCCTCGCCCCGCCAGGGTCACGCGTGCTCGCGCCAGCCGTTGGTGATGGGCAGCCGGCGGTCCTTGCCGAAGCCCTTCGCGGAGATCTTGGTGCCCGGCGGGTACTGGCGCCGCTTGTACTCCGCCGTGTCGACCATGCGGAGCGTCTTCACCACGAGCTCCCGGTCGAAGCCGGCCGCCACGATGGTGTCGGCTCCCTCGTCCCGGTCCACGTACCGCTCCAGGATCGCGTCCAGGACGGGATAGTCGGGCAGCGAGTCCGTGTCGACCTGGCCCGGCCGCAGCTCGGCGCTGGGCGGCTTGGTGATGGAGCTCTCCGGGATCGGCGGCGTCTGCCCGCGCTCGGCCGCCGCCCGGTTGCGCCACTCGGCGAGCCGGAAGACGGACGTCTTGTACACGTCCTTGATGGGCCCGTACGCGCCGACGGAGTCGCCGTACAGGGTGGAGTAGCCCACGGCCAGCTCGGACTTGTTGCCGGGCGCCAGCACGATGTGCCCCTCCTGGTTGGAGACGGCCATGAGCATCGTGCCCCGCAGCCGCGACTGGAGATTCTCCTCGGCAAGACCCGTCAGCCCCAGCGACGACATGTAGGCGTCGAACATCGGCTCGATCGGCACGGTGCGGAAGTTCAGCCCCGTGCGTCGCGCCAGCTCGGCCGCGTCCCCCTTGGAGTGGTCCGAGGAGTACTTCGACGGCATCGACACGCCGTACACGTTCTGCGCGCCGACCGCGTCGCACGCGATGGCGGCGACGAGCGCGGAGTCGATGCCTCCGGACAGGCCGACGAGCACGGAACGGAAACCGTTCTTCGCCACGTAGGCGCGCAGGCCGACGACGAGCGCCGAGTACACCTCCTCGTCGTCGTCGAGCCGCTCGGCGTAGCCCCCGGTCAGCTCCACCTCGTAGGGCGGCAGGGGTTCCTCGGAGACGACCAGCCGCTCGATGCGCAGCCCGTCGTCGACGACGCCCGTCACGGGCTCGGCGGCGCCGGCCGGCAGGTCCAGGTCCAGGACGACGCATCCCTCCGCGAACTGCGGTGCCCGTGCGACGACTTCACCGTCCCGGTCCACGACGATCGAGTCGCCGTCGAAGACGAGCTCGTCCTGTCCGCCGATCATGGCCAGGTAGGCGGTGGTGCAGCCCGCCTCCTGGGCCCGCTTGCGCACCAGCTCCAGACGCGTGTCGTCCTTGTCGCGCTCGTACGGGGAGGCGTTGACGGAGAGCAGCAGGCCGGCCCCGGCGGAGCGGGCGGCGGGGACGCGCCCGCCGTCCTGCCAGAGGTCCTCGCAGATGGCGAGGGCGACATCGATGCCGTGCACCCGTACGACCGGCATGGTGTCGCCGGGCACGAAGTACCGGAACTCGTCGAACACGCCGTAGTTGGGGAGGTGGTGCTTGGCGAAGGTCAGCGCCACCCGGCCGCCGTGCAGCACGGCGGCGGCGTTCTGCGGGGCGCCTGCCGGCTGGCCGTACTTCGGCTGCGCCGTCTCGGACCGGTCGAGGTAGCCGACGATCACCGGCAGCTCCCCGAATCCCTCGTCGGCCAGGCGCGCGGCGAGCGAGTGCAGCGCCGCGCGGGAGGCCTCGACGAAGGACGACCGCAGGGCGAGGTCCTCCACGGGATACCCGGTCAGCACCATCTCGGGGAACGCCACCAGGTGCGCTCCCTGCTCGGCGGAGTGCCGGGTCCAACGGACGATCGCCTCGGCATTGGCGGAGATGTCGCCGACCGTCGAGTCGATCTGATTCAGGGCGAGGCGTAGTTGAGGCACGGGGCCAGTCTAATCGTCAGAGCGACGCAATGGGGTGTGTGCCGCCCCACTGCACCCGACGGCCGGCGCCGTCGCCCCGGCCGCCACCCGGACTCGGCCCTGCCGGCACCCGGGGCTCCGCCCGCGCACCCCCGCATCGGCCTGAACGGCCTCGTCCTCAAGAGCCGGACGGGCTGAAGACCTCCAGCCCGGCGACAACGGGTACCACCGGGCGACGAGGAATCAGCCCCGCGCCGACCCCCGGGAGCTCCACCCCGCACCCCCGCAACGGCCTGAACGGCCTCGTCCTCGAGCGCCGCACGGGCTGAAGACCTCCAGCCCGGCGACAACGGCTACCCCCGGGCGACGAAGAATCAGCCCCTCCGGCGTCTGAGGAGCGGGGTCCGGGGCGGAGCCCCGGGGACGGGACGGGTAGGGGCGGAGGGGGCGAATCCCGGAGGGGGAGCGCCCGCCCCGGTCAGCCGGAGACCCTCTCCGTGGCCGACGGGACGTGCCCGGCGACGAGCCGCCCGGCGGACGCGACGGCCCCGGACGCCGGCGCCCTGCGCCGGTCCACGCCGTACGCGGCACCGGCGACGACGAGCCCGAGCACCGCGAGCCCCGCCCCCGCGACCGCGGGGGACGTCACGCCGAATCCGGCGGCCAGGGCGAGCCCGCCGATCCACGCGCCACCGGCGTTGGCGAGGTTGAACGCGGCCTGGTTGGCGGAGGACGCGAGCGACGGAGCGGCGGCGGCCTTCTCCATGACCATCAGCTGGAGGGGCGAGCCCGTGACGAACGCGGCGACGCCGAGCAGGGTGACCGCGACGGCCGCGCTCCACTGGGCGCCCATGAGGGCCGGGAAGAGCGCGAGGACGACGACGAGGGACGCCAGGCCGCCGAAGAGCGTGCCGCGCAGGGAGTGGTCGGCGAGCCGCCCGCCGACGAGGTTGCCGACGGTCGCGCCGACGCCGAAGAGGGCGAGCAGCAGGGTGACGCTGCCCTCGGCGTACCCGGCGGAGTCCGTGAGCATGGGCGTGACGTAGCTGTACGCGGAGAACAGCGCGCCGAAGCCCGCCACGGTGGTGCCGAGCGCCAGCCAGACGGGCAGGGAGCGCAGCGCGGCGAGCTCGCCGCGCAGACCGCCCGCGGGGGCGTGCGCCGGGGCGTGCGGGATGAGCAGCAGCAGCGAGGCGATGGCGGCGACACCGATGACGCTGACGCCGAGGAAGGCGGCCCGCCAGCCGAGGTGCTGTCCCACGAGCGTGGCGGTGGGGACGCCGGCGATGTTCGCGACGGTCAGGCCGAGGAACATCAGGGAGACGGAGCGCGCCTTGCGTTCCGGGGCGACCATGCCGGTGGCGACGACGGCGCCCACGCCGAAGAAGGCGCCGTGCGGCAGTCCGCTGAGGAAGCGGGCGGCGAGCAGCCAGTGTTCGTCGGGGGCGAGGGCGGAGAGGGCGTTGCCCGCGACGAAGAGGCCCATGAGGGCGATCAGGACCTTGCGGCGGGGCATCCGGGCGGTGGCCGCGGCGAGCAGCGGGGCGCCGATGACGACGCCGAGGGCGTACGCGGAGACGAGGTGCCCGGCGGCGGGGATGGATATGTGCAGGTCGTCCGCGACGTCGGGGAGCAGCCCCATCATCACGAACTCGGTGGTACCGATGCCGAAGGCGCCCACGGCTAGGGCGAGCAGGGCCAGGGGCATGGAGGGGCCTTTCACGAGCGGAGTGGTGGAGCGGTGCGCCGCGCGGGTGCTGCTCCGTAGGCAGGTCGCAGCCCGTGCACGGCACTGTGCACGGGCAGCATAAGTTCAGCTACGGAACAAAATAGCTCAGGCCCAGTATTCCCGCGGCTACGACGCCGATTCGTCGATCTTGACGCGAGCGGCGATCGGCAGGTGGTCGCTGCCGGTCTCGGGCAGGGTCCAGGAGGTCACCGGCTCGACGCCCTTGACCATGATCTGGTCGATGCGGGCCATCGGGAACGACGCCGGCCAGCTGAACCCGAAGCCGCTGCCCGCCGCGCCCTGGGTGGAGCGCATCTGCGCGGTGACGGCGTTCAGGGCGCGGTCGTTCATCGTGCCGTTGAGGTCGCCGAGCAGGACGACCCGCGTCAGACGCTCGTCGGCGATGGCCTCGCCCAGCGCGTCGGCGCTCTTGTCGCGCTGGCGTGCGGTGAACCCCGCCTCCATCTTC
Source organism: Streptomyces siamensis (assembly GCF_039543605.1). Classification (NCBI taxonomy): domain Bacteria; kingdom Bacillati; phylum Actinomycetota; class Actinomycetes; order Kitasatosporales; family Streptomycetaceae; genus Streptomyces; species Streptomyces siamensis. The sequence continues at coordinate 1,073,120 of NZ_BAABKB010000002.1, read as the reverse complement.
ACCCGCACCGAGGGCAGGTGGGCGACGTACACGGCGACCTGCCCGGCCGGCGCGTCCACCGTCGCCCGCATCGCGCGCGTCCAGCCCAGCTTGATGTCGACGGGCCGGGAGCCGGTCAGCGGGTACTTGCTCCACAGTCCGACGGTGCCCTGCACGGAGTGGTACTTGTACGTCGACGCGAGCGCCTTCTCGTAGACCGGGACCGCGGAGGCGGTCAGTTCCTCCAGGGCCAGCACGTCGGCGCCGGAGGAGGCCACGTCGCGGGCGGTGCCGGACGGGTCCGGATTCTCCGCGTTGACGTTGTGGGTGGCGACCGTGAGGTCGCCGCCGGTGCCGGTCTTGTCGGTGAGCAGTCCGCCGAACAGGTTCAGCCAGACGATCGCGGGCAGCAGCACGGCGATCAGGGCGGTGACGGACTTCCGTACCAGGCCGAGGACCAGCAGGACCGGGACGAACACGCCGAGCCACGGCAGGAACGTCTCTGTGAGGCTGCCGAGGTTGCCGATGCGGTTGGGGATCTGCGCGTGCAGCAGCATCACCAGGGCGAGGAACACCGCGCAAGCGGCGAGGATGATGCCGCGGCGCCAGATGCCCCGGTCGCCGCGCCAGCCGTCGAGCAGGCGCCGAAGCCGGGACCCTCTGCGGTCCGGCCCCTGGCCGCCGCTTCCCGTCTCCGTCATATACGCCTGCGCCATACCGTCGCCTCACAAACTGCCGCGCGCACCGTCTGCCCCTCGGCTACGACCCTAGGGGATGATCGGCGTCGTTCCTGCCGCCCGGGGGCGGCCGTACGGGCAAGGGGACGTACAACTTCGCGTCCGGAGTTCCGGATGGGGACGCGGATCGCGTCCTCTGTGACGAAACGCGCACATTCGACCCGTCAGGAACCGGCCCGTCAGAAACGATGCGGACTACGGCCGGTCGGGGCGCAGCCCCTCCAGCAGCGTGTCGACGATCCGCTCCGCGAGGTCCTCGGGGAGTTCCGTATCCGGGCGCATCACGGCCCGCACGAGCATGGGGCCGACGAACAGGTCGTTGAGCAACTCGATGTCGAGGTCCGTGCGCAGTTCGCCGTTGCGCTGGCCGCGGCGCAGCACCTCGTAACCCAGCTGGCGCCGCGGCGCTATGACGGTCGCGTCGTAGGCGGCCCAGAGTTTCGGGCTGCTCTTCATCTGCGCGTGGACGTTGTGCAGGATCGCCGACGAGCGGTTGAGCAGGCCGCGTTGGCGCAGCGACTCGAGCAGCACGATCAGGTCGTCGCGCATCGAGGTGCCGGGAAGGTCGGGATCGGGGGGTTCGGCGGCGCGCAGGACGTCGACGAAGAGCTCCTCCTTGCCGCTCCAACGCCGGTAGATGGTCGCCTTGCCGACGCCCGCCGTACGCGCGATGCGCTCGATGGAGAGCTCGCCGAGCGGCACACCGTCCTCCAGGAGTTTCATGACACCCTCCAGGATGGCGCGCTCCACGGCCTCGCTTCGGGGACGTCCCCGGGTGGGCCCCCCGTGCCTGGGTCGGCTGTGCGCGAGGCTCACGTCGAACTCCGTTCCCTTCGTTGACCTGGTCCCATTCTCCCCGGTGCACGCGATTCGCGGGCACCCGGTGCCAGGATGCCCACGAATCGGTGCGACGGCGCGTCAGTGGTCGGCCGTCACCAGCTCGGCCTCCTCCTCGCCCGCCCGCTCCTCGGCCGAGCGTCCCGGCAGGAACACGGCGACGACGAGCGCGCCGATGATCGCCACGCCCGCGCCGCACAGCGCGGTGACGTGCATGGCGTGCAGGAAGGCGTCGTTGGCGGGGGTGACGAGGGCCTTGCCCTGCGGGCCCAGCCGGTCCGCGACTCCGAGGGTCGCCTCGATGGACTCTCCGGCGGTGTGCCGCAGGCCGGCCGGGACGAGGGAGAGCTTGTCCTCGATGCCGGTGCGGTAGGACGTGGAGAGCACGGAGCCGAGGACGGCGATGCCCAGGGCGCCGCCGACCTGGCGGAAGGTGTTGCTGAGCGCGGACGCCGAACCCGCCTTCTCGCGCGGCAGGGCCTGCATTATCACGACGCTGGTGGGCGTCATGATGTGCGCCATTCCGGTGCCCATGAGGAAGAAGATGACCTCCAGGAGCCAGATGGGGGTGTCCGTGTCCAGGACGGCGAACGCGGCGAGCATCGCGGCGATGATCAGCAGGCCCGCCGTGCAGGTGGCCTTGTTGCCGATGCGGTCGACGACGAGGCGGGCGCGCGGCGCGAAGATGATCTGGGCCGCGGCGAGCGGCAGCATCAGCAGACCGGTCTGCAGCGGCGAGTAGCCGCGCACGCTCTGTGTGTAGAAGACGGAGAAGAAGGTCACGCCCATCAGCGCGAAGAAGACCAGCGCGATGGCCGCGATCGCGGCCGAGAAGACCTTGTTCTGGAAGTACGTGACGTCGATCGACGGGTGGTCGCTGCGCTTCTCGTACACGACGAAGAAGGCGAGGACGGCGAGTCCGGCGGCGATGGTCGCGAGGACGGTGCCGTCGGTGAAGTCGGCGAGCTGGCCGCCCTTGATGATGCCGTAGACCAGCAGGACGAGCCCGATGACGGAGAGGACGACGCCGACCGGGTCGAGGCGGCCCGGGTTCGGGTCACGGGAGTCGGGGACCAGCCAGAACATCAGGACGAGCGCGAGCGCCACGATCGGCACGTTGATCAGGAAGACCGAGCCCCACCAGAAGTGGTCCAGCAGGACACCGCCGGTGATCGGGCCGATCGCGATGGCGAGACCGACGCCGCCGGCCCAGATGCCGATGGCCTTGGGCTGCTCGTCGCGCTCGAAGACGTTCATCAGGACGGCGAGGGTGGCGGGCATCACGAAGGCGGCCCCGAGACCCATCACCGCGCGGAACACGATGAGCTGGACCGGCGAGCCGGACTCCGCGGCGAGCGCGGATCCGATGCCGAACACGGCGAGACCGGCGAGCAGCATCTTCTTGCGGCCGAGCCGGTCGCCGAGGAGACCGGCGGTGAACAGAAGTCCGGCGAAGACGAGCGTGTAGGCGTTGATGGCCCACTCCAGCTCGCTCTGCGTGGCGCCGAGTCCGGTGGGCGCCGGTGTCGAGATCGTCTTGATCGCGACGTTGAGGATGGAGTTGTCGAGCACCACGATCAGCAGGCTGAGCATGAGCACGCCGAGGATCGCCCAGCGGCGCCGGTGCACCGCCTCGGGCACACGTCGTTCGGCAGGAGGAGCGGAGGTCGTCATGGCGACCACCCTAGGCGACTTCCGATACGGCACCGTCTCGTATCGGAAATGCTTTACGGAGACCTTACGAAGGGACCTAGGTCGCGGGACGGAGGCGGGGGCCGTGGCGCGCGGAGACCGCCCGCTTGGACGAGACGTACATCGCCCGGCCCGGTCTAGCCGCGCGTGGCACGAAGTGCCACCATGGAGGCGGTCCGGGGACGCCGTCAGGGCGCCTCGAGATGACAGAAGGAGCCGTTGCGATGACGCAGCTTTCGGCTGCCCAGGAGCAGTCTGCGGAGGGCGCCCTCAAGCGCACCGACAGCAGCAAGGCGCTCTACGGAGGCAAGAGCACCCGCCGTATCACGGTGCGCGACATCACCGCCGCCAAGGAGCGCGGCGAGAAGTGGCCCATGCTCACCGCCTACGACGCGATGACCGCGTCGGTCTTCGACGAGGCCGGCATCCCGGTGATGCTCGTCGGCGACTCGGCGGGCAACTGCCACCTGGGGTACGAGACGACCGTGCCCGTCACGATGGACGAGATGACGATGCTGTCCGCCGCGGTGGTCCGGGGCACCTCGCGCGCCCTGATCGTCGGCGATCTGCCCTTCGGCTCCTACCAGGAGGGCCCCGTGCAGGCCCTGCGCTCGGCGACCCGCCTCGTCAAGGAGGCCGGGGTCGGCGCGGTGAAGCTGGAGGGCGGCGAGCGCTCGCACCGCCAGATCGAGCTGCTCGTGGAGTCCGGCATCCCGGTCATGGCGCACATCGGCCTGACCCCGCAGTCCGTGAACGCGATGGGCTACCGCGTACAGGGCCGCGGCGACGAGGCCGCGCACCAGCTGCTGCGGGACGCCAAGGCGGTGCAGGACGCCGGCGCGTTCGCCGTCGTCCTGGAGCTGGTCCCGGCGGAACTGGCCGCCGAGGTCACGCGCACGCTGCACATCCCGACCGTCGGCATCGGCGCCGGTCCGGAGACCGACGCGCAGGTCCTCGTCTGGACCGACATGCTCGGTCTGACCGGCGGCCGGGTGCCGAAGTTCGTCAAGAAGTACGCCGACCTGCGCCAGGTCATGGGCGACGCGGCGAAGGCGTTCGCCGACGACGTGGTCGGCGGGACGTTCCCGCTGGAGGAGCACTCCGTCCACTAGGACCCAGAGCCACTGCGGCACCGAGGCGACCCGTCGATCTTCCCCCGTCGACGGGTCGCCGCCTTTTCGCACGTGCGCCGCGCCGAGGAACCGTCGCCGACCGGACGGCGACGCGCTTGACGGCGGTGCCTAGCGGACACGTGAACCATCTCCTTCGCCGCCTGACCCGGCGGGAGGTTGTGCGCTGTCGGCGGTCTGTCGGTGTGCGGCGGACGGCGCCGACGGGCTGTCGGTGGACTGTCGGCCGGTTGTCGGTGGCGGCTGACACCTTGGTCGGCATGACGCGAATCGACAAGAACCCCCGAGAGGGCGCCGGCGCCGGAAGCGCCGTCACCGTACGGGGGCTGGTCAAGCACTACGGCGAGACCAAGGCGCTGGACGGTGTGGACCTGGACGTGCACGAGGGCACCGTCCTCGGGGTACTGGGTCCCAACGGCGCCGGCAAGACCACCCTCGTCCGCTGCCTGTCCACCCTCATCACCCCCGACTCCGGGCACGCCACCGTCGCCGGTTACGACGTGCTGCGCCAGCCCCGCCAGCTGCGCCGCGTGATAGGCCTCACCGGCCAGTACGCCTCGGTCGACGAGAAGCTCCCGGGCTGGGAGAACCTCTACATGATCGGCCGGCTGCTCGACCTGCCCCGCAAGACCGCCCGCCGCCGCGCCGACGAGCTCCTGGAGCGCTTCTCGCTCACCGAGGCGGCCCGGCGCCCGGCCTCCACGTACTCCGGCGGAATGCGCCGCCGACTCGACCTCGCCGCCTCCATGATCGGCAACCCGGCCGTCCTGTACCTGGACGAGCCGACCACGGGCCTCGACCCGCGCACCCGCAACGAGGTGTGGCACGAGGTCAAGCGCATGGTCGCCGACGGCGCCACCGTGCTGCTCACCACCCAGTACATGGAGGAGGCCGAACAGCTGGCCTCCGAGCTGACGGTCATCGACCGCGGCAAGGTCATCGCGAACGGCCGGATCGACGAGCTGAAGGCCCGTGTCGGCGGCCGCACACTGCGCGTCCGCCCGGTGGACCCGCTCGAACTGCGCCCGCTGGCCTCGATGTTCGACGAGCTGGGCCTCACCGGCCTGGCCACGACGACCGTGGACGCCGAGACCGGCAGCGTGCTCGTGCCGGTCCTCAGCGACGAGCAGCTCACCGCCGTGGTCGGCGCGGTCACCGCGCGCGGCATCACCATCGGCTCCATCTCCACCGAACTGCCCAGCCTGGACGAGGTGTTCCTGTCCCTCACCGGCCACAAGGCCTCCGCCCCGCAGGACGAGGTCCCCGCCCCCGCTCCCGAGGAGGTCGCCGTATGAGCGCCAGCCCGTCGCCCACCACCACACTCGACAGGGACGGCTCCGTCGACGACCTGCCCTCCGTCGCCGCGGCGCCCGGCGCCGCACAGGGGGACTCCCGTATCTCCCCTCGCGCGCACGCCCGTCACATCGGCGCCCTGGTCCGCCGCAACCTGCTGTGGATCCGCCAGGACCCGGAGTCGATGTTCGACGCCGTCCTGATGCCGGTCGTCTTCACCCTGCTGTTCGTGTACGTCTTCGGCGGTTCCATCGGCCAGTCGCTCGGCGGCGGACAGCAGGAGTACGTGCAGTACGTGGTGCCCGGCCTGATGGCCATGATGGGCATGAACATCGCCACGGCCGTCGGCACCGGCTTCAACCAGGACTTCCAGAGCGGTGTCATGGACCGCTTCCGCACGCTGCCGATCGGCCAGGGTTCGGTGCTCTTCGCCAAGATCGTGGTGGAGCTGATGAGGATGCTCGTCGCGACGACGATCCTCATGGTCGTCGGCGTGCTGGTCGGCTTCGACATCGAGAACTGGCCGGGTCTGTTCGCGGCCGTGGGACTCGCCACCCTCTTCGGCTCGGCCCTGATGTGGATCTTCCTGGTCCTCGGTGTGACGATGAAGAGCGCCCAGTCCGTGCAGGCGATGGGCTTCCTGGTCCTGATGCCCCTCCAGTTCGGTTCGTCGATCTTCTCGCCGACCGGGACCATGCCCGGCTGGCTCCAGAACTTCACCGACTACAACCCGCTGTCCTCGCTCGCGGACGCCGCGCGCGGCCTGATGGTGGGCGGCCCGGTCACGCACGACCTGTGGGTGACCCTCGGCTGGACGGCGGGGCTGACGCTGGTCATGGCGCCGATCGCGATCCACAAGTTCCGCACCAAGAACTGACCTTGCGGACCCACCGGTTCGCCTCAGACGAGGGCGGCGGCCTCCTGCGCGGAGAGCCCGCCGCCCTCGGCGTACGCGGCCTCGTACGCCGCGTCGTCGAGCACGGTGCGCACGCCGGCCTCGGCCTGCGCGCGCACCTGGTCCTCCATCGGGCCGGTGAAGTGGCCCGGCGGCAGCAGGTGGTCGGCGGCACCGAGGAGCCGGGCCGCGTCGCGGACACGGCTGCCGCCGTCCAGACCGGTCAGGGCGATGGCGGCGGTGGTCAGCTGCGCCGAGGTCATGTGCGGCGCGATCATCTGCGTCAGGGGGTCCATGGACCGGGACAGCGCCCTGCGGACCTTGGCCAGGGCGGTCTCGTACTGCCCTTCGACCGCGTCCAGCCAGCCCTCCACGCCGAGCACGAAACCCTCGAAGACCACGAAGGTGGCGGCGGCGAAGTCCTCGCGCAGCCGCCGCATCTGCTCACGCGCCTCGGCGATCCGGCCGGTCCGGCCCAGCCACATGGCGAGGAAGAGCCGGGCCGCCGGCATCGCCTCGTTGAGGGCGCCGTGGCCCTCGGTGAGGGCGTCGCGCAGCATCCGCTCGCCCCGCTCGTGCTCCCCCAGCTCGACGTACACACCGCCGAGCCGGACGCTGAGCACCGCCATCTGGGCGTGCGCGCCCAGCCGTTCGGCGTACCCGCTCGCCTCCGTGTAGTCCGCGGCGGCGGCCGCGTAGTCGCCCTTGCGTTCGTGCGCCTCGCCGCGCGCGGACAACGCCTCGGCGGCACCCCAGGCGTCACCGATCGCGGCGAAGATCTCCAGTGCCTCGTCCGCGTCGCGGGTGGCGTCGCCCGCCAGGTCGGCCCGGTTGGCGAGGACGTTGGCCCGCATCTGGAGGGCGACCGCGAGCTCCCACTCGAAGCCGAGCTCGCGGCAGGTGGCGACCGTCACCTCGACGACCTCGCGCATCCGGTCGAGGTCGCCGGTCAGCAGGACGGCGTAGAACCACAGGTTGCCGGGGCTGCGGCAGGTCTGCGGGAGGCCCGGACGGTAGGTCTCGCTGATGACGTGCAGTTTCGTCTGGGCCTCAGGGGTCTGCCAGGCCTCCATGTCCATGTCCATGCAGGCGAGATGGACGAGATGCACTCCACGCCGGGCCTCGGTGAGGACATCCGGGCGCATCGGCGGCGGGTCGTCGATGCAGCGCTCGTGCAGCGGCTCGGCGGGGCGCGGCGGCGGCGCGAACGGGTCCGGGCCGAGGGCCATGACCTCGCGGGACCAGGTGCGGGCCTCGATGCGCTGGTCGCGGATCTGCCAGTACCAGCTCAGCGACAGGACGAGGCAGATCGCCTCCTGTTCGTCGCGCTCGGCGACGGCGTGCCGCAGGGCGGAGCGGAGGTTCTCGTACTCGCGTTCCAGGGTCGCGATCGCCGTCGCCTGGCGGGGGCCGCGCAGCTCCGGGTCGGTGGTACGGGCGAGTTCGCGGTAGTGGGTGAGGTGGGCGCGTTCGGCGACGGCGCGGTCGCCGCACTCGTCGAGCCGCTCGCCCGCGTACTCGGCGACCGTCTCCAGGAGCCGGTAGCGCATCTCCCCGTCGGCGCCCTCCCCCTCCGCGGTGGGCGCCGCGACGACGAGGGACTTGTCGACGAGCGAGCCGAGCGCCTCCAGCGCGGCGGGGCCGCAGACGGCCTCCGCGGCGGCGAGGTCGCAGCCGCCCGAGAACACCGACAGCCGCCGCAGCACGTCCCGTTCGTCCGCGTCGAGGAGGTCCCAGGACCAGTCGACGACGGCCCGCAGCGTCTGCTGGCGCGGCAGCACGGTGCGGCTGCCGGAGGTGAGCAGCCGGAACCGGTCGTCCAGCCGGTCGGCGATCTGCCGCGGGGTGAGCATCCGCAGCCGGGCGGCGGCGAGTTCGATCGCGAGCGGCAGACCGTCGAGGCGACGGCAGATCTCGGCGGCGGCCTCGGCGTCGTCCTCGACACGGAAGCCGGGGCGGGCGGCGGCCCCGCGGTCGGCCAGCAGCCGCAGCGCGACGGGCTCCGGCAGCGGTTCCACGGGGCGCAGCAACTCCCCCGGTACGCCGAGGGGTTCACGGCTGGTCGCCAGCACCGTCAGTCCGGGGCAGCGTTCTAGGAGTTCCTCGACGAGGTGCGCGGCGGCGTCCACGACGTGCTCGCAGTTGTCGAGGACGAGCAGCATGCGGCGCTTGGCGCAGTGCTCGGCGAGCCGGGTGAGCGGGTCGTCGTGCCGGTCGGCCACGGCGCGCATCTCCTCGGCGCCGGCACCGCGCAGCACGGTCTCGCGGGCGCCGACCGCGGTGAGCACGGCCTCGGGCACCGCCTCCGGGTCGTCGACCGGCGCGAGCTCGGCCAGCCACACCCCGTCGCGGGCCGCGTACGCCACGGACTCCGCCGCCTCCTGGGACAGCCGGGTCTTCCCGGCCCCGCCGGGACCGAGCAGCGTCACGAGCCGGGCCGCCGCCAGGTCTCCGCGGATGGCGTCGATGTCCGCCTCCCGCCCCACGAAGGAGGTGAGCCGGGCCCGCAGGTTGCCGGTGGCCGGGTGTGCGGGCCGGGAGAGGACGGTGGAGCCGGGGGTGCGGGCGGTCTCGCCGTCGGCGGGAGTTGCGGGACCGGCACCGCCGGACGCGCTGCCGGGGGCGAGGGCCACGCCATCGGGTATCGGGAGCACGCCCTGCGGCGCGCCGTCGTAGGACTCGGCGGGGGTGTCCGTCGCGGGCGGGGCCGTGCCCGCGGCGGCGGTCCGGTCGCCGTGCCGTACGGCCCCGGCGTCCGTGCCGTGGTGACCGGCGGCCCGGCCCACGTACCGGGACGCGGCACCGTACGGCCCGTCGGCGCCGTGCGACCCGTCGGCGCCGTGCGCGGGCCGGGCCGCGGTCCCGTCCATGTGCCGGGCCGGCGCGCCGTCGGTGCTCGCGGCAGCGGCCGGGTGCCCGGCCGCCGTCCCGTACCGGGTGCCGCCACCGTCCGGGCGCCGGGGTGCGGGCGGCGGGGTGCCGGGGCGCTCGTTCCCGCCGAGGGGCGGGTACGCGCCGTCGTGGGACGGGGCGGGCCGCGGTGCGTCGAGGAGTTCCCGGTGCAGGGCGCGCAGTTCCGGACCGGGGTCCGAGCCCAGGCGCTCGGCGAGGAGCCGGCGTACGGACTCGTAGGCGGCGAGGGCCTCCGCGGGACGGCCCGCGGCGCGCAGGGCGCGCAGCCGCAGGGCGTGCAGGGGTTCGTCGAGGGGGTGGCCGTCGCACAGCGCGGTCAGCTCGGGCAGGACCTGCTCGGCGTGGCCGAGGGCGAGCGCCGCGCCGATCCGGGCGCGCCGCACGTCGAGCCGGCGCGTCTCCCAGCGGGCCGCCTCCGCGGCGCGGTCCGGGAGGTCGGCGAGCGCGGGCCCCTGCCACAGGGCGAGGGCGTCGTCCAGGGCCGTCGCGGCCTTCGCGGGATCGCCGTCGGCGAGCGCGCGGGTGCCCTCCCCCGCGAGCCGCTCGAACCGGTACAGGTCCACGTCGTCGGCCACCGCCGCGAGCCGGTACCCGCCGTCCGCCGACTCCACCGCGTCCGGTCCCAGCGCCCGGCGCAGCCGCCCGACCAGCGCCTGCAGCGCGCCGGGCGCGTCCGCGGGCAGATCGCCGTCCCACACCTCGTCGACCAGGACGGCCGGGGTCACGGTCCGGCCGGGCTGCAGCGCGAGCACGGTCAGCAGGGCACGCAGCCGCGCCCCGCCGACCGGGACGGGCGTGCCGTCGGGGCGGAGTGCCTGCGTGGTGCCGAGGATGCGGTAGCGCACGGGGTCCATTGTCTCCGGTGGTCTCAGGTAGGAAGGTCCGGCACCTCGAGTTCGGCCAGGACACCGCAGCGGCCCTCGCCGAACCACTTCGGGCTGCTGTCGGCGGTCTCCAGCGAGCGCGACTGCGGCACCGGCTCCAGGGTGCGCGAGCCGGGGTCCGTCGCGGCGAACTCCTGACGCACCACACGGATCGCCCGGACCGTGCCGGCGGTCTCGGGCCACAGCCCGCCGTGGCGCTCGACGGTGAGCATGCCGACCGCCCTGATCCACTGCCCGGGCTCGTCCGGGGGTTCGCCGCTCAGCGCGGCCGTGAGCCCGTCGTCGCCACGCAGCGTGGCGACCACGCCCCCGTCCCCGTCCTCGCCGCCGTCCCCGTCATGGTCCCGTACGGTCTCGACGGGCCCCGACAGCTTGCTCAGCTCCTCGTACCAGCCGCCGCCCAGCACCTCGTCGGAGGACAGGAGCAGCAGCGGCCAGCTCACCTCGTCGCCCACCGAGAAGGGTGTGCCGCAGCACTCCATCTGCCAGTCCGCGTAGAACACCCACCATCGCGCCATGCCCCCACCCTCCCCGGAACCAATGCCCTGTCGCGAGACGTTTTCCGCCTGAGCCCGGTACGGTCGGGCAGTCCCGAAGCACATGCGTACCCGTCCCGACAGTCCAGGGAGCCCCATGACCGCCGTCGCGTCCCGCCGCAGTGAGCGGAGGATCAGCCCCGTCTTCCTCGGCATCGTGGCCGTCATGGCGGTGACCGGGTGGGCGGCCTGGACCGGCTTCGCCGAGGAGCCCGGCGTGGCCGTGTTCCTCTTCGTCACGTCCGGCTGGATCGTCTCCCTGTGCCTGCACGAGTACGCGCACGCGCGCACCGCCCTGCACAGCGGCGACATCTCGATCGGCGCCAAGGGCTATCTGACGCTGAACCCGCTGAAGTACACGCACGCGCTGCTGAGCATCGTGCTGCCGGTGATCTTCGTGATCATGGGCGGGATCGGTCTGCCGGGTGGCGCGGTCTTCATCGAGCGCAGCCGCATCCGGGGCCGCTGGAAGCACAGCCTGATCTCCGCCGCGGGCCCCCTGACGAACGTCCTGTTCGCGCTGGTGTGCACCGCGCCGTTCTGGCTGCACGCCCTGGACGGCGTGCCCCCGGCCTTCCAGTACGCGCTGGCGTTCCTGGCGCTGCTCCAGGTCACGGCCGCGATCCTGAACTTCCTGCCGGTGCCGGGCCTGGACGGGTACGGCGTGATCGAGCCCTGGCTGTCGTACGGCGTCCGCCGGCAGGTCGAGCCGTTCGCGCCGTTCGGTCTGCTCGCGGTCTTCGCGGTGCTGTGGATCCCGTCGGTGAACCAGGTCTTCTTCGACGCGATCTACTCGATCCTCGGCGGCCTGGGCATCGACGACGTGCAGCGCTACTGCGGCCAGAACCTCTACCGCTTCTGGGAAGGCGTCGACCAGTACTGCACGGTCAGCCGGTGACGGAACCGCTGCCCGCCCGGCCGGCCCGGGCGCGCCGCAGGTAGTACCAGGCCATGTTGGACGTGAGACCCGCCAGCAGCACCCACACGATCCCGAGCCAGCTGCCCTGGACGAAGGAGACCACGGCCGCGGCGACGGAGAGGACACAGACGGCGAGGGCGTACAGCGCGAGGCGGGGCATGGGGGTCGGCTCCTGTCGGGGGGACACTGCTTGCCCACCAGTGTCCCCCACGTGACATCCACGGCCGTCACCCGCCGGCCCGCGTGGGCCCCGGGGGCCGGGACGGCCGTCGTCCCGGTCACCGCGACGGTGCCCGACGGCCCAGGGGTGCCGTTCGCATCAGGCCGGGTCCGGCCCGATCCGGACAAGACTCCCTAGACGTCCGTGACCCGCAGGCCCGCGTGGGCCTTGTAGCGCCGGTTCACGGAGATGAGGTTGGCGACCAGGGCCTCGACCTGGTGGGCGTTGCGCAGCCGGCCGGCGAAGACTCCGCGCATGCCGGGGATGCGGCCGGCGAGCGCCTGCACGATCTCGACGTCCGCCCGCTCCTCGCCGAGGACCATGACGTCGGTGTCGATCACGTCGATCTCCGGGTCCTCCAGGAGGACGGCGGACAGGTGGTGGAAGGCGGCCGTGACCCGGGAGTCCGGCAGCAGGGCGGCGGCCTGCTCGGCGGCGCTGCCCTCCTCGGGCTTGAGCGCGTAGGCGCCCTTCTTGTCGAAGCCGAGCGGGTTGACGCAGTCGACGACCAGCTTGCCGGCGAGCTCCCCGCGCAGCGATTCGAGGGTCTTGCCGTGACCCTCCCAGGGCACGGCGACGATCACGATGTCGCTGCGTCGCGCGGTCTCGGCGTTGTCGGCGCCCTCGATGCCGTGGCCGATCTCGTCGGCGGCGGCCCTCGCGCGCTCCTCGGCACGCGAGCCGATGATCACCTTCTGGCCGGCGCGGGCGAGCCGGTAGGCGAGGCCCTTGCCCTGCGGCCCGGTGCCGCCGAGCACGCCGACGACGAGCCCGGACACGTCGGGAAGGTCCCAGGGATCCTTGGCGGGAGCCTTCTGTGCACTGTCAGTAGAGGTCATGGGCCGACTTTACGTGCGCGGTCCGCGACCGTGCGGGTCAGGTGAGGGCGGTCACGGGGATGCGCCGGAAGACGATCGTCTCGTACGCGCCGAAGTCGCCTGTCTCGTAGAGGAGTCCGACGGTCGCGGCGTCGACGCGGACGAGGTCGGAGTAGGCGGCGGGCAGTCCGTCGACCGTGTGGGCGGTCCGCCAGGTGGTGCCGCCGTCGGTGGAGACGCGGACGGTCATCAGGGCGCGGAAGTCGGGGTCGGCGGGCCCCGAGTACAGCAGCAGGTCCGGGTCGCGGAGCTGGAGGACGCTGCCCTGGACGACGGCCGTGACGATCCCGGCCTGCGGGCGGAACGGCTTCTCCAGGGTCCTGCCGCCGTCGCGGGAGTGCGCGTCGGCGCGGTTGCCGGGCGACGGGGAGTCGTTGCGGGTGTTGAAGTAGACGCGTCCGTCGGGGAGTTCGGCCGCCGTCGTCTCGTTGACGTTGATGTAGCCGTTGGTGTTCTCGTCGATGTAGCCGAGGTACCAGGTCTCACCGCGGTCGTCGCTGAGGAGGCAGTGACCGCTGTTGTACTTCGCCTCGGTGCCGTTGTCGGTACCGGTGGGCGCAACGGTGTGGTTGCCGGGTACGACGACGCGGCCGCCGGTCAGCTGGATCGCGTGCCCGGGCGTGGTGGCGTACCAGCGCCAGCCCGCCTTCTTGACCTGCGCGGTGATCTCCTTCGGCGCCGACCAGGCGAGCCCGTCGTCGTCGCTGTGCTGCACCCACACACGCCGCCCGTCGGCCGGCTTCACCTTGCCCCGCAGCAGGGCGTCCTCGCTCGCGGCGGCCGCGCTGCGGACGTGCACGAGCAGGACGCGGCCGGTGTCGAGGACGACGGGAGCCGGGTTGCCCGCGAGGTTGCCGCCGTTCTTGGCGACGGCGCGCAGCGGGCCCCAGGTGCGGCCGCCGTCCGTGGACCGCTTCAGCACGATGTCGATGTGGCCGTGGTCGTGCGCGGAGGCGACCCGCCCCTCGCAGAAGGCGAGGAGGGTGCCGGCACGGGTGACGACGACCGCGGGGATCCGGAAGCTGGCGTAACCCTCGCGGCCGCCGCGGAAGGGGGTGGTCGGCGCGGAGTCGGTACGGGGGGTGGGGTCGGTGCCGACGTCGGTACCCGCGTCGGTGCCGGGGTCGGTCGTCCCGGTGGTCGGCCCGCTGTCGGGTTCGGGCGTCCCGGTGGTCGGCCCGCTGTCGGCACCGACCCCGGGGGTGGTGCCGGGGTCGGTGCCGGCTTCCGTCGTTCCCGTGCCGGGCTGTGCCGGCCCGGTGCCGGGTTCCGTGCCGGGTTCGGTGGTGTCGGTGCCCGGACCCGTCGTGGCGGGTGCGGCGGGTGTCCCGGCGGTCGGCTCGGTCATGACGGGCTCCTCGCGGTTCCTGGGGGCGGCCGGTGATCGGGGCCTGTGCCCAACTCGGGCGAATTCGCGGTGAACTCCGGGTCACGAGTGGCCGTTTGAGGCAGGATCGTCCGCATGGATGCCGTACGGGTCGCGTTGCTGCGCGAGGTGCTCGCCGGGACCGAGTGGCTGGGCGCCACGCGGCGGTTCGGCGGGGCGCTGCGAGGGTCCGTGGTGTCGCACGGGGGCGGGCTGCTGCTGGTCGGCACCGAGGAGTACGAGCCCTGGCACCTCGCCGCGCACCTGGTGGACGAGGCGGCGTGGTCGGGGACGCCGGAGCTGTCGCCGACCCTGGTGCGACACGGGGCGCGCGCGTCCGATCCGGCCCACCTCGCCGTGGGACTGGGCCGCGTCGAGGCGGCGCGGCGCGGGGAGACGCTGCTCGTGGTGGCGCCGGGCCCGACCGGGGCACCGCTGCTGGAACGGCTGCACGGCGCGCGCAGGGCCGGGGCGACGGTGCTGGCCCTGTCCGCGGACGATCCGGAGCTGCCCGCGCTGGCCCATGAGTCGCTCGCCGTGCCGGCGGACCCCGAGCTGGACCTCGACACCGTGCAGCACCTGGTCAGCGCGGCGGCCGGGGAGAACGCGCTGCCCTCCCCGCGCAGGCCCCGGCGCTTCCGCGACCGCCTTTCCCGCCTCGCGGACCAGCTGACGGCGCCGCCGTCGTACCGGTGGTAGCACGGGGCCGCTCTGCGGTTCGGCGGCCTCGCCGACGCAAGGGCGGCCTCCCCGTGGCTGCCGGACGGTGACGGACGGGAACGCTGCCCCATTGTGGCGCCGGGGAACGCCGTCGCACGGTGACGGACGGGAACGCTGTCGCGCGGGGGCGTGGTGCGGGGGCGCTGTGCGCCGCCGCGGTGGCGGCGAAAATTGGTTGCTCCGCTCCGCGCGTCCGCCGAGCATGGCCCGTTGTGGCCCCTTCCTCCCGACTCCGCTCCCTGCTGCCCGATCTCGCGCCGTGGCGGACCTCCGCCGACTTCCGGCGGCTGTGGGTTGCGGGGTTGATCACCAACTTCGGCAGCTTCCTGACCTTCGTCGCGCTGCCGGTGCAGATGAAGGACCTGACCGGGTCGGCCGTGGCGGTGGGCGCGCTCGGAGCCGTCGAGCTCGTGCCCCTGGTGGTGTTCGGCCTGTACGGCGGCGCCCTCGCCGACGCGCTGGACAAACGGAAACTGATCCTCCGTACCGAGGCCGGGCAGGGCCTGCTGTGCGTCGCGCTCCTGGTGAACGCGTCGCTGCCGCACCCCGCGGTGTGGCCGCTGTACGTCGTCGCCGCGCTGTCCTCCGCTCTCGTCGCCGTCCAGCGGCCCGCGCTCGACTCGCTCCTGCCGCGGATCGTGGCCCACGAGCATCTGCCGGCCGCCGCCGCCCTCAATTCGCTGCGCTGGACCGTGGGCGGGGTGGCGGGCCCCGCGCTCGCCGGCGTCGTCGTCGCCTACGCCGGGCTGGGCTGGGCGTACGCCGTGGACCTGGCGACCTTCGCCGTGTCGGTCGCGCTGGCCGTGGGACTGGCCGCGTCGCCCGCCTCGCGCGAGGCGGCAAGGCCGTCCCTGCGGTCGGTCGCGGAGGGCGCGCGGTACGCCTGGAGCCGCAAGGAACTGCTCGGCACGTACGCGCTCGACCTCGCGGCGATGTTCCTCGCGATGCCGCTGGCGCTGCTGCCGTTCCTCGCGGACGAGTTGGACGCGGAGTGGTCGCTGGGGCTGATGTACGCCGCGGTTCCCGCCGGGTCGCTGCTGGTGAGCCTCACCAGCGGGTGGACCTCCCGCGTCCACCGGCACGGGCGGATGGTCGCCCTCGCCGCGGCGTGCTGGGGTCTCGCCATGGCGGCGGCGGGGGTCGTGCACAACGTGTGGCTGGTGCTGCTCTTCCTGACGCTCGGCGGCTGCTGCGACATGGTCAGCGGGATCTTCCGTGGCGCCATCTGGAACCAGACGATCCCGGACGAGCTGCGCGGGCGGCTCGCCGGGATCGAGCTGTTGTCGTACTCCGCCGGGCCCCAGCTCGGGCAGGTCCGCGCCGGTGGCATGGCCGCGTGGGCCGGCGTGCGGACGTCGATCTGGGCCGGTGGGCTGCTCTGTGTGGGGGCGGTGGTGGTGCTGGCCGCGTTCCTTCCGAAGCTGATGACGTACGACGTCCGGACGAATGAGCATGCTGTGCGGATGCGGGCGGTGCGGGGGGTCGAAGCGGGGGCTTCGCTCTGAGCTCCGGGGCGGCTGCCGGGCCCGCTGGTCCGGGGGCCGTTGTCAGGGCCCCGTTGCCCGGGGGCACCGCCGGTCCTCTCCCACCCGCACCGCCCGAAACCCTCGCCCGACAAGCTCGGCTCGCCCCTACACGGCCCGGGTCCGTCGGCGGGCGCGGGTGAGCTGCCGCCGGTTCGCTCGCCCCGGCGTCGGGTGCCAAGGCCCCGTTCCCCGGGGGCGCCGCCGGGGCTTGCCCACCCGCACCGCCCGAAGCCCTCGCCCGACAAGCTCGGCTCGCCCCTACGCGGCCCAGGCCCGTCGGCGGGTGGCTCAGCGGTCCTCGGGGGCCTGCTCCGTGTCCGACGCGTCGTGCCACTTGGGGTCGGTTTCCCATTCGAGGTTCCGCTCGCGCGCGGTCTCCATCGCGTGGGCCGCCTCCTCGCGGGTCGCGTACGGCCCGAAGCGGTTCTTGGCCGGGCACTCGGGGCCTTCCTCGACCTTCTTGTGCTCCAGGCAGTAGTACCACTCGCCGGGCTTGCCGACGGTCCGCTTCTTGAACAGGGCCATGACCGGCTCCTTTCGACACGGACATGGTCCCCCATGCCCGCTGGTTAGACTCGCTGGCATGTCTGGCCAGTCGCTGCTCGTACCAGGGGAGCTCTCTCCCACCCGTCCCGTCCCGGGAAACATCCGGCGTCCCGAGTACGTGGGCAAGCCCGCCCCCACGCCGTACACGGGCCCCGAGGTGCAGACGCCGGAGACCGTCGAGGCGATGCGGGTCGCCGGCCGCATCGCCGCGCAGGCGATGGCGGAGGCCGCGAAGCTCATCGCTCCGGGCGTGACGACGGACGAGCTGGACCGTGTGGCGCACACGTACATGTGCGACCACGGCGCCTACCCGTCGACGCTCGGCTACCGCGGCTTCCCCAAGTCGCTGTGCACCTCCGTCAACGAGGTCATCTGCCACGGCATCCCGGACTCCACGGTCCTCAGGGACGGCGACATCATCAACCTCGACGTCACGGCATACATCGGCGGCGTGCACGGCGACAACAACGCGACCTACCTGGTCGGCGACGTCGACGAGGAGTCGCGCCTGCTGGTCGAGCGGACCCGCGAGTCCCTCGAACGCGCGATCAAGGCCGTCAAGCCGGGCCGCCAGATCAACGTCATCGGCCGGGTCATCGAGTCCTACGCGAAGCGGTTCGGGTACGGCGTCGTCCGGGACTTCACCGGGCACGGGATCAATTCCTCCTTCCACTCGGGATTGATCATTCCCCACTACGACAGCCCGCACGCAACCACCGTCATCCAGCCGGGGATGACCTTCACCATCGAGCCCATGCTCACGCTCGGCACCCACGAGTACGACATGTGGGACGACGGGTGGACCGTCGTCACGAAGGACCGCAGGCGTACCGCCCAGTTCGAGCACACGCTCGTGGTGACGGACAGCGGGGCCGACGTCCTCACCCTGCCGTAGCCCGGGAAGCATCGACGCCGGAAAGCATCGAGCCCGCCCTCCTCGGAGGGCGGGCTTCTTCGTGCCCGCTCGACCGGGTCGGGGTATGTTTTTACCGACAGACTGTCGGGAAAGTTTCCGACAGGTGGTCGGCAAGCTGTTGACTTAGGTAAGGCTTACCTTAGATGATTCGGCGCATGGACTTCTCGGCACTCATCCGCACCGCCTCGCACGAGCAGCATGTGGAGGCGGAGACCTCGACGTTCATGGCCGACCTGCTGGGCGGCCGGCTCGGCGTCGAGGCCTACGCGCGCTACACCGAGCAACTGTGGTTCGTCTACGAGGCCTTGGAGGCGGCGGCCGACCGGCTGGCGTCCGATCCGGTGGCCGGCCCGTTCATCCGGCCCGAGCTGCTGCGCCGCACCGCCCTGGAGCGCGACCTGGCCCACCTCCGCGGCCCCGGGTGGCGGGAGTCGCTCAGCCCCCTGCCCGCGACCCGGGCCTACGCCGCCCGCGTCGCGGAGTGCGCACGGGAATGGCCCGGCGGCTATGTGGCCCACCACTACACCCGCTACCTCGGCGACCTCTCCGGCGGCCAGATCATCCGCGGCAAGGCCGAGCAGACCTGGGGGTTCGCCCGCAAGGGCGACGGCGTCCGCTTCTACGTCTTCGAGGACATCGGCAATCCGGCCGCCTTCAAGCGCGGCTACCGCGAACTGCTGGACGCGGTCCCCGCCGACGATCTGGAGAAGCAGCGCATCGTCGCCGAGTGCAAGCAGGCGTTCGCGCTGAACACCGCCGTCTTCCACGCCCTCGGCGAGGAGTTCCCGCTCACGGCGTGACCGCCGCAGGACCGTGATCGGTCCGCGGCGGCGAGCCGGAAGGCACCCGGGGACCCGGCCCCGGGCCGTCAGCGTTCCAGCAGGACCCGTCCGCCCACCTCGACCCAGCCGTGCGGCTGCGGAGCCGTGAGGATCTGCGAACCCGCGCCTTGCACGATGTTGAGAGCGCGTCCCAGGCGGTCGGTGAGCAGCAGTGCCGCCGCGCCCGTCGCCTCGTCCTCGTCGATGCCGTCGTCACGGCCGGGGAAGGCGCGGGCGCGCACGCGGCCGGCCGCCTCGTCCTCCCACGCCCAGGCGTAGATCCACTCCCCCGGCGGCGGCACGGTGAGCGCGTCGACCTCGGCGGCCGATCCGTACTGCCGCAGCGTGCGCTCCGGCGCCCACTCGGCCCGTGCCTCGATCCAGCTGAACTCGCCGTCGAGCCGTACCCCCACCGCCCCGGCGGGGGTGACCAGTTCGGGCACGTCGAGCAGCCAGCCCGCGCCAACGCAGGGATGCCCGGCGAACGGCAGCCGCAGTGTCGGCGTGTAGATGTCGATCACCCCGCGCTCGGGGTCGTCGACGAACACGGTCTCGCTGAACCCGAGCTTGGCCGCGAGCGCCTGCCGTTCCTCGCGGTCCGGCAGCACGGAGCCGTCGCGCACGACACCGAGCTCGTTGCCGTACCCGCCGCCGGGTCCGCAGAACACCCGGAGCACGTCGTAGTCAGTCACTCCGGCATTCAAACATCACCCGAGCCGCGGGCGCGTCCCGGACCGTGCGGCCCGGATCCCGAGGCCCTGGACCCCGAGGTCGCAGGGTCCGGGTCTCGGGGTCCGGGCCGCCGCCGGTTCCGGATCACACCGCGCGGCGCCTGCGCACCGCGAGCACCACGCCCGCCCCGGCGACCGCGGTGACGGCCGCGGCGGCACCGAGGGCGACCGCCGGCACCCGGGATCCGGTGGAGGCGAGCGCGCCGCCCGCGCCGCCGGTCGTGCTCCCGGCCCCGCCGGTGGTCGTGCCGGAACCGCCACCCGAATCCGAGCCGGAACCCGAGCCGGAGCCGGAGCCGTCGCCGTCGCCGCCGTCCGGCAGGTCCGCGTCCTCGCTCAGGGCGACCGCCAGGTCCACCGGGTCCAGCTCGGTGCCGGCCGGGTAGAAGCCGCCGAAGGCCTTCGCGCCCGCGTCCGTGAGCGTGGCCGTCACCTCGTCGACGCCGATCACGTCGTCCTTCGCCACCAGGTCCGCGGAGTCCGCCGTCGTGCCGCACCTGCTGCGCATGGTGGCGGGCCCCGGCCATCGCCTGCTGATCCCGGGCAGCGCCCTGGGCGGCGCGGTCGTGCTCCTCGCGGCCGACCTCGCCGCCCGGACCGTCGCGCGGCCCGCCGAGCTCCCGCTCGGCGTCCTGACCGCCCTGCTGGGCAGCCCGTTCTTCTTCTGGCTGCTGCGCAGGACCCGCCGCAGGCAAGGAGGCTGGGCATGAGGTTCCCGCGTACGGTGCCACGTCTCGCGCGGACGGCGCGCGCCGTCCCCCCTCCCCCGGCCGTGCCCGGCGACGTGCTCGCCGAGGCGTCGGCGCTCCATGTCCGGCTGGGCGCCCGCGAGGTGCTGCGTGGTGTCGACGTCTCGGCGCGCGCGGGCGAGGTGCTGGCGCTGGTCGGCCCCAACGGCGCGGGAAAATCCACCCTGCTGGGGGCTCTGGCCGCCGATCTGCGTCCCGCCGCGGGCGTCGTACGGATCCACGGGCGCCCCGCGGCCGACTGGCCGGCGGCCGAACTCGCCCTGCGCCGGGCCGTGCTGCCGCAGTCGGCGGACCTCTCCTTCCCGTTCAGGGTCGAGGAGGTCGTCCGGATGGGCCGTGCGCCCTGGGCCGGCGTGGGCCGCGACGAGGACGACGCGGCCGTCGCCGGGGCGATGGCGGCCACGGAGGTCGCGGGGTTCGCGGACCGTCCGTTCTCCGCGCTCAGCGGTGGCGCACGCGCGCGGGCCGCGCTGGCCCGGGTGCTCGCCCAGCGTGCTCCGCTGCTGCTGCTCGACGAGCCGACGGCCGCACTCGACCTGCGGCACCAGGAGTTGGTGCTGCGGATCTGCCGGGAAAGGGCGCGTGCCGGGGACGCGGTGGTCGTGGTGCTGCACGATCTGGGGCTCGCGGCGGCGTACGCGCACCGGGTGGCGATTCTGTGCGCCGGTCGTGTCGCGGCCGCCGGTCCTCCGGCCGAGGTCTTCACCGCCGATCTCCTCGGCGAGGTCTACCGCCAGCCGGTCGAGGTGTTCCCGCACCCCGGGACGGGTGCCGCACTGATCGCACCCCGACGAGACTCTTGACTTTCACTTGACCATCTCATGGGGTCTGTTTTTGGCCGCCGTGATCAAGCCGTGCCTGTACACCGTCTGTGAGAGCTGAATCACCGGACGGGCGGGTATCAGTGAGGGAAGCCTCAGATAAGTTAGGCCAGCCTCACCACGCCGACGCGGTCACCGCCGTGCGGTTTGTCCGACTTCTCTTGGAGCCCGAATGCGAGCCGTCCGCCTCTCAGTTGTCACCGCTGCCGCCACCGCGGCAGCTCTGACCGCCGTCACGGGCTGCACCGAGAAGAGCGACGCCAAGAACGGTGACGCGATCCAGGTGACCGCCGCCGACAGCACGTGCGACACCTCCGCCAAGACCGTCCCGGCCGGCCAGGTCACGCTGAAGATCGAGAACAAGGGGTCGAAGGCCACCGAGGTCGAGATCGTCTTCCCGGACGACCGGATCGTCTCCGAGAAGGAGAACATCGGGCCCGGCACCAAGTACACGCTGACCGCCGAGGTGAAGGCCGGTTCGTACGAGATCGCCTGCCGTCCGGGCATGAAGGGCCACGGCGTCCGCCAGAAGCTCACGGTCACCGGCGGCAAGGTCGCCAAGCGGGACCCGCGCCTCGACAAGGCCGTCGCCGCCTACCGCGAGTACGCGCAGGAGCAGGCCGACGCCACGCTGCCCAAGGCCGAGGCGTTCGCGAAGTCCGTCAAGGACGGCGACATGGAGGCCGCGAAGAAGGCGTTCGCCGACTCCCGCCTCGGCTGGGAGCGCACCGAGCCCGTCGCGGAGTCCTTCGGCGACATCGACCCGAAGGTCGACGTCCGCGAGGACGGCCTGGAGGACGGCCAGAAGTGGACGGGCTGGCACCGTCTGGAGAAGGCCCTGTGGCACGACAAGAAGATCGGCGCGGAGGAGAAGACCCTCGCCGACCAGCTCGTCACCGACCTGAAGGACTGGCAGAAGCGGGTCGGCAAGGCCGAGATCACCCCGAGCTCCATGGCCAACGGCGCCAAGGAGCTGCTCGACGAGGTCGCCACCGGCAAGGTCACCGGCGAGGAGGACCGCTACTCGCACACCGACCTGACCGACTTCAAGGGCAACGTCGAGGGCGCGCAGAAGGCGTACGAGCTGCTGAAGCCGGTCGCCCAGGAGAACGACGCGGCGCTGACCACGGAGCTCGACAAGCAGTTCACGGCGCTCGACACGCTGCTCGACAAGTACCGCACGGACAAGTCCTCGTACGTCTTCACCTCGTACGACAAGGTCGGCAAGGCCGACCGCAAGGAGCTCTCCGACGCGGTGAACGCGCTCGCCGAGCCCCTGTCCAAGCTCGCCGCCGCCGTCGTGAAGTAGGAGCAGCACCATGACGGACACCACGGAAGACTCCGGACCCGCCGAGACCACGGGCTCGTCCGCGCCGTCACGGCGTTCGCTGATCGGCTGGGGCGGTGCCGGGCTCGCGCTCGGCGCCGCCGCGGCCGGCGGCGCCGTGGCGATGACCCGCACCGGCAACGACGTGGACCCGGCCGGCGCCGACGCGGGCGGCGCGATCGCCTTCCACGGCGCGCACCAGGCGGGCATCGCGACGCCGGTGCAGGACCGGCTGCACTTCGCCGCGTTCGACGTGCAGACGGACGACCGCGACGAGTTCGTGCAGATGCTGAAGGACTGGACGGCCGCCGCCCGGCGGATGACCGCGGGGCACGCGGTCGGCGAGGGGGCGTACGGCGGTCTGGCCGAGGCGCCGCCGGACGACACCGGTGAGGCGCTGGGCCTCAAGCCGTCGCGGCTGACGCTGACGATCGGCTTCGGCCCCTCCCTGTTCGAGAAGTTCGGGCTGAACGACCGGCGCCCCGAGGCCCTCGTCGATCTGCCGCAGTTCCCGGGCGACGCCCTGGAGAAGACCCGCAGCAACGGCGATCTGTGCATCCAGGCGTGCGCGGACGACCCGCAGGTCGCGGTGCACGCGATCCGCAACCTGGCCCGCATCGGCTTCGGCAAGGTCGTCATCCGCTGGTCCCAGCTCGGCTTCGGCAAGACCTCGTCCACCACCCCGGACGCGCAGACCCCGCGCAACCTGATGGGCTTCAAGGACGGCACGCGCAACATCGCCGGCACGGAGAAGGACCGGCTGGAGAAGTTCGTGTGGGTCGGCGAGAAGGACGGTGCCGACTGGATGACCGGCGGCTCGTACCTCGTCGCCCGCCGCATCCGGATGCACATCGAGACCTGGGACCGCACCTCGCTCCAGGAGCAGGAGGACATCTTCGGCCGCGACAAGGGCGAAGGCGCTCCGGTGGGCAAGGCGAAGGAGCACGACAAGCCCTTCCTGAAGGCGATGAAGCCGGACGCGCACGTGCGGCTCGCGCATCCCGACTCCAACAACGGCGTGACGATCCTGCGGCGGGGCTACTCGTTCACGGACGGCACGGACGGCCTCGGCCGCCTGGAGGCGGGCCTGTTCTTCCTCGCCTACCAGCGCGACGTGCGCAAGGGGTTCATCCCGCTCCAGCGCAGCCTGTCGCGCTCCGACGCGCTCAACGAGTACATCCAGCACGTGAGTTCGGCGGTCTTCGCCGTCCCGCCCGGCGTCCGCGGCAAGGACGACTGGTGGGGCCGGGCGCTGTTCTCCGAGGAGGCGTAGCCCAGTGTTCAGCAACTACCTGATCGGTCTGCGCGAGGGGCTGGAGGCGAGCCTCGTCGTCTGCATCCTGATCGCCTACCTGGTGAAGACCGGCCGCCGGGACGCCCTGCGGCCGATCTGGCTCGGCATCGGCGTCGCGGTCGCGCTGGCCCTGGGCTTCGGCTGCGCGCTCGAATTCGGCTCCCAGGAGATGACGTTCCAGGCGCAGGAGGCGCTCGGCGGCTCGCTGTCCATCCTGGCGGTCGGCCTGGTGACGTGGATGGTCTTCTGGATGCGGCGCACCGCGCGGCACCTCAAGAGCGAGCTGCACGGCAAGCTGGACGCCGCCCTCGCCATGGGCACCGGCGCGCTGGTGGCCACCGCGTTCCTGGCGGTGGGCCGTGAGGGGCTGGAGACCGCGCTGTTCGTGTGGGCGTCGGTGCACGCGGCCAGCGACGGCACGCCCCGCCCGCTGATCGGCGTGGCCCTGGGCCTGGCCACCGCCGTCCTGCTCGGCTGGCTGTTCTACCGGGGTGCGCTGCGGATCAACCTCGCCAAGTTCTTCACCTGGACCGGCGGCATGCTGGTCGTCGTCGCCGCGGGCGTGCTCGCGTACGGCGTCCACGACCTCCAGGAGGCCGACTTCATCCCCGGCCTGACGAACCTGGCGTTCGACATCAGCAGCACCATCGACCCGACGAGCTGGTACGGCACCCTGCTGAAGGGCGTCTTCAACTTCCAGCCGGACCCGACCGTCCTCCAGGTCACGGTGTGGGCGCTGTACCTGGTCCCGACACTCGCCGTCTTCCTCGCCCCGGTAGGGTTCGCCTCCGGGAAGGGGAAGGTGAAGGCACCTGATGAGCAGGGATCGCACGGGTCGCAGCCCACGAACGCTTCGTAGTCTCAATCGATTCGCCCTGGCAACGGGAGCGTTGACCGTTCTGTCGCTGACGGCGAGCGGCTGCGTGGTGGTGCACGGCGAGCGGGAGGTCGTACCGGCGGCGACCCGGTCCGAAGCCGCCCGCGCGCTCGAGGACTTCACCACCGCGTACAACAAGGCGGACAAGGAGTACGACCGTTCGCTGGACGCGGACCGGGTCGCCGGGCCGCTCGCCGACATCGACGCCGCGAAGCTCAAGGCGGGACACAAGAACAACCCGGGCGGCAATCCCTCTCATTCGCCGCTGACGTTCGCGGACGCCAAGTTCGTGATACCCGAGAAGGCCGCCTGGCCGCGCTGGTTCGTGGCCGACACGGCGGCCAACAAGGGCGTCAAGGGCAGCCGTTGGCTGCTCGTCTTCACCCGCACGAGCGCCGACGACGTCTGGGCCGTGTCGTACCTGACGGTCCTCGCCGCCACGGACGTGCCGAAGTTCGAGACGGACGAGGACGGCTGGGCCCAGCCGGTCACGGCCGACGACGCCGCCGTGACGGTCGAGCCCGGCAAGCTCAGCCAGGCCTACACGGCCTATCTCAGGTCCGGCGGCGACGAGTTCGGCCCCGGCACGCACACCTCGCAGTGGCGGGCCCAGCGCAAGAAGTTCGCGAGCAAGCCCGGACTCGCCCGGCAGTACATCGACGAGCCGATGTCCTCGGGCGAGTACGCCCCGGTGGGACTGCGCACGGCGGACGGCGGGGCGCTGGTGTTCTTCACCACGCACCGCTACGAGAAGCAGACCGCCGCGGCGGGCACCGAGATCCCCGCGCCCACGGCGGACGTGCGGGCCCTGACGACCGGCGAGATCAAGCAGTCCCTCACCCTGGAGTTCGTCTCCAACCAGGTGGCCCTGGATCCGGCGAAGGGCTCGGGGGACCCTCGCGTCTCGGTACTGGGGCGGATCGAGGGGCTGACGGGGGCGAAGGGCGAGTAGCCCCGCCCGTCACCCGTCACGTCGCGCCGGACACGGGGGCGGCCCCGTGCCGGTGAGGTCTCTAGCCGGTGAGGTCCGCAGGCGCGGTCGGTCCGTCGCCCGTGCGGGCCGTCAGTGCCGATGGGGCCAGGCGGCCAGCTGGTCCGTCTCCTGCTGCCCCGCGTGACGGGCACAGGCGTCGGTGAGGATCTCCAGCAGGCTGAGCGGGTCCGGCAGGGCGTGCTCGGGTCCGCGCACCCAGTCGACGGTCAGGTCGCCGGGGAGCCGGGCCGGCGGGACGAGAACGTAGGAGCCGCGGCAGTGCCAGCGGAACCCCGGGTGCTCGTCCATCGTCTCGGGGTGGCAGTCCAGCTCGCAGGGCCACCACTCGTCCTCGTCCTCGGGCGTACCGCGGGTGAGGGTGAAGAAGAGCATCCGGCCGTCGCCGCTCTCGGCGACGGGACCGACCTCGATCCCCGAGGCGAGCATCCGCTCCAGCGCCTCGCGGCCCGCCTCCAGCGGCACGTCGAGGACGTCGTGCACCATGCCGGTCGCGGTGATGAAGTTGGCGTGCGGCTGATGCCGGGCCCATCGCTCGATCTGGGCGCGGTCGGTGGTGGACTGCGTCTGCCAGGCGAAGGAGACCGGGTGGCGGGCCGGGGTGGGACAGCCGATGCGGTCGCAGGAGCAGCGGTAGCCGGAGGGGTGGGCGGCCTGCGCGAGCGGCAGTCCCGCGGCGGCGGCGGCGAGCAGCAGGGCCTCACGCCCGCCGTCGTCGGCGGTCTCCTTCTGACGGCGTCCACGCAGCCACTGGGAGATCCTGCCCTGCGCGCCGGAGCGGCGACCGAACTCTGCGCTCATCTATCCCCTCGCTAGCCGTTGGTCCCGACGACAACCATCCGGGGCGGACAGCCCGTTCCGGGGCCGTCCACAAGCCCTATCGTCCCACCATCCTGCGCTCCGGGTGGCCAGAGCCCGCATCCGGGGTGGGTGGGGCCATGTGTTCGCCCCCTTCAAATCGAGTGTCATTGACCACTTTGCATGGATTTGCACCCCTACCGTGGTCGCCATGCTCACACGGACTGCTCTCGCCGGTCTGGTCACGCTCGCCTCGCTCGCCCTCGCCGGACACGGCGGCCCGCCGTCCCCGCTGGAGTGGGGCGCCGGACCACTGACGGTGGACGCACTGCCCCGCGTCGTGCACGTGGCGCACCGCGGCGGCGCCCGGGAGGTGCCGGAGAACAGCATGTCGGGCCTGATGGCGGCCTACGAGCGGGGAACGGCCCAGGTCCTCGATCTGGACACGCAGATGCTGCGCGACGGGACCGTGGTCGTGATGCACGACGCGACCCTGGACCGCACCACCCACTCGCACGGCCGGGTCCGGGATCTGACCGCCGGGGACTGGCAGCGGGTACGGCTGCGCCCCGCGAAGGGGCTGCCCGGCAGCTGGCCCGCGGAGCGGCCGCCGACCGTCGCCGAGGTCCTGGACCGGTTCGGCGGGCGGATCGTGCTGACGATGGAGGCGAAGGATCCGCGGAGCCTGGACGCGCTGGCCGCCATGATCCGCGGCCGCGGCCTCACCCGCTCGGTGTTCGTCAACACCAACGACCCGCTGATGGCCCGCCGTATCCACCGGCTGGGCCTGCTCAGCCAGCTGTGGCGCTCGGCGGCCCAGATGCGCCGCGACCGGCCCGCGCGCTGGGCGTCGTTCCTCGACGTGCTCGACGTCGACCACAAGGCGCGCGAAGCCGATCTGGAGCGTGCCGTGCGCTCCGGCGTGCCGCGGGTGTGGGCGCACACCGTGATCACCCCGGGCGAGCGGGACCGGGCGCTCGCGCTGGGCTGCGACGGGATCGTCACCGACGCTCCGGGCCGCCTGGCGGCGGACGAGCGTGCCGCGGTCTCCGCCGTGCCGTCGGCCGTCCGGCCCGGGGCGACGCGCTAGCGACGGGGTGGTCCGCCATCCGGCGGGCGGTCCCCGGCCCGTGGCCCGTGCCCCGGCCGGCGCCTCGATGGTCCCGCCGTCCGGCGCGCGATGCCGTCACCCGTACCCTGGGCCTCCGGCTCGACGGTCACCCCGTCCGGCGCGCGGTGCCGTCACCCCTGCCCCGCACCACCGGCTCGACGGTCACCCCGTTCGGCGCGCAGTGCCGTCACCCCTGCCCCGGGCCGCCGGCTCGACGGTCCCGCTCACCCACCGCTCGGCACGCGGACACCTGATCCCTGCCCGACGGCTCGGCGGTCCCGCGCTCCGCCTCCCGACGCGCGGTCCCGTGGCCGGTGCCCATGGCCGACGGCTCGGCGATCCCGCGTTCCGCTGCCCGGCACGCGGCGCGTACGCGGCTCCCCCGTGGCGTCCGTTCAGCGCGGGGCGATCCCGTGGAGGGCGTAGTCGACGAGCGTGTCGGTGTAGTCGTAGGAGATCGGGCCGGTGCGCTGGAGCCAGCGCTGGGCGAGCGGGGAGACGAAGAGCTCCAGGGCGATGCGGGGGTCGACGTCCGCGCGCACGTCGCCGCGGTCCTGCGCCGAGCGCAGCCGCTTCACGTACAGCTGGAGCTGGGGCTCGAGGAGCTTGGCGACGAACTCGGCGCCGATCTGGTCGTTGACGACACCCTCCGCGGCCAGCGCGCGGGCCGGCACCTCGAAGGCGGGGTTGATCAGCTCGTCCACGGTGGCGCGCAGGACCAGCCTGAGGTCGGCGGCCAGGTCGCCCGTGTCCGGGATCTCGTACGGCTCCTGCCCCGCGGCCCGGGCGGCCTGCTCGCCGAGGTCCATGAACGCCTCCAGCAGCACGTCCGCCTTCGACGGCCACCAGCGGTAGATGGTCTGTTTGCCGACCCCGGCACGGGCCGCGATGCCCTCGATCGTGGTCCTCGGATAGCCGACCTCGCCGACGAGGGCGAGGGCGGCGTCGAAGATCGCTCGACGCGACCTGGCGCTGCGACGGGTGGCGTCCGGGGTGGGTTTCTCGGCCATGAGGGAAATTTATCAAGCGGGCGATACGCTCCGTCTCGCCTCCGGCCGGAGCTCGCCCGGCTCCCGGCGGACACAACCCTTTCGGCTCCCGGGCACCGCGCACCCCTCGGCGCACCATGGCACCAACTGCCCCTGCGGTTGCGTAAGGAGCCCTCCTTGCACCCTCCCCGGCGCGCCACACCCCGGCGCTATCTCATGTGCCCGCCGACGCACTTCGAGGTCACGTACACCATCAATCCGTGGATGAATCCCGCCAAGCCGGTCGACGTGCCGCTCGCCGTCGCCCAGTGGGAGGACCTCCGCGACCGGTACCGCTCTCTCGGCCACACCGTCGATGAGCTCGAACCCCGCCCCGGGCTGCCGGACATGGTCTTCGCGGCGAACGGCGCGACCGTCGTGGACGGCCGGGTCCTCGGCGCCCGGTTCGCGCACCGCGAGCGCGCCCCGGAGGCACCGGCCCACCTGGAGTGGTTCCGCGCGCACGGCTTCCCGCGGGTACAGGAGCCGGTGCACGTCAACGAAGGGGAGGGCGACTTCGCGGTCACCGCGTCCTACCTGCTCGCGGGCCGCGGCTTTCGCGCGAGCCCTCTCTCGCACGCGGAGGCCCAGGAGTTCTTCGGCCGCCCGGTGATCGGGCTCGATCTCGTCGACCCGCGCTACTACCACCTCGACACGGCACTCGCGGTCCTGGACGACCGCACGGACGAGATCATGTACTACCCGCCGGCCTTCTCCCCCGGCAGCCGCGAGGCACTGCGCAGACTGTTCCCGGACGCCCTGATCGCGACTGCCGAGGACGCCGCGGCGTTCGGGCTCAACGCGGTCTCGGACGGCCTGCACGTGCTGCTCCCCCAGGCCGCGACGGGCCTGCTGGAGCCCCTGCGGGAACGCGGCTTCGAGCCCGTCCCCATCGACCTGAGCGAACTCCTCAAGGGCGGCGGCAGCGTGAAGTGCTGCACACAGGAGCTGCGCTCCCAGGGCCCGCCGGGCGTCGCGGGACTCACGGTCGGGTGACGTCGGGCCCTACGGGGTGTCGGCGGGCGGCCACGCGTCGCCCCACTCGGCGTCACGGGCCGCCCGGTACAGCGGTCCGTGACGCTTCGTCACCGTCTCCCGATGCAGCGACTCGTCGGGGCCGCACAGGTCCAGCAGCACCTGCCCCTTGCGGATCTGCGGCTTGCGCACGATGCGGGAGGCCGCCGGATCGGGCGTGAAGCGGGTGGCTGCCACGTAGCTGAACTTCTCGTCCTCGTAGGGCAGGGAGCCGCCCTTGACCTGGCGGTGCAGGGAGGAGCGGGCGACCCGGGCCGAGAAGTGGCACCAGTCCTCGCCGGGCACGATGGGGCAGGCCGCGCTGTGCGGGCAGGGGGCGGCGACGTGGAACCCGGCGTCGATCAACCGGTCGCGGGCCTCGATGACGCGGGCGTAGCCGTCCGGGGTGCCGGGCTCGACGATCACGACGGCCTGGGCGGCCGCGGCCGCGGTGGCCACGACGCCGGCGCGGTCGTCGTCGGTCAGCTCGCCCAGGACGTAGGAGACGGTGACGAGGTCGGTGCTCTCGACGGTGAGCGTCGCCCCGATGCGGGAGCGCCGCCACTGCGCGGACTTCAGCTCGGGATTCGCCGCGGCGATCTCGCTGCCGAGCGCGAGCGCCGGTTCGGCCCAGTCGAGGACCGTCACCGGGCGGGCGCCCTCCCAGGTGGCGTTCACCGCCCAGGTGGCGGCGCCGGTGCCGCCGCCGACGTCCACGTGGCTGCCCGGGGCCCAGCCGGGTACCGCGTCCGCGAACTCCTCCAGCGCCGCGCGCACCGCCTCGAACGTCGCGGGCATCCGGTACGCGGCGTACGCGACGACGTCCGAGCGGTCGCGGAGGATCGGCGCGTGCGTCGGGGTGGTCCCCCGGTAGTTGGCGATCAGCCGTTCCACGGCCTGCGCGGCGGCCTTCGGCGGCAGGCCGTCCAGCAGCCCGGCGAGGGCGGTGCGCAGGGTGTCGGCGGGGGGAAGGGGGGCGTTCACCCCGTGATTCTACGGTCGGCGCCGACACCCTCCGGCCGGCGCCGGCGGGTCCCCGCCGACGCCCTGCACCGTCTCCGGCCCCACCCGGCGCGCTCGGTCGGGGGGGCCGACACCGACCCGTCCACGCGGCCCGCGGCCGACACCACCCGGCGTGCACGGTCCGGGGCCCGCCCCCCGACCGGTGTGCACGGTCCGCGGCCGGCCTCACCCGGCGTGCACGACCCGCAGCCAACCCCGACCGGCGTGCGCGGACCGGGAGCCGACCCCAGCCGGACCGCACGGTCCCGCCTCCGACACCACCCGGCCCGCCCGGTCCGGGGCCCGGCGCCCCCGGACCGTGGCCGTCACGTGCAGTCGCGCACCGCGCGGGCCAGGCGGGTGGCGGCCGCCGCGCGGGGCGCGCTGTCCGCCGGCCGGCGCCGCGGGTGCACCGTGTTCGCGAGCAGTACGAGGAAGGTGTCCGTCGCGGGGTCCAGGACCAGGGACGTTCCCGTGAACCCGGTGTGCCCCACCGCCCCGCGCCCCGAGAGGTCACCCATGAACCAGGCCTGGTCGAGGGCGAAGCCGAGCGCAGGCGGCCCGAGCATCAGCTCGACGAAGTCGGGGCCGAGTATGCGGGCGGGCCCGTAGGAGCCGCCCGAGAGCAGGGCACGGCAGAAGACGGCGAGGTCGCGCGCCGTGGAGAAGAGCCCCGCGTGCCCCGCCACCCCGCCGAGCGCCCACGCGTTCTCGTCGTGGACCACGCCCCGCAGCATGCCCCGGTCCACCTTCCCCCAGGGCCGCCGCTGGTCCTCGGAGGCCGCGGCGCCCGGGCAGGGGCCGAAGCCGGTGGCCCGCATGCCGAGCGGCCGGGTGATGCCGTCCCGGACGAGGACGTCCAGGGAGCGCCCTGTGACGCGCTCCAGGACGAACTGGAGCAGCAGCAGGTTGAGGTCGGAGTAGAGATACTCGCCCGGCGCGGACGAGGGAGCCTCGGCCCGCAGCATCGCGAGCCGTACCGCGTCGTCCGGGCAGTCGTACAAGGGCAGTTCGGGCCGCAGCCCGGAGGTGTGCGTGAGCAGCTGGCGCACGGTGACGCCGTGCTCGGCGGCCGCGTGGAACTCCGGCAGGTACGCGCCCACCAGCGCGTCGATGCCCAGGGTGCCGCGTTCCAGTTGCTGCACCGCGGCGACCGCGGTGAAGAGCTTGGTGAGCGAGGCCAGGTCGAAGGGCGTGTGCACGCTCATCGGCACGCGGGCCCCGGGGGGCAGCTCGACCCCGGTGTCGGTCTCCTCGTCGTACGCCGCGTAGCGCACCGCCCACCCCGCCGCCGCCTCGACGGCGACGACCGGGCCGCGTCCCGCGATGAGGACCACGCCCGCCGCCCAGGGGTCGGCTCCGCGCGTGAGCGCGCGGACCTCGCTGACGAGGTGACGCAGTTCTCCGGGGTCGAGCCCGGCCCGTTCCGGTGTGTCGATGCGCAGTCTGGGTGCGCTCAGCTGTCCGCCGCCTTTCCGTCCGGTGCACGTCCCGTCTGCCAGGGACGGCACAGTCCCACGAAGCAGGCGACGGCCACCAGTACCGCGCCCAGTTGGACGACGGCCATCGGGACGGCGGTGTGCTCGCCCGCGATGCCGACGAGGGGCGAGGCGATCGCGCCGATGAGGAAGGAGGAGGTGCCCAGCAGCGCGGAGGCGGAGCCGGCCGCGTGCCGCACCCGCATCAGGGCGAGCGCCTGGGTGTTGGGCAGGGCCAGGCCCATCGAGGACATCAGCACGAACAGGGCGGCGGCCACCGGGGCGAGGCCGACCTCGCCGAAGACGCCCGTGGACATCAGCAGCAGTGCGGTCGCCGCGAGCGCGACGAGCACGAGGCCCGTGGCGAGTGCCTTGTCGAGCCTGACCCGGCCGACCAGGATCTTTCCGTTGATCTGGCCGACGAGGACGAGGCCGACGGAGTTGAGGCCGAAGAGCAGGCTGAAGGTCTGCGGGGAGGCGCCGTAGATCTCCTGCACGACGAAGGGCGACGCCGAGATGTAGGCGAACAGCGCGGCGAAGGCGAACCCGCCGGCGAGCATGTACCCGGTGAAGACACGGTCCGCGAGCAGGCCCCGCATGGCGTGCAGTGCCACGCCGACGCCGCCGCCGTGCCGGTCCGCGGGCGGCAGGGTCTCGGGCAGTTTCGTCCAGACGACGGCGGTCAGTGCGACGCCGACCGCCGTGAGGACCACGAACACGCCCCGCCAGTCGGTGACGCGCAGGATCTGGCCGCCGATGAGCGGCGCGACGATCGGGGCGACTCCGGAGATCAGCATCAGGGTGGAGAAGAAGCGGGCCATGGCCACGCCGTCGTACAGGTCGCGGACGACGGCCCGGGCGATCACGATGCCCGCCGCGCCGGCGAGTCCCTGGGCGAGGCGGAAGGCGACGAGGAGTTCGGCATCGGGGGCCAGTGCGCACAGCACGGTGGCCAGGACGTAGACGGCGAGGCCGGCGAGAAGCGGACGTCTGCGGCCCCACTTGTCGCTCATCGGGCCGACGACGAGCTGTCCGAGCGCCATGCCGGCGAGGCAGGCGGTGAGGGTGAGCTGCACCGTCGCGGCGGGCGCGTGCAGTGCCTTCGTGACGTCCGGCAGCGACGGGAGGTACATGTCCATCGCCAGCGGGGGCGTGGCGGTGAGGCCGCCGAGGATCAGGGTGACGAGGAGTCCGGTGCGGCGCGCGGCTCCGGTACCGGCGGGCGCGTCCGGGTGCGGGGCGGGGAGGGGGTCGCCGGGTGCGCCGAGGACGGTGTCCGGGCGCGGGCCGCGGAGCGTGTCCGCGTGTGCGGCGGGCGTGGCGCCCGGCTGCGCGTCGGCCCCGGCGGCCGCCGCGTCCGGTATGTGTCCGTCCGGGCCTTCCCGGCCTTCCTGGTCCCGCGCGGTGCGGCCACGCTCGGGCATGCGCCCCTCCCTCTCCGAGTGATCCGCCACCTATGCTCTCAGTTCGAACGGCGTGTTCGGGTCACAAGGACAGGGCGCGAGGCGGACAAGGGGCGGGAATGACGGGCGAGCGCGACAGCGTGCGGTGGGGGATTCTGGCGACCGGCGGGATCGCCGCGTCGTTCACGGCGGACCTGGTGGACATGCCGGACGCCGAGGTCGTGGCCGTGGCCTCGCGGACGGAGGCCTCCGCGAAGACGTTCGCGGAACGGTTCGGGATACCCAGGGCGTACGGCGACTGGGCGTCGCTCGCCGAGGACACGGACGTCGACATCGTGTACGTCGCCACTCCGCACGCGGCGCACCGGACCGCGGCCGGGCTGTGCCTGGAAGCGGGGCGCCACGTGCTGTGCGAGAAGGCGTTCACGCTGAACGTGCGTGAGGCCGAGGAGCTGGTGGCGCTCGCGAAGGAGCACGACCGCTTCCTGATGGAGGCCATGTGGATGTACTGCAATCCGCTGGTCCGGCGGCTCAAGGCGCTCGTCGACGACGGCGTGGTCGGTGAGGTCCGCACGGTGCAGGCCGACTTCGGGATCTCCGGCCCGTTCCCGCCCTCGCACCGGCTGCGCGACCCGGCACAGGGCGGCGGGGCGCTCCTCGATCTGGGTGTCTACCCGGTGTCGTTCGCACAGCTGCTGCTCGGGGAGCCGTCGGACGTCGTCGCGAAGGCGGTGCTCTCCGACGAGGGGGTCGACCTCCAGACGGGAGCGCTGCTCACCTGGGAGAGCGGCGCTCTCGCCTCGGTGCACTGCTCCATCAACGGCGGCACGCCCGTCTCCGCTTCCATCACCGGATCCGAGGGCCGTATCGACCTTGCGGACGGTTTCTTCTTCCCCGAGCACTTCGTGCTGCACCGCGACGGCCGTGAGCCCGAGACGTTCTCCGCCGACCCGGCGTCCGGCCCGCGCAACAGCCTCAAGCACGAGGCCGCCGAGGCGATGCGCGCGCTGCGGGCCGGTGAGACCGAGTCCCCGCTCGTCCCCCTCGACGGCAGCCTCGCCGTGATGCGGACGCTCGACGCGATACGGGACCGGATCGGCGTCCGCTACCCCGGCGAGACCGCCTGACACGAGACAGGGGCGGCCGCCGCCACCGACGGCGCCGGTCGCCCTGTCCTTGTCTCTGCCCTTGCCTCTTTCCCTGTCACCCGGCGCCACTGCCGCTGCGCCTGCCACCGTCGCCGCCGCTGCCGCTGCCGGGACGGACACCGGCACCCCTCGCCCACCCTTCCGCAGTACGGACCTTCCCTTCCGCACCACGGACTCTCCCGTACGCTGCGGCTCCATGACTGCCATGAACGCTCAGCACACGAAGATCGCGGTGGTGACCGGGGCGGGCTCCGGCATCGGCCGCGCGGTGGCCGTGGAACTGCTGCGCACCGGTTGGTCGGTGGCGCTGGCCGGACGCCGGACGGCGACACTGGAGGAGACGGCCGCCCTGGTGCCCGGGGCCCCGTCGACGGCCGTCCGCACGGACGTCGCACGCCCCGACGACGTGGCCGCCCTCTTCGCCGCCGTGCGCGACCGCTTCGGACGGCTCGACCTGCTCTTCAACAACGCGGGCACGTTCGGCCCGGGCGGCGTCCCGCTCGAGGAGTTGCCGTACGACGCCTGGCGGCACGTCGTGGACACCAACCTCAACGGCGCGTTCCTGTGCGCGCAGGCGGCGTACCGGCAGATGAAGGAGCAGGACCCGCAGGGCGGCCGGATCATCAACAACGGTTCCATCTCGGCGCACGCGCCCCGCCCGCGGTCGGTGGCGTACACCGCGACCAAGCACGCGCTGACCGGGCTCACCAAGTCGCTGTCCCTGGACGGGCGCCCGTACCGGATCGCGTGCGGTCAGATCGACATCGGCAACGCCGCCACCGACATGACCGAGGGGATGCGGACGGGAACGCTCCAGGCGAATGGCGAACTGGCGGTCGAACCGGTGATGGACGTCGCCGACATCGCGC
This sequence comes from Streptomyces siamensis, assembly GCF_039543605.1. Taxonomy (NCBI): domain Bacteria; kingdom Bacillati; phylum Actinomycetota; class Actinomycetes; order Kitasatosporales; family Streptomycetaceae; genus Streptomyces; species Streptomyces siamensis. Next base: position 1,037,671 of record NZ_BAABKB010000002.1, on the reverse strand, counting down.
GCACCGTACGGCACATGGCCGAACTCCCCCTGGAGGCGAACGTGCAGTTCGCGACGGTGCTGGCGACGACGATGCCGTACGTGGGGCGCGGCTGAGGCCGTCGCGGCGGCCCTCCACGCGGTTCACCAACGGCGTGCCAAGAACTGGTCAACGACTCAACTTGCACAAACGGAAGATGAAGCTCCGGACCATATAAGCCGGTCAAGGGCTTATGCTCAACATCTCCTCCACGAGAGCTTCACACTTGGAGCACCAGGCTTCGGTACGACCACGGTCCACACCGAGGGGGGAGGTGGCAGCTGTTCCGCGGCCCGGAAGGGGGCGGACCTCGCGCGGGACCGCGAGGTAAGCACCGGACCGCGGGACGGCTGCCCCCAACACGTGTGCGACCGCGAGGAGTCGGCACACACGCGGGCAGGGGTCAGCGCCGGTGACGGGCGCTCCCCGCCTCGCCGTCCTCTTGGCCGTCCTCCCCGGTGGCCGCGCGCCGGCGCCCACGCAGCGCGAAAGCGCCGCCCGCCAGCAGGGCCACCGCTCCTCCGGCCCCGGCGAACAGTCCCCACGACGAGCCGTCCGAGGCAGGGCCTGCCGCGGCCGCCGAGGCACCCGCCGCCGCCTTCGGCGCCTTCCGCGAGGGCGTCGCGCTCGCCCCGCCCTCGCTGAGCGGATCGACCAGCCTGCCCACCGGCCGCACCTTAGCCGCGTTCGCGAAGCCCCAGTCGAGCAGTTGGGCGGTCTCCTCGTAGACGCCGCTGCCGCCGTTCTTCGGGTGCATCACCGTGACGAGCAGGGTCCGCCCGTCGCGGGTGGCCGCGCCGGTGAAGGTGTTGCCCGCATGGCTGGTGTAGCCGTTCTTCACCCCGATCAGACCGTCGTACGGCCGCACACCCCACGCGCCCGTGAGCAGGCGGTCGGTGTTCTGGATCTGGAAGGTCTTCTTGCCGCCGGCGGGGAAGTCGGCGGTCTTCGTCGCGCAGTAGCCGCGGAAGTCGGCGTCGGCGAGGCCGTGCCGGGCGAAGAGCGTCAGGTCGTACGCGGAGGACAACTGGCCCTTGTGGTCGAACCCGTCGGGGCTGACCACGTGCGTGTCGAGGGCCTGCAGGTCCCTCGCCCTGGCCTGCATCTGCGCGACGGTCACGGCGATGCCGCCGTTCATGTGGCTGAGGACGTGCACCGCGTCGTTGCCCGAGCGCAGGAAGACGCCCTGCCACAACTGCTCGACGGTGTAGGTGATTCCGGGCTTGATGCCGACGAGGCTGGAGCCCGCGGGCACGTCGGCGAGGTCACCGTCGGTCGCCTTGCGGGTCTCGGTCCGTTCGAACCGCTTCAGCACGGTGTCCGCGAACAGCATCTTCAGGGTGGACGCGGGCGCCAGCCGCCGGTGCGCGTCGTGCGCGGCGAGCACCTCGCCGCTCTCGTGGTCCGCGACGAGCCAGGCGCGGGCGGTGAGCCGCTTGGGCAGTGCCGAGCCGCCGAGGACCTGGACGCCGCCGCGGCCGAGGCGTTCACCGCCGATCGTGGTGGCGGCGGACGCGGCCGGGGCGCCGGACGCGGCCAGCGGGACGGCCGCCGCGAGACCGAGGGCGGCGCGCCGCGACAGCACGGCGGAGCGGGCGGCGGGCACGGAGACCGCACGCGGGGACGGCGGAGCGGAACGCGGGGTACGCGGCGAGGAATCACGCATCCCGGGACCGTACAAAGCCCGTCCGTGAGACCGTACAGCGGGGTGACAAAGAAAAGGAAAGCCAATCCCAAAGGGGCGGCAAAACGGTGCCGCGTGACGGCGCGGGCCCGCCCCGTACGGCCGCCCACCGTCCCACCGGGAGTTGCGTGCCGGGCGGGCCCGCCGTTCTTCACCGGGCGTCACTCAACAGGGGTTTTCTGGCAATAAGCCCTGAACGGATTAGGAATGGGCTGTCTTACGGAATTTTGATTTCGGGCTCCGTTTTCTCAGCTCTCGCACATCTCATGCTCAGCCCCGCTCAAAGGTTCCTCCATAGCTTGTGGCCGCGCCCACAGCGGGCGCCAAGAACCTTTGAGGAACGGGATGTTTGGCATCTATCTCAAGCGTGAGCTGAGCCGGCGCAAGAAGGCGGCGCTGGTGATCGCCCTGGGTCTGGCGCTCGGTATCGCGCTGGTCATCACCGTCAACTCGGTGTCGGCCGGCATGCAGCAGGCGCAGGACAAGGTCCTGAAGTCGCTGTACGGCCTCGGCACCGACATGACCGTCACCAAGGCCAGGTCGGCGCCCTCCGGCAGTGCCTCGGACCGGCCGAAGTTCGACTTCGACGCCAAGTCGGACAGCAGCAAGAAGCAGAGCTCCGACCGGGTGATGACGCAGGGCGGTCAGGCCCTGAAGTCCTCGCTCGTCGCGAAGGTCGCCGCCCAGAAGGGCGTAGCGAACGCGGTGGGCGCGCTGAGCCTGAACGTCACCAAGGTCGACGGCTCCTTCACCCAGGGCAAGGCGAAGTCGGGCACCACCCAGCAGCAGGGCGGCCCCGGCGGCGGCCAGAGCGGCGACACCGGTGCGCCCCAGGTGCAGGGCGGCGGCGCGTCCTTCGACGTGAACTCGTACTCCGTCGCGGGCGTCGACGTCACCGACCAGGACCTCGGCCCGCTGGCCACCTCGAAGATCACCACGGGGGCGACCTTCACGGCCGCGCAGACGAACGCGAAGGTCGCGGTGGTCAGCAAGTCGTACGCCAAGGAGAACAAGTACAAGGTCGGCAAGACCCTGAAGATCTCCGGCACCACGTACACGATCATCGGGATCGCGACGCCCGACAGCAGCGACTCCACCACCGACGTGTACCTGCCGCTGAAGCAGGCGCAGACGCTGGGCGACGCGAAGAACCAGGTCACCACGATCTACGTCAAGGCGACCGACTCCCAGCAGATCGACACCGTCAAGGCGACCATCCAGAAGAACATCTCGGGCACCACGGTCACCACCTCCGCGGACCTCGCCGACACCGTCTCGGGCTCGCTGTCGACCGCCTCGAACCTGGCGACCAGCGTCGGCAAGTGGCTGTCCGTCGCGGTCCTCGTCGCCGCGTTCCTGGTGGCCGCGCTGCTCACCTCCTCCGCGGTCAGCCGCCGTGTCCGTGAGTTCGGCACCCTGAAGGCGCTCGGCTGGCCGTCCCGCAAGGTCACCCGGCAGGTCGTCGGTGAGTCCGTCGTCAACGGTCTGCTCGGCGGCGCCCTCGGTATCGCGCTCGGTCTCGGCGCGGCCTACGCGGTCACGGCGATCAGCCCGAAGCTGACCGCGGAGCTGGGCTCCACCGGCGGCATGGGCGGCGGCATGGGCGGCCCCGGTGGCGGCGGCCCCGGCGGTCAGGCGGCCTCCGCGGCGAAGAACACCCTGGAGATCGCGCTGTCCGCGCCGGTCTCGGCGACCACCATCGCGCTCGCCGCGGGCCTCGCCATCGCGGGCGGCCTGGTCGCCGGCGCCATGGGCGGCTGGCGCGCCTCCCGGATGCGTCCCGCGGACGCTCTGCGCAGCGTCTCCTGACCGGCCCCGGGCCACCACCCGAACCGGGGCGCCGGTCTCCTGGCCGGTCCCCCGGGCCTCCCGAACCGGGGCGCCGCGTCCGTTCCCCCCGGGCCGCGGCGCCCCACCCCTTCCTCTTCTGCACCTTCGGAGAACCTCATGTACAAGCTCACCGGCGTCACCAAGCGCTACACGCGGGGCAAGGACACGGTGGAGGCGCTGCGCGGCGTCGACCTCGCCATCGAGGACGGCGACCAGCTCGTCATCCAGGGCCCCACCGGCGGCGGCAAGTCCACCCTGCTCCAGATGATCGGCGGCCTGGACCGGCCCTCCGCCGGCAGTGTCGAACTGGACGGCGTGGACCTCGCCTCCATCAGCGAGGCCAAGCTCACCCGGCTGCGCGCGGAGAAGATCGGCATCATCTTCCAGGCGTTCAACCTCATCCCGACGCTGACCGCGCAGGAGAACGTCGAGACGGCCCTCGTGCCGCTCGGGGTCAAGCCCGCCGAGCGGCGCGAGCGGGCCGCCGAGGCGCTGCGCTCGGTCGGTCTGGGCGAACGCCTCGCGCATGTGCCGTCCGAGATGTCCGGCGGCCAGCAGCAGCGCGTCGCCATCGCCCGCGCGCTGGTCAAGAAGCCGAAGGTGCTGCTCGCGGACGAGCCGACCGGCAACCTCGACGAGGGCACCCGGGACGACATCATGGGGCTGCTCGAAGGGCTGTGGCACGAGTACGGACTGACCTTCGTCATGGTCACCCACGACTCGTCCATCGCCCGTCGCGCGCCGCGGCTGGCGACCATCGAGGCCGGCCGGATCACCCTGACCGAGCGGGGCGGCGGCCGCGCCGCCGCCCCGCAGCGGCAGGCGCCGCACGGGGTCGGGCACGCGGGGCAGCCCGGTCTGCCGCAGTACGCGCAGCAGCGGTACGACGGCCGGGGGGACTGATCCCCCCGGCTCCCGGACCGGTCCCGGCGGCGTGGGCCGCTCAGCGTCCCAGCAGCCGGTCCACCTCGGCCAGCTGTCCGGCGGTGAGCGGCCCCTCGGCGATCGCGCCCGCGTTCTCCTCGGCCTGGGCCACCGAACGGAACCCCGGGATCGGGACGGTGCGGGGGCTGCGCGCCCACAGCCAGGCCAGGGCGCCCTGGGCGAGGGTCCGGCCGCCGCTGGTGAGGATCTCCCTGAGGGCGTCGACCCGGGCGAGCCATTCCGGGTCGGCGCCGTGCCGCTCCGTGAAGCCCGGCAGCCAGGCGGGCGGCGCATTGCGGATGTCGCCCGCTTCCAGTGCGCGTCCCGCCGTGTGCTTCCCTGTCAGCAGGCCCATCGCCAGCGGGCTGCGGTTGATGCTGGCGAGCCCCGACTCCTCGCAGAGCAGCAGCAGTTCGGGCGCGTCCTGGAGGACGTTGAGCCGGTGCTGCACGGCCGCGCAGTGCTCACCCTCGGCGAAGACGGCCGCGCGCGCGGGGTCGTCCGTGCTCCACGCGTAGCCGCGGATCAGCCCTTCGCATACGAACTCCTCGCAGACGTCACGGAGTTCGGCTCCGCGCTCCGGGTCGGCGTCGGACAGGTGCAGCTGGTACAGGTCGACGTAGTCGGTGTCCAGGCGGCGCAGTGAGGCCGTCAGCGCGCGGCGGGCGTAGGCCGGGGAGTCGTCGTTGCCCGTCAGCAGCCGGCGCTCCTCGTCGACGACGTTGCCCCACTTGGTGGCGACGACCACGTCGGCCCGCCGCTTGCCCAGAGCACGCGCGAGCACACGCTCGCTGTGGCCCGCGCCGTACGCGTCGGCCGTGTCGAAGAACGTCACTCCGAGGTCGAGGGCGCGCCGCACCGCCCGTACGGACTCCTCGTCGTCGACCTTGCCCCAGCCCAGGGGCTGCCCGTCGGGTGTCGCCCACTCGCCGCCGATGGCCCAGCAGCCGAAACCGAGGGCACTGACCTCGATCCCGGCACGGCCCAGCGTCCGGGTCTGCGTGCTCTGCTTCTCGATGCGCTCCATGTCCCGCGACGCTAGGAGTTGGAGCGCACGCCAAGGCAAGTATCCGGCGGGTAAGGGCCGTTATGCCTGGCCGGTCTCGAAGCGGGAGATCTTGCCGTCGTCGACGGTGAACCTCCACTTCGTCTTCATCTCGCCCCAGGTGTCGTTGCTGTAGCGGGCGATGAGGGCGCGACCGCCGTCGGACTCGTTGTCGACGTCCATGTGGCCGTGGGTGGAGAAGATCTCCCGGTCGGTCCAGTCGTCGAGGTCCCGGTCGGAGCCGTCGTCGGACATCGTGGCGCCGGGCGACAGGACTGCCTTGAAGGCCTCACGGTCGTGGGCGTTCACGGCGGTGACGAAGGCCCGGACGGCCGGGTCGCTGAGTTTCGCTACCTGAATCGTCATGCCAGACAGAGTCACACCGGTCCCTGCGGGCCGCCACCCGAACGGCGGCCCGGGCACGCCGCGGGCCCGGGTTCGGTGCGACGGTGGGGACACGGGAGGGACTGTTGCCACCGCCGTCTGCCCTGGGAGTCACCGTGACCTGTACCGGCACCTGTGCCGACCGAACCGATCTGGGACTGCTGCTGCTCCGTCTGGGGACCGGTGGGGTGCTCGCCGCGCACGGCACGCAGAAGCTGTTCGGCTGGTTCGGCGGGGGCGGTCTGGAGGGGACCGGCGCCGCCATGGAGACCATGGGCTATGCGCCCGGGAGGGCGAGCGCGACCGCGGCGGGACTGGCGGAGGCGGGTGGCGGCACGCTGCTGATGCTGGGCCTCGCGACGCCCGCGGCCGGTGCCGCCGCGGCCGGCGCGATGGCGGGCGCGGCGGCGGTCCACATGCCGAACGGGTTCTTCGCGAACAACGGCGGCTACGAGTACGCGGCCTCGCTCGGGCTCACCGCGGCAGGCCTCGCGGTGACGGGCCCCGGCCGGCTGTCCCTGGACCATCTGCTGCGTCACACGGTCAACCGCGGCTGGATGGTGCCGTTGGCGCTCGGCGCGACGGCGGCCGTGACGGCCGTGGTGGTGGGCGCACGGAACAAGCGGGTGCGCCGGGCCGCGGAGGGCGAGCAGGAGACGCTGTTCGACGAGTAGCCGCGGGCCGTACGCCCGCACGGTGCGGCGGCGGGCCTCGCGGGGGCGGCGCCCGCTCCCCGGACAGGCTGCGGGAAGCTGATCCCATGACTGACGAAGAGGTCTGGGGCACGATCGACGGCCTGTACGCCTGGCTCGACGCGAACAGGCCGGTCGACGGCGCCGACGGCCTGCTCCTGCGCATCCTGAAACTGTCGGAGGAGGTCGGCGAGGTCGCCCAGGCGGTGATCGGCGCGACGGGCCAGAACCCGCGTAAGGGGACCACCCACGGCTGGGACGACGTCCAGTCGGAGCTGTGCGACGTCGTCATCACGGCACTGGTGGCGCTGCGCACGCTGACGCCGGACACGCGCGAGGTCTTCGCCGCCCATCTGGCGAGGGTGGCGCACCGGTCGCTCGGCGGGGGCACGGCTCCCGCGACCTGACGCCGTCCGAATCTGTTCACCGTTCAGACGTGCGCGCGCAGCGTGGAGTTGGCGGGCGCGGCTGAGCCTTCTCGTCGACATCTCGTCGACGAAAGGGTCCCAGTGCAGGACTACCTTCTCCCCTCAGGCCGCCGGGCGGTCGCCGTGCTGGGCGGAGTGCTCACGCTCGCCGCCATGAGTATGGGAAGCCAGGCGCAGGCGGCGAGTTACGGCACCCCGAGCCTCACGCTCTCGGCGTCGTACCTGTCCGGCGCGGTGGGCGCCAGTGGGGACCCGGTCGTGAACGTGACGGTCGCTCAGAGCGGTGCCGACGCGGGCGCGCTCACCGTCACGGTGACCAGGAGCAGCAAGACCTCCGTGGCGACGGCGACGGACGCCACCGTCACCGGAACCGGCGCCACCCGGCAGGTCGCCGTCGCCGCGCGCGGCCGCGGCTACACCGACCTGACCGTGCAGGTGACCGGCGTGGACGGGCAGACGGCCACGAAGACCCTGCACTACGCGGCGTCCGCCGCCGTCCAGCGGGCCGCGGACAGCCGCTACCTGACCGGTTCGAGTGACGCGTCCGCCGCCGTCGACGTGGGCGGCGGCTACGCGGTCGTCGCGGACGACGAGTCCAACACCCTGCGCCTGTACGACCGTTCGGCGTCCGGGGCGCCCGTCAGGACCTGGGACTTCAGCTCCCGGATCGGTGTCTCCAAGGAGATCGACATCGAGGGCGCCGCGCGCGTCGGCGACACCATCTACTGGACGGGCTCGCTGGGCAACAACAAGGACGGCGAGTACAAGTCGGCCCGCAACACGGTCTTCACGACCAAGGTGGCCGGGTCCGGGGCGTCCACCGCCCTGACGTACGGCGGCTCGTACGCGAAGCTCCGTGACAACCTCGTCGCCTGGGACAAGGCGAACGGCAACCGCTACGGCTTCGCGGCCGGCACCGCCACAGGGCAGATCCCCAAGCAGATCGACGGGTTCAACGTGGAGGGCCTGGAGTTCGCGCCCGGCTCCACGACGACCGCGTACCTCGGCTTCCGCGCGCCCCTCGCCCCCGCGGTCCCCGGCGGCAAGGCGCTCCTCGTGCCGGTCACGAACATCGACAAGATGGTGGGCAGCGGCGCGTCGGCGGTCTTCGGCACGCCGATCGAGATGGACCTCGGCGGCCTCTCGGTCCGTGACATCCGCAAGAACGCAGCGAACCAGTACCTGATCGTCGCCGGTTCCTGGGCCGCCGACGACAACTCCGACCCGTACGCCCTCTACTCCTGGGACGGCGACCCGGCCCACGCCCCGGTCAAGCGCCTCGATCTGCCGACCTCGGACCCGGGCGGCTGGGAGTCGGTCGTCGACGTCCCCGACCTCGGCGTGCCCGGCGCCCGCGCCCAGCTGATCACCGACGACGGCTCCGCCGACCTGTACGGCGACGGCGTCGAGGCCAAGGACCTCACCCACCCCGAGTGGAAGAAGTCGCGGGCCACCTGGTTCACGGTCACCGGCTGACGCGGCACGAGCGCACCGGCACGGGAGAGGTCTCCGGTGCCGGTGCGCTCGTGTTCCCGCGGTGGTGCGGTCAGCCGATCTCGACGAGGAGGTCGCCGCCCTCCACCTGCTGCACCTTGTTGATGGCGAGCCGGGACACCGTGCCGGACCGCCCGGCGGTGATCGCCGCCTCCATCTTCATCGCCTCGATCGTGGCCACCGTGGCCCCGGCCTCCACCTGGTCGCCCTCGGCGACCACCAGCGTCACCACTCCGGCGAACGGGGCGGCGACATGGCCGGAGTTGCCGCGGTCGGCCTTCTCGGTCACCGGGACGTCGGAGGCGGCGGCGGTGTCGCGGACCTGGATGGGCCGCAGCTGGCCGTTGAGCGTCGACATCACCGTGCGCATGCCGCGTTCGTCGGCGTCGCCCACCGCCTCCAGCGCGATGAGCAGCCGCACACCGGGCTCCAGGTCGACGGCGTACTCCGTGCCGGGGCGCAGACCGTAGAAGAAGTCCTTGCTCTCCAGCACACCGGTGTCGCCGTAGTTCTGCCGGTGCGTCTCGAAGTCCCGTGTCGGGCCGGGGAACAGCAGCCGGTTGAGCGTCGCGCGGCGGTCCTTGTCCAGCGCCGTACGGTCCTCGGCGCTCAGCTCCTGCACGGGCTTGGGGTCGGCCCGGCCCTGGAGGGCCTTGCTGCGGAACGGCTCCGGCCATCCCCCGGGCGGGTTGCCGAGCTCGCCGCGCAGGAAGCCGATGACGGAGTCGGGGATGTCGAACCGGTCCGGTGTCTCCTCGAACCGGTCCGGCGACACCCCGGCGCCCACCAGGTGCAGTGCCAGGTCGCCGACCACCTTCGACGACGGGGTGACCTTCACCAGCCGGCCGAGGATGCGGTCGGCGGCGGCGTACATCTTCTCGATGTCCTCGAAGCGGTCGCCGAGGCCCAGCGCGACGGCCTGGGTCCGCAGGTTGGACAGCTGTCCGCCGGGGATCTCGTGGTGGTAGACGCGCCCGGTCGGCGAGGCGAGGCCCGCCTCGAACGGGGCGTAGACCCGGCGCACGCTCTCCCAGTACGGCTCCAGGTCCCCGACCGCCTGGAGGTCGAGTCCGGTCGGCCGCGCGGAGTGGTCGGTGGCGGCGACGATCGCCGACAGCGACGGCTGCGAGGTGGTGCCCGCCATCGACGCCACCGCGCCGTCCACGGCGTCCGCCCCGGCCTGGATCGCGGCGAGGTAGGTCGCGAGCTGGCCGCCCGCGGTGTCGTGCGTGTGGACGTGCACCGGCAGGTCGAACTCGCGGCGCAGCGCCGAGACGAGCGTCGCCGCGGCCGGGGCGCGCAGCAGGCCCGCCATGTCCTTGACGGCCAGGACGTGCGCGCCGGCGGCGACGATCTGCTCGGCGAGGCGGAGGTAGTAGTCGAGGGTGTAGAGCTTCTCGGAGGGGTCGGACAGGTCCGAGGTGTAGCAGAGGGCGACCTCGGCGACGGCCGTCCCGGTCTCGCGTACGGCCTCGATGGCCGGCCGCATCTGCCCGACGTCGTTCAGGGCGTCGAAGATCCGGAAGATGTCGATGCCGGTGGCCGCGGCCTCCTGGACGAACGCGTCCGTCACCTCGGTGGGGTACGGCGTGTAGCCGACCGTGTTGCGTCCGCGCAGCAGCATCTGGAGACAGATGTTGGGGACTTCCTCGCGGATGGCGGCGAGCCGCTCCCACGGGTCCTCGGCGAGGAAGCGCAGGGCGACGTCGTAGGTGGCGCCGCCCCAGCACTCCAGGGACAGCAGCTGCGGCAGGGTGCGTGCCACCACCGGGGCGACGGCGAGCATGTCCTTGGTCCGAACGCGGGTGGCCAGCAGCGACTGGTGCGCGTCGCGGAACGTGGTGTCCGTGACGCCGATGGCCGGCGACTCGCGCAGCCACCGCGCGAACCCCTCGGGCCCCAGTTCGGTCAGGCGCTGCCGGGAACCGGCGGGCGGCTCGCCGGCGGGCAGCGGGGGCAGTTTGGTGACGGGGTCGATCAGTTGGGGCCGCTCGCCGTGCGGCTTGTTCACGGTGACGTCGGCGAGATAGGTGAGCAGCTTGGTGCCGCGGTCGGCGGAGTGGCGTGCGGTGAGCAGCTGCGGGCGCTGCTCGATGAACGACGTCGTCACCCGCCCTTCCCGGAAGTCCGGGTCGTCCAGCACCGCCTGGAGGAAGGGGATGTTGGTGGCGACGCCGCGGATGCGGAACTCGGCGACCGCGCGCCGGGCACGGCCGATCGCGGCCTTGAAGTCCCGGCCGCGGCAGGTGAGTTTGACGAGCATCGAGTCGAAGTGTGCGCTGATCTCGGTACCCGCGTGGGTGGTGCCGCCGTCCAGGCGGATGCCCGAGCCGCCGGGCGAGCGGTAGGCGCTGATGCGTCCGGTGTCGGGGCGGAAACCGTTGGCCGGGTCCTCGGTGGTGATACGGCACTGGAGCGCGGCACCGCGCAGGGTGATGCTCTCCTGCGACAGCCCGAGGTCGGCCAGGTTCTCGCCGGCCGCGATACGCATCTGGGCCTGGACCAGGTCGACATCGGTGACCTCCTCGGTCACCGTGTGCTCGACCTGGATGCGCGGGTTCATCTCGATGAAGACGTGGTTGCCGTCGCGGTCGAGCAGGAACTCGACGGTGCCGGCGTTGCGGTAGCCGATCTCGCGGGCGAACCGCACCGCGTCGGCGCAGATCCGGTCCCGCAGTTCGGGGTCGAGGTTCGGCGCGGGCGCGATCTCGATGACCTTCTGGTGGCGGCGCTGGAGCGAACAGTCTCGCTCGTAGAGGTGGATGACGCCGCCCTGCCCGTCGGCGAGGATCTGCACCTCGATGTGGCGGGGTTCGACGACGGCCTTCTCCAGGAAGACCGTCGGGTCGCCGAACGCGGACGCCGCCTCGCGGGCCGCCGCCTCGATGGCGTCGCGCAGCGACGCGGGGTCCTCGACGCGGCGCATGCCGCGCCCGCCGCCGCCCGCGACCGCCTTGACGAACACGGGGAAGCCGACCTCGTCCGCGGCGCGGACCAGTTCGTCCACGTCGGTGGAGGGCGCCGAGGAGCCCAGCACCGGAACGCCGGCCGCGCGGGCGGCGGCCACGGCGCGGGCCTTGTTGCCGGTGAGTTCCAGGGTGTCGGCGCTGGGGCCGACGAACGTGATGCCCGCTTCCTCGCACGCGCGGGCCAGGTCGGGGTTCTCGGACAGGAACCCGTATCCCGGGTAGACCGCGTCCGCGCCCGCCCGGCGCGCGGCCCGGACGATCTCCTCGACGGAGAGGTAGGCGCGCACGGGGTGCCCTGGCTCACCGATCTCGTACGCTTCGTCGGCCTTGAGCCGGTGCAACGAGTTGCGGTCCTCGTGCGGGAAGACGGCGACGGTTCTCGCGCCCAGCTCGAAGCCGGCCCGGAACGCGCGAATCGCGATCTCACCGCGGTTGGCGACCAGCACCTTGCGGAACATCCTTGGATCCCTTCAGCCTGCCGGTGACGCCCCCCATCGTGTCGATGCGGGCCCCCCGGTGCCATGTAACTCGCGTCACTCGGGTGGGGCACATCCGGATATGACCACCCGGATCACCCGGATCGCGGGGTGCGACCGCCGAGGGGACGTGACGTTGTCTGCCGCGCGACGGCCGGCGGGGGCCGGATCGAGCGGTACTTCCGGGTGCCTACCCGGTTTTCCGCGCCGCATGATCGAGATTTCGGTGCGTGCGGGCCGGCATGACGCGGGCGCGGGCTCGGCGAACACCAGCCTGCCCCTTTGACCGCACACCCGGGCGGTGACCTGCGGCGGCGGCTCCTGCCGCGTGGCGAAGTGCCGCCGCAGCCCGGGGTGGGGTGCGTACCCGTACCGGTCGAGGCAGTGGGCGATCCGGTCGGACCAGACCCGCGTTCCGTCGGTGCGGAAGATCGCGGGCACCACCCCGCCGGGGGCAGGCGCGACGCATCCGCATCTACCGCTGCACGAAGCCTTGCAGCCTCGACCGCCCCATATCTAAAATATTTTCGCTGATTCTCGCGTTCAACGAAGTTTCTTCGGTAGACGGCTATCGAGAGTAGGTGCCTCCATGACGGTTGCCGCAGTGTCGACAGTCCACCCCGACGAGGTGCACGAGAGGCTCGGCCGACATGTGCTGACCGACGGTTTCAAGCTTGTGCTCGACCTGCTCGACAGCCAGGGCTCGTGGATCATCGACGCGCGCACCGGTGCGAAGTTCCTCGACCTCTACTCCTTCTTCGCGTCCGCCCCGCTGGGGCTCAACGCGCGGGGCATCGTGGACGACCCGGAGTTCATGACCCTCCTCGCACAAGTGGCGGCGAACAAGCCCGCCAACCCCGACGTCTACACCACGCACTACGCCGAGTTCGTCGAGACGTTCGCCCGGGTGCTGGGCGATCCGGACCTGCCGAGACTGTTCTTCGTCGAGGGCGGGGCGCTCGCCGTCGAGAACGCGCTCAAGACCGCGTTCGACTGGAAGAGCCGCCGCAACGAGGCCGCAGGCCGCTCCCCCGAGCTCGGCACCAAGGTGCTCCACCTTCGGAAGGCGTTCCACGGCCGCAGCGGGTACACCCTCTCGCTGACCAACACCGAGCCCAACAAGACGGCCCGCTTCCCGAAGTTCGACTGGCCGCGCATCGACGTACCCGCGGTGCGCTTCCCCCTCGAGCGCCACCTCGCCGAGGTCGAGGAGGCCGAGCGAGAGGCCCTCGCGCAGGCGCGGCAAGCGTTCGAGGACAACCCGCACGACATCGCCTGCTTCATCGCCGAACCGATCCAGGGCGAGGGCGGCGACAACCATATGCGCCCGGAGTTCCTGCAGGCGATGCAGGCGCTCTGCCACGAGTACGACGCGCTGTTCGTGCTCGACGAGGTGCAGACCGGGGTGGGGATCACCGGCACCACCTGGGCCTACCAGCAACTCGGTCTCGAGCCGGATATCGTCGCCTTCGCCAAGAAGGTCCAGCTCGGCGGCATCATGGCCGGCCGCCGGGTCGACCAGGTACCCGACAACGTCCTGCGGGTCTCCGGGCGGATCAACTCCACCTGGGGCGGCGGACTCGTCGACATGGTCCGGGCCCGACGCATCCTGGAGATCATCGAAAGGGACGACCTGGTGGCCAATGCCGCTGCCGTGGGAGCGTGGTTCCTGACCGAACTGCGTGATCTCGAAGTCCGGCACACCCCGATGGCGGCCAACGCGCGAGGCCGCGGACTGATGTGCGCCATCGATCTGCCCGACGGCGCCGTGCGCGACGACGTGGTGCGCAGGCTGCGAACCGAGGAACAGGTGATCGCATTGCCGTGCGGTGAGCGTACGGTGCGCTTCCGCCCTGCCCTGTCCATCACCCGGGACGATCTCGGGTTCGCCCTGCGGGCCCTCGACAGGATCCTCGCCGGTCTCCACTGACCCGTACCGGACGAGCCCGTACGACCCGACCCCGTACCAGCCACCCCAGCCCAACCCACCCGAAAGGCAGGGCAAATACATGGCCCGTACCGTCGCCTCGATCGTGGCCGGCCATCCGGTCGCCGGCGCTCCCGGCGGGACTCTGCGGCGCCCCAATCCCGGTCGTACCGCCGAAGTGGTCACCGAGGTCTCTCTCGGGGACGCCTCGACCTTCGTCGAGGCCGCCAGGGCCGCGAAGGCGGCTCAGCGGTCCTGGGCGGACGTCCCGGCGCCGGTGCGCGGGTCCGCGATCGGAAAGATCGGCCGGCTCGTCGAGGCGAACAAGGACCGGCTCGCCCGCATCGTGACCGAGGAGATCGGCAAGCCGCTGGCCGAGGCACTCGGCGAGGTCCAGGAGATCATCGACACCTGCGACTTCTTCCTGGGCGAGGGGCGCCGGCTGTACGGGCAGACGGTGCCCTCGGAGATGCCGGACAAGCAGCTGTTCACCTTCCGCAACCCCATGGGCGCGGTCGCTGTGATCACCGCCGGCAATTTCCCGGTGGCCGTGCCGTCCTGGTACCTCGTACCGGCGCTCGTGACCGGCAACACCGTGGTGTGGAAGCCCGCCGAGTACGCCGCCGCGAGCGCCAAGGCCCTCTTCGAGCTGTTCGTGCACGGAGGGGGCTTGCCCGACGGCGTTCTCAACCTCGTCCTCGCCGACGGGGAGCAGACATACGCCGGTTTGGAGGCCTCCCTCGACGCCGGCCTGGTCGACAAGGTCGGCTTCACGGGGTCCACGCTCGTCGGCCGGAAGATCGGCGCCCTGTGCGGGAGCCACCTGCAGACCCCGTGCCTGGAGCTGGGTGGCAAGAATCCCCAGGTGATCACCCCGAGCGCCCACCTCGACCTGGCGGTCGAGGGGGCGTTGTTCTCCGGGTTCGGCACCGCGGGGCAGCGCTGCACCTCCCTCGGGACGCTCATCGTGCACGAGTCGGTGCACGAGGAATTCCTCGCCCGCTTCGACGCCGCGAGCCGCGCGGCCCGGATCGGCGACGCGTTCGAGGACGTCCTCTACGGCCCGATGCTCGACGAGCGTTTCGCGCAGCGCTACGAGACCTTCCTCGGCTGGATCAAGGACCACCACCGCACCCACGGCTCCGACGGCATCGGGCGGATCACGGCCGACAACCCGCGCAAGGGCTTCGTCGGGGACCCCGAGGCGGGCATGTTCTACCACCCGGTGATCGTCGACCGAGTGCGCCGCGACGACGACCTGTTCCTCAACGAGACCTTCGGTCCCATCGTCGGAGTGACGACCTACCGGGACTTCGATGAGGCCATCGATCTGGCCAACGCCCATGGCTACGGATTGTCCGCCGCGATCTACACCAACGATCCGCACGAGGTGTGGACGTACCGGCGCGGCATCTCCGCAGGCATGGTCAGCGTCAACAACACCACCTCCGGAGCCGAGGCCCACCTTCCCTTCGGCGGCAACGGCAAGTCGGGCAACGGCAGTCGACAGTCGGGGCAGTGGGTGCTCGACCAGTTCACCCGCTGGCAGTCCATGAACTGGGACCACTCCGGTCGTCTGCAGAAAGCGCAGATGGACGTGGCCGCGCTCGAGCCCGACCTGTCCTTCCGCCTGTGAGCGCCGTCGAGGACCTGGAGCGGCACTTCCGCGAGTCGGTAGCCGGTCCACGGTCTGCGGACACGGCGATCCCGCTGCGCGACGCCGGCGGACTGGACACCGGCACCGCACTGGACCTGTTCGACGCACAGTCGGAGAGCCGGCACACCGACGCCGCCGCACGCTGGATGCAGCAACAGGGCCGCGGTTACTACACCATCGGATCGAGCGGGCACGAGGGCAACGCCGCACTCGCCCTCGCCCTGCGCGCCACCGACCCGGCGCTACTGCACTACCGATCCGGCGCCTTCTACTGCGCCCGCGCCCGGCAGGCCGGCGGTGTCGACGCGGTCAGGGACATGCTGCTGGGGGTGGCCGCCGGGGCCGAGGAGCCGATCGCCGGTGGACGGCACAAGGTATTCGGGCGGCACGAACTGGCCGTCGTCCCGCAGACGTCGACCATCGCCTCCCACCTGCCCCGGGCCGTCGGCGTGGCATGGAGCATCGCCCGCGCCAAGCGCCTCGGCACCGAGTGCGCCTGGCCCGACGACGCCGTGGTCTGCTGCACCTTCGGCGACGCCTCCGTGAACCACTCCACGGCCGCGGGCGCCATCAACAGCGCCTGCCACGCGGCCTACCAGGGCCTCCCGATGCCGATCCTGTTCGTCTGCGAGGACAACGGCCTGGGCATCAGCGTCCCGACACCGCACGACTGGGTGCGGCAGGCCTACGGCAGCCGGCCTTCTCTCACCTACTTCGCCGCGGACGGCTGCGATCCGCAAGCCGCCTTCGCCACCGCGCGCGAGGCAGTGACCCACGTACGCAAGAACCGGCAGCCCGCCTTCCTGCACCTGTCGATGGTGCGTTTCCTCGGCCACGCGGGCTCGGACGCCGAAGCCGCCTACCGCACGCCGTCCGAGATCGCCGCGGACCTGGAACGTGACCCGCTGCTGGCCACGGCCCGGCTGCTCACAGCGGCCGGCATCCTGTCACCGCAACAGGTTCTCGACCGGTACGACGAGGTGAGCGGACGGGTGTTCGCCGTGGCCAAGGAGGCCCTGGAGAGCGAGCCCCTGACCACCGTCGCGCAGATCACTGCCCCCATCGCACCCCGCCGCCCCGACCTCGTGGCGGCTACGGCACGCCGTACCACCGAACCACCCACAGCCCCCGTGGGCGAGCCCGTCACATTCGCCCAGGCCATCACCAACACACTCGCCGACCTGCTCGGCAGCCACCCGGAGATGGTCGTCTTCGGCGAGGACGTCGGCCGCAAGGGTGGGGTCTACGGTCTGACGCGGGGCCTCCAGCGGCGTTTCGGTACCGCGCGGGTCTTCGACACCCTGCTCGACGAGCAGTCCGTCCTCGGCCTCGCGCTGGGGGCAGGCCTGTCCGGACTACTGCCGGTTCCCGAAATCCAATACCTCGCCTACCTGCACAACGCCGCAGACCAACTGCGAGGCGAGGCCGCCACGCTCCAGTTCTTCTCCCAGGGCCAGTACCGCAACCCCCTTGTGGTCCGCATCGCCGGCTACGGCTACCAGCGCGGCTTCGGTGGCCACTTCCACAACGACAACGCGCTCGGCGCCCTGCGCGACATCCCCGGCCTGGTCATCGCCTCCCCCTCCCGCCCCGACGACGCGGCGGCGATGCTCCGCACATGCGTGGCGACCGCGAAGGTGGACGGCACGGTCAGCGCCTTCCTGGAGCCGATCGCGCTCTACCACACGCGAGACCTCCACGAGGAGGGCGACAACGCCTGGCTGGCGGCATACCCGCCCCCCGCAGCCCACGTACCGATCGGCCGGGCCCGCACCTACGGCACAGGCACAGACCTGACCCTCGTGACCTTCGGCAACGGCCTCCCCATCTCCCTGCGAGCCGCACGCCGACTGGATCGAGAGGGCATCGCCGGCCGGGTCGTCGACCTGCGCTGGCTGGCCCCCCTACCGCTCGACGACCTGCTGCGGGAAGCCCGTGCGACGGGACGCGTCCTCGTGGTCGACGAGACCCGCCGTACGGGAGGTGTGTCGGAGGGAGTCGTGACCGCCCTGGTCGATGCCGGATTCACCGGGGCGATCAGACGGGTCACGAGCGTGGACAGCTTCGTCCCGCTGGGGAAAGCAGCTCAGTTGGTACTTGTGTCGGAGGCGGACGTCGAGCGCGCCGCGACCGAGATGCTCTCCGCAGGCCCCAGTACTCGAAGTGATGGCTGATCAGGCGGCAGTGGGCACCGGTGGCTTCGAGGTGCTCACAGATAATGCGCGAGCGCCCTCGACCGATCCGACCGTGCTCGGCCGAGCGCGGGCAAAATGAGGGATGCGCCCAACGCGGAAAAGGCCCCACCCAGGCCAAAAGGCCAGGTCAGATCCTTGAGAGGCAGACGAGTCGGGCTGTACGCCGGGTTCTGTCGCCCGGTCGCCTCGCGGCGGCCGGGGAGACGGCCATCCATCTAGGACCGGCGTTGCCGCCGGCCTCGTGCGGTCTACCCGCGGACTCGGGCGGGCAGCCCTCGAACGTCCGCGCAGAGCCGCCTTTCACAGCGGCTCCTCTTGACCTTGCTCCGGGTGGGGTTTACCTAGCCGCCTGAGTCACCTCAGGCGCTGGTGGTCTCTTACACCACCGTTTCACCCTTACCGAGGGCCGAAGCCTCCGGCGGTCTGCTTTCTGTGGCACTGTCCCGCGGGTCACCCCGGGTGGCCGTTAGCCACCACCCTGCCCTGTGGAGCCCGGACGTTCCTCGGGAAGGTCCACAAGGACCTCCACGCGGCCGTCCGCCCGGCTCGTCTGCCGTGCCGACCATGGTACCGGGCGGGCGGGGCGCCGAGGACCGGCGGTCGCCGTGGCCAGGACCGAGCCCGCCAGGATGAGGGCGAAGGCCGCGAGGACGCCGGGGGTCAGGCTTTCGTCGAGGAAGACGGCGCCGGCCGCCACCGCGACCGCAGGGTTGACGTACGTGATCACCGTCGCCCTCGTCGGGCCCGCCTCCTTGATGAGTTCCAGGAAGGCGACGAAGGCGACCGCCGTGCAGACGACGCCCAGGCCGGCGAGGGCGGCCAGGACCTGCCCGGACGGGACCGTGTCGGGCCGGGTGGCCGCCGCGGCGGGGGCGTAGACCAGCGCCGCGAGGGCCAGGCAGGGCGCCGTGAGGTGGAGCGACGGCACGTCCTTCAGATGGCGGGCCGCGATCACCGGTGCCGTCGCGTAGCCGACGACCGTGAGCAGCACCTCGGCCAGGGAACGGGCGTCGCCGCCGGTCAGGTGCGGGACGGTGAGGACCGCGACGCCGGACATGCCGAGGGCGAGGCCTGTGACGCGGCGGGCACCGAGCCGTTCCGTGTCGCCGAGGAGGCGGGCGGCGAGCACGCCGACGATGGGGACGCCCGCGATCAGCAGACCCGCCGTGGAGCTCGACAAGTGGCGTTCGGCGTCGGTCAGGGTCCACCAGGGGCCGATGATCTCGATGCACGCGAACGCCAGCATGGGGCGCCAGTGGTTGCGGACGTTGCGGGCCAGGCCGCCCTGCCGTATCGCGAAGGGAAGCAGTAGCGCGGCGCCGAGCGCACAGCGCGTGAACACCACCGCGGACGGGGACACGGCGTCCACCGCCACCTTGATCATCAGGTAGGGGATGCCCCAGACCACTCCCATGAGGGAGAAGAGAAACCAGCCGCGTGCAGTCATGCGGGCAGTTTCGGCCGCCGGTCCCTCAGGAGTCTTGAACGCTGTTGCGGTACGCCGTCGCCGCCACGCTCGCCCGGTACGCCGCCGGCGTCACGCCGAGCACCCGCCGGAACCAGCGGGTCAGGTGCGCCTGGTCGGCGAAGCCCACGAGCGGGGCGACCTCGGCGGGGCGCAGCCCTGAGTCCAGCAGCCCGCGGGCGCGGTTCACCCGGTACTGGGCCAGCCAGGCGTACGGCGGTATCCCCGTGGCCGTGCGGAAGGCGCGCAGCAGTTGGTAGCGGGACAGGCCCAGGTCGGCGGCGAGCGCGGCGAGCGAGGGGGGTTCCTGGAGTTCGTCGGCCAGGCGGTCCCGTACCGCGCGGGCGATGTGGGCCGCCCCGGTGACCGTGTCGCACGCGGCGCGGGCCGTGGAGTGGCGGCGGGCGAGGCCCGTGAGCAGCCAGGGGAGGACGGATTCGGCTTCCAGGGGGTCGGGGCAGGCGCTGAGTTCGGTGTGGGCGGCGCGGAGCGCGGCGGCCAGCTCGGGGTCGTCGAGGAGCGGCTCGCGGAAGTGCGGGAGGCCGCCGAGGGTGCCGTCGGCGAGCAGGGAGGGCTCGGCGTACAGGGCGCGGTAGGCGTAGCCGTCGGTGGCGTTGCCGGGGCCGCCGGTGTGCATCTCGCCGGGCGCGAGGACGACGATCGAGCCGGGCCCGGTGCGGATGTGGCCGCCGCGGTAGTCGATGATCTCGGACCCGCCGACGCAGACGCCGATGGTGAACTCCTCATGGGCGTGCGGGGCGTAGACGTGCCGGTCGAACCGGGCGGTCAGGAGGTCGAGCGGCGGCCCGCAGCGCCCCAGCCGCGCCCTGGTCCACAACGCCTGCTCCCGTCCGCCCACCGCGCACCTCCCTGGCGGGTGCAACGCCTGGAGGACCCGTTTCCATGCCGCGGGCGGGTGGCCGGACCGCGGCACGGACGAACGGGGCGGGCCGCTGTGCGGAAGGCCGCGCGGGCGGTCAGAGGAAGTCCGACGTGTCCAGTTCGAAGGCGAAGGGCTCCGGGAGGGAGAGGGGCTTGCCGAGGGGAAGGGTGCAGTGCCGTCGGTAGTCGTCGTTCTCCGGCTCGCCGAACAGTGTGATCGCGGAGGCGTCGCGGTCGACGAGCAGGTAGAGGGGGATGCCGCCGCGGGCGTAGCACCGGCGTTTGGCCTCACGGTCGACCTCGGGCTTCGTCGACGTCACTTCGAGGACCATGGCGACGCCCTCGCACGGCATCCATGAGTCGGCGCCCCGGTAGAGCCGCAGCTTCGCGGGGGCGAACGTGCCGTCCGGGATCACATGATTCTTCGGGCAACCGCCCCCGCTCCGCAATTTCAGGCCCTTGTTCCCCGAGAAATCCATGTCGGTGCGGGACCGCCTGATCACTTGTTTCATGATCCGGTTGATGTAGTCCTCGTGATCCCCGTCCGGCGGCGGTGTCACAACGATCTCCCCCTCGATCAGTTCGGCCCGGAACCCCTCCGGGGTGTCGAGGGACAGGAAGATGTCCAGCAGGCCTTCGGCCGGCGTGGTGGGCTCGTGCGCCACGGCAGTCATGTCACGCCCCTCCTTCGGTCGTTCGCCAGACTGGGACACCGGAAGACCACCTGACCATGAGATCGGGAACCGTTCCCTCGATCGTGGCACACGATCCCGGTCCCCGTCAGGAACGCGGGGACACGGCGGGCGGCCGGCTCGACGGGCGACGCCGGCCGTCCCGTGCGGGAGGCCGGCCGCGCGGTCACGCGGGCGCGAACTCCACCTTCGCCGTGCCCGGGTCCGCCTGGGTGAGGCGTACCCGCAGGCGTTCGCCCAGGGGGAGTTCCGTCGTACCCCCGGCGATCCGGGCGAAGACCGCCGGGGACTCCAACTGCACTGTCCCGACGGTGGGTTCGTCGTCCCGTACGTCGACCACACAGGCCTCGAAGAGGTCGCCCACGCGATCCTTCAGCAGCGCGGCCTCCACGATGTCGACGCACTCGCGCTCCACG
The DNA here is from genome assembly GCF_039543605.1 of Streptomyces siamensis. NCBI lineage: Bacteria > Bacillati > Actinomycetota > Actinomycetes > Kitasatosporales > Streptomycetaceae > Streptomyces > Streptomyces siamensis. Next base: position 1,016,493 of record NZ_BAABKB010000002.1, on the reverse strand, counting down.
GTGCCCGCGCGCCGGGTGCCCTCCGCCATCACCTCGGGGAGGTCGTCGAGGGCAGCGAGGACCCACTCGGGTGGCGGCCGGTCCGCGGCCGCCGCGAGGCACAGCTCCGACGCGTACCGGTCGGCGAGCCGACGCAACGGGGCCGTGCAATGGGCGTAGGGGGCGGCGACGGCGGAGTGGATCGTGGTCTCCGGTCGGACGCCGTCCCGGAACACGGTGTAGCCCGCGCCGCGCAGCAGTGTCGTGCACTCCTGGAGGAAGGCCGCGTGGTGCGGCCAGTGCGGGTCGAGGGAGCGGATCAGCTCCGCGTACGAGACATGATGCGGCCAGCGGATGCGCAGGGCCTTGGCCGTGCGGCGGAGCCGGCCCACCGCGCCGTCGGGTGCGGTGGGCAGCGTTCGCAGGATCCCCGTGCCGTGCGAGAGCATCAGCTCGGCCGCCGCCATGCCGGTGAGCAGGGAGAGCTGCGCGTTCCAGCTCTCGGCGGGGAGCGGGGCGCGGTAGACGAGTTCGTACGTCCCGTCCTCGTCGACGATCTCCTGTTCGGGCACGTCGAGCGAGATGCCGCCGCGCTCGGCCTCCAGCCGTTCGCGTGCCTGCCCGATGTCCTTGAGGAGGGCCAGGGACTCCTCCGCCCTCCCCTCACCGATCTGCTTCTGCGCATGCTTGTAGTCGAGCCGGGCTCGGCTGCGTACGAGGGCGCGGTGGACGTCGGTCGCCGTCGTACGGCCTTCCGCGTCGAGGTCGATCGTCCACAGGACGGCCGGACGGATCCGGTCCGGGAGCAGGCTGGCGGCGTCCTCGGACAGGGCTGCCGGGTGCAGCGGCACCCTCTCGTCGGGGAAGTAGAGCGTGGTCACGCGCCGGTGGGCCTCGGCGTCGAGGGGGCCGCCGGGGGCGACGAAGGCCGCGACGTCGGCGATGGCGTACCGGACGCGGTAACCGCCGCGCCGCCGGGACAGGTGCATCGCCTGGTCGAGGTCCATGGAACCCGGCGGGTCGATGGTGAACAGGGGGATGTCCGTCGCGTCGTCGGAGGGCAGCCGGGGAGCGTGCCCGGCCTCCTCCAGGACGTCGGGCGGGAAGCCTTCGGGCACACCCAGCTCGGTGCGCAGCGCGCGGAGCGCGGCCCGCAGGGGAGCCTCCGGTGCACCGGTGACGCGCATGTGACGTCGGGGCATGGGTCGAGCGTAGGACGAGCGCCACCGGGCGGCACTCCGGGCGCGGAACGGTGGGCCCGGCACCCTTTAGGCTGGCGCGGGGCCACACCACCGTTAGGAGAACACCACCGTGCTCGTGCTGCTGCCGCCCTCCGAAGGCAAGGCCCCCTCCGGCAGGGGGGCCGCGCTGAAGCTGGAGTCGCTGTCCCTGCCCGGTCTCACCGAGGCACGGCAGGCGGTCCTGGACGAGCTGGTCGACCTGTGCGCGGGCGACGAGGAGAAGGCCCGCGAGGTCCTCGGGCTGAGCGAGGGGCTGCGCGGCGAGATCGCGAAGAACACGGAGCTGCGCGCCGCGGGGGCCCGGCCGGCCGGGGAGATCTACACGGGTGTCCTGTACGACGCCCTGGACCTGGGTTCGCTGGACGCGTCGGCCAAGCGGCGCGCGAGCCGCTCGCTCCTGGTGTTCTCGGGGCTGTGGGGCGCGGTCCGGGTGACCGACCGCATCCCCTCGTACCGCTGCTCGATGGGCGTGAAGCTGCCGGGGCTCGGGGCGCTCGGCACGCACTGGCGTACTCCGATGGCCACCGCGCTGCCCGAGGCGGCCGGCGACGGGCTCGTCCTGGACCTGCGTTCCTCCGCGTACACGGCGGCGTGGAAGCCGAAGGGCGAGGTGGCGGGGCGGACGGCGACCGTGCGGGTGCTGCACGCGCAGCTGGTCGACGGGGTGGAGAAGCGCTCCGTCGTCAGTCACTTCAACAAGGCGACCAAGGGCAGGATCGTGCGCAGCCTCCTCGGCGCCGGTATCGCGCCCAAGGGCCCGGCGGAGCTGGTGGAGGCCCTGCGGGACCTCGGGTACACGGTGGAGGCGGAGGCACCCGGCCGGGCGGGCAGGCCGTGGGCGCTGGACGTGGTGGTGAGGGAGATCCACTGAGCCGGGCCGCGGCGCCGCCTCGCGCCGGGTAGGGCGGGGCACGCCTCGGCGGCGTCTCGCGCCGGGTGGACACGACAGAATTGCAACATGCGCAACGACCTTTGCGCATGTTGCACACCCCGGGCAGGATGAGGCCATGACTTCGCCGCTGCCCTCCTTCTCGCCTGCCTCCGTGCTGGACCTCGCGCCGGTCGTCCCCGTCGTCGTGGTCGAGGACGTCGCCGACGCCGTCCCGCTCGCGCGGGCGCTGGTCGCCGGCGGGCTGCCCGCGATCGAGGTGACGCTGCGGACCCCGGCCGCCCTCCCCGCGATCCGGGCGATCGCCGCGGAGGTCCCGGACGCCGTGGTCGGTGCGGGCACGGTCCTCTCCCCCGCGCACGTCGCGGACTCGGTGGCGGCGGGCGCCCGCTTCCTCGTCAGCCCCGGCTGGACGGACGCGCTGCTGGCCGCCATGGCGACGTCCGGGGTGCCGTTCCTGCCCGGGGTGTCCACGACGTCGGAGGTCGTGGCGCTGCTGGAGCGAGGGGTGCGGGAGATGAAGTTCTTCCCGGCGCAGGCGGCCGGCGGCACGGCGTACCTCAAGTCGCTGGCGGGCCCGCTGCCGCAGGCGCGGTTCTGCCCGACCGGCGGCATCGGGCCGGACTCCGCACCGCAGTACCTGGCCCTCCCGAACGTCGGTTGTGTGGGCGGAAGTTGGATGCTTCCCGCGGACGCGGTCGCGGCACGGGACTGGGGACGGGTCGAGCGTCTCGCACGCGAGGCGGCCGGCTTGCGGCCGTAGCGTCCGTGGCGGGCTTGCGGCCGTAGCGTCCGTGGCGGGCTTGCGGTCGGGCGTCCGCGGAGTCCCGACGACGGCGGCTGGTCCGCGCCGGGGAGGGCCCGCGCGAATCGCGGCGGCATGCGGGCGGCATGCGAGGCGCGCGGGCTGCGGCCCTGTCCGAGCCGTCGCGTACAACTGAGCCATGACCATCGGCACCCACGCGACCGAACCGTCCGCCTTCGCACGGGAGTTGCTGCGCTGGCGCACCGCGCGCCGGGTGAGCCAGCTGGAGCTCGCCTCGCGCGCGGGGACGACGCAGCGGTACGTCAGTTTCATGGAGCGCGGGCGTTCACTGCCCGGCAGGGAGATCGTGATCAGGCTCGCCGAGTCGCTGGAGCTGACCCTGCGCGAGCGCAACGCGCTGCTCCTCGCCGCCGGTTACGCCCCGGCGTTCACCGAGTCGTCCCTGGACGCGGTCGCGCTGAAGCCCGTACGGGAGGCGCTGGACGGCATCCTCGAAGGACACCTCCCGTATCCGGCCGTGGTGGCGGGCCCCGGGGTGAACTCGTCGCGGCCAACGCGGCGTTCGACGTGCTCACGGAGGGCGCGGCGCCCGAACTGCTCGCGCCCCCGGTGAACGTACTGCGGCTGGCGCTGCATCCGCGCGGCATGGGGCCGCGGGTGGTGAACCTCGACGTGTGGGGCCGGCACATCGTGGAGAGCCTGCGGGCCCGCGCCCTGCGCAGCCCCGACCCGCTCCTCGACGCGCTGGCCGGGGAGCTGGCCGGGTACGTGCCGGCGAGCGAGCCCGCCACGGACTACGTCGGCTTCGCCGTGCCGCTGCGACTGCGGTGCGCCGAGGGCGAGTTGAGGCTCCTCACGACGCTGACGTCCTTCGCGACGGCCGTGGACGTCACGCTCGCCGAACTGCACCTGGAGGCGTTCCTCCCGGCGGACCGGGAGACCGCCTCGATCCTGCGCGACCGTGCCGCCGCGCGCGGGGCGCGGCGCGGATGACGGGTGCGGGCCGCGGGTGCCGGCCTCGGCACGGACTCCGGGTGCCGGTCGCCGCGCGGACCCCGGGCGCCCGTCGCCACGCGGACCCCGGGCGCCCGTCGCCACGCGGACGAGGAGTGCCCGTCGCCACGCGGACGAGGAGTGCCCGCCTCCGGACGACGCGTGCCCGCCTCCATACGGTCGACGCGTGCGCGCCTCCGCGACGGTGAGCTCAGCGCAGATGAGAGGTGTCGTTGAACAGCCGGACGCTCGCGTTGCCGTCCGCGTAGTACGCCACCGCGGAGAGCGAGGCCGCGGACAGTTCCATGCGGAACAGGGACTCCGGTGGGGCGCCGAGCGCCAGACGCACCAGCGACTTGATCGGCGTGACGTGCGTGACGAGCAGGACCGTGCGGCCCGCGTACGCGGCGATCAGCCTGTCGCGTGCGGCGGCGACGCGGCGGGCGGTCGCCGTGAAGCTCTCGCCGCCGCCGGTCGGTTCGGCCCTCGGTGAGGCGAGCCAGGCGTTCAGGTCGTCGGGCCAGCGCTCCCTGACCTCGCCGAACGTCAGTCCTTCCCAGGCGCCGAAGTCCGTCTCGCGCAACCCCTCCTCGATGGTCACGTCGAGTCCGAGCCGTGCGGCCACCGCGCCCGCGGTCTGCCGGGTCCGGGCGAGCGGCGACGCCACGATCGCCTGGATCGTGCCGCGCGCGGCGAGCGCCGCGGCGACCCTTTCGGCCTGTTCACGGCCCGCGTCCGACAGCGACGGGTCGCTGCCGCCGCTGCCCGAGAAGCGCTTCTGCGGGGTCAGCGGGGTCTCGCCGTGGCGCAGCAGGACGAAGGTGGCGGGAGCGCCCATGTCGGGGGCCGTGCCCCAGCCGACGGTCGGTGCCTTGCCCTGCGCGGGGGCGGCCGTGCCTGTCGTTGCCGCCACGGTTCGCGCGGCGCGCCTGTCGGCCTCCGACGTCGCGGCGTCGCCGGCGGGGTGCCGGGGGGTGTGGGATGTCGTCGAACCGCGGGTCTCTGCGGGCTGGGCGCGCAGTTCCCCGCGCCCCTCAAGGGGCGCTCCCGACGCCGGTGTGACAGAGGGTGCCGTGTCGTCGCGTGCGCCCGCGCGTGCCGCGCGGGCCCTCGCCGCGCCCGCCGCCGCGTCCCCGGGCGGGCCGGACGGCTCGGGCGGACGGGCCGTCGTGGCCCGCGCGTCCAGCTCCGCCGTCGACGCGGACGGCGACCACTGCTCCCCGCGCTTGCCCGCGTCCATCGCCTCGTTGGCCAGCCGGTCCGCGTGCTTGTTGCGCTCCCGGGGGATCCACTCGTACGTCACCTGCGACGCCGGGAAGATCCGCGCCGCCTCGGCGGCCAGCGGCTTCATGTCCGGGTGCTTGATCTTCCAGCGCCCCGACATCTGCTCGACGACGAGTTTGGAGTCCATGCGGACCCGGACCGAGGCCGTCGGGTCCAGCTCGCGGGCCGCACGCAGGCCCGCCACCAGACCCTTGTACTCGGCCACGTTGTTGGTGGCGATACCGATGTACTCGGCACGCTCCACCAGGGTCTGGCCCGTGGCCGCGTCGGCGACCACGGAGCCGTAGCCCGCGGGCCCCGGGTTGCCCCGGGAACCGCCGTCGGCCTCGACGATGAACTCCCGCACGCGCCAGGCTCCTTAAAGGCCGGACTCGGAGGTGCGCACCAGGATGCGGCGGCAGTTCTCGCAGCGCAGCACGGTGTCCGGGGAGGCCGCCTTCACCTCGTTGACCTCGGTGATGTTGAGCTCCAGGCGGCAGCCCTCGCAGCGGCGCTGGTAGAGCCGCGCGGCGCCGATGCCGCCCTGCTGCTCGCGCAGCTTGTCGTAGAGCTTCAGCAGGTCGGCGGGCACGGTGCCCGCGATGACCTCGCGCTCCTTGGTCACCGAGGCGGACTCGCCGTCGAGCTGCTCGAAGGCCGCGTCCCGGCGGGCGGTCGCGTCGTCGATCTTCTGCTGCACGGAGGAGACGCGGCCGGTCAGCTCGGCCACTCGCTCCTGGGCGGACTCACGGCGTTCCATGACCTCCAGGACGACGTCCTCGAGGTCGCCCTGGCGCTTGGCGAGGGAGGTGATCTCGCGCTGGAGGTTCTCCAGGTCCTTCGGGGAGGTGACGGCACCCGAGTCGAGGCGCTGCTGGTCGCGGGCCGCGCGCTGGCGCACCTGGTCGACGTCCTGCTCGGCCTTGGTCTGCTCGCGGGCGCAGTCGCTCTCCTCGGTCTGCGCGGCGACGAGCAGGTCGCGCAGCTGCGTGAGGTCCTTGTTCAACGAGTCGATCTCGGCGTGCTCGGGCAGCGACCTCCGCTTGTGCGCGAGCTGCTGCAGGCGTACGTCGAGGGCCTGGACGTCGAGAAGTCGGATCTGGTCGGCGGGCGCGGCGTTCAGTTGGGGGCTCCTGATGTGTCGGTGTGAGAGGCCGCGTGGGCGGTCCAGGGGTCGGTGACCGTCTTGGAGACGTGGACGCGAAGTCCCCATCCGTGCCGGTCGGAGATCTCGTCGAGCTGGGCGGCGGCCAGCTCGCACCAGGGCCACTCGGTGGCCCAGTGCGCCGCGTCGAGCAGCGCGAGAGGACTGTGGGCGCGGGCCTCGGACACCGGGTGGTGGCGCAGGTCCGCGGTGAGGAAGGCGTCCACGCCGGCGGCGCGCACGTCGTCGAAGAGGCTGTCGCCCGAGCCGCCGCTGACCGCGACGGTCCGTACGAGTGCCTCGGGGTCGCCGGCGACGCGGATGCCCTGCGCGGTGGCGGGCAGCCGCTCGGCGACGCGCGCGGCGAGTTCGCGGACGGTCAGCGGATGGTCCAGCTCGCAGACGCGGCCCAGGCCGCGGCGGCCCTCCGGGTCGGCGGGGTCCGGCACGAGGGGCCGTACGACCCGTAGGTCCAGCGCGCCGGCGAGGGCGTCCGAGACTCCGGGGTCGGCGCGGTCCGCGTTGGTGTGGGCCACGTGCAGCGCGACGTCGTTCTTGATCAGGGTGTGGACGACCCGGCCCTTGAAGGTGCCGGCCGCGACCGTCGTCGTACCGCGCAGGTAGAGCGGGTGGTGGGTGACGAGCAGGTCGGCCCCCAGCTTCACCGCCTCGTCGACGATGTCCTGGACCGGGTCGACGGCGAACAGGACGCGCGTGACCTCCTGGTCGGGGTCGCCGCAGACGGTGCCGACCGCGTCCCATCCCTCGGCCCTCTCGGGGGGCCAGAGAGCGTCGAGCGCGGCGATGACTTCAGACAGACGGGGCACGGGGAAAAGGCTACCTGCCCCGTGTCCGTGCCCGGCCTGCCGCGGGCCACTCGACCAGGGGGCCGACGGCGGGCGGGCCCCGGCGCGCGCGGTCCGCCCCGTCTCCTGACCACCGTTCAGCACACCCGCCCCCGTTTCCTCAGGCGAATCCCGACATGGCCACCCTTATGTGTGAAGCGGCAGCTCGTCGGTCCCACGTCTGTGCGTGCGAAAACTAGCTTCATCGCCGGAGGTGACCGAACGATGACGGCCTGTGCGACGGAGCCCGGGGCGGAGAACGCGTCGGGGCTCGTGCCGGAGGACCCCGCGGGGCTCGTACCGGACCACGCCACGACACCGCTCGCGGCGGATCACCCGGCGGGGACGGCGGCGGAATTCGTGCCGGACCGCTCCGCGGGGGCGCCGGCGGAGACCGCGGCACCGGCGCCCGCGACGCCGCCGCCCGCGACGAACCGCCCGGCGGGGAGCGCACCGGGCACCGCGCCGGCGCCCACCGCGGGCTTCACGCCCGACAGCGCACCGGGGGTCACCCCGGACCGCGCCATGCCCGCCACGTCGGGGAACGTGCCGGGCTACGCGGTCGAGCCCGCCGCGGTCCCCGCGGCGGCGGGAACGGCCGACAGCGCGGCCGGGCGTACGGCCTGGATCACGGCGGTACCTGTGCCAGGCAGCGCGCAGGGGGCGGAGGGGAACGCGTCCGACCACGCCGCGGGTGACGCTCAGGGCAGCACGGCGGAGGCTGCGGCCGACCACACCGCGGGCGACGCGGCAGGGCGCACGACGAGGAGCGCTCCCGAACCCACCGCGGGCCTCGGGACGCGGAGCACGACCTGGGTCGCGGTGAACCACGACGTGAGCACCGGCACGGTGGGCACGACGGCCCCCTCCCCGGGTGACCGGGCGGGGAGCGCGCTCGACCGCGCCGTACGGGTCGCGCGGGAGAGCTCGGCCGGGATCCCGGCCGACCCCGCCGTCGAGGTCGCTACAGCCGGCACACGCTGGACCACGACGAACCCCACCATCAGCATCGCGGCGGTGAGTCAGGCCGGCGGCGCCGCCGACGTCGCGTGGGGGCCCGCGGCGGGGATCGCGGCCGACCGCGCCATGGGCTTCGTCGTCCGGAGCGCCGGCGGCCGCGCCGCCGGTCTCCCTCTGCAGCGCGCGGCCGACGGCGCCTGGGTCGGCGCGGCGAACGGCGCGACCGACGCTGCCACCGGCACCACACGGGACAACGCCGCCGAGCTCGCGGCCGACGGCGCTGCGGGTGGCGCGTGGGGCAGCGCGGCGAGCGGCGTGGCGGACCGCGCCGCAGAAGCCGTGGGGAGCGCGGCGGACCCCGCCGCCCCCGGCGGCCCGCGGGAGCACGCGAGTCGGGGCACGGCCGGCCACGCCGGAGAAGCGGGTGGCCAGGTCCGGGACGGGGCGGTCGGGGACGCGGGTGGCCAGATCTGGGGCGAGTCGGCCGGGGACGCAGGCGGCCAGGCCCGGGCCGAGTCGGCCGGGGACGCGCGTGGCCCGGTCCGAAACAGGTCGGCCGGGGACGCGCGTGGCCCGGTCCGGGACGGGGCGGTCGGGACCGACGTGGAGGCGGTGGGCGTGGACGAGGGCGCGTGGGCCACGGGGCCCGGGTGTGTGATCGCCGCCGACGGCACGTACGCCGCGCGGCTCGCCCTCGACGGCGCGTCCTGGTACCCGGAGCGCTGGACGCTGGACGGGCCCGAGCCGTACGCCGTGCCGCTGCCGGTCAACCAGCCGGAGGAGCCGGGCACGGAGGTGCTGCCGCTGAGCGACGGACGGGTGCTGATCCACCGGGTCGTGGACGGTCGGCACACCTTCTCGCTGCTGTATCCGACGGGCCCGGGCACCGGCGAGCTGCCGCTCGGTGCCGTCGAGTGCCCCGACGGCGACACCCGGCTGCGGCTGCTGCCGCCCGCGCCGGGCGGGGAGCGCGCGTACGCCCTGGCCGTCGGCCGCGGCTCCACGACGGTGTGGCTGGTGGCGGGCGGCGCGTTCGGCCCCGAGCACGTCGCCGAGGTGCCGGGCCACTGCTCGGGCGGCGTCTGGCTGGACCGCACCGGCCGGCTGCTCGCCCTGGACCGGTTCCGGGGCGGCCGCACCAAGACGGTGGTCGTCGACCTGGAGCGCGGCGGCGAGATGTCCCCGCTCCTGCAGATCACCGAGCGCAGCAACGACCGCCTGCTTCTCGCGGACGCCGACAGCGGGCTCCTGCTCATCCGGTCCGACGCGCCGTCTCCGGGCCACGACCGCCTCGGCTGGGGCGTCCTCGGCAGCACCCTCCCGGTCCGCTTCCCGGACTGCCTGCGCGCGCCGGAACACTTCGTCACGCCCTTCGCGATCCAGCCCGGCCAGGTACTCACCCCCGAGACCTGTGCGGTGGCCCTGCGCATCGACGGCCCGGCCGGCACTTGGCTGGGCATCTGGCGACCCGCCGAGCGCCATGTCCACCAACTCCCCGCGCCGGCGGGATGGCTGGCGGGCACCGGACTGTGGACCAGAGAGGGGGTGCTCCAACTGCCGTACACGACGGGGGCGGTGCGGTGCGGCGTGGCCCGGGTGGGAGCGCCCGCGGGGGCGGGGGAAGGGGAAGGGGGTCCTGACCGGGACGCCGTTCAGGACCCCGCCCCGCCCGTCGCCGCCCGTCCCGTCCCTCTCCAGCAGGCGCCTCTGAAGGGTCGGGTGGTGCGTCCGGTCGCCCCGGCGCCGTCACCCGCCGACACCTCTGTGGTGACGGCCGGTTAGAATCCCCCGGCTGCACAGAAGGATCTTGCATACGGGGTGAACACTTCAGATGAGCGACATCAGCATCAAGGAACCGCAGGTCACCGCCGACGAGGCCACGGCCCTCGCCGAAGGTCACGGCAGGCACCGCGGTCCGGTCTCCGGCCATGACGACGAGGCGACCCCCCAGGGACGCCACCGCAAGCCGTCCGAGCAGACGGACCTGTCGGTCTGACGGCACGTCGTAACCGGCACACGGCCCCGCTCGCCATCGGCGAGCGGGGCCGTTCTGTGCGGGGCTCCCCCGGGCCCCACGTGCGGGCGGCGTCCGACTCCCCCGCTGTCGCGGCGGCCTTGTCCGGTTGCGGACCGGCCCCCACAATCGAGACCCACGGTACGGAACTGACATCCGCGGGGGTATCCCAGATTCCTGGGATATGACGGGCCGATATTCCGGGGACATGCCGATGACTCCTGCCGAGACCACCGCCCGCCTCGAACGCGCCCTGCGCGGCGAGCTCAGCGCGCTCGCCGTCCTCGACCGCACCAGCCGCGTCCTGCTCGACGTCGTGCCGGCGGACATCTGGTGCGGAGTCGTCCTCGACCCCTCGACGCTGTTGGACACCGGGGGCCAGCACGAGTCCGGCTTCCCCGAGTCGAGCATGCGCCGACTCTTCGAGATCGAGCACGTGGAGCAGGACGACGTCGACAACCTGCGGGCGCTGGCCCGGCGCCCGGGCAGGGTGAGCCTGCTGAGCCGCTCCACCCACGGCCGTCTCGACGACAGCAAGTACTACCGCGAGATCCTCCACCCCCTGGGGCTCTCCGACGAGTTGCGCGTCCTGTTGCGGGACGGTCGGCGCACCTGGGGCCTGCTCGTGCTGTGTCGCGACGGGCACACCCGCGCCTTCTCCTCGGCCGACCTCGCCGTCGCCGAGGCGGTGAGCGTGCCTGCCTGCGCCGCGCTGCGGCGTTCGCTGCTGCTGTCCGGCGTGGACGCGGGCCCGCTGCCGGACGCGCCGGGCTGGGTGGTCCTCGACGGCGATCTGGAGGTGCGGTCGATGTCGCCCACGGCGCAGCACTGGCTGGACCGGCTGCAGGAACGGCACGCGCCGGGCCGCGGCAAGGCGGGCCCGTACCTGATGCGGGCGCTGGCCGTGCAGGCGCGGGGCGAGGTGGCCGGGGCCGGCGCGCATGTGCGGGCGCCGACGAGTGCGGGGCGGTGGATCTCGCTGCGGGCCTGGCCCGTCGACCAGGGCGGTGAACCCACCACGGTGGTGTCGGTGGGCCCCACCGATCCCGGCGAGCTGACCGCGCTGGTCCTCGACGTGTACGGGCTGTCCCCGCGTGCCCGGCAGATCGCCCAGCTCGTGCTGCTGGGCCGCTCGACCAGTGAGATCGCCCGGCAGCTCGGGGTCTCCGCGTACACCGTTCAGGACCATCTCAAGCAGATCTTCGACAAGGTGGGGGTGCGCAGCCGCCGGGAGCTCGTCGCCGAGCTGTTCTTCCGGCACTACGTGCCGCAGCTGGCGCACCCTCCTCTGTCGACCGACGGCCGTCTGCTCGGCGGCCCGGACGGCTGACCTCCCGGAACCGGGACGGCCGCGACCGGGACGACCGGCCTTCCGGATCCGGGGCGGCCCGGACAGCCGACCTTCCGGAACCGGGGCGGCCCGGAGCCGGGGCGGTCCGGAAGCCGGGCGGCCCCGCACGGTCGTCACCCGTGTTTGAGTCCCAGCACCTCCACGGCCGCGAACGTCTCGCCCTTCGGCCGGTCGGCGTAGTACGGCGTGAGCAGCGCGTCGAGTTCGTCGTGACTGAAGGCGTCCTGCTTGGTGTCGAACTTGGCGGCGACACGGGGGCGTTCGACGATCGCGACCATGCCGCCGTGCACGACGATGAGCTGCCCGTTGACATGTCCCGCTGCGGGCGCGGCCAGATAGCCGACGAGCGGGGCGACATGCTCGGGGGCGAGCGGGTCGAGACCCTCGTCGGGCTCGGCGAAGCCCGCGAAGACGTCCTCCGTCATCCGGGTCCGGGCGCGCGGGCAGATGACGTTCGCCGTGACGCCGTACTTGGCCAGCGCCAGGGCGCTCGACGTGGTCAGCCCTACGATCCCGCCCTTCGCCGCCGCGTAGTTGGGCTGCCCGGCGGAGCCCGCGAGGAAGGCCTCCGAGGAGGTGTTCACGATGCGCCCGTACACGGGGCCGCCGGCCGCCTTGGACCGCGCCCGCCAGTGCGCGGACGCGAAGCGGGTGGTGTTGAAGTGGCCCTTCAGGTGCACCCGGATCACCGAGTCCCACTCGTCCTCGGACATCGAGAAGACCATCCGGTCGCGCAGGATGCCCGCGTTGTTGACGAGGACGTCGAGTTTCCCGAACTCGGTGACCGCCAGTTCCACCAGCAGGCGGGCCTGTTCGTGGTCGGCGACGTCCCCGGTGTGGGCGACGGCCCGGCCGCCCGCGGCGCGGATCTCGGCGGCGACCTCCTCGGCGGGCGTGGCCGAGGACGCCCCCGACCCGTCCCGCCCGGACTGGCCGTAGTCGTTGACGACGACGGCCGCGCCCAGCCGGGCCAGTTCCAGCGCCTCGGCCCGGCCGAGGCCGCGTCCCGCGCCGGTGACGATCGCGGTGAGCCCCTCAAGTGGCAGTGACATCAGGGTCCTTAGCGGTTGTGGGGGTCAGATCTCGATGCAGGTGCGCAGCGCGGTGCCCGTACGCATCTGGTCGAGTGCCTCGTTGATCCCGGCCAGCGGAACCCGGTGGGTGATCAGGCCCTCCAGGTCGATGCGGCCGGCCCGCCACAGGGCGATGGTGCGCTCGTAGGACCTCAGGACGTCCCCGCCGCCGTACATGGAGGGCAGGATGCGCTTCTCGTCGAAGAACAGCTCGAACATGTTGAGCTGGAGGAAGTCGTCCATGGCTCCCGCGCCGACGACCACGAGGGTCCCGCCGCGGCGGGTGTTGTCGTACGCGGTGCGTGCCGTGGCCGACTTGCCGACGACCTCGAAGACGTAGTCGAAGCCCTCGCCGCCCGTCACCGACTGTTTGGCGTCGGCGAGTTCGTCGGGCGAGAGGGCCTTCGTGGCGCCGAACCTCAGCGCGGCCTCGCGGCGCGAGGCGACCGGGTCGACGGCGACGATCTCGGCGGCGCCCTTGAGCCGCGCGCCCTGGATCGCGGAGATGCCGACGCCGCCGCAACCGATGACGGCGACCGACGAACCGGCCTGAAGGTCGGCGGTGTTGAGGGCGGCACCGAGTCCGGTGGTGACACCGCAGCCGATGAGGGCCGCGATGTCGTAGGGCACGTCGTCGGGGATGGGCACCGCGCAGCCCGCGTCGACGACGACCTCCTCGGTGAAGGTGCCGGTGCCGGCGAAGCCGAAGACGTCGCCGCCGGGGCGCTTGAAGTTGGGGGTGCCCGCGTTCATGAATCCGGCCAGACACAGTTCGGTCTGTCCGCGCTTGCACGCGGGGCAGACACCGCAGGCGGGCAGCCAGCACACGACGACCCGGTCGCCGGGCTTGAGGTGGCTCACACCGTCGCCGACCTCGGTGATCTCCCCGGCGCCCTCGTGTCCGGGGACGAACGGCGCGGGCTGCGGCAGTACGCCGTTCATCGCGGACAGGTCCGAGTGGCACAGCCCGGTGGCGCGCACCCGGATCCTCACCTTGCCGGGCCCGAAGCCCACCGCCTCGACGTCGTCGAACACTTCGAGCTTGTCCTGGCCTATCTCCTGCTGTACGGCTGCGCGCATGGTGCGGCTCCCCTCGGAAGGTCCCCTCGGAAGTGCGGGCGTACTGAAGTGCTGGAGTCCTGGGTGCCGGCGGCCCTGGGTGTCCGGCGGCGCTCAGGAGTGTTCGACGACCGTGTCGGCCAGTACCGGGGCGTCGTCCCGTTCGACCGCGCCGACCGCCACCTGGACCGAGCCGTCCCGCCGCCACATCCGGATGCGCAGGGTCTCGCCGGGGAAGACGACGCCGGCGAAGCGTGTGGTGTACGAACGGACGCGGGTGACGTCGCCGCCCAGGAGGGTGTCGACGACCGCCTTGAGCGTCATTCCGTAGGTGCACAGTCCGTGCAGGATGGGCCGGTCGAATCCGGCGAGTTTGGCGAACTCGGGGTCGGCGTGCAGCGGGTTCCAGTCCCCGGAGAGCCGGTAGAGCAGCGCCTGGTCCTCACGGACGGGCCGCTCGACGGTCCGGTCCGGTGGGCCCGTCGGTGCTTCGAGGCGGGTGGAGGGGCCGCGATCACCGCCCCAGCCGCCTTCCCCCCGGACGAAGATCTGGGCGTCGTTGGTCCACAGCGGGCCGTCGGTGTCGGCGACCTCGGTGCGCATGACGAGGATCGCCGCCTTGCCCTTGTCGTAGACGGCGGCGATGCGTCCGGTGGCGGTGGCGGTGCCCTCGACGGGGATCGGGCGGTGCAGTCGTACGGTCTGGCCGCCGTGCAGGACGCGGGCGAGGTCGACGTCGACACCGGGCATGGACAGTCCGCTGATCACACCGGGAGAGCCGGCGCCCGCGACGGTCGCGAAGCTGGGCAGGACGTGCAGCCTGGATTCGAGGGTGTAGCGCAGCTCGTCGGGGTCGGTCGCGGGGACGCCCGCGCCGACGCCCAGGTGGTAGAGCTGGACGTCCCGGTGGTTCCAGGTGATCTCTCCGGTCCGGGGTTCCGCGGCGACGGCCTTGGCGGCGTCAATGGGCATGGGGCTCCTGATGACTAGCGCGAGAGACCTCGGTGCGGCCGTCCGCACCGTCGGCCGCACCGAGGTCGACACTGGGCCGCGGAACCCGCCCGTGCTAGAACGCGTTCCAGTCCGGCGCCCCCTTGTATAGCCCAGCGCCCAGCACTTGTGAAGACTACTGACGCTATGTCAGATCCGCGGGTCGCCACGGTCACCCGTGACATTTGTCCCGGCCGATCGCCCACAAGTGCATCTGCCGGGCACGCCTGCCCGCCCCTAGCGTCGTAGTCATGACAAAGACGACGGGGACACGGCCGATGGCGGGGGCACGGACGGCCGTGTCCTTCACGGGGGCGGTCAAGACCTTCGGCGGCATACGCGCCGTGGACGGGGTGAACCTCACGATCGCGCCGGGCGAGACGGTCGCGCTGCTGGGCCGCAACGGCGCCGGCAAGTCGACGACGATCTCCCTGCTGCTCGGTCTGAACGAGCCCGACGAGGGCACGGTGACGCTCTTCGGCAGCCGCCCGGAGGAGTCCGTGCGGGCCGGACGGGTCGGCGCGATGCTCCAGGACACACGGCCGGTGCCCCGTGTCACCGTGCGGGAACTGGTGGCCTTCGTGGCCGGACGCCACCCGGCACCGCTGCCGGTGGACGAGGCGCTGGAACTCGCGGGCATCGCGGACCTGGCGGGCCGGCGCGTCGACCGGCTCTCCGGGGGGCAGGCGCAACGGGTGCGGTTCGCGGTGGCGCTCGCCGGCAATCCCGCGCTGATCGTGCTCGACGAGCCGACCGCCGCCCTGGACGTGGAGGCGCGGCACGCCTTCTGGGCCTCGATGCGGGGGTACGCGCGACGCGGCCACACGGTGGTCTTCTCCACCCACTACCTGGAGGAGGCCGACGCGCACGCGGACCGGATCGTCGTCATCGACCACGGCCGGATCGTCGCGGACGGCACCGGGGAGCAGCTCAAGCGGTCGGTGGGCGGCAACCTGGTCTCCTTCGACCTCGCGGGGCAGGGCACGGAGGGTCTGGCGCTGCTGCCCGGCGTCGTCTCGGTGGAGATACGCGGCGACCGGGCCCGGCTGCGCACGGACGACTCGGACGCGACGGTGATCGCGCTGGCCGAGCTCGGGGCGATACGCGGCCTGGAGGTCGTACCCGCCTCCCTCGACGACGCGTTCATGGCGCTGACCTCACAGGTTCTGGAGACGGTGTGATGCTGGACTATCTGCGGCTCGAAGTGCGCCGGACGCTGCGCGACACCGGCTTCGTGATCGGCGGCATCGCGATGCCGGTCATGATGTACCTGCTGTTCACCAACCTCGGCGGCGGTGACGACGGCGAGTGGAAGACGGCGTCCATGGTCGGCATGGCCGCGTACGGCGCGGTCGGCTCGGCCCTGAACACCGGCGGCGGGGTCGCCGAGGACAAGGTGATCGGCTGGCTGCGGCAGCTGCGGGTGACGCCGATGACGCCGCGCGAGGTGGTGGTCGGGCGCGCGCTGACCGGATCGGTCACCGTGCTGCCCGCGATCACCGCGGTGCTGGCGGCCGGCGGCCTGGTCAACGGCGTACGGCTGGACCCGTGGCAGTGGGCGGCGATCGCCGTGCTGCTGTGGCTGGGATCGGTGCCCTTCACCCTGCTGGGCCTCGGCAACGGCTACCGGCTGACCGCGCAGGCGACGGGCGTCGCCAACATGGTGTGCAACCTGGGTCTTTCGGTGGTCGGCGGGCTGTGGTTCCCGCTCGAACTCTTCCCCGGCTGGCTGCGGTCCCTGGCGGTGTACACCCCCACGAACCGCTTCGCGCAGCTGGGCGTCTCGGTCGCGGAGGGCCACGCCCCCGCCGCGGGCGGGGTGGCGGTGCTCACGGCCTGGCTGCTGGCCTTCGGTTCGTACGCGGTGTTCGCGTACCGTCGGTCCGCACGGACCGTCTGAGCGGGGAGCGGCGACATGCCCTGGATGCGAGAGGTCACCTGCCAGCTGCACGAGTGGCGGGCGGCGCGGGCGCGCTGGAAGGCGGACATGGAGCGGTACAAGACCGAGCAGCGGGCCGCCCGCGCTTCTGGCAAGGAGGTCCGCGACCCCGGCCCGCCGCCCACCGGCTTCGCGCTGCTGCCGTGGCTGCTGATGGGCATGGGCGCCTTCTCCAACATCCTCCAGGGCCGGACACAGCAGCCCTGGATCGGCGCCATCGGCCTGCTCGCCTTCAACTCGCTCTACATCTACGTGACCTTCCGCGCCTTCGTGAAGGAGACGCGTGAGGCCCGCTCCACCCGGGTGGCCCTGGTGCTGATGGGCCTGATCACCTGCACGCTGGCGATCGTGTACGGCGGCACCTGGCTGTACTTCTTCCCGCTGCTCGGACTGGCCACGGGCGCGATCATGCGGGGGGCCTGGCTCGGCCGGATCGGGTTCGCGCTGACGGTGCTCGCCGCCGTGGTCTCCGCGTACCGGGCCGGCTGGGACGCGGTGAACGTCGCCTACGGCACGTTCCTGTCCACGATGGTGACGGCCGCGATCCTCTCCCTGTCGGAGGCCGTGCGCGAACTGCGCGCGGCGCGCGAGGAACTGGCGCGGCGCGCCGTCGAGAAGGAGCGGCTGCGTTTCTCCCGCGACCTGCACGACCTGCTCGGTCACACGCTGTCGGTGATCGTGGTGAAGTCGGAGGCGGCCCGCAGACTGGCCACGCGTGACCTGGACGCGGCACTCGTCCAGGTCACGGACATCGAGTCGGTGGGCCGCCAGGCACTGACCGAGATCCGTGAGGCGGTCACCGGCTACCGGGAGGGCAGCCTGGCCACGGAACTGGACCGCGCCCGTTCCGCACTGTCCGCGGCCGGCGTCGAGCCCGTCGTACGGCAGTCGGGGCCGCCGCTCGTCCCGCAGACCGAGGCACTCCTGGGCTGGGTGGTCCGCGAGGCGGTCACCAACGTCGTGCGGCACAGTGGCGCGACCCATTGTGAGATCACCGTCGACGGCACCCCCGACCGTGTCCGGCTGACCGTCACCGACGACGGCACGGGCTCGTCCGCCGCCTCGTCCCCGGGCCCGTCCGCCGCCACGGGCATCGGCGGCACCGGCCTGAAGGGCCTCACCGAGCGTCTCGCGACGGCCGGCGGATCGCTGGAGGCGGGACCGGGCGCCCGCACCGGCTTCCAGGTGCGGGCCGAACTCCCCGTGGAGGCAACCGACTTGACGGAGGTACCGGCGTGAGGACGGTGCCGGAGGGAGGACGTGTGCCGGCGTGAGGAAGACGCCCGCGCCGGTGCCTTGCGCGGAAGCGCAGTTCAGGGCACCTCATGAGGGTCCGCCGCCTACCCTTGCCCTGTGAACGAGATGCCCCGGGATCACCGGCCAGCCAAGTCCATTCGCGTCCTGCTCGCCGAGGACCAGGGGATGATGCGGGGAGCGCTCGCGCTGCTGCTGGGGATGGAGGCGGACATCGAGGTGGTCGCCCAGGTGTCCGCCGGGGACGCGATCGTGGACGCCGTGCTGACGCACCGGCCCGATGTGGCGCTGCTGGACATCGAGTTGCCCGGGATGAGCGGGCTGGACGCCGCCGCCGAACTGCGCGGACAGGCCCCCGACTGCCGGGTGCTGATCCTCACCACCTTCGGCCGGCCCGGCTATCTGCGACGGGCCATGGAGGCGGGGGCGGCGGGCTTCCTGGTCAAGGACGGTCCCGTGGAGGAGCTGGCGGAGGCCGTCCGGCGGGTGCTGACCGGCGAGACCGTCATCGATCCGGCACTCGCCGCGGCGGCACTGAGCGCGGGCCCCAATCCGCTCACCGCCCGCGAGTGCGACGTGCTGAAGGCGTCGGTGGACGGCGCCACCGTCGCCGACATCGCCGCCAGGCTCCACCTGTCCGAGTCGACCGTCCGCAACTATCTCTCCTCCGCCATCGGCAAGACGGGCACCCGCAACCGCATGGAGGCGATGCGGGAGGCCCGTCAGCAGGGATGGCTGTGATCCCGGCGGAGGAGGCCGCTGCCGTCGGACACGGGGCGGGTCACTCGGTCACGCTCACCGCCTTGTAGTTCTTCCCCTCCGGCGCCAGGCACACGAACCAGTCGGACGGGGATCCGTCCACCGGGCGGATCAGATCCTCGACGTCCGAGGTGAGGCCCGTGCCCGGGGCGGCTCGCCCGGCCTCGATCGTGGTGCCGTCGTCCCAGGTGCAGGTGACCCGCTCCGCGGTGGTCGCGACCTTGCCGATCACGAGCCGCTGGGACGCCGAGTCCTTGTCGGGCGCCCCGGTCGACAGCGGCATGGAGTACGCCTGGACGTCCGTGCCCGAGAGCGCGTCGCCCTTCTCGACGGCCCCGTCGATCACCGTCGACGGTGCGGCGTCGCCCACCGTGAGGCGCACGAAGAGCCATCCCTTGCCGACGAGATCCGCGGCCACGCGTGCTCCGGTGGGCGAGACGCCGTACTCGCCCATCTGCGAACGCTGGTACTGCGCCTCCGCGACGTCCTTCGGCGCTCCCCAGACGTCCACGGTGACCGACCACTTCTTGCCGTGGTCCGTGCCCCTGGCCACGGAGCTCCGCTGCGGCTCGAACACGTGCCGCTGGTCGCTCGTGGGCGGCCGGGTGGCGGCGGGGGCGACCTGTCCGCCGTCACCGCCGAACGAACCGGCGAGCGCCAGGGTGCCCGTCGAACCGGCGACCACCAGGGCCGTCGCGGCGGCGACCGCCCAGCGGCGGGCCCTGCGGCGCCGGCCGCCGCGGACCACGGCCTGGTAGGGGGCTATGCCGATCTCGACCTCGTCGGCGGCCTCGGCCAGCAGGAGGGCGATGTCCGTGTGCGTCATGTCGCTGTTCGTCTCCCGGTCCGCGCTCATCACTTCCGCCCTCCGTTGGTCACCAGCTCCGCCAGGCCCGGTATGGCGCGCAGTTTCGCGATCCCCTTTGCCGCGTTGCTCTTCACCGAGCCGACCGAACAACCCATCGCGTCTGCCACCTGGGTCTCGCTCAGGTCCTCCCAGTACCGCAGGACCACGGCCTCGCGCTGGCGCGGGGGCAGCTCGGCGAGGGCCTTGAGCAGGGCGCCGCGGTCGTCGGCCTGGGCCATCCGGTCACCGCTGTCGGGCAGTTCGCGGGTGAAGCCCGAGTCGTCCTTCGGCGCGAGGAACTCCTTGAGGCGTCTGCGGTGCCTGCGGGAATGAGCGTTGATCATCACGCGCCGTACGTAGGCCTCGGGGTCGTCGGCCGAGCCGACCCTGCGCCAGGCCACGAAGACCTGTTCGAGCGTCGTCTGGACGAGGTCCTCCGCGGCGTGCTGCTCCCCCGTCAGGAGAAATGCCGTACGCATCAGCCGTGGCCAGCGGCCGACGACGAAGTGCTGGAACTCCTCGTCCCGAGCCTGTTTCCGATCCCCCATGGGCACCTCCTAGATGTCTTATGGAGTCCACGAGGGCCGGATTCCGTTGCCTCGGGCCCGAGAGATCTTTCGCGGGCAGCCTGCCGCCTCAGGCCCGGGAGGTCTTCCGCGGCAGCCACAGCAGCATCAGCAGCGCTCCGCCCAGCAGCAGGAACCCGCTGGTGCGGAACGCCAGGGCGTACCCGGCGGTGAGCGCCTCGCCCGAGGTACTGCCGCCCGTGCGGGCCGCCGCGATCGTCGACATGACCGCGAGGCCGAGCGAGCCGCCCATCACGCGTGAGGTGTTGACCAGTCCGGACACCAGCCCGGCATCGCCCGGCGCCGCGCCGGAGGTGGCGAGCGCGGCGAGCGGTGTCGCGGCCAGACCCGCGCCGGCCATCATCAGGAGGCCCGGGAACATGATCGCCGTCAGGTACCCGCCGTCCGCCGTCATCGTGGACTGCCAGCCGAAACCGGCCGCGGCCACCAGCGTGCCGACCGCCGCCACGTTGCGTGCGCCGACGACCGGCATGAGGCGCGGCGCCAGCTTCGAGCCGAGGACGACGGCGAGGGAGCTCGGCACCAGGGCGAGCCCGGCGCCGAGCGGCGTGTAGCCGAGCACGTTCTGCGCGTACAGCGTCATGAAGAACCACATGCAGAACATCGCGGAGCCGCACACGAACATGGCCGCGTTCGCCGACGACACGGACCGCAGGGTGAACAGTTTCAGCGGCATCAGCGGCGCCTTCGTGCGGGCCTCGACGAGGAGGAACAGGCCGATGAGCGCGAGTCCGGCGGCGAGCGGGGCGAGGGTCGCGGCGGCCGTCCACCCCTCGGCCTCCGTCTGCACGACGCCGTACGCCACGGTCGCGAGGCCCGCGGTCACCAGCAGGGCGCCCGGCAGGTCCAGGCGCCGTCCGTCGCCGGCCCGGCTCTCCACGAGCCTGAACGCCGCCCCGGCGAGCAGCACCGCGCCGAACGGCACGTTGATGAGGAGCACCCAGCGCCACGACAGGCCGTCGACGAGGAGTCCGCCGACGAGTCCGCCCGCCGCGCCGCCTCCGGCGCCGACCGCGGTCCAGGTCGCTATCGCCCGGGCCCGGGCGGGTCCCTCCGGGACGGTGGACGTCAGGATGGTGAGGGTCGAGGGGGCGAGCACCGCGGCCCCCAGTCCCTGCGCGGCCCGCGCGGTCAGCAGCTGCCAGCCCTCCTGGGCGAGACCGCCGCCGAGCGAGGCCACGGTGAACAGCGCGAGCCCCACCAGGAACATCCGCTTGCGTCCGTACAGGTCGCCGGCCCGGCCGCCGAGCAGCATGAACCCGGCGAAGGCGATCGAGTAGGCGTTCACCACCCACTGCAGTCCCGGCGCGCTCAGTCCCAGGTCGGCGCGCATGGAGGGCAGCGCCACGTTGACCACGGACACGTCGAGCACGACGAGGAACTGTCCGGCGCACACGAGTGCGACCACCAGCCAGGTCGGCGGTGCGGTGCGTACGGCTACGGGGGTGTCCTGCGCGGCTCTGAGCATGGGCGTCATGCTCTCAACCGGCCTGCGCCCCTTGCATCGGGATTTCGCCGCACGCGTCCGTAGGCCACGGGACCTAGGACCCGCCCGGCTCTGTGCGACGCACCGCACAGGCCCTCGCCCCCGGCGACGCCTCGGTGCCCAGTCACGCAGGCCCTCGCCCCCGGCGACACCTCGGTGCCCAGTCACGCAGGACCTCGCCCCCGGCGACGCAGCCGCGCTCCGTCACGCAGGCGTCGCCCCTGGCGACGCAGCCGCGCTCAGTCCGTGGCGCGCAGCATCGTCACCACCGCCGCGCCGCCCAGTCCGATGTTGTGGGCGAGTGCGACCCGGGCGCCGGGAACCTGCCGCCGTCCCGCCTCTCCGCGCAGCTGCCACACCAGTTCCGCCACCTGCGCGATGCCGGTGGCGCCGAGCGGATGGCCCTTGGAGATCAGCCCGCCGGAGGGGTTCACCACCCAGCGTCCGCCGTACGTCGTGGCGCCGGACTCGACGAGTTTGCCGGACTCCCCCTCCCCGCACATGCCGAGCGCCTCGTAGGTGAGCAGTTCGTTGATGGAGAAGCAGTCGTGCAGTTCCACCACGTCGACGTCCTCGATGCCGAGCCCGGACCGTTCGTAGACCTGGCGCGCGGCCTCGCGGGACATGGGCTGTCCCACGACGTCGATGCAGGAGCCGGAGGCGAAGGACGCCTCGGTGTCGGTGGTCATCGCCTGCGCCACGATCTCCACGGCCCGGCCGCCGAGCGCGTGCCGCTCGGCGAACCGTTCGGACACGACGACGGCCGCGGCGGCGCCGTCCGAGGTGGGCGAGCACTGGAGCTTGGTCAGCGGCCGGTGCACGACCCGGGAGGCGAGGATCTCGTCGACGTCGTACACGTCCTGGAACTGCGCGTTGGGGTTGTGCGCGGAGTGCCGGTGGTTCTTGGCGCCGACGGCGGCGAGCTGCGCCTCGGTCGTGCCGTGGGCCGCCATGTGCTCGCGTGCCGCGTCGCCGAAGATCTGCGCGGTGGGCGGGGACATCTCGAAGCCGTGCCGGGCGGCCATGATTCCGTAGTGCCGGGCCACCGGGGAGGTCTTGAAGTCGCCGCCGTCCGCGCCGCCGCCGAGCGCGCCGCGTTTCATCTTCTCGAAGCCGAGCGCGAGGACGCAGTCCGCGACTCCGCCCTCGACGAGCTGCCGTGCCAGCATCAGGGCGCTGGACCCGGTGGCGCAGTTGTTGTTGACGTTGTAGACGGGGACCCCGGTCAGGCCCAGTTCGTAGGCGGCGCGCTGTCCCGCGGTGGAGGGCTGGAAGCAGTATCCGACGGGGACCTGTTCCACGAGCTCGTAGCCGATCCCGGCGTCGGCGAGGGCGGCCGTGCCCGCTTCCCGGGCCATGTCCCAGTACTGCCATTCGCGGGTCTCGGGCTTCTCGAACCTGGTCATGCCGACTCCGGCGACGTACGCCTTCATGCGTTCCTCCTGGGTCCGTGGGGTCCGGTCCGTGGGGTCAGTCCCTGGGCAGGCCGAGGATGCGCTCGGCGACGACGTTGAGCTGGACCTGGGTGGTGCCGCCCGCGATGGTCAGGCAGCGGGAGAGCAGGAATCCGTGCAGGGCGCGCTCACCGGCGCCCTCGCTCACCGCGCCGGCCGGGCCGAGGAGTTCGAGTGCCAGCTCGGCGACCTTCTGCTGGTGCGCGGTCTGCACCAGTTTGCGCACGGAGGCGCCGGCTCCGGGGTCGACTCCGGACACCTGCCGCAGGGTGGTGCGCAGTCCGACGCAGGCCAGGGCGTGCGCCTCGGCGAGGAGGGCGCCGAGGCGCGCTCCGCCGATCTCGTCGGCGCGGTCGAGCAGTGCCTCCAGGCCGGTGTCGAAGGTCAACTGGTCGGCCATGTGGACGCGTTCGTTGCCGAGTGTGTTGCGGGCGACCCGCCAGCCGTCGTCGACCTCTCCCACGACGGCGTCCGCGGGCAGCAGGACGTCGTCGAAGTGGACCTCGTTGAAGAGGGAGTCCCCGGTGATCTCCTTCAGCGGGCGGATGCCGATGCCGTCGGTGTTCTTCATGTCGACGACGAAGTAGGTGAGCCCTTTGTGCTTGGGGGCCGCCGGGTTCGTGCGGGCGAGGAGGATCCCGTGGTCGGCCCACTGTGCCGCGCTCGTCCACACCTTCTGCCCGTTGACGCGCCAGCGTCCGTCCGGGGTGCGTTCGGCGCGGGTGCGCAGGGCGGCGAGGTCGGAGCCGGCGTCCGGCTCCGAGAAGAGCTGACACCACAGCAGGTCGCCGCGCAGGGTGGGCAGGAGGTAGCGCTCGCGTTGCCGCTCGGTGCCGTAGGCGATGAGGGACGGTACGACCCAGGTGGCGATGCCCAGGTCGCTGACGCGCACGCCCGCCGCGTCCAGTTCCTGCTGCACGGCGAGCTGTCGCACGGGGCCCGCGCCGAGCCCGTACGGCGGGGGCAGGTGCGGGGCGGCATGGCCGGTGGGGGCGAGCAGTCTGCGGGCGGCGGCCGGGTCGAGCCCGCGGGCGGCGCCGACGGTCTCCCGGGCGCTCTCCCGGTACGCGGCCGCCTCGGACGGCAGCTCCAGGCGCAGTGGGCGCCGGGTGCCGTCCCGTGCGATCCGGGCGGCCCGGTCCAGGTGCGCGCCCCCGGTCCCGAGCAGTTGCCGCGCCACCACCGCCCGGCGCAGGTGGAGGTGGGCGTCGTGTTCCCAGGTGAATCCGATGCCGCCGAGGATCTGGATGCAGTCCTTGGCGCACGAGTAGGCCGCTTCGAGTGCGGTGCCCGCGGCGAGCGAGCAGACCAGGCCGCGCACGGCGTCGGGTCCGCGGGCCGCGCGGGCCGCGTCCCAGGTGAGTGCCCGTGCCTGTTCGACGCGGACGAGCATGTCGGCGCACAGGTGCTTGACGCCCTGGAAACGGCCGATGGGCCGGCCGAACTGTTCGCGGACCGTGGCGTGCCGGGTGGCGGTGTCCAGGGCCCAGGCGGCCGTGCCGCAGGCGTCGGCGGCCAGGAGCAGGGCGGCGAGGTCGCGGACCCGGGCGGTGTCGACGCCGAGGACGTGGTCGGCGGGGACCCGCACCCTGTCGGCCCGTACCTCGGCGGTGGCCCGTGTCGGATCGGCGCTCTCGTGGGGCCGTACGGCGAGCCGGCCGGTGTCCACGACGAGCCACACGGTGTCGCCCGCGGGCGTGGGCGAGCCCCCGGAGGTCGTCGCGGCCAGGACGAGGAGGTCGGCGTCGGCGCCCGCCAGTACGGGCGGTGCGGTCCCGTCGAGGCGGTACCCGCCGTCGGCTGCCTGCGTGGCGGTCAGCGTGCCCGTGCCGAACGCCACGGCGCCGATGCGCTCCCCGGTGCCGAGGGCGCGCACGAGGTCGTCCCGTCCCGTGAGCAGCTCCGAGGCGAGGACGCTCGCCAGGTACGGGCCCGGCAGCGCCGCCCGCGCGGTCTCCTCCACGACGACGGCGAGGTCGACGAGGTCTCCGCCGCCTCCGTGCGGCTCGGGCAGGTGCAGCGCGAGCAGTCCCTGTGCGGCGATGCCGTCCCAGTAGGACGGCCTGCCGGTGCCCGGGGCGTCGAGGCGTTTGCGTACTTCTTCGGGGGGCACGGCGCGGGCGATCCAGCCGCGTACGGCGTCGGCCAGGTCCCGCTGCTCCGGTGTGATGCCGATGCCCATGCGTGCCTCCCGCGGCCCAAGGTGCGCGCCAGACTAGAACACGTTTCATTCTGACGGTAGGTCAGATACCCATGAGAGGGTCAAGGATTCGTTAGTACGCCGAAGCATCGGAATAGTTGCCCAGGCACACCGGGTTTCTCCTACACGTATCCGCGTGCGGATCACGTGGTGACGCGGCCCGCACGGCGCGCCCCGTCCCCCGACCCGCGCGGAACACCGACTTCCGTATCCGTCCGGGCCACCCGCACCCGTACGGACACACCGACCCCGGTCCGCGCACCGACGCGGACGACCGCACTTCGTTACGGCCTGGAGGCCCCACGCAATGACGCACACGACGACCGACCAGCCCACGCGGAGGCCGAGCGGGACGACCGTGCCCGTGCTCGCCTTCGCGGGCATCGTTGTCGCGGTGATGCAGACCCTGCTCGTCCCGGTCATCAAGGACCTGCCGACGCTGCTGGACACCTCGCCCAGCAACGCCACCTGGGTCCTGACCTCGACCCTGCTCTCCGGCGCCGTGGCCACCCCGATCATGGGCCGCCTCGGCGACCTCTTCGGCAAGCGGCGCATGCTGCTCACCAGCCTGGCCGTCATGGTGGTCGGCGCCCTGGTCAGCGCACTGACCAGCACCCTGCTGCCGATGATCGTCGGCCGCACGCTCCAGGGCTTCGCCATGGGCGCGATCCCCCTCGGCATCGGCCTGATGCGCGACATGCTGCCCCGCGAGAAGCTCGGCTCCGCGATGGCCCTGATGAGCTCCTCGATCGGCGTCGGCGGCGGCCTCGCGCTGCCCGCCGCGGCCCTCGTCGCCCAGCACGCCGACTGGCACGCCCTCTTCTACGGCGCCGCCGGACTCGGCGTCCTCTCGATCGCCCTCACCCTCATCGTCGTGCCCGAGTCCCCGATGCGCGCCGAGGGCACCTTCGACGTCCTGGGCGCGTTCGGTCTCTCCGCCGGACTCGTCCTCTTCCTGCTGCCCATCACCAAGGGCAGCGACTGGGGCTGGAGCTCGTCCACCACGCTCGGCCTGTTCGCCGCGTCGGCCGCCGTCCTGGTCCTGTGGGGCGTGATGGAGCTGCGGCTGAAGGCCCCGCTGGTCGACCTGCGCACCACCGCCCGCCCCGCGGTGCTGTTCACCAACCTCGCCTCGATCATGGTCGGCGTCTCCTTCTACGTCGTCTCGCTGGTCCTGCCGCAGCTGCTCCAGCTGCCGAAGTCCACCGGCTACGGCCTCGGCCAGTCGATGGTCGTCGCCGGCCTGTGCGTGGCGCCGCTCGGCCTGACGATGATGTTCACCGCACCGGTGTACGCCCGCCTGTCCGCCAAGTACGGCCCGAAGGTCACGCTGATCATCGGCATGCTGATCATCGGGGTCGGCTACGGCGCGGGCCTCGGCCTGATGGACGCCGCCTGGCAGACCATCGTGATCTCGGTCGTCCTCGGCGCGGGCATCGGTCTCGCCTACTCCTCGCTGCCCGCGCTGATCGTCGGCTCCGTCCCGGCGTCGGAGACCGGCGCGGCCAACGGCCTGAACACGCTGATGCGCTCCATCGGCACCTCGGTGTCGAGCGCCGTCATCGGCATGGTGCTGGCCAACACGGCCCACCACGTCGGCCCCGTCGCCGTCCCGACCATGCACGGCTTCCGGGTGTCCTTCGCCATCGCCACCGGCGCCGTGGCGGTCGGCCTGCTCATGGCCCTGTTCCTGCCCGGCCGGCGCCGGGCGACCAAGCCGCAGCTGGTGGCCAGCAGCGAGGAGGACGCCGCGCTGGAGCGGGCGCACGAGCTCCTCGGCGGCTTCCACGGCCGGGTCCTGAACGCCGACGGCGCCCCGGTCGCCCGGGCCAAGGTCACCCTGATCGACCGGCGTGGCCGCCAGGCGGGCGCCACGCTCTCCGCCGAGGACGGCCGCTACGCGCTGGCCGTGCCCGCCGAGGGCGCGTACGTCCTGGCCGCCCGCGCCGCGGGCCACGGCCCCCTCGCCTC
The DNA here is from genome assembly GCF_039543605.1 of Streptomyces siamensis. Taxonomy (NCBI): domain Bacteria; kingdom Bacillati; phylum Actinomycetota; class Actinomycetes; order Kitasatosporales; family Streptomycetaceae; genus Streptomyces; species Streptomyces siamensis. Next base: position 989,429 of record NZ_BAABKB010000002.1, on the reverse strand, counting down.
GTCGGCCACGCACGCGGGCGACACACGCCCCGTCGAGGTGGACCTGGCCCTGCCGGGCGAGAGCGTCCCCGCCTAGGGGGCTTCGTTCGGATCAGCTCGGGTCCGCGCCGATCCGAACGAAACCCCCCGGCGGAACGAACGGCACGCCTCTCCCGCACACCCCCGCCGCCGTCGCGGCGGGGGTGTGCGGCACCATGGGGCGCCGACAGACCCGCACCCCCTGGAGGAACCCCATGCCCGCGGCACCCAAGCCGGAGATCCTCGCCGCCTTCGAGGCCGCGAAGGGGTTCATGCCCGTCGGCGAGGGGCTCGCGCTGTACGAGGCGGCCGTCGAGGCCGGGCGGCTCGGGCTGCCCCTCCTGGAGGTCGGCACGTACTGCGGGCGCTCCACGATCCTGCTCGCCGACGCGGCGCGCGACGCCGGGGTGACCGCGATCACCGTCGACCACCACCGGGGCAGCGAGGAGCAGCAGCCCGGCTGGGAGTACCACGACCCGGACACCGTGGACCCGGAGGTGGGGCGGATGGACACGCTGCCCACCTTCCGCCGCACCCTGCACCGGGCCGGTCTGGAGGACCACGTGGTCGCGGTGGTGGGCCGCTCCCCGCAGATCGCCGCGTTCTGGCGCACGCCCCTCGGTCTCGTCTTCGTCGACGGCGGCCACACGGACGAGCACGCGAACGGCGACTACGAGGGCTGGGCGCCGCACGTCGCCGAGGGCGGCCTCCTCGTGATCCACGACGTGTTCCCCGACCCGGCCGACGAGTTCACCGGCCAGGCCCCGTACCGCGTCTACCTCAGGGCCCTGGAGTCCGGCGCGTTCACCGAGGTCTCGGCGACCGACTCGCTGCGCGTCCTGCGGCGGACCGGAGCGGGCATCTGAGGCCACGGCCGCCGCGAGGGCCCCTCCACCGCACCACCGACGACCCGCGCGGAGTCGACAGCAGCCATGTCCGCCGTGCGGACCCCGGACGGCCGCTAGGGTGGCAGGCGTGTCGTACGTAGGCCCTGACTTCGATCCGCCCCAGCCGCGCCGTCCCCGGCGCGGACCGCTCACCGTCGCACTCGCCGCGCTCGTGCCGGGCGCGCTGGCCGGATGGCTGGTGTGGCAGGCGGTGGGCGACGACTCGGGAGGCGGTTCCGGCAAGGCGGCCGGGGCCTCGACGGCGGCGCCCTCGTCCGCTTCCCCCGAGGCGTCCGCGTCCCCGACGGCCGACGGCAAGGCGAGTTCGCCGGCCGCGTCGTCCCCGGCCGCGAAGCCCTCCACGTCCCGGCCCGCCGGTTCCGGCCCCCTCAAGGGCAAGGTCGTCGTCATCGACCCGGGGCACAACGCGGGCAACTTCCAGCACCCGTCCGAGATCAACCGCAAGGTGAACATCGGCACGAACTGGAAGGAGTGCGACACCACCGGCACCTCCACCAACGCGGGTTACACAGAGGCGAAGTTCACACTCGACGTCGCCCGCCGGATGCGGACGATCCTCGAACAGCAGGGCGCCACCGTGAAGTTCACCCAGGACGGGAACCGCTCCTGGGGTCCCTGCGTCGACGAGCGGGCCCGGATCGGCAACGAGGCGCACGCCGACGCGGCCGTCTCCATCCACGCGGACGGATCGGCGGTCGGCAACCGCGGATTCCATGTGATCCTGCCGGCCGCGGTGCACGCGGGCACCGCGGACACCCGCCCGATCGCCGCCCCTTCCCGCGACCTGGGCGAGCGGATCGCCGGCCTGTTCGTCCGCGAGACGGGCAGCGCGCCCTCCAACTACGTCGGTGACGGCACCGGTCTGGTGACGCGTAAGGATCTCGGCGGTCTCAATCTGTCAACGGTTCCCAAGGTGTTCATCGAGTGCGGCAACATGCGCGATAGCAAGGACGCGGCGCTGCTGACCAGCGGCGCGTGGCGGCAGAAGGCGGCGCGTGGGATCTCTGAGGGAATCGTGAGTTTCCTGCGCGGGTAGTGATCGGCGGACGGAACCCGGCGGACACCCTGATCGGACGGGCGATAGTGTCGTCCCTACGATGAGGGGCCACCCCCGCGCTTCACACCGAGGCCCGACGGCGACACCATGACGGCGACACGGTGACAGCGACGCCTCCACCGATGACGAGACGACTGACGAAGGACCTGAAGTGAATATCCGCTCCCTCACTAGAGGCGACGGCGTGGTGATCGGAGCAGCGGTGTTGCTGTTCATCGCGTCGTTCCTCGACATCTACTCCATCGACGGGGCCCCGGACAGCTACGACCTCCCGAACGCCTGGGAGAGCGGGCCGGTGCTCATGGGCGTCGTCCTTGCGGGCATCATCGGCGCCGCGCTCATCGTCGTCTCCCGCGGTCGTCCGCAGCCTTTGAAGGTCGCCGGCCTCGACCTCGGCCAGTTCGGCATCGCCTTCACAGTCTTCGCCGCGTGGACTGCCCTCGGGAACATCTTCGACCCGGTCGGCGGCGTCGACAACGTGGGCAACGGCTCGGACAACGGGGTCGACGCGGGCAGCGGTCTGATCCTCTCCCTGGTCGCCACCCTGGTGCTGGCCGGTGCCGCCATCGCCACCCCCCTCGTCCCCGCCCTCAAGGCGGCTCTCGTCGGCGCTCCGCGTCCGGCCGCGCCGCAGCCGTACGGCGGTCAGCCGCAGGGTGGTTACGGCTACCCGGGCGCCCCGCAGCCGGGGCAGCAGCCCTACGGCGGACAGCCGCAGGGCGCGCCGTTCGGCGGCCCGTCGCAGCAGCAGCCCGCGCCGTCGCAGCAGCAGCCCGCCTCGGACTTCTCGCCGTTCTGGTTCGCCGTGCCGGTGGCGCGTCCGCTGTTCGGCGAGGACGGTTCGCAGACGCCGATCGCCGAGCTGGCGCCGGGCACCTGGTACCTGGCCGTCGAGCAGCGCGGTGCCACCCTGGTGGCGCAGACGCAGGACGGCCGTCGTGGTGTCCTGCAGGACACGTCGGGGATCCAGCGCGGCTGAACCCCGCACCCGTACACCGGACCACGGCCCCTCGCCCTTCACGGCGGGGGGCCGTTGTCGTACAGTCGCAGGCGCCGAACATCTACTGACGGTCCGTCAGATACTGGGTTCTGGAGGCGACATGCGGCTCGGTCTCGCACTCGGCTACTGGGGACGCGGCCCGTCCGCGGACCATGTGCCGCTCGCCCAGGAGGCCGAGCGGCTCGGGTACCACTCGGTGTGGACCGCCGAGTCCTGGGGCTCCGACGCCTTCACCCCGCTCACCTGGATCGCCGCGCACACCTCCCGCATCCGGCTCGGCACCGCCGTCGCGCAGATGGCGGCCCGCTCCCCCACCACCACCGCGATGCACGCGCTCACCCTCGACCACCTCTCCGGCGGGCGCATGATGCTCGGTCTCGGCCTGTCGGGGCCACAGGTCGTCGAGGGCTGGTACGGACGTCCGTTCCCGAAGTCGCCGCTCACCGCCACCCGGGAGTACGTCGACGTCGTCCGCCAGGTGCTCCGCCGCGAAGGGCCCGTCGAGCTGGACGGACGCTTCCACGCCCACCCCTACCGGGGGCCCGACGGGACCGGCCTCGGCAAGGCCCTGAAGCCCATCACGCACCCGCTGCGCGCCGGCCTGCCCGTGCTGCTCGGCGCGGAGGGGCCGAAGAACGTCGCGCAGACCACACGGATCGCGGACGGCTGGCTGCCGTTGTACTGGGCGCCGACGCGCCCCCAGGCGTACCAGGCGTCGCTGGACGGGCTGCGGGACGGCTTCCTCGTCGCCCCCATGGCCCGCGCCCACGTCTGCGACGACATCGCCGAGGGTCTGCTGCCCGTCAAGGCGATGCTCGGCTTCTACATCGGCGGGATGGGACACGCGGCCCGCAACTTCCACGCCGACCTGATGGCGCGCATGGGGTACGAGGAGGAGGCGCGCAGGATTCAGCGGCTGTTCCTCGAAGGGCGCCGCCAGGAGGCCGTCATGGCCGTCCCCGACGCCTTCGCGGACGAGATCTCCCTCGTCGGTCCCCGCGAACGCATCGCGGAGCGCCTGGAGTTGTGGCGCAAGGGCCCGGTGACCGACCTGCTCGTCCTGTCGCCGGACCGGCACACGCTCCGGGTGCTCGCGGACCTGAACGCCTGACGGCGCGCGGGACGTCCGGTGACCGGGCGCGGGGTGCCCGGCCACCGGACTCGGGGGACGGTGGGGCTCAGCCGCCCGTGAGCTGTGAGCCGGACGGAACCTGGTTCTTGACCTCGGCGCCCGCGCTCTTCCCGGCGTCCTTCACCTGGTTGATGATGTCGTTGAAGGTGTTCGCGACGGCGTCGGTGGAGTCGCCCTTGCGGAGCTTGGCGGGCAGGTTCTTCAGCGACTCGATGCCCGCGGCGAGCGGGGCGACGGCCTTGGAGAGCGTGGGGTCGCCCTGGGCGTTCTTCAGGGCGGCCTTCAGCCGGTTGTAGGCGAACGCGCCCGCGAGGCCCGCCTTGATGAGGGTGAACTTGCGGCCGTGGGCGCCCTTCTTGAACTTGCCCGCCTTCCAGGGCTTGTAGATCCACTGGTAGGTGGCGCCGGCGGCGAGGCCCGCGTTCGCCACGAACCGCGTCTTGGCGAGCTTCTGTTTCTGCGCGGTGGCCGACGGACTCGGGGTCTTGCCGGACGCCGAGGGGCTCGGGGTCTTCGCGGGCGCCGACGGGGTCGCGGTGGCGGCCGCGGGAATCGCGACCTTGGCGCCCTTCGCGTTCGCACCGCTGGTGCACGCGGTGCCGCCCGCGATCAGGGCACAGCTGAGGGTGAGCGCCACGACGAGGCGCCGTATCGGTACAGGCACGGGGTCCTCCGGGGCAGGAGCGGTGCTCCCTGGTCCAGTGGTCCTCCCCGGTCATGGGAGAACACGGCTCTCCCCGCCAGCGTCACCCCGCGCGGGACGTTGCGCCACTTGGGCGAATCGGTTCAGGTTTCATACACGATTGCGCGGCAACCCGCAGGACATGTCCCCTCGATATCGCAACGGTTCCAACCAGGCGGGGACGGTCATCGCGATCGTCGCGGACGTGATGGCCGTCATCCTCGGTCTCTGGATCCTGATGTACCTGCTGGACGCCAACCGCGCCAACGATCTGGTGCAGTTCGTCCATGACGTGGCCGGCTGGCTGGCGGGCTGGTCCCGTGACCTGTTCACCTTCGACGAGGCGTGGGCGCGAGTCGTCGCCGGTTACGGCCTGGCGGCCGTCGTGTACCTGTTCATAGGGCACGCGATCGCCAACCGCATGCACCGGCACTGACGGCAGGACTCGGCGCGCGACGTCCGACGGACGGCAGCCGCTCCCGGCGGGACGGCCGGGGGCGGCTGCATGACGGCGGTCAGGCGCAGCAGTCGGGGTCCAGGCCCGTCGGCAGGCGCTCCCCGCCGAAGACGGCGCAGGTGGGCTCGTCGCCGCCGAGCGCGGCGACGGCCAGGAGCAGCGACCCCGCGGTCCATGTGGTGAGTTCCTCGGGCCAGATCACCTGGTCCTCGAAGACGTAACCCGTCCAGTACAGGCCGGTCTTCGGATCGCGCAGGTGCTGGATGGACTGAAGGATGTCCAGCGCGCGGTCGGATTCGCCCACCGCCCACAGGGCCAGGGCGAGTTCGGCCGATTCCCCGCCGGTCACCCACGGGTTGGGGACCACACAGCGGACACCGAAGCCGGGGACCACGAAACGGTCCCAGCCCTCCTCGATACGGGCCTTCGCCTCGGCGCCCGTCAGCGCACCGCCGAGCACCGGGTAGTACCAGTCCATCGAGTAGCGGTCCTTGTCGAGGAACCGCTCCGGGTGCCTGCGGATCGCGTGGCGCAGCGCGCCCACCGCCAACTCCCAGTCGGGCTGCGGCTCTTCGCGCTGTTCGGCGATGGCGAGCGCGCAGCGCAGGGCGTGGTGGATCGACGAACTCCCGGTCAGCAGCGCGTCGTCGACCGGTGTGCCGTCGTCCTCGCGCTTCCAGCCGATCTGGCCGCCGGGCTGCTGGAGGCGCAGCACGAACTCCACGGCCGCGTAGACGGCCGGCCACATGCGGTCCAGGAACGTGTCGTCACCGGTGGCGAGGTAGTGGTGCCAGACGCCGACCGCGAGGTAGGCGCAGAAGTTCGTCTCGCGCCCGCGGTCGGTGACATCGTCGGCGTCCCCGTCGGCGTAGGCCGCGTACCAGGAGCCGTCCTCGTTCTGGTGCCGGACCAGCCACGCGTACGCCCGCTCGGCCGCCTCGTGCTCGCCGGCCGCGTCCAGTGCCATGGCCGCCTCGGTGTGGTCCCACGGATCGAGGTGGTGACCGCGGAACCACGGTATGGCGCCGTCCGGGCGCTGCACCGCGAGGATTCCGCGCACGGTGGCGGCAGCCTGCTCGGCGGTGAGGACCCCGGGCAGGACGAGGTGTTCTGTCCGGGGCGTGGTCACGTGGCGTCCGCCTCGGAGAGCTGCGGCAGGTGCGGCTTGGTCGCGTAGGCCACGAAGCTCTTGCCGATCAGCGGGTTCAGCGCCTGCTCGGCGACGCGGGTGGCCAGCGGCTTCTTCATGATGTCCCAGACCAGCAGCTTGTGATACGCCCGCACGGGCAGCGCCTTGTCGTTGTCGACGCCGAACGCGCACTTCAGCCACCAGTACGGCGAGTGCAGCGCGTGCGCGTGGTGGGTGCCGTACGGCCGCAGTCCGGCTTCCCGGATCTTGGCCAGCAGCTCGTCCGCCTTGTAGATGCGGATGTGGCCGCCCTCGACCTCGTGGTACGCGTCGGACAGCGTCCAGCAGACCTTCTCCGGGCCGTAGCGCGGGACGGTGATGGCGATCCGGCCGCCCGGCTTGAGCACCCGCACCATCTCGGCGAGGACGCCCTTGTCGTCGGGGATGTGCTCCATCACCTCGGAGATGATGACGACGTCGAAGGACTCGTCGGGGAAGGGCAGCGCGAGCGCGTCGCCCTCCATCGCCGTGGCGGTGGCACCGGCGGGTGCCTCACCGGCCTCCTTCATCGCCGCGAACCACTTGGCGACCTCGCGGATCTCGTCGGCGTTCTGGTCCAGCGCGACGACCTGGGCGCCGCGCCGGTAGCACTCGAACGCGTGCCGGCCGGCACCGCAGCCGAGGTCCAGGACACGGTCGCCCGGGGCGAGCGGGAACCGGGAGAAGTCGACGGTCAGCACGTGGCCCTGCTTTCGCGGTTGGCGACAACTACTTCTTCGTCGGCGTCCTGCGCGGGCGCCGCCGGGGGAAGGGAAGACGTGGCTGCCGGACGGCCCGCGCCCGGCGCGGAGCGGTCCGGGGCCGCCGGACCGCCGGAGGTCCGGCCCGCCGCGTGGGCCATCGCCTCGCGGTAGTGGGCCACCGTGCCCTGTGCGGCCCTGGCCCAGGTGAACCGCTCCAGGACACGTGCGCGTCCAGCGGTGCCGAGGCGCGCCCGCAGTCCGGGGTCGCCGAGGAGCCGGTTCAGCGCGGCGGCCAGCGCGCCGGCGTCGCCGGGCGGCACCGCGAGGCAGGTCTCCCCGTCCGGGCCGGCGACCTCCGGGATCGCTCCTCCGGTGGTGGCCACCAGCGGCGTACCCGTGGCCATCGCCTCTGCGGCCGGCAGCGAGAACCCCTCGTACAGCGAAGGCACGCAGGCGACTTCGGCGGAGCGGACGAGGTCGACGAGCTCGGCGTCGGAGATGCCCTTGACGAACTCGACGGCGCCTTCGAGCCCGTAGCGCTCGATGGCCTGGGCGACGGGCCCGTCCTCGGCGCGCTTGCCGACGACGACGAGGTGCGCTCCGGGGTGCTCGGTGCGCACCTTGGCGAGGGCCTCGACGAGGAAGACGAGGCCCTTGAGCGGCACGTCCGCGCTGGACGTCGTCACGATCCGGCCGGGCACCTGGCGGACCGCGGGATCCGGCGAGAAAAGGTCGGTGTCGGCGCCGATGTGGACCACGTGGATGCGGCTGTCGCGCACGCGGAGGTGGTCGACGATCTCCTGGCGGGAGGTGCCGGAGACGGTGAGCACGGAGGGCAGACGGCGTGCGACGCGCTTCTGCATGCGTGTGAACGCGTACCAGCGGCGGACGGAGGCGCGCCGCTGCCAGCCCTCGGCGGCGTCGAGTTCGAGCTGCCGGTCGACGGTGATGGGGTGGTGGATCGTGGTGACGAGCGGTGCGCCCATGTCGCCCAGCAGGCCGTAGCCGAGGGTCTGGTTGTCGTGGATGACGTCGAACTCGCCGCGGCGGGCGCGCAGATGACGGCGGGCGCGCAGCGAGAACGTCAGCGGCTCGGGGAAGCCGCCCGTCCACATGGTGCCGACCTCCAGCGCGTCGATCCAGTCGCGGTACTCGTCGCGTCCGGGGGTGCGAAAGGGGTCGGGCTGGCGGTACAGGTCGAGGCTGGGCAGCTCGGTGAGGGAGAGCCCGGCGAGCCCCTCGCCCTCGTCGAGGACGGGGTAGGGCTGGGAGCCGATGACCTCGACGGTGTGGCCGAGCCGGGCGAGTTCGCGCGAGAGGTGCCGTACGTAGACGCCCTGGCCGCCGCAGAACGGGTTTCCCTTGTAGGTGAGGAGCGCGATGCGCAGGGGCCGGTCCTCACCGGGCCCTCGGCCGCGTCCGCTCAGAGAGGGGTCCGCGTCGGCGGCCGCACCCTCCCCGGGGCCCGCCTCCATGGCCTCAGCGGTCACTTCCGGCCCCCTTCTTTCTGCACTTTCCCGCGAGATTACGCCGGGACGCTAATCTAGAACAAGTTTCAGACTTGATCGTTCAAGGAGGACTGAATCTACCGGCAGGTAGCGCCGCTGTGAGCGGTGGATCAGGTGATTCACGCCACGGCCGACGCCACGACCGCGCGACGGGGTCAGCTGGTTCGCACCGCGGCGAAGGCCCTGCCATGCTGACTCGTCGCTCCTCTCGCTGATGTCACGGAACGGACCCATGCCTGCGGAAGCCAAGGCGGACTCGAAGAACACGCGACAGGCGTCGCACTCCCCCGCGCACGCCCCCCAGCCGGCCTCGCCCCCGCTCACCGAGCGGCAGGAGGCGCGCCGCCGCCGGATCCTGCACGCGAGCGCGCAGCTGGCGAGCCGGGGCGGCTTCGACGCCGTGCAGATGCGCGAGGTCGCGGAGTCCTCCCAGGTCGCCCTGGGCACGCTGTACCGGTACTTCCCGTCGAAGGTCCATCTGCTGGTCGCGACGATGCAGGACCAGCTGGAGCACATGCACGGCACCCTGCGCAAGAAGCCGCCGGCCGGGGACACGGCGGCGGAGCGGGTGGCGGAGACGCTGATGCGGGCGTTCCGGGCGCTCCAGCGCGAGCCGCACCTCGCCGACGCCATGGTCCGCGCGCTCACCTTCGCGGACCGCAGCGTCAGCCCCGAGGTCGACCAGGTCTCCCGGCAGACCACGGTGATCATCCTGGACGCCATGGGGCTCGACGATCCCACTCCGGCCCAGCTCTCGGCCGTCCGCGTCATCGAGCACACCTGGCACTCGGCGCTGATCACCTGGCTGTCCGGCCGCGCCTCGATCGCCCAGGTCAAGATAGACATCGAGACGGTGTGCCGGCTGATCGACCTCACGACACCGGACGACGGCCACTGAGGCGCCCACAGGCGCGCAAAGAACCTACGAGACGGGTTCCCTTCGCCGGCATTGTCCGGATCAGGTGTTGGGGGTCGCCTTCCGGCCCTGCTGCTGCCTTCCGGCCTCTCAGCCCGTCCGTCGACGTCGGCCCCGGCGGATGCCGAAGCGTCACGCCCGAGTCGGCTACTCCGGTCGAACTCCCTCACTCGTCCCGTAGGCCAATACCAGGATAGAACGCCCACGGCGAAATGGAGCACCCTAAAACGGATTTTTTTCAGTCTTCCGGAGGAAAGACCGGTTCCCCGGTCCCCAGCACCGTGATCATGATGGCCTCCACGGGGCAGCCCTCCGCCGCCCCGAGGATCCTCTCGTTGGCGTCGGTCTCCGCATCGACCGGATGCGACTGCATGGCGCTGTCCTGCCGGAAGGCGTCAGGTGCCTGGTGGACGCACTGGGCGGAGCCGATGCAGACGGAGCGGTCGACCTCGACCTGCCAGCGGTCGCCCATGCTCACGCCTCCCAGCCGGCCGGCAGGTGGATCATCTTGTGCTCCAGGAACTCGCCGTACCCCTCGGGTCCGAACTCCCGCCCCAGGCCGGAGTTCTTGTAGCCGCCGAACGGGCCGAGCATGTCGAGGCTGAAGGTGTTCACGGAGTAGGTGCCGGTGCGGACCCGGCGGGCCACGTCGATGCCGTGGGCGACGTCGGCGGTCCAGACGCTGCCGCTGAGCCCGTAGTCGGAGTCGTTGGCGATCTTCACGGCCTCGGTCTCGTCGCCGTACGGGAGCAGGCAGATCACCGGGCCGAAGATCTCCTCGCGGGCGATGCGCATGGAGTTGTCGACGTCGCCGAAGAGCGTCGGCTCGACGTACCAGCCGCGGTCGAGGCCGTGCGGGCGTCCGCCGCCGGTGAGGATCTTGGCGCCTTCCTCCTGGCCGATGCGGATGTAGTCGAGGTTGCGCTGCTGCTGGCGCCTGGCGACCAGCGGGCCGACCTGCGTCGCCGGGTCGAGCGGGTCGCCGACGACCAGGGCACTCGCGGCGGCGGCGAAGGCGTCCGCGAACTCGTCGTAGCGGGAGCGCGGGACGAGGATGCGGGTCTGGGCCACGCACGCCTGGCCGTTGTTCATCCAGGCGGCCGAGACGATCCCGGGGACCGACGTCCCGATGTCCGCGTCGGGCAGGACGACCGCCGCCGACTTGCCGCCGAGTTCCAGGGTCACGCGGGTGAGGTTGCGGGAGGCGACCTCCATGACGCGCTTGCCCGCGGCGACGGAGCCCGTGAAGGAGACCTTGTCGATGCCGGGGTGTCCGACCAGGTACTCGCTGACCTCGCGGTCGGCGGGAAGGATCGACAGCACGCCCTCCGGCAGCCCGGCCTCCCGGGCGATCTCGCCGAGCAGATAGGCGTCCAGGGGCGACTCGGGCGACGGCTTCAGCACCACGGTGCAGCCGGTCAGCAGGGCGGGCGCGAGCTTGGCCGCCGCCACGAACTGCGGCACGTTCCAGGGCACCACGGCCGCCACCACGCCCACCGGTTCGCGGCGCACCATGATCCTGCCGAGGACCCCGTCGCGCGTCTGCTCGCACGGGTAGTCGCGTGCGACGGTGATCGCCGCGTCCCACACCATCATCGCGCCGAGGGCCTGCGCGAGGACGCTCCAGGAGTACGGGGAGCCGTTCTCGGAGGAGATGACACGGGCGATCTCCTCGTGCCGCACGGCGATCGCGTCCTTGATCCGGGTGACGACCTGGATCCGCTCGTCGAGGCTCATGCGCGGCCACGGGCCCTCGTCGAAGGCCTTGCGCGCCACGGCGACGGCCCGGTCGACGTCCTGTGCACAGGCGTGCGGTACCCGCCCGATGACTTCCTCGGTGTGCGGCGAGACGACCTCGATGACGTCCCGGCCCAGGGGGTCCGTCAACTCCCCGCCGATGAACAGCTGTCCGTGTTCCACGAGCTCGGTCATGGCCGACTGCCTCCCCGGGGAAGTTCTCTGACGATCCATCAGATACGAGAACTGATACCAGTTCCCGTCGGTACAGTCCACGGCCCCGGCACCATCGGGAGCGGTCCTCGCGCGACGGGGGTCGCCGCGTACCCACTCGGGAACCACGGCCGGAAACCGACCAGCCGGACACACGGCCCAGGAGGAACGGTCGACTTGGGCTCCCATTGGAACCCGTTCTAGTTATAGTGGCGAGAACTCGGCGATGGGTGGGAAGCGCATGACGCAGGTGACCGATCACGGCGGGGGCGTACGGTCGATCAAGGTGCCCATCCCGGACAACCCCCTCGGCCACACCCTGGTGTACGTCGTCGACACCGACGCCGGTCCCGTCCTGATCGACACGGGATGGGACGACCCCGGCTCCTGGGACACCCTCGCCGAGGGCCTCACCGCCTGCGGCACCTCCGTCGCCGGCGTCCACGGCGTCGTCATCACCCACCACCACCCCGATCACCACGGACTGTCCGGCAAGGTCCGCGAGGCGTCCGGAGCCTGGATCGCGATGCACGCCGCGGACGCCGCCATCGTCCGGCGGACCCGGGAGAACCGGCCCGAGCGCTGGTTCGCCTACATGGCGGCCAAACTGGAGGCCTCGGGCGCACCCGAGGAGCACATCGCCCCGCTGCGCGGGACGCGGACCTCCGCGCGCCGCCCCAGCACCCTGCCCGGCTTCTCGCCCGCGCTGCCCGACCGGGAGATCGTCCCCGGGGAGCTCCTGCCCCTGCCCGGCCGCCGGCTGCGCGCCGTGTGGACGCCGGGCCACACCCCCGGCCACGTCTGCCTCCACCTGGAGGAGACGCATCCCGCCCGGCTGCCCGGCCGCGGACGGCTGTTCTCCGGCGACCATCTGCTGCCGCGGATCACCCCGCACATCGGGCTCTACGAGGACCCGGACGACGCGACCGTCACCGACCCCCTCGGCGACTACCTCGACTCCCTGGAACGCATCGGCCGCCTGGAGCCCGCCGAGGTGCTCCCGGCCCATCAGCACCCGTTCGCCGACGCCCCCGCCCGCGTGCGGGAGTTGCTCGACCACCACGAGGAACGCCTCACCGGTCTGCTGTCGCTGATCACCACCCCCCTCACCCCCTGGCAGCTCGCCGAGCGCATGGAGTGGAACCGCCCCTGGGAGCAGATCCCCTACGGCTCGCGGACCATCGCGGTCTCGGAGGCGGAGGCGCACCTGCGCCGCCTGGTCAAGCTGGGCCGCGCGGAGGCCGTGCCGGGCAGCGAACCGGTGACGTACGTCGCGGTGTGACCGCGCGGCGACGGACCACCGTTCGAACACCCGGCGATGAAGCGCCGCGCGCCCGTTCCGGGGTGATGCGTGCCGGTGCGGCGATGAGTTCCCGGCGCGCGGGGAGTCGTACGGGGTGACGGCGGACAGCGGTGCCCGCCCCGTACGGAAGGTGACGCGATGAGCGGCCTGCACGATCTCCTGAAGGCGTACGTCGACGACGGCACGGTGCCGGGAGCGGTGGGCCTGGTCGCCCGCGGCGGCCGTGTCGAGGTCCGGGCCGTGGGCTCCGTCGACGTCGAGGGCAGCGCCCCGATGGCCCGGGACTCGATCTTCCGCATCGCCTCGATCACCAAGCCGATCACGGCGGCCGCCGTGCTGACGCTCGTCGACGACGGTGTGATCGCGCCCGACGACCCGGTCGACACCTGGCTTCCGGAGCTGGCGAAACCGGCGGTCGTGCGGACGCCGTCGTCGCCGCTCGACGACGTGGTCCCGGCCGTACGGCCCATCACCGTCGCGGACCTGCTGTCCTCCCGGCCGGGCTGGGGCTTCCCCTCCGACTTCACGCTGCCGCAGGTCCAGGCGTTGTTCGGGGTGCAGGCGGACGGCTTCGGTCCGCAGACCTATCCCGCGCCGGACGCGTGGCTGGAGCGCCTGGCCCGTGTTCCGCTGCTGCACCAGCCGGGCGAGGCCTGGCTGTACAACACCAGCTCCGACCTCCAGGGCGTCCTGGTCTCCCGGGCGGCAGGCCGGCCGCTGCCGGAGTTCCTGGCCGAGCGGGTCTTCGAGCCGCTCGGCATGACGGACACCGCCTTCGAGGTGCCGGCCGCGAAGCGGGACCGGTTCACGAGCTCGTACCGGCCCGCCGAGGGCGGCCTGGAGCTCGTCGACACACCCGACGGGCAGTGGAGCGGAGGCGCCCCCTTCCCGTCCGGCGCCGGCGGGCTCGTCTCCACGGCCGACGACTGGCTGGCCTTCGCGCGGATGCTGCTCGACGGCGGCACGGCGGGCGGGCGCCGGGTGCTGTCCGCCGACTCGGTGCGGCGGATGACCACCGACCACCTCACGCCCGCCCAGCGCGAGGACGGCGCGCTGTTCCTGGAAGGGCAGGGCTGGGGGTACGGCGGTCAGGTCGACATCGCGCCCCTCGACCCGTGGAACGTGCCGGGCCGCTACGGCTGGGTCGGCGGCACCGGCACCACCGCCCACCTGGTGCCGTCCACCGGCACCGTCACCGTGCTGCTCACCCAGGTTGCCATGGAGAATCCGACACCCACCCCGCTGATGCGGGACTTCTGGCGGCGGACCACCGACGGCCCTCAGTGAAGCAGTTCGCGGATCAACTCCTCGGCGTCGCCGAGGAGTTGGACCTCGCGCGTGCTCATCGTCGGGTTGGCGGCGCGCCGGGCCCTGGCCCCGGCGAGGCCGTCGTCCGTCACGCAGTCCTCGTTGGCGTCGAGCATGGCGGCGAGCGTCTCGTGGGCCACCCCGGCGACCGCGTCGCCGCCGACCGCGACCTGGGCGAGGATCACCGCGGACATGCCCCAGTCCAGCCCGGGCGGCCCCTCCTCCGCGTTGGCCCAGTCGATGACCTTCGGGCCGTCGGGCGTGAGCATCACGTTGTCGGGGTGCAGGTCCAGGTGGAGGACGCGGACGGCGGGGTCGGCGGAGAGCCGCGCGGGCACCGCGTGCAGTTTGCGCAGCAGCCGGGCGAGGATGAGACCGGCCTCCTCGGGGGACAGCAGTCCCTCGCCGAACGCCCCCAGCATGGTCGGCCCGGTCAGCCGCTCCATGACGAGGTCGGTCCGGGTCGCCGCGCGGATCGTGGGCACCGGATAGCCGTGCGTGTGCACGTGCTGCATCACCGCTGCCTCGGCGGTGGCGTCGCCCCAGCCGTCCCGGTCGCGGCGCAGCACCCAGGCCTCGTCGACCTCGTAGACGTCCGCCGAGCGTCCCGAGCCGAGCAGTCTCCCCGTTCGCATGGGGCCGAACCTAGCGGCCCCGGCGGCGCCCGTCACAGGCGCCCCTCAGGCTCTTGCTACGGGCCGGTAGAGTAAGCGCGTCGTCATCACACCCGTACGGGGGGAAGCCGGTGCAATTCCGGCGCTGACCCGCAACCGTGAACCGCCCCGAGGGCGGTGAGCCGGATCGCCTCGTCCGGGACGTGACCGGCTCGTGCCACCGGCAGCCCGCCGATGGCCGGCACCGTCGAGGCATACGGAGCCGGAGCCGCCCGGATGCTCCAGCGTGCCCGGTGCTGCCCGGCTCCCCCGCAGGGAGAGTCATGATTGTTCGCCGCAGCGCAGCGGTACTGGCCGCATCCGCCGTGATCGGCGCGGCCTTCGCACCGGCCGCCTTCGCCGCCGACGCGTCCCCGTCTCCCTCCCCGGCCCTCCCGTCGGGCCTCTTCGGTTCCGCCGACCCCACGTACGACGGCGTGTGGCGGCAGTCGCTCGCGCTGCTCGCGCAGCACACCGCGGGCGTCGAGCCGGCCGCGAAGGCGGTCAAGTGGCTGACCGGGCAGCAGTGCGCGACGGGGGCGTTCGCGCCGTACCGCGCCGACGCGAGCGCGAAGTGCGACGCCAAGACGATGGTCGACACGAACAACACGGCCGCCGCCGTGCAGGCGCTCGCCGCGCTCGGCGGGCACGACGGCGAGCTGGGCAAGGCGGTCGGCTGGCTGAAGTCCGTGCAGAACAAGGACGGCGGCTGGGGCTACACCGCGGGCGGGGCGAGCGACGCCAACTCGACGTCCGTGGTGATCGGCGCGCTCGCCGCGGCCGGACAGCACCCCGGCGACGTGGTGAAGGACGGCAAGTCGCCCTACGACGCCCTGGTGAAGCTGTCGGTCCCGTGCGACGAGGACGGCGGCGGTGCCTTCGCCTTCCAGCCGGACAAGAAGGGGAAGCTGGCGGCGAACGCCGACGCCTCGGCGGCGGGCGTGGTCGGATCGCTCGGCAAGGGCTTCGTGACGACGGCGGGCAAGGCCTCCGGCGGTGACACCTGCCGTGACGCCGACGGGCTGACGCCGCAGGGGGCCGCCGCCAACGGCGCGTCCTACCTCGCGGGAAGCCTGGACGCCAAGCCCTACCTGCTGTCCGCGATGCCGGGCGCGAAGGACCAGCCGGACTACGGCAACACCGCCGACGCCGTCGTCGCGCTCGCCGCCGCGGGCCGGACCGCGGACACGAAGAAGCCGCTCGCCTGGCTGGAGAAGGAGTCCGGCACCTGGGCGGCGAAGGCCGGTCCCGCCGCGTACGCGCAGCTGATCTTCGCCGCGCACGCCACGGGCACCGACCCGCGTCACTTCGGCGGTCAGGACCTCGTCACTCAGCTCGGCAGGACCGGCCCGGCGGCGGCCGCGGCCGACCACTCGGACGCCGCGGACGAGAAGAAGAAGGACGACGACAAGGGTCTGGGCGTGTGGTGGATCGTCGGCGTCGGCCTCGTCGCCGGCATCGGCATCGGCTTCCTGCTCAGCGGCCGCAACAAGAAGCAGCAGCTGTGATACGCCGTCGGACGTCCGCGCCGGTCCTGGCCCTCGCCCTGGCCCTGCTGTTCCTGGTGCTCGGCGGCACCTCCCCGGCGCAGGCCGTCGGCTACCGCTACTGGTCCTTCTGGGAGCTGACCGGCGGGAAGTGGGCGTACGCCACGCAGGGTCCGTCGACCGCGCGGCCGTCCGACGGTGATGTCGTGGGGTTCCGCTTCGCGGTGAGCGAGGACTCGAAGGACGCCGTACGGCCGCGCGGCGACAAGGACTTCGCGTCGATCTGCGCCGGCACGGCCGCGCAGTCCGGCAGGAAGCGGGTGGCGCTCGTCGTCGACTTCGGTGTGCCCGCCGACGCGCCGTCCGGCGAGACGCCGCCGGCGCCGCGCACGGCCTGCGCCCGGGTCGCCCCGGACGCGACGACCGCGGAGGCCCTCGCATCGGTCGCCAAGCCGCTGCGCTACGGCAGCGACGCTCTCCTGTGCGCCATCTCCGACTACCCCCGCACCGGCTGCGGCGAGCAGGTCTCGGCGAAGGGCGGGTCCGGTTCCGCCCGGTCCGAGGACCGCTCCGAGCCGTCGGACGACGGCCCGTCGGTGGGCCTGCTGGCGGGAGCGGGTGCCGTGGCGGTCCTGGCCGGCGCGGCCGTCTGGCAGGCGCGCCGACGCCGGGGCTGAGCGGGCGCGATGACGAGGGACGACACCGAGGAGACGGCGGTGCCCGCCGCGGACGGCCGTCCGGCCGGGCGCTGGTCGGTCCTGTTCGAGCGCGGCCGGGAGCCGGGTGACGGGCAGGGACCGACGCCGGTCGCCGCCGCCGGCCGGGGCCCGCGGCGCCCTCGCGGTGTCGCGCCGGAGGCGAACCGGGCCAACGCCCTGCACCCGGGGGCCTGGTGGGTCTGGGCCCTGGGCCTGGGCACCGCCGCGTCCCGCACCACCAACCCTCTCCTGCTGGCCCTGCTCGTCGGCACGGCCGGGTATGTCGTCGCGGCCAGGCGCACCTCGGCGCCCTGGGCCCGTTCGTACGGCGCGTTCGTGAAGCTGGCGATGGCGGTCCTCGCGATCCGGCTCGCCTTCGCCGTGTTCCTCGGTTCGCCGATCCCGGGCACGCACCTCGTCGTCACGCTCCCCGAAGTGCCGCTGCCCGACTGGGCGCAGGGCGTCCGCATCGGCGGCCGGGTCACCGCGGAGGGGCTGGTGTTCGCGCTGTACGACGGTCTGAAGCTCGCCACGCTGCTCATCTGCGTGGGCGCCGCGAACGCGCTCGCCAACCCCGCACGGCTGCTGAAGTCGCTGCCGGGGGCGCTGTACGAGACGGGTGTGGCGGTGGTCGTGGCGCTGACCTTCGCGCCGAACCTGATCGCGGACGCTCAGCGGCTGCGTGCGGCCCGGCGGCTGCGCGGCCGCCCCGACCGCGGTCTGCGCGGTCTGCTGCACGTCGGGCTGCCGGTCCTGGAGGGCGCACTGGAGCGTTCGGTGGCTCTCGCGGCGGCCATGGACGCACGCGGTTACGGACGCACGGCGCGGGTGCCGGCCGGCGTCCGCCGCACCACGGCCGTGCTGACGCTGGGCGGTCTGCTCGGGGTGTGCGCGGGCACGTACGGGCTGCTGACCGCCGAGGGGGGAACGTACGGCCTGCCGGTCCTCGCGGCCGGTGTCGCCGCCGCGCTCGGTGGGCTGTGGCTGGGCGGCCGCCGCACGGCACGCACCCGGTACCGGCCGGACGAATGGGGTGTGCGGGCCTGGCTGGTCGCCGGCTCGGGCGTGGCGGTGGCCGCGCTGATGACCGCCGCGGCCTCGTACGATCCGGCGGCGCTGCGTCCCGGTGTCGTCCCGCTGGTGGCCCCCGCCCTCCCGCTGTGGCCGGCGGCGGCCGTGCTGCTCGGTCTTCTCCCCGCGTTCGTCGCTCCGATCCCCAAGGAAGCCCCATGATCCGTTTCGAGGACGTCTCGGTGACCTACGAGGGGGCGGCCGGGCCCACCGTCCGGGGCGTGGACTTCGAGGTGCCGGAGGGTGAGCTGGTGCTGCTGGTCGGCCCGTCCGGGGTCGGCAAGTCGACGGTGCTCGGCGCGGTGAGCGGGCTCGTCCCGCACTTCACGGGCGGCACGCTGCGCGGCCGGGTCACGGTCGCCGGGCGGGACACCCGCACGCACAAGCCGCGCGAGCTCGCGGACGTGGTGGGCACGGTGGGCCAGGACCCGTTGTCCCACTTCGTGACGGACACGGTGGAGGACGAACTCGCCTACGGCATGGAGTCGCTGGGGCTCGCCCCGGACGTGATGCGCCGCCGGGTGGAGGAGACCCTCGACCTGCTGTCCCTGACGGATCTGCGCGACCGGGCGATCTCGACCCTGTCCGGCGGCCAGCAGCAGCGCGTGGCCATCGGCTCGGTCCTCACCCCGCACCCGAGCGTCCTGGTCCTCGACGAACCCACGTCGGCACTCGACCCGGCCGCCGCCGAGGAGGTCCTCGCGGTGCTCCAGCGCCTGGTGCACGACCTCGGTACGACGGTGCTCATGGCCGAGCACCGGCTGGAGCGCGTCGTGCAGTACGCGGACCGGCTCGTCCTCCTTCCCTCCCCGGGCGCGGCGCCGGTCCTCGGCACCCCCGCGGAGGTGATGGCGGTGTCCCCGGTGTGTCCGCCGGTGGTGGAGCTCGGCCGGCTGGCCGGCTGGTCCCCGCTCCCATTGACGGTCCGCGACGCCCGGCGCAGGGCGGGCGACCTGCGCGAACGGCTCGCGCAGGCACCGGGCGGCGCCGGCCGGGCACAGCTCGGCGCGCCGGCACCGCGAGAAGGGGCGCGAGGCGGGACGGCTCAACAGGATGAGGCCGGCCGGCAGGACGTGACGGCACAGCAGGACGAGACCGGCCGGCCGGACGTACCGGCACAGCAGGACGAGACCGGCCGGCCGGACGTACCGGTGCAGCGGGACGAGACCGGCCGGAGGGCCGGAGCCGAACGGCGGCGGGAGGCCGGGCCGCGGGGCATGCGACCCGTCTCCGCGCTGGCACGGTTCCTGCGCCGCGGCACCCCCGGCACCCCGGCGGCGCCCCCGGGGGACCGGCCGGCCGTCGTGGAGTCGCTGGCCGTGCGGCGCGGGCGCATCGAGGCGCTGCGCCGGGTCGGTCTGACCGCCGCGCCCGGCGAGACGATCGCCCTCATGGGCCGGAACGGCGCGGGAAAGTCCACGCTTCTCGGGGCACTGGTCGGGCTCGTCGCGCCGGCGGCCGGTTCGGTCCTGGTCGGCGGTGCGGTGCCGCACCGCACGGCGCCCCGTGACCTCGTACGGCGGGTGGGTCTCGTGCCGCAGGAGCCGAGGGACCTGCTCTACGCGGACACGGTGGCCGCCGAGTGTGCGGCGGCCGACGAGGACGCCGGGGCCGCGGCCGGGACCTGCCGGGCGCTGGTGTCGGAGCTGCTGCCGGGCATCGGGGACGACACGCATCCCCGGGATCTGTCGGAGGGGCAGCGGCTGGCGCTCGCGCTGGCCGTCGTCCTGACGGCGCGTCCTCCGCTGCTGCTGCTCGACGAGCCGACCCGCGGCCTGGACTACGCGGCCAAGGCCCGGCTGGTGAGAGTGCTGCGCGGCCTGGCGGCCGAGGGGCACGCCATCGTGCTGGCCACGCACGACGTGGAGCTGGCCGCGGAGCTCGCCCACCGTGTCGTCATCCTGGCGGACGGCGAGGTCGTCGCGGACGGCCCCACCGCGGAGGTCGTCGTGGCCTCGCCCTCGTTCGCGCCGCAGGTCGGCAAGGTGCTCGCCCCGCTGCCCTGGCTCACCGTCGCCCAGGTCCGGGAGGCCCTGTCGTGACCGGCCCCGCCGCTCCCCGTCCCGCCCCGCTCCAGCGCCAGGCGCGGGCCGTGCGCCTCGGGCCCCGCTCGGTGGCCGCGCTCGTCCTGGTGAGCGCCACCGGTGCCGCCGGATTCCTCTGGCCGCTGATCGCGGGGCCCGGTTCTCAGGTCGGCGCGCACGCGCAGGACGCGCCCTGGCTGTTCGCGGGGCTGCTGGTGCTGCTGGTCGCCGTGGTGGCCGCGACGATCTCGGAGTCGGGCCTCGGCCCGAAGGCCGTGGCGATGCTGGGCGTACTGGCGGCGACGGGCGCGGCCCTGCGTCCGGTCGGGGCGGGCACCGCGGGCATCGAGCCGATGTTCTTCCTGATGGTGTTGAGCGGGCGGGTGCTCGGGCCGGGGTTCGGCTTCGTGCTCGGCTCCGTGACGATGTTCGCGTCGGCGCTGCTCACGGGCGGGGTCGGGCCGTGGATGCCGTTCCAGATGCTGTCGATGGGCTGGTTCACGATGGGCGCGGGCCTGCTGCCGGGCCCCGACCGGCTGCGCGGGCGTGCGGAGCTGGCGATGCTCGCGGCGTACGGGTTCCTGGCCGCGTTCGCGTACGGCACGGTCATGAATCTGGCCGGGTGGCCCTTCATGGACGCGCTGGCCTCGGACGTCGCCTACGACCCGGACCGCGGCCTGCCCGGGAACCTGGCCCGGTTCCTGGCGTACTGCCTGGCCACCTCCCTCGGCTGGGACCTGGGCCGGGCGGTCGTCACGGTCGTCCTGACCCTCGCGCTGGGCGCGACGCTCCTCAGGGCGCTGCGCAGGGCCACGCGCCGGGCCGCGTTCGAGGCGCCGGTCACATTCGAACCGCGCTGAGGTGCGGCCCAGGTCACACCGCCCGGTGACAGGGTGCGGGCGGTCGCGCACCCTGTGCCAGTTCCGGGGTGAAGCACCCCACAGGGCCTAAGTCACATCCTAACGGAGGTAGTAGGACAAACCGGACGCCATGTCCACGCCATTAGGGCCCCTGACCTGCGGTTTGAGAGCCAGGTCACACGAGGGACTTTCCTCGTGGATGCGACCACCACTAGTAAAAGGGGTCATTGCGGACGCGCTTCGAGGCTGTTTCTCTGGAGTCGTCGCCAGGCGCCGACGAGCCCACCCGGGCCGCGGCGCCGACGTATGCCGGACCTGCGCACCGCGTGGCAACGGACAGCGTGCGACCCCATGTCCCCGAAGAAAAAGGTTCTCCGTGTCCGTCTCCTTCATCCGCCGTGCCGTCACCTCCCCGAAGAAGGCCCTCGCCGGTGCCGCCGTGGCCGCCGCCACGACCGGCATGGTGCTGGCCGCGGCCCCCGCCCAGGCTGCCGCGCCCACCTCGACCTCCTCCGCTCAGGCGATCGCGCACCAGATGATCCCGGACGCCGCGCAGTTCAACGCCTTCAGCAAGATCGTCGAGCACGAGAGCGGCTGGAACGCCAGCGCCACGAACGCGTCCTCCGGCGCGTACGGCCTGGTCCAGGCCCTGCCCGGCTCGAAGATGGCGTCGGCCGGCGCCGACTGGAAGACCAACCCCAAGACCCAGATCAAGTGGGGTCTGGACTACATGAACTCCCGCTACGGCAGCCCCGTGGACGCCTGGAGCTTCTGGCAGGCCAACGGCTGGTACTGATCAGCCCGAGCCTCACCCCTTGTACGCGAAGGCGGCGGTCCCACGATCCCCGGGGCCGCCGCCTTCGCCATGCCGTCACACCGTCCGGCGGCCCTGAGGACCCCGGCCGCCGACGGCACCGGTCTCACTCACCGCTGACGGAGTCGAAGAACCGCACCACCTGTGGCGCCGACACCGCGAACGACCCGAAGTGGTCCACGTCTCCCTGGTCGACGAGTTCCGCCCGCTTCCCGTGCCCGGCTAGCTGCCGGGCACAGCTGCGCGCGTTCGCGATCGGCACGTCGGTGTCGGCCGCCCCCGCGTACAGGCGCACGGGCACCCGCGGCTTCCAGTCGCAGGTGTGGTCCGCGCCACGCATCGCGTCCAGCAGCGCGCCGGAGGGATGCCGCATCCGCTCGGCGAAGGCCGGCGTCAGCATCTCCCCCACGGTCGGCGGCAGCGCGCCGAGGATGTCCTCCTCCTCGTGCGCCCCGTCGTAGAGCCCCTCGACCCGGCTCGCGTACGGCTCGCGGAAGGCCTCGGCGGGGTCCTTGTAGAGCGGGTGCAGCCGGTTCTGCGCGACCAGCCAGTACGAGGTGTAGAGGACACCGCTCGTGTCGTTGACCCGCCCGTCGAACAGGGCCGGGATCTCCTCCCCCGCCAGGTCGTACGGTCCGCTCACCGGGGCGAGGGCCTTCAGCCGGAAGTGACCGTCCGCGCCGTTCTGCAGGGTCTTTCCGAGGGCCATCGCCACCTGTCCGCCCTGGGAGAAGCCGGTCGCGTAGACGTCTCCGGTCAGCGGCCGGCCCAGCCGGTCCGCGGCGGTGCGGGCAGCGCGCAGCATGTCGACCGAGGCGGTCACCGAGGACCGGGTGTCCATGTAGGGGTGGCGGCCGGGGCCCTCGCCCAGTCCCAGATAGTCGGGCGCGGCCACCGCACGGCCGGCGCCGGCGTGCAGATAGGACGGGACGCGGCCGAAGTCCTCTCCGACGGAGGGCGCGTAGGCGCGGGCGACCATCGTGCCGTGCGTGTCGGAGACGAGGTCGAGCCGGTGCCTTCCTCCGGTCGGCAGGGTGAGCAGGCCGGTGGCGAGGGTCGGTGCGCCGTGCGGATCGACGGTCCGGTAGGTGAGGCGGTACGACCGCACGCCGTACCGCACGGGGTCCGTGGCCGTCTCCCGTTCGGCCAGGAACCTCCGCACCGCGTCGGCGTCGTGCGAGGCGACCGGTACGACGGAGACGAGGGTGCCGCGCGGGGCCGGGTCCCGGCGGTCGGCCGCCACGGCCGCCGGTGCCGCGGCGAGCCCGGCGAGCAGCAGCGCCGCACCGGCGGCGATCGCCCGCCGGGTGCGCCTATGGCGGCGTGTTCGTGTGGATCCGGCGTTCCTGCGCGTGTTATCGCTCATGGGGTCGACGCTACGGACGCGCGCCGGGCGTCGACATCCGACGATCCCCCGCGTCCGTGGTGGACCTGGGTCCACCACGCCCGTCCCGCTGACCGGAGGCCCGATGACCACGGAGACGCAGAAGCCGCACGACCGGGAGGGGCGCGGACTGCGGCTGGTGGGGGTGCTGCTGGGACTCACGGTCGTCAGCGGGATCGTCGACGCGGTGAGCTATCTGGGGCTCGGGCACGTCTTCACCGCGAACATGACCGGCAATGTGGTGGTCCTCGGCTTCGCCGCCGCGGGCGCGCCGGGCTTCTCCACCACGCACTCGCTGGTGTCCCTGGGATCGTTCCTGGTGGGGGCGGTGGCGGGCGGGCGCTCCGGACGGCGGCTGGGCACGGGCTCCCGCCGCACCTGGGTGCGGATCATCCTCTGCGCGGAGGCGCTCCTGGTCGGCGCGACGGCGCTGGTGGCCCACCTCGCGCCCGGCAGGACGGGCACCGTGTACACGCTGATCGCCGTGACGGCCTTCGCGATGGGCCTGCGCAACGCGACCGTCCGCAAGCTGGGCGTACCGGATCTGACGACCACCGTGCTGACGATGACGCTCACGGGCCTGGCCGCCGACTCGCGGCTGGGCGGCGGGCAGGGCAGCCGTTCCCCCCGCCGTACGGCCTCGGTCGTCGCGATGCTGGCGGGCGCGGTGCTCGGCGCGTGGCTGGTGCTGCACCACGGCCTGGGACTGCCGCTGCTGGTCGCGGCGCTGCTGTCCGGGGTGCTGGCGGTGACGGCGTCGGGTCGCGAGTGACGGCGGACGGGACACGTTCGCGTGGGCGCCCCGCGGGAGGCAGGGGCGGGGCGTAGGGGGGATGCCCCTGCCTCCCGCGGGACGGGCCGACGGCACCGGGAGTCCGTCGGCCCGAGCGTGTGACCGCGTCGCTCAGCGGTGGCTGACCTGGAGTTCCTTGACGCCGTTGATCCAGGCGGAGCGCAGCCGGCGCGGGTCGCCGGTGAGCCGGAGGTCGGGCATGGCGTCGGCGATGGCGTTGAAGATGAGGTCGATCTCCAGGACGGCCAGGGACTTGCCCAGGCAGTAGTGCGGGCCGCCTCCGCCGAAGCCGAGGTGCGGGTTGGGGTCGCGGGTGACGTCGAAGACGTCCGGGTGGTCGAAGACGTCGGGGTCGTGGTTGGCGGAGGAGTAGAAGATGCCGACGCGGTCGCCCTTCTTGATCCGCTTGCCGCCGAGTTCGGTGTCCTGGGTGGCGGTGCGCTGGAAGGAGACGACGGGGGTGGCCCAGCGGACGATCTCCTCGGCGGCCGTGGCCGGGCGCTCCCTCTTGTACAGCTCCCACTGCTCGGGGTGGGTGAGGAAGGCGTGCATGCCGTGGGTGATGGCGTTGCGGGTGGTCTCGTTGCCGGCGACGGAGAGCATCAGCACGAAGAAGCCGAACTCGTCGGAGGCGAGGTTGCCCTCGTCCTCGGCGGCGACGAGCGTGGTGACGATGTCCTTGGCCGGGCACTGCTTGCGGTCGGCGGCCATGTTCATGGCGTAGGCGATGAGTTCGGTGGCCGACTCGGCGCCGACCTCCTCGGTGATGGCGTACTCCGGGTCGTCGTACGCGATCATCTTGTTGGACCAGTCGAAGATCTTGGCGCGGTCGTCCTGCGGGACGCCGATCAGCTCGGCTATCGCCTGGAGGGGCAGTTCGCAGGCGACCTGGGTGACGAAGTCGAAGGAACCGGAGTGGGCGCGGGCGGTCTCGACGATCGCGCGGGCGCGGGTGCGCAGGGTGTCCTCCAGCGCACGGATGGCGCGCGGGGTGAAGACGCGCTGCACGATCTGCCGGACGCGGGTGTGCTCGGGCGGGTCCATGTTGAGCAGGATGAGCCGCTGGGCGTCGATGGCGTCGCGCTCGATGTGCTCGTTGAACCGGATGATGGCCGTGTTGACGGTGGAGGAGAAGATCTCCGGGTGGGTGGAGACGTACTTGACGTCCGCGTGCCGGGTGACAGCCCAGTAGCCCTCGTCCTGGAAACCGGCGAGATTGGACGGCTGGGCCACCCAGTGGACCGGTTCGACGCGGCGCAGCTCGGCGAACTCCGGCAGGGGCACACGGTCGCGCAGCAGATCGGGGTCGGTGAAGTCGAACCCGTCGGGGAGCGCTGGACAGGGCATCGGCAACTCACTCCAGCCATCTGACGGTCCATCAGGAATTGCCGTGAAGGTAGTAACGGGTTCCACAACTCGCAAGAGGCGCGGCATCCCCAATTGCGTGCGGGATTCGTGCAGATCGCGACTTCCGAGGCTGCACGACCCTTGCGGTTGTGGACGCGATGTCAGCAGACTGCACACAGAACTAGAACGCGTACTAGTTCTGCGTGGCGGGTGGGCCGGGACGCCCGCGCCGCGCGGGTAACGGAGGAGAGGACCCACCCCCAATGGCCGCCGAACCCGTGATCGTCGAAGCTGTACGCACCCCCATCGGCAAGCGCGGTGGCGCGCTCGCCAATCTGCACCCCGCCTACCTCCTGGGCGAGACCTACCGGGAGATCCTGGGCCGCACCGGCATCCACGCCGACTGCGTCGAACAGATCGTCGGCGGCACGGTGACGCACGCCGGCGAGCAGTCGATGAACCCCGCCCGCACGGCATGGCTGACGATGGGCCTGCCCTACGAGACGGCGGCGACGACCGTCGACTGCCAGTGCGGCTCCTCGCAGCAGGCCTCGCACATGGTGGCCAACATGGTCGCGGCGGGCGTCATCGACGTCGGCATCAGCTGCGGCATCGAGGCGATGTCGCGGGTGCCGCTGGGCTCCGGCTCCAAGCACGGTCCGGGCAAGCCGTTCCCCGACGAGTGGAACGTGGACCTGCCCAACCAGTTCGAGGCGGCGGAGCGCATCGCCCGCCACCGCGGCCTGACCCGCGAGAACGTCGACTCGCTCGGCCTCATCTCGCAGGAGCGGGCGGCGATCGCCTGGTCCGAGGAGCGCTTCAAGCGCGAGACGTTCGCGGTCCAGGTGCCGACCACCGAGGAGGAGCAGCGCGCCGGACAGGGCATGTGGCGCCTCGTCGACCGGGACGAGGGACTGCGGGACACCTCCATGGACGCGCTGGCCCGCCTGAAGCCGGTCATGCCGACCGCGGTCCACACGGCGGGCAACTCCTCGCAGATCTCCGACGGCGCCGCCGCCATCCTGTGGGCGTCGAAGCGGATGGCGCGCGCCCTGAAGCTGAAGCCGCGGGCGCGGATCGTCGCCCAGGCACTCGTGGGCTCCGACCCGCACTTCCACCTCGACGGCCCGATCGACGCGACGCGCGCGGTGCTGGGCAAGGCGGGGATGTCCCTGAAGGACATCGACCTCGTCGAGATCAACGAGGCCTTCGCGTCCGTGGTGCTGAGCTGGGCCCAGGTCTTCGAGCAGGACCTGGAGAAGGTCAACGTGAACGGCGGCGCGATCGCGCTGGGTCACCCGGTGGGGGCGACCGGGGCCCGCCTGATCACCACCGCGCTCCACGAACTGGAGCGTACGGACAAGGAGTTCGCGCTGATCACGATGTGCGCCGGCGGCGGACTGGCCACCGGGACGATCATCCAGCGGCTGTAGCCGCCCAGGCGACGAAGCCGGTGAACGCGGCGGGCCCGAAGGCGAGTGCCGGGCCCGCCGGGTTCTTCGAATCGCGTACGGCGACGGTGGCTTGGGGGGTTTGGGCGACCTCCACGCAGTCGCCGCCCTGGTCGCTGCTGTACGAGGCCTTGCGCCAGGCGAGGGGGCCGGTGGGGGCGCATTCGACGCACTCGCCGCCTTGGTCACTGCTATAGCTCGACTTGCGCCACTGGGCCCCTGCCGGATCCGCGTTGCTCGCCATAGCGTTCCTCCATCACGCGCCGGATCAGCCCCGCCGAGTCCCTGAGGGAGAGCGCGGCGGCTTGAAGATGATCGTAACGGAGCGAACAGTCCCTGACCGTGGCCGGGTTCGCGGTCGGATGGCCGCTGCCGTAACTCTCTGTGTAGACGATGGCGGGGTCGGTGTCGAAGCGATAGAGAGTGAACGAGCCGGTAAGCCCCGCGTGCGCACCAGCCCTGAAGGGCAACACCTGGATGTTGACCCGGGGATCGTGCTCCGACGCCAACAAGTGCGCCAGTTGGCCCCGCATGGTGTCCGGTCCACCGATCTCCTGGTAGAGAGCGGCCTCGCTGAGGACCATCCAGAAGACCGGCGGTTCGCCCGCTTCAAAGATGCGCTGGCGCGCCAGCCGTACGGCGGTGCGGTCGTCGAGGTCCCTGCGGTCGAGCGCACCGAGTGTGGCCCGCACGTAGGCGTCGGTCTGGAGCAAGCCGTGGACCAGGCCCATCTGGAACGTGCAGATCTCCGTAGCCCGCACCTCCAACTCGGCAACTTGTTGGAACCAGGCGGGTACATGACTCCGCAACACCAGCCCCACCAACCGCGACAACAACCCGCCCGTCCCCAGCGCCGCGTCCACCCGTTCGCTGAACTCGGGTGTGGGCAGTTTGCGGGCCGTCTCGATCTGGCCGACCAGCGAACCGGTGTAGTTGACGATGTCCCCGAGCTGCTTCTGTGTGAGCCCCGCGGCCTCGCGATGGCGGCGCAGTTCGAAGCCGTAGTAGTCGAGCGGCGAGGCACCCGGGTCGAGGGCGCTGATGTGGGTCACGCACGGCCCCTTCTCGTACGGCTCGGCCAACAGCGGTACCAGTTGCATCCGTTCGGTAGCCCAGAGTAGTCGCGCGAGGCCAGCCTCGAAGGGTGAACGAATACTTTCCCCCCACGCTGCTGGGCCCCCGTCCCGCCCAGTACCGCATCCGTCTCACGGCGGGCGAGCACTCGGCCCGGCACATCCGCCGGATCGCCCGCTCGTGCCTGGAGGAATGGGAACTGGCCGAGGCGGCGGACGCCGTGGAGCTGGCGCTCACCGAACTGCTCGCCAACGTCGTACGCCATGTCCCCGACCGCCGTTGCGTGGTGGTGCTGCTGCGGCTGGCGGCCGGCGTGCGGGCGGAGGTCACCGACGGTCACCCGCAACTGCCCGCCGCCCGGACCGGGTTGCGGCCGGAGGCGGAGAACGGCCGCGGGCTCGTCCTGCTCGACGCGGTGGTCGACAAGTGGGGGGTGGATCCCGAGCCGGGCGGCGGCAAGACCGTGTGGTTCGAGTGCTCCGCCCCTTGAGCCGGGCACCCGGGCGCGGGGCAGGGCTTCCCGCGCGTCCCCGATGAACGCGCCCGGTCCGTTTCGCGTCTTCCCTCGTGGCACAGCACACCCACACCTTCGAAGACTTCGAACGGAATCGCCGAGCCGTGGTCCCTGCCGAACCGACCGCCCTGATCCCCGTCCGGCCGGACCGTGCGACCGCGCGCCGAGGACGGTCCCTCCGGGCGTTCGGGCGCCGCCACCGGCTGCCGTTGCCGGCCACCGTGCCCATGCTCCCGCTGTACGCGGTGTGGTGGGTGTTCCTCGCCACCGGCGGCGGCGATCTGGCGGCCCAGGAGGCCTGGGCCGGATTCGCCGCCCGGCACGGCGGATCGGCGTACAACCTGTTCTGGTACGGCGGGATGCACACCGCCGACTACAGCCTGGTGTCTCCGTACCTGATGGCCGCGCTCGGTGTGCGCACGGTGACCGTGGCCTCCGGACTGGCCGCGTCCTGGCTGGCCGCCGTGCTGATCGGACGCGCGGGTGTCCGGCGGCCGCTAGGCCCGGCCCTGCTCGCCTCACTCGCGCTGTGGTGCAACGTCGCCTCGGGGCGGACGACCTTCGCCCTCGGCGTCGCCTTCGGGCTCGCGGCCTGCGTGCTGCTGACCGGCGAACGGCGCGGGCCGCTCGCGGCCGGTTACGCGGCTCTCGCGACGGCCGCGAGCCCGGTGGCCGGACTCTTCCTGGCGGTGCTGGGAGCCGCGTATCTCGCGGAACGCGACCGGGTGCGGGCCTGCGTCCTGCTGCTGCCGCCGTGCGTCGTGGTCGGCGCGACCACCGCGCTGTTCCCCTTCACCGGCGAGCAGTTGATGCCGCCGGCCCGCGTCTGGCCGCCCGTGGCCCTCGGGCTCGCGGTGGCCGCGCTGGCCCCGCGCGGCTGGCGGGTGGCCCGGTGGAGCGGTGTCGTCTACGCGGCCGGCACCGTCCTCACGTACCTGGTCGCCTCGCCCGTCGGCACGAACGTCGAGCGGTTCGCGGAACTGTTCGCACCCGCCGTGCTGCTGGCCGCGCTGCTCGCCGCCTCCCGGCTGAAGAGGCTGCGGCGCGCCCTGCTGGTCGTGGCGCTGGTGTTCTCCGTCGCCTGGGTCGGCAAGAAGACCGCCGACGACCTGGTGGTCTCGACGGCCGTCCCCGCCTGGGCCGCCGACACGCAGGGCGTGATCGGGGCGCTGGAGCGGCTGGGCGCCGACCGCGGCCGGGTCGAGGCGGTCCCGGCCCGCAACCACCGCGAGGCCACCGCGCTCGCCCCGCACGTGAACCTGGCGCGCGGCTGGAACCGCCAGCTGGACATGGAGCGCGGGCGGCTCTTCTACGACGGCACCTTCTCCGAGGCGTCCTACCGCGCCTGGCTGGACCGGTGGGCGGTCGGCTACGTCGTGCTGTCCTCGGGCACACCGGACGGGTACGCGCGGGACGAGGCGCGCCTGGTGCGCGAACGGCCCGCGTGGCTGGAGCCGGTGTGGAGCGACGCGCACTGGCGGGTGTTCCGGGTGCGCGACGCGGTGCCGCTGGTGTCGGCCCCCGCCTCGGTGCTGCGCAGCTCCGCCGCCGACGTCGAGGTACGGATACCGAGGCCCGGCCCGGTCACCGTGCGGATCGCGTACTCGCCCTGGCTGCGCGCCGAGGGCGGCTGCCTGGCGAAGGAGGGCGAGTTCACGCGGTTGACGGTGTCCGAGCCGGGCGAGTACCGGATCAGTTCGGAGTACGGCCCGCCGCCAGGGCGGGCTCCTTCGTGCTGACCTCCGCGGGCCTGCCCGGCGTCCGGGGCCGCGGCCCCTGGAGCAGGTAGGTCAGGCCGAAGCCCGCCGCGACGACGGCCGCGCCGCCCACCGCGTCCAGCACCCAGTGGTTGCCGGTCGCCACGATCGCGGAGACCGTGAAGAGCGGGTGCAGCAGGCCCAGTGCCTTCATCCACCACTTGGGCGCCAGGATCGCGATGACGAGCCCGCACCACAGGGACCAGCCGAAGTGCAGCGAGGGCATCGCCGCGTACTGGTTGGTGAGCGCGGTCAGCGTGCCGTAGTCCGGCTGGGAGAAGTCCTGCACGCCGTGCACCGTGTCGATGACGCCGAGGCCCGGCATCAGGCGTGGCGGGGCGAGCGGGTAGAGCCAGAAGCCGACCAGGGCGAGCAGGGTGGCGAGGCCGAGCGCCGAGCGCGCCCAGCGGTAGTCGGCGGGCCTGCGGGCGTAGAGGACACCGAGGACGGTGAGCGGGACGACGAAGTGGAACGACTCGTAGTAGAAGTCGAAGAAGTCCCGCAGGAAGCCGACCTCGACCACCGCGTGGTTGGCCCAGTGCTCGATGTCGATGTGCAGGAACCGCTCGACGGCCAGGATCTGGTCGCCGTGGTGCTCCGCGGTGGCCCGGCCGCCCGAGTTGGTGCCGCCGGTCGCGGCGAGCCGGACCTGCTGGTAGGCGGAGTAGCCGACGCGGATCAGGAGCAGTTCGAGGAGCAGGTTCGGGCGGGTCAGGACCCGGCCGGGGAACGGCAGCAGCGGCACCCGCCGGAAGCGGGTGGGCACGGGCCGCGCGTAGTCGGTGGGGACCGGTGCCCGGTAGTGCTCCGAGGTGCGCGACAGGAACGGGACGACGGTGGCCGCGGCGAGCGCGGCGAGCAGCACCACGTTGTCGCGCAGCGGGTAGAGCGACGCCATGTTCGGCAGCATCATCTTCGCGGGCAGCGTCATGACGAGGACGACGGCGACGGGCCACATGTAGCGGTCCGAGGTCTTCCTGCCGACCCGGCCGACCACCGCCAGCAGCACCCACAGCAGCTGGTGCTGCCAGCTGGTGGGCGACACGGCGACGGCGACGCAGCCGGTGACCGCCACGGCGAGCAGCAGCTGGCCGTCCCTCGCGTAGCGCACGGCGCGGCGCAGTCCGAGGACGGCGACGGCCGCCCCGAAGAAGAGGAACAGTCCTCTCTCCGGCGGGCCGGTCAGGCCGAGCCGCAGCAGTGCGCCGTGCAGGGACTGGTTGGCCAGGTCGTCCGCCTGGTCGCCGAGTCCGACACCCGCGAAGTGGTGCACCCAGTAGGTGTTCGAGTCGTGCGGCAGCGCGGCCCAGGCGAGCAGGGTGAGGCCCCCGAAGGTGAGCCCGGTGGACGCGGCGGCGCGGCGGCGGCCGGTGAACCAGAGCAACGGCGCGAAGAGCAGGACGGTCGGCTGGAGGGCCGCGGCGAGACCTATCAGGGCGCCGGCGGCGCGCTCCCCGCGGACGGCGAAGCAGCCGAGCAGGACGAGCAGCACCGGGATGATGCTGGTCTGGCCGAGGTAGAGGGCGTTGCGGACGGGCAGCGACAGCATCAGCAGGCTGATCGCGACCGGCGCGGCGAGCAGCGAGGTGCGGCGGCTCACCGGCTGCGGCAGGGCGCGGGCGGCGACCACGCCGAGCGCGACGACGAGCAGCAGTGTGCCGAAGGTCCAGCCCCAGCCGAGGGCCTGCTCGGCCGCGCGCGTGAGGGGTTTGAGGACGAGTCCGGCGAAGGGTGTGCCGGTGAACTGCGTCGAGTCGTACAAGGAGCCCTTCACGTGCAGGACGCCGTCGGGTCCGACCCAGGTCTCCAGGTCGGTCAGCCGGTCCGTGCTGGGGGCGCTGAGGACGGCGGCCACCTGTCTCACCGCGAGGATGGCGGTGATCGCCCACAGCCCGACGCGGGCGGCGCGCAGTCTCTCTCCCGTCGTCCCTGCGACTTGTGCCCCGAGGGCATTACCTGCTCGTCCGCCGTGCTCCGCGTTCCCCACGCTCCGTCGGCCCTCCCGCCCCATCCGTCCCGCGTGTGCCTGTCTGTCTCGTACATCTGTCCCTTTCGGGACCCTATGAGGCTCGCACTGCCCCCGTCGGAAGACGCAGGCAACCCCCGCTTCACCTGATGGCCTCCCTCCTTTTGTCCGGAAGACGACCGTGTGCGGGCGGTCCGGTTCCCTCCCCGGCCCGCGACAAAGATCACAGGCGGCGGCCCCGGAGGCGCTTGTCGATCTCTTCGTCGCCCCTGCGTACGCGGCATTTATGTGCACTGCGCGGCAGGCCGGCCACTCCACGTAATGGCACCGAGTGCCCCTATGGTCGCTTTTCGGCCCGCTTGCGGGTGGGCCGGGTCCGCCCCCGGGTGGCCGAGTCCCGCCGCCCGGCGGGCCGCGGTCCGCCCCGTGCGGGCCGGGTCCGCCGACGAGCGGGCCGGGGTCCGCCTCCGGGTGGGCCAGGTCCGCCACCGCGCGAACCGTGTCCCTGTCCCCGACGGAAGGAAGGCCCTTGCCGACCGCCACGCCCGTAGCCCCCACCATCCGCGCGCCGCGCGCCGCCGGCTCCGCGCCTGCCGCCGCTCCCCCGGAGATCACCGTCACCGACCCGGCGCTGGTCAAGCGCGCCGTGAAGGCGGCAGCGCTCGGCAACGCCATGGAGTGGTTCGACTTCGGTGTCTACAGCTACATCGCGGTGACCCTGGGCAAGGTCTTCTTCCCGTCCGGCAACCCGACCGCGCAACTGTTGTCCACCTTCGGCGCCTTCGCCGCGGCCTTCCTCGTCCGCCCGCTCGGCGGCATGGTCTTCGGACCGCTCGGCGACCGCGTCGGCCGCCAGAAGATCCTCGCGTTCACCATGATCATGATGGCGGCGGGCACCTTCGCGATCGGCCTGATCCCCTCGTACGCGACGATCGGCGTCGGCGCACCGATCCTGCTGCTCGCCGCCCGTCTCGTCCAGGGCTTCTCCACCGGCGGCGAGTACGCGGGCGCCACGACCTTCATCGCCGAGTACGCGCCCGACAAGAAGCGCGGCTTCTTCGGCAGCTGGCTGGAGTTCGGCACGCTGGCCGGCTACATCGGCGGTGCGGGCCTGGTCACGCTGATGACCGCCCTGCTCTCCGACGACGCCCTGCTGTCCTGGGGCTGGCGTGTGCCGTTCCTGATCGCGGGCCCGATGGGCATCATCGGCCTCTACCTGCGGATGCGCCTGGAGGAGACCCCGGCGTTCGCCGCCGAGGTCGAGAAGGCGGAGAAGTCGCGCCCCAAGGTGCGGCTGCGCGAGATGGTCGCCGGCCAGTGGCGTGCGCTGCTGCTGTGCATGGGCCTGGTCCTGGTCTTCAACGTCACCGACTACATGCTGCTGTCGTACATGCCGAGCTACCTGACCAGTGAGCTCAAGTACGACGAGACGCACGGTCTGCTCGTCGTCCTCGGCGTGATGGTGCTGATGATGGTCGTGCAGCCCTTCGCGGGCGCGCTGACCGACCGGATCGGCCGCCGCCCGTTGATCTTCGCGGGCTGTGCCGGGTTCCTGGCCCTGTCGGTCCCCGCGCTGCTGCTGATCCGTCAGGGCAGCCTGCTCGCCGTCGCTCTCGGCATGGCCGCTCTCGGCCTGCTGCTGGTCTGCTTCACCGCGGCGATGCCCGCGGCGCTGCCCGCGCTCTTCCCGACGAAGGTCCGCTACGGCTCGCTGTCCATCGGCTTCAACATCTCCGTGTCGATGTTCGGCGGCACCACCCCGCTGGTGGTCACGGCCCTCATCGGGGCGACCGGCAACATGATGATGCCCGCCTACTACATGATGGCCGCCGCCGTGATCGGAGGCGTCGCGGTCTGGTTCATGTCCGAGTCCGCCGGGCGTCCGCTGCCGGGTTCCGCGCCGTCCGTGGAGCCCGCCGACCGCTGACGCGGACGCGGAGCACGAACCGCCAGGCCGCCACGGGCGCCGGCGCCGGGTCACAGCCCGGCACCGGCGCCCGTCGCCGTGGAACCGCGGCCTCCGCGACGCCGTCTGAGTCCCTGTTCCGACGGCACGACGGAAGGACCACGGGGGACATGCGCGCGGGTCGGTCGAGTTTCGTACGGGGACGGCTGCTGGTCGTCGTCCTGGCCCTGCTGGGGCTCCAGCTGGGATCGCTGGTGGCACCGGCGTACGCCTGCGGATGCGGCGCCATGGTGCCGGACGCGCAACGGCACGTCACGGTGGACCGCGAGATGTCCGTGGTCCGCTTCGACGGCCGTCAGGAACAGATCGTGATGCGCCTGACGGTCACCGGGGACTCCCGCAAGGCCGCATGGATCATGCCGGTCCCGCACCGGGCCACCGTGAAGCTGGGAGACAGCGAGCTGTTCGGCCTGCTCGACGACGCCGTCGCGCCCGAGCACCGCACACGCCACCACTTCTGGCCGGACTCCGGCGACTGGCCCTTCGCCGGTGACGGGGACACGGCCGACGCCCCGCGGGCCGGCGCGACGGCGCCCTCCGTGGACGTCGTCGGCCGCGAACGCCTGGGCCCCTTCGACGTGGCCCGCCTGACCGCCACCGACTCCGGCGCCCTCGGCGACTGGCTCGCCGAGAACGGCTTCTCGCTCCCCGCACGGCTCGACAAGGCACTGCAGCCCTACGTCGACCAGGGCTGGGAGTACGTGGCGATCCGGCTCGCCCCCGAGCAGGACGACGCCCCCCTCGGCGGCACCCTGGACCCGCTCCACCTCACCTTCGCCAGCGACGAACCGGTGTACCCGATGCGGCTGTCCCGGCTCGCCCGGACACCGCAGTCCCTGGGCCTGTACGTCCTCGCCGCGCACCGCATGGAGCCGGGCTCGTCGATCGGCGGCGACGCTCCCCGGATCACGTACGCGGGCCGGATCGCCGCCCTTCCGGGCCCGCTGGCCGGGCTCACGGCCGACGGCACGGACTTCCTCACCGCCATCGACCAGGAGTTCCCGCAGCCCTCGCGCATCTCCGGCGACCACCGGCTGCGGCGCACGGCCACCGATGCGACATACCGTCAGGTGATCTACAGCGACCGGCTGTTGATGGCGGGACCGGTCCCGGCCTGGCTGCTGACGGTCCTCGCGGTGTTGGCCGCCGCCCTGACGGTCCTCGCGCTGCGCGTACGGGCCCACCGGCGCCGCCCGGTGCTGCCGCCGCCCCCGGTGCACGCACCGCCGCCGATCGGCTGACGTCCGACGCGCCCCGCGGAAAACCGGCTGGCGAGTGCCCGGAGCCGCGACTACATTCACCACCACAACTAGTTAGGGCATCTAACTAGACATACGAAAGGCATGGTGCATGAGCGAGTCGCAGCTCTGGAACGACGTCGACGACTATTTCGCCACCCTCCTCGCCCCCCATGACGACGCCCTCGCCGCAGCCCTGCGCGAGAGCGACGCGGCCGGCCTGCCCCGCATCAACGTCGCACCGAACCAGGGCAAGCTGCTCCACCTCCTCGCCCAGCTCCAGGGCGCGCGTCGCGTCCTGGAGATCGGCACCCTCGGCGGCTACAGCACCATCTGGCTGGGCCGCGCCCTGCCCGCCGACGGCCGGCTGATCACCCTGGAGTACGACCCGGCGCACGCCGAGGTCGCCCGCCGCAACCTCGTCCGCGCCGGCCTCGACGAGATCGTCGAGGTACGGGTGGGCCCCGCCCTGGAGTCCCTGCCGAAACTGGCCGACGAGCATCCGGAGCCGTTCGACCTCGTCTTCATCGACGCCGACAAGGTGAACAACCCGCACTACGTCGAGTGGGCCGTCATGCTCACCCGGCCCGGCAGCCTGATCGTCCTCGACAACGTCGTGCGGGGCGGCGCCGTCACGGACGCGGACAGCACCGACCCGAGCGTCCGCGGCACCCGTGCCGCGCTCGAACTGTTCGCCAAGCACCCGAAGTTGAGCGGCACGGCGGTCCAGACGGTGGGCAGCAAGGGGTACGACGGGTTCGCGCTGGCCCGCGTGGTGGCCTGACGGTCCCGAACGGCGGGGCCGCCACCCGGGACCGGAAACCCCCTAGGGCTCGTGGTAGAAGCCCACGTTCACGGTGCGCGGGCCGCCGCGGTCCTGGATGACGAGTTCCCCGGAACCGCCCGCCGGCAGCTTCGCCGTCCCCCCGTACGGGAGGGGCTGCGCCTGCTGCCCGGCCAGCGTCAGCCGCACCTCGGAGGACGGCTCGGAGTGCGAGCCGCGCAGCCAGGTCACCTGCCAGGTGCCCTCCGGGCCGCACAGGAACTCCAGATGGACCCGGGAGACGAACAGCCAGTCGTCGGGGGTCGCGAGACGGCACACGGCCCGGTCCCGGCCCACCCGCAACACGGCTCCGGGGTCGCTCGGCGCGTCGGCCATCAGCATCCCGGCCGTCGCACCCGCGTCCGCCCCGGACACCGAGGCCATGGTGAGTTCGAGCACGCGCGCTCCTTCGTGTTGTGCCGGTCCCGTCGTTCGGGCACGGAGCGCCGTCGGCGCGCCGCCGCCGCATGATAATTCGACCGATCGCCCCGTGGTGGGGCCTCCGGCACAATGGACCCATGACCGAGCGAAAGCCACCCGGTGTCAGCTTCGAGTCCTGGATCGACAAACAGATCCGTGA
The DNA here is from genome assembly GCF_039543605.1 of Streptomyces siamensis. NCBI lineage: Bacteria > Bacillati > Actinomycetota > Actinomycetes > Kitasatosporales > Streptomycetaceae > Streptomyces > Streptomyces siamensis. The sequence continues at coordinate 952,818 of NZ_BAABKB010000002.1, read as the reverse complement.
GGCGCAGGCGCGCGGCGAGTTCGCGGAACTCCCGGGCGCCGGCAAGCCGCTGCCGCACGGGAACGACACGTCGTACGACGAACTGTGGTGGATCAAGCAGAAGATGGCCCGCGAGGGGCTGTCCGTGCTGCCGCCCACCCTCGCCCTGCGCAAGGAGGCGGAGGACGCGCTCGCCGCGGCCGCCGCGGCACCCTCGGAACGCGTCGTGCGGCGCATCGTCGAGGACATCAACGCCAAGATCCGCGACGTCATGTTCAAGCCCCCGCCGGGACCGCCCCTCGGCCTCAAGCCGTACGACGTGGAAGCGGTCGTGCGCGAGTGGCGCGAAGCCCGGGAGGAATGACCGGCCGCCCGGGTGTGACCCGGGCCGGCAGGGGCAACCGGGCTGCTGGGCTGCGGGAGTCCGAACGGGGCCGCGTCCCCGGACCGAGGTCCGGGGACGCGGCCCCGTGGCACGGCCGGCCGTGGCCGACCGTGCGGGACGTGTCCCGCACCGTTGCCGACGACGGTGCGGGACACGGGCTCACAGGTGCAGGAGCCGCTCGGTGATCTCGCGGTAGTCCCGCAGCGCGAGACGCAGCTGTTCGGTGTCCGCGCCCGCCTCCTTGCCCTCACCCTGCTGGAGGACCGTGCGCAGGGAGCGCCGACGCCGGGTCACTGCCTCCGTGAACGTCCCGGCCAGCTCCTCCAGCACGTGGTCGGCCTCCTCCACGGAGTCCCTCGGCCCGTCCACGAATCCGCCGAGCGCGTGCCGCAGACGCAGCGCGAACGTGTCGCTCTCGTCCTTCGCCAGCAGCGGGGTGTCCGGCCGTCCGGCGTCCTGCGCGGGCCGGTCGCCGCCGTGGCCGTCGGCGCGCCCGCTCCCCGTTCCGCCCTCGGCGGCACCCGTGGCACCCGTGGCACCCGTGGCGGTCCGGGCACGGTCGCCGAGACCCTCGCCGCGGCCGACGCGTTCGGCTCCCGCGGTGCGGGCACCGGACTTCCCGGTGCCGTCGCGGCCGAGCCCGTCGCCACCGCGGGCCGGGACGTCGGCACGCCCGCCGGCGCGGTCCTCGTCGGCGCGGGTACGGACGTCGTCGCCCCGGCCGCGTCCGTCCGCGCCCGTGCGGCCCACGGCCGCCGGTCCGTCGCCCTCGCGGGAAGTCCCGGCCGCGTCGGTCCGGCCCGGCCGCTCCTCGCGCACCGCGCGGCCCTCGCCGCCGGTGGCGCGCACGCCCTCCCGCGGCGCGGTGACGGAGCCCTCGGGCTCGCCCGCGCGTGCCGCCGCGGCCTCCTCCGCCGCCGCCCGGAACGCCGGGTCCACCGGGCCCCTCCCGGTCGTACGCGACGGTGTCCGCTCCGGACCCTGGTCCGGTGCCTTGTCGTTCATCTTCGTCAACTCCCCTTCACCTGACGGCGGGTGAACGCCCAGGGCAGCGAGGAACGGCTGCCGGAGACCGGCTTCCCCGAGTCGGCCTCCGGGGTCTGCGCCTCCTCCGTGCGATGCCGCGGATCGTCCTGCCGCGCCGGGGCCACCAGCTCCTCGAACAGGGCGCGGGCCTCGATCATGGCCTTGCGCATCTCCTCCGTACCGGCGCCGTTCTCCGCCGCTCCGGACTGCGCGACGCGATGCACGCGCCGGTAGCCGTGGACGTGGTGCCCGTGGTGCACCGAGAGGGCGTCGACCTGCTCCTCGTACCGGCCGCCGTCGGGGAAGCCGCGCTTGCCCGCCACCTCGCCGAGCAGCCGGTCGGCCTCGGCCACGGCCTCTTGCGGGGAGTCCACGAAGCGTTCCTGGGCGGCGGTCCAGCGGTTCGCGTACTCCTCGCGGGCCGCGGCCTCCAACGGCTGCCTGCGCAGCGCCCCGTGCCGCTTCACCCGCTCGGCCAGGTCACGTTCGGCGGCCCGGGCGTCGCCGTCGTGCCGGGCGACGGTCCTGTCGTACTCGGGTCCGAAGCGCCGCCGCAGACTGCGCCCGCCCTGCGGCCTTTGAGAAAGAAGGGTCAGGGTGGCCGCAACGACGACAACGGCCACCACGATCACGATCAGAGCGATGATCACGCCTGTGGACATGGATGCCTTCCCGGGTTCTCGACCCAACGGGCCGGTTCGGGAACCGGGTTGCCCGGAAAGCGCTCCCCAAACGGTCCCCGCACCGCGCACGCCCGCCGTCCGCCGCCCGCGTCGCGGGGGCCGCCGTAATCCGCTTGCGGGCGGGGTGCCCCGCCTCCCCACAATGACCGGCATGACCGACGCCCCCGCCGACAACGCCTCCCGTACGACGGCCTCCTGGACCGTCGCTCCCGAGCCCTTCGACTCCCCCGCGGCGGCGGCGCTGTGGCGGGCGTACTACACGGAGGTCAGCGACCGCTGGTACCTGCTGCACGAGGGACGCACGACGGACCCCGGCGAGCTGGAGCGTGAGATCGCCGCACGCACGGGCAGCGAATTCGCCCCGCCCATCGGGGTGCTGCTCGTCGCGCGGTACGACGGCGAGCCCGCGGGCACGGCCGGCGTACGGATGCTCGACGCCGGCACGGGCGAACTGAGCCGCGTCTTCGTCCGCCCGGAACTGCGCGGCAGGGGCGGCGCTCCCGTCCTGCTCGCGGCGGCCGAGGAGGCGGCCCGCGGCCTCGGCGCCGAACGGCTCGTCCTCGACACCCGCAGCGACCTCGTGGAGGCCCGCGCGCTGTACGCCCGGCACGGCTACCGGGAGACCGCCGCGCACAACGACGACATGTACGCCGAGCACTGGTTCAGGAAGGAACTGACGGGCCGGCCGGCGGAGTAGGGCCGGGACCGCTCTCAGGTCTGCCTGGTGTGCGGACCGGGCACCGAGCCGTCGTGCGGCCGTTCCGCGTCCGAACCGCACATCTCCGCGTTCAGCTCCTCGACCAGCCGGGCCAGGTCGGTCGGCCGGTCCGGCCCCCACCAGTCGCCGAGCAGCTCGGCGAGCGACTCCTCACGGGCCTTGGCCAGCCTCTCGGCGGCCTCCCGGCCGTCCTCGGTGAGCACCAGGTCGAGTCCCTCGCGCAGGGCGAGCCGGCGCTCCTCGACCTGCCGTGCCGCGGCCAGGACGACATGCAACGGCACGGAACTGCGCTCGGCGAGCTCCGCGGGCTCCGCCCACCCGTACTTCTTGATCCGCAGCAGCAGCCAACTCGCCGCGGGCAGCAGGTCGTAGCCCGCCCGCGCGGTGATCTTCTCGTAGATCTCCCGCCGCCCCTCGCGGGTCCCGAGCACCGACAGCGCCCGGCACACCTCGTCGTACGACGACCGCTCCACCGGGTTGCTGGCGAGCGTCTCCGTGACGTCCGGCGCCGTCACCGAGCCCCGCAGCCTGTCCTCGCGCAGGAACCAGGCCAGCACGAAGCCGAGAAGGGCCACCGGGGCGGCGTAGAGGAACACGTCCGTGATGGACGACGCGAACGCGTGCAGGACGGGCTGGCGCAGCGCGGACGGCAGCTCGGCGATGCCCTTCGGGTCGGCCTTGAGCGCGTCGGGCGTGAGGCCCGGGGGGAGCTCCTGCCCGGAGAGCGCGACGACGAGGTTGTCGCCGAGACGGTTCGCGAAGACCGTGCCGAAGATGGCGACGCCGAACGAGGCTCCGATGGAGCGGAAGAACGTCGCTCCGGACGTGGCGACGCCGAGGTCCTCGTACGAGACCGCGTTCTGCACGATCAGCACCAGGACCTGCATGACCAGGCCGAGCCCCAGGCCGAAGACGAAGAAGTACACGCTCATCTCGCCGGTGCCGCTGTTCTCGTCCATCTGGTGGAGCAGCAGCAGGCCGATGGTGGTCACCGCCGTGCCCGCCACCGGGAACACCTTCCAGCGGCCGGTGCGGCTGACCACCTGCCCGGAGAAGGTGGAGGACAGCAGCAGCCCGAGCACCATCGGCAGCATGTGCACACCGGACCAGGTCGGCGAGACGCCCTGGACGACCTGGAGGAAGGTCGGCAGATAGGTCATCGCGCCGAACATCGCGAAGCCGACGATGAAGCTGATCACGGCGGACAGCGTGAAGGTGCGGATGCCGAACAGCTTCAGGGGGAGGACGGGCTCGGCCGCCCGCCGCTCCACGGCGACGAACAGGAAGGCCAGCGCCACCCCCAGCACCGCGAGCCCGATGATCTGCGGCGAGCTCCAGCTCCAGGTGGTGCCGCCGAGGGAGGCCACCAGCACCAGACAGGTGGCGACCGCGGCGATCAGGAACGTGCCGAGGTAGTCGATGACGTGCCGGGCCTTCTTCGCCGGGATGTGCAGGACGACCGCGATCACGACGAGGGCGACGACGCCCACGGGCAGATTGACGTAGAAGACCCAGCGCCAGCTGAGGTGTTCGGTGAGCAGCCCGCCGAGCAGCGGTCCGAGCACGCTGGTCGCGCCGAAGACCGCGCCGAACAGCCCCTGGTACTTGCCCCGTTCACGCGGCGGCACGAGGTCCCCGACGATCGCCATCGACAGGACCATCAGGCCGCCGCCGCCGAGTCCCTGGAGGGCGCGGAAGCCGATCAGCTCGCCCATGTTCTGCGCCATGCCGCACAGCGCGGAGCCGATCAGGAAGATCACGATCGCCGTCTGGAACAGCTTCTTGCGGCCGTACTGGTCGCCGAGTTTGCCCCACAGCGGGGTCGCCGCGGTCGACGCGAGCAGATACGCGGTCACCACCCAGGACAGGTGCTCCAGACCGCCGAGGTCGCTGACGATGGTGGGCAGCGCCGTCGACACGATCGTCTGGTCCAGCGCGGCGAGCAGCATGCCGAGCAGCAGCGCGCCGATCGAGACGAAGACGCTGCCGTGCACCTGGTCGCGTGCGTCGAGCGCGGCGGCGGTGCGGCGCCGCACGGCCGATTCGTTGACGGCCGTCACCCCGCCCGGTCCTGCCGGCGCGTCCGGCCCGGCGGGCGTGTCCGCGCCGCCGGGCGCGTCCGGCGCGTCCGGCCCGCCCGGTATGTCCGCGCCGTGCGCATCCCCGGTCATTCGACCTCCCTGAGCCCCGAGGGTCCCGGTCAACCCCCATCCTGGTCGGTGTGACCCGTTATGGCCTGTCGAGTCATCCGGAAGCAGGTATTCCGGGGGGCTCCTTGGAGATTCCGTGAGGGACATCCGGATAATCTCTGGAGCTTCAGGGGGAGGGACCCACGCGTGACTGATCCGAACGGGCATGTCTGCCCCGAGTGCGAGACGCCCAGGGCGCCGGACGGCACCCCGTCGTGCGGCTGCGCACAGCGGGCGTCCGACGCGCTCCGCGACGCCCGCACGGCCGAGGCCGCCGCGGCGGGGGACTTCGACCCCCTGCGCATACGTCCGTACGTGGAACTGGGCGCGGCAGGCGCCGGGGGCGCTTCGGAGACTCCGGGCACCCCGGGGTCCGCGGAGGGCGAGTCCTCCGGGAGCACCGCCCCTGCCGCGACGGCCGGAGCGGCGGGCACCGACGAGGACCCGTCGGCCACCGTGCGGCTGAAGGCGGTGCCGCCGGACGCGACCATGCGGCTCGCGGCGCTGCCGTCCGAGCCGCGCGCCGCCGACGTACGCCTCTTCCAGGACCAGGAGCGGGGGCCCGGGCAGGGCCGGGGACGGCACCGGGAGGCCGGCCGGGCGGCCGCCTCGGACGGACGGCCCCGACGTCGTCGCCGTACCGCGGTCCTGGCCGCCGCCGCGGCCACCGTGACCGTGGCGGCAGCGGCGGGGTTCGCGAGCGGGCTGTTCTCGTACGACACCCCCGCGCGGGACGCGGCGCTGCCGAAGGACGTGCGGGCGAGCGTGCCGGACTCGTCCTCCGAGGCGGCCTCGGTGTCCCCCTCGGCGAGCGCTTCGGCCGCGACGCGGGCACCGAGCGCGTCGGCCTCCGCGTCGCCGAGCACGAGCCCGTCGCCCTCGGCTTCGGAGTCGGCGCCGGAGGCGAGCGCGTCGCCGAGCCCGTCCCGGTCGACGGCCGGCCCCACGCAGTCGTCGGGCACGGCGGGCACCACCGCGTCGGCGCAGCCGCCGAGCGACACGTCCGAGGGAATCGGCGCCACGACCCTGCGGCGCGGCGACCGGGGCCCCGAGGTCACCGAACTCCAGCTGCGCCTGCGCCAGCTCGGGCTCTACCAGGGCGGCCCGGACGGCAGGTTCGGCAGACATGTCGAGGACGCCGTTCGCCGCTACCAGTGGGCACGCGGCATCTCCGGCGACGAGATGGGCGTCTACGGGCGGTTCACCCGGGCGAGCCTGGAGTCGGAGACGACGGAGCCGTGAGAGTCCGCCGAGGCCGGCGCGGGGCCGGGACCCCCGGACGGGTCCCCCCTCCGGGGACGGCCCTCCAAGCGGATCCTCGACCGAACTGAACCGGTCACTGACCGGTCGCTGAAGCGGTCACTGACCGGTCGCTGAAGCGGTCGGGCTTCGACCGAGACGAAGGGGCGCCACCGCGACCTGAAGGGGGCCGGTCTGGCCTGACCCGAGGCAGGCGCGGGGCACGGGCTGCCCTCGACTTGAGAGAGGCGCGAGGCACGGGCTGCCCTTGACCCGAGAGAGACGCGAGGCACGGACAGCCCTCGGCCTGAGAGAGACGCGGGGCGCGGACTGCCCTCGGCCCGGGGCACGAAGAAGCCGGGGCTCAGAGCGGGCGGAGCAGCCCGGCGCCGGCCTGGGCGACGCAGTCGGGGTTCACGCAGCGGCCGGCGCGGGCGGGGCTCAGCCGAAGTGGAGACGGAGGGTGCCGTCCTCCGCGGGCACGACGCGGACCTGCGTCAGGTCGGCGACGAGGACGTCCGGGCCGTGCAGTCCGGCCCGGGGACCGATCCCGACCACCGTCATCCCGGCGGCCTTGCCCGCCTCGATCCCCGCCCCCGAGTCCTCGAAGACGACGCAGTCCTCGGGAGCGACACCCAGCTCCGCCGCCCCCTTGAGGAACCCCTCGGGATCGGGCTTGCTCGCCCCGACGGACTCGGCGGTGACCCGCACGTCGGGCAGTTCCAGCCCGGCGGCGGCCATCCGTGCGGTGGACAGCGCCACGTCCGCCGAGGTGACGAGCGCGTGCGGCAGTCCCGTGAGGGAGGCCAGGAAGTCGTGGGCGCCCGCGATCGCGACGACGCCGTCCATGTCGGCGGTCTCCTCGGCGAGCATGCGCGCGTTGTCCGTGTGGTTCTGCTCCATGGGCCGGTCGGGCAGCAGCATCGCCATCGAGGCGTAGCCCTGCCGGCCGTGGACGACCTTCATGACCTCGTCGCCGTCCAGGCCGTGACGGTCGGCCCAGCGGCGCCAGCAGCGTTCGACGACGGCGTCGGAGTTGACGAGGGTGCCGTCCATGTCGAGGAGGAGGGCGCGGGCGGTCAGAACGGTGGGGGCCGTCGTCATCGGCAATGCTCCAAGGCGCGGGAAAGGGGCACGGGGGTGCCCCTGGGAACAAGGCGGCCCCGTCCGCCGGTCAGGGAGGTGCGGACGGGAGCCACTTTGTTCTTTTACGATACAAAACAAGAGGGGTGCCGCGCCACCGGGCCTGACCTGCGGCTCGTCACCCCCGCGACGAGCGGCCACCCGGACGACACCTCAGGGACACCGACGTACCCCCTCCGGCCGCCCGGCCCGGCGGCGCCGCAGCGCGGCCCGACGGCGCGGCGGGACGTCAGCCCGCGACCGCCTCGTACAGGCTCCAGACACCCAGTCCGAGCATCAGCACGGCCGCCACCTTGGTGATCAGCTCCAGCGGCACCCGCTTCATCAGGGCCTTGCCGCCGACGATGCCGAGGCCCGCGACCGCCCACAGGGCGAGGACGGCACCGAGACCGACGGACAGCGGGTCGTCGTAGCGGGCGGCGAGGTTCGCCGTCATGATCTGGGTCAGGTCACCGAACTCGGCGACGAGGATGAGCATGAAACCCGCGCCGGAGACCTTCCAGAAACTCTGGTTCTCGGGCTTGCGGATCTCCTCCTCGTCCTCGTCCTTCTTCATGAGCAGGACCGCGGCACCACCGAGGAAGAGCACGCCGGTGAGCGCGTGCACGATCTGCTGCGGCAGCAGGGTCAGGACGCTGCCCGCCGCGACGGCGAGCGCGACGTGCAGGGCGAACGCGGCGGCGACACCGGCGAAGACGTACGAGGCGCGGTAGCGGGTGCCGAGGACGAGCCCGGCGAGCGCGGTCTTGTCCGGCAGCTCGGCAAGGAAGACGACACCGAAGACGAGCGCCATCACGCTGATGCTGATCAAAATTCCTCAATCGGTCGGGCTGCCCCACCGAGAGTGCTGTTGCTGCGCTGCGACACCTCGGCACGGCAGCACACGGCGGCGCCCACGCCGGGAGGCGCGGACAGGAGCACCCACGCCGAAGGACACGGCACGGGCGGTGCACTGCTTGCCGAAGGTCTCGCTGGCCGGCCTCGTGGACGAGGCCTGCCTCCGGGCGCCGGCTCAGACGAGCTGAGCAGTATGTCGACGGTCCGGCGAAGAGCTACTCCCCTTCTGCGCCGTCCATGCTACGCGACACCGGCCCGGCCCCGACAGGGACTTTGGTCACATCGGGCGCAAGGCGACAAAAGGGGCCACCGGCGACGTGGGGACCTCGCGAAGATCCCGCCACAGACCTTGTCGTGTCATGTGCACGTCACTAGCTTCTAACCCGAGCCACACCCTCCGGAAACACGCCGCCGCAAGCATGTGCTCGCTCACCCCCAACGGCCCCCCACTCCAAGGGAGTTCGCATGCCAAAGGTCTACGCGCGTCGACGACTGAGCATACTCGCAGCCGTCACGGGCCTGATAGCCATGGCCGGGATTTTCAACGGCCCGACCGCCTCCGCCGCACTGCCGACCCCGGTCAGCGCCGCCACCGCCCGCACCTACCTCGCCTCGCTGAAGGTGGCGACGGAGAACCGCACGGGCTACAACCGTGATCTGTTCCCCACGTGGATCACCATCAGCGGCACCTGCAACACCCGTGAGTACATCCTCAAGCGCGACGGCACGAACGTCGTCACCGACTCCGCGTGCGCGGCCACCAGCGGCACCTGGCGCTCGGCCTACGACGGCGCCACCTGGACCGCCGCCTCCGACCTGGACATCGACCACCTCGTGCCGCTGGCCGAGGCCTGGGACTCCGGCGCCGGCGCCTGGACCACCGCACAGCGCCAGGCGTTCGCCAACGACGTGACCCGCCCCCAGCTCATCGCGGTCACCGACAACGTGAACCAGCAGAAGAGCGACCAGGACCCGGCCGAGTGGATGCCCCCGCTCAGCTCGTACGCCTGCACCTACGTCCGCGCCTGGGTCCAGGTGAAGTACTACTACAACCTCTCGGTCGACTCCGCCGAGAAGTCCAAGCTCAGCTCGGTGCTCAGCGGCTGCTGACCCGGCCGGTCCCGTCCCGCGCGCCGCTCCGCCGCAGCGCGCTGTCTCCGGAACCTCCCCACCGGCCTCCGTCGTTCCGTACCGTACGGGGCGACGGAGGAGGGGTGATCACATGGCGGAGCTGCGCCTGGGACCGCTGCTGAGGTATGTCGACGGCTCGTCGGCGACCTTCTGGGTCGAGACGAGCCGTCCGTGCACCGCCGAGGTGCGGTGCGCCGACGGCGCCCACGGCAGCGCCGAGACCTTCCAAGTCGACGGCCACCACTACGCGTTGGTGCCGGTCGACGGACTGACACCGGGCACCGTCCGCACGTACGAGGTCGTGCTGGACGGCACCACCGTGTGGCCGCTGCCCGACTCCCCCTTCCCTCCCTCGGTGGTCCGCACCCCCGAGCCGGACGCCCCGGTCCGCGTCACCTTCGGCTCCTGCCGCTGGGCCGCGCCGCCCGCGGACGAGAAGGACCCGGTCGGGCCCGACGCCCTGGACACCCTCGCGGCCCGCATCGCCGCCGACCCCGACGGCGAACGCCCGGACGTACTGCTGCTGTTGGGCGACCAGGTGTACGCGGACGAGGTCTCCAGGTCAACCAGGGAATGGATCGCGGCGCGGCGGGGTCTCGCCGATCCCCCGGGCAGCCAGGTCGCGGACTACGAGGAGTACACCCGCCTCTATGACGAGTCCTGGCTGGACCCCGAGATCCGCTGGCTGCTGTCCACCGTGCCCAGCTGCATGATCTTCGACGACCACGACGTCATCGACGACTGGAACACCAGCGCCGCCTGGGTCGCCGACATGCGGGCCACCCCGTGGTGGCGCGAGCGGGTGCTGAGCGGCCTGATGTCGTACTGGGTCCACCAGCACCTCGGCAACCTCTCCCCGCGCGAGCTGTCCGAGGACCTGCTGTACGCCGCGGTGCGCGAGACGCCCGACGGCACCGATGTGCTGCGCGCCTTCGCCGCCCAGGCCGACGCCGACCCGGCCTCCGTGCGCTGGAGCTACCGCCGCGACTTCGGCCGCACCCGGGTCCTGATGCTCGACACCCGGGCGGCCCGCGTCCTGGAGGAGTCGAACCGGTCGATGCTGGACCCGGGCGAGGAACGGTGGCTGCGGGAACAGGCGCTGGACGCGCCCGGCTCGTACGACCACCTCCTCATCGGCACCTCGCTCCCCTGGCTGCTGCCACACCTGGTGCACGACGCCGAGACGTGGAACGCCGCGCTGTGCAGGGGCGAACGGGGCGCCCGGTGGGCGCGGTTCGGCGAGGGGCTGCGCAGGCGGGCGGATCTGGAGCACTGGGCCGCCTTCCCGTCGTCGTTCGAGTCGCTGACGGCTCTGATCGCGGAGGCGGGGTCGAACGCGGAGGCGGGGTCGCGGACGCGAGCCCTGGAGGAAGCGGCGGCGGGGACTTCGGCGGGAGCCGGGGCCGAGACGGCCGGAACCGAGGTGGCCGGGGCCGGAGTCGGGGGCGGGACCGGGATCGCGGCTCCCGCGACCGTGCTCGTGCTGTCCGGGGACGTCCATCACGCCTACGTCGCCGAGCCGTCCTGGCCGGGCCGCCGGCCCGAGGCCACGGTCCTCCAGCTGACCTGCTCACCGGTCCACAACCAGATCCCGCTCTCCATACGGCTCGGTTTCCGTTTCGGCTGGAGCCGTCTCGCCCGCACGCTCGGGCACCGGCTCGCCCGGCACGGCCGCTGCCCCCGGCCACCGGTGGACTGGCGGAAGACCGGCGGCCCCTGGTTCGGCAATCAGCTGATGACGCTGACCCTGCGCGGGCGTTCGGCGACGCTGCGGCTCGAACAGGCGCTGGAGGTGCGCGGCAGCAGCGGCCGCAGCGGCGACGCGACCGCCGGCCGGGTCCGTCTGACGACCGTGACGGAGTCCGTCCTCACCCCACTCACCCCGCAATAGGCCCCTTGGGGCCGGTTGTTGGCCACGTTGTCCGTGATGCCCGTGACGCGTCCCACACCCGGCGCGGATCATCCGCACCAGGGCTCGGTTCCCGTACCGTACGGCGGCATGATGAGGCGGACCGTCCGCTTCCAGCGGGCGGTCTGCTGCCATGCGCCCCACACGCCCGGGAGTCACACCTTTGTCTGCAGCACCCTCCCCCGAGTTCTCGGCTGCGCTCGAACAGGGGGGACCCCCACCCGAGTTCTCGGCCGCGCTCGAACAGGGAGACCCCCCACCACCGGCCGGGACCGCCGGCGTCTCCGTCGCCCTCGTCGGAGCCGGCCCGCGCGGCACGAGCGTCCTGGAACGGCTGTGCGCGTCCGCGCCGGAACTCCTCCCGCCCGGCACCCCGCTGACCGTCCACGTCGTCGATCCGGACCCGCCGGGACCCGGCCGCGTCTGGCGCACCGCGCAGTCGCCGCACCTCCTGATGAACACCGTGGCCTCCCAGGTGACCCTGTTCACCGACGAGAGCGTGGACTGCTCGGGACCGATCCGTCCGGGACCCAGCCTGCACGCGTGGGCGCGCGGCGAGCTGGGGCCCGACGACTACCCGACCCGCGCCCGCTACGGCCGCTACCTGGAATGGGTCTTCGGCGAGGTGGTGCGCGGAGCGCCGTCCGCGGTGCGGGTGGAGGTGCACGCGGCGCGGGCGACCCGGCTCGACGACGCTCACGACGGCCGGCAGGACCTCGTCCTGTCCACCGGCCGCACCCTGTCCGGCCTGGCCGCCGTCGTCCTCGCGCAGGGCCATCTCCCGGCGCTCGCGGATCCCGCGGAGCGGCGCCTGTCCGCGCACGCGGGGCGGCACGGGCTGCGCCATGTCCCGCCCGCCAACCCGGCCGACGTCGACCTCTCCCCCCTCGCCCCCGGCGAACCGGTGCTGCTGCGCGGGCTCGGCCTCAACTTCTTCGACCACATGGCGCTGCTGACCGCGGGCCGCGGCGGCCGTTTCACGCGCACGGACGCGGGCCTGCGCTACCGGCCCTCGGGGAAGGAGCCGCGGCTGTACGCCGGCTCCCGGCGTGGTGTCCCGTACCAGGCGCGCGGCGACAACGCCAAGGGCCCGTACGGCCGTCACACCCCGCTCGTCCTCAGCGACGAGGTGATATCGGGCTTCCGCAAGCGCGCCGACTCCGGTGACGCGCCCGAATTCCTGGGCGAGATATGGCCGTTGGTCGCCAAGGAGGTGGAAACGGTCTACTACGAGGGCCTGTTGAACAGGATCGGCGGCCCCGCATCCGTCGGGCGCCTTCCCGGCGACTTCAGGGACCGCTTCCTCGGCGTACCGCACCGCGACCCCCAGGAGGCGCGCCTGCTCGACGAGTTCGGCATCGCGCCCGGCGAACGCTGGTCCTGGGACCGGCTCTCGCGCCCGTACGCCGGCCGGGCCTTCGCCGGCCCCGGCGCCTGGCGCGACTGGCTGCTCGGCCATCTGCGCCAAGACGCGGAGCAGGCCGCGCTCGGCAATGTCGAAGGGCCCCTGAAGGCCGCCCTCGACGTGCTGCGCGACCTGCGCAACGAACTCCGGCAGATCGTGGACCACCGTGGCCTGTCCGGCGACTCGCGGCGGGCGCACCTGGACCGCTGGTACACACCGCTCAACGCGTTCCTCTCCATCGGCCCGCCCCGGCGGCGCATCGAGGAGATGTCCGCGCTGATCGAGGCGGGCGTGCTGAGCGTCCTGGGCCCCCGGCTGGAGGTGCGGGCCGAGGACGGCGTCTGGGTCGCGCACTCCCCCGACGTCCCGGGGTCCGCCGTACGCGCCACGACGCTCGTGGAGGCGCGGCTACCGGAACCGGATGTGCGCAGGACGGCCGACCAGCTCCTCGGCCGGCTGTTGAGGACGGGGCAGTGCCGCCCGCACACCGTCGACGGCTACGAGACCGGCGGACTGGACGTCACACCGCGCCCCTATTTCCTGATCGACCGTCAAGGGCGTTCGCATCCAAGGAGGTTCGCGTTCGGGGTGCCCACGGAGGGCGTGCACTGGGTGACCGCGGCCGGGGCCCGGCCCGGCGTGGACTCGGTCACGCTGTCGGACGCCGACGCGGTGGCACGGGCCGTGCTGCGCGCGACGTCGGCCGGGACGGAACGGGAAACGGAACCGGAAGCGGAAGCCCACGCTTGGCCGAATGTTGAACTTGCAAGCATTGATTAGGGTAACCTAACGTTGGTGGCTCACTCGGTTCCGTCCCCCCACGATCCGGTCCCCCCACGGGCCGGACCAGACCGAAGGAGTCCCCCACATGACCGGACGCCTCGACAGCGCCCAGCCCTACGCCGTCGGCCTGTTCCGCATGGTCGTCGGACTGTTGTTCGCCGCACACGGCGCCGCCTCGCTCTTCGGTGTGCTCGGCGGCGCCTCCGGCACCGGCGGCACCATCGACGCGGGCACCTGGCCCGGCTGGTACGCGGCCGTGATCCAGCTCGTCGGCGGCGCCCTCGTGCTGCTCGGCCTCGGCACCCGCGCCGCCGCGTTCCTCTCGTCCGGCTCGATGGCGTACGCCTACTTCGACGTGCACCAGTCGGCGGCGCTGTGGCCGATCCAGAACGGCGGCGAGCTCTCCGCGCTGTTCTGCTGGGCGATGCTCCTGCTCGTCTTCACCGGGTCCGGCGCGCTCGGCCTCGACCGCCTCCTCACCGGCCGCACCTCACCCACCGCCGAGGAGAAGCGGTCCTCGGAGCCCGTCGCGGCCTGACCCCGACACCGCGCGCACGACGACGGCCCCCGGTCCTCCGTACGAGCGGTACGGGGGACCGGGCGCCGTCGTACCCGACTCGACTCGGGTGACGCGGCGTGAACGTGATGTGACTGACACATGAGCCCCCCGTGGATCTCCTGTCACACCCGCGGCGTACGCTGTATGGCTGTTACAGGCCGCCGTGCCGCTCCCCGCGACGTCGCGGCGTGGTCGTGCCTACGGGGGATTTCAGGGGGAGTGTTGCAGTGCTGGAAAGTATGGGGTCGCTGACGGGCAGCCCATGGATCTACGCGGCCGTCGCCATGTCCGTCCTGCTGGACGTGTTCCTGCCGATACTGCCGAGCGGCGTCCTCGTCATCACGGCCGCCACGGCCGCGGCGGGCTCCGCCACCGGCGCCGTCCCGCACGCCGTGCCCGACATGCTGGTGCTCACCCTGTGCGCGGCCACCGCCTCCGTGCTGGGTGATCTGGTCGCGTACCGGCTGGCCTGGCGCGGCGGCGAGCGCCTGGACCGGGCGATCGCCCGGTCCCGCCGTCTGACCAGGGCGCAGGAACGTCTCGGCGTGGCCCTCTCGCGCGGCGGCGGAGTCCTGGTCGTCATCGCCCGCTTCGCCCCGGCCGGCCGCTCGGTCGTCTCGCTCGGCGCGGGCGCGGCCCACCGCAGGGTGCGCGAGTTCCTGCCCTGGTCCATCCTCGCGGGCCTGAGCTGGGCCGGATACAGCGTGGCCCTCGGCTACTTCGGCGGCCAGTGGCTGGGCGCGACCTGGCTGGCCACGGGGGTCTCCTTCGCGGCGCTGCTCGTCGCGGGCGTGGGCGCGGCGTACCTCATGCGGCGTCCGGTCGTCGAGGGGACCGGCACCCGCGCCTGACACCGGGCCGACACCCCGGCGCCGGCGTACACGACACGAACCGCCGTTCCCGCGCAGGCCCGCGGGCGTGGCGCGGGCGGGCCGGGGGCTATCCGGCGCGCTGCGCGGCCCCGCGCACCTCCAGTGAACCGAGCAGTTCGGCGGTGGCCGCCGCGACGGCCTCGACCGCCCGGTCGAAGACCTCACGGTTGTGGGCGGCGGGGGCCCGGAAGCCGGACACCTTGCGGACGTACTGAAGGGCGGCGGCGCGGATCTCCTCCTCGGTCGCCTCTTCGGGGAGCACGGGCGGACGGAGCGTCTTGATGCTGCGGCACATGCGCCCAGTCTCGCGCGTACGCCCCCGTCCCGGGAACCCGGGCACGGGACGCCGTGCCGCACCGCGTACGAGAAGCCGTGCCGCACAACGTACGAACGCCGCGCGCGAGCCGCTGCCGTACGGCCGAGTCCGGGAATAGCGCCGCTCCACGCCCCCTTGTGCTGGGCATGACCACAGTGGAGATCCTGTACGTCGGCGGCCCGACCTCGGTCGTCGAGATCGGCGGCGTGCGGCTGCTGACCGACCCGACCTTCGACGCCCCCGGCGAGTACCCCATCGGCTCGCGGAAGCTGGTGAAGACGGCGGGGCCCGCGCTCCCGGCCGCCGAGATCGGCCCGGTCGACGCCGTCCTGCTCTCGCACGACCAGCACCCCGACAACCTCGACGCGTCCGGGCGCGCCTACCTCCGAGGCGCCCCTGTGACCCTGTCCACGGCATCGGCGTACGACCGTATCGGCGCACCCGTGCGGGCCCTGCCCTCCTGGGAGCACGTCGAACTGCCGCGCCCCGGCGGCGGCACCCTGCGGGTGACCGCCGTGCCCGCGCAGCACGGCCCCGACGGCTCGGAGCCCGTCGTGGGCGAGGTGACCGGCTTCGTCCTGTCCGGGGACGGTCTGCCCAAGGTGTACGTCAGCGGCGACAACGCGTCCCTGGACGTCGTCCGCGCGATCGCCGGACGCGAGGGTCCCTTCGACGTGGCCGTGCTGTTCGCGGGCGCCGCCCGTACTCCGCTGGTGCCCGACGCCCCGCTGACCCTGACGAGCGAGGACGCCGCAAGGGCCGCCGACATCCTGGGCGCCCGCCATGTCGTACCGCTGCACTTCGAGCACTGGGGCCACTTCACGCAGGACGGTGCCTCGCTCACCAAGGCCTTCGCGGAGGCCGGTCTCACGGACCGGCTGCACCTCCTGGAGCCGGGCGCCTCCGTACGCCTGCCGTAGACGACGCGCAACACCCAAGCAGAACCTTGCACTTGGGCAAGCCTCTCCGAGGATTGACTCGGATGTCCGGGGCTTGTGATCATCGCCGGGGCTCTCGTCCGGGGGCCGCGGCCAAAGGATCGAGGAACCATGGCGAATGACCGGCTGACGGTGGCGGTACTGGGTCCGGGCGGGGTCGGCGGTCTGCTCGCCGCGCTCCTGTCCCGCACCGGCCACCGGGTGATCTGTCTGGCCGGCGAGGAGACCGCGCGGGTGCTGGGCACGGACGGCATCGAGGTCCGCAGCGGCCACTTCGGCGACTTCACGGCGCGCGTGGAGGCGGACACGGTACTGCGCGAGCCCGTCGACGCGTGCTTCGTCGCCGTCAAGGCCACGGCACTCGACGCCGCCCTCGAACGCGTCCCGGCGAAGGCCCTGGGGGACGCCGGTCTCGTCGTGCCGTTCCTGAACGGTGTCGAGCACCCGGCGGCCCTGCGCAAGCTCTACCGCTCCGAGCAGGTGGCGCCCGCGGTGATCCGTGTCGAGTCGACCCGCGTCTCGCCGGGGGTGATCGAGCACGGCAGCCCGTTCGCCGAGGTCGACCTCACCGGCGACACGGCACCCCGCGAGCGGGTCGACGCCCTCGCCGGAGCGCTGGAGCGGGCCGGTGTGCGCGTCCGGGTCCAGGAGGACGAGGCGGCGGTGCTGTGGGCGAAGATGTCGTTCCTCGCCCCCTTCGCCCTGCTGACCACCCGGTACGGGGTGCCGCTCGGTGACGTACGCACCCGGCACCGCGCGGAGTTGGTGGCCCTGACGGAGGAGGTCGCGGCGGTGAGCCGCGCGAGCGGGGCACCCGTCGACGCGGCCGCCGCCCTCGCCCGCTACGACGCCTTCCCGCCCGGCACCAAGTCCTCCATGCAGCGCGACGCGGAGGCGGGCCGCACGCTGGAACTGGACGCGATCGGCGGGGCGTTGCTGCGCGCCGCCGAGCGGTTCGGGGTACCGGTGCCGGTCGCGAGCGGCCTGGTACGGGAGTTGGCGGGTCCGGACGGATCCTGATCCGCGCCCCGGCACAGGACCGGCCGCGGCGCGTCACCGTGCCGGGGTTCGGCGGTGACGCGTCACGGCCCCGAGAGACGGCGGTGACGCGTCACGGTCCCGAGGGCCGGCAGTGGCGCGTCACCGTGTCCGCGAAGGCGCGGGCCGCCGGTGACAGGGCCTCCCACTGGCGGACGGCCCAGCCGACGGGCAGCGGCGGGAGCGCCGGGACCGGGACGAAGCGGAGGCCGTCACGGCCGGGTCCCCATCCGGGCAGCGCGGGCACGACGGCATGGCCGAGGCCGAGTCCGGCGAGCAGGACGGCGGTGTCCCAGTCGGCGACACTGGTGTCGAAGGCGCCCGACGGTATCCCCAATTCCCGGTAGGAGGCGTCGAGATGGGCTCGTGAGGTGGAGTTCTCGGGCAGCCCGATCAGCCGCATCCCGGCCAGTTCCTCCCCCTCGATGCGCTCCCGCTCGGCGAGTTCGTCGTCGGCGCGCACGGCGAGCACCCACGGCAGTGACACGACGGTCCGCTGCTCGACCCCCCGCCGGGGCGGCCCGAGGGTGACCCAGGCGAGGTCGAGTCCGTGGTCGCCGAGCGCCTCGAAGCAGCTCCGGCTGGAGTTCTCGGTCTGGAACTCCAGGCTCACCCGCGGATACCGTTGCCGGAACTCGACCACGGCGTCGGCCATGAAGTGCCGCACGGTCGCGCCGCCGGTGGCGATCCGCACCGCTCCGCCGCCCCCGCGCACCATCTCGTCCAGCCGTTGCAGCGCGAGGTCGAGCCCGGATATCCCTTCGGCGGCGGCCCGTTCCAGCAGGCGCCCGGCCCGTGTCGGGACGACGCCCCGCGCCTGCCGCTCCACGAGCCCGACGCCGACCTCGCGCTCCAGACGCCGTACGTGCTGACTCACCGCCGACTGGGTGCAGCCCAGCTCGCGGGCCACGGCGCTGAGGCTCCCGGCCCGACAGACGGCGACGAAGATACGCAGATCATCCAGGGTCACGAGGCACCAAGTTAGCGGTGCCGCACCGGGTCGCCTCCGGCGCGTCCTGCCGGGCACGGAGTCCCCGGCAGGTGCGCCGCGCCGCGGGTCACAGCCGGGTCTTGGCCAGCAGCTCGACGATCTCGGCGGTGGTGCCCGTCTCGCCGAGCCGGGGGAAGATGCGCTCGACGCTGTTGCGGTGGCTGTCGGCGTTCATGTCGGCCATGGCGTCGGTGGCCAGGGTGACGTGGTAGCCGTGCTCGTGGGCGGCGCGGGCGGTGGACTCCACACCGATGCTGGTGGCGATGCCGGTCAGCACGATCTGGGTGACGCCGCGGCGGCGGAGCTGGAGGTCGAGGTCGGTGCCGTAGAAGGCGCCCCAGTTGCGCTTGGTCACGACGATGTCCCCGGGGTGGCCGGAGAGTTCGTCGACGACGACGTCCCAGCCCTCCGGCCAACTGCGGGACGAGCTGCCGCCGTCGACGCGGCCGGGCGCGGCGTCCGAACCGTCGGCGGCGGCCGTCACGCGCACGAGGACGACGGGCAGGCCCTGCTCGCGGAAGGCGTCGGCGAGTTCGACGGAGCGGGCCACGACGTCGGCGGGGCTGTTGGGGGTGAGGTTCGGGGCGCCGACGATGCCGCGCTGGAGGTCGATGACGACGAGCGCGGTACGGGGGTCGAGCGTGGTGACAGCCATGGTCAGGCCTTTCCTGGAACAGGGGTGGGGGTGGTGGTGCGGAGGGATCGGTCGAGGAAGGTCGTCACCAGCAGCAGCGCGCTGCAGGCGAGCATGAAGAGGGCCAGGTGGTGCAGGCCCCCGGTGTGGGCGCCGTGCGGGAAGTACGCGGCGTCGGCGGCCGAGGCGGCCATCGCGCCGAGGTACATGAACGTGCGCAGCAGTCCGGCCGCGGAGCCCATGCGGGCGGGGTCGGCCTGGCGGTAGAGCGCGGTCTGGTTGGCGAGGCCGTTGAGGCCCTGCGGTACGCCCATGACGACGCCGAGTGCGACGAGCAGCCAGAGCGCGCTGCGGGCGTCCGCGAGCAGCAGGCCGGTACAGCCGGCGGCCTGGACGAGGGCGCCGGCGACGAGCTTGCCGCGGACCGCCTCGCGCCGCCCGGTCACGCCGGAGACCACGAGCGCGCTCAGCGACAGCGGCAGCAGGACGAGGCCCGCGGTGGCGGCGTGCAGTCCGCGGCCCTCCTCCAGCCACTGCGTGTATCCGTACAGGACCCCGTACGCCGTGGTGTAGGCGAGGAGTTGGCGTACGAAGGTGGCGAGGAGGGGGATGTTGCCGCCGAGCACGCGCAGGTCGATGAAGGGCTCCGGGACGCGCAGCTCCCGCACGGCGAAGGCGGCTCCCGCGAAGGCGGCGAGCGCGGGCAGGTACCAGAGGCCGGCCCCGGGCTCCATCAGGAACAGCATCAGCGCGACGAGCAGGGCGGCGAAGAGCGCCATCCCGGGCAGGTCGACGCTCTTCCCGGTGCGCCGCGCGGCGGGGCCGGGCGGCAGGCGCCGGGCACCGAGGACGAGGCAGGCCAGCGACAGCGGCACGTTGACGAGGAAGACGGTGCGCCAGCCGCCCAGACCGATGAGCACTCCGCCGAGGGTAGGTCCGACGACGGCGACGGTCTGGCTCCCGATCGCGAGCGCGGTCAGTACGCCGGCCGGGCTGTCGTGTCCGGTGCGTTCCGCCTCGCTGCGGGTGAGGTGCATGGCGGCCGGGTACGCGGCCGAGGTGCCGAAGCCGAGCAGCACACGGGCGGCGACCAGGGCGCCGAGGCTCGGGGCGAGGGCGCCGAGGAGACCCGCGGCCCCCACGAGCGCCGTACCGATGAGGTAGAGGCGGCGGGGTCCGTACATGTCGACGAGCCGGCCGATGACGGGCTGGCCCACGGCGGTGGCGAGGTAGAGGCCCGACACGAGCCACGCGGTCTGCGCGGGGGGTGCGCCGAGCGCGGCGCCGATCGGCACCAACGCCACAGCGATCATCGAGGAGTTGACCGGGTTCAGCACCGAACCCAGGACCATGGGGGCGATCAGGCGCCGGTCGAAGCCGTCGGCGGGCGGCCGGCGCCGGGTCGCGGGGAAGCGCTGCTCTTTGCGGAGCGTGGCCATCACGGCCGGGTGAGCCGGTCCAGCAGGGCCATCGCCTCGATGACGGTCTGCCTCTCGGCCTCGGTGCAGTGGTGCTGGAAGGCCCGGGCCAGCCATTCCTCGCGCGCCTGCCGGGTGCCCTCGACGCGGTCGCGTCCGGCGTCGGTGAGGGTGATCACCTGCCGCCTGCCGTCGCCGGGATCCGGGTTCCGCGCGATCAGCCCGCGCTCGTCGAGCACGGCGAGGGTGGCGGCGATGGACTGCGGCCGGACGCCCTCGGCGGCGGCGAGCCCGCTGGCCGTCGCGGCCCCGCTCTTGCTGAGCAGGGTGAGCGCGGAGAACTGGGAGGGCGTGAGGTCGTACGTCTCGGCGACCTCACGTATCCGTCGCCGCAGCCGGCTGAACGCCACACGCAGATCACCGGCGGCGCGGGCGGCCGACTCGGAGACTCCGTCGGCACTCCCGCCCCGGGCGTCGGGGTTCTGGTCCATGCCGTCACGATAATTTCTTCAGTTCAAACTGTCCAGTTCAGCCTGGACAGTCTTGCCTGACCAATCCCTCACCGATCCGCCACCAAGACTCTGACCTGCATAAACGGGACCTCTAACGGCAACGGAAGGCCGCCCGGACACCCGTTCGCGTGAAGTCCCCCAATGAACTCGCATCCCAAAATCGAACAGGCGTAGCATTGCGGCGTGGCTGCGACCTATGACTTTCCGAGTGACCTCCTCGCCGGTCAGGAGGAGCTGCATCAGGTCCGGGCCGAACTGCTGGCCCTGCTGAAACGACTCCCCTGGTCCGTGGAACCGCTGGACGGCTTCAGCGACACGGGCGGCTGGCGCAAGGTGGAACGCCCCGCCTCCCCCGGCTGGACCTCCGACGAGCAGGCCGAGGTGGAAAAGCTCCGGCAACGGGAGCGCGAGCTCGCCGTGTTCGTGTCCGGCCACCGGTTCTGGTCCGAGGTCGCCCCTCCGGAGACGGTCGACGCCCGTATGAGGCTCAAGCACGCCCACGAGGCGCCGGGGCCGGACCCGGCGTGAACCACCGGGACGCGACGCGCGCGCCTGCACCGGGGCACCGGGGCACCGGGGCACCGGGGCCCACTGGAGCCCACCTGCCGGCCTCGTCGCCTCCGCCTCGAGCCGGCGCCCGTCGGCGACCGGTGCCGTGGTCCTCACGGAGAGCGAGGGAAAGGACCCGCACGGGCAGACGCCGCAGGCCGCAGGTCGCAGGCCGCAGGCCGCAGGCCGCAGGCCGCAGGCCGCAGGCCGCAGGCCGGACGGCGGCCGCGCCACCGCCGACACCGGCACTGACACTGATACCGGTGCCGGCACCGGCACCGGCACCGGCCGGATCGCGCCCTACCCGTCGTCACCGTCCAGGCCGTCTTCGAAGACGAAGAGCGGCTTGGCACCACGTGCGGGTGTCTCGGCGAGCGAGATGGCTTCGGTGAAGCGTTCGAGCGGGAACGGCCGGCCCGGAGGGATGGTCAGCACACCGTCAGCGACGAGCGTGCGGACCTCGGACAGCGCGTCCAGCGCATCCTCAGGTGAGACGGTGCCGAACCAGCGGTTGAGCCAAAAGCCTCGAACCGCTTTGGTCTCGTAGATGACCGAGCGTGCCTGCAGCGGGATCGTCAGCGCCGCCGGGTCGGTCTGCCGATGGGTGGAGAGCGCACCGTAGACCACGACCTCTCCTCCCGGGGCCAGCGCCTGGGACACCTGGGCGCCCACGGGTCCCGCGACACAGTCGACGGCCTTGTGCACGCCGGCCGCTCCCGCGATCTCGGCCACACGCTGCAACAGGTCCTCGTCCGCCGTGCAGACGACCTCGTCTCCACCCAGCGCTCTGATCTCCTCGACGGCATCGCGCCGCCGCACGACGTTGATCGTGGGAATGCCCAGATGCCTGGCCAGCTGGATGACGAGCCGGCCGACGGTGGAGCCCGCGGCCGTCTGCAACAGCCATTCCCCCGGCTGTACGTCGAGTTCGCGTGTCACTAGGAGCAGCGCGGTCAACGGGTTGACGGCGAGCTGGCAGGCGTCGGAGTCGCTCAGATGACCGGGTACCGGCAGGAGCCTTCGCACATCGGCAACAAGGTATTCCTGCCAAGTGCCGGCCACCTGTGGCCCGGGCACCGCCGGTACGGCAGCGTTCACCACGCGGTCGCCGATCTTCAGCCCCTCGGTGTCCGGGCCCAGCGCCTCGACACGGCCGACGCATTCCATGTTGCCCCCGACTGCGGGGAATTGAGGGGAGAAACCGTAGCGGCCACGCAGCACGTGCAGATCGCTGGCGTGAATCGGAGTCGCCTTCACACGGATCAACGCCCGACCGGCTTCCGGCGTGGGCACAGGCCGGGTCTCCAGCCGCAGGACCTCGGCCGGCTCGCCGACCTCTCCGGCTACGAGCGCGCGCATGGTGTGCGGCATGGGCAGCCTTTCGTCTCTCGGCGCCCGATGACCTCCGCACTGCGGCGGGCGATCACCGCGACGGGCCGGACCCCGGGCGCATGCCCTGCCAAGTCCACCGCACGCACCGCACCCGTGAGCCTCTGGAGTCCCTAACCTCACGCTAAGCGCTGGCGACGGGCCCTGCAATCCAGCCTCCGCCGGCCCATTCGGCACGTACGTGGCACGGCAGCACTTACATGGCACGGCAGCCCCGAGCGCCCGAGAAGGATCAAGGGCCAGACTCACGGACTCCCACCCGCTGACCTGTGCCTTTCTCGTGCCCTGGAATTGCTGGACGCGGACGGTCTCGAACCGCCGGGATCCACCGATGAGTTCCGCCGACCGGGCCGGTCTACCAGGACGTACGCCATCGAGCCACCGACTGGAGACCCACCATGACCACTCCCGCACACCCCGGCCGCATGCTGTTCGTGAACATCCCCGTCGCGGACCTCGAGCGCAGCAAGGCGTTCTTCGCCAAGCTCGGGTTCAGCTTCAACCCGATGTTCACCGACGAGACTTCCACCTGCATGCTGGTCGGCGAGCACGCCTTCGTCATGCTGCTCAGCCGCGAGAAGTTCGCGGAGTTCTCGAAACTGCCGATGGCCGATCCCACCACGCACACGCTGGCGTTGTACTGCTTCAGCGTGTCGTCCCGCGACGAGGTCGACACGGTCGGCGCCGCTGCGCTCGCGGCGGGCGGCACCGAGGTCGACGGCGCCGAGGACTACGGCTTCATGTACTCGCGCAGCTTCTACGACCTCGACGGCCACGGCTGGCAGGTCATGTGGATGGACCCTGCGGCGGCGGAGCAGGGCCCCGAGGCGTTCGCGGCCACCACGCAGGACGCCGACGCCTCGGCCTGACACACCGCGTTCCGCGTGTGCGTCATCAGGCCGTCACGATGAACGTCCATGCCCACACGTTGTCCAGACACGCAGCGCGAGGCGGTCAGCCGCACGATCCGGCTGCTCACGCGGCGCCTTCAGCGCGAGCGGTCCCGACGCTGACGTCAGATCCGGATGCCAAAGACCCCCAGCCATGATCGGTTGGGGGTCTTTGTCCTGGTGGGCGCGGACGGTTTCGAACCGCCGACATCCGCCTTGTAAGGGCGGCGCTCTACCGCTGAGCTACGCGCCCAGGACGAGTCGACAGCCTACATTGCCGGAGGGCGTGCCCCGCAAACCCGTATCGGGGCGGCGCCGGGGGCGCAAGGCGGGCGGGGGGTTATCCCCACCTCGGATTCGGGAGCCGTCCGGATGCCCCGGGACGGGCCCGGTCCGTACGGTCGAAGGGCGTCGGAGATACGTCCCGAGAGGCCCGGCGCTTGTCGCCGTTCTTCTCAGGGGGAGATCACCATGGCCCGATCCGTCGCCGTCCGCGCGGCCGCCGTCACCGGGGTCGTGGCGGCCCTCGTCGCGACCGCCACCGCCTGTGGCGCGTCCGCCGGGGACGACAAGGAACCCGAACACCGCGCGTTCGGCCTGCACGGCCGGACCCTCACCGTCGACTCCGACGACTCCGCGCTCGACCTGGTGGTCTCGGACTCCGCGAAGGCCGGCCGGGTCGAGGTCACCCGGTGGTTCCAGGGGCACGTCGTCGTCGGCGGCGACCCCGAGGTCACCTGGGCGATGAAGGACGACGACCGGCTCGTGCTGCGGATGAAGTGCTCGGGCGTGGTCGCCGACTGCTCGGCCCGGCACCGGATCGTGGTGCCGCGCGGCGTCGCTGTCACCGTCGACGACGGGGACGGGCGGGTGACGGCGCGCGGCTTCGAGGAGCCGCTGACCATCCGTACGTCGGACGGTTCGGTCCGGGTGTCCGACTCCTCGGGGCCGCTGGACCTGCGCAGCGCCGACGGCTCGATCCACGCGCTCGGCGTCGGCTCGCGGCAGGTGCGGGCCCGCACCCAGGACGGCTCGGTGCGGCTCGAACTCGCCGCCGTGCCGGACCTGGTGGAGTCCCACAGCCAGGACGGCTCCGTCTCGATCGCGCTGCCCAGGGCGACGTACCGCGTGAACACCGGGAGCGGCGACGGATCGGTACGGGTGTCCGTGCCCCGTGCCGACAGCAGCTCCCACGTCGTCACCGCCCACACCGGCGACGGAAAGATCACGGTGCGAACCGCGAACTGACCGGCCCGTGTGTTCGTCTTCAACCGGTGGGAGAATGACAGCCGGGCAAGGCGGATGACAGCACGGGAGAGGGATGTGACGGCGACACCTGCGCAGCCGTACTCGCCGTTCGAGCCATGCACACGGTCGGCACACCGCCCACCGTCGCCGGCCCGGACCCGTCGTCGGCCCGCCCACGACACCCTCGCCCTCATCGCCCTTCCTCTGCTGGCCGTTCTCGCGCTGCCCGCCGCCTTCGCGGGCGGCGGTACCCGGCGGTGGTTCGGCGGACGTGCCGAGAGCCAGCGGGCCGAGGCGCAGGCCGCCAAGGACGCCGCTGCCGCCGCGTTCTACGAACTCGACACCGCCCAGCGCGATCTGCGCATCTCCATCGAGACCATCACGGCCGTCGACGACTCCCCCGCCGCGCGCCGTGCCGTCGCCGACTTCGAGGCGCTCGGCCGGCGGATCGACGAGGCCAGCCACCGGTACATCACCGCCGTGGACGCCCACGACCTCGACCGGGACGACCTGGAGGCCTCGGCCGCCGTACGGGCCCGCACGGAGCTGACCGCCGCCAAGGACGACCTGGGCCGGGTCAAGTCCGACCTGGAGCGCTTCGAGCAGGGGCTCGGTCCGCTGCTCGGCAAGGCCGAGACCCAGCTCGCCCGGCTGGCCCCGGCCGTCGAGCGGGCCCGGCAGGCCCTGCTCGCCGCGTCGAACGCGCTGGACGGCGTACGGGGCTCGGGGCTCCGGGCCGACGACCTCGCCGCCCGGCTCGCCGCTCTCGGACCCGAACTGACCAAGCTCAACCAGGGGGCCGGACGGCACGGCGTGCCCGAGACACTGGAACGGGCCGAACGGGTCTCGCGCGAGGCCGGGGCGGTGCGCGCGGAGGCGGAGCGGCTGCCCGAGCGGGCCGCCGAGATCGACCACCGGCTCGTCTCGCTGCGGACCCGCGCGCAGGCGCTGACCACGCGGTCCGGGCAGGTGGAGCCGGTGCTGAGCGAGCTCAGGCGCCGCTTCTCGGCCGCGTGCTGGCAGGACCTCCAGCACGTACCGGAGCAGGCCGCGGAGAGCGTGCGGCAGGCGGAGCTCAAGCTGAAGGAGGCGCGGGCCGCGCGGGACGAGCAGCGCTGGCCGGACGCCACCTCGCTGCTGTCCACGGTGCGTGCGCTGCTGAACAACACGGACGAGGCCGTGTCCGCGGCCGGTGACCGGCTGCAACGGCTGAACGCGGTCTCCAAGGACCCGCAGCAGGAGATCGACCGCACGCGCTTCGCCGTCCGTGACGCCCAGCGACTCGCCATGGCGGGCCGCAGCACGCCCGATCCGCGGCACGCCCGCCCGCTCGACGACTCGGTCGCCCGGCTGGACCGTGCCGTCGCCACGCTGGAGGGCCGCCACCCCGACTACTGGCACTTCCTGACGGAGACGGAGGCCGTGCGGCAGACGGTGGCGCGGGTGGTCTCCCAGATCCGCGAGGAGCGCGGCGCGGGCGCCTGAGGGAGTGCGGCGCGGGCGCCTGATCGGCGGGATTCCGGCCTGGTGCGCCGTGCCCCGGCCAGGGCGCGGGATCCGGCCTGGTGCGCCGTGCCCCGGCCAGGGCGCGGGATTCCGGCCTGGTGCGCCGTGCCCCGGCCCGCGGCGGCGGTACCCCCCGGGGGCGGCAGTGCCCCGGCGATGTGGGGCCCCGGCCGGTGTCGGCAGCCCCTCCACAGCGTCGGCCGTCCGTCCTCAAGCGCCGGCCGTCCGTCCTCAAGTGCCGGCCGTCCCTCCACAGGTGCCGGCCGTCCCTCCGAAGGTGCCGGTCGCCCCTCCGAAGGTGCCGGCCGTCCCTCCACAGGTGCCGGCCGTCCCTCAGCGGGTGCCGGTGTGCGCCCTCCCCGCGGGCGGAGGCCGTGGGGTATCTGAGGCCGGCGCCTCCCGGCGCTGCCGCCCGGCCGAGGAGCCCGCTCTCACGAGGAGGACCGGTCCGGGACGGGCGGGCGCAGAGACTCCGCGCGCCCGCCCGTCCCGGGCTAACCTGTGCGCATGCCTCGCTACGAGTACCGCTGCCGGACCTGCGGCGACACCTTCGAACTCAGCCGCCCGATGGCGGAGTCCTCCGCCCCCGCGGCCTGCCCCGCCGGGCACGACGACACGGTGAAGCTGCTGTCGACGGTCGCCGTCGCCACGGGCGGATCGTCGTCCGCACCGGCCCCTGCGCCGCGCGCCGGCGGTGGCGGCGGTTGCTGCGGCGGGGGCTGCTGCGGCTGACCCATCGGTCCGAGCGGTTTCCCGGGGACCGGCGGTACGCGACGACCGCGTTCCCGGGACCGCGAACAGCGGCCCCTCGCCGCCCCTGGGGAGCGAAACGAGAGGTCAGCCGCGCCCGCCGCCGTCGCTGGCCCGTACGAACTCCCGCAGGATCCGCTCCCCCGCCAGTACTCCGCGTTCCGGGAGTGCGGTGATCGCGGCCGCCGTCCAGTCCGCGTCGGCGAGTTCGCCGTGGCCGGGGCGCCAGCCGCGGTCGGCGGCGAGCAGGAGGTCGGCGTCGAGGAGGGAGTCCCCGGCGGCGAGCGTGAGCTCGGCGCCGGTGCGGCGGGCGATCTCCCGCACGGCGGCGCTCTTGGTGAGCGGCTTCGGCACCGCGTAGATCTTGCGGCCCTGCAACGACACCGTCCAGCCGCGGCTCTCCGCCCACACGGCGAGGTCCTTCACCCATTCCTCGGGGAGCAGTTCGCGCTCCACCACGAGGTAGACGAACAGGTCCTCGGCGACCCGGTGCTTGCGCACCCAGGCGGGGTCCGCGGTGGCCTCCAGGTGCTCGCGTACCTCGGCCAGCGGCGCGCACTCCGAGGCGAGCCGCGCCGTCACCTGCGCGTGCCAGCCGGGGTCCGACACCCCGTCGACGAGCAGGTGCCCGCCGTTGGCGCAGATCGCGTACTTCGGCGCGGGCCCCGGCAGGTTGATGCGCTGGTACTGCTTGCGGGTGCGGGTCGTGGTGGGCACGAAGTGCGCTGTGTCGCCGAGCCCGGTGAGCAGTCCGGCCGCGGCCTCCGTCATGTACGACAGGGGCTTGCTCTCGTGCACCTCGACGCAGAGCAGCCGGGGCGCCCGCGCGTCGGGCATGGTGAGTGCGAGGGCCGCGGAGGAGTAGATCAGCGTGCGGTCGAGGTCGCTGGCGACGAGCACCTTGGGCGCGGACATCAGGCGGTCACCGCCTTGCCGTCGGCGCCCGTCGCGCCCCTGGTGTACTTCGGGTGGATCAACCCCACGCAGGTGTAGGGAAGTTCGTCGACCTCCTCGACGGGCACGCCGCGCTGCTCGGCGAGCAGGCGTACGTGGGCGAGGTCGGCGCCCGCTCCGGTCCTGGCGAGGATCTTCCAGGGGACGCGTCGCAGCAGGACACGGGTGGTCTCGCCGACGCCCGGCTTGACCAGGTTCACGTCGTGGATGCCGTACTCCTCGCTGATCCGCTCGACCGCCGCCCAGCCTTCCCAGGTGGGGGTGCGGTCGGCGGCGAGAAGTTCCTTGGCCTGGGCGCAGGCCGCGTCGGCGACGTCGTCGAAGCGGGCCGCGACGGCGTCCAGGAAGTCGGCGGAGACGTCGGAGCCGGCGAGTTCGCGGTAGAACTTCGCGCCGTGGAAGTCGTGTTCGCCGACCAGGTCGGAGCGGAGCACGGTGCGCGAGATCAGGCCCGAGACGGTCGAGTTGAGGCAGGCGGAGGGGATGAGGAAGTCCTCGCGGGTGCCGTACGTGCGGACGCAGGAGCCGGGGTCGGCGAGGACCGCGATCTCCGGGTCGAAGCCGGTGATGCCGTCGGATGCCTCGAACTCCTCGATGGCGTCGGCGAGTTCGCGGGTGATGGCACCCTTGCCGGTCCAGCCGTCGACGAAGACGACGTCGGCCGGGTCGTGGTGGGCGGCCAGCCAGCGCAGTGCGTTGGCGTCGATGCCGCGTCCGCGGACGATGGACACGGCGTAGTGCGGCAGGTCGAGGTCGTGGCGGTGTTCGGCCCAGCGGCGCATCAGGACGCCGACGGGGGTGCCGGCGCGGGCCAGGGACACCAGCACCGGTCGCGGCGACCGTTCGGCGAGGACGATCTCGGTGACGGCGCCGACGGCCTGGGCGAGGCGGGCGGCGGAGTCGGCGAGGGCCGTGTGGAACAGCTCCTGGTACTGGGCGTTCGGCTGGTACTCGACGGGCAGCGACTCCGCGTAGTGCGCGCCGCCGCTCTGGATCGCCTCCTCGCGTTCCTCGGTCGGCGCCTCCAGGCCCACGTCCGAGAGGTCCTGGAGCAGCCAGCCGACCTCGTCCGGCGCGTACGAGGAGAAGGCGGGGCCGCGGAGGGGCTCGGGGAGCATGGAGGGCCTTTCGGTCGGCGTCCGAGCGGGGACGTACGAGGGGACGACGGCGAGCAGGACGCTCGGTGTGTGCTCCGCGAGCCGGGCCAGCAGGCCGTCGGGGGCGTGCAGCTCCGGGGTGTCGGCGACGGAGTCGACGACGGCGACGACGGCGTCGAAGCCGGCGCCCGCGACGTTGTAGGCGTAGCGCTCGCCGGGGCCGTCGTCGGGGTCGTCGTGGGCGGGGAAGACGATGCGGCTGCGGATGGCGTAGCCGGGGTCGTCGAGGGCGAGGACCGGGGACCGGGTGGTCGTGGAGTACCGCACCTCGGCGGCCACGACCTGCTCCAGCTCGCGTGCCAGTCTGAGCGGCGCGTACATCAGCTCCTCGAAGCCGAGCACGAGCACCCGGCGCGCGCCGTCGGGGAGGGCGTCGGCGAGCCGCGCGGCCATGGCGGGCAGGGCGCCCTCCAGGCGTATTCGGTGGCCGGGCGTGAATCCGTGCCGTCCGCCGTCGGGGACGCCGCGGGGCCAGCCCAGCTCGACCCGGACGGCCTTCGCGGCGTTGCCGTGCGCGGCCGGGGCGGGCGGCGCCGGCTCGTGGGCGGCGACGAGGGCCTGGCCCTTCTCCAGGACGCCCGCGGGGAGCCGTACGGTGCCCGAGGCCGCGGACACCAGGTCGACGCGCGCACCGATCTCCGCGGCGAGCTCCTCCAGGCGGCCCAGGTCGGCGGCGGAGCGCATGTCGACGAGGGCCACCACGACGTACCGCTCGCGGGGGTAGCGCTCGTGCAGGGCGCGGACGGTGTTGAGGACGGTGTTGCCCGTGGAGAACTCGTCGTCGACGAGGACCAGGGGGCCGCTGCCGGCCAGCAGGGCGGGGTCCTCGGGCAGCAGGAGGTGCGAGGTGGCGTGCGAGTGGGACTCCTCGAATCCGCCCGCCGTGGCGACGCCCGCGACGGGGCGGCGGGTGGAGTGCAGGTAGGGCGCGACGCCCAGGCCGTCCGCGACGGAGTGGCCGAGCCCGGTGGCCGTCTCCGCGTATCCGACGACGACGGCGGCGCGGGCGTCCTCGGCGCCGAGCAGGTCGCGAACCCGGCGGCCGAGCGCGAACCCGTGGCCGTACACCACGGACGGCGACTGCGGTACGTGCTTGCCGAGGACGTTGGACACGAGGAGGTGGGCGCGCTTGGGGTTGCGGCGCAGCGCCAGCCCCAGCAGCTCGCCGAGCCGCTCGTCCCCGACGAGTTCGACGCCGAGTCGCTCGGCGACCCACGTACCCGTCCACACGACGTCGTTCACAGCGTTGTTCATCGATTCCTTGTCGATCGTGTTCCGCGGGGCCCGGCCGGGCCGGCTCACTCCGGGAGTCCGGCGGCGAGCAGCTCCACGAAGCCGATGTCCTCGTTCGCGACGCCGAAGACCTCGGCGCGCAGCAGCGTGCGCTCCGCCCAGGCGCGGTGCGGCTTCACTTCATTCATCTTGTTCGTGTACGCCGACCGAAGTACACCCCCACCGCCGCGCTCGGGCCTGAGGATGTCCTGCGCGTCGCTGAACTCCTCGTGACTGACGACGGACAGCGCGTGCACGGGCAGGACGTGCGAGGGGTGGATGCAGGTCTTGCCCAGCAGGCCGTTGGCCTGGTCGAGGGCGATCTCGCGGAGCAGTCCGTCCATCGCGTGCTCGATCAGTGCCTCGCGCAGTTCCTCCGCCTGGCCCTCCAGGAAGGGGCTGCGGCGCAGCTGCGGCTTGAACATGCGCTCCTGGACGCGGAAGTACTCCCAGACCGGTCCGGTCACCGTGAATCCGGTGCCGTCGGCCCGTCCCAGCATGTTCACCACGTCGGCGATCACGGAGGCGACGACCTGCACGTCGTAGGCCGTCATGTCGGGGGCGCGGCGCAGCCCGTACGAGGAGCAGAAGTCGGTGACGCCGAGGCGCAGGGCGAGCACGCGGTCGCGGTACTTGTCGACGGCGCGGGATATGCCCTCCAGGGTCTCCACGCGCGATTCCCGGTAGAGCAGCTCGGGCGACTCCAGCACGGGCATGGCGAACAGCCGGCGTCCGCTCGCGGTCTCGGCGCCGGCGAGGGCCTCCAGGAAGGGCATGCCGCGTTCCTCGGTGAACTTGGGCATGACGAACCCGGACAACAGCCGGACGGAGGGGCCGAGGCGGCGTACGAGGTCGGGGATCTGCTCGGGGAAGCGGACCCGGACGAAGAGCAGCGGCAGCTCGACCGCGTCGGCGCGGCCGGCGAGGTCGGCGAACTGCCTGACGAGGTTCTCCTCGGCGCCGGTGACCTCCGCGTCGTCGATGGAGTCCTCCAGGCACAGCACCATGGAGACCACACCGCGTTCGGCCTGCTTGACGATGTCGTCGGCCAGCCGGGGCCTGGTCGCCGGGCTGTACAGCGTGGCTCCGAGGGCCGTGGCCAGTACGCGGGCCGGGGAGTCGGCGGTGAAGACGCTCGGCTCCTGGTGGAAGAGGCGTTGCCGCTCTTCCGGGGCGATGTGACCGAAATGACGCATGAAACTCCCCCGTGGCGACTAGGCGGCCCTACGTGATCTGGCCGGTAATAGTACGTATGGATCCATGTCAGAGGTTCCCACCGAGCATGAAGTTCAGGTAACCCGGCCGTGTCCGGCACCCACCGGTTCCGGGGAGACCCCACGTTGTCGTGACCAGGACCGAGAGGGCAGGATGACCGCATGACGCACGCGATGCTGAAGGGGTCGAACGTCCCGCTGGACGCCACAGCGGTGCGCGCCGTGCTCCGCTGGACGCCCGGGCAGGACGTACCCGATGTGGATGCCTCGGCGCTGCTCCTCGGCCCCGACGGTCGTGTGCGATCCGACGAGGACTTCGTCTTCTACAACCAGCCCCGCCATCCCTCCGGCAAGGTGTGGCGACTCGGCAAGAAACGCGTCACCGAGGGCCTGACCGACACGATCCAGACGGATCTGGCGGGTGTCGAGTCCGGTGTCGGACAGATTCTGCTGGTCGCATCGGCGGACGACGTCACCTTCGACCGCGTACGTGATCTGCGCATCGTGCTGTACGACGCCACCGTCGCGGACGGTGAACCGCTGGCGTACTTCGACATCAAGCCGGAGACCGGTGCGGAGACCGCGCTGATCTGCGGTGAGCTGTACCGGCGCGGTGACGGCTGGAAGTTCCGGGCGCTCGGTGAGGGCTATTCCAACGGTCTGGTCGGGCTCGCGACGGACTTCGGCATCTCCGTGGACGAGAGCGAGGCCGCGGCGGCGGCCGTGACCGGATCCGGTCCCGACGCCGCCTGGTCGGCGCCCGTGTCCGCTCCCGAGACCTCGGTGCCGCTGCCTCCCGAGCAGCCCGCTCCGGTGCCGCAGCAGCCCTCGTACGGCTATCCGCAGCCGGCCGCCGCGCCCACCGCTCAGCCCGCTTACGGCTATCCGCAGCCGCAGACCGCTCCGGCCGCCCAGCCGGCCTACGGCTATCCGCAGCCGCAGACCGCTCCGGCGACCCAGCCCGCGTACGGCTTCCCGCAGCCGGTGGGCACGCTGCCCGACCCGGACTTCAGGCTGCCTCCGCAGGGGCCGCAGTTCCTCGGGCGCTAGGACCTGCCTGAGCAGGCAGGGACGGCCGGACAGGATCCGGGGCGTCAGCGCTCGACCTTCGACTTGTAGCCGCGGCCCCACTGGAGGCCCCAGCCGTAGAGGCGGTCGAGCTCGGCCTGGAAGCCGTAGACGAACTTGACCTC
Organism: Streptomyces siamensis; assembly: GCF_039543605.1. Classification (NCBI taxonomy): domain Bacteria; kingdom Bacillati; phylum Actinomycetota; class Actinomycetes; order Kitasatosporales; family Streptomycetaceae; genus Streptomyces; species Streptomyces siamensis. The sequence continues at coordinate 919,991 of NZ_BAABKB010000002.1, read as the reverse complement.
GCGGCGCACGGTCACCTCGCCCTTGTTGCTCTCGATCATCACGACCGCGCAGGAGCGGGCCTGCGGATGGCGCTCCTCCAGGCCGATCTCGATGCGCGGCCCGTTGCTCGGGTAGAGCGTGATGATGGCGTGGGTGCGGTCGAAGGCGGGGGTCTGGTCGTAGATGTAGACGAAGACCAGCAGCCGCTTGATGTCGTCGCGGTGGTCGAGGTTGACGTAGGCCGTCTCGCCCGACGCCGAGCCGAAGCGGTCGTCGCCGCTGAGCTTCACGTAGGGCGGGACGTTGAGTTCGCCGAAGAAGCTGCCGAGCGGCTGGACCACGCCCTTGGTGCCGTCCGTCAGCTCGTACATGACGCCCAGGTCGAGGTCGACGTTGACCATGCTCTGGGTGTGTGCCTGGACCACTTCCGGCTTGAGGGTGCGGAAGGGGTGGCGCAGCACGCTGCCGCGCTGCGGGCCGCCGATGTCGGAGGTGCGCATCCGCCAGGACAGGTTGATGCGCAGGTTGCCGGTGGCCGCGCCCTGCTTGGTGAGCGAGACGGTGTGGTTGCGCTTGGTCAGTTCTATGGAGTTGGTGGCGGCGCTGCCGGAGTCGAAGTCCGCCGAGCGTCCGCGCCACAGGTCCTGCCAGATACCCATTTGGCCCCCCAGGTTCCTCGAAAGTGCGGCGGGGCGGCCGCGAGGACTGTTCCTCGTCGGCCGCCCCGCTTCAGAGCGTTCCTCGACCGGAGGGGTGTCACACCCCCGATCGTGCCGGGGTGTCACACGCCGGGTCCGGCCGGGCCGTCACACCCCGGAAGAGATCTCAGCCTTCTCGTCCGAGGTCTCGCCTTTTCCCTCGGCCGCGGCGAGCGCCTTGTTGCGGCGCACGGAGGACCAGAAGGACCAGGCGATCAGGACGACACCGACGAGGCCGGTGATGACCTCGTTGATCTCGTACTGGATGGTGACCATGAGGATCACGGCGAGGGCGCCGATCGCGTAGTGCGCGCCGTGCTCCAGGTAGACGTAGTCGTCGAGGGTGCCCTGGCGGACCAGGTAGACGGTGAGCGAACGGACGTACATGGCGCCGATGCCGAGGCCGAGCGCCATCAGGACGATGTCGTTGGTGATGGCGAAGGCGCCGATGACACCGTCGAAGGAGAACGACGCGTCCAGGACCTCCAGGTAGAGGAACATGAAGAACGCGGCCTGTCCGGCGAGGACGACGGCCGGCTTCTTCTTCCCGGTCCGCTCGGCCTCCTCCTCTTCCTCGTGTTCGCGCTCCTCCTCCTCTTCGAGCTTGTCCTCGAAGTAGCCGGAGAGTCCGCCGACGACCATGTACGTGATCAGGCCGGCGATGCCGGAGATCAGTACCGTCTGCGCCTTGTCGACGTGCGCGCCGCCGTGCTGGTGGGCGTGCGTGGCGAAGGTGAACGCGGTGATCAGCAGGACGACCAGCGCGATGCAGACCGACAGCATGTCGACCTTGCCGAGCTTGGCGAGCGGGCGCTCGATCCAGCGCAGCCACTGGATGTCCCGGTCCTCGAAGATGAAGTCGAGGAAGATCATCAGCAGGAACATGCCACCGAAGGCCGCGATCGCCGGGTGGGCGTCGGTCACGAGCTCCTGGTAGTGGTCCTTGTTGTTGAGCGCCAGGTCGACGGCCTCGATCGGGCCGATCTTGGCGCTGATGGCGACGATGACGACGGGGAAGACCAGTCGCATACCGAAGACGGCGATCAGCACGCCGATCGTGAGGAAGATCTTCTGCCAGAAGGCATTCATCTTCTTCAGGATTCCGGCGTTGACCACCGCGTTGTCGAAGGACAGCGAGATCTCGAGGACGGCCAGGATCGCCACGATCCCGAAGGCGGTCCACCCCCCGTAGAACGCCGCTGCGACCAGACCGAGCGCGGTAATCGCGAACGACCAGCCGAAGGTTTTCAGAAGCACTGGCTACCCAATCGTGTATGTACGGGTCTCCCCCGCGCCGTACTCGGCTTTACCTAACGTTGACCACGAAGTCTAGAGGGCCGCCGCTCCGGCTGAGGTGGGTGGGCCTAGGAAACATTGACCCCGAAGTCCAGGGCGATGCCCCGCAGGCCCGACGCGTACCCCTGACCGACCGCGCGGAACTTCCACTCGTTGTTGTAGCGGTAGACCTCGCCGAAGATCATCGCGGTCTCCGTCGAGGCGTCCTCGCTCAGGTCGTAGCGGGCGAGCTCCTGGCCGTCGGCCTGGTTGACGACGCGGATGAAGGCGTTGCTGACCTGGCCGAAGGTCTGGCCACGGTTGTCCGCGTCATGGATCGAGACCGGGAAGACGATCTTGTCGACGGTGGCCGGCACCTTGGAGAGGTCGACCAGGATCGACTCGTCGTCGCCCTCGCCCTCACCCGTCAGGTTGTCGCCGGTGTGCTCCACGGAGCCGTCCGGGCTCTTCAGCTGGTTGTAGAAGATGAACCACTCGTCACCGAGCACCCGGCCGCCGTTGCACAGCAGCGCGCTGGCGTCGAGGTCGAAATCGGCTCCGGTGGTGGAGCGCGCGTCCCAGCCGAGCCCGATCATCACCTGCGTGAGGTTCGGTGCGGCCTTCGAGAGGGAGACATTGCCCCCCTTGGCGAGCGTGACGCCCATGATGCTGGTCCTCCCCGAGGTCTGTCTTTCAGTTGTGCAGCCGGTCCGGCACCGCACGCAAGGGTGCGGTGCCGGACCTCGGAGCCGAAGGCTGTACGGCTCAGACGTTGACGCCGAAGTCCTGCGCGATGCCGCGCAGGCCCGAGGCGTAGCCCTGGCCGATGGCGCGGAACTTCCACTCGGCGCCGTTGCGGTAGAGCTCGCCGAAGACCATCGCGGTCTCCGTGGAGGCGTCCTCGGAGAGGTCGTAGCGCGCGATCTCCGCGCCGCCCGCCTGGTTCACCACGCGGATGAACGCGTTGCGCACCTGGCCGAAGGACTGCTGGCGGTTCTCCGCGTCGTAGATCGAGACCGGGAAGACGATCTTCTGGACGTCGGCGGGAACGCCGGCGAGATTGACCTTGATCTGCTCGTCGTCGCCCTCGCCCTCACCGGTGAGGTTGTCGCCGGTGTGCTCCACCGAGCCGTCAGGGCTCTTGAGGTTGTTGAAGAACACGAAGTTCTGGTCGTTGGCGACCTTGCCCTGGTCGTTCGTCAGCAGCGCGCTGGCGTCGAGGTCGAAGTCCGTGCCGGTGGTGGTGCGGACGTCCCACCCCAGACCGACGATGACCGCGGTCAGTCCCGGGGCCTCCTTCGACAGCGATACGTTGCCGCCCTTGCTGAGGCTGACTCCCACGAGTCCTCCCAATGGTGTCCAGGGGCGGGGAGCCCCGAAGTGCGTTGGTATCGGATCAACGTGTCGATCCTAGTGACGGGTTCCCGGACCCCGCAGGCCCTGGAACCGAACAAATCAGAGGGTGTCGAGCGCCTTGACGTACTCGTTCAGGTCACGCGCGTCCGGCAGGCCGTTGACGACGGTCCAGCGGACCACACCCTCCTTGTCGATGACGAACGTGCCGCGCAGCGCGCAGCCCTTGTCCTCGTCGAAGACGCCGTAGGCGCGCGAAGTGTTGCCGTGCGGCCAGAAGTCGGAGAGCAGGGGGTACTCCAGGCCCTCCTGCTCGGCGAAGACGCGCAGGGTGTGGATGGAGTCGTTGGAGACGGCGAGCAGCTGGGTGTCCCGGTCCGTGAACTGCGGCAGGTTGTCGCGCAGGGAGCACAGCTCGCCGGTGCACACGCCGGTGAAGGCGAACGGGTAGAAGAGCAGCACCACGTTCTTCTCGCCGTGGAAGTCGGACAGGCGCACGGTGGCGCCGTGGTTGTCCTTGAGCTCGAAGTCCGGGGCCTTGCTGCCCACCTCGATCGCCATGGTCACTCGCTTCCCTTCCGAGGGTCTGTTCGGGTGACGACCACCCTACGCAGCGAGCCGCTCGCGACCCTGTGCGGGCGGGCCGCGCGACGTCCGAGGCCACTCGGGCGGCCCCTCGGCGGGGCCGGGGCGAGGCCTGCGTCCAGGCCGGCGAAGGCCTCCCGGTCGGGATGTCCCGGCCACCGGAGGCCTCCCGCGCGGGCGGGACCATCCCGGCCGCCGAAGGCCTCCCGCGCAGGCGGGACCGGCCCGGCCGACGGTGTCCGGCGCCGCCCTGGCGACGGTGGCCCGGCCGCCGTTCCGGGCATGCGTCAGACCCCCGCCGGGTCTGTCCGGCGGGGGTCTGACGCGGTGCTCTGCGGAAGGCGGAGCGGGATCTCAGCGCTTGGACTTGGGCGTGGCCAGGCGGGTGCCCGACCATTCCTTGGCCACGGAGATGCTCTTCGTCTGGGAGAGGCCGGCGGTCTGCGCCGCATCGCTGATGTCGCTGGGCTCGACGTATCCGTCCCGGCCGGTCTTCGGGGTCAGCAGCCAGATCATGCCGCCGTCCTCGAGGAGACCGATGGCGTCCACCAGTGCGTCCGTGAGATCGCCGTCCTCGTCCCGGAACCACAGCAGCACGACGTCGGCGACGTCGTCGTAGTCCTCGTCGACCAGATCCTGGCCGATCAGCGATTCGATGCCTTCACGGAGCTCGTGGTCAACGTCGTCGTCGAAGCCGATCTCCTGGACCACCTGTCCGGGCTCGAACCCCAGCCTGGCGGCCGGGTTGGTCCGCTCCTCCGCGTGGTCCGCGGTCGCGCTCACGGCTTGCCTCCTGATCATGTTTCGGAATTAGGGCCTCCCCCGGCTCGTCAAGAACTCGGGGAAGTCTCAGCCACGCGCGTGCGCGAAGCATTGGCCGTAGTCCACACGGGCCGGGCGGATCGCGCAAGTACCCGGCCGTCGAGACCGCCGAAACGGTGACGATCCCGGCGCTGTCGACGCAACCCGAGGCCCGCCGCGAGTACACCGCGTGACACACACCACACCCTTCTGCCCCTTTTACGAGTTTCGGAACCCTGCGGACGTACGAGTGCCGAACGACTTTGCGGAACGCGTCATGGAGTGAGCGTATCGTTACGTTTTGGCCGGGCACGTCCCGTCGATCTCGGCAAGCGTGCCGGTTACCCCTTGGTAGAGATGACGTTTGCGTTCCCGAGGTACACGATGGGGAACGGTGAAATGACGGGGAAAAACCCACCGCAGACAGCCCTCTGACAGCGAAGGAACAGCGTGGCTTCCGGATCCGATCGCAATCCGATCATCATTGGCGGCCTTCCCAGCCAGGTCCCGGACTTCGACCCTGAGGAGACTCAGGAGTGGCTCGACTCCCTCGACGCCGCCGTCGACCAGCGGGGCCGCGAGCGCGCCCGCTATCTGATGCTGCGGCTGATCGAGAGGGCCCGCGAGAAGCGCGTGGCCGTGCCCGAGATGCGCAGCACGGACTACGTCAACACGATCGCCACCAAGGACGAGCCGTTCTTCCCGGGCAACGAGGAGATCGAGCGCAAGATCCTGAACGCGACCCGCTGGAACGCGGCCGTGATGGTCTCGCGCGCCCAGCGCCCCGGCATCGGCGTCGGCGGTCACATCGCGACCTTCGCCTCCTCCGCCTCGCTCTACGACGTGGGCTTCAACCACTTCTTCCGCGGCAAGGACGAGGGCGACGGCGGCGACCAGGTCTTCTTCCAGGGCCACGCCTCGCCGGGCATCTATGCGCGCGCCTATATGCTCGACCGGCTCACCGAGGACCAGCTCGACGGCTTCCGGCAGGAGAAGTCGAAGTACCCGAACGGGTTGTCCAGCTACCCCCACCCGCGCTCCATGCCGGACTTCTGGGAGTTCCCGACCGTGTCCATGGGCCTCGGCCCGCTCGGCGCGATCTTCCAGGCGCGGATGAACCGCTACATGGAGGCCCGCGGGATCGCGGACACCTCCAAGTCGCACGTGTGGGCGTTCCTCGGCGACGGCGAGATGGACGAGCCCGAGTCGCTCGGCCAGCTGTCGATCGCGGCGCGCGAGAGCCTGGACAACCTGACCTTCGTCGTCAACTGCAACCTCCAGCGCCTCGACGGCCCGGTGCGCGGCAACGGCAAGATCATCCAGGAGCTGGAGTCGCAGTTCCGGGGCGCCGGGTGGAACGTCATCAAGCTGGTGTGGGACCGCACCTGGGACCCGCTGCTGGCGCAGGACCGGGACGGCATCCTGGTCAACAAGCTGAACATCACGCCGGACGGCCAGTTCCAGACGTACGCCACCGAGACCGGCGCGTACATCCGCCGGCACTTCTTCGGCGACGACCACCGGCTGCGCGCGATGGTCGAGCACATGACCGACGACCAGGTCCTGCACCTGGGCCGCGGCGGTCACGACCACAAGAAGATCTTCGCGGCGTTCTCGGCGGCCAAGGCGCACAAGGGCCAGCCGACGGTGATCCTGGCGCAGACGGTCAAGGGCTGGACGCTCGGCCCCAACTTCGAGGGCCGCAACGCCACGCACCAGATGAAGAAGCTCACGGTCGCCGACCTCAAGGGCTTCCGCGACCGTCTGCACCTGCCGATCTCCGACAAGCAGCTGGAGGACGGCCTCCCGCCGTACTACCACCCCGGCCGGGACTCGGAAGAGATCCAGTACATGCACGACCGCCGCAAGGGACTCGGCGGGTACGTACCGACGCGCCTGGTGCGTGCGAAGCCCCTGGCGCTGCCCGACGACAAGACGTACGCGAGCGTGAAGAAGGGGTCGGGTCAGCAGTCGATCGCCACGACCATGGCCTTCGTGCGCCTGCTGAAGGACCTCATGCGGGACAAGGAGATCGGCAAGCGCTTCGTGCTGATCGCGCCCGACGAGTACCGCACCTTCGGCATGGACTCGTTCTTCCCGAGCGCGAAGATCTACAACCCGCTCGGCCAGCAGTACGAAGCCGTCGACCGCGATCTGCTGCTCGCGTACAAGGAGTCCCCGACCGGCCAGATGCTGCACGACGGCATCTCGGAGGCCGGCTGCACGGCTTCGCTGATCGCGGCGGGCTCGGCGTACGCCACGCACGGCGAGCCGCTGATCCCGGTGTACGTCTTCTACTCGATGTTCGGCTTCCAGCGCACCGGCGACCAGTTCTGGCAGATGGCCGACCAGCTGTCGCGCGGTTTCGTGCTCGGCGCCACCGCCGGCCGCACGACGCTGACCGGTGAGGGGCTCCAGCACGCGGACGGCCACTCGCAGCTGCTCGCCTCGACCAACCCGGGGTGCGTCGCCTACGACCCGGCGTACGGCTACGAGATCGCGCACATCGTGCAGGACGGCCTGCGCCGGATGTACGGCCCGGACGCGGAGGACGTCTTCTACTACCTCACGGTCTACAACGAGCCGATCCAGCACCCGGCCGAACCGGAGAACGTGGACGTCGAGGGCATCCTCAAGGGCCTCCACCGCATCGGCGAGGGCACCTCCGGATCGATCCCGGCACAGATCCTCGCCTCCGGCGTCGCCGTGCCGTGGGCGATCGAGGCGCAGCGGATCCTCGCCGAGGAGTGGAACGTCAAGGCGGACGTCTGGTCCGCGACCTCCTGGAACGAGCTGCGGCGCGAGGCCGTCGAGGTGGAGCGGCACAACCTCCTGCACCCCGAGGAGGAGCAGCGCGTCCCCTACGTGACGCAGCGGCTGTCCGCCGCCCAGGGCCCGTTCGTGGCCGTCTCCGACTGGATGCGTTCGGTCCCGGACCAGATCTCGCGCTGGGTGCCGGGCACCTACCAGTCGCTGGGTGCGGACGGGTTCGGCTTCGCGGACACCCGCGGCGCGGCCCGGCGCTTCTTCCACATCGACGCACAGTCGATCGTGGTCGCGGTGCTCACCGAGCTGGCCCGTGAGGGCAAGGTGGACCGCTCGGTGCTGAAGCAGGCGATCGACCGCTACCAGCTGCTCGACGTGGCGGCGGCCGACCCGGGTGCCGCGGGCGGGGACGCGTAGACCGTCCGTACGGCGACATGAGGGGCGGCGGGGCATCGGCTCCGCCGCCCCTTCGCCGCTTCTACGATGCGGGCATGAAGGATGAATCGGCACAGGCCCGCTGGGAACAGCACACTCAGCGTCCCCTGCTCGCGCTCGCGGTGGCCTTCGCCGTCGCCTACGCCGTGCCGATCGTGGACAGCGACGCCGGCCGGTCGCTGGCTCTCACCTGCACGGTGGTGGAGTGGACGGTGTGGGGGGCCTTCGCCGCCGACTATCTCGTCCGGCTGGCGCTGGCCCCTCGGCGACGCGACTTCGTGCGCGGGCACTGGCTCGATCTGTGCGCGGTGGTGCTGCCGATCCTCCAGCCGCTGCGGCTGCTGCGGCTCGTCGCCACCCTGATGCTGGTGGGACGGCGCGCGCGGATGGCCTCGCAGATCCGCCTGACGACGTACGTCGGCGGCGCGGTGATCGGGCTGCTGATGTTCGGCTCGCTCGCGGTGCTGTCCGTGGAGCGGGACTCGCCCGACGGGAACATCAGAACGCTGGGCGACGCGGTGTGGTGGTCGTTCACGACCATGACGACGGTGGGGTACGGCGATCACGCCCCGACCACCGGGATGGGCCGGGTGCTCGCGGTCGGCCTGATGCTCTCCGGCATCGCGCTGCTCGGTGTCGTCACCGCCAACATCGCCGCCTGGTTCATCTCCCGCTTCGAGAAGGACGACATCGAGGAGCGCCGGCAGACCGCCGCGATCGAGGCGCTGACCGAGGAGGTGCGGGCCCTGCGCGCGGAGGTCGCCGCACTGTCCGGCGGGGCGGCCTCGGGTGTGCCGCACCCGGTGCCGGGAACGGTGGAGGATGCCGCGCACCGGCCCGCGTACATCACGGTGGACGGCCGCTCCGCCGGGGCGGACGACCGTCCACTGAAGTGACGCCGCGCGGCGCGGCCGGTCAGAACAGACCGTTGCCCGGGCCCGCCGAGCCCGCGAGCCAGAGGACCGCGAGCAGTGTGTCGACGGCACCGAGGACCACGGCGGTCAGGGCCGGCCAGGGTCCTGAGCCCGCCCAGCGGCGGCCCATGGACAGATAGCCGCAGACGATGGCCGCCGGGCCGAGGACGATCCCCAGCGTGAAGAATCCGGCGACCGCGCAGACGAGGCCGATGATGCCAAGGGTCGCGCGATCCGGCCCGCTCCCTGACCTCGTACGGCCACGTGAACGGGGGTACCTGCGCGTACCGTGTCCGAAGCCCGCCATCATCAACTCCTGAACTCCCTTGACCTTTCGGTCGGTTGACCTTTCGGTCGGTTCGGGTCGATGCGTCGGGTACCCCCGTTCCTCACCTTCAGACCTGCACGCGCGCTGCCCCCCTCCGGCAGCGCGCCGCAGCTCCGGCCGTCCCCCGGGTCGTACGGAGGACTTGACCCACTGTGACCTGGGGCGCGGACCGAGCGGGAGGGATCTTCAGCCGAGTCACCCTGATAGGCGAAACCGGCCGGGACGCCCCGGCCGGTCGACGGCTGCCGGACGACCGGCGTGCGGTCGTCCGGCGGTAGGCGGAAGGCCCGTCAGATGTGCCCGGCACCCGCCCCGACGGCCTCCGCGTTCTCGCCCCGCTTGGTGAGCATCGCGACGAAGACCGCCACGACGGCCACTCCGGCGGCGACGAGACAGGCCAGGCTCATGCCGGAGATGAACGTGTCGTGGGCGACGTCGGTGATCTGCGCGGCGATGGCGGCCGGCGTGTCCTTGGTGACCGGCGCGGCACCGACCTGCACCGCCTCGCCGGCCTGGTCGAGCTGGGCCGGGGTGAGCGGCGGGAGCTTGGCGTCCGCCCAGTTGCCCGCGAGGTCGCCGTCGACCTTGGAGGCCATGACGGCGCCGAGCACCGCCGTGCCGAGGCTGCCGCCGATCTGCATCGCGGCCTGCTGGAGACCGCCGGCGACACCGGACAGCTCCATCGGCGCGTTGCCGACGATGACCTCGGTCGCGCCGACCATGACCGGCGCGAGGCCGAGGCCGAGGAGCGCGAACCAGAGCGACATGATGCCGCTGCCCGTGTCCGTCTTCAGCGTGGACATGCCGAACATGGCGATCGCGGTGAGGGCCATGCCGCCGGCCAGCGGGATGCGCGGCCCGGACTTGGTGATCAGCGCGCCGGCCAGCGGCGAGCCCACGATCATCATGCCGGTGAGGGGCAGCAGGTGCAGACCGGCGTCGACCGGGCTCATGCCGTGCACGTTCTGCAGGTAGAAGGTGACGAAGAACAGGCCGCCCATGAAGGCGATGGCCATCAGCACCATGAGGACGACACCGGCCGACAGGGCGACGGACCGGAAGAGTCCGAGCGGGATGAGCGGCTCGCCCACCTTGGTCTCCCAGACGGCGAAGAGCACGAAGCCCAGCACCGAGGCGCCCAGGAAGGCCCAGGTCGTACCGGCGCCCCAGCCCCAGGTCGGAGCCTTGATGAGCGCCCAGACCAGGCAGAACATGGCGCCGGACAGCAGCGCGATGCCGGGCAGGTCGAAGGAGCGGGGGGCCTTCTCGGCGCGGTGGTCGGTGAGGATGACCAGGCCGAGGACCAGCGCGACGAGGCCGACGGGCACGTTGATGAAGAACACCGACTGCCAGCTGACGTGCTGGACCAGCAGACCACCGAGGATCGGGCCGCCCGCGGTGGAGGCGCCGATGACCATGCCCCAGATGCCGATCGCCATGTTCAGCTTCTCGGCCGGGAAGGTCGCGCGCAGCAGGCCGAGCGCGGCCGGCATCAGCAGCGCGCCGAACAGGCCCTGGAAGACGCGGAAGGTGACCACCAGGGCGATGCTGTCGGACAGGCCGATGGCCCCCGAGGCGGCGGCGAAGCCGACCACGCCGATGAGGAAGGTCTGCCGGTGCCCGAACCGGTCACCGAGCTTGCCCGCGGTGATCAGGGTGACCGCGAGGGCCAGGAAGTAGCCGTTGGTGATCCACTGGACGTCGGCGAAGCTGGCGCCGAGGTCCTTCTGGATGGCCGGGTTGGCGATGGCGACGATGGTGCCGTCCAGGGCCACCATCATGACCCCGACGGCCACGGTGATGAGGGTGAACCACGGATGGCCGCGCAGCCCCTTGGCCGGAGCCTGGCCCGACGTGTCGAGCGGACTCCTGTCCCCCGGACCCGTCTTGTCGAGGGTGGTCTGACTAGTCATGCGTCGGAGGCTAGTGACAGTCGCTGACAGTTGACAAACCAATTCACAAGTCGGTAACTGTCACGTCACTCACAGATAGGCTGAACCGGTCGAACCGCAGGGAAGCGAGGGTCATGGAGACGGCGGACACGATCGGGACGGCACCGCGCCCGGGCCTGCGCGAACGCAAGAAGCAGCGCACCCGGGACGCGCTGCTGCGAGCCGCCCTCGAACTGTTCACCACCCAGGGGTACGAGCAGACGACCGTCGACGAGATCGCCGACGCCGTCGACGTGTCCCAGCGCACCTTCTTCCGCTACTTCGCGGGCAAGGAGGACGTCGCCCTGTTCGTCCAGCGGCTCGCCGAGTCGCACTTCCTCGCCGCCGTGCGCGAACGGCCGCCCCACGAAGCGCCGTTGGAGGCGCTTCGGCGGGCCGTCCTGGAGAGCTGGGACACCATCGGCGAGGCGATCGAGGCGGTCATCCCGATCGAACTGCACATGCGCACCTTCCAGTTGATCGAGTCGACCCCCGCCCTGCTCGCCGCCCACCTGCGCCGCTCCGCCGAAATGGAGGAGGAGATCGCCGGGGTGATCGCCGAGCGCGAGGGTCTGGACGTCGACGCGGACCCCCGCCCACGCGTGGCGGTCGCCGTGTTCGGCGGGGTGATGCGGGTCACGGGACGACTGTGGGGGGCGGGCGAGGACACCAGCGTCGAGGCGATCCGCGCACTGACGGCGTCCTATCTCGACCATGTGGGGCCCGCGTTGGCGGAGAAGTGGCGCACGTAGCGTCACATCTCGCACAGGCGTCGCAGCAATTCGGCCACGCAGCGTGAGTATTTAACTCAAACTGAACCCGGTTTGCCCCAATTACCCCACCAGAAACGTGATCCCGCTCACTCGTTTAACGTGAGGCACTCTGCTTCTCCTAGGGTGTCCTCTCAGTGACTTCCTTCGACACATCTCCCCAACTCAACGTCTGGCGCGCGCTGCTCGCGCTGGCCGTGGTGTTCGTGATGCTCGCCACAAGTGGCTGGACCGCTCTCCACAGCCACCGCGGAGCCACCCCGCTCCAGGCGTCCCGCGACGCCTGGCAGCACGGGCACATCGCCGGACGGGCGCTCCCCGACGCCGAGTCGGCGCCGGGCGTGCTGGCCCGCTTCTTCGCGACGCTCGACGCCCAGCAGCGCACCCGGCTCGCCCACCGCTACCCGCTCGCGGTCGGCAACATGAACGGCGCGCCGGTGACCCTGCGCTACCGGGCGAACCGCATCGCCCTCGACCAGCAGCGCAAGGTCGAGCGCAAGCGCATGCACGACAACCGGCTGTCGCCCCTCGGCCAGCGCGACGCGGGCCGCCGTATGGACCGCTACGAGGCCCTGCTGCACAAGGGCCGCAAGATCCTCGCCTTCGACCCCATCGGGTCGGGCCGGGTCGCCGAGGTCTTCGGCAGCCTCGACAAGGCGGAGCGGATCTCGGTCGTGGTGCCCGGGGTCGACACCGACCTGCTGACCTTCCAGCGCACCTCCAAGAAGTACTCGGCTCCGGTCGGCATGGCACGTTCGCTGTACGCGGAGGAACGCGCAGCGGGTCCGGGCACGCGCACCGCCGTGATCGCCTGGGCCGACTACACGGCGCCCAGCGGGCTCGGCATGGACGCGGCCACCGCGATGCGGGCGAAGGAGGGCGCGGTACGGCTGAACGCGCTGCTGCGGGCCCTGCCGGGGGAAGCGCCGGTGGCGCTGTACTGCCACAGCTACGGCTCCGTACTGTGCGGGGTCGCCGCCCACGAGCTGCCCACCCGGGTCTCCGACATAGCGGTGGCGGGAAGCCCCGGGATGCGGACCGACAAGGCGGCCGACCTGCACACCACGGCGCGGGTCTGGGCGATGCGGGACCGCGACGACTGGATCCAGGACGTGCCGTACCTGGAGGTCGGCGGTCTCGGGCACGGCGCCGACCCGGTGTCGAAGGGGTTCGGTGCGCGGGTGCTGTCCGCGGACAGGGCGCAGGGGCACGCCGGCTACTTCGAGCCGGGCACGGAGAGCCTCCGCAACTTCGCGGAGATCGGTGTTGGCGCGTACCGCGCGGTGAGCTGCGCACGTGACGATGAAGCGTGCCGGGCGGGTTTGTCCGACGCCGCGTCGGCCTGACGCGCGTAGAGAGCGAAAAACTGCGGTCCGTACGAGGAGGCGACGGAGGCTTGCGTGCCGCATACGATGGCCCGCATGGGTGACGTACTGGCCGGATTTCATGCCGCCTGGGAGTTCGAGTCCGACTCCGTGCTCATCCGCTTCGAACGGGGGATTCGTACGCCGAAGCTGTTCCAGGCGCTCGGTGAACGCCGTATCCCCCTGGAGGCGATCGCGGCGGTGACGCTGACGCCCGGGAAGCGCGGCACGGTCGTTCTGCGCGCCGTGCCACGGGCGGGCGCCGATCCGCTGATGGAGGCTGCCGCGGGACAGCTGAAGGAGGGGTGCGACCCCTACCGGCTGGTGCTGCCCGCCGACCGCGAGACCCTCGCCGAGTACTACGCGGACGAACTGCGCGACCGACTCACCACCGACGACGAACCGGCCGAACGCCATCTGGTGGATCCGCCCGCGGGGCCGCTGCATTTCAAGGCGTACGACGGGAAGGCCTCCTTCGACGGCAGGGCGGTGTCCTTCCGCTGGTTCTGGACGGGAGCCTCCTCCGCGAAGTGGAAGGCCGGCGACCAGAGTTTCCCGGTCGCCGACCTGAGCGGGGTCGAGTGGCGCTCCCCCGAGGTCTTCGAGGGCCACCTGCGGCTCCTGCGCCGTGCACCGGCGGCCCAGCAGCCCGCCCAGGCCGACCAGGACCCGGCGGCCGTCGTCTTCGGCCTCGGCTACGGCCCGGTGCACGAGTCGCTGCCCTTCGCCGCCGCCGTACTGGCCGCGGTACGGTCCGCCGGCCCCACAGCCGTCGCCGCACCGGCTCCCCGCCGCGATCCGGCCGACATCGCCGACCGGATCCGTCACCTCGGCGAACTGCACGAGGCCGGGCTCGTCACGGACGAGGAGTTCAGCAGCAAGAAGGCCGAACTGCTGGCGGAGCTGTAGGAAAGCCGCCGCACCCGGAATGCCGCCCACTCCGGCACACACCCGTGTCCCGGGCAGGAAATCCCAGCCCGTCCGGCGCTTGAGGACAAGGCCGTCCAGACCGAAGCGGGGATCCAGGGCGGCAGCCCCCGGGGACAACGGGGACGGACAGCGAATCCCAGCCCGTCCGGCGCTTGAGGACAAGGCCGTCCAGGCCGAAGCCGGGGGTCCGGGGGCGGCAGCCCCCGGGACAAGGGGACGGGCAGGGGCGGAGGGGGCGAAACCCGCGTTACTCCCGGCCCGCCGACGAGAACGTCATGTCGGCGTACCGGTCCCCGGCGACCTTCCCGGCGATGGGTTCGAGCAGGTCCAGCTCCTCCTGAGTCAGGACGATCCGCGTCGCGGCGGCGTTCTCCTCGACGCGACCACGCTTGGTGGTGCCAGGAATCGGCACCACGGTGAGCCCGTGCACGGCGGCCCGCTGCTGGACCCAGGCCAGCGCGACCTGCCCGAGCGACACGTCGTGCGCCTCCGCGACAGCCCGCACCTGCTCCAGCAGCGCCACATTGGCGACCGCGTTGTCACCGGTGAAGCGAGGCATCGTGCGCCGGAAGTCCCCCGAGGCCAGATCCTGGTCGGCGTCGGCGAACGACCCCGTGAGAAAGCCCCGGCCGAGCGGCGAGTAGGGCACGAGCGCCACCCCCAGCCGACGCGCCTCCGGCACGACACCCGCCTCGATGTCGCGGCTGAACAGCGACCACTCCGACTGCACGGCCGCGATCGGGTGCACGGTCCGCGCCGCCCGCAGCTCGCCGGCCGTCACCTCGCTCAGGCCCAGGTGCTTGACCTTGCCCTCCCGCACCAGGTCCGCCATGACGCCGACGGTCTCCTCGATGGGGACGTGCACGTCACGGCGGTGCATGTAGTAGAGGTCGATCACGTCTACGTCCAGCCGCCTCAGGCTCGCCTCGACGGCCTGCCGGACGTACGGCGCGTCGTTGCGGATGATCCGCTTCGTCGGCTGGTCCGGCGGCACCGAGATGGCGAACTTGGTGGCGAGGACCACGTCGTCCCGGTGTGCCTTGACGAAGGGCGCGAGGAACTCCTCGTTCCCGCCCTGGCCGTACGCGTCGGCGGTGTCGAAGAGCGTGACGCCGAGTTCCAGCGCCCTCTCCAGGGTGTCCCGCGACGCCTCCGCGTCCCGCGGCCCGTACGCCCAGCTCATGCCCATGCAGCCGAGCCCCTGCACGCCGACCTCGGGCCCCCCGTCGCCGAGCCGGACCCTGCCGATGGCGCTGTCCGTCATCAGGACCTCTCCGACGCCAGGGCCCGCCCCGCGTCCGCATAGAAGTTGATCTTGTGGTCGAGCACCGCGAGCGTGTCCTGGAGCTCCTCGATCCGCGCCTTGACGTCCCGGCGCGTCGCCTCCAGGAGCTCGTAGCGCTCGATGTAGGTGTGGTCGCCCTCGCGCACGAGTTCCGCGTACCGGACCATGTCGGCCACGGGCATCCCGGTGAGCCGGAGCTTGCCGACGAGGCCCAGCCAGTCGAGGTCGCGGTTGCTGTACCGGCGCTGCCCGGTGTGCGAGCGGTCGATGTGCGGCATCAGCCCGATGCGCTCGTACCAGCGCAGGGTGTGCGCGGTGAGGCCGGTGAAGGCGACGACCTCGCTGATCGTGTAGTTGTCCTGGCCGTCCGGGCGCCGGTGCCGCTCGGGTGGCGCCGCGCAGAGGTCGGTCCTGCTCCTGGTGCCGGTCTCGGCGGCCTCGGCCGTGGTCTCCATCACCGTCATGGCCTCCACGCTAGAACCTTGGAGTGCACTCCAAGCAAGCGGAATCAGGTGAAATTCCGGCGACTCGGCCCGGAGCGGGTGGATACCGTGCCGATCATGAGTCTCGTACGACGTGCCGTGCCCGAGGACGCCGGGGAAGTACTGCGTCTGCGCCAGGTGATGATCGACTCGCTGGGGGCACCCGGCGACGCTCCGCCGGACGCCTCCGCATGGCAGGCGGAGTCCCTCCCGACCGTACGCGGGCGGCTGGCCGACACCGACGGTACCTTCGCCGCCTTCGTCGTCGACGATCCCGACCGTCCCGGCACCCTGGCGGCACTCGTCGTCGGGACCGTCGAGTACCGGATCGGCCGCGCGGGCAACCCGCACGGCCGGGTCGGCCACGTCTTCAGCGTCGCCACCGACCCGGGCACCCGGCGCCGCGGCTACGCCCGCGCGTGCATGGAGGCGCTCCTCGACTGGTTCCGCGAGCGGGGCGCCGCGCAGGTCGACCTCAACGCGTCCGCGGAGGCCGAGCCGCTGTACGCCGCCCTCGGCTTCGTGCGCAAGCCGGACCCCTCGATGCGTCTCCAGCTGTGAGCCGCTTACGCTCGTAGGCATGTCCCTGCAGAGCCTGGCGCTGATCTCGAACTGGCCCGTTCCCACCGCCGCCGCGGCGGTCGTCCGCGCGGACGGCGCGGTACTGGGGACGCACGGCCCGCTGGAACACCGTTTCAAGCTCGCGTCGGTCACCAAGCCGCTCGCCGCGTACGCGGCGCTCGTCGCGTACGAGGAGGGGGCGATCGACCTCGACGAACCGGCCGGACCCGCGGGGGCGACGGTCCGTCATCTGCTCGCGCACACCTCCGGACTCGCCTTCGACGAGCACCGTACGACCTCCGCGCCCGGGGAGCGGCGGCTGTACTCCAATGCCGGGTTCGAGGTGCTCGGGGACCACATCGCCAAGGCGACCGACATCCCCTTCGGCGAGTACCTGCGCCAGGCGGTGCTGCACCCGCTGGGCATGACGTCGACCACACTCGACGGCTCGCCCGCCAAGGACGGCGTGTCCACGGTGGCCGACCTCGTCCGCTTCGCCGCCGAGGTGCAGGCACCGCGGCTGCTCGACCCGCGGACGGTCGCGGAGGCGATGAGCGTGCAGTACCCGGGGACGAAGGGCGTGCTGCCGGGGTACGGGCACCAGAACCCCAACGACTGGGGTCTCGGGTTCGAGATCCGCGACCACAAGTCGCCGCACTGGACCGGGAATTCGTCCTCGCCCCGCACCTTCGGGCACTTCGGTCAGTCCGGCACGTTCCTGTGGGTGGACCCGGTGGCGGGCGCGGCGTGCGTCGCGCTGACGGACCGGGCCTTCGGGCCCTGGGCGGCCGAGGTGTGGACGCCTTTCACCGACGGCGTGCTGGCGGACCTCCGCCGCTGAGCCGGGGACGGCTCACGGCGCGGTCATCTCCCACAGCAGGAGCTCCGCCGGGGCGCCCGCCACGGCCTCCAGGTCCTTCGCCTCGGTGATCCGCGCGGCGTCCCCGGCCGCCAGTTCCTCGCCGTCCAGGCGGATTTCGCCGCGCACGACGTGCACATAGACGAAGGGCGCGTCGGGGACCGCCGTACGCTCCCCCGCAGTCAGCCGGCGGACGTGCAGCATGGCACCCGCCTCGGGCACCGCGTACGGCGTGGAGTCCGCGATGCCGTGGACGATCTCGTACGCCGGGTCGCCGCCCGGCTCCAGCGGGGCCAGCCACATCTGCACGAAGACGAGCGGCTCCGTGCCGTCGTTGCGTTCCGCGTGCCGGACACCGCCCGCGGAGCTCAGCCGCTGGACGTCGCCGGAGCGCACCACCGAGGCGTGCCCGGCCGAGTCCCGGTGGGTCAGCTCGCCCTCCACCACCCACGTGACGATCTCGGTGTGGCTGTGCGGGTGCTCGTCGAAGCCCGCGCCGGGCGCGAGCCGCTCCTCGTTGCAGGCGATCACGGCACCGAAGCGGAGGTTGTCCGGGTCGTAGTGCGGACCGAAGGAAAAGGCGTGGAGGGAGGAGATCCCGGCCTCCGGATCCCCTCCGTGGTAGCGCTCGTCGGCGCGGCGGACGTCCATCACAGGGACCACCGTAGCCGCCGGTCCGACGCCCTTCGCGCGCTTAGCGGTGACCCGCCGCCGCACGGCTCCGTCCTGATAAGGCAGTCTTGTCCCGTGCCCGAACCCGAAGCCAGCAACACCGACCGCCCGTCGCACGACGTCCACACGCACTCCGCGACCCTGAGGCGACTGGAGAAGTCGTCCGGAAGTCTCGCCGCCCAGGCCATCGCGCGGATGGACGAGACGCTGCCCTGGTACCGGGCCATGCCACCGGAGAACCGTTCCTGGATCGGGCTCGTCGCGCAGGCCGGTATCGCGGCCTTCACCGAGTGGTTCCGGCATCCGGACGCTCCGCAGGCCATCTCCACCGACGTCTTCGGCACGGCTCCGCGCGAGCTGACCCGGGCGATCACCCTGCGCCAGACCGTCGAGATGGTGCGGACGACCATCGAGGTCATGGAGAGCGCCATCGACGAGGTGGCCGCCCCGGGCGACGAGTCCGTGCTGCGCGAGGCGCTCCTCGTCTACGCCCGCGAGATCGCCTTCGCCACGGCCCAGGTGTACGCGCAGGCGGCGGAGGCACGCGGTGCCTGGGACGCCCGCCTGGAGTCGCTCGTCGTGAACGCGGTGCTCTCCGGCGAGGCGGACGAGGGCGCCGTCAGCCGGGCCGCCGCCCTCGGCTGGAACTCCCCCGAGCACGTCTGCGTAGTGCTGGGCACGGCACCCGACGGGGACAGCGAACTGACCGTGGAGGCGATCCGGCGAGCCGCCCGGCACGCCAAGCTCCAGGTGCTCACCGGGGTCCTCGGGGACCGGCTCGTCGTCATCGCGGGAGGCAACGACAACCCGCTCGCCG
This sequence comes from Streptomyces siamensis, assembly GCF_039543605.1. Taxonomy (NCBI): domain Bacteria; kingdom Bacillati; phylum Actinomycetota; class Actinomycetes; order Kitasatosporales; family Streptomycetaceae; genus Streptomyces; species Streptomyces siamensis. The sequence goes on along the minus strand of NZ_BAABKB010000002.1, from coordinate 901,185 downwards.
TCGCCAAGTCGCTGATCGGACCGTATGCCGCCGGCCCCGTCGTGGCCGGGCCGATCGTGCCCGACCTGCTCGCCGCGACCCGCTCCGCGCAGGCCGCCGCCGCCGGGCTCAAGGCGTGTTTCGCCTGGCAGGACGCCCCGCGGCCGGTTCTCGCGGACGATCTGCTGCCGGAGCGCGCGATCGCCGGAGACCCGTCCGCGCGCGAACAGCTGGTGGAGGAGATCTACAGACCGCTGGAGGAAGCCGGCTCCGCGCTACTGGAGACCCTCAGCGTCTACCTGGAACAGGCGAGCAGCCTCGAAGGCGCGGCCCGCATGCTCTTCGTCCATCCCAACACCGTGCGCTACCGGCTCCGACGTGTGACTGACGTCACCGGCTGGTCGCCGTCGGATGTACGCTCCGCATTCACCCTGCGCATCGCGCTGATCCTGGGGCGTCTGACCGATGGAGATCCTCAGACCTAGCCTTTTGTCGGGGACCTACAATTCCCCTTCGTGTTCTTCGTCCCTGTCCCCACGGGCGGCCGTGGCCGTCCACAAGAGAGAGTGTGAGAGTGCTCGTACTCGTCGCTCCCGGCCAGGGCGCCCAGACGCCCGGCTTCCTGACTCCTTGGCTCGAACTCCCCGGCGCCGCCGACCGCATTGCCGCGTGGTCGGAGGCCATCGGACTCGACCTCGCCCACTACGGCACGCAGGCCGACGCGGACGCGATCCGGGACACGGCTGTCGCGCAGCCGCTGCTCGTCGCCGCGGGTCTTCTGTCCGCCGCGGCACTCGGTGACATCGCGCCCGGTGCCGTCGCGGGCCACAGCGTCGGTGAGATCACCGCCGCCGCGTTCGCCGGAGTGCTCGACGACACCGCCGCGCTCCAGCTCGTCCGCAAGCGGGGCCTGGCGATGGCCGATGCCGCCGCCATCACGCAGACCGGCATGTCGGCGCTCCTCGGCGGTGACCCGGAGACGACGGTCCCGCACCTGGAGAAGCTCGGCCTCACCCCGGCCAACGTGAACGGCGCGGGCCAGATCGTGGCCGCCGGCACCCTGGAGCAACTGGCCGCCCTGGAGGCGGACAAGCCGGAGGGCGTACGCCGTGTCGTCGCCCTGAAGGTCGCGGGCGCGTTCCACACCGCTCACATGGCCCCCGCGGTCGACGCGCTCGCGAAGGCCGCCGAGGACCTGACGCCGGCGGATCCGACGGTCCGTTACGTCTCGAACAAGGACGGCCGGGTCGTCGACACCGGTGCCGAGGTCGTCTCGCGCCTGGTCGGCCAGGTCGCCAACCCGGTGCGCTGGGACCTGTGCATGCGGACGTTCGAGGACCTCGGCGCGACCACGCTGATCGAGGTGTGCCCCGGCGGCACGCTCACCGGTCTGGCCAAGCGCGCGCTGCCCGGGGTCCGGACGCTGGCCCTGAAGACCCCCGAAGACCTCGACGCGGCTCGCGAACTCGTCGCCGAGCACAGCGCGGCCTAAGGAGCCCGAGAGCATGTCGAAGATCAAGGCACCCAAGGGCGCTCCTTTCGCCCGCATCCTCGGTGTCGGCGGCTACCGCCCCGTCCGGGTCGTGCCCAACGAGGTGATCCTGGAGACGATCGACTCGTCCGACGAGTGGATCCGCTCGCGCTCCGGCATCCAGACCCGGCACTGGGCCTCCGACGAGGAGACCGTCGCCGCGATGTCGATCGAGGCGTCCGGCAAGGCCATCGCCGACGCCGGGATCGACGCCGACCAGATCGGCGCCGTGGTGGTCTCCACCGTGTCCCACTTCAGCCAGACCCCGGCCATCGCCACCGAGATCGCCGACAAGCTCGGCACGAACAAGGCCGCCGCCTTCGACATCTCGGCCGGCTGCGCGGGCTTCGGCTACGGTCTGACCCTCGCGAAGGGCATGATCGTCGAGGGTTCGGCCGAGTACGTCCTCGTCATCGGCGTGGAGCGGCTGTCCGACCTCACCGACCTGGAGGACCGCGCCACGGCCTTCCTGTTCGGCGACGGCGCGGGCGCGGTCGTCGTGGGTCCCTCGCAGGAGCCGCACATCGGCCCCACCGTGTGGGGCTCGGAGGGCGACAAGGCCGGCACCATCAAGCAGACCGTGCCGTGGGACCGTTTCCGCATCGGCGACGTCTCGCAGCTTCCGCTCGACTCCAAGGGCGAGATCAAGTTCCCTGCGATCACGCAGGAAGGCCAGGCGGTGTTCCGCTGGGCCGTTTTCGAGATGGCGAAGGTCGCCAAGGAGGCGCTCGACGCCGCCGGACTTTCGCCGGACGACCTGGACGTCTTCATTCCCCACCAGGCCAACGAGCGGATCATCGACTCGATGGTGAAGACGCTCAAACTGCCGGAGCACGTCACGGTCGCCCGCGACGTACGCACCACCGGCAACACATCGGCCGCCTCGATCCCGCTCGCGATGGAGCGGCTCCTGGCGACCGGTGAGGCGAAGAGCGGCGACACCGCGCTCGTCATCGGATTCGGGGCGGGTCTCGTGTACGCCGCCACGGTCGTTACCCTCCCCTAGGCACACCGTCCGGATCATCTCCGGCCGGAGTACCGCCACACCCTCTGGATACACACCGAAGGAGCGCCTGACATGGCCGCCACTCAGGAAGAGATCGTCGAAGGTCTCGCCGAGATCGTCAACGAGATCGCCGGCATCCCCACCGAGGACGTCCAGCTGGACAAGTCCTTCACCGACGACCTGGACGTCGACTCGCTGTCCATGGTCGAGGTCGTCGTCGCCGCCGAAGAGCGCTTCGACGTGAAGATCCCGGACGACGACGTCAAGAACCTCAAGACCGTCGGCGACGCGACCGACTACATCCTCAAGCACCAGGCCTGATCTACCGATCACCTGGGCTGGAGCTCCGGTTCCGTCCGGGCTCCGAGCCCCGGTCCGCCTGGGCCGCATGCCCCGCCACCCGGCGGTGGCGCCGCTGAATCCTCGTATCCGTTGGAGAAAGAATTCCCGTGAGCCCGACCAATCGCACCGTGGTCGTCACCGGTATCGGCGCAACCACACCGCTGGGTGGCGACGCAGCCTCTACCTGGGAGGGCCTGGTCGCCGGACGTTCCGGTGTCCGTCCCCTGGAGCAGGAGTGGGCCGCCGACCAGGCGGTCCGTATCGCGGCACAGATCGCCGTGGAGCCGGGCGAGGTCATCCCCCGTCCGCAGGCCCGCCGGCTGGACCGCTCGGCGCAGTTCGCGCTCATCGCGGCCAAGGAGGCCTGGGCCGACGCCGGTTTCACCGACAAGGCGGGCGAGGACGCGAGCGTCGACCCCGACCGGCTCGGTGCCGTCATCGCCTCCGGCATCGGCGGCGTGACGACCCTGCTCGACCAGTACGACGTGCTGAAGGAGAAGGGCGTACGCCGCGTCTCCCCGCACACCGTGCCGATGCTGATGCCGAACGGCCCGTCCGCCAACGTGGGCCTCGCCGTGGGCGCCCGCGCCGGTGTCCACACCCCGGTCTCCGCCTGCGCCTCCGGCGCCGAGGCCATCGGCTACGCCATCGAGATGATCCGCACGGGCCGCGCCGACGTCGTCGTCGCCGGTGGCACCGAGGCGGCCATCCACCCGCTTCCCATCGCCGCGTTCGGCAACATGATGGCGATGTCCAAGAACAACGACGACCCGCAGGGTGCCTCGCGCCCCTACGACGTCGACCGTGACGGCTTCGTCCTCGGCGAGGGCGCCGGCGTCCTCGTCCTGGAGTCCGCCGAGCACGCCGCCAAGCGTGGCGCCCGCGTCTACGCGGAGGCCGTCGGCCAGGGCATCTCGGCCGACGCCCACGACATCGTGCAGCCGGAGCCCGAGGGCCGCGGCATCTCGCACGCCTTGCAGAACCTGCTCGACAACACCGACCTGGACCCCGCCGAGATCGTGCACGTGAACGCGCACGCCACCTCGACGCCGGCCGGTGACGTGGCCGAACTGAAGGCGCTGCGCAAGGTGTTCGGCGACGACGCCGACCACATCGCGGTGTCCGCCACCAAGTCGATGACCGGACACCTGCTCGGCGGCGCCGGCGGTGTCGAGTCGGTCGCGTCGGTGCTCGCGCTGTACCACCGGGTCGCCCCGCCGACCATCAACGTCGAGAACCTCGACCCCGAGGCCGAGGCCAACGCCGACATCGTCCGCGGTGAGGCGCGCAAGCTGCCCGTCGACGGGCGGATCGCCGCGCTGAACGACTCGTTCGGGTTCGGCGGGCACAACGTGGTGCTGGCGTTCCGTACCGTCTGACGGCCGTAGTCGTACTGAACGGCGTGTGGCCCGTACCCCTTGTCCGGGGGTACGGGCCACACGCCGTTCGTCGTCGGTTGCGTGCCCTCTGCGGGCCGGTGGGGGCTTGTCGCGCAGTTCCCCGCGCCCCTTCGGGACGCTCCTGCACAGGGCCGCTCGAAAGCCGGACCCCTCTGGGCGGGACGCTGGTAAGCCGGATGACCGTAGGTCAGACCACCTGGTGGAGCCAGCGGACCGGGGCGCCCTCGCCCGCGTAGCGGAAGGGCTCCAGCTCGTCGTCCCAGGGCTTGCCGAGGAGTTTGGCGATCTCGGCCTCCAGGTCGGTCTCGCCGCGCTGGGAGCGGAGCAGGGCGGCGCGCAGCCGGTCCTCGGGGATCAGGATGTCGCCGTGGATCCCGGTGACCGCGTGGAAGATGCCCAGGTCGGGGGTGCAGCTGTAGCGCTCGCCCTCGGCGGTGGGGCAGGGCTCGGCGGTGACCTCGAAGCGCAGCATCTGCCAGCCGCGCAGCGCGGAGGCGAGTTTGGAGGCCGTGCCGACCTCGCCCTTCCAGGAGAACTCCGATCTCCAGGTGCCGGGCGCGGCGGGCTGCCGGATCCAGTCGAGGTTCACGCGCGTGCCGAGTACCCCGGCGACCGCCCACTCGACGTGCGGGCACAGCGCGCGGGGCGCGGAGTGCACGTAGAGAACTCCACGTGTCGTCACTGGGGCCTCCGGACAGAGCGAGACATCTTGTAACTTAGCGGAACGGCAGTGGCAGGGCGGCCACGGGGCGAGGCTACCGTGCGGCGGCGCAAGGAGTGTGACGTACCGTCGGTCCCGACGCCTGGAAACACCGAGGTTTCACCCATGGGGACGCGGTGCTGCCGACCGGGCACGACGCGGTGCCACCAATGGCCTACGGCGCGACACCGACCGGCGCGCCCGAAGGGTGTGACCGACCCTGCACAACGAACGAGGGGACCTGGGGATGCGGAACCGCAGTCACCGTTCACGGGCCGTCGTCGCCGTCGCGGCGGCGGCCCTCCTGGGCGTCGCCGGGTGCGACGCCTCCGGTGGCAACTCCCCGGCGCCGAGAGACACGTCCACGGCGCATCCGTCCCCGAAGCCGACGCCCACGTGGAACACCAGCCCGCGGTCGCTGGCCGCCGTCGGCGACTCCATCACGCGGGGCTTCGACGCCTGCGCCGTGCTGTCGGACTGCCCCGAGGTGTCCTGGGCGACGGGCAGCGACGCGCAGGTCAAATCCCTCGCCGTGCGGCTGCTCGGGAAGGCCGGGGCCGCCGAGCACAGCTGGAACTACGCGGTGACCGGCGCCCGGATGGCGGACCTGCCCGGACAGATGGCGCAGGCGGCGACCCGGCGGCCGGAGCTGGTGACGGTGATGGCGGGAGCCAACGACGCCTGCCGTGCTTCGGCCTCCGCGATGACGTCCGTGGCGGACTTCCGCGCCGGCTTCCAGGACGCGATGGACACGCTGCGTGCGGCCCTGCCCAAGACCCAGGTGTACGTGTCGAGCGTGCCGGATCTGAAGCGACTGTGGTCCCAGGGCCGTACGAGCGCGCTCGGCAAGCAGATCTGGAAGCTGGGGATCTGCCCGTCGATGCTGGGGGACGCGGACGCCCTGGACTCGGCGGCGACGCTGCGGCGCGCCAAGGTGCAGAACCGCGTCGAGGCGTACAACGAGGTGCTGCGCGAGGTGTGTGCCAAGGACCGGCGGTGCCGCTTCGACGGCGGCGCGGTCTTCGAGTACCGCTTCGACACGGAGCAACTGAGCCACTGGGACTGGTTCCACCCGAGCAAGGACGGGCAGGCACGGCTGGCCGAGATCGCCTACCGCAACATCACCGCGCCCAATCCGGTGACCTAGGGTTCGCTCATGAGCGAACTTTTCAGCACACTTTCCGACGGCACCGCGGTCCATCGCTGGACTCTGGAGCGGTCGGGTGTGCGGGTGCGGATCCTGACGTACGGCGGGATCGTGCAGTCGGCCGAGATCCCCGACCGGGACGGGCGGACCGCGAACGTGGTGCTGGGCTTCCCCGACCTCGCGGGCTATCTCGCGCACCCGCAGCCGTACTTCGGCGCGCTGGTCGGCCGGTACGCGAACCGGATCGCGGGCGCCCGCTTCCCGCTCGACGGCTTCACCTACCACCTGACCCCGAACGACGGCCCGAACTCGCTGCACGGCGGCGAGTTCGGCTTCGACAAGCGGGTGTGGGACGCCGAGCCGGTCGACGGGGGCGTGCGGCTGTCGCGGGTCGGCCCGCACGGCGAGGAGGGCTTCCCGGGCCGGCTGGCCGTCTCGGCGACGTACACGCTCGACGCGGACGGCTCGCTGCGGATCGCGTACGAGGCGCGCACCGACGCGCCGACCGTGGTGAACCTGACCAGCCACACCTACTGGAACCTGAGCGGCGCGGGCAGCGCCGGAGGGCACGAACTGCGCCTCGCCGCCGCGCGGCTGACGCCGGTGGACGCGGACCTCATCCCGACCGGGGAGCTCGCCTCCGTCGAGGGCACGCGCTTCGACTTCCGGCAGTCCCGGAAGGTCGGCGCCGGGTACGACCACAACTTCGTGCTCGACAAGGGGGTGACGGACACCCCCGTCGAGGTGGCGGAGCTGCACGACCCGGACTCCGGGCGCCTGCTGACCGTCTCGACCACCGAGCCGGGGCTCCAGCTCTACACGGCGGACCACCTCGACGAATCGCTCCCCTACGCGCCCGGTGACGGGATCGCGCTGGAGACGCAGCACTTCCCCGACTCGCCGAACCGGCCGGGCTTCCCGAGCACCGAGCTGCGACCGGGCGGGGTGTACCGGTCGGAGACCGTGTTCGGCTTCTCCGTACGCGAACGGTGACCGTCCCGCCCCGCGGTCCGCGCCGGTGAGAGCGGGCGCAGAACGGGGCGAGCCCCGGTCCGGAGGTCAGGTTCCGGGCCGGGGCTGGTCCTGGGGGCGGCTCGCGCCCGTCACACCTCGATGATCGTGCTCAGACGACGGTCCGTGAGGGAACGGCCTGCCTGAACCTCGTACGAACCCTTCACAAACGCCCACGATGCGCTGTTCTCGTCCCAGATCTCGAAGGCGCGCCGCGGGAGTTCCACAACGGCCTCCACGCTCTGGCCCGGTCCGGCCTCGACGCCCGCGAAGGCGGCGAGCCGGCGGGCGGGCCGCCCGGGATCGGCCTCCACCGGGGCGAGGTAGATCTGGACGACCTCGCGTCCGGCGCGCTCGCCGCTGTTGCGGACGCGGACCGTCGCGGTCGTCCCCTCGACCTCGATCGACTCGTAGGTCCAGTCGGTGTAGCCGAGGCCGTGCCCGAAGGCGTACGAGGGAGTCCTGCCCTCCCTGTCCCAGGCTCGGTAGCCGATGAACAGGTCCTCGCTGTACGGGAGTGCGCCGCCGTCCGGGACGACCTGGGTGACCGGGGCCTGCGCGAGGGAGCCCCAGGTGGTGGGCAGGCGGCCGCCCGGCTCGTGCGCCCCGGTGAGGACGTCGGCGAGCGCAGAGCCGCCCTCCTGGCCGGGGAACCAGCTCAGCAGCACCGCTGCGACCTCGTCACGCCACGGCAGCTCGACCGGGGAACCGGAGTTGACGACGACCACGGTGTTCGGGTTGGCGGCGGCGACGGCGTGCACCAGCTCGTCCTGACGGCCCGGCAGACGCAGGTCCTTCCGGTCGAAGCCCTCGGACTCGACGCGCTCGGTGGTGGCGACCACCACGACGGCCGTGTCCGCGGCGCGGGCCGCCTCGACGGCCTCGGCGATCAGTTCGTCGGGGTCGCGCAAGGGTTCCTGATGGGTCAGCGTGAAGGTGATCGCCTTCATCGGCATGCCCTCGGGGAGGGCCACGACCTGGGTGAGGGAGACCTCCACCGGCTCGCCCGCGGTGAGCTCGGCCCGGGCCCGGGGCACGGGGGCGCCGAAGAACGACAGGAACGGGTCGTCCTTGTCGGCGCGCTGGACGTCGTCGAAGTACGTGACGCCGTCGACGGTGAGGGTGAAGGCGCCCAGGCCCCTGATGCCGAAGGTGTGCGGGCCGCCGACGCGCGGCGTGAACCGGCCGGTCAGCTCAATGGTGTGCAGGGCGTCGTGGGTGACCCCCTCGGGCAGGTCGGTGCCCATCCACTGGATGTGGCCGTTGGGCGCGGAGCCGGTGCCGATGGTCTCCCCGTGTGCGTCGCGGCAGACGGCGCGCAGCTCGAAGCCCTGGTCGGCGACGGCGAGTTCCTCGTTCGGGTCGGCGCCCACGGTGTAGCTGAGCGCGCCTTCGGGCAGGGCGGCGGTCAGGCCGTCCAGCGGGGAGACGACGCGGGCGGGGAAGACGGTGGCGGAGCCTCCGCCGAGAACGCGGGCGTCGCGGGCGGCGGCGCCGATCAGCGCGACCGTGCCCGGCTTCAGGGGGAGCGCCCTGCTTCCGTCGCGGGACTCGTTGCATACCAGGACGAAGGCGCGGCGGGCGATCTCGCGGGCCAGGGCCTCTCCGTCGACGGTGGCCGGCGGCTCGGTGACGACCGGGTCCGCGCCGTCCAGGATGCCGACGCGGGCGGCGAGGCGCAGGACGTTGCGGACGGCGTCGTCGACGGTGGACTCCTGGACCCGTCCGTCGCGGACGGCCCGGGCGAGCGGCGCGCCGTAGACGGTTCGCGGGCCGGGCATGGCGACGTCCAGTCCGCCCTCGACGGCGGCCGTGGTGGAGCGGGCCGCGGTCCAGTCGGAGACGTTGAAGCCGTCGAAGCCCCACTCGCCGCGCAGGATCGCGTTCACGAGGTGGCGGTGCTCGGTCATCGTGGTGCCGTTGACCGAGTTGTAGGCGGTCATGATGCCCCAGGGGCGGGCGTTCTCCACGATGGCCTCGAAGGGGGCCAGGTAGAGCTCGCGCAGCGCGCGTTCGGAGACCAGGTTGTCCACCGTGAAGCGGTCGGTCTCGGCGTCGTTGGCGACGAAGTGTTTGACGGTGGTGCCGACGCCGCCCGACTGCACGCCCCGCACGTAGCCCGAGCCGATGACGCCGGTCAGGTACGGGTCCTCGCTGTACGCCTCGAAGTGCCGCCCGCCGAGCGGGGAACGGTGCAGGTTCACGGTGGGCGCGAGGAGGACGTGGACGCCCTTGCGGCGGGCCTCCTGGGCGAGCAGGACGCCGGCACGCTCGGCGAGGGCCGGGTCCCAGGTGGCGGCGAGCGCGGTGGGGGACGGGAGGGCGATCGACGGGTCGTCCGAGGTCCAGCGCACCCCGCGGACCCCGATCGGGCCGTCGGACATCACGAGGGACCGCAGTCCGATCTCGGGGAGCGCGGGCAGCGTCCACATGTCCTGCCCGGACAGCAGTCGGGCCTTCGCGTCCAGATCGAGCCGGCCGAGAGCCGCCTCGACGACGGCCTCACGGGCGTTGTCGTGCCGATCCCGCCTGTCCTGCCTGTCCTGCCTGTCCTGCCTGTCCTTCACGGTATCCGCCACCGCGGCACCTCCTCGTCGAAGTCCTGGACGCCCCTCATCCTGCACCCACTACCTGTAGAGCGGTAGGTTTCGTGACCTCGCCGTTATTCGGAAGGTGATCGGATGCCGTACGGTGACGCCATGGCGGCCAGGACCAGGAGCGAGGAGCGGCGCGCGGAGATCGTGCGCGCGGCCCTCGATGTGATCGCCGAGCGCGGCTACCGGGGCGCGAGCCTCGCCGCCGTCGCCGAGCGGGTGGGCCTCACCCAGCAGGGGCTGCTGCACCACTTCCCGACGAAGGAGGCGCTGCTCGTCGCGGTGCTCAAGGAGCGGGACCAGTGGGACGCCGTGCCCGACTCCCGGTGGCGGGCCGACCTGCTCGCCTCGCTCGTCGAGTACAACGCGATGCGGCCCGGGATCATCCAGACCTTCTCCGCGCTGCTCGGCGAGAGCGTCACCGAGGGGCACCCGGCGCGGGAGTTCTTCACCGAGCGGTACGGCACCGTGCGCGCGAGCATGGCGGCGGTGCTGCGCGCCGAGTACGGGGAGCGACTCCCCGGCGGACTCACGCCGGAGCGTGCCGCCCCCCTGCTCGTGGCGGTGATGGACGGGCTCCAGTACCAGTGGCTGCTGGACCCGGAGTCGGTGGACATGCCGGCCGCCTTCCGGGACTTCCTCGCGCTGCTGGGCGAGGACCCGGGACCGGGCGGGGCCTGAGCGCCGATCGCGCCCGGTCCGCCGCGGCTCCCCGGCACCACCTGCGCCCGCGGCCGTCCCCTCCCCGGCCGCGGCTCTCCCGGCACACCCTCACGGGATCGCCGCGACGACCTCGACCTCGACGAGGGCGTCCGGCTCGAAGAGGCGGGAGACCTCGAAGGTCATGCTGGTGGGGGCGGTCCCGGTGAGGAACTCGCGCCGCACGGCGCCGTATTCGCCGATGCCGTCGATGTCGGTCAGATACGTGCGGATGTTGATGACGTCGGCGAGGGTCGCGCCGTGCGCCTCGAGCAGGGCGCCGAGCGCCTCGAAGACCCCGCGGCTCTGGGTGGCCAGGTCCGGGCCGTCCGCCACCTGCCCGGACACGTACAACAGGACGCCTCCGCCCGGGAGTTCGACGCGGGCGACCTGCGAGTAGTAGGAGTTGGCGGGCTGCGGCGCGGAGGCCGGGTTGTCGAGTGTGATCTGCACGTTGATCCCCTCAGGCCGAGGTGCGGATGTGGGTGACGGCGCGCGCGACGTCCGCGCGGGCGACGGCCGGGTCCGCGGCGGCGGACCGGTAGTGCTCCAGTACGGCTTCCAGGGCGGGCAGTCGGGCCGCCTCGACCGCCAGGCCCACGTCCTTCACCGCGAGCGAGGTGCCGAAGTGCACGCCGTCGGCGAAGGCACGGGCGACGGCGCCGCCGAGCGGACTGTTCGCGAGGGCGGTGCGCGCGGTGTCGTCGTCGAGGCCGAGGGCCCGCGCGAGGACCATGCTCTCGGCGACCAGGGCGAGCCCGCCGAGGACGGCGGAGTTGACGACCAGTTTGAGCGCGGCGCCCGAGCCGGACGGGCCGGTGCGGGTCACCGTCCCGAGGTGCGCCAGCACCCGCTCGACGCGGGCCGTGTCACCGCCCGCGAGGATGCCGAGCGCGCCCGCCTGCGCCCGGTCCGTGCTGCCCATGACCGGCGCGTCGACCAGCGTCACGCCCTCCCCGAGTCGCGCGGCCAGTTCCCCGACGACGTCCGGGCCGACCGTCGACATCTCCACCCAGCTGGCGCCCGCGCGCAGTTCCGGGAGGACGGCGCCGGCGACCGCGTCGAGCGCGGCCGGGTCGGCGAGCATCGTGATCACCACGTCCGCGTCACGCACCGCCTCGGCCGGGGACGCGGCGAGCACGGCCCCCCGCGCGACGAGCGGTGCCGCCTTGCCCGACGTCCGGTTCCAGACGGTCAACGGGTGCCCGGCGTCCAGGAGTCGGCCCGCCATGGGCGCGCCCATGTGTCCCAGCCCCAGGAAGGCGATCTTCTCCATCGTGTCCATGGGCGTGACGCTAGGCGGGCCACTGTGATGCGACAAGCGAATGTCTAGCATGGAGTTCATGCCGAATCCGCATACCGAGATCTCGGACTCCCTCCCGCCGGACGCATCGGCACCGGACTCCTCGCCATCGGACTCCCTGCCACCGGGCGACCCGGCACCCCAGGGCGCCCCCGACCTGAGCACCACGTGGCTGCGGGTCTTCCTGGAGGTGGCCCGGCACGGTTCGTTCACCGTGGCGGCGCGGACGCTCGGGTGGACCCAGTCGGCGGTGTCGCGCCAGATCTCCTCGCTGGAGGCGGCGCTCGGTGGGGCGCCCCTCTTCGACCGGCTGCCCCGGGGCGTTCGGCTGACGGAGGCCGGGCAGGTCCTCGTGCCGCACGCCGAGTCGGTGGTCGAGCGGCTCCTCGGGGCCGGTCGCGAGCTGGCCGCACTGCGGGAGAGGGCCTGCGGACGCCTGCGGGTGGGCGCCTTCGCCACGGCGGACGCTGCCCTCGTCCCGCGGGCCATCGCGGCGTTCCGGGTCCGCAGCCCCGGGGTGCGGCTCAGCCGCGAGGAAGGGCTCACCCCCGCTCTGCTGGACCGGCTCTCCGCCGGCCGGCTCGATCTGGCGGTCGTGTCGACGACGGGCCGGGCCCGACTGGACACCTGCGCCCTGCACCACATCCTCGACGAGTCCCTGTACGTCGCCGTCCCCGCCGGGCATCCGCTCGCCGCCGAACCGTCCGTGCGGCTGCCCCGGCTCGCCGACGCCGACTGGATCTCCGGTGGTCCGCGCCCCGAGGGCACCCTCCTCGCCGCGGCCCTGCGGCACGGATTCCGGCCGCGCGTCGCACACGTCGTCGCCGAGTGGACGGCCAAGCTGGGATACGTCGCCGCCGGGCTCGGCGTCACCCTGGTCCCGGCGCTCGCGGCGGAGTCCGTGCGGCCCGACGTCGCCCTGCTCCGGGTGCTCGACGAGGACGCGCCGGCACGGGCGGTGTACGCGGCGACCGTGCGCGGGCGGCCCCTGACCCCGGCGGCGGAGGCGTTCCTGGCCGCGCTGCGGGAGTCGGCGACGAGGATCCCCGGCACCCGTGCCGGCGGGGCGATGTGAACCGTCCGGCCGCGCCCACCCCCTCTCCAGGGCGGCTTGAACCGTCCGGTCGCACGGGTCCCCCGGGCCTCCTGGGCCACGCGCCATGGCGTGTGCCCCGGCCGTCACGGGATACTGCCGCCGTCCGGCAGCGTCCCCCGAGCTCCCGACCGCGCAGGAGCGAGGGTCTCCCCCCATCCCGGCGACGGAAGGTACGAACTCCCTTGACTCACCGATGCGTTCGGATCGGCATTCTCGGACTCACCCTCGTGGCGGGACTCGCGACGGCCCCCACGGCCGGCGCGGGCACCGCGCCCGGCACCGCAGCCGCCGCCCCCACTGCCGCCGCATCCCCCACCGTGGAGGAGCAGCGGCTCGACCGGGCGGCGCCCCAGGAGATCCTGCGCCGTTCCGGATTCGACTCCGTGGCACCACGGTTCGCGCGGGCCCTCGGCGACGCGGACTCCTACGCCGAGGCGGAGCGCCTCGTCGACCGGCAGGGGGCCCGGCTGTGGCGGCGGGCCGTCGACCGGGCCCAGGGCCGGGGCCCCGCGGGCGGCGACCTCAGCCGTGACGACGACCGTCCGCTGTACTGGGCACGTCTGGGCATGACCCGCGAAATCCGCTCGTGGGAGCCGGAGTTCGGCCTTTCGGACAGCCGGCGGGCCAGGCTGCTGGACACCCTGGAGCGGACCTCACGCGGCCAGGACACCGTCCGCTACCCGCACGGCCGGAACGTACGGCGCATCCTGGTCACCGGCTTCGACCCGTTCACGCTGGACCGCGACGTCCGGATCTCCAACCCCTCGGGAGCCACCGCGCTCGCCCTCGACGGCACCGTGATCGAGACCGCGCACGGTCCCGCCCGCGTCGAGACCGTCGTCTTCCCGGTGCGCTGGCAGGACTTCACCGACGGGACGGTCGAGCGGACGCTGCGTCCGCACCTGCCGCACGTCGACCTGTTCACCACGGTCAGCCAGGGGCGCGTCGGCCGCTTCGACGTCGAGCGCACCAACGGGGCCTGGCGGGGCGGCTTCCCGGACAATCTGAACGTCCCGGTGACCGGCACCGTCCCGGTCACCGATCCGGCCTCGCAGCCCCAGTGGACGTCGACGACACTGCCGTACGCGGCGATCGTCGCCGCCCCCACCGGCCGCTTCCCCGTCTACGACAACACCACGGTGACCGAGATCCCGGCGGGCGGCAGCGCGCCGGTCGTCCGCCCCGACGGCCCCACCGACGGCTCGACGGCCCGTGCCGGTGGCGGCGGCGACTACCTGTCGAACGAGATCGCGTACCGCGCGACCCTGCTGCGCGACCGCCTCGGCCTGCACTCCTCGCTGCCCGGAGGGCATGTGCACACGCCCGTGCTCCAGTTCGGCACGGGCAACACGGACCCGGCGACCGGTACGGTCACCGACCCCGAGTTCGTGCGCAACCGGCTGGACATCATCGCGCAGGCGCGGGCGATCCTGACGGTCGCCGCGGACACGAGCGCCGCCGTCAGTGGGACGGAGCGAAGGCGAGACTGATGCCGAGCCCGGCCAGGACGGATCCGATGACCTTGTTCAGGACCTTCTGGCCGCGCAACATCAGCGTGCGCATCCGGTCGTGCGAGAAGAACACGGCGACCACGCCGAACCACAGCAGGTGGGCGAGGGACATGAACAGCCCGTAGCCCGCCTGCTGGTAGAGCGGCGTGCCGGGGCTGACGACCTGGGCGAACGTCGACACCACGAAGAGCGTCGTCTTCGGGTTGAGGACGTTGGTGAGGAACCCGGTGCGCAGCGCGGCCCACGGGGTCAGCTCCGTCTTGTTCTCCAGGTCCACCTCGACGTCGCCGCGCGCGCGGAACGTGCGGACGCCGATGTACACGAGGTACGCCGCGCCGATCAGCTTGATCACCGTGAACAGGGCGGTCGAGGACGCGATCAGCAGGCCCACGCCCAGCATCGTGTACGTCACGTGCACGAGGACGCCGGCGGCGACACCGGTGGCGGCCAGCAGGCCCGTCCTGCGGCCGTAGAGGTAGCTGTTGCGGACCACCATGGCGAAGTCGGCGCCCGGGGCGACGACGGCCAGGACGGTGATGACGGCGACGGCGAGTATCTCGGTCACGGGGTGACTTCCTCCTCGGGAGCGTCCGCTCCGGTCTCGGCGGTCTCCTCGTCGAGGAGTTCACGCGCCATCAGGGTGGCGCCGGCGACGGCTCCGGGCATCAGGAACACGGCCACGAACGGCACCAGGAACGCGAGGCCCAGCGGGGTGCCGAAGCCCCAGACCAGCATCTTGCGGGAGCGGAGCAGGGTGAGGCGTTCGCGCAGATCGACGCGGCGGCGTTGCAGGGCGACCGCGACGAGTTCCTCGGTGAGGAAGAAGCCGGTGACGAAGAATCCGATCACCGGGACGGCGGTCTGGCCGACGAAGGGCACGAAGCCCAGGGCGAAGAGCAGTACGCCCCAGACGGCGGCCCGTACGAGGATGCGGAGGCTGTCGCGCCCGGAGATCCACAGTTCCCGCCAGAGCGGCAGCCCCGACTCGGGGGCCGTGCCGTCCGGGGAGACGTCCCGGTCGACCTTCTCGGAGAGGTTCTCGTAGAACGGCTGCCCCACGAGGAGGGTGACCGCCGTGAAGGTGAGGACGGCGAGGAGCAGGGCCAGGGCGACGAGCACGGCGGTGAGGAAGCCCCGGAACAGTCCCTGCCAGGGGCTGGTCCAGTCGTCCGCGAAGGGGGTCGCCCAGCCGATGAAGTCCTCGCCGTACAGGGCGAGAGAGACGAGGGCCGCCGCGTACAGGACCAGGGTGATGAGGCCCGGGAGCAGGCCGAAGCCGAACTGCTTCCCGTGCCCGGCCACCCATCGCTGGCCCCGCACCAAGTAACCGAAGCCCACCCCAAGATCGCGCATGAGGGGAACTCTAGCGGGGCGGGCCTCCGGGCCGGGGCGGGCCCTGTGGCCCCCGGCGGCGCGCGTTCCGGGACGCCGCACGCCCGGCGCCGGGGCGGGCCGGTCACGCCGGGGTGACCGCGACCACCACCGTGCGGTCGGCGGCGGGCGACACCGCAGCCGAGACACGGACGGCCCCGGCGCGCGCCACCTGGCCGGCCCGGGACGCCGTGGCGAGGAGCAGGGGCTGAAGCTGTTCGAGCCCGGCGACGAGCATCTCCTCGCCGGCGACCAGGACCGGCCGGGCCGTCTGCATCACGGCGGCGGCCGCCTCCGTGAGGTCGGCGAGCGGGGGCAGCGTGGCCCGTACGACCCCCGCCCCGGCCGCCGCCGCCCGCTCCGCCAGCGCGACCTGGAGCGGCAGCAGCGGTGCGAGCGCGGCGGTCAACGCGTCCGCGATGCGCCGCAGTTCGGGCGAGGAGCCGCGCAGGACGTCGGCGGCGGCACGCAGCACCGGGGTCAGCGCGAGCAGCGCCCCCGCGGCGATGCCGGCCGCCGCGGGCAGCAACGGCGAGGACGCGTCGACCAGTTCGCCGAGTGCGGCGACCGCCTCCTGCACGGCGGGTTCGACCGCGTCGAGGACGGGCAGCAGGCTGTCGCCGAGCGCGGCCAGCAGCGCCTGCGCGGGTTCGCTCACGGGGTGCACCGCGAGGGGTGCCCCGCTGGTGCCGAGCCGGGTCAGGGTGTCCACGATCCGGTAGAACGCCTCCTGTGCCTGCGGGGAGGCGCTCGCCTCGGCGAGTTCGGCGGTCGTCTCGCGCAGCACGCGCAGCGCCTCCGCCCCGGATCCGTCCCGGGGGTCGAGGGTGTTGACGGCGATCCTGGTGATGTTCCCTGCCGTGTCGAGGAGTTGGCCGGTGATGTCGGTCGTGCTGCGCGCCATGCGCAGCACGTCCTCCCGGCTGGGGAGCGACGGAATCGGGGACATGGGGCCTCCTCGCCACGCACGTTGCCGCTCGGCCGTTCGCTTCGGCGGTCCGGCCCTCCGTCGCGCCGGCGCCCGCACTCAGCATGCCCCGTCCGGTCCACCGGTGTTGCGCCATCCGGGCCATCACCGATGGCTGCGGTGACGGGAACGCGCTCTTGTTGCGGATGGGTCGAACAGGTACACCTCGCCGTACCGACGTGGACCGCCCTGACCCGATCTCAGGAAGCCCCCGGCGCCCGGTCCGGGGAACCCCAGGAGGTACGACACGTGCGCCTGCCGAAGCCCGTCGCCAGACCCGTCCTGACCGCCGCCGTCGCCGTGACGGCGGCGGGTTCGCTGCTGCTCGCCCCGCACAGCGCCACCGCGGACCGCAGAGCGCCCGTCCGTGAGGGCTCGGCCCCGGCGCACGGTGCCGCCGGGGCGCCGGCCGCCGCCGCCCGCACCGCGCCCGTCACCGATCTCGCGGCGGACGACCGCGGCTACCCGCGCGAGCAGGTCCTCACCGCGGACCCGGAGAACCCGGCCGACAAGTCCCTGAAGCTGGGCCTCGTCCCGTACCACGCCATCGCTCCGAAGCTGAACGCCCTCCAGCGGCTGGGCGATCGGGTGAGTGTCGAGGTGGCGGGCCGCTCGGCCGGCGGCCACCGCCTCTACCTGGTCACCGTCACCGCCCCGGAGTCCGCGCGCCGGGCCCGCGAGCAGGAGCGCATGCGTGAGCTCATCGAGAACGACCCCGGGGCGGCGGCGAAGGACCGGGCGGTCAGGACGGCGTACAAGACCCCGGTCTTCTTCAACAGCAACATCCACGGCGACGAGTGGGAGGGCACGGACGCGGCCCTCCGGCTGATCGAGCGGCTCGCGACCGCCCGGGACGCCGGGACGAAGGACCTGCTCGCGCACAGCCGGCTGTACTTCGACATCACCGCGAACCCGGACGGCCGGATCGCCGGCACCCGTGAGAACGCGGGCGGCTTCGACCTGAACCGGGACTTCGTCACCGCCTCGCAGCCCGAGGTGCGCGCGATGCGGCAGATCGAGATCGACAAGCAGCCGGCCGTCATGCTCGATCTGCACGGCTACGTCAACGGCACCCTGATCGAGCCGACGACCCCGCCGCACGGCGAGAACTACGAGTACGACCTGTTCCTCAAGAACACCTACGCCAACGCCCTCGGCATGGAGGCCGCCGTCAACGGCCTGGGCCACACGCCCGACAAGGACGGGGTGGAGCCCGCCCAGATCCCGTTCCGGGACCAGCAGGAGGGCTGGGACGACTGGCCGCCCGTCTTCACCCCGCAGTACGCGGCCTTCCACGGCACGGTCGCCGCGCACACCGTCGAGATCCCGCTGACGGTGAACGGCGCGTCGTACGACTCGCTGCCGGCCGCCGAGCTGCGGCGGCGCTCGGCCGTCAACGTGGACGTGGCGGGTGCGGCCATGCGCGCCACCCTCGACTTCGTCCGGACCCATCGGGCCTCGTTGATCGCCGATCAGATCGAGGTGTTCCGGCGCGGGTCGGCGGGCGCCGCGCAGGTGCCGGTGTCCGCGAGGACCGTGCCCGGCGTGCCGGGCATCGGTCCCGAGGACGTCTACACGACCGTCTTCCCGCGGGCCTACGTCGTGCCGGCGGGCGGTGCCCAGCGATCCGCGACGGCCGCCGCGCGCCTGGTGGACCACCTGATCGCCGACGACGTCCGCGTGACCCGGGCGACCCGCGACTTCCGGCTGGCGGGGCGGACGTACCCGAAGGGCTCGTACGTCGTCGATCTGCACCAGCCCAAGCGCGGTCTGGCGAACGCGCTGCTGGCGGACGGCAGGGACATCAGCGACAAGGTGTCGACGATGTACGACATCTCGGGCTGGAGTCTGGGCCGGCTGTGGGGAGCGACGGTCGAGCGGGTGCCGGGCGGAAGCCTGGCGGGGGTCCCGCGCACCGCGGTCCGTTCCGCGGCGCCGGTGGGGCACGTCGCCGCGCACGGCGACCTCCGGCTCCGGCTCGACACCCCGCAGGAGATCGCCGCTCTCAACTCCCTGCTGCGGGACGGCGTCGCGGTGCGGCGGAGCGCGGACGGCAGTGCGCTGGTGCCGTCCTCCGCCCGTGCGCGGGCCGTCTCCCTTGCGCGCGCGTACGACGTCGTCTTCGAGGCGACGAAGGCGGCCGGCGGCACCCCGCTGCACGCCGTCCGGGTCGCCGCCGCGGTCACCCCCGGCGAACTGTTCGCGCTGCGCGAGATGAACTTCGACGTGGTCCCGGTGTCGACGGCGATCCTCGACGCCGGCTTCGACTGGTCAGCCGCCGACGTGCTGTTCGTGTCGTCGGGCCTCGACCACGCGGCGCTCGCCCCGTCGGCGCGGACGGCCCTCGACGCGTTCCTGCGCACCCACGGCCTGGTCGGGCGAGGTGCGGTGGGCGCGGCGCTCAACACGGACGCCGGGCTGCTCGCGGTGCGGCCGGTGGAGGGCGACGGCGACGCCAACGGCGTGGTGCGGGTGGTCAACTCGGGCGGGCCGGTGACGGCGGGCGCCCCTGATCACAGCTTCGTGTACGCCCCGGTCTGGTTCACGGCCCCGGGGCCGGGCGTCCGGGTCGAGCAGTCGTACGCGCCGGGCGATCCGCTGGTCTCCGGGCACTGGCGGCCCTCGGCCGACGGCACGGGAGGCCCCGCCGCGGCGGCGGGCCGCCCCTCGGTGGTCAGCGGCCCGCACGTGGTCCTGTTCGGCACGGAACCGCTCTTCCGCGACCATCCCAAGGGCGAGTTCTCGCAGGTGGGGAGGGCTCTGCTGACCGTTTCCTGAGGCGGCCGGCGAAAGGGCGGAGGCCGCACCCCACGTCCCGGGGTGCGGCCTCCGTCGTGTGCAACGAGCGCCGTCAGGCAAGCGTCACGGTGATGTTGCCGCGGGTCGCCTTGGAATACGGGCACACCTGGTGCGCCTTCTCGACGAGCGCGCGGGCGGTGGCGGCGTCGACGTTCGGGATGTCGGCGGAGATCTCGACGATGATCCCGAACCCGTCGTCGTTCCTGCCGATGCCGACCTTGGCCGTGACGGTCGATCCGGAGACGTCGGCGTTCTCCTGGCGGGCGACGACGCCGAGGGCGCCCTGGAAGCAGGCGCTGTACCCGGCGGCGAAGAGCTGCTCCGGGTTGGTTCCGGCGCCGCTGCCGCCCATCTCCTTGGGCGGGTTGACGACGACGTCGAGCTTGCCGTCGTCGGTGGCGACCCGGCCGTCACGGCCGTTCTCGGCGGTGGCGACGGCGGTGTACAGGACGTCGGTCTGCTGGATGGACATACGGTGCGTTCCTCCTAGGCCCGCCGCGACTCGCGCCCACGATCGCGACAACTTCGGAAAGAAGTTACCGCATGCCGGAAATCCAGGAAACAGGTCCCGCCCGGAGACCGCCACCGGCCGCCGCGGGCCCGCGGGGTCCGGTGGTCACCACCGGACCCCGCGGGCCGAGAGCCCGGCCGCCGCCGCGGCCGTCACGGGCTCAGAGCTTGACGATCATCTTTCCGATGTTGTCGCCGCGCAGGACGCCGAAGAACGCCTCCAGGTTGTTCTCGATGCCCTCGACGACCGTCTCGCGGTACTTGAGCTGCCCGGACGCCACCCAGGGGCCGACCTCCTGGACGAACTGCTGCTGGAGGTCGTAGTGGTCGCTGACGAGGAAGCCCTCGATGCGGCCGCGGGTCTGGATGAGCCGGGCGAGGTTCTTGGGACCGGGGGCCGGCTCGGTGTTGTTGTAGATGGAGATCATGCCGCAGACGGCGATCCGGCCGTTCACGTTGAGGGAGCCGATGGCCGCCTCCAGGTGGTCGCCGCCCACGTTGTCGAAGTAGACGTCGACGCCGTCGGGGGCCGCGGCCCGCAGCTGCTCGGCGACCGGTCCGTTCTTGTAGTTGAAGGCGGCGTCGAAGCCGTACTCCTCGACGAGCAGCTTGACCTTCTCGTCGGATCCGGCCGAACCGATGACGCGCGAGGCGCCCTTGAGCTTGGCGATCTGGCCGACCTGGCTGCCGACGGCACCTGCGGCGCCGGAGACGAAGACCGAGTCGCCCTCCTTGAAGGACGCGGTGCGCAGCAGGCCGGCATAGGCGGTGAGACCGGTCATGCCGAGCACGCCGAGGTAGGTGGACAGCGGGGCGGCCGCCGGGTCGACCTTGACGGCCTGCTTGGCGGAGACGGTGGCGTACTCGCGCCAGCCGCCGAAGTGCAGCACGTGGTCGCCGGGCGCGACGCCCTCGGCGTTGGAGGCGATGACCTCGCCCACGGCGCCGCCCTGCATGGTCTTGCCCAGCTCGAACGGGGCGGTGTACGACTTGGCGGCGCTCATGCGGCCGCGCATGTACGGGTCGACGGACAGGAACGCGTTCCGCACGAGGACCTCGCCCTCCCCCGGCCGCCGGACCTCGGCCTCGACGAGCGCGAAGTCGTCGGCCTGGGGCCAGCCGACCGGCCGGCTGACCAGATGCCATTCGCGGCTGACGGCGGGAAGCTGAGGGGTGTCGGTCATGAGGGTGCGCCTTTCCTGCGTTCTCACGGGCTCGCGTGCGTACCTGTCCGCACGGCCCCGCGGCCGAAATACTTCAGTACCTGAAACAACCATGCGCCTGAATATTTCAGGATGTCAAGTAACGGGGTAGCCTGGAGTCCATGTCCACTCAGAAGACCCCCCGGATCGACCCCCTCACCCTGGAGGTCGTCGACCTCATCGGCTCGGTGGTGGCCCGCTATCACGAGGAGTACGAGGAGGCCGCGGCGGAGCACGCGCTGACCGGCGCGCAGGCACGGCTGCTCGGACTGCTGTCGATGGAGCCGGTGCCGATGCGGCGGCTGGCGCAGCAGCTGAAGTGCGAGCCGTCGAACGTCACGGGGATCGTGGACCGGCTGGAGGCGCGGGGCCTGGTGGAGCGGCGGCCTGATCCGGCCGACCGGCGCGTGAAGCTGGCGGCGGCCACGGCCGAGGGGCGCACGGTGGCCCGGGGCCTGCGGGAGTCGCTGAATTTCGCGCGTGAGCCCCTGGCGGGCCTCTCGGACGAGGAGCGTCTCGCACTGCGGGACCTGTTGCGCCGCATGCTCGACGCCTGACCGGCGCCCGCCGCGGACGGCATCGTCCGCCGGACCGGAAGGGCCCCTGTCCCGGATCACGCCGAGCCCGGGCCGCGCGGCGGCGGTCCCGTCAGCCGTCCGCGCTCCGCGCGGCGGCGGTCCGCACACCTCGGACGCTGGTCCGTCCCGGCAGGCCAGGGCGGACACAGGGCGTGTGGCGCCCGCCCGGTCCGGGAGCGCTGCCACGCTCGTCGTCCATGGATGTGAGCACCTTCTACGCCCTCTTCTCCGCCACCTGCTTCACCCTGGTCGGCCTGTGGTGGAACGTCGTCCAGAGCCATGACGACTGGATGCGCGACGCCGGGCTGCGCCGTGTCGTCGGCGGGATCTACCTGTCCTTCCTGCTGCCCGCCCTGATGGGCCTGTTCGCCCAGGTGGGCGGCACCGAGCAGCCGGTGATCTGGCGGACGGCCTTCATCGTCCTCGCCGTGATCGGCTGCGCCTCCACCCTGCGGCTGCTGGCCCGCGCCCGCGGCGACCGCTTCGTCGTCCGGCAGCAGGCCGGCACCGCACTGCTCTACGCCCTGATCGCCGTCGTCGGCGCCTTCCCCGAACTCGCCCGCCACGCCGGACTGAGCGGCATCCAGGCGGAGGCCCTGATGCTGATCGTCCTGATCGTCCTGGGCCATGCCCTGGTCTGGCGGTTCATGGCGGGAGAGGGCCGCGCCGCGGAGGACCGGCGGGCCCCGTCGACCTGATCCGACCTGACCCCAACGACACCCCTTAGGGCATCACGTGCACCACCACAGGAACCGGTTGCACGTCTCGGACGGCGTCGGGGCCGGCGGCGGAGCGGACGTGGTCGGTGCGGTGGTGGGGGGCGCGGTCGTCGCGGGCGGCGCCTGGGACGCGGGCGCGGAGGCGGAACCTCCGGGCGCCGTGCCCGAGCCGGCCGACTGCTCCTCCTTGTCCTTCCCGTCGTCCTCGGCGGAGGCCGACGCGGAAGCGGAAGCGGAAGCGGAAGGCGACGCGGAGGCGTCGGCGGGGTCGCTCACGGAGGCGCCGCCGGAGCCCCCGGTGTCACCCAGCGGATGCGCCGTCTCGCCGGGCTCCGGGGAGGCCGAACCGTCGGCGGAGTCCTCCCCGGCCGCCGCCGGCTTCTGGCTCAACCCGGGTGCGTCGATGCCGAGTTCGGCCAGGCTGAGGGCACCGGCCGCCAGGACGAAACCGGCGGCTATCAGCAGTGTCCTGCGCCGCCGACGGCGGTGTGCCGCGGCCTTGCGGTCACGTCGGCTGGCCCCGCCGGGACCGTCCGGCCCGTCCGGGCCACCCGGGTCCTCCGCCACCCTGCCCCGGCCGCGGCCCCGCCGCCGGGCGGCCCGCCCGAGGCGCTCCTCCGGTTCGTCGTCGCCGTAGGAGGTGTCGGCGTCGGCCGCGTCCGCACCCGGTTCCGGATGCGGCTCGGGGACCTCCGCGTGCGCGCGGAGTTCTTCGACGGGGGTGCCGCACCCCGGGCAGGCAAGGGCGCCGTTGAGGTGCCGTCGGCACGGGTGGCAGTAGTCCATGACGCGGGAAGACTAAGTTCCGCACACGTCACGTTCATAGGCACAGCTGTGAATGTTGTGTGGGGAAGCGGCCGTTCCGGCGCGGCGAGTCTAGACACCCCCGACCATTCCCCGCCATCCCACTCCCATCGCGTCGAAACCGTTATGCGTTCGACCCATTGACACCTCCCGGGCCGCATCCTTACTGTCACGCCAACATTTCGAACGTGTGACGAAATTTCGAACAGATCCGAAGCACAGGGGGCAACTGCCGTGCGCATCACGGGAATCAGCACACACGTGGTCGGGACGCCCTGGCGGAACCTGACCTACGTCCAGGTGCACACCGACGAGGGCATCACCGGAGTCGGCGAGACCCGCATGCTGGGCCACACCGACGCGCTGATCGGGTATCTGCGGGAGGCGGAGGCCAACCACATTCTCGGCTCCGACCCGTTCGCTGTCGAGGACCTCGTACGACGGATGAAGTACGGCGACTACGGCCGCGCCGGCGAGATCGTGATGTCCGGTATCGCCGTCGTCGAGATGGCGTGCTGGGACATCAAGGGCAAGGCCCTCGGCGTACCGGTGTGGCAGCTGCTCGGTGGCAAGGTCACCGACAAGGTCAAGGCCTACGCGAACGGCTGGTACACCACCGAGCGGACCCCGGAGGCGTACCACAAGGCCGCGCAGGAGGTCATGGCCCGCGGGTACCGGGCCCTGAAGATCGACCCCTTCGGCACCGGGCACTTCGAGCTCGACCACGAGCAGAGCCTGTACGCCGTCTCGCTCATCGAGGCCGTGCGGGACGCCATCGGGCCCGACGCCGAACTGATGCTGGAGATGCACGGCCGCTTCTCGCCCGCCACCGCCATCCGGCTGGCCCGCGAACTGGCCCCCTTCAAGCCCGCCTGGCTGGAGGAGCCGGTCCCGCCGGAGAACCTCAAGGCGCTGGAGAAGGTGGCCGCGAAGGTCGACATCCCGGTCGCCACGGGTGAGCGCATCCACGACCGCATCGAGTTCCGCGAGCTCTTCGAGAGCCAGTCGACGGACATCATCCAGCCCGACGTCGGCCACATCGGCGGCATCTGGGAGACCAGGAAGCTGGCCGCCACCGCCGAGGCGCACTACGTCCTGGTCGCCCCGCACAACGTCGGCGGACCGGTGCTGACCGCCGCCTCGCTCCAGGTCGGCTTCACCGCACCGAACTTCAAGATCCTGGAGCACTTCAACGACTTCGCGGACGCGGAGATCAAGAAGGTCGTGAAGGGCGCCCCGCAGGTCGTCGACGGCTACTTCCAGCTCTCGGACGCGCCCGGACTCGGCGTCGAGCTGGACACCGACGCGGCGGCCGAATTCCCCCAGCAGCAGGCCCGGTTCGACCTCTGGGCGGACGGCTGGGAGCAGCGCAAGCCGAAGGGGACGCGGTGAGTACCGCGGTCGTCGTCGAGGCGCCGGGCGAGCACCGGCTGGCCGCGCACGAGCCGGTGCGTCCGGCGGCGGGCGAGGCGCTCGTGCGGGTGCACGCGGTCGGGATCTGCGGCTCGGACCGCGAGGTCTACCAGGGCAACCGGCCCGAGGGGTACGTCCGTTACCCCCTGACGCCGGGCCACGAGTGGTCCGGGACGGTCCAGGAGGTGGGCGACGGGGTTCCGGCCTCGCTCGTCGGCCGCAAGGTCGTCGGTGAGGGCTTCCGCAACTGCCAGGTCTGCGACCGCTGCCACGCGGGCGAGACCACCCTGTGCACGGCCGGGTACGAGGAGACCGGGTTCACCCAGCCGGGCGCCATGGCGGCCACGCTGACCCTTCCGGCCCGGCTGCTGCACGTCCTGCCGGACGACGCCGACCTGACGGCCGCCGCCCTGCTGGAGCCGGCCGCCTGCATCGCCGCCGCGGCGATCAAGGCGAACGCCCGGCCCGGCGAGCGGGTCGCGGTGGTGGGCACGGGGACGCTCGGGATGTTCGCCGTGCAGTTCCTCGCGGCGGGCTCCCCGGCCGAGCTCCTCGTGGTGGGCACCCGCTCGGACCGGGCGGCACTGTCCAGGGACTTCGGCGCCACCGACTTCCGCACCCGGGACCAGGAACTGCCCGGCGACTTCGACGTCGTCGTCGAGACCGCCGGGTCGGCGTCCGCCGCGCGTACCGCCGCCTCCCTGCTCCGGCGCGGCGGGCGCCTGGTCCTCACCGGGATCCCGGCGCCGGGCGCCGAGGGACTCGACCCGACCGACCTCGTCGTACGGCAACTGGAGGTGCACACCGTGTTCGGGGCGCCGCCGGAGGCCTGGGCACACACGGTGCGGGTGTTCGGCGCCGGCCTGCTGAACCCGTTGCCGCTGGTCACGCACGAACTGCCGCTCGCCGAGTTCCCCGAGGCCATCGAGTTGGTGGGGTCGGGCGACCCCAAGGTCGGAAAGGTTCTGCTGCGCCCCTGAGCGCGTCGTCCCGCGCCCTCGATCAGTACGCCGGTACGGGGTTCCTGACGCTCCGTACCGGCGTACACCCACCGACACGAACCTTGTTCGAGATATCGAACGCACATATCGCACAACCGACGAACGCGAAGGACAGCTCGTGACCGACGCCGCACCCACGGCAGCCCGTCGACCCGGTGAGCAGGCGCTCGCCGCGCTCGGCCTGGGCGCGCCCGCCCCCTCACCCGCCGACGCCTCGCCGCACGCCTTCCCGGGAGGCGGCCGCTGGCGCACCGAGGTTCCCTCCGTGGAGGGGCCCGAGGCCCTCGCCGTCGTCCTCAAGGAGTCCTCCCGGCTCGACGTGCCGATCCACCGGATCAGCCAGGGCAGCGGCGTCTGGATGCTGACCGACGCCGAGATCACCGAGATGGTCGAGGCCACCGCCGAACGCGACATCGAGCTCTGCCTGTTCACCGGACCGCGCGGCACCTGGGACATCGGCGCCTCCGTGCGCACCGACTCGCGCGGGGCCGGGCTGCGCGCCCGGGGCCACGACGCGGTCGCCGGCTGCGTCGAGGACGCCGTCCGGGCCACCGCGCTGGGCGTCAAGTGCCTGCTCGTCGCCGACGAGGGCGTGCTGTGGACTCTGCACCGGGCGCGTGAGACCGGCATCGTCCCGGCCGACACGACCCTCAAGGTCTCGGCGCTGATCGGCCCCGTCAACCCGGCCTCGTACGCCGTGTACGAGAACCTCGGGGCCGACTCGCTCAACGTGCCCAGCGATCTGACGCTCGATCACCTCACCGAGATCCGGCGGGTCTCCGCCGCCCCCATGGACATGTACATCGAGGCCCCCGACGACCTCGGCGGGTACGTGCGGATGTACGAGGTCGCCGAGCTGATCCGGCGCGGCGCACCGCTCTACCTGAAGTTCGGTCTGTCCAAGGCGCCCGGGATCTACCCGTACGGCACCCATCTGCGGGACCTGACCCTGGACACCGCCCGGGAGCGGGTGCGGCGCGGCCGGCTCGCTCTCGACCTGCTCGCCCGGCACGGCGCGGACGGCGACATGGCGCCGCTCGGCTCCCGGCTGCCCGGCCCGCTCAACCGCTTCCCCACCGATGTCTGACATGCCGTCACCACCCTCTCAACGACGAGAAGAACAAGGACTGATCACCATGCGCAACCGCAGAGCCGCCCTCGCCGCCATCGCCGGAGCCGCCTCGCTCGCCCTCACCCTGTCCGCCTGCGGCCAGGACAGCGAGGGCGGCAGCAACGAGGACAAGGGCAGCGCGAAGGGCGGCACCATCGGCATCGCCATGCCGACCAAGTCCTCCGAGCGCTGGATCGCCGACGGCAAGAACGTCGTCAAGAACCTGGAGGCCAAGGGGTACAAGACCAAGCTGGTCTACGGCGAGGACGACCCGGACCAGCAGGTCTCGCAGATCGAGAACCTGATCACCCAGGGCGTCAAGGCGCTGATCGTCGCGGCCATCGACAACAAGTCGCTGAACAACGTGCTCCAGCAGGCCGCCGACGCGGACATCCCGGTGATCGCCTACGACCGGCTGATCCTCGGCAGCAAGAACGTCGACTACTACGCGTCCTTCGACAACACCAAGGTCGGCGAGCTCCAGGCCAACTACATCGTCGACAAGCTCGGTCTGAAGGACGGCAAGGGCCCGTTCAACATCGAGCTGTTCGCCGGTTCGAACGACGACAACAACACCAAGTACTTCTTCAACGGCGCCTGGAGCGTCCTGAAGCCGTACGTCGACAGCAAGAAGCTCGTCGTCCAGTCCGGGCAGACCGGCCTCACCCAGGTCACCACCCTGCGCTGGGACGGTGCCACCGCCCAGAAGCGCATGGACGACATCCTCACCAAGTCGTACCAGAGCAAGAAGGTCGACGCGGTCCTCTCGCCGTACGACGGCATCTCCATCGGCATCCTGTCGGCGCTGAAGTCGGACGACTACGGCTCCAAGAGCAAGCCGCTGCCGGTCGTCACCGGTCAGGACGCCGAGCTGGCCTCGGTCAAGTCGATCATCGCGGGCGAGCAGACGCAGACCGTCTACAAGGACACCCGTGAGCTGGCCAAGGTCGCCTCGACCATGGTCGACGACGTCCTCAACGGCAAGAAGCCGCAGACCAACGACACCAAGACGTACGACAACGGCGCCAAGGTCGTCCCCGCCTACCTGCTCCAGCCGGTGAGCGTCGACAAGAGCAACTACAAGCAGATCCTCGTCGACGGCGGCTACTACACGGAGAGCGAACTCAACTAACCGCCGGTCCCATCGATTTCCCACTGACTGGAAGGCACGACCATGGCGGGACCCGTCCTGGAAATGCGCTCGATCGTCAAGACCTTTCCCGGTGTCAAAGCGCTGTCGGACGTCACGCTGACCGTCCGCCAGGGCGAGGTCCACGCCATCTGCGGGGAGAACGGCGCCGGCAAGTCCACCTTGATGAAGGTGCTCTCCGGCGTCCATCCGCACGGCAGCTACGAAGGCGAGATCCTCTTCGACGAGGAGCTCTGCCGCTTCAAGGACATCCGGGCGAGCGAGCACCACGGCATCGTCATCATCCACCAGGAGCTGGCGCTGGTGCCGTACCTCTCCCTCGCGGAGAACATCTTCCTCGGCAACGAGCACGCCAAGGGCGGGCTCATCAACTGGAACGAGACCCTGCGGCACGCCACCGAGCTGCTGCGCCGGGTCGGTCTCGACGACCACCCCGAGACCCGCGTCGCGGACATCGGCGTGGGCAAGCAGCAGCTCGTCGAGATCGCCAAGGCGCTGTCGAAGAAGGTCAAGCTGCTCATCCTGGACGAGCCGACAGCTGCCCTGAACGACGAGGACAGCGGCAAACTCCTCGATCTCATCCTGGAGTTGAAGAACCAGGGCATCACCTCGATCATCATCTCCCACAAGCTCAACGAGATCCGCCGGGTCGCCGACTCGGTGACCATCCTCCGCGACGGCCGGTCCATCGAGACGCTCGACGTGAAGGCGCCCGAGACCACCGAGGACCGGATCATCAGCGGCATGGTCGGCCGCGACCTGGACCACCGTTTCCCCGAACGCACCGCGTACGACGGCGAGGAGGAGGCGGCCCCGGCCCTGGAGATCCGCGACTGGACGGTGCGCCACCCCATCGACCAGCAGCGCAAGGTGGTCGACAACGTGTCGATCAACGTGCGGCGCGGGGAGATCGTCGGCATCGCCGGACTGATGGGCGCCGGCCGCACCGAGCTGGCGATGAGCGTCTTCGGACGCACCTACGGCCGGCACGCGGGCGGCACGGTCCTCAAGGACGGCCGGGAGATCCGCACGAAGACCGTCGCCGAGGCGGTCGGACACGGGATCGCGTACGTCACCGAGGACCGTAAGCACTACGGCCTCAACCTCATCGACACCATCAACCGCAACATCTCGCTGACGGCCCTGAAGAAGGTCGCCCGGCGCGGGGTGGTCGACGAGCACGAGGAACGGCAGGTCGCCGAGGGCTACCGCACCTCCATGAACATCAAGGCGCCCACCGTCTTCGAGCCGGTGGGCAAGCTGTCCGGCGGCAACCAGCAGAAGGTCGTCCTCAGCAAGTGGATCTTCGCCGGTCCGGACGTGCTGATCCTGGACGAGCCCACCCGCGGCATCGACGTCGGCGCAAAGTACGAGATCTACACGGTCATCGACCAGCTGGCGGCCCAGGGCAAGGCGGTCGTCTTCATCTCCTCCGAGCTGCCCGAGCTGCTCGGCATGTGCGACCGCATCTACACCATGGCCGCCGGGCGGCTCACCGGCGAGGTCCCGCGGGCCGAGGCCACGCAGGAAGTGCTGATGCGCCAGATGACGAAGGACAAAGAGGTAACCCGATGAGTACGGATGTGACCGCCAAGAGCCCGGCCCCGGCGCCGGCCGGGAAGAGCGGGGGCTCGGCCGGGGGCGCCGGACTGCTCCAGCTGATGCTGGACGGACTGCGCCGCAACATGCGCCAGTACGGCATGCTGATCGCCCTCGGCCTGATCGTCGCCCTGTTCGCGGTCTGGACCGACGGCGACCTCCTGCTGCCGCGCAACGTCTCCAACCTGGTGCTCCAGAACAGCTACATCCTGATCCTCGCGATCGGCATGATGCTGGTGATCATCGCGGGCCACATCGACCTGTCGGTCGGTTCGCTCACCGCGTTCGTGGGCGCCTTCGCGGCCGTGCTGACGGTGCAGCACAGCGTGGCGTGGCCGCTGGCCCTCGTGCTGTGCCTGGTGGTGGGCGCGGTGGCGGGCTCGGTCCAGGGATTCCTGATCGCCTATCTCGGCATACCGTCGTTCATCGTCACCCTCGCGGGCATGCTGCTCTTCCGCGGCCTGACGGAGATCCTGCTGAAGGGCCAGACCCTCGGCCCCTTCCCGGACGGGCTGCAGAAGATGGGCAACGGCTTCCTGCCGGAGGCCGGCCCGGACACGAACTACCACAACATCACGCTGCTCCTCGGCCTCGCGCTGATCGTCTTCGCGGTCCTCCAGGAGGTCCGCGACCGCAAGCGGCAGCAGGAGTTCTCGCTGGAGGTGCTGCCGCGCAACATCTTCCTGCTGAAGCTCGTCGCCATCGTCGCGGCGATCCTCGTGGTCACGATGCTGCTCGCCAGCTACAAGGGCGCCCCGATCGTGCTGATCATCCTCGGCGTGCTGGTGGTCGGCTACGGCTATGTGATGCGCAACGCGGTCTTCGGCCGCCACATCTACGCGATCGGCGGCAACCTGCCGGCGGCGAAGCTGTCCGGCGTCAAGGACAAGAAGGTCACCTTCTACGTCTTCCTGAACATGGGCGTGCTCGCGGCCCTGGCGGGTCTGGTGGTCGCCGCCCGTCTGAACGCGGCCTCGCCGAAGGCGGGCCTGAACTTCGAACTCGAGGCCATCGCCTCGTCGTTCATCGGCGGCGCGTCCATGAGCGGCGGTGTCGGCACCGTCCTCGGCGCGATCATCGGTGGTCTCGTCCTCGGTGTGCTGAACAACGGCATGAACCTCCTCAGCGTCGGCACCGACTGGCAGCAGGTCATCAAGGGCCTCGCCCTGCTGGCCGCGGTCGGATTCGACGTGTGGAACAAGCGCAAGTCCGGTTCATAAGTCAGCTCGGGCCCCGCACCACGGTGCGGGGCCCGACCTTCATTGGGCGCGTGAGCCGAAGGGCCGTCGGCACCTCGGACGGACACCCCTTGAGGCGAACGAGCCACAAAAAGGGAGAGCCGCACCATGGAACTGAACAGACGCACGGTCATTGCAGGCGCGGCGGCCGCGGGCCTCGCCGCCACCACCCTCGGAACGGGCTCGGCCGAGGCCGCCCCGGGCGGCAGGAAGCCGGTCAAGGAGCTCTTCGGAAAGCTCGCCGACGGCACCAAGGTCCACCGCTGGTCGCTGGAGAACGGCGGCACCCGGCTGAAGGTCCTCAGCTGGGGCGGTGTCGTCCAGAGCCTGGAGCTCCCCGACCGGCACGGCCACTACGCCAACGTCTCCCTCGGCTTCGACAACATCGACGACTACGTGGCGAAGACCCCGTACTTCGGCGCCCTGATCGGCCGTTACGGAAACCGCATCGGCAAGGGTCGGTTCACGCTGGACGGCACCGCGTACCAGCTGTCCGTGAACGACGGCGTGAACAGCCTGCACGGCGGGACCAAGGGCTTCGACAAGCGCGTCTGGGACGTCGAGCCGTTCACCAAGGGCTCCGACGTGGGCCTGCACCTGTACTACGTCAGCATCGACGGGGAGATGGGCTACCCGGGCACGCTCCGCACGAAGGTGACGTACACCCTCACCCGGGACGGCGACTGGCGCATCGACTACGAGGCCACCACCGACAAGGCCACCGTCGTCAACCTGACCAGCCATGTCTACTGGAACCTGGCCGGCGAGGGCAGCGGCTCGATCGAGAACCACGAGCTCGCGATCGCCGCCTCCCGCTACACGCCCACCGACTCGGGACTGATCCCCACCGGTGAGCTGGCCAAGGTCTCCGGCACCCCCTTCGACTTCCGCAGGGCCAAGGCCATCGGCCGGGACATCCGGGCCGCGCACCCGCAGCAGGTCACCGCCAAGGGCTACGACCACAACTGGGTTCTGGACAAGGGCATCACGGCGCGGCCCGAGCACGTGGCGACCCTGCGCGACCCGTCCTCCGGCCGCACCCTGAGCATCGCCAGCGACCAGCCGGGCCTGCAGTTCTACTCCGGCAACTTCCTCGACGGCACCCTCGTCGGGACGGGCGGACGGGTCTACCGACAGGGCGACGCGCTCTGCCTGGAGACCCAGCACTTCCCGGACTCGCCGAACCAGCCCTCGTTCCCGTCGACGGTGCTGCGGCCCGGCCGGACCTACCGGACGAGCACGGTCCACTCGTTCGGCTCGTGACCCGACTTCACAGCGGGTTCACAATCTCCACACGACTTCACATCGATTGAACAGCGCCACCCCCGTATCCGTATGGAAGGGCGGCCCGTGCTCCCCCGCACGGGCCACCCACAAGACGGAGGGCCCGTTCTCCCCGACGGTCCGCCCCCTACGGAGGTTCCATGGCCGGCAATGTCACCTCGCTCTTTCGCGGCACCGCGGCGCACAGCCCGTCGATGGCCGCACTGACGCGGGAAAGTGACGGCGCCGGCCCGGTGGACTTCTGCATCCCGTGCAACCCGTACTTCCCCACGCCCGCGATGTTCGACGAACTGGCGGGCCGGCTGCGCGAGATCATCACCTACTACCCGAGCAGCGCGGACACCATCACCGCCGAACTGTGCTCGCTGCTCCAGCTCCCGCCGCAGTGCGTCGCGATGGGCAACGGCTCCACCGAGCTCATCACATGGATCGACCACCTCCTCGTCCGCGAGTCCCTCTCGATCCCCGTCCCCACCTTCGGCCGCTGGACCGACCAGCCGATGGAGACCGGCAAGCGGGTCGACATGTTCCCGCTCCAGGAATCCGCCGGATTCGCCCTCGACCTCGCCGCCTACGCGGAGTTCATCCGCGCCCGCGGCACCCGGGTCGCCGTGCTGTGCAACCCGAACAACCCCGACGGCGGCTTCCTGCCGCGCCACTCCGTCGTCCAGTTCATGGACGCCATGGCGGACCTGGACCTCGTCGTCATCGACGAGTCGTTCCTGGAGTTCGCCGACGCGGAGTCCGACCCCAGCGTGGTCGAGGACGCGGTGATGCGGCCCAACGTCATCGTGCTGCGCAGCCTCGGCAAGAACTTCGGTCTGCACGGCATCCGCTTCGGCTATCTCGTCGCCAACCCCGCCCTCGCCGGCAAGATCCGCTCGATGCTGCCCAAGTGGAACCTCAACTCCTTCGCGGAGACCGTGGTGTTCATGCTCAAGGAGCACGGCGCCGAGTACATGGAGAGCCTGCACATGGTCCGCCGCGACCGGCTCGACATGGCCCGCCAGCTCTCCGCGCTGCCCGGTCTGACGGTCTATCCGTCCCAGGGCAACTTCCTGTTCGTGCGCCTGCCGGTGGGCGCCGAAGGCACCGTGGTCCGGGACCGGCTGCTCACCGAGCACCGGATCCTGGTCCGCGAGTGCGGGAACAAGATCGGATCGTCCAGCCGCTTCCTGAGACTCGTGGTGCGCCCCCAGGTGGACGTGCGTCGCCTGGTGTCCGGCCTGGAACAGGTGCTCTACGGGACCAGGAGGGGAGCCGCCGTGCCCGAGCTGGGCACAGGGACCAGCTACAGCTCGGGCACGGCGGCGGTGGACCGCCTCGTCAGCGCCACCAACGGGGGCGGGATGCAGGGGCTGGCCGCACAGGCGAACGCCTGGCCGGGACCGGCCCCCGCCCAGCCCGGGCCGCCGCCCGGCCTGCCCGCTCCCCAACCCGCCCCGAGCCTGCCCGCACCGCAGCCGCTGCCCCAGCCCCTGCCGCAGCCCGCTCCCCAGCCGGCGCCCGCGGCGGCGGCGAGCTTCCCGGCCGCGCAGCCCGGCCCGCAGTTCCCCGCCCAGTCGACGGCCTGGCCGACGCCCGCCGCCGCGCAGCTGCCCGGCACCGTCGCGAGCCCGGCACCGGCCCCCGCGCCGGCCATGCCCGCCCCGGTCGAGGGGCTCCAGCCCCTCGGCCGGACCGGGATGCCGGGGATGAACAGGGCGGCCTCCCCCCTCGGCGCACAGGGCGGACTGACGGCGGCTCAGGTCCGCGGCCGGACCCAGCCGGAACCACCACCCCGGTCACAGCCCCCGCAGACGACCGGCTGGCCCGCCGTGGGCGCCATGCTCTACAACCGGGCCGGCTGACACCCGAAGCCCGGGACACACATCCGGCCGGGTGCCGTCCCGCGCCGATCCCCATCGGTGCCGCGGCGCACGGCTACACCGCCACGGGCTCCCGTTCCTCGGCCCGCGGCCCGGCGGCACGCTCCCTGCGGTGGGCGCGCACCGAGTGGCCGAGGGCGGCGGCCCACAGCACGAACAGGGCGACGAGGACCGGGGTGCCGAGGCCGTCCGGCACGCCGGCCCACTCGCTCCCGAGCAGCGTGCGGGCGTTGGTGACGACGATGACGCCGCCCACCGCGGAACCCAGCACGCGGGGCGGCACCAGCCGCACCAGCCAGGCGGCGACCGGCGCGGCGACCAGACCGCCGAGCAGGAAGGCCAGCACCCAGGTCCACGCCAGGCCCTGCGAGCCGAGCGAGAAGAGGAATCCGAGGCTCGCGGCGATCGCGACCAGGAACTCGCCGGTGTCGACCGAGCCGATCACCTTGCGGGGCTCCATCCGGCCGCTGGCCAGCAGAGCGGGCGTGCCGACGGGGCCCCAGCCGCCGCCCCCGGTGGCGTCCAGGAATCCGGCGACGAGCCCGAGCGGCGCGAGGAACCGCTTCCGCAGCGGCTTCTCCGACCGGCCCTCGGGCAGCCCGCGGAAGGTGAACCGGGACATCACGTACACGCCGAGGGCCAGCAGGATCAGGGACATCGCGGGCTGCGCGACCTCGGTCGAGAGCTTCGACAGGACCGTCGCGCCGAGAAAGGCGCCGACGGCGCCCGGCACACCGATCCGGGCGACGACCTTCCAGTCCACGTTGCCGAAGCGCCAGTGCGCGGCGCCGGACGTCAGCGTGGTGCCGATCTCCGCGAGGTGGACCGTGGCGGACGCCGCGGCCGGGTTGGTGCCCATCGCCAGCAGCAGCGTGGACGAGGTGACCCCGTAGGCCATGCCGAGGCTGCCGTCCACGAGCTGGGCCCCGAGGCCCGCGAGGGCGAGCAGTGTCAGCGTGCGCATGTGGTGCGTCCCGTCGTCGTTCCGGACCGCCGGGCCCGGAACCCCGGATGCCCACCGGCCGGGTGGGGATGATCGGGAGGCGAGGCTAGGACGCCGGTCTGAGGACAGCCTGAGTGCACGATGAGGACGGCTCACAGGATGCGCCCGCCGGCACCCCCACCCCCGCCAAGGCCCCCCGGGGGTGGGAAAAATCGGCCTGAACGGCCTCGTCCTCAAACGCCGGACGGGCTGAAAGGTTGCTCCCTGTCCTCAAGGCGGGACGGGAGCCGGCACCGGACGGGAACCGCCGCCGGGAGGGGGCCACCGGACCTCGTATGCCACCCGGAACTCAGCCCGATCGGCCTGAACGGCCTCGTCCTCAAACGCCGGACGGACTGAACAGTCCCCCCCGGCCCCAGAGGTGTGCGGGAACCCGCGATGAACGCACCCGCAGCCGCCCTCTCACCGAAGGGGCCGTGCCGGTGAATCAAATGCCCGTTGCGGACAGCAACACGCACCCACCGAGGCCCTACCAGCACCGCCCCGCACAAGGGCTGCAACGGGCGGATCACCGGCACGGCCCCG
Source organism: Streptomyces siamensis (assembly GCF_039543605.1). Classification (NCBI taxonomy): domain Bacteria; kingdom Bacillati; phylum Actinomycetota; class Actinomycetes; order Kitasatosporales; family Streptomycetaceae; genus Streptomyces; species Streptomyces siamensis. The sequence goes on along the minus strand of NZ_BAABKB010000002.1, from coordinate 865,724 downwards.
ACCCACCCACCGGACAGACAGCGCAACGCCCACCGGACCGGACCGGAGCCAACCGACCCACCGGACCGGAGGCAACCGACCCACCGGACAGACGCCGCCGGCTCCGCCTGGACCTCCGCGGTACCGCCCGTACCGCGTAATCCGCCCACGCCGGGATCCTCATATGACCAGTGTGGGACGCACCGCTGTGGACAATGGCCGCACCCTCCCCCACGTCCTCGGCCGCGCCCGGACAGGATCGGGCAAGCCAGGACAGGGGGATACCCATCGCCGTCCCCGGGAGGACCCGCATGGTGTTGAGCAGACGTACCTTCAGCGCATTCGCCGGCTCGGCCGCGCTCGGCTTCTCCCTGAGCGGCAGCGTGAGCAGTGAGGCGTCCGCCGCCGGAAGGGCGCCCCTCGCTCCCACGGGGCCCGCGCCGGGCCCGCCCGCGGCCGACGGCAGGACGCACACCGTCGGCTTCGACCGGTACTCGATGCTCGTCGACGGCAAGCGGCTGGTGCTCTGGTCGGGCGAGGTGCACCCCTTCCGGCTGCCCAGCCCGTCCCTGTGGCGGGACGTCCTGGAGAAGCTGCGCGCCCACGGCTACAACACGATCAGCATCTACGTGTCGTGGAACTACCACTCCGCCGCCCCGGGGTCGTACGACTTCACCGGGGTCCGCGACCTCGACCTGTTCCTGCGGACGGCCGCCGAGACCGGCCTGTACGTCATCCTGCGCCCCGGCCCCTACATCAACGCCGAGGTCGACGCGGGCGGCTTCCCCGGCTGGCTGACCGTCACCCCGGGCACGGCCCGCACCTCCGACCCGACGTACCTGAAGTACGTCGACGAATGGCTGACCGCCGTCGACCGGATCGCCGCGCGGCACCTCTACACCCACGGCGGCGGCACCGTCGTCCTCTACCAGCTGGAGAACGAGTACGCGAACAACGTCACCAGCCCCCTCGGCCGCGACTACATGACCCATCTGTACGCCAAGGTCCGCGCCGACGGCATCGACGTGCCGCTGTTCCACAACGACAAGGGCAGGAACGGCCACTGGGCGCCCGGCACCTTCGACACGGACGGCGAGACGGGCCGTTACCTGTACGCCTTCGACGGGTATCCCTCGCCCGTCGGGCAGCCGCCCGACTGGGGCTACTTCGGCATCGGCGGCGCCAAGGGCGGCTCGACGGCGAGCCCCGAGACCCCGGGTTTCATGGCCGAGTTCGGCGGCGGCTGGTTCGACCCGTGGGGCGGGGCGGAGTTCGACGGGAAGGGCTACGCCGAATCGCGCCGAACCCGGGACGCCGCGTACGAGCGCCGCTTCTACCTCACCAACCTCGCCAACGGCATCAAGATCCACAATGTCTACATGACGTTCGGGGGTACGTCCTGGGGCTGGCTGCCCGCACCGATCGTCTACACCTCGTACGACTACGGGGCCGCCCTGGACGAGGCCCGCAGGCCCACCGAGAAGCTGATCCCGATGCACCAGATCGGCCAGCTCCTGCACTGCGTGCCCGACCTCGCCAAACTGGACCGGGCACCGGACGTCACGGTCGGCGACGACACGGCGGTCAAGGCGTATCCGCTGGTCAACCCGGACACGGGGGCGCGTTTCCTGGTGCTGCGCAACGACGCGTCCTCCGAGACCGTCGTCCAGGTGCCGCTCGCCGGATCGACGGTGCCCGTGCCGGTGCCCGGGCTCGACGCGCGCCTCGTCGCCACCGGGATCTCCCTCGGACGGCGCACCCTGCGCCACTCCAGCGCCCAGCCGATGCTGTGGCTCACCGCCGGACGCCAGGACATCGCCGTGTTCACCGGCCGGGCGGGCGAGCCGACGCAGACCGCGATCGAGTGCGCGAGCGAGCCGACGGTCACCGTGCTGGAGGGCAACGCCGGACACGAGTACGCGGACGGCCTGCTCCGGGTGGACGCGCCCCTCGACGGGCTCACCCGGGTCCTCGTGGAGGGCGGCGGCACCGCGGCGCCCCTCCTGCTGCTGCTCGCCGACGACACGGCCTCGGGCCGGCTGTGGCGGTACGACACCCCGTCCGGACCGGTGCTGGTGCACGGGCCCGAGCTGCTGCGCTCGGCCGCCCTGCGCGGTACCGCCGTCCATCTCACCGGCGACACCGTCGCGGCGGCGGACCTGGAGGTGTGGGGTCCGCGCGGGACGACCGAGGTCGTCTGGAACCAGGGCACGGTGAAGACGCGGGCCACCCGGTCCGGCAGCCTGCGGGCCGTGCAGCAACTGCCCGGCGTGCCCGCCGTGCGACTGCCCGCGCTGACCAACTGGCGCCGGTCCGAGGAGAATCCGGAGTCCGCGGCCGGCTTCGACGACTCGTCGTGGAGGACCGCCGACAAGAAGTCCTCGTTCAGCGTCACCCCCGTCCCCGCCGGGCAGCCCGTGCTGTTCGCCGACGACTACGGCTTCCACTACGGAGACGTCTGGTACCGGGGGCACTTCGCGTCCGCGGGGGACGCGGAGTCCGTCTCCCTGTCGTACGTCACGGGCGCGCAGGGGCTGCTGATGGCCTGGCTGGACGGCGAGCCGCTGGGGACCCACCGCATGCCGGTGCCGGACAAGAAGACGGTCCGGCAGGGCACGTGGGAGGCCACCGCCACCTTCCCCGTCGAGCCGGGGACTCGTGGCCCGCACGTGCTGTCCGTCCTGGTCCGCCGTATGCAGCACGACGAGGACGGCGCGGCCCGCGACACCCACAAGGTGGCCCGCGGGCTGACCGCGGTGAGCTTCGCCGGCGCCTCCCCGTCGCTCGCCTGGCGGATCCGGGGCGAGGGCGCGCCGGACCGGGTGCGCGGCCCGCTCAACAACGGCGGCCTGTACGGGGAGCGCCACGGCTGGCACCTGCCCGGCTTCGCGGACGCCGGCTGGAAGGTCGTCGATCTCCCGCGGGCCGAACGGCGCCAGGGCGTCGTCTGGTACCGCTGCGACTTCCGGCTCGCCGTCGACACCGGCGTGGACGCGTCGATCGGGCTCACCCTCACCGACGACCCGGCCCGCGCCTACCGGGTGCAGATCTTCCTGAACGGCTGGAACATGGGCCAGTACATCAACGACGTCGGCCCCCAGCACACCTTCGTCCTGCCGAACGGGCTGCTCCGCACCCGGGGGAGCAACACGCTGGCCCTGGCCGTCCTGTCCGACGGGACCACGCCCGCCGGGCCCGGCCAGGTGCGGCTGACGCTGCTCGGCAGCGCGGCCGGAGGAGTGCCGGTGGCCCCGGTGGACTCCCCCGGCCCCGCGAAGCGAGGTGCCCGGCGGTGATCCCGACCGCGCCGGCCGGGCGGGAATTGTCGGACAGGGCTAGCGCAGCCGGATCACGTTCCACGACAGCGGTTCCAGGACGGCGGTCAGCGTGCCGTCCCGGAGCGCCGCCCCGTCGACCGGGTGCGGGGTGACCCGCTCCTGGTCGTCGGCGGTGTTGACGGCGTCGGGGTCGGCGTCGGACAGCGCGGTGTGCTCGACGACCGTCGTCAGGTCCAGCCGGCTCAGGGCGACTTCGAGCGGCAGCGGCGCGGTCCGGTCGCGGTTGACGGCGAACACGGTGACCGAGCCGTCCTCGGCGCGCACGGCGGTGGCGTGCAGCAGGTCCACCTCGCCGTACTTCTTCGTCTCGTAGGTCGGCGAGTCCACCCGCACGTCGAGGACCTCGCCGCGCCCGTGCTCCGACGCCTGCGCGAACGGGAAGAACGTCGTCTGCCGCCAGGCCGGTCCGCCCGGCTCCGTCATGATCGGCGCGATGACGTTGACGAGCTGGGCGAGACAGGCGACGGTCACCCGGTCCGCGTGCCGCAGCAGTGCGATGAGCAGGGACCCGAAGACGACGGCGTCCGTGACGGAGTAGACGTCCTCCAGGATGCGCGGTGCCTCCTGCCAGTCCTCGACGGGGTGCGGGTTGGGACGGCTCTGGTACCAGACGTTCCACTCGTCGAAGGAGAGGTTGATCTTCTTGGCGGACTTCAGCCGGGCCCCGACGTGGTCGCAGGTCGCCACGACGTTCTCGATGAAGGACTCGGTGTCGACGGCGGAGGCGAGGAAGGAGTCCCGGTCGCCGTCGGTCTCCTCGTAGTAGGCGTGCAGGGAGATGTGGTCGACGAGGTCGTAGGTGTGCTCCAGCACCGTCGCCTCCCACGCGGCGAAGGTCTCCATGCCCTGCCCGGAGGAGCCGCACGCGACGAGTTCGAGGTCCGGTTCGATCTGCCGCATCGCGCGGGCGGTCTCGGCCGCCAGACGGCCGTACTCCTCGGCGGTCTTGTGGCCGGTCTGCCAGGGTCCGTCCATCTCGTTGCCGAGGCACCACAGCCGGATGCCGTACGGGTCCTTGTCCCCGTGCGCGATCCGCAGGTCGGAACGGGCCGTGCCGGAGGGGTGGTTGGCGTACTCCTGGAGTGCCAGGGCCTCGGCGACACCGCGTGTGCCGAGGTTGACCGCCATCATCGGCTCGGCCTGCGGGCCGATCTTCTTCAGGAAGGCGATGTACTCGCCGAGCCCGAAGCGGTTGGTCTCGGTGGAGCGCCAGGCGAGGTCGAGGCGGCGGGGCCGCTCCTCGACCGGTCCCACCGAGTCCTCCCAGTTGTAGCCGGAGACGAAGTTGCCGCCGGGGTAGCGGACCGCGGTGACGCCGAGTTCACGGACGAGTTCCAGCACGTCCGTGCGCAGACCCGCCTCGTCGGCCGAGGGGTGGCCCGGCTCGAATATGCCGGTGTAGACGCAGCGGCCGAGGTGCTCGACGAACGAGCCGAACAGCCGGGGGTCGACCGTGCCGACGGTGAAGTCGGGGTCGAGGGCGAATCGGGCGGTGCGGGGCATGGTTTCCTTCCGGAGAGCTGGCGAGCGGTGGGTTCTCACTGGCCGGCGAGGCCGGTGTGGGCGACACCGGCGACGATCTGGCGCTGGAAGAAGACGAAGACGACGATGAGCGGGAGTCCGGCCATCAGGCCCCCGGCCATCAGCTGGGCCCACTGGATTCCGTAGGAGTTCATGACCGTCGCGATGCCGTTCGGCATGGTCATCAGGTCGGGGTTGTTGGTCACCATGTACGGCCACAGGATGTCGCCGCCGCTGAAGAGGTTCCAGTAGCGCACCCGGGTGTCCGCTCCCGACGCGAGCGCGTCCGCGCCGGTGCCGAGCGCGGCGAAGCCGAGGCTGCCCGCCACGGCCAGTCCGCTTGCTCCGGCCAGGAGTTGCCTGCGATTCAGGCCAGGTCGTCCCATACCCCGCCCCTAATGTTCGAGATTTCGATAAGCGATCGCAACTTCGAACGGGACCGTAGATAGGAAGCGCTTTCGCGTCAATGGTTTGCGCAGAACTCGGGTGACGGGAGAGAAACTCGGCAGGCCGGGGTTCGGTCCGGCCGGACGTCAGGGGGTCCGACGGGCGGAGGTCCGACGGGACGTCGGAGGATCCGGGAGGGGACGTCGGAAAGCGCTGCCGGGCGTCAGCGGACCGGACTCGACGAACGACGTCTCGGGGCACGGCCCCGGGCGACGCCGACGGCCTGGACGAGCTGGAAGCAGCAGGTCTCCGACACCGAGGTGACCTCGGTGTCGGAGACCTGGTCGTGCTCCTGCCGCGCCTGCTCCACCGTCGCCCGGTCTCCCAGGCCGATCAGCAGACCGCGAGATCGTCAGATCTCACTGCCTGCCGCCCGGGGCGCAGACCTGTGCGTCAGTGGGCGAAAGGTGCCTGCGCCAGCCCCTTTCCGGCGCCGGGGACGACGAGCACCGAGCCGGAGAGCGGGTGCGGGGCGTCCAGGTCCGTGCGGGCCGTGGTGATGTAGAGGTCCGTCAGGCCGGGGCCGCCGAACGCGCAGGCGGTGGGGCGGCGGACGGGCAGGACGATCACCCGGTCGAGGGTCCCGTCGGGGGCGTAGCGGTGGACCGCCCCGCCGTCCCAGAGGGCCACCCAGACGCAGCCCTCGGCGTCGACGGTGAGACCGTCCGGGAAGCCGTCCTCGACGGCCGCCAACTGCCGCCTGTCGTACGGCAGTCCGTCCGCGTCCACGTCGAAGACGTCGATGCGCCGGGTCGGCGAGTCGATGTAGTACATCAGCCGGCCGTCCGGGCTCCAGCCCGTGCCGTTGCTGACGGCGACGTCGTCGAGCACCGTGCGCACGGCACCGTCCGGGGTGATCCGGGACAACGTGCCGCCGCGCGGCGCCTCGTCGTAGCGCATGGTGCCGAACCACAGCGAGCCGTCGGGAGCGACCGCCGCGTCGTTCGCGCGGCGGCCGGGGACGGGCTCCCGGTGCAGCCAGCGGAAGGCCTCCCCCGAGCCGGGCGGGCCGTAGAGCCCGACGCCGTCACGGAGGTTGACGACCAGGCCGCCGCCGGCGCGCGGCTTGGCCGCGCCCACGTGCTGCTCGGTGGTCATGACCGTGCGGCGCCCGGAGGCCGGGGCGTAGGTGTGCACCCGGGACCCGAGGATGTCGACCCAGACGAGCCGCTGGGCGTCCGGGTCCCAGGTGGGGCCCTCGCCCAGGGCGGCGTCCGCGCGGACCGCGACCTCGGCGGCGCTCATCCGATGCTCCGGTGGCCGAGCCGCTCGGACAGCTCGGCGGCGCCCTTCGCGGCGAGCTGCTCCAGCTCGCCGCGACGCTCGTCGCTCCAGCGGATCATCGGTACGGAGATGGAGAGCGCGGCGACGACCTGTCCCGTGCGGTCGCGGACGGGGGCGGCGACGCAGCTGACGTCCGGGTTGGACTCGCGGCTCTCCACCGCGATGCCGCGCCGGCGGATCTCGGCGAGGGCCGTGCGCAGGGCGGCGGGCTCGGTGATGCTGTTGGGCGTCATCGCGACGAGTTCGGCGTCGTCGGGAATGCGCGAGGTCAGCTCCGGCTCGGAGAGCGAGGCGAGCAGCATCTTGCCCACGGAGGTGCAGTGCGCGGGCAGCCGGCGCCCGGCCGCCGACACCATGCGCACGGCGTGCGTGGAGTCGACCTTCGCGATGTAGATGACGTCGGTGCCTTCGAGGATGGCCACGTGCACCGTCTCGTCGCAGGTCTCGGCGACGGAACGGGCCACCTGCTGCCCCTCGGCGGCCAGGTCGAGCTGCTCGGCGTAGCGGCTGCCGAGCTGGTACGGGCGCACACCGAGCCGATAGCGTCCCGGCTGCCCGGGCACCTGGACGATGTACGAACGCGCGGCGAGCGTGGTGACGAGCTCGTGCACGGTGGTGCGGGGCAGCTGTAGTTTGCGCACGATGTCGGGGGCGGAAAGAGTCCCGTCCCCGTCGAGGAAGAGCTCCAGTATGTCCAGAGCCCGGGTCACGGCAGGTACGAGGCGTCCCACGACCGACCCCTCCCTATGTTCGAAATTTCAACAGACGATCGGCATGACGAACACAGGCTAGTCACAGTGGGCTTGACCGGGCAATGGCCGGTGCGGGGGCAGGACACCGATGCCTGGCCATGGCCGGTGCGGGGCACGACGCCGATGCCGGGCCATGACCGGTGCGGCGGCACGACGCCGACACCGGCCCGCGGCGTGATCGGCCGGCCCGAGGGCGGCGTCGCGTGAGCAACCCTTCAGGCCGATACGCCTAGCGGCGGGCTCGGGGGTCACCGAGTTCGCCGCGCAGGCGCTGGGCCCGCAGCACCAGCTCCAGCTCGAAGCGCCGGTCCGGGTCGTCGATCTCGTCGCCCCACAGTTCCCTGATCTGGCGCAGGCGGTAGCGGACCGTCTGCGGGTGGACGCCGAGGCGGGCGGCGACCTCCGGGGCTCCGCCGCGGGTCTCCAGCCAGGCCAGCAGTGTCTCGGCGAGGCGGCGTCCGTGGGTGGGCCCGCAGTGCTCCAGTGGGGCGAGGCACCGGAGCGCCAGGTCGTCGATGAGTTCCTCGGGCTGGAGCAGGACCAGCGCCTCGGTGTGCTCCGTGCAGTGCAGAACCCCTCCGGCGGGCAGCAGCCCCCGCTCCATGAGCCGTACGGCGGCCTCCGCCCAGCGCAACGACTTCGCCGCCTCGGCCAGCGGCACCGGCGGCCCGATCGCGCCGGCCCAGCCGGTCAGCGCCCGGTCCAGCAGCTCCGGCCGGCCGGCGGCGTCGGGCTCGGGCACCACCATGCGGGGCTGCTCGTACTCCATGTCGAGCAGCACGCTCTGCCCCACGGCGGGCGCGACGGCCTCCCTGGCCGGACGCAGCAGCACCCCCACGGCGACCCGGTCGGGCAGGGGCCAGCCGACACGGGCCGCGCGTTCGACGAGCGCCTCGGCCGGGTCGCCCCGGTGATGGTGCTCGGAGAACAGCAGCTCCATCAGGCGCCGCTGGAGGCGCAGCCGCTCCCCCGCCTGCCGCGCCGCGGCCTCGGCATAGCCCCGCACGGACTGGTCCACCAGGCCGTCCAGGTACTCGTATCCCGCGTCGACGAGTTCGTACATCGCCGGTGGCGGGATGTCGACGCGCTGCCCGATCTCGGCGAACCGCCGCCAGGCGAGCCTGACCCCCAGCCGGTAGATCGCCTGGAGCGAGTCGAGAGTACGGCCGTGCAGGCCCTCGCCCCGGCCGAACTCCTGGAACACCTCCGGGGGGACGCGAGGCCTGCCCTCGGCCGCCTCCAGCTGCTGCACGAAGACCTCGATGGCGCGCCGGATGCCTACGAGGGCCATCGGCTCGCCGGAGTCGTCCAGCACGAGCGGCAGATGCGGGTACTCGCGGCGGATCTCGCGCAGGATCTCCTCGGCGAGCGCGGGCGCCTCGGCCATGGCGATCGCCGCGAACCGGCGCACCTGGAGCCGGGGAACATCACGCCATGCCGAGCGCACGGTGAGGGGCCCCGGGCGTATCTGCACCACGCGCTCCGCCTCCGGCGCACCCCTGCGGCCCGGCACGGTCAGCGCTCCTGGCCGGCGTGCTCATAGGTGATCAACGGGGTGTTGGGCTGGTCGGGCGTCGCGTCGAGCAGCGCGACGATCCCCAGCGCGGCACCCACCGCCAGCAGGGCGGCGGCGACAACGGTCAGCGCGGCGGCGAGCAGTCTGGACATCGCAGGGTCAGCCTCTCTGTCGGAGGTCGTCCCCACCCGGACCCGTGCGGCCACCGGTCGAGTGGCCCCACGGTCACTACCCACGCCGGCCCCGTCCGGCAGAGCCAGTCTCGACAATGCATTGACACTCCGTCAAGGGTGCGCCTACGGTTCCCGGCCCATACCGCACGTGCACTTTCCCTCCTGGTGTCGACGCACCCGTATCGCCTCGAACCACCCGATACCCCTCGTGCGTCGAGCCTCCTCACGCCCCTGGAGTGCCCGGATGCGCCGCAAGGTCTCACCCCTCTCGCTGATCCTCCTGGGTCTCGGCACCTTCCTGCTCGTGCTGGCCCCGATGCTCGCCTGGTACGTGGAACCACGCGCCGCCGTGAACCCGATCGACATCGACACGACCGCCGTCTACACCGGCACCGGCAGCGTCTTCGACGTGGACGAGGCCAAGACCGTGGCCGACCGGAGGATCACCGTCACCCAGCAGGTGCGCGGCGACGTCGCCGACAGCGAGCGCAGCGGCAAGGCGGTCTGGGACGTGACGACCACGGTCGACACGGACAAGTCGCTGCCGGCGGCGGACCCGCACGACGCGCTGGAGTTCGTGCCGGGCCGCTGGGTGACCGACCGCCGGACGAACGCTCCCGCGCACTGCTGCAAGGAGCACCCGTACTTCGAGGGCGAGGCCTATCTCAAGTTCCCCTTCGACGTACAGAAACGCGCCTACCGCTGGTGGGACAACTCCCTCGGCGCGACGGTCACGCTGCACTACCGGGGCACCAAGAAGATCCGCGGGTACGAGGGCTACCGGTTCACCGGAACGGTCCCGGCCACCCGGACCGGGACCCGGCAGGTGCCGGGCGCGCTGGTCGGGGAGCCCGAGCGCAGCCAGGTGCTCGCCGAGGAGTGGTACGCCAACCATCTGATCGAGCTGGTCGTCGACCAGCGCACCGGCCGGGTGATCTACGCGCAGGTCGGCCCGCGCCGGACGCTGCGCGCTCCCGGCGGCGAGAAGGACGCGGCGGTGCTCCTCGACAGCCGGAAGCTGGCGTTCGACACGGCGACGCAGAAGGACCAGGTGAAGCAGGCGAAGAGCGAGAGCGGCCAACTGCGCATGGTGGGGCAGACGGTGCCGATCGGTGCCGGTGTGCTGGGATTCGTCCTCGCCGCCGTGGGGGCCGTTTTGGTGGTACGCGGGCGATCTGGTCACGATACGCCCGACTCTTCCGACCCTTCTCTCACGATGTGATGTTCCGTCAGCTCCACAAAGGCCGGAAATTGTCACCCCGGTGAGTAGCCGCGGGGAACGGCTGGGCGAAAACTGTCCACCCCACCCGAGCACAGCCCACCCACATCCCCGTTACAGCGAACTCCCACATCCCCCACAGTTCGTCGGATCGTGCGCGTCGTCCGCAGGAGGAATTGCGGAGGACGCGTCACCGGACCGGAAGGTGTGAATCCGCACCGAGCCCCACCCCCCACGCTGAGTTCCGCACCCTGAGACGAGTTGGAGCACCCATGCCCCAGCACGTGCCCTCCCCGCTGCGCGCCGCGTTCCCGCGCTCCGCGCAGTACCCCCCGGCGCTCCCCCCACATCCGCGCCGGATCGTCTTCCTCGCCCGCCGCGACCTCGGCAATCCGGCGGCGGGCGGCTCCGAACTCCTGGTCGACCGGCTCGCCGGAGGACTGACCCGGCTCGGCCATCAGGTCACACTGCTGTGCGGCGGCCCGGCCGCCTACCGCGACTACCGGGTCGTGTCCGCGGGCGGCGATCTCGGCCATTTCCTGCGCGCACGGCCCGCGTTGCACCGCCAGGTCGGCGACTGCGACCTGCTGGTGGAGGTGTGCAACGGCCTGCCCTATCTGGCTCCGCTGTGGCATCGCGGGCCCACCCTGTGCCTGGTCAACCACGTCCACACCGACCTGTGGAGAATGCGCTTCGGCGGACCGCTGGCCCCTGCCGCCCGGCTCGGGCGAAGACTCGAACACTGGGCCCTGGCCGGTGCGCAGCGCGGCGGTCTGCTGGTCGCCGTCTCCCCGTCGACCGCACACGCCCTGCGCGCGATCGGCGTCGAGCGGGACCGCATCCGGGTCGTGCACAACGGTGTCGAGGAGCCGGGGCCGCGCGCCCTGCGCTCGCCGGAACCACTGTTCGTGGCGATGGGCCGGCTCGTCGAGTACAAACGGATCGATCTGCTGCTGCGGCTGTGGGAGCGGGTGCGCCCGGTCACCGGCGGCCGGCTGGTGATCGTCGGCGACGGGCCCGAGCGGGAGCGTCTCGAACAACTCGCCGGTCCCCAGGTGGAGTTCACCGGCCATGTCTCGGAGACGGAGAAGCACCGGCTGCTGTGCGCGGCGTGGCTGCTGCTCCACCCGTCCGCCGTCGAGGGCTGGGGCCTGGTGGTCACCGAGGCCGCCGCCCGCGAGACCCCGGCGATCGCCTTCGACGTGCCCGGGCTGCGGGACTCCGTCGTCGACGGCGAGACGGGCCTGCTGGCGCGCGGCGAGTCCTCCTTCGCCGCGGCCTGGTGCACCCTCGCGCTGTCCACGGAGCGTCGCACCCTGATGGGCAGGGCGGCCCGCGACCACGCGGCCCGCTACCGCTGGAACCACACGGTCCGCCAGTTCGGAGCGGTGGCCGCGGAGGCGGTGAGGGGCTGGACACCATGACGTCCCCCTGGACCGGGCCCGACGCACGGGCGGCCGGTGCGGCGCACGCCCCGGCCGCCGCGCAGGACGCAGAGGCCGTCGGGGCGCCGCACGCCGCGGTCAGCCCGGGGAAAGCCGTACCCGGGGCGGTACCGGGCGATGACGCCGGGGGCCGACGAGCGGAGGACGTCGGGGCCGGCGGGGTCGGTGGAGGTGTCGAGCGCACCCGGGGCACCGGGTTCAAGGACCCGTCGTTGCGGCGCTCCCTCGCGCTCTTCCGGGCGTTTCTGCAGGAGCAGGAGGACCCCGAGTCCTGCTACACGCTGCTCGCCCGGGACGCCGCGAACCAGGTCGAGGCGTACGGCCCCGTGGAGGGCCGCGTCGTCGTCGACGTCGGTGGCGGCAGCGGGTACTTCACCGAGGAGTTCCGGCGGCGCGGCGCCCACGCCTATCTGTTCGAGCCGGACGTCAGGGAGCTGGGGCCCGCGCCCGCCGGCTCGACGGTCGTCGCGGACGGCTATCTGCTGCCGCTGGCGGACGGTGTCGCCGACGTCTGCTTCTCCTCCAACGTGCTGGAGCACGTGGCCGACCCGCAGACGTTCCTGAGCGAGCTGGTCCGGGTGACCCGCCCGGGCGGCCTGATCTATGTGTCGTTCACGAACTGGCTGTCCCCGTGGGGCGGTCACGAGTGGGCGCCCTGGCACTACCTCGGCGCCGAGCGGGCCCGCGCCCGCTACCGGCGCCGAACCGGAAGGGACGCCAAGCACGCCCTCGGCGAGAACCTCTTCGCCGTGCACATCGGCAGCACCCTGCGGCAGGTGCGCGCCCGCGACGACGTCGAGGTCGTCACGGCCCGCTCCCGCTACTGGCCGTTCCTCGCGTCGGCCGTCGCGAAGACTCCCGGACTGCGCGAGTTCGCCACCTGGAACCTCCTCCTCATCCTCCGGCGGTGTCCACCATGACGAGCACGGTCCAGGCTCCTCCCCCGGCAGCCGTCCGCCCCGCCACGACCGCGGCGGGCCCCCCGCAGGGGCCGCGCTCGCGCCGCTGGCTGCTGGGTTTCTGGGCCGTGGTGTTCGTCCTCTTCCTGGCCGTGCATCCCGGACGGGCGACGTTCGACACCAAGCTCGGCGTGGCACTCGACCCATGGCAGTTCCTGTCCGACCTGGGCCAGTTGTGGCACGACCGGGGCGGCTTCGGCGGCCTCCAGGACCAGTACGTCGGCTACGCGTGGCCGATGCTGCCGTTCTACGGTCTGTGCAGGCTGATCCACCTGCCCGTGTGGCTCGCGGAGCGGCTGTGGCTGTCGATCGTGGTGTCCGTCGCCTTCTGGGGCGCGCTGCGGCTGGCGGAACGACTGCGCGTGGGCAGCGCCGCCTCCCGGCTGCTCGCCGCCGTCGCGTACGCGCTGTGGCCGGTCTTCACCGTCGTCGTCGGCTCGACCTCCGCGGCGGCACTGCCGGGCGCCTTCCTTCCCTGGGTGCTGCTGCCGCTCGCCGACGAGCGGTACACCGCCCGGATCGCGGCCCTGCGCTCGGCGCTCGTCGTCCCCTTCATGGGCGGGGTGAACGCGGCGTCGACCCTGGCGTCGCTGCTCCCCGCAGGGCTGTACCTGCTGTCCCGCCCGCGCGGGCCCCGGCAGCGCAAACTGATCGCCTGGTGGGTGCCGGGCGTGATCCTGGCGACGGCCTGGTGGTGGATCGCCCTGCTGGTGCTCGGCGTCTACGGCGAGAACTTCCTTCCCTACGTGGAGACTTCGGCGACGACGACCGCCACCATGTCGGCGACCGAGTCGCTGCGCGGCGCGGGCAACTGGGTGGCCTACCTGAACTTCGGGGAGGCCTGGCTGCCGGCCGGCTGGACCGTCGCGTCCTCCGTGGTCGTGATCGTCTGCTCGGCGCTCGCGGCCGGTCTGGGCCTGGCCGGACTGGCCAGACGGGACATGCCCGAGCGGCGCTGGCTGGTGCTGACCGTGCTCACGGTCGCGCTCGTCACCCTCGCCGGGTACGGCGGCTCGTTCGGCGCGCCGTTCCACGGGGTGGTCCAGGACTGGCTGAACGGCTGGCTCGTCCCCTTCCGCAACATCTACAAGTTCCAGACGGGGCTCGCCCTCGCGCTCGTCCTGGGCCTCGCCCATCTGGTCGCGGTCGCGGCCGAGACGCGCGGCGCCCGCCCGGTGCGCGGCCGGCGCTTCGCCCCGCTGATCGCCGCGGTGCTGGTGCTGCCCGGGCTCGCCTGGCCGTACCTCAACGGGTCGATCCTGCAGCCCGGTTCGTTCCAGGAGCTGCCCAGGTACTGGCAGACCACGGCCGACTGGCTGGAGAAGTACTCGCCGGACTCCCGCGCCCTCGTCGTGCCCGCCACCGCGCACGGCATCTACACCTGGGGCTCGCCGATCGACGAGCCCCTGGACGTGCTCGCCGACTCCCGCTGGGCCGAGCGCGACTACGTGCCCTTCGGCACCCCGGGCAACCGGCGCGCCATGGACGCGGTCGAGCAGGCGCTGACGACCGGCGGCCGAGTCCCCGGCCTCGCGGACTACTTGAGCCGCGCCGGCCTCTACTACGTCGTCGTACGCAACGACCTGGACCCCGACCAGCTCGGGTACGTGCCCACCGCCACCGTGCGGCGCACCCTGGAGCAGTCCGGGTACCGGCGGGTGACCGGGTTCGGTCCGGTCACGACCGGCGGGCGGATCGCGAACGACACGCCCCTCCAGGTGGAGGGTCTCTACCCGCGCGAGCGGGCCGTGGAGATCTACGAACCCGCCGACCGGGACGTGCCGCGGCCCGGCCAGGCCGGACTGAAACCCATCGCCGACACCGCTGTCGTCTCGGGCGGCCCCGAGGCACTGCTGCCGCTGGCCGCCGACCCGGCGGCACGGGGCCGGGCAGCCGTGCTGACCGGCGACAACCACCCCGGTCTCGGCACCCCGCAGGTCCAGGTGGTGGGCGACGGGCTGCGGCGCGCCGACACCCGGTTCGGCCTGGTCGACGCCAACACCTCGTACACGTACACGCGCGACCAGCGCAACGACAGCGACAGCGTGCAGGACGCGGGGAAGAAGCCGCACCAGATCCTGCCGACGAAGGGCATCGAGCACCAGACGGTCGCACAGCTGCGCGGCGCCCGCTCGGTGACCGCGTCCTCGACCGGCAACTGGCTGTTCCACCTTCCGCAGTACGACCCCGTGAACGCCTTCGACGGCAACCCCGACACGGCCTGGGCCGAGGGTGCGGCGGGCTCGGCGGACGGGCAGTGGCTGCGGATCCGCTTCGAGGGGTCCGTGGACGTGCCCTCGTCGTTCGAGGTGACACCGCTGCCGCAGGACGGCGTGCGCGCGGCCGCGACGCGGATCCGGGTGGAGACGGAGAAGGGCTCCGTCACCAGCTATCTCCAGCCGAACGGCATGAAGCAGACGGTCGGGGCGCGCCCCGGGTCCACGGGCTGGCTGAAGATCACGATCGTGGACTCGACACGACAGCACGCCGGTCTCACCGGCGCGGGCTTCTCCGAGATCGCCCTCCCGGACGTCCAGGTCACCCGTCTGCTGCGGCTGCCCACGGACGCCTCGGGACCGGACACGTCCGCGGCGTCGGCCGAGGTCGTCTCCCTGCACCGCACCACCGACCCCACCGGGCTCTCCCCCACCGGCACGGAGGCGGGGCTGCACCGCAGTTTCGCCACCTCGACGGCGGGGACGTACGCGATGAAGGCGAGCGCGGTCCCGGTCCCCGGCGCCGAGCTCGACGAGTTGCTCTACGAGGTGGCGCCCGAGCAGCAGAGCCGGATCACCGCGACGGCGGACTCCACCGCGCGGCTCGGCGCCGGTCTGTCCGCGCGCAATCTCACCGACGGCGACCTCACCACCGCGTGGATCGCCGGCGGCAACCCGACGATCCATCTGAGCTGGCCGGACAAGCAGCCGGTCTCGTCCCTCGTGCTGGCCCCGGCGGGCGGTCTGTCGACCCGGCCGGCCAAGGTCGAGATCAGCTCCCCGGACGGAGCGGCCGTCGTCGGCGTCGACGAGAACGGCTGGGCCCGCTTCGACCCCATCACCACCGACCGCCTCGACATCACCGTCACCGAGACCGCTCCGCTGACCGTCCACAACCCGGTCGCCGACGCCGATCTGCAGCTGCCGGTCGGTCTCACGGAGGCGTACATTCCGGCGCTCGACCGGTACCGCACCCCGCAGCCGTCCGGCACCCGCCCGTTCTCGCTCCCGTGCGGGAAGGGCCCGGTCGTCGCGGTCGACGGGAAGCTGTACGAGACCGCCGCCAAGGGCACGGTGCGGGACCTGGTCGAGCGCCGGGCCGTCGAGGTGACGCTCTGCCAGGAGGGGCGCAAGGACACGGCGCTGGACTTCGCCGACGGCTCCCACCGCGTCGAGTCGGGGGACGCCGGGCCGCTGGCGCTCACGGACGTGACGCTGACACGCGGGACGGTGGACGAGGCGGCCGGCGTCGGACGCGAGCTGACGATACGGGACTGGCTGGGCGACCGCCGCACGGTGACGGTCGGCTCCGGCGCGGCCTCGTACCTGACGACGTACGAGAACTACAACGACGGCTGGAAGGCGACGCTGAACGGCCGGGAGCTCACGCCCCTACGGCTCGACGGCTGGCAGCAGGGCTGGCAGATCCCGTCCGGCGCGGGTGGCACGGTCACGCTGTCGTACGAGCCGTCGACGACGTACGAGGCGGGGCTGATCGGCGGCGGCGTCGCCGTGGCCGCCCTCGTGGGCCTCGTGCTGTGGCGGCGTCGCGCACCCAACCCCGACGCACCGCAGCCGGAGGCCCCGCTGCCCGGTCTCTGGTCGGGCCTTGTCGCCCTGACCCTGGTCGGCGTGGTCGTCGCGGGCTTCTTCGCCCTGCTGGTGCCGGCGCTGGCCCTGCTCGCCCGACGGCGGCACGCCCTGCTCGTCCCCATCGCGTTCCTCGCGCTCGCCGGCGCCGGGGTCGCCGCGGCGACGGGCGCCGGATCGCCGGTGTCCGCGGACGGGGGAGCCTTCGGGCCGACCGCCCAACTTCTGGCACTCGTCGGCCTGTTCGCGGGCCTGGTGAGCGTACGGGAGCCGGGGTCCGGCACCGTCGCGGCGGCGCGCCCGACGCAGCCGCCGGCGTCGTCGGAGGCCCCGACGGCACCGCTGCCGCACCGGGTGCGCGGGACGAGCGGCGGCCCGGGGAGCGGAAGTCCGGCCGGTCCGCTGCCCGGAGGCTTCGAGAAGAAGGCGCGGGCCGACGAGCCGGGTGCCGGCTCGGCCGCGGCGGAGCCGGGAACGGCCGCGGGGTCCGCTTCGGGCGGGGAGCGGTCCGGCGCGGCGGAAGGGGGGCGGTCCGGTGCGGGAGGGGAGCGCCGGGTCGCGTCCGGTCCGACCGTCTCCGCCCGGGGGCCGGGGACGGACCGGGCCGAGCCCGACCCGCCGACCGCGCGCATCGCGCTGCGCAAGCCGCGGTTCAGGGTGACACCGCCCGAGGAGCCCGGTCCACGCGCGGGCCAGGACACGAGCTCGGGCACCGACAGCGACACGGACACAGGCCCGAGCACGGGCACGGGGAGGGGCGGCACCCCATGACGGCTGTGGAGCATCCCCCGCGGGACGGCACGGGCGGCCCGGCCCGGCCGCCCGTCCGCGTCCCGTTCCCGGTGGTGGACGAGGTCGCCCGGCACTGCCTCCAGGAGGAGGAACCGGAGACGGTCCACATCGAGGTCCACCTGCCGGGACGGCTCGAACCGGCGCGGCTGAGGGCGGCGTTCGCGGAGGCGCTCCGCCGCCATCCCCGCATCCTGATGCGCGAGGCCCCGCGCCCCTGGTACCGGCGGCGCTACGAGTGGGAGCTGACCCCCGGACCCGACCTGGACGTGGTGGCCTTCCCGCTCCCCAGCCGGGACGCGCTGCGCGACGCGCGGACCCGGGCGCTGCTGACGGCGCCGCCGCTGACCGCCTCCCCGCCGATCCGGCTGGAGGTGGTCGAGGGCGCGGGCCCGGCGATCGGCAGCGAGGCGACCGACGCGGTCGGCCGGACGGACGCGGCCCTCCGCACGTGGGCGGCCGTCCCCACGGGGACGGCCGGCGGTCCCGCGGCGGGAGGCGGCCCCGCGCCGGGCGACGGTGCCGGCGCCCAGGCCCGCGACACCGGGGCCCGCTCGGACGGCGACGGGAGCGGCGTCTCCGTCCGCGCCGCCGCGACGGGCACCGGCGGCACAGCGACCGGCGCGGGCAGCGACGACGCCGGCCGCGGTCCCGACGCCACCGCGGGCCCCGGCGCCGGGGCGGGAGACGGCGCCGGGGCGGGAGACGGCAGCCCCGATGCCGGCGGCAACCGCACCGGTGCGGCGGCCGGCGCCGGCGCCGGCGGTGGGCGGCCGGAAGGCAAGGGCACCGTCCTGTTCCTCACCATCAACCACACCGCCCTGGACGGCCCCGCCTGTCTGCGCATCCTGGCGACGGCGGCCGAGCTGTACGGCGGCCGGGACAACACCCCGACGGCACCCCCGGTGCGGACACCGGAGGCGCCGGGGGCGGAGGAAGCGGTGGGCCCCTCCACCTGGACCCCGCCCGCCCGGGTCGCCCACGGCACCCCCGAGCCGTCCGCGGGCAACGGCCTGCTCGTCACCGAACTGAGCGTGCCGCGCCGCCCCAAGGGCTCCCCGTACACGGTCAACGACCAGCTCATGGCCGCGACGGTGCTGATGGTCGCCCACTGGAACCGGGAGCACGGCGCCCGGCCCCGCCCACTGCGCGTCACCATGCCGGTCGACGACCGCACGAGGGACGCGGACATGCCGATCGGCAACGGCACACGGCTGGTCGAGGTCACCTTCGCGCCGGACGAGGTGAACGCGGACCGGATGGCCGAGCTGCTGCGCCGCACGGCGAACCGCACCCGTGCGCTGAAGTCCCTCGACCGCCCCCAACTCGGCCACGGCGCGGCCCTGCTGACGGCTCCCGTGGTCCCCGTCGCCTGGCGCGCCGCGGTCACCCGGGGGCTGCGGCGGGCCGCCGGGCCCTGGACGTCGACCGTCCTGCTGAGCAACATCGGCCGCATCCCGTACGCCCTGGACTTCGGCGAGGCCGCAGGCCGCGCCCACGCGGTCTGGTTCTCGGCGCCCGCCCGCATGCCGCGCGGCCTGACCGTCACGACGGCGTCCACGGCGGGCCGTCTGCACCTCGCGCTGCGCTGGTCGCGGACGCTGCTCAGCCACGGCGACGGCGCCCATCTGCGCGACCTCTTCGAGCACTATCTGCACGCCACGGAGCTGAGAGAGGCGAACGGCGCATGACCACGACAGCACCGGCCCCCGGCGGACTGCGCGACTTCTACGAGGACCCCGCCGTCCCCGTCGCCTCCGGGACGCCGCGCAGCCTGCGGCAGGCCCGCATGCTGGCCGCCGCGCTCGGCCCGGCCACGGCGGGCCCGCGGACCGTCCTGGACATCGGCTGCGGGGACGGCACCGCCGCCGCGACCGCGGCCCCGCTGCTCGCCGGGCACCGCCTGGTCGGCGTCGACTGGTCGCAGGACGCGCTCAGACGCGCCCACGCGCGGCTGCCGTACGCGGTCCGCGGCGAACTCGGCGACGGCGGGCTGCCGTTCGCCACCGCGTCGGCCGACGCGGTGCTCTTCAGCGAGGTCGTCGAGCACCTCGCCGACCCGGACACCGCCCTGGACGAGATCCGCCGCGTGCTGCGCCCCGGTGGCCACCTGATGCTCTCCACCCCGAACCTCGCCGCCTGGTACAACCGGGCCCTGCTCCTCGCCGGCGTCCAGCCCGTCTTCTCCGAGGTGAGCCTGCGCGCGATCCACGGCCGCCCGGGCAAGGAGGTCGTGGGCCACCTGCGGCTGTACACGGCCCGCGCGCTGCGGGAGTTCGTGACCGCCTCGGGCTTCGAGGTCGTACGGCTGGCGGGCGCCCCCTTCCACGGCGTACCGCGTCCGCTGCGCCCCCTGGACCGGCTGGCCTGCGCCGCGCCGTCCCTGTCGTCCATCCTGCTCCTGCACGCACGAAGGACGTAGCCCATGTGGTGGGGAGTGGCCGCGGCACTGCTGGCGAACGTCCTGTACAGCACCGGATTCGTCCTGGAGAAGCGCGCGCTGGCGGCCCTGCCCGACGTGGACATCCGCCGCCCCGCCCGGCTGTTGCGGCTGGTGCTGGGCAGCCCGCTGTGGATCGGCGGCTCGCTGGCCCTGGCCGCCGGGTTCGCCGCCCAGCTCGCCGTCTACCGCACGCTGCCGATCGCCGCGGCGCAGGGCATCTTCGTCTCCGGGCTCGTCCTGCTGGTCCTGCTCTCCTCCCGGCTGCTCGGCGAGGAGACCACGGGCCGCGAGCGGTACGCGCTCGGCGCGATCCTCGCCGCCCTGCTGATGGTCGTGCTGTCCCTGAACGAGGACTCCGACACGGTCAGCCACGGCGCCCCCGCCCCACTGATCCTCACGGTCTGCCTGCCGACGCTGTCGCTGGGCGTCTGGCTGTACGGAGCGGCCGAGCGCCGGTCCCGGAACCGGCACCGCATGCCGACCACCGGCGTCGAGTACGGCGTGGCGGTGGGGCTGCTGTACGGGGTGAGTTCGCTGGCCATCAAGGGCGTGTCGAGCCGCCTGACCGCCCACGACCCGGGAGGAGCCGTCCTCGCCCTGCTCCGTTCCCCCTACCCGTACCTGCTCGTGTTCACCGGCGCGTTCGGCCTGGTCATGTCGCAGGCGGCGCTCCAGCGCTGCCGGGCCTCGCTGATCGTGCCGGTCTGCACGACGGTGACCTCGCTGTTCACCGCGGTGCTCGGCACGCTCGCGTTCGGCGAGGCGCTGCCGCACGACCCGGTCAGGCTCGCCCTGCGCCTGGCGGGCACGGCTCTCGCGGTGGCCGTCCTGCTCGCCATGCCCAAGCACGACGAAGCACCCCGACCGCCCATCGGTGCCAAGGAGTTGACACCCCCATGAACCCGGACGACCCGTTGCTGAGGATCCTGGCCTGCCCGCTGGACAAGGGGCCGCTCCACCTGCTCGTACCGGACGAGTCGGTGGCGTCGGAGGAAGCGCTGTACAACCCGAGACTGCGCCGCCGCTACCCGGTCGTCGACGGCATCCCGCAGCTGCTGCCGTCCTCCGGGGTGCAGGTCACCGAGGACGAGCACGAGGAGCTGCTGAAACGCATGGCCCCCTGAACCGGCCGCGGAGCGGTCCGGGTGGGCGACGATGGACCCATGCCGGCCAAACGCCCCACCGCCCCCTTCACCCCGCTCGACTTCCAGCTGGTCCTGCTGCGCCGTATGGCCGACCACAACCCCGGACTCGTCGAGGACGCCCGCCACCGGCTCGGCGTCGGTGTCGCCGACATGCGCGAGGCCAACCGCCGCTGGCAGGCGATGCTGCACGCCCCGCGCTCCCGCTCCGCCCTAGCCCGCTACCGCTCGGTCCTCGGCGAGCCGGAGTCCGTCACCCCGCGCCGGATCGGCGACCTGGACTGCGAGGCCCTGCTGTGGTCGGTCCCCCTCTGGCCCGAGCTGCGCTTCGAGGTCCTCGTCGCGCCGAACGGCGTGGCCTGGAACGAGTGGCTGGTGCGTGCGCCCGGTGCGCCCGGCCCCGAACTGCGCACCGTGGACGACCTTCTCCCCTGGTCCTGCACGGTCGACGAGGCGGCCCGCGCGTTCGCCCCCGTGCGCCCCCTGGAGGGCACGGCGCCGACGCGCTGGGGCCTGGCGTTCACGGCGCCGGACGCGTCGGGGGCCGCGCGGGAGTGCGCGGCGGAGTTCACCTGGGGGCTGCTGCAGCGCGTCGCGGTCAGAGAGCGGCCCTGAGGACCGCCTCCACGACGGCCGGCACCGACCCGGGGTGCAGCCAGAGGAAGAGGTTCGGCTCGATCAGTTCCAGTTCCATGACCCGGGGCTCGCCGTCGTCGCCGTCGACGAGGTCGACACGGGCGTACAGCAGCGCGTCGGGCCCGCCCGGCACGGCGGCCAGCGCCCGCCCGGCCACGGCCAGTTCCGCGGCGGACGGCTCCCAGACCTCCAGCCGGGGGTGCGGGACCTTGTCACCGTCGAAGGGCGTCCCCGGCTCCAGCACGGCCCCCTTCCGGCTGGCGTGCAGCAGCCGTCCGCCGTAGAACTGCAGGGCCCGCTCGCCTCGGACGTCGACACCCTTCAGGTACGGCTGCACCATCGCGGTCAGGCCTTCCGCGTGCATCCGCGCGAGCTGCCGCACGGCCGTCTCCCGCTCCCCGGGCAGATACCGGGCGGCATACCGTGCGCCGGCCCCGGCGGTCGGCTTCACGACGAACTCCGTGTCGCCGGGCAGCTCGACGGGGTCGCCCGGCGCGAGGTACCGGGTGGGCACGACGGGCACCCCCGCCGCCGCGAGGTCGCCGACGTACCGCTTGTCCGAGTTCCACCGCACGACGTCCGCCGGGTTGGCCAGCCGGGTCACCTTCGCGCAGCGCTCGACCCACGCCACGAACTCCGCCAGGCGCCGGCTGTAGTCCCAGGTGGACCGGATGACGACGAGGTCGAAGGCCGCCCAGTCGACCGCGGAGTCGTCCCAGTGGACGACGGCGGCCTCGGCACCGGCCTCCTCCAGGGCGGCCCTGAGGACGGGCAGGTCCCGGTCCGCGCTGGTCTCCCCCTCCTCCGGCCGGTAGGTGGCGAGCGCGATACGGGCGCGGTCGGCTGTGCGGGCCACGGCGGACTCCCTCTTCGTACGACTGGTCCTCGGGGAGGCTAACAACCACCCGGGCGCCCGCCCCAGGCCTTTTGACCTCCCCCTTCGGCGGGGCCGCCGCGGCAGTCGCGGGCCGCTGCCCGGACGGGCCGTCCCGCGCGCGGGAAAGATCGTTCGGAAAACCCTGGCACGGGCCGGAGGGGGCCCGTACGCTCGGTGAGGTGTGAGAACTTGACGCATCAACAGCCGGGAGCCCCTTGGTGAGCCAGTCCCCGCCGACCCTGCGCGAGACGCTCGCACGTCCGCGCGTGAGCCGTGCGGAGCCGGGCCGGTGAGACTGGCCGGAGGCATCCGGAGGCTCGCGGCGGCGCTGCGCTCGCCGGTGGCCGACTCCGAGATGCACGCCCTCGCCGTGCAGCTCAGCCGCGTCCTGCGCGGGCGGATCGACGCCCCCGTCGATGTACGGGAGTTGGCGGAGGCCCTGTGCGCGGAGATGAGCAGACGCCGCGACGGCCGCCCCGTCCAGCTCCGCTTCGAGCGCTTCCCCGACGAGATCGAGGTCACCGGTCTGTGGATGGAGTTCCACGACTTCGACCTCGTCATCGTCGAAGAGCGCGCCGAGGCCGTGCAGCAGCTCGTCATCCTCGGCCACGAGCTGTGGCACATGAAGGAGGGGCACCGCGACCACCACGTCGCCGGCGCCGCGGCCGCCGCGCACGCCCTGTCGGAGCGGCCCGACTGGCACGAGGTCGCGCTCACCGTCGCCGCCCGCAACGGCTCCCACGCGGCGGACGAGGCGCAGGCGGAGGACTTCGGCCTGCATCTCGCGAGCGTCTTCCGCTCCTGGCTGACGGGCCCCCGGAGCAAGGGCGCCGGCGGGCCCGTGGACCCGGTGGGCCGCGCGATCCAGGCCTCCCTGGGCTACCGCGGCCCCCGGGGCTGACCCGCGATGAGCCCCGCCCGCCTCGCCGACGGCCTGTACATCTCCTTCTGGATACCGGCGGCGGTGCTCACCGCCGCGCTCGCGATCAAACTGCCCAGCATCATCAAGCTGTGGAAGGACCCGCTGCTGCGGGCCGTCGGCGGTCTCCTCGTGCTCGCCTGTGCCGTCTTCGTCTTCGCGGCGCCGCCGACCATCGCCCGGGTCAACCGCGCCACCGGCGTCCCGAACTTCTCGGCGCCCCTGGTCTACAGCCTCATCACCGCCTTCTGCGGGTCCTGCCTGCTGCTCATCACCGCCTGGCGCAACGGCATCTCGGACCGTTCCGCGACGACCCGCCGCGCCACCCGGTGGGTGGTGGGCGTCTACTCCTGCGTGGTCGTCGCGCTGTGGGTGCTCTTCGCGTTCGCCGAGGCGCCCGTCGAGCGGGTGCGCGACCTCGACACGTACTACGCCACCACCCCGTACATGCGCGAACTGATCGTGCTCTATCTGCTCGCGCACACCGTGGCCTGCCTGATCAGCTGCCGGCTCATCCGGAACTGGATCCGCGCCGACGGGCTCGACGCCTGGCTGCGCGGCGGCCTCAAACTCCTCGGCGTCGGCTACGCGACGAACCTGGTCTACGACGCCGCCAAGGCCGCGGCGGTCGGCGCCCGGTGGACCGGCCACGACCTGGACTGGCTGAGCACCTCGCTGGCGCCGCCGGTCGCCTGCGTCTCCGCCATCCTCATCGCGGCGGGCTTCATCCTCCCGCACACCGGCCAGTACCTGCACCGCCGTGGCCGCACCCGGCTCAGCCACTGGCGTCTGCGGCCGCTGTACCGGCTCACCCGGAACGCCACCGGAGGCCGTGTCCCCTTCAAACTGCGGGCCACCCCCGAACTGCGCCTCACCCGCCGCGAGACGTTCATCCGGGACGCGTTGCTCCACCTCGCCCGGTACATCGACCAGGACCTGGACCGACGGGCCTACGGTGCGGCCGTGGACCTGGGCCGGGACGCCCGCCGGGCCCGCCCGCTCGCCCACGCCGTGACCATCCAGGCCGCCGTCGACGCCAGGCGCCGCTCGCGCGCGGAGGCCCCCGCACCGCTGGACAGCCCGGACATCGAGGAGCTGCTGGAGGAGATCGAGGCCGTGTCCCGGGCGCTGCGCCGCACCGACGACATCAGGGCGGTCCGCGCGCGCGTGGCCGCGGCGGCACCCGCGCACCTCGGCTGAGGGGTGCCGGGACCGCCCGGCCGTACGGGCTCCCGGCACGGGCCTGGACACGCGCCCCACGTCCCCGGTGCGGCCGGACGGCCGCCCGTGGGCGCGGCGTCATCGTGTAGGAACGGTGGTGACGGTCTCAGGCGGAACGTCCCTACTGGCAAAGGAGCACACGTGTCCTCCCTCTTCCCGGCCCTGGTGGGCGGCTCGGTCGCGGAGCGGTCCGCGCTGCGCTTCGGTGAGCGGTCCCTGACGTACGCGCAGCTCGCCGCCTCGGCCGGCGCCCTGGCCGCGCGGCTGGACGGTGCCGGGAGGGTCGCAGTGTGGGCGACGCCGACCCTGGAGACGGCCGTCGGCGTGGTGGCCGCACTGCTCGCCGGAGTGCCCGCGGTGCCCCTCAACGCGAAGTCCGGGGAAGGTGAACTGGAGCACATCCTGACCGACAGCGCGCCGTCCGCGGTGCTCGCCGCGCCGGGGGACGAACTGCCCGGTCCCGTGCGGGCGTTGCGACGGATCGACGTCGTCGCCGAGCCGGCCGGCGACGGGGCGGTTCCGGCGCTGCCGCCGGAGCCGGCCGGGCCGGCGGACCCCGCGCTCGTCGTGTACACCTCGGGCACCACCGGCCCGCCGAAAGGCGCCGTCATCCCCCGCCGGGCGATCGCTTCCACGCTGGACGCGCTGGCCGACGCCTGGCAGTGGACGGGCGACGACGTGCTCGTGCACGGGCTGCCGCTGTTCCACGTGCACGGGCTGGTCCTCGGCGTCCTGGGGCCGCTGCGGCGCGGCGGCTCCATGCGGCATCTGGGGCGGTTCAGCGCGCAGGGCGTGGTCCGGGAGCTGAACGGCGGGGCGACCATGCTGTTCGGGGTGCCGACGATGTACCACCGGCTGGCCGAGACGCTCGACGCGGATCCGGAGGCCGCCGAGGCCCTCGGCCGGGCACGGCTGCTCGTGTCGGGGTCGGCCGCGTTGCCGGTGCACGACCACGAGCGGATCACGGCGGCCACCGGGCGCCCGGTCGTCGAGCGGTACGGCATGACGGAGACCCTGATGAACACGAGCGTCCGGGCGGACGGAAAGCCGCGGCCCGGGACCGTCGGGGTGCCGCTGCCCGGGGTCGGCCTGCGGCTCGTCGAGGAGGACGGCTCCGTGATCGCGGGGTACGACGCCGACGGCACCCCAACCGGCGCGCACGACGGCGAGAGCGTCGGCGAGATCCAGGTGCGCGGGCCGAACCTGTTCACCGAGTACCTCAACCGGCCCGACGCGACCGCCGCCGCGTACACCGAGGACGGCTGGTTCCGCACCGGCGACATGGCGGTCCTCGACACCGACGGCTCCGTGCGCATCGTCGGCCGCAAGGCCACCGACCTGATCAAGAGCGGCGGCTTCAAGATCGGCGCCGGGGAGATCGAGAACGCGCTGCTCGAACACCCGGGGGTGCGTGAGGCCGCCGTCACCGGGGAGCCGGACGAGGACCTGGGCGAGCGCGTGGTGGCCTGGATCGTGCCCACGGACCCGCAGTCCCCGCCGTCCGCCGACGAGTTGGCCGACCAGGTGGCGCACAGACTGGCCCCCCACAAGCGGCCGCGCGTCGTGCACGTCCTGGAGTCGCTGCCCCGCAACGACATGGGCAAGATCCTGAAGCGGGCGCTGAAGCGTGACTGAGCGGATCCCGGCCCGCGCGGCCGTCGCCCTGCTCACCGACGACTTCGTGCCCTTCCCCGCCCCGAAGGGGGCGCACCCGCCCGACGGTCCGCTGTCCTGGCGGGGATACGACGACGCGCGCGCCCGCGCCCGGGAGCGCACCGGCGAGGAGGAGTCCGTCGTCTGCGGCACCGCGCTCGTCGGTGCCACGCGGGCCGTGCTGGTCTCCTTCGAGTTCGGCTTCCTCGGCGGCTCGCTGGGGGTGCGCACCGGTGACCGGCTGGAGGCGGCGTACACGCACGCCCGCGCGCAGCGGCTGCCCGTCGTCACGCTGGTCGCGACGGGCGGCAGCCGGATGCAGGAGGGCATGCTCGCGCTCACCCAACTCCAGCGGGTGGCACGGCAGTCGGCGCTCACCCGGGAGGCGGGGCTCGCGCAGATCGCCGTCCTGCGGGATCCGACGACGGGCGGCGGCTGGGCCACGCTGGGCGCGGGCGCCGATGTGACGCTGGCGCTGCCGGGCGCCCAGGTGGGCTTCGCGGGCTCCCGGGTCCGGCCGCCCGACGCGGACCCGGCGGCGTACACGGCACAGGCCCAGCTGACGGCGGGCGCGGTGGACGACGTCGTGCCGGCGTCGGAGCTGCGCGGCACGCTCGCGCTCTGGCTCGACCTGCTCACCCGACCCTCCGCCGGGGCCGCGCCGCCGCCCCGGGCGCTGGGCGCGGCCGGGCTGCCCGCCACGGGATGGGACGCGGTGCTCCGGGCCCGTTCCCCGCGGCGGCCGCGCGCCCACGCCTATCTGGACGCGTACTTCACGCACCGGGTCGCGCTCCGCGGGGACCGCTGCGGGGGCACCGACGAGGGCGTGCTGTGCGGTGTCGGCCTGACGCACGACGGACGGTCCGTCGCGTACGCGGCCCAGTGCGGGACCGCGACCCGGCCGGCCGGGTACCGCACCGCCGCCCGGCTGGTCCGTCTCGCGGGCCGGCTCGGCATCCCCGTGCTGACGCTGGTGGACACGCCGGGTGCGGCGAACGACGCGGACGCGGAGCGGCAGGGCGCGGGTGCCGCCATCGCGGATCTGTTCGCCGCGATGGCGACGGCACGGACGCCGGTGACCACGCTGGTGATCGGCGAGGGCGGCTCCGGCGGTGCGCTCGCGCTGGCGGCGCCCGGCAACACCTGGGCCACGCCGGACAGTTACTTCTCCGTCATCGCCCCGGAGCTCGCGGCCGCCATCCTGAAGCGGTCCCCGGACGAGGTGCGCGGCACCGCGGACCAGCTCCGCGTGCGTCCGCAGGATCTGCTGGAGCTCGGTGTGGTCCGCGGCATCGTGGAGAGCGCGGCGGTCTGAGCGGACACGGCGACGCCGGCTCCCCTCCGAGGGGAGCCGGCGCCGTCCGTGCGGGTGTGGTGGCCGGCGCACCCCGGTGGTGGCTAGCGCACCCCGGTCGCGCGGATGATCTCCTGGCTCACGGAACCGCCCCGGTCGTCGGCGGCGGAGGCTCGCAGCGAGACGTACGCGGTGCCGCGCGGCACGTTCAGCGTCCCCTTCCACGACGCCGTGCCGCCCGACAGCGGGACCGTCCTCCAGGTCCGGCCGTCGTCGTACGACACCTCCAGCTTCGCGCCGCCGATGGTCCCGGTGTCCGGCGCGCCCTTCACGTACTCCGCGTGCAGGCCGACCGGAACCCGGCCGCCGCGCACGTCTCCCGCGAGGTCGGTGTCGATGTCGTAGCCGAGGTTGAGGAGCGGCAGGAAGGTCCAGCGGTCGTCGGGGGTGGCCGCCGACCGTACGGTCCACTCGGAGTGGCCCTTGGTGGACAGTTTCCAGCGGTCGGGGTCGAGGGTGGTGTCCGTGACGACCTTGTAGGTGTGCTCGTCGGCGGGCGCGTCCCAGACGTAGGCGCCGGAACTCGTCTTGCGGTCGACCAGCGTCCCGTCCTGGTACACCTCGGTGAACTGGGTCATCCCGCTGTCGTCGCTCCACACGTCGCCGAAGCCGGTGTGGTCGGGCCCGGAGTCGCCCCAGCCGGGCGTGTTGAACTGGATCACGTTGCCCGAGCGCTGCTGCCCCCAGCCGAGCCCGGTGCCCAGGTACGGGTGCCAGACCGGCTTGAACCAGTCGAGCGGGGTCCGGGTGCCGCCCCGGTAGGCGATGAGTCCGCTGCGCTCCTCCAGCGCGCCCGCGCCGACGTTCACCGACTCGTGCCAGAGCTGCCCGGTGCCCGTGGAGACGTAGTCGGTCCGTTCGGCGGGGTAGTCGATGCGCTCCTGGAAGCCGATGCCGATGGGGAAGGTGTCGGTGATCGAGTAGCGGTACTCGCTGCCCGGCACGGGCTTCGCGGCGTGGAACCGGGTGTCCAGCACGGCGAGTTCACGGGCACCGGGCTCGTAGATGAGGTCTCCGCGCGGGACACCGCCCGGGTGGCCCTGCGCGAGGTCGTACACGTATGGCGTGTTGCGCGTCCCGGTCATGTCGACCCGTCCGGCCGCGCGCAGCCGTGCCGCGTCCGCGGCGCCGACCGTGGCGATCTGCAGCGGCCGGTCCGTGTTGTCGTCCGTGCCGAACCAGGCGTTGAGGCGTCCGGCGGTGTCGTCGGTGACGAACAGGGCCGCGGCTCCCGCGTCCTGGGCGGCCTGGGCGAGGGCGGCGGGCTCGACGCCGTCGGTGAGACGGGCGAGCACGGCCTTGCCGCGCACACCGGTGAACGGCCCGGTCCCCACGTCGGCCAGCGGCAGCCTGCTGCGTCCCTCGATCAGCGTGCCGCCCGGCTGGACGACGGCCTCGCGGACGCCGTCGACCTCCAGCAGCGGCTTGCCCAGCCGCCACACCGTGCGGTACTCGAAGCCGCCTTCGGTGACCTTCCCGGTCGGCGCGGCGAACACGCTGTCGTACTTGACGGGCACCTGGACCGCGCCGAACAGGTCGGAGCCACCGCCGCTGCGGTCGTACTCCATCAGCAGCTGCCGGGTCTCGGTGCGCCGGTCGACCTTCGCCCTGATCTCCGTCAACTGCCTCCCGTCCAGAGTGACTTCCCGGTCGCGGTCGAGCCGTACCTGGGGGGCGGCGAGGAAACCGAGGCCGAGGGAGTCCGCGCCGTGGCTGCCGCGCACGTCGAGGAAGGACGTCAGGCTGTACGTGCCGGGCTTCAGGCGGAGTTCCAGGGTGCCCGAGTCGCCCACCGTCACGGGGTAGGGGTCGACGCCCTGCGCCAGCTGCTGCACCGCGAGGTCGGCCGCCGTCGGCGCCCCGTCGCGGTCCTTGACGTGGACGGTGAGCGTGTACCGCTCCTCCTCCTTGACCAGCCCGAACACGGTGTGGGCGACGGGGGTGCCGGCGACCGAGGCGACGATCTGCCCGGAGGTGTTGCCCACGGGCGCCTTGCCGGCGTCGCCGGTCACCGTCGTGGAAGCGGTGCCGTGCGCGGGCACGGTGAGCGCCCGGTCGGCGAGGGAGGCCACCCCGTCGGGGCCGCCCTGCACGGCGAGCGCCAAATCGACCGGCTGGTCGGAGGAGTTGGCGTAGGTCAGGGTCTTCGTGACGGGCTTGTCGTCCTCGTAGGGCCAGCTGTGGAAGCCGAGGTCGGCGCTGCCGGTGGCGGTGACCTCCGCGTCGACGGCGTCCGGCACGCTGACCCGGCCCGCACCCAGTACGTAGGCGGACGCGTCCAGTTGCTCCGACGTCGACATCAGCGCGTCCTTGAGCCGGGCGCCGGACCAGTCCGGGTGCTTCTCCGCGAGCAGTGCGGCCACGCCCGCGACGTGCGGTGTCGCCATCGACGTACCGCTCATCGAGGTGTAGGGGCCGCTGCCTTCGACCAGCCCGGAGCGGGCCGCGAGGATGTCGACGCCGGGGGCGGAGAGGTCGGGCTTGAGCGCGTTGTCGCGGTAGCGCGGTCCCGCGCTGGTGAAGTAGGCGGCCTCGTCGGCGGAGTCCACCGCGCCGACGGTGAGAGCGGAGTCGGCGGCGCCGGGCGATCCGATGGAGGAGGGCGCGCCGGTGTTCCCCGCGGCGATCACGAACAGCGCCCCGGTCTCCGCGGAGAGGGTGTCGACGGCCTCGGCCATGGGGTCGGTGCCGTCGCTGGCCTCGGTCGAGCCGAGGCTCATGGAGATCACCTTCGCGTGCACGTCGCGCGCCGCCCACTCCATGCCCGCGATGATCTGCGACTCGCTGCCCGATCCCTGGTCGCTGAGGACCTT
The DNA here is from genome assembly GCF_039543605.1 of Streptomyces siamensis. Classification (NCBI taxonomy): domain Bacteria; kingdom Bacillati; phylum Actinomycetota; class Actinomycetes; order Kitasatosporales; family Streptomycetaceae; genus Streptomyces; species Streptomyces siamensis. The sequence continues at coordinate 835,438 of NZ_BAABKB010000002.1, read as the reverse complement.
GCCGACCGCGAGCGTGGCGCCGGGCGCGACTCCCTGCTCCTTGCCGTCGGAGGCGGCTCCGCTGCCGCCGACGGTCGAGGTGACATGGGTGCCGTGACCGTTGCGGTCGGCGACCTCCTCTCCTTCGATGAAGCTCTTGCTCCGGGAGACGCGCCCGGCCAGATCGGGATGGCCGGCGTCGACACCGGTGTCCAGGACGGCGACGGTGACTCCCTTTCCGGTGAGTCCCGCCTCCCAGGCCTTCGGGGTGCCGATCTGGGCGTTGCTCTCGGCCATGTCGGCCTTCACGCGCCCGTCGAGCCAGACCTTGCCGATGCCCGACTGGCGGGTCACGGCCCGCCAGAAGGTGCGGCCCTTGTCCGCGTCGACGGCCGCGCCGCGGATGCTGGGCAGCTCCCGTGTCCGCTCCGCGCCGGACGGGGTGGCCGCGCGGGCCTTGCGGTCGTAGGTCACGATGAGCGGCAGCTCGTGCGTCTGCCGGTCGGTCAGCCCTTGACGTATCAGCTCGCTCACGTCGAACAGGCGCCGGTCCAGGGTGCCCGCCCGCAGGTAGGGCAGCGCCTCGTCCGGTACGACGGTGACGGCGCCGTTGGCCACCTGGGTGCGCACCGCGCCGGTCGCGCCCCGCGGGCGCTCGACGGACACGGTCTTCTTCCCGCCGCCCAGGTCGGTGACGGTCACCTTGTCGCCGGTGACAAGGGTGACGGTGCGGGCGGCGGACGCCGCCTTCGCCGGCTCGGGGGTGGCGGTGCCGGTGCCCAGCGCGCCCGCCCGCCCCGTGGGCAGCAGGGCGAGCACGAGCCCGGCCGACAACAGCGCCGCCCCGCGTCTGGCTGGTCCTCTGGTCGTCATCTCTGCCCTCTCCGCTCGGCTCTGCTCCGGCTGGGTCCGTACTGCGCTTCCGCTGCGCCCGGCTCCGCTCCCGCTCTGCATCCCGGTGCGGGACGGGCGCTGCGAAGAGTGTCAGGGGGCTTGTGTTGCAGGGGAGTTGACGCGACCTGGCGGGAAGGCGCCCTGGCGGCTTCCCGCCAGGACAGGCGGGTACGAGCCGCAGAAACCGGGACAGCCCCGAGCACCGTCCGTAACAATGGGGACGGCCGAGGGTCACGACGGACGGGGGAGCCGGCGCCATGGACGGACTGGTGGAGTTCAAGACGGACGAGGGTGCGCTGGTCGTCGTCGAGGGCGTCGACGACGGGACCGGATCGCGGCTGGTCGCGCGGGACGACGGGACCGTGCAGGCGGCCCGCACCTTCGAGGGCTCGCTGGAGGGCGTGCGGGCCGCCGCCCGCTCCGCGCTGCGGGTGTTCCGCGACGGACTGAACCCCGATGCCGTGGAGATCGAGTTCGGCGTCAAACTCACCGCTGAGGCAGGCGCGTTGATAGCCAAGAGCGCCGTCGAGGGCCATCTCGTCGTCAAACTCTCCTGGTCACCGGGGCAGTCCGGGGGCTCCGGCTCCACGGAGACCGACGCACGGTCATGAGCAGCGCCGCGTGGCACGCCAGGATCAGCTGCGGACGGGAGACGGGTGCCGGGTTCCTCGTCACCGAGCGGCACGTGCTGACCTGCGCGCACGTGGTGGCGCGCAGCGGCACCGAGGAGGTGCGCGTCCGCTTCGGGCCGGGCGTGCCGGACGGGCACGACGGCGACGGGCTGCCCGCGAAGGTCGTCGCGCACGGCGGCTGGGACGGCCGCGACACGGACCCCGGTGACGTCGCCGTCCTCGAACTCGACCGCGCCGTCGGCGTCGAGCCCGCGCGGTTCGCACCCCCCGCCGACGCGTACGGCGACCCGCCGCGCAGGCTCCTGGCGTACGGCTTTCCCAAGCGGTACGAGGAGGGGACGCTCGCCGAGTACCGGGCCACGGCCGATCAGCTGATCGCGGGCGAGTGGGTCCAGCTGGAGGCGTGGGCGGCCCACGGCCAGCCCCTGGTACCGGGGTTCAGCGGCGCCGCGGTCACCCTCGCGGACACCGGCCGGGTGGTGGGCATGGTCTCCGCCGCCGCGCGGGACCCCCAGATCCGCAACGGGCGGATGCTGCCCGCGCACGTCATGGCCCGCTACTGGCCGCGGCTGGGCGAGCTGATCCCGACGCCGGAGTACGGGCGGGCGGAGAAGGAACGGCTGCGGGAACTGGTGCAGGGACGCGGCCCGGAGTTCGAGGGCCGCCCCGAGTGCAGCCCCGAGCGGCTCTACAGCGACGCGGTGGGCCCGTTCGGGCCGCCGCTGCCGGCCCGGCGGTTCGGCTCGCTGTGGGACGCGGCCTGGTACCTGCTCTCCGAGGTGCCCGACACCGGCGCCGCCGCCCGGTTCGCCGCGCGGCTCGCCGACTTCGTGGAGGACGCGCCGGCCCGCGGCGCGCTGCGCTCCTGGCCGTCCCGGCCGCACGACCGTCTCCCCCGGCCCCCGCTGCCCGGTCCCCCGGCGGCACACCGTCCGACGGCCGACCGGCAGCCCTGGTCGCCGATCCTCGTCGAGATCGCGCCGAGCGGCTCGGGCGACCACCACTTCCTGGTCGAGGTGTCCGCGTACACCGGCCGGCACCGCCGGGTCGTCGGCTCGCGCGCGCTGCCCGCCGACCGGGTCCGCGGCTACGCCCTCCAGCGCATCGACGAGGCCTACCACGAACTGGAGCCGGAGGCACGGGAACTGATCGCGTTCGTCCTGCCCCGCCGCTGGCTCAACACGGACGTGGCGCACTGGCAGCGCAGCGCCGACGACGACAGCCCGCTCGGCTCCTTCGCCCCGCTCGTCGTGATGGACCTGGAGCGGCGGCGCAGCGGCGGGCTCCAGCACAAACTGCTGCAGAAGTGGCAGCGCCTCGACGCGCAGCCCGCGGCACGGCTGCACCGCATCGGCTGCGGGGCCGTCGGTCAGGACCCGGTGCGGCTGACGATCGGGCTGCGGCGCGGCGCGGACATGGTGGGGTTCGCGGCCCCGCCCCGCGCGGGCGGCACCCGGCGGCTGTTCCAGGCGAGCCTGAACGCGGCGGTGCCGGTGATGTTCTGGCCCCGCAGCGGGTGCCGCGGGGACCATCGCGGGGCGGCGCACGAGGACTGCGCGGGCGCCGCGTTCCTGGACCGGCTCGCGGAACACCTCGCCGGCCTTCCGCCGTCCGAACTTCCCTCCCACATCCACGAGTTGCGCGAGGCCGCGTACGCCTCCGACGCGTCCGAACCGCACTGGGCGTACGACCTGGCGCTGCTGTGGGAGGACCCCAGATGTCTGCCCGACCCCGTCGGCTATCTGCACTCGCCCGTCGGCTGAGCACCCGTCCGCCGTCCGGCCGGCCCGCTAGCGAGGAGAGACCATGTCCCTGTGGCCCGTCTACACGGGTGGGAGCGAGCCGCACGACGGCATCGCGAAGCTGCCGGCGCCACCGCCGTGGCGCGACTTCGACGGGGGCCCCGAGCTGGACACGCCCGCCGTGGACGACGACACCTCGGCGGCGTCCCCGGACCGCAGGCACCGCGCCCGCACCTACCGCGCCACGGACCGCGCCGTCCAGCTCGTCAACGCGGCCCTGTACCTGCGCCGGCCGCTGCTGGTGACAGGCCCGCCGGGCAGCGGGAAGTCGAGCCTCGCGTACGCGGTGGCGCGCGAGCTGCGGCTCGGGCCCGTGCTGCGCTGGAACATCACCAGCCGCACCATCCTGCGCGACGGGCTGTACCAGTACGACCCGCTGTCCCGTCTGTACGCCGCGGGCCGCGCCGCCGCGCACGAACCGTCCACGGACGACGGGCTCCAGGACCACCTGCGCCTCGGCCCCCTCGGCACCGCCCTGCTGCCCTACCGCCGCCCCCGGGCCCTGCTCATCGACGAGATCGACAAGAGCGACCTCGACCTCCCGAACGACCTGCTGAACATCCTGGAGGAGGGCGAGTACGAGATCCCCGAGCTGGTCCGCGCGGCCCGGCACACACCCGCCGCCGAGGTGATGATCGCCGGAACGGCCGACCGCGTCGCGGTCCTGCGGGGCCGCGTCCGCTGCCGGGCCTTCCCCTTCGTGGTGCTGACCAGCAACGGCGAACGCGAGTTCCCGCCCGCCTTCCTGCGCCGCTGCGTGCGACTCGAACTCCACCAGCCGCGCGACGCCCATCTGGAAGCCATCGTCCGGGCCCACCTCGGCGAGCCCGACGCCTATGCCCGGGAGCTGATCACCCGCTTCCTCTCCCGCGGCACCGGTGGTGAACTCGCCACGGACCAGCTCCTGAACGCCATCTACCTGACGGGGGCCGCGGGCATCGACGCCGCGTCACGGGACGACCTGGCGGAGCAGCTGATGCCGTACCTGAGCCGCCCCCAGGACGACGATGAGTTCTGACCCCGCCGACGCGACCGGCACGCCCGGCACTTCGGACGGCACGGCCGCCGGCGAGGGTCCCGCGGCGGGACCCGCCGCGCTCGCCCGGCTGCTCGGGCAGGTCACCGGCGGGGAGCCGCCGGGCTCCGTGGAACTGGCCGAACTGCTGTGGCTCGCGGGGCATGCCGAAGGGGACTCGGGGCCCGTGCGCGCGCCTCGGCCGCCGTCCGCCGGACGTGAGTCCTCGGGCACCCCGGCCACGCCGGGGACACCCCCGCCGGCCGACCCGCCACCGCCCGCGTCCCCGGCGGGCCCGGGGGCCGAACCGCCCGCAGGGCCGGGGCACTCCGAGGACCGTGTCCCCCTCCTGCTGCCCGGCAGCGGCGACGCGGCCGACAGCGGCGGACCCGGCGACGACGGCCCGCACACCACGCTCCTCGCCCCCGCGCCCCCGATGCTGCCCCACCCGCTCGCCCTCCAGCGCACCCTGCGGCCCCTCAAGCGCCGGGTGCCCGCGCCCGTCGGCCAGGAACTCGACGAGGAGGAGACCGCGCACCGCATCGCCCGGCTCGGCGCCGCACCGCCCTGGTGGATGCCCGTGCTGCGCCCGGCGACGGAACGCTGGCTGACCCTGCATCTGGTGCACGACACCGGGCCCACCATGCCCGTCTGGCGCCCGCTCGTCCGCGAACTGCACACCGCGCTGGCGCAGTCGGGCGTCTTCCGGACGGTGGAGCTGCACCGGCTCACCGCCGGCGGAACGGTACGGCGGCCGGGCTCGCAGGAGGCGTACGCCGACGGGCGCACGGTCACCCTGCTGGTCAGCGACTGCATGGGCCCCCAGTGGCGGGGCGGGCCGCCGGGCACCCGCTGGTACCGCACGCTGCGCCGCTGGGCGGCCCGGATGCCGGTGGCAGTGCTCCAGCCGCTGCCCGAGCGCCTGTGGCGCACCACCGCCCTCCCGGCGACGGCCACACGGATCTCCGCCCCGTGGCCCGCCGCCCCCAACTCGGCCTACTCCGTGGATTCCTACGCCCTCGAGGACGCGGACGGCTTCGCGCCGTTGCCGCTGCCCGTGCTGGAGCCCTCGGCGCCCTGGCTGGCGAACTGGTCGTCGCTGGTGGCCGGTTCGGGCCGGCTCCCCGGTTCGGTGGCGCTGCTGGACGCCGCTCCCCCGCCCGCCCCGCTGGACGCGCGGGGCCGCGGCGACGTCGAGCAGCTCTCGCCGGAGGAGTTGGTCCTCCGCTTCCGGTCCATCGCCTCGCCCGAGGCCTTCCGCCTCGCCGGGCATCTCGCCGTCGGGCGGGCCGAACTGCCCGTCATGCGGCTGGTCCAGGCCGCGATCGAGCCCAGCCCGCAGCCGCAGCACCTGGCGGAGGTCATCCTCAGCGGAGTGCTCAGCAGCACACCGGGGCCGCCCGGTTCGTACGCCTTCCGCCCCGGCGTCCGCGAGCTCCTGCTCGGCACGCTGCCGCGTACCGCGCACACCCGCACGGCCGAACTCCTCTCCCGGGTGGGCGCGTTGATCGACGTCCGGGCCGGGGTGGCCGCCGGGGAGTTCCCCGTCCTCGCCCCCGGGCGTGGGGACGAGCGGGGCGGCGGCGAGCCGATCGCGACGGTGCGGGAGGAGAGTCTCAGGAGGCTGGGCGGTGCGACGCCGCCGCGCTCCGGAGGTCTGGCGCTCGGCCGGTACCGGCTGGTGCGGCGGCTCGGCACGAGCGGCGGACACGCGCTGTGGCAGGCGAGGGACACCGAGGCGGACCGCACCGTGACCGTGCACCGGTACCCGGCCTCTTCCGCACGGCACCAGGTGTTCCTGGAGCGCGCACGCGCCCTCGCCGCCGTCGGGCACGCCCATGTGATCGCCGTGCTCGACTACGGGATCGACGACGGACTGCCCTGCCTCGTCACGGAGTTCGTCGAGGGGCTCACCGTCGCCGAGCTGACGGCGGAAGGCGGCTTCGGGCTGCCCTTCTCGCTGCTCGCGCCCCTGGCGCAACAGGTGGCGGACGGGCTGCGGGCCGCGCACGAGAAGGGCGTCGCCCACGGCCGGCTCACCCCGAACGCACTGCTCGTCGCCCCGGACGGCACTGTGAGGATCACCCACTTCGCGCTGGACGCGGAGCAGCCTGCCGACCAGTCGCAGGACCTGAGCCGGTTCGGCCATCTGCTGCGGCGGCTGGGCGGAGGCGACGCGGCGCCCGAACTCGGCGCGATCCCGGGCGAGTTCAGGGCGTTCTTCGACGACGCCCTCACCCCGCTCACCTCCTCGGACCTGGAGGCCCAGCGACGCGGCAGGGACCTCTTCCTCACCCCCTCCTTCGCCCAGGTCCTCCAGGCCGGGGAGGCGGCCCGGTTCCGGTACCGCCTGCTGGGCCCCGTGCGGGTCAGCCAGGGCAGCCGCCCCCTGGCCGCCGGTGCGCCCCGGGAACAGGCGCTGCTGTGCATGCTGCTGCTGCGCCGCGCGCGGACGGTGACGCACGAGGAACTGATCCAGGGCCTGTGGGGGCGCCGGCGCCCGCAGCGCGCGGCACGGCTGCTGTCCACGTACGCGGCCGGTCTGCGCAAGACCCTCGGCCCCGGCTTGCTGGCCACCACAGCGGACGGCTACGCCCTCCTCGCCGACCCCGGGGGTGTCGACCTGAACCGCTGCGAGGACCTGATCGCCCGCTCGAAGGCCCTCCGGGACGAGCAGGACCCGGCGGGAGCGCGCGCCGCCGTCCGGGAGGCGCTCGCCCTGTGGCAGGGCCAGCCCGTCGACGGCGTGCCCGGACCCGCCGCCGAGACGACCCGCGGCCGGCTGCGCGCCCTGCGCCTCACACTCTGCGCCACCCGCGCCGAACTCGACCTGGAGCTCGGCCGCTTCGAGCGCGCGGCGGCCGATCTCACCGAACTGCTCCGTTCCCACCCCCGGCGGGAGGACTTCCGGCGGCTGCACATCCTCGCCCTCAAGGGCCAGGGCCGGATCGCCGAGGCCATCGAGTCGTACGAGGCGTTCGAGGAGGCCAACGCGCAGTACGGCGAGCCGAGCGCGACGATGCTGGAGCTGTACCGCGAGCTGCGCGGCGCCCCGGAACGCGCCCGGCCCACCATCGTCGTCGAGTACCTCGATCCCGGCGAGCAGGCCCTGCAGCCCCGGAGTCACAGCGCCGTCGGCCGCACCCTGGCCTGGCTGCTCTCGCTGAGCGACATGGCCCCCCGCGACTACGAGCTGCTGGCCCGCGACAACGGCTACCTCGTGATCACCGAGCCCGAGGCGTCCGTACTGACCGCGCTGCACGCCGTGATGCGGGAACTGCCGGGCGCCCTGCTGGAGATGGAGGATCCACCGCGCCTGTCGGTCACCTTCTGGCACACCGCGCAGTTCACGCCCACCGACCGTGCCGCGACCCTGACCGCCGACGTCGGCTCCGGCCGCGACGTCGTCATCGTCCTGTCCCCTCCGCTGCACGAGGAGTTGATGGGCGGCGACACGGCCGTCACCGACGCCTCCTTTCTCCCCCTGCGCTGGGAGGGAACGGGCCCGCCCGTGGCCTGGTACTGCCCGCTGGACCTACCGGAGCGGGCGCCGGAACCGGGCGAACGGGACCTGGTGCGCGGTCCGTTCACCAAACGCGAGATCGAGCGGATCCGCGTCCCCGAGCAAGGCCGCGCGGCCGTCGTGCACACGGAACCCGACGGTTCGCTGACACTCCTCGACCCCGCCCGGCCACTCGGCAAGCGCCCGCCGCGGTACCTGATCACGTACTACGAGGTCGACCTGACCCCGCACGGGACCACGCACGAGCTGCACCTGCCCAGCTCCGGGCGCGGCGCCTTCGCCGCGTCGGTCGAGCTGTCCTGGCACGTGGACGACCCGGTGGCATTCGTCCGCAGCGAGACCACCGACGTGTCCGGACTGCTCCTCGACCACCTGGTCAGGGAGGCCGGGCGCATCACGAGGCGTCATCCGCTGACGCGCGCGGGCGCCGCCCAACGCGCGGTGCACGACGGGCTGCGCAGATGGCCGGCGCCGGGGCTGTCGGTCGGGTGTTCGGTACGGCTGCGCCCGGGCGCGCCGGCGTCGCAGGCCCCGCCTCCCGAACCGTCGGAGCAACCGGCGGAGCGCACGGCGCCGCACGGGAGGGCGGGGCGTCACCCCACGGATTCCCCGCTGGGCGACGCCGTGTGCGTGCTCCTCGGCTTCCACGGCACCCTGGCCCGGCTGTGGGGCGGCGTGCAGCGCGACGCCGTGAACCGCGAGCTCGCCACGCTCCTCGTGGAACTGCGCAGTCCCGACGACGCCCTGAGCGGCACTTCCCTGCCGGGCGGTGGCGTACCCACCCCGCCTCTGGAGGGACACGCCGATCCGTACGACCTGTTGCGTGCGTTCGCGGGCCACCGGTCCGGGCCCGAACTGCGGCGACGGCTGGACCGGCTGGAGGCGGCGGCCGCCGCCTCGGCGTCACCTGTCCCGTACGCGGACTCCCTGGTCCGCGCGCTCGCGGCCACCGGCAGGGGCCCCGCCGTCGTCACGAACGCCTCGCGGCGCGCCGTCCTGTCGTACCTGACGTCCAGGGGCCTGGCGGACTCGGTGACCGGCGGAGTGCACGGACGGTCCGACGACCTCGCTCTGCTGATGCCGGACCCCGACTGCCTCCGGCGCGCCCTGGACGAGCTCGGGGTCGCCGCCCAGGAGGCTCTGCTCATCGGCTCCACCGTCGCCGAACTGACCGCCGCGGACGCCATCGGCCTCCCCTTCGTCGGCCTCACCCGGCAGACGGGGGTGGAGCGGCGGCTGACCCGGGCGGGCTGCGAGCGCATCATCACGTCTCTGGAACCGGTTCTCGATGCGGCGCGTACCTCCTAGACGCGTGTCCTTCCCCAAGACCACCCGTCCAGCGGCACCCCGCCCGGCCCCCCACAGAAGGCGTCGCCCCGGCGGCCCGCGCACGATGCGAAAGAGGACCGCCGCCCGGCGGGGCCCATGCTCTGCGCTCTCGGAGGACCTGCCATGACCGCCAGTCTGGAGCAGCTGCGCCGTTGCCACTTCGCCGTCGACCTGGGCGCCGCGCGGACCCGGGTGTACGTGAAGGGCGCGGGCCTGGTCGTCGACCAGCCGAGTGTCGCCGCGATCAACACGAACACGGGCGCGCTGATCGCGGTGGGCGAGTTCGCGGAGAAGATGACGGGCCGTACGCCCGACTACATCCGTGTGGTGCGGCCGGTGTCCGGCGGCACGGTCGTCGACATCGAGATGGCCCAGCGGATGCTGCGCCAGCTGCTCGGCGACAAGGTCCGCCGCGCGCTGCGCCGCAAGCCGCGGCTGCGGGCCGCCGCGTGCACCCCGCACGACGCGGATCCGCTGGCGCAGCGCGCGACCGTGGAGACGCTGGTCGGGCTGGGCGCGCGGCGGGTCGAGCTCGTCGACACGCTGATCGCCGCGGCCGTGGGCTGCGGGCTGCCCGTGGAGCAGCCCGAGGCCACCATGGTCATGGTGTGCGGTGCCGCCGCGACGCAGCTCGCGGTGCTGTCGCTGGGCTCGATCGTCACCGCCGAGCGGGTCCCGGTGGGCGGCGAGGCCGTCGACCACGCGATCGTGCAGCACCTGCGCCACCAGCACGAGCTGATGCTGCCGAGCCAGGCCGTACGCCCCCTCCAGCTGGCCCTCTCGGGCAACGGGCTCACCGCGCAGGGCCCGACGTCCACGGAGATCCACGGCCGGGACGTGGCGACCGGCCTCGCCCGTTCCGTGCAGGTCGACACCGCCGCCGTGCGCAACGCCATCCAGACGCCGCTGACCGCCGTGCTGGACGGCATCGGCAAGGTGCTGCGCACCTGCCCGCCGGACCTGGTGGCCGACCTCGCCGACCGCGGGATCATGATGGTCGGCGGAAGTGCGCTGCTCCCCGGGCTGGACCAGATGCTGCGGCAGGCGACGGGGATGCCCGTCCACATCGCGGAGCGACCGGACGTCTGTGCCGTGCAGGGGCTGGGCTACATGCTGGAGGGCATGATCCAGCCGATGGTCCTGGACCCGCTGGCGGGCTGACGGCCCGACCGCCGAGGGCGCCGCATGACCGACCCGGTCCCCCGCCTCCCGTCCCTGCTGGAGGCCGTCCTCAGCGTCGGCACCGACCTCGATCTGCGCGCCACGCTCCAGCGCATCGTGGACGGCGCGGCGGAGTTGACGGGTGCGCGCTACGCGGCGCTCGGCATGAACGATCCGGGCCACGACGGGCTCGTCGAGATCCGTGCGGCGCGTCCATACGCGCCCGGCACCGAGAAGGGTCCCGCGGTACCGACCGGTGACCGCCTGGAGGTTCCGCTGCGCATCGGCGACGAGGTGTTCGGCGACCTCTGGCTCGCCGGGAAGCCGGACGGGCCGTTCACCGAGGAGGACGAGGAACTGCTCCGGGTCCTCGCCACCCAGGCGGGCATCGCGATCGCCAACGCCCGCCTGTACGGGACGGCACGGCAGCGCGAGCGCTGGATCGAGGGTGCCGCCGCCGTGACGACCGCGCTGCTGACCGCCGACGAGGCCTCGGACGCGCTGGCGATCGTCGCCGAACGGGCCCGGGTCCTCGCCGGCGCCACGGCGGGCGTCATCCTCCAGCCCGACCGGGCGGGCGGCATGGAGATCGTGACCGCGTCCGTGCTCGGCGATCCCGGGAACATCGTGGGCGCCACCATCGCGCCCGGCAGTCCGGTGCTGGATCAGCTCCTGAGCGGTGAGCCGGTGTTCATCGACGACTCGGCGACGGACCCGCGGATGACGACGCATGTGCGCACCAGGTTCGGGCCGAGCATGATGCTCCCCCTCCAGGCGGAGGGCCGCCTGATCGGCACGCTGGCCCTGCCGCGCACGCGTGGCGGCCGGCCGTACACCCCGGTGGAGCGGCTGCTCGCCACGCAGTTCGCCTCGCAGGCCGCGCTGGCCCTGGTCCTCGCGGACGCCCGGCACCGCCGTGCGCGGCTCGCGGTGTACGAGGACCGCGACCGCATCGCCCGGGATCTGCACGATCTGGTCGTGCAGCGGCTGTTCGCGACCGGAATGATGCTGGAGTCCACGCGGCGCAGGAGCGCCGCGGCGGGCGGCGAGGACGTGTCCGTGATGCTCGGCCGTGCCGTCGACGAGTTGCAGGCGACCGTCCAGGAGGTCCGGACCGCGATCTTCGCCTTGCAGCAGCCGCCCGCCGACGCGCCCACCACGTTCCGCGGAAAGGTGCTGCGCGAGGCCGCCGGTGCGGCGGCGGTGGTCGGCTTCCAGCCGTCCGCGCGGTTCACCGGACCCGTCGAGAACCGGCTCACGGAGCCTGTGGCGGGGCAGCTCCTGGCCGCGCTGCGCCGGGCGCTGGCCGCGGCCACGCGCCGCGCCGGGGTGTCGTGGATCGAGGTGACGGTCGACGTGACCGCGACGCTGCCCGACGGCCGCCCCGGGGTCCGGCTGACCGTGCGAGACGACGGCGCCGCGACCTGCGGGCGCGGCGCGGGCGGGGACGACGCGAACACCACCGTGATCTGGCAGTCACCACTGTGACGTCGTGGCACCCGGCGAACTGACGTCCTCGAATACCCCGGACGGCCCAACCGCCCGCCGCGACTTGCGCCGCGCACAAGGTCCCGACCGGCCGAGGCGTTTTTCGGCCGCTTCCGACGAAGTACTCGCCTCTTGTCGTTCTTATCGGGTAGAGTCCGCCGATCTCAGGTAGGGTCCGCGGTGGACGCAGTATTCCCCTATCCAAGAGTGGACAATCCTCAAATGAACGTTTCGGTGATGCCGACGACGCGCCGCCCCGTCGCCGCCCGGCCCGTGCGCAAGCAGCACACCCCCCTGTCGGCCATCGACCCGCTCGGAACAGCCGCGGTGAGGTCGGCCGGACGAGTGACGGACATCCCCGGGCGGCGCCCCACGAAGCCGATCACTTTCGACTCGGCTCTCTAGCCCCACAGACTTCGGACGGGCGCATCCGGCGGCGCAGAGGCCGCCCGGTGCGCCCGTCCGCGTGCGCCGGAGGCGTCAACCGGCTTGAAAGATCTGGGAGTTCGCGGTACAAGCAGCCCGCTGTCGGCACTACCCTTCACCAAGTGAAGCTTCAGCAGCTGGTTCTCAAGATCCACAGTCGATGCGACCTCGCCTGTGATCACTGTTATGTCTACGAGCATGCGGACCAGAGCTGGAAAGGGCGACCCACCTTTATTTCCGAGGAAACGCTCGGGATTGTCGCCCGGAGATTCGCGGAGTATGCCGACGAGCAGAAACTCCCGTCCGTTTCCGTGATCCTTCACGGCGGCGAACCGCTTCTCGTGGGACCCGTTCGCATGAGAAACATCTGTGCGGAACTCACACGCACTCTCGGCGAGGTCACGGAACTCGATCTCCGCATTCACACGAATGGCGTCCAGCTGAACACCCGGCATCTCGACGTGTTCCGGGAATTCGGCGTCAAGGTCAGTGTCTCGCTCGACGGAGACCGCGCCGCGAACGACCGGCACCGGCTCGACCGCCGGCACCGCAGCAGCTACGACCGGGTGCTGCGCGCACTGGCCCTGTTACGCAGACCCGAGTACCGGCACCTCTACAGCGGCCTGCTGTGCACCGTGGACGTGGCCAACGACCCCGTGGCGGTGCACGACGCCCTGGTCGCGCTGGAGCCGCCGCGCATCGACTACCTGCTGCCCCATTCGACCTGGGACAGCCCACCGCACAGACCCGTCGACTCGCCCACCGCCTACGCCCGGTGGCTGCTGCGGATCTTCGACCGGTGGGACGAACAGGGCCGCACCGTGGCGGTGCGCACCTTCGAATCGGTCCTCAGCACCCTGCGGGGCGGTCCGAGCCTGACGGAGGCCATGGGACTCGCGCCCAGCGACCTGGCGGTGGTGGAGACCGACGGCAGCTTCGAGCAGGCCGACTCGCTGAAGACGGCCTATGCCGGAGCGCCCGCCACGGGCTACGACGTGTTCGAGCACGGTTTCGGGGAGCTCGCCCGGCACCCCGGCGTACGGGCGCGTCAGCTGGGCCTGGCCGGGATCAGCTCCACCTGCAGGCGCTGCCCGGTCGTCGAGTCGTGCGGCGGCGGGCTCTACGCCCACCGGTACAGCACCGGCCGCGGCTTCGACAATCCGTCCGTCTTCTGCGCCGACCTGCGCGCACTCGTCGACGGCATCGCCGAGCGGACCACCGACCGCGCGCTGAGCCCGGCCGTCCACGACAGCGGTGAGCTGTGGTTCGCGCAGGGCGAGTCGATCCGGCACGCACTGTCCCGCGCGATGGCCCGGCACACCGGGGAAGAGGACTGGGACGAGATGTGGCGGGCCCTGCTGGACCTCGACGGCAGCCCTAAGGGCCCTGCCCACGTCGACGACGTCCTCGCCCACCCCTATCTGTCCACCGCGCTCAAGGAGAGCCTGCACGACCGGCTCGACGGCCCGGCGCCGCTCGCCTCGGCGATCGCCGCCGTCGCCGTCCGCGCCGGCGCCGACCTCAAACTCCGCTGGCACCAGAGCACCCGCGAGCTGCATCTGCCCACCCTGGGCACCCTCACCCTCCCCGAACCGGGACGCGTCGAGGTCTCCGTCACCGCCGGCCGGCTGCGGGTGCGCACCCACACCGGTGAGGAGCGCTCGCCCGAGGACGGCCCCTCGGTGTGGCGCCCGCTGCCCGCCACGACCCTGACGGACGGCACCGTCCTGCTCCTCGACGACGCCGATCCGCTGCGCGACTGCTTCCCCGTGCCCGTCGCACCGCCGCTCGGCCCCGGCCCGCTCGACGCGTTCGGCCGGCGACTGAGCACGGCGTTCGACCTGATGGACGAGCGCGCGCCCGGCTGGCGCACCGACGCGAACGCGCTGCTGGTCACCACGGTCACCCCGCTGAAGGAGGGCTCGGGCGTACGGCTCGGAGCCCACGGTCTCGGCGCGCTCGGGGTGGCCGTCGACTTCGATCCGGAGGAGTTCGTGCGGGAACTGCCGCGCACCGGGCGGCGGGCACGCCTCACCGCGCTGCGCGGGACGGCCGACCTGAACGTGCCCGGCAACCGAGCCGGCCGGCTGCTCGACGAGGCCAGCCGGGCGCTCGGCAACGCCACGTACTTCGCCGGCGACGCGGCCCTGCGGGCGGCCGCGCTGGACCGCGCGGAGCGCGCGCTGGAGCAGCTGGGCGAACGCCCGAAGGACGAACTCACCGAGACCGGCGTGGTGCTGGCCGAGGAGCTGCGCGCGGAGTGGGCGGTCCTGTCGTGACCTCTCGTGCCGAACTGGCCCAGTTCTTCACGGAGTTGGGTGTGCACCCCGGTGGCGTCCTCATGGTGCACGCCTCGCTCGGCGGTGCGGGGGTGCGCGCCGCGGACGTACGGGACGGGCTGCTCGACGCGCTCGGTCCCGACGGCACACTCGTGGTGCCCACCTTCACGCCGGAGAACTCGTTCACCTCGCGTGCGTACAAGGCACTCACCGCGGCCATGTCGGAGAGCGAGGAGGCGGTGTTCCGGGCGTCGGTGCCGCCGTTCGACCCGGCGACGACGCCCTGTCCGACGATGGGTGTGCTCGCCGAGTGCGTACGCACCACACCGGGTTCGGTGCGCAGCGGGCATCCGCACACCTCGCTGGCCGGCCTCGGCCCGCGCGCCGCGGAACTGCTGGGCGGGCACGACCCGCACTGCCACCTCGGCGAGACCTCCCCGATGGCCGAGCTGTACGCGGCCGACGCACATGTGCTGCTGCTGCGGGTGGGGTTCGATGTGTGCAGCGCCTTCCATCTCGCCGAGTACCGGCTGAGTCCCGCGCCCGCCCGACGGTCCTACCACTGCGTGGTGGGCGGTCCGGGACGCTGGACGGCGTACGAGGACATCGTGCTGGACGACGGGGACTTCGGGGCGATCGGGGCGCGCCTGCCGCGTGATCTTTGGACGGAACGGGAAATGGCGGGGAGAGCGGTGCTGCTCTTCGGGGTGCGGAAGGCCGTCGACCTGGCGGGTGTCCAGATGTCTGGATATCGACATGGATTGACGTGAAAGAGGCGACCCGTGCGGGCGCCCGGTCGGGAAGATTGTGGGTTCCGGCCAGGTGAACATCCCGTAGGGGCACATCCACAGGCAGGGGGGCGCGTGGACATACCTGAACGGGCATCGGACAACCGGCCGTATTTCTTCCTGAGTTACGCCCACACACCGGCGTGGGGCTCCGGCGGCGGCGATCCGGACCACTGGGTGCACGTCCTGTTCACGGATCTGTGCGACCACATCATGGCGCTCACGGATCTGCCCGCGGGCGCGCCGGCGGGTTTCATGGACCGCGAGATGCGCGCCGGGGACGGCTGGCCGGAGAAACTCAGCGAGAATCTCGCCACGTGCCGGGTGTTCGTGCCGCTGTTCTCGCCGCGGTACTTCACGAGTGAGAGTTGCGGCCGGGAATGGTTCGCCTTCAACGAGCGGATCGTACGGGCGCGGGCCACCGGTGCCGGTGCCATGTCGGCCATCGTCCCGGCGCTGTGGACGCATATCGACTACGCCCAACTCCCCGATTCCGTAAGGCATATCCATGTCGACCAGGCGCAGTTCGGCGACCGGTACGCGGCCAACGGGATCTACGGCCTGATCAAGCTGAACCGGCTGCACGACGAGTACGAGGAGACCGTGCTCGGGCTCGCCCAGCGGATCGTGCGGCTCGCCCACGAGTCGCCGTTGCCGTCCAGCAGGCCCCGCCCCTACGAGAGCACGCCCAGCGCGTTCAAACCGCGCGGCGAGGGACCCCGGCGCATCCACCTGACCGTGGCCGCGCCGACCCGGCACAGCATCCCCGAGCACCGGGACACCCGGCCCTACGGCGAGGACGCCCAGGACTGGAACCCGTACCACTCGGAGTCCACCCGCTCGCTTCCCGCGCTCGCCGAGGAGCTGATCCGCTCCCTGGACTACCGGATCACGGTGTCGTCCTTCGACGACGAGGACACCGGCGAGAACCTGGTGGCGGACGACTCCGACAAGGCGGCGCCCAGTCACCCCGGCATCCTGCTGGTCGACCGGTGGGCGCTGACCGACGAGGAGCGCAAGCACAGACTCGCGGCCTTCGACGCCAACGCCCGGCCCTGGGTGAGCGCGATCGTTCCCTGGAACCGTGCCGACATCCAGTGCCACGGGGACGAGGGCCGCAAGCTGGCCGCGGACCTCGAACAGACACTGCCGCTGATCCTGGACCGGGGCCGGCGCGCCGACTGCCGGGTCGCCGTCAACGGCGTCCCGACCCTGAAGGCCTTCACCGACGTACTGCCCGCCGTCGTCGCGCACGCGACCCGGCAGTACCTCAAGCACGCGGAGGCGCATCCGCCCGCGGGCCCGCCGATCCGCAGGCCCCGCCTGCTGGGCCCCATCCAACCGCCACTGGACGAAGGCGGAGCCGACGACGGAGGAGAAGAAGCATGACGGCCGTGCAGGACGGACGCATCATCACCTTCTACTCGTACAAAGGGGGCACGGGCCGCACCATGGCCCTGGCCAACACCGCATGGATCCTCGCCGCCAACGGAAAACGCGTACTGGCGGTCGACTGGGACCTGGAGGCCCCGGGCCTGCACCGCTTCTTCCATCCGTTCCTGGACCTGAGCGCGCTCGCGGCCACCACCGGCGTCATCGACATCATCAACGAGTACGCCTGGGCCTCGACCACCGGTACCCAGCGCTCCGGGCCCTGGCACCTGGACTACGCGCGCGTCGAACCGCACGCCATCTCCCTGACCCCGGAGCGGCTCGGACTGCGCTTCCAGGAAGGCGGCTCCCTCGACTTCCTGTCCGCCGGACGCCAGGACCGCTCGTACTCCGCGACCGTGTCGTCCTTCGAATGGGACAACTTCTACGAGCGCCTCGGCGGCGGCCAGTTCCTCGACGCGCTGCGCGACGACATGAAGGCCTCGTACGACTACGTCCTGATCGACAGCCGCACCGGGCTGTCCGACAACGCCGACATCTGCACCATGCAGATGCCCGACGTGCTCGTGGACTGCTTCACGCTCAGCGACCAGTCCCTCGACGGCGCGGCGGCCGTGGCCCGCAGCGTCGAGGACGGCTACCGGGACCGCAAGATCCGGGTGCTGCCGGTGCCGATGCGCATCGACGAGGGCGAGAAGGAGAAGGTCGACGCGGGACGCGCGCTCGCCCGGATGAAGTTCGACGGACTGCCCAAGGGCCTCGGCGGCGAGGACCTCGCCTTCGAGGAGATGACCGCGTACTGGGGGAACGTCGAGATCCCGTACCGCCCGTACTACGCGTACGAGGAGACCCTCGCCACCGTCGGCGACGAGAGCGGCATCGCCAACTCTCTGCTGTCCGCGTTCGAGCGGCTCACGGCCGTCATCTCGGACGGCGAGGTCACCTCGCTGCCGCCGGTGCCGGAGCCGGTGCGGCTGCGCTGCCGCGACGCGTTCCTTCGGCGTCGGCCGATGACGTCCGTGGCCGACGTCTCCATCGTGTACGCGGCGGAGAACCGCATGTGGGCGGACTGGACCGAGGCGCTCCTGAAGCGGGCCGGCTGCAACGTCGTGCCGCACGACATCTCCACCGGACCCGTCGAACAGCCCGACCCGGCGACCCGCACCCTCGTGCTGCTGTCGAACGCCTTCCGCAAGTCCCGCTACGCCGACGCCGTCTGGCGCACCCTCACCGAGACCGACCCGGACACCCCGCACAGCCCGCTGATCGCGCTGCGGGTCGACGAGGTCCGGCTGCCCGACTCCTACCTCGACCGCAATCCGGTGGACCTGCACCGCCTCGACGAGGCCCAGTGCATCACCTCGCTGCTGAACGTCCTGGAGCTGCCGGGCCGTCCCCTCGACAGCGGACCCTCGGGCCCCCGCTTCCCCGGCAGCACCCCGGGCATCTGGAACGCCCCGCAGCGCAACAACACCTTCACCGGCCGCAACGTCATCCTCGACCACGTCCGCGACCAGCTCAGCGGGGGCATATCGGTCGTCCTGCCGCAGCCGCAGGCGCTGTTCGGACTGGGCGGCGTCGGCAAGACACAGGTCGCGCTGGAGTACGTGCACCGCTTCATGGCGGACTACGACCTCGTGTGGTGGATCTCCGCCGAGGACCCCGGCAACGTCGTCTCCTCGCTCGCCGAACTCGCCGCCCGCATCGGCGCGCCCGGCGGCGAGGACATCAACGTGGCCAGCCAGGAGGCCGTGCAGATGCTGGGCCGCGGCGCGCCCACCAAACGCTGGATCCTGGTCTTCGACAACGCCGACGACCCCTCGAAGCTCACGCGCTTCTTCCCCACCGGGGGAGGCGGGCACATCCTCGTCACCTCGCGCAACCAGGCCTGGGCGCAGGAGGGCGCCTCCCTGCCCATCGACGTGTTCCTGCGCGACGAGAGCATCGAGCACCTCACCCGCCGTGCCTCCGGGCTCACCACCGAGGAGGCGGACCAGGTGGCGACCGCGGTGGGCGACCTGCCGCTCGCGGTCGAGCAGGCCGCCGCCTGGCTCGCCGAGACGGCCACGCCCATCGACGACTACCTGCGCCAGCTCGCCGAACAGACCACCGAGGTCCTCGACCTCAACCAGCCCGCCGACTACCCCAAGACGGTCGCCGCGACCTGGAACATCTCCATAGCCCGGCTGCGGGAGAACTCCCCCGCCTCGGTACGGCTGCTCCAGCTGTGCGCGTTCCTCGCCGCCGAACCGATCTCCGTCCACCTGCTCTACAGCAAGGAGATGATCGACGCCCTCAGGCCCTACGACCCCGCCCTCCAGGAGAGTCTGCTGCTCGGCCGGGTCATCCGGGAGATCGGCCGGTTCGCGCTCGCCAAGGTCGACCAGGTCAGCAACAGCATCCAGGTCCACCGGCTGGTGCAGGCGGTGATCCGCTCCCAGCTCACCGAGGAGGAGCAGCGGCACGCCCGGCACATCGTGCACACGGTCCTGGCGGGCTGCCGGCCGGACGGCGACGAACCCATCGACGACCCCGAGACCTGGGCGAGGTTCGCGGTCATCTGGCCGCATCTGTCGGCGTCCGACGCCCGCAACTGCACCGAGGCGCCGACCCGCAGGCTGCTCATCGACCGCGTCCGCTACCTCTGGAAGCGCGGCGAGTTCGCGGGTGCCCAGGCGCTCGCCGAGGATCTCCTCGAACACTGGAAGCCGGCCCTCGGCGAGGACGACGTCCAGTACCTGTACCTGCGCTGCCAGCTGGGCAACATCCTGCGCTCACAGGGGCGTTACGTGGAGGCCCGGGAGATCAACACCGAGCTCCTGGAACGCCAGAAGCGCGTGCTCGGCCCCTCGCACCCGCACACGTACGTCACCATGTCCGGCCTGGCCAGCGACCTCGCGGCGCTCGGTGTGTACGGATCGGCGGTGGAGTTCGCCCGCGAGGCGCACGAGGGCTTCAGCCAGATCTTCC
The DNA here is from genome assembly GCF_039543605.1 of Streptomyces siamensis. Taxonomy (NCBI): domain Bacteria; kingdom Bacillati; phylum Actinomycetota; class Actinomycetes; order Kitasatosporales; family Streptomycetaceae; genus Streptomyces; species Streptomyces siamensis. Next base: position 815,760 of record NZ_BAABKB010000002.1, on the reverse strand, counting down.
ACGAGTCGCACCGGCGCACCCTCAGCGCGGCCAACAACCTCGCGCTGGCGCTGCGCATGGTCGGCCGGTACGGCGAGGCGCGCGCCATCGACCAGGACACCTACGACCGGCGCATCGAGGTCCTCGGCCCCGACCACCCGTACACGCTGGCCTCGGCCGCCCGGCTGGGCCGCGACCTGCGCGAGGTCGGCCGGTACACCGAGTCGGTGTCCCTGCTCTCCCGCGCCTACGACGCCCACAAACGCATCCTCGGCAAGGACTTCCCGGGCACGCTGAGCTGTGCGAAGTCGCTCGCCGTGTCGCTGCGCAGGGCAGGTCAGTTCGAGGACGCGCGCCGGCTGACGACGGCCACCCGCGCGCAGTACCGGGCGCAGTACCCGGCGCCGACGCCGGACTCGCTCGCCTGCGACCTGAACATGGCGGCCGACCTCTTCGCCGCCGACGAGCGGGAGGCGGCGCGCGATGTCGCCCGGGAGGCGCTGACCGAGTACATGAAGGTGCCGGGCGAGGCCCATCCGTACACGCAAGCCGCCCTCAACAACCTGGGGATATTCCACTGGGGCTGCGGCGACGCGGAGGAGGCGGAGACCGTCTTCCGCCAGGTGCTGCGCCGCATGGGCGACGTGCTCGGCGAGAAGCACCCGCACACCCTGTTCACCGGCATCAACTACGCCAACGTCCTCGCCGACCAGGGTCAGCTCGGCGAGGCCCGTGAACTGGAGGAGAAGGCCGTCGTCACACTGCGTACCGTCCTCGGTCCGCACCACCCGGAGACGCTCGCCGTCGTCACCAACTACGGCCTCACGCTCGCCGAGCTGGGCCGCAAGGACGAGGCCGGGCGGCTGCGCGACGAGGCCCTGTCGGAGCTGCGCGACCGCCTCGGCGACGACAACGGCATGACCCGGGTGGCGGCGGAGGGCCGCCGTATCTACCGGGACCTGGAACCACTGGCGGTGTGACCACCGGCCGCGCGGTGCCGGACGGGCTTACCGGCCCGCCCGGCACCGCGGGACGCCCGTCCGAGCGAGGGGGGCGCGTCTCAGCCCGTCCGGCGTTTGAGGACGAGGCCGTTCAGGCCGATGCGGGGGCCTGGGGGCGGCAGTCCCCGGAGACCTGCACATCAGGCACGGGCACGGAAGGACCCGGAACAGAAGGACCCGGCACGGAAGGACCCGGAACAGGAGCGGAGGGCGCCCCCCGCCCTCGCCGGTGCGCCGGCCACACCGGCACATCCGCGAGCAGCCACGTCAGCACCTTCGGCAGCGCCCGCAACGCGGCGAAGTGCGCCGCGCTCGGCTCCAGTACGGCCGTCGCACGGGGAATCCGCGCCGCCATCCACGAGGAGTGCGACGCCGGTGAGAACACGTCCTTCACCCCGTGCCACAGGAGCACCGGCACCCTGATGTCCGCCGGGTCGAAGCCCCAGTTCCCGGTCAGCGCGAGCGCGTCGTCGATCCACCCGTACGGCGAAGTGCGCAGCGCCTCACGGTAGTTGCGCAGCAGCATCGAGCGGATGGTGTTGTCGGAGACGATCTGCCGGTCGTCGTCGGTGAGGTCGTGCCGCAGTTCCTCCAGCAGCCGCACGGGATCGCGCCGGATGGCGGCCGACCGTGGGATCAGCCGGGCCACGAAGCGCTCCGGGTCGGTGAACGCGGTCCGGAACTCGTTGACGTTCGACGGCGCCATTCCCTTGAACCAGTCGAGCCCCTCCGCGTTCCGCGGTGCCAGCCCGACCAGCGCGGCGGCCCGGGTGACCCGCGCCGGCATCAGCGCGGCACAGGCCAGCGCGTGCGGGGCGCCGCCGGAGCGCCCGGCCACCGCGAACCGGTCGATCCCCAGGGCGTCGGCGACCTCGGTGACGTCCCGCACGACGTCGACGACCCGGCGCCCCTGCATGCGGTCGGATCCCCCGTACCCGGGGCGGTCGTAGCTGATGAGCCGGGTGCCGCGCTGGTAGAGGAACATGGAACGCGGCCTCGGTCCGACCCTGCTGCCGGGCATCCCGTGCAGCAGGAAGACCGGGCGCCCCCCTGGATCCCCCGAGACTTCCACGCGCAGCTGCCGTCCGTCCGCCGTCCGCACATGATCGCGCACAGCGCCCCCCTTCCTCGGTCCATGGACCGGGACAAACGCTGCCCCATCCCTGCCCAGCGGCCCGCGCCACGAAACGAATGTGCAGGTCAACATGGCTTCATATCAAGCCACTTGACGCCACTCGGCGGTCTCCGTAGCGTCGCCTTCCGTACGTGGATCTGACCAGAATTCATATCCGAGGACAACGACGAGACGGGCGGGGTGTCCATGAGCGGGCGACGTGTGGTGGTCTCCGGCGGCGGGACCGGGATCGGTCTGGCGACGGCGGAGGCGTTCGCTGCGGACGGGGACCGTGTGGTGCTCCTCGGCCGCCGCGAGGACGTGCTGCGCAAGGCCGCCGACGCACTGGACGAGCGGCACGGGACGGGCACCGCCTCCTGGTACGCGGCGGACCTCGCCGACCCCGAACAGGTGGAGTCGGCCCGCGAGTTCATCACCGGGAACGACACCCCGGTCGACGTACTGGTCGCCAACGCGGGTGGGAACGTGGCCCCTTCGCACGACGGCAGCCTCGCTTCCGTCGCCGAGAGCTACCGGCGCAACTTCGACGCCAACGTTCTGACCGCCGTCCTGCTCACCGAGGCCCTGATCCCCCACATGCGCCGCCCCGGCGGGCGTGTCGTGCAGCTCTCCTCGATCGCCTCGCTGCGCGGCCCCGGCTCGTACGGCGGCTCCAAGGGCTGGATCAACACCTACACCTTCGACCTCGCCCAGCGCCTCGGCCCCGAGGGCATCACCGCGAACGCGGTCGCCCCCGGTTTCGTCGGCGACACCGAGTTCTTCGGCGACCGCGCCACTCCGGAGTTCGTCGCCTCCCGGGTGGCGCAGTCCCTCACGGGACAGCCGGGCCACCCGGCGGAGATCGCCGCGCTCATCCGGTACGTGGCGTCTCCCGAGGCCGCGTATGTGACGGGCCAGCTGCTGCACATCAACGGCGGTGCCGCGCTGGGGCGTTGAGCCGACGACCGGAGATCCGCGGACGGCCCCGGAGACGATCGCCGACAAACTGCCGTGTCGTGGCTCGCCGGCCTTCCGCCGGGGGATCCGGCCCTCCGCCGCGTGCAACCCTTCAGCCGTCACACGTGTCTCAGGGGTGGGGAACCGGCGTTCCCTCGCCGTTCGTCCGTCCGTCACCGACGCTTCGCCCAGAGGGATCTCCATGCCGCACACCGCGCCTGACCGCCGTACGCTCCGCCGGACCGCCGGCGTGATCGGAGCCGGCGCGATCGGCGCCGTCGCCGTGATCTCCCTGGGCGCCGCGCCCGCCCTCGCCGCCGACCCGGCGCCCGGACTGGTCCTGGGCAAGATCACCCCGCCGGAGGGGATGAAGCCGGGCAGCAGCTTCGACGTACCGGTCACCTTCACCAACACCGGTCCCGCGGACCTCTCCAAGGTCTGGATCGCGTACTCGGTGACCGAGGGCCTGAGCCAGGCGGAGCTGCCGTCCAACTGCCTCCGCTACGAGGTCAGTTCCTTCGACGAGGCTCCGAGCCGCTCCGACGCGGTCTGCGAGTTCGACCAGACCGTGAAGCCGGGCGTCGTGTACGCCCCGCAGACACCGGTGACGATCAAGGCGCTCGACCGCGCGCTGTACGACGACCTCTCCGTCTCGGTCGCGAACTACGACGCCGCGCCCTCCGAAGGTGCCTCGAAGCCGGTGCGCGGCATCGGCCCCGCGGTCAAGCTCGTCGAGCGCCCCGACGCCCCCGCGGCCGAGCCCGGCTCCGCGGAGCACGAGGACTGGGACCGGGTCAGCGTGCGGGTGACCGCCGACAGCACGGCCGACTTCCAGGTGACGGGAGACGCGCTGAAGGGCGAGGTCGGCGAGACGGTCGACCTCCGGGCGAAGTTCACCAACGCCGGTCCGGGCTGGGTGCTCCCGGAGCTGGGCGCCCCGTCGACCCGGATCCTGATCAAGATGCCCGCGGGCACGAAGGTGACCAAGACCGACGGCTTCTGCAACAAGGTGGACACCGGCACCTATGAGTGCGGCACCGCCCAGGCCTGGGTGGAGGCGGCGTACGTGGGGACGTACGACTTCAAGCTGAAGATCACGAAGGCGGTCGCCGGGGCCGAGGGTTCCATCGCGCTGGCCGGACCGGCCCGTCCGTTCGACGAGAACAAGAAGAACGACAAGGCCGCCATCACCCTCGACGTCGCGGGCAGCGGCTCGACCGGCGGCACCGGCGGCTCCACGGGCGGCGGCGGTTCGACCGGCGGTGACGGTTCGACCGGCGGTGACGGCTCGTCCTCCACCGGCGGCTCCGGCTCCTCGTCCACCGGCGGATCCGGTTCCACCGGCGGCACGGGTGGATCGTCCACGAGCGGCACCTCGGGCGACTCCGCCGTCGACGGCGACCTGGCGAGCACCGGCTCCGGTCCCGCCCTGCCTCTCGCGGGTGCCGCCGCCGCGGCCCTCGCCGTCGGCACGGGCACCGTCGTCGTGATGCGGCGCCGCGCGGCCCGCCGCTGACGACCGCACCCCGTCATCGGAGCCGGCCGACGCCCACGGCCCGGCCGGCTTCCGTCTGCCCGGACCCGCGGAGACCGGGCCCGCAGAAGCCGGGCCTTCGAAGAACCGGCCCTCGGCGAACCGGCCGCCGGAACCGGGGCCTGAGCAGCCCGGCACTCGGGATCCGGCCCTCCAGGCCCTCGGCCCCCAGCCCTACGGGCGGAAGCCGTCGATGGCGAGCTCCATGATGCGGCGCGCCTGGGCGAGCCCCTCCTCACCGGGTCCGACGCGCCACAGGAACCCCATGAGCAGCAGCACGTCGGCGGCGTCGAGGCCGGGACGCACACTGCCGTCGCGCTCGCAGGCCTCCAGGAGCCGGGCGACGGCGCCCGCCACGGGCACGTACGTGTCACTGATGACCTTCTGGGCCGCCACCGTGTGCAGGGCCTCGCCGAGGCCGTGCTTGAGGCGCACATAGGCGGCGAGCCGTTCGAACCAGACGCGGAACGCGTCCAGCGGCGCGTTCTCGGCCAGCACCTGATCCACTTCGCCGACGAGGCGTTCCACGTCGTGCCGGTACACGGCGAGGATCAGGGCCTCCCGGGTCGGGAAGTGCCGGTAGAGGGTGCCCGCGCCGACTCCCGCGCGCTTGGCGATGACGTTGAGCGAGGTCGCCCCGTCCTCGGCGAACGCGTCGTGCGCCACCCGCAGGAGGTGCTCCCGGTTCTTGAGCGCGTCCACCCGCACGGGCCCCTGACGACGTCCGGCCACTGTTCCTCCCCGAGCGTGCGGCGGATCGATCTTCCTCACGGTACGCCACGGGCGCCGCGCCCCCCGCCCCCCGGCATTGATAAGCGGAGAACTCTCCGACAAGTTCGCCGACAGAAGGCGGAGAAGTCTCCGATTCCATCCTCACCGCCGACGACGGCCGGGACGAGGCGGTCGCGGGCTGTGCGTACGTCCTGCACGTCGCCTCGCCGCTCGGCGCCGCGGGCCCCCGTGACAAGGACGCCCTGCTGGAGCCGGCCAGGGGCGGCGCGCTGCGGGTCCTGGCGGCGGCCGACAGAGCCGGCGTCCGGCGCGTCGTCATGACGTCCGCCTGCGCCGCGGCGGCCCCGCCGATGTCCGGCCCGGACGGCACGACCGACGAGTGCGTCTGGAGCGACCCCGACGACCCGTCCATGACCGCGTACCGCCGTTCGAAGGTCGTCGCCGAGCGGGCGGCCTGGGACTTCGCGAGCGGCCGGGACGGCGGGACCGCCCTGACGACCGTGCCGCCCGGCGCGGCCTTCGGACCGGTCCTGTCCACCGACAACCTCGGCAGGGTCCAGATCATCGGCCGCATGCTGGAAGGCAGGGTTCCGGGCACCCCCCGCGTCGGCCGGGAGGTCGACGTACGCGACCTCGCGGACACCCATGTGCGCGCCATGGGATCCCCCGAGGCGGCCGGCGAACGCCTCATCGCCGCCGGGGACTTCCTGTGGATGTCCGAGGTCGCCCAGGCGCTGCGTGACGGGCTGAGCCGTGCCGCCCGCAGGACGCCGACCCGCCGCCTGCCGGACCTCGCCCTGCGGATCGCGGCACACTTCGACCCGGCGCCGCGATCGGTGCGCCCGATGCTCGGGCACAAGCACCTGCACTCCTCGGCCAAGGCCGAGCGACTGCCGGCCCGGCGGGCCCGCCCCGCGGCGGAGACCGTCGCGGCCTGCGCCCAAGACCTCGTCGCGAAGGGGGCAGTTCGGGTGCGACCGGCCGCCGGACGGGTGACGGCGGCTCCACAGACACGTCCGCCCTGACCGGTGAAACCCAGTCAGGGCGGAGACCACACAGGTCAGATCGTTTCTGCACGCGTAGCGCTGGGTGGGGCGGGTGGGACTCGAACCCACGGCCGACGGATTATGAGTCTCCGGGAGTCTTGATACGCCCTGTTTCGCGCTATGCCGCCCTGTATCAGGCGACCCTGGAAAGTGCTGGTCACGGCAAGGGTTTCGGCCGAAGCGAACCCCCTGTCGTGATGGTCCATGCCGCCTGATGCCGTCCCGTTCCGGTGCGTTCGGGCCAGCAGCGGGCCAGCAAGAAGGGCTCCCGACCCGCAGGTCAGAAGCCCTTCCAGCACCACGTCCAGAATACCGCTCACGCCTCCATCTGGGCAGCCTCGTCGCGCGGCTTCCGCGCCCGGGGCACCAGCGCCGCCGCCTTCTCCGCGATCTCCAGGTCGACCTCCTTGAGCAAGGAGGTGTACGTGTCCGACGCCAGCTTGATCGTGGAGTGGCGCAACGTCTCTTTGATCGCGTGCAGGTCGCCGCCGCCCGCATGGATCAGGGTCGCCGCGCAGTGCCTCAAGTCCCTGAGGTTGATGGGCGGCAGCTCTGCCCGTCGGCAGATCCGACGGAACTCGTCCGACACCTTCTCCGGGTGGAGCCACGCCCCGTCCTCGTCCGTGAAGACCTTGCCCGTGTCTGTCCACGGCAGGCCGGCCGCCAGGCGCTCGTCCCGCTCCGCCAGCTGGCGGGCTTTATGCTCCCGCAGCACGGACACGTTGACGCTGTCGAGGCCGATGGTGGCCGCCGAGCCGTCCGTCTTCGGATCGTCCTCGAACGGCACCCAGCCGTTGACGACGATCTCCTTGGCGATGGTGATGGACTGCCCGTCGAGGTCAACGTTCACCCAGTCCTGGCCGACGCCCTCGCCGCGGCGCAGCCCACGGAACGCGATCAGGTGGAAGAACGCATACAGCCTCGACGACTCGGCCTCGTCGAGGAACTGGCCGATCAGCGGCGGCGTCCACACCATGACGGCGCTCGGCTTCTCCCCCGTCTTCCGCCAGTGCTCGATGTGCTGCTCGGTCCACAGAACCGCCTTCGGCCGCTTGCCGCTGTGGAGTTCCACGTGCGCGGCCGGGTTGAAGGTGATGAGCTGCCGTCTGATCGCCGCGTTCAGCGCGGTGCGCAGCGTCGCCCTGATCCGCTGCTTCGTCGCCGGACCCGTGACGTTCCTGTACGGGGGCATCCCGGCCAGCTTCGCCCGCTCGCGTGCGAGGCGCTCCGACTCGGCGGCCGGCGGCCGGGAGTTCTTGCCCCACTTGGCGCGGCCCTCTTGCTCGCGGCGGGCCTGGTTCTCGGCGGCGGCGACCTCGTTGGCGGCGTCGATGCCGTCGAAGAACTCCTGAACGTGGCCGACGTTGAAGCGGTCCAGGCGGTAGTGCCCGACGCCAGGCAGGAGGTGCACGCGGATGTGGGAGCGGTAGCCGTTCGTGGTGGTCGTCTTCGTCTTCTTCGAGGCGACCCAGGTCTCCAGCCACTCCCCCACCGTCATGGCCCCGTCGAGCGGCACGCCGACGCCTATGCGTCGGGAGACCTCGGAGGCGTCGGGGATGTCGAGGCGGTCGCGCATGACGTTCTGCAGCAGGTCGCCGACGCGGCGGGCCGCGTCCTCGTCGTCACCGGGCAGGTCGAGGATGGCCTGCAGTTTCGTGAGGTCTGCCTGCGCGTCCTTCACGTTGGCGTAGCCGGTGCGCCGGAACGGCCGGCGCTTCCCCTCGGCGTCGAGCGGGAGTTCCTGCCGCAGCTGCACAGCGCCGTGGCCCTTGCTCGGCAGCCGGGGGCACGCCTTGCCCAGCAGCTTGCCGTCCGGGCCGCGGCACTCACACCGCTTACTGATGCCGCCAGCGCGGCGAGATGTGGGCATCTACTTCTCTTTCTGTTCTCGCCGTCGGAACGCCTCTTCGACTGCCTCGTTGATTGTCTCTGAAAGCCTAGGCGCAAGCTCGTCAAGTAGCTCCCGAATCCTCTCCTTTTCCGCCCCGGAAGCGGCGATGATCATATCGACCTGTTCGCCCGATGTAACTTCGCCGGAAGCAGAAATATCAGCTTCCACTAGGACGCCCTGGGCGGCGACATCGGACGAGTCGGCCCGCTTCGCCGGCCAATCTTCATGCGCAGGGGATTCGGGGTCAATGTAAAGCAGCTTGCGAGGCAAGAGCGGTGGCACGGAACCTTGACCCTTGATCTTTTGGCGGATCTCATTGAGCGCCGCCTCAGCCGAGCTCACGCGAGACTCAGCAGATGTGAGCCTTTGCTGGGCATATCGCAACGTCGCGGCCGCCTCCGCAACCCCGTCTGCCTGCTTCACGAGCATCCTGTGACGTTCGGCAAGTTGCTCGCTCTCGTTGAAGTCGTACTCTTCCCCATTCTTAGCCGCGTGAGCGATCTCGTTCAGCCTCTCGCGCACGCGCTCCGATTCAGCTTGCAGCGCGTCGTAAGTGCTTTGATCTTTTTCATGCCGCACCGTGAGGCGAGAAAATTCGTGCATCGCTTGCTCTTTGGCCTGGATAGCCCTCCGCAGATTGTTCGCAGCATCCTGATGGATGCGCGTCATGCCTAGCGGAGTATCAAAGAAATCATCCGAAGCGTCATGGCTGAAGAACGTCCGCCCCGCCAGCCACTCAACGGCGGCGAACGGTTCAATCCAGGAGTCAGGCAGAACTTCGGCGCTCTGGTCGTGCCCAACAGGAAACAGGAGTACGCCAGGCGGCACGTTCAACGCGTGCGCCAGTACAAGCACTTCGGCGATCGTGACCGTCGTTCGCCGGCCGCTCTCCAGGTTCGCAAGCACGGACCGTTGGATCGGCATACCGATCTGGGCGCATCGATCAGCAAGTTGCTGTGCGCTCAGCCCTTGGGCCTGGCGGTGACGGCGCACCTCACGCGCGACCGAGAGTGCGAGGCGGGTGGACCAGTCGGGGGCGGGCGGTTGTGTCATGGCAGCGAGACTCCCACGGGATCTGTGCGCGGACCAATCGAACCCCCCTGAACAGGGTGGATGCAGTCGGACTACTCGGCACCACCTGTCAGGATTCAGCAACGATCCCACGGGATCTGTGAGCGCACAAGACAACAGCGCTTGACACGGCCAGAACTAGAGGTTCAGACTCGGGTCACTTCCTCAGGAGACAACTTCCGCAAGGAGTGCCACGAATAATGACAACGGCTACTGTGCGCGGCCCACTCACTCGGAGTGAGCTACTCGCGCTTCCCGCCGCCGTCGACGTGGAGACCGCTGCACGGGCCTTCGGGATCGGTCGAACCACGGCTTATGCCCTGGCCAGGACCGACCAGTTCCCCTGCAAGGTGCTCCGCGCCGGCAAGGCGTACCGCGTGGTCACCGAGGACCTGCTTCGAGTCCTGCAGATCACGCCGGAGAACAACGACGGGGCCAGGTCTAGCCACCCGGCCCCGTCTGACGAGAACAGCTCCATCCACCAGCGCTAACCAGCAAGACGGCGGCACCCGGGGTCTAGCCACCCCATCAGTGCCGCCGCCGGAAAGAGAACGTCCTCATGGCAACTATTGCACGTCCCTCAGCGGCGACAAAGGCGACGCCGGTACCGGCAGACCAGAGCATCAGCACCTTTCGGCACGTCGAGATCATGATGGACCTCGACGACGGCCAGCAGATGCTGGTCACCGCCAGCGACGCCAACCTCGGCGACCTTCAGGTGGTCACCGCGGCACAGGCCCTGGCGAGCATCGAGACCATGCGGGGCGAGGCCGACCGGATGGAGGCACTCGTCAACGAGTACGCCGCCACCGTGCTCATCCCGCAGCTCATCGCAGCGTTCGGCATCGAGCTGGAAGAGCTGGACACCGCCAGCCTCTGCGAAGGCGTGCCCCACCTCAACGCCGGCCTGGGCGTCTTCTGCGAAGCCCGCAAAGACGGCACGTTCCTCGTGGTCGTCCCCAAGGGGCAGAACCCCGTCCAGCGGTTCCACTTCATGAGGGAGCTCGTCCGCGACCTGCAGAAGCGGGGGCAGGCGTGAAAGACGACGCCCGCCCCCAATGCACCCACTGGATCGGCGAGAAGCGACACCACTGCAAGGAAGTCGACGGCGTCCGCCTCTACGTCACCGGTCCTCGATGCCCCGCCCACACCCCGCGCGCCTTGCAGGGGCTGGACGAATTCCCGCCCGGCCCCGGCTGGCCCATCCACCGCGAGGAGACGTCGTGACACAGCACCGTCCCGGCCAGTGGCCGGTAGAGCAGCCCGTCGACCTCGATGCCGTCGACGGGGCCAAGGCCACGCACGACGAGCTGTACGTGAAGCGGGCCGCGGAGAAGGCACTGCACGAGATGTGCCTCGACTCCATCCGCCACGACCTGGAGCAGCAGCCCACCGGGCCTTCCGCCCAGGCCAAGGCCCGCATCTGGTGCGCGCACATCCTCGCCCTCGCGGACGACGTCGCCGCCGCCAAGCGGAAGGCCGCCTGACCGCTGGCGGGCGCCGACATCCCCCCGCGGCGCCCGCCAGCACCCCACGAACCAACTGATCCAGCTCGTAGAAGAGAGCAGTTCGTGAACGTCGGCATCCGAATCCCCGCCGAGCTCCCGGCCGCCGCCGAGACCTACGCCGCCGCCGGTATCAAGGTGTTCCGCGTCCGTCGGAACAAGACGCCCTACGCCAACTGCGCGCGCTGCGACAAGAACAGCAGCCTGTATGTCCAGCACCGACCCGAAGAATGCCAGTGCGGTGTGCCCACCTGTCACGGCTTCCACGCAGCCACCACCGACATCGAACTCGTCCGCAAGTGGTGGACGGAGGAGCCCGACGCCAACATCGGCGCGCCCTGCAAGCTCAACGGGTGGGCCGTCATCGACGTCGACCCCCGCAACGGCGGCTACAAGTCGCTGTGCAGGCTCGAGGAACGCGTCGGCGTCCTGCCCGGCACCACCATGCAGATCACCGGCGGCGACGGCCTCCACATGCTGTACCTCTCCCCCGGCTTCGACCTGCCCGGCGAACCGTTCGAGGGGATCGACTTCAAGCACAACGGCTACGTGTTGCTCGCCCCGTCCATGCACTCATCAGGGGCCCGCTACCAGTGGCCCGGAACGCGGAACATCTTCTACAAGCCCGAGATCGCCTGGCCCGCTGCGCTTCTGCCCCGCAAGGAGCGGCCAGCCGCACCGGCGCCGCGCCCGACAGTTCGGCCCGGCGACCTGCGCCACCCGTTCTGGAAGCGGACGGCCAGCCGTCCGGGCGGCGGGAAGATGTGGACCGTCGACCAGCTCGTCCAGCACGTCATGGACTCCGTGGCCGGCGACCGCATGCACGGACGCAACAACTCCTTCTACTTCGCCGCTTGCCGCGCCCACGAGCTGGACGCGCAGGGCCTCATCAACCTCGCCGAGGCCGAGGCCGCACTGCTGCACGCCGCGTCGGCCGTCGGACTCACCGACTCCGAGGCCCGCGCCTCCTTCGACAGCGCCGCCAACCGGCCCAGCGACAAGGGGTACGCGGCGTGAGCACCGCCTTCGACAAGGACTTCGAGCGCCTCTTCGGCGAGGAGCCGCCCGAGGAGCCACCGGACCACGAAGGCCCGGGAGGGAACCCCGTACAAGACCGGCTCGCGGTCCTGCGGTCGGCGCGCGTCGACACCGACGGACTCGACGACCTGCCCGACCCCGTCCCGCTCGTCGAGGGCATCCTCTTTCGGGATTCCCTCGCCTGGATCTACGGCAAGCCCGGCTCCGGCAAGTCCTTCGTCGGCATCGACTGGGCGGGCTGCGTCGCCAACGGCCTGCCCTGGGCCGGCGTCCACGAGGTCAGCAAAGGCACCGTCCTGTACCTCGTCGCCGAAGGCACATCCGGCATCCGGCGCCGCGTGCGGGCATGGGAACGCCACACGGCGATCCGCATGCACGACGTGACATTCCTGCCGATCGCCGTGCAGCTGCTGCACGGCACCGACCTGCGGGCGCTGGAGCTGCTCGTCGAGGAGATGCGCCCCGCGCTCATCGTCATCGACACGCAGGCCCGCTGCACCGTCGGCGCGAACGAGAACGACAACGGCGAGATGGGCCAGGTCGTGTCAGCCGCCGACGCGCTGCGGGGCGCGTCCGGTGCGTGCGTCCTGCTGATCCACCACTCGGGACGCAACGGCGAGAACATGCGCGGCGCGTCCGCGTTCGACGGCGCCGCCACCTCGATCATCAAGGTCACGAAGAACGAGGAGTACGTCGAGGTCCAGTGCGACAAGCAGAAGGACGTCGAGGACTTCGACACCGTCTTCCTCAAGATGCAGCCCGTCCTTGAGTCCTGCGTCCTCATCAACCGGACGGCGAGCCCGGCCGAGGAGAACCAGCTCTCGAAGACCGAGCAGCGGATCCTCGACGTGATGCACGAGGTGTTCCCGACCGAGTCGGTGTCTCGGGCCCGCCTGGTCGACGTCGCCGAGATGGCGTCCAGCACCGTCTACCGGGCGGTCGCCAAGCTCGAACGGCTGGGCTACCTGGTCAAGACGGGCAGTGAGACCCGGCCTAGCTGGCGCCTGTCCTCCGCTACCGCCAGTGCACAGGACGGTGACGCAGCGTGAGAAAACTTCCCATTTTCGCTGTGGGAATTTTCCCCGCCCGAGAGCCCCAACTTCCCACCCTCACCAACTAATTCCCAGCTACCTCGCATCCCCTGACCTGCGAACTTCCCAACTTCCCATCTTCTTCCCAGCGGCCCGCCCAAATTCCCACCCACCCCCCCTCTCTTAGGGGGGTGGGAAGTGGGAAAAGTGGGAGCCGCGGGACCGGTGGGACTGCCCGAGAAGGAGAGACATGATCCCCGCCCACGGCTACGAAGCCAGCTACCGCCACGAGAACAACGGACGCGCCCACTTCAGCGCCAAGCCCGTGATCGCCTGGGGCGATGACGGCGCCGCCATGGTCGCCGACATGGAGACAGGACGTCTCCGTGACGCCGACACCTGGAGCAACTTCGCCGGCCTCCGCAAGGCCGACACCCCGCTCGTCGGCGTCATCCCGGGCGACGGGTGGCGTGCCGAGATCCAGACCGACACCGGGGACACCGACTTCCGCCCCATCCTCGCGTGGACCCTCGACGCTGAGGGCACGTGCACCCCCCTCGTCGCCGACTCCGACGGATACGCCGAGGACGCCACCCGCGGCGAGAACTTCACCCGCATCTGCCACTCGGACGATGCGCCGTGAACGTCGACGACGTGGTGGCCGAGAAGATCGCCGCCGCCCGCGCCCGGGCCGAAGCAGCCAAGCGTCGGCGCGCAGCCCTCAACGCCGCCCGGCAGCGCGGCCTCGCCCACCGGCACGCACAGAAGCTTCGCCACCTGCGTGCTCGGGAGAGCAATGCAGCTGTGGGCGAGCCGCCCACGGCTGACGACCTCGACGACGTGGTGATCGAGGTAACCGAGGCCGAGTTCCACGCCGCGGTCCGCACCTCGCTCGCCCGGCTCGGCCTCACCTACGCCGAGCTCGAAGACCAGGCCCGCCGCCGCGACTTCACCAGCGCACAGGCCCAAGTCCTGTGGGTGACCGTCGGCGGCGCCGTCAACACCGACCTCCTGGAGGAGCAGTGACCAGCGATCTCACCGACGCCGACGTCAAGGCGATCTGCGCCGAACTCGGCATCGAGACCAAGACCATCACGGACACGTTCGGCCGCACCCGCGCCGTCGTCGACGAGGCCGGCATGCGGAAGCTCGCCGACCACGCGCCCATCGGCGCCGTCGCCGCCCACGCCAAGGTCGACCAGATGTTCGCCGCCGTCCGCGACTACTACGGGCTGGACAAGTGAGCACCGCGAAGACAGCCCGCCTGGCTTTCACCCGGGCCGCCCGGCTCAGCCAGTCCCTCGCCGCGCTCCGCGACCTGTACGGCGTGCACCCGCAGTTGACCGTCACCCCGGACGCCGTCCTGGTGGCGATCCCGTGGACGGTCGGCCGCGGCGACATGCGCGAGGCCCTCGCCGGGGACATCGCCCTACTGCTCGGCACCGAGCTGGCCGTCACCGGCAGCACCGACGAAGACGACGAGTGGATCGGACTCGCAGCGAACGGCGAGTTCGGCGGGGCTTCGGTCCGCGTCGTCCTCACCTTCCCGCCCGCACCCATCAAGGAGAACCAGTGACCACTACCAAGACCCTCGCCCAGCTCGGCGCAGAGATGGGCAGCGGACAGCCTGACGCCGTCCTGATCACCGAGGACAGCCACATGGTCGAACTCAACCTGCCCGCCGACCCGGAGCACTTCGCCGAGTACGCGGCCGCTGTGCTCCGCTGTGACCTCATCGAGCACGTCAAGCTCGCGCCCGGCCTGCACCTGTGGATGGACGAAGAGGGCCTCGGCGAGCGGCCGCGCAACCGGTTCATCGCCTGGTTCACCCAGAACCACCCTGACTGCACCGAACTGATCGTCCACGGCCCGGCGCTCATCACCGGCCACCACGGCGACCGGGTGGCACCGCTTGAGGCGGTCGACTACCTCCAGGTCGCCCTGGCATACGGGCCGCTCTCCACTGCCTGACCCGCACGGCAACGGCCGCCCCGCGGGAACCGGGGCGGCCACCCACCCAGACAACCACAGGTCAGTCCGCTTACGGGATCCCGTAAGCCCAACCGAAGGAGTCCGCCATGGCAGGCGAGACCGTGATCACTGTCGTCGGCAACCTGGTCGATGACCCCGAGCTCCGCTTCACCCCGGCCGGCGTGGCCGTCGCCAAGTTCCGCGTCGCCTCGACCCCGCGCGTCTACGACAAGCAGGCCAACGAGTGGAAGGACGGCGAGTCCCTGTTCCTCACCTGCTCGGTGTGGCGGCAGGCCGCCGAGAACGTCGCCGAGTCCCTCGCCCGCGGCGTCCGCGTCATCGTCCAGGGCCGCCTCAAGCAGCGCTCCTACGAGGACCGTGAGGGCGTCAAGCGCACGGTCTACGAGCTGGACGTCGACGAGGTCGGCGCCAGCCTCGCCCGCGCCACCGCCAAGGTCACGAAGAACCCGGCGGGCGGGGTCCGTACCGGCGAACGGACCCCGGGCGACGACCCGTGGGCCGGCGCCAAGCCCGCCAACGGCCAGCAGCAGGGCGGCGGCTGGGGATCTACGCCGCCCGCCCAGCAGCAGCCCGCCGCGCAGCCCGCGGGCTACTCCGACGAGCCCCCCTTCTAGGCCTGGGAGACCGCCATGACCCCGAACGAATGGCAGATGCTCGCCGTCGGTATCGCCCTCGGCTCGCAGCTGATGAACCTGCTGCACATGCGGTGGAACGCGCAGGACGCCCGCCGCAACGACGCCGCCGCGGCGGCCACCAGGAAGAAGGCGGTCGGTGACCTCTACCTCAGCAGCTTCCGCCTGTACCGGCTGCAGCAGCGGAGCCGGGTGTGAACGGGCCCGACGCGGAGGGGTACACGCTGACGTGTACCCCTGCCGGTGATGAGCTGCGTGAGGTCGTCCGCACCGCCCTCGACCGCTTCATCGACCCCGACGACGACACCATGCCCGCCCTCAACCACGTCGACGGCGGCTTCACCTGGGTGCCCGCCGAGGCTGTGATCGGCGACCTGATGAAGGTCATCGACCAGCTACTGCAGATGTACTTCCAGGCCATGGGCGACCTCGGCCGGGCCCTGGACAAGCTCGACAGCAAGGAGCAGCCGTGAACCAGTGCGGACTGTGCGAGCGCCAGCTGGAGCACGGCTACCTGTGCCCCGGCGACGTGCTCGCCCTCGCCGAGCGGCTGCAGCGGCTGCCCGCCCTGTTCATCGAGCTCGGCCTGTACCTCGCGCCGACCGGCCGCCCGGCCGCCGAGCGCGTCACCACCAGCCACGCCACGCCCCCGCTGCCCCTCAACGAGGTCGTCCTCGACCTGCGGCATGGAGGGATCGCTCTGGTCCTGGAGTCCTGGCGCTCCGATATCCAGTCCGCGCGCGGCTGGGGCGAGCCCGCCATCACCGGCGGCCTCGACTACCGCGTCATGCACGCCTGCCGATGGATCGGCATGCAGCTGGAGTGGCTCGCCGCGAACTATCCCGGGGCCGGCGACCTGGCCCGCGAGGTACGCGAGCTGGAGGGCAACGCCCTGTCCATCATCGGCGGCAAGAAGGACCGCGGCCGGCCGATCGGGCAGTGCGTCTCCGTCGACTCCTCCGGAGTGGTGTGCGGGGCGACCCTGCGCCACCGGGAAGGGCAGACGAGCGTCGTGTGCGACTGGTGTCAGTGCGTGTACAAGGGCGAGCAGGACCTGCTGCTGCTCCTGCACTATCAGCCGAGGGAGGCTACGGATGCCTGACCGGATCATCACCTGCCGCGTGCTGTCGGGGCGCGGCAACCAGTGCACGGGCGAGGCGGTCGACCCGAACGCCGACCTGAAGATCTGCGCCCGTCACCTCGCCGAGGCGCAGCGGCTGGTCCATGAGGCCTTCCAGCGGGCGCGGCGTCAGGAGTCGTCGTGACGTCGCCAGGGGTGTTGACGGCCGTCGCCACCCCTGGTTACGCTTGTCGGGCAGTCGCCGCTTCCGGTAAAGGGAGGGACGTGACTACGTGGAAAGAGCGCCATGACGCCGCCGTCCAGAAGCAGGCCGCCGCACAGAAGGCCTACCAAGAAGCCACCGACGAACGGGCCCAAGCCCTCATCGACGGCGAAGCCGAACTCGGCAGCCAAGCAGCAGTAGCCCGAGAACTCGGAGTCACCCGGGCCGGCATCAGCCGGGCCATCAACGCCCTGAAGAACAAGCAGGCGTAGCTACACCCCACAACTGAAGACGGCCCAAGGCCGGGACGGCAATCCCGACCAAGGGCCTGACCGAAGCCCACTTCCTGACGTAACCAGGAGGAGATCCGGCTATGGCCGATCTTGCCATGCCCGCAATCGCGGACGACACCATCCTTCCCGCCGCCGAACACAGCGACCTGGCCGTCGCCGTCGAGCTCGCCGAGCGGACCCTCAACAGCCGCAACGACCTCGCCGTCCGCGAGTCCCTGCGCATCCTGCTCCGCGCCGTCCGCGCCGAGGCCGGTGAGGGCCAGTGAGCACCGAGCCCCGCAGCGTCGTCGTCAACGTCCTGACGACCAAGGCCCTGGAGATCGACGAGCCGGACTGGTGCGTCGACCCGCACGGCGGCGCCCAGTTCCGGCCCGACCTCACCCACAACGGGCCCGAGATCGCCGCCAGCTTCGAGACGAGCCTCGGCATCGTCACCTACCTGCGCGCCTGGATCTCGCACGCCCCCTACGCCGCCCTCGCGGACGAGCCGCTGCCCATCGTCGCCGTGGAGCTCGACGCCGAGGTCGTAACGCTCGACCCGGCCAGCCTCCGCGCGTTCACGGCCACCACCCGCGCCCACCTCGACGCCCTCGACCGGCTCGCCGACGAGGCCGAGCACATCCGAGGTGAAGCCCGATGAGCAGCATCCGCCGCACGCTCGCCCGCTGGTTCCGCCGCCCCGCCCCGGCAGCCGGCCGCCGCACGGCCGCACCGCTGTGGGTCCGCGGCCTCACCGCCGGCGGACGGCCCATCGTCCTCGGCGTCGCCCTGTTGATGTGCGCGCCCGGCGAGTACCACCTCGCCGAGACCGCCGGATGGGCCGACCCGTTCACGTTCGGCATGCCGATCGTCCTGTCCGCCTACGCGGGCATCGCGGCCGCCGTCGCCTCCACCCGCCGCCCCGGCGACCGAGGCCGCTGGTCCGCCATCATCGGCGCCTGCCTCGCCCTCGCCCTCGCCATGGCCGCCCAGGTCGTGTCGCACCTCATCACCACCGGGCACGTCATCGCCGACCAGCCCGTCCTGATCGCCGTCACCAGCCTCGTGCCCCCGGCCGTCGTCGGCCACCTCCTGCACCTCGCGGCCAGCCCGCCGGACGCACACCAGGACGCACAGGACACGCAGGACGCGACCGCGTCCGCCACCGTCCCGAGCGTCCCGGCCGCTCCGGACGTCGTGCCCGCCGGTGCCCGACTGCTGCCGGTCGTCGCCCGCCCGCGGCCCACCGTGACCCTGGAACGCGAGGACGCCCAGGACGCGGGCAGGACGCCCGAACTGGAAGCCGGGACGTCCGAGGACGCCGAGGACGGGCCGCGTCCCGAGCCGCCCCTCATGACGTCCTCCGACGTCGCCGACCACTACGGCATCAAGCCGTCCACAGTCCGCAACTGGGTAGCCGCAGGACGCATCCCCGTCCACTCCCAGGACGCCCGAGGACACAACCTGTTCCACCCCGACCAGCTGCCCAACGTCATGGTGGGGGTGCCGACATGAAGGCCCTGTTCCTCGGCGCCGTCCTCGGCGTCCTGCTGCTGTGGCCGCCCGCGCTGTCGCTCACCGCCGCCCTCGCAGCCAAGCCCGTCATCGTCGCCTTCGGCCTCGGCCTCGCGGCTCGCCCCGCCATCGCCCGGCGCTTGAGGAGGTGGACGACGTGAACCAGCCCATCGAGCGGCAGCAGATCGGCTACGACCTTGCCGGAAACCCTGTGTACGCGGCCTGGCCTGCCCCCTACGGGCCTTCCTCCGTTGCCCAGCAGGCAACACAGCCTCTTCAGCCCATCAAGGTCCACCCGTGGGGCGCGTACATCGCAGGCGGATGCCTTGGCGTCCTCGCCCTAACCGTGCTGGTCGTGGCGATCGCGTTCGTCGTGCTCGGATTCGCGATCCTCGCGGCCGTCCTCGCCCTCGCCGTTGTCGCCCTCACCATCTGCCTGGTCGTCCTGCGCTCCATGTGGCGCGACGTCAAGAAGGGACGCTGACCATGCCCGCCTCGTACACCGGAGCCGAGAAGCGCCGCATGGCGTGGCTCTCCGCCAGGGCCTTCAAGCAGTCCATGGCCGGCGACCCCAACGTCGACACCATCGACGACCGCATCAAGCGGGAGGTCGACCGCATCCAGAAGCGGGCCGAGGAACGCGGAGCAGCCGAGGTCAAGGCTCTGGAACAGCGCCTGAGCGAGGCCCGCCGGGCCGCCGCAGGCGCCAAGGCCACCATGCGCACCAGCAAGGGCCCAGAGCGCGTCAAGGCCCGCCGCGAGATGCACGAGCACGAGCAGGCCGCCCGCCGCATCGAACGCGAGCTCCGCCGCTACCAGTAGCTCAACCCCGGGGACGGCAGCACCACGACCAAGCAGAGGCCGTCCCCGGGCCCCGACCGCCAGAGCACAACGACCGGAGAGCCCAGCATGACCGTTGCGCTGATCAAAACGCCAGAGGACGCCCCGCAGGACGCGCAGGACGCAACCACCGCCAAGGCGTCCTCCACCCGTCCCGAGCGGCGCCGCGCCCGCTACCTACGCATCACCAAGGCCGCACTGAAGGACGACCGCGTCCGCGCCACAGGACGCCTCGCCGTCCGCCACGGCGCCTACGTCCTCGGCGGGACGCGCGTCGTAGGACGCCGCATCTGGGACGGCAGGACAGCGTCCCGGTACGAGCGGATGATCCGCGCCGCCGAAGCCGCCGGCCTACTCGACGAGGTCAAGGAATGGGAGCAGCGCGGCCAGGACTTCCGGGCCGCCCGCCACCGCCGGCGCATCGAACTCCTGCAGTTCGCCCTCCAGGCGCCCAAGGCGATCGGCGCGGCCACCGCGGGCGGCGCCAGCCTGCTGCTCCTGATCGGCATCCTGCTCGCCTGGGCCAACCACGACATCACCGACGTCGCAGCACCCTTCGAGACCGTCGCCGACCTCGTCCGATGGGTGTCCATCATCGCCGGCGTCATCTGGGGCCCCGGCCTCGCCCTCGCCCCCTGGATCGGCCTCGCCGCCGTCTGGGCCATCGGCCAGCACCAGCACACCGCCCCCCAGTGGGCGCTGCCCGCCTCCGCCCGCATCTACGGCGACGCCATCACCCCGTCCATCGTCGTCGTCGCCTTCCGTGACCTGGGCATTTCCGCCCTACGCAAGGCCATTGAAGGCATGGGAGACCTTGGCGCCGCCCTGCTGTCCCCCATCAAGACCGCCGGTTGCGGCGTCGAGGTCGACGTACACCTGCCCTCCGGCGTCTCCACCGAGGAGATCCAGAACCGTCGCCGCAAGCTCGCCGAGAACCTCAACCGGCACGAACACGAGGTGTTCATCACCATCCCGCCGCAGCCCCGCACCGTCCGCCTGTGGATCGCCGACTCCGGCGCCCTCGACGAGCCGATCGGCATCTCGCCGCTCATGCTCGACGAGAACGCGACCGCCGACTACTACACCGGCGCCGCACCCTGGGGACAGAACCTGCGCGGCGACCTGGTCGACCTCAGCGTCTTCCAGCGGCACATCCTGCTCACCGGCCTGTCCAACCAGGGCAAAACCGCAGCCCTGCGCGCCCTCGCCCTATGGCTCGCCCTCGACCCGACCGTCGACTTCTACATCGCCGACCTCAAGGGCGTCGGCGACTGGCGCGGCTTCCTCGGCCTCGCGCAGCTGCTCATCCAGGGCCCCACCGACGCCCACGTCGCCCAGGCCACCGACATGGTCGAGTGGGGCGTCGACGAGATGCAGACCCGCATCGCCCTGCTCGAAGAGTCCGGCTCCACAGAGGGCGTGACCAGGGAGATGGCCCGCACCGACCCGCGGTTCAGGCCCATCGTCCTCATCGTCGACGAGGCCCAAGTCGCCTACGGCTGCGCCGCCAAGAGCCCCGACGGCCGCCCTTACGGCGGCAGCAAGGCCACCAGCCGCTACTTCCAGGCCGTCAAGAAGATCCACGACCAGGGCCGCGCCGTCAACGTCACCATCTGGGAGGGCACCCAGGACCCGACCGACGAGAACCTGCCCAAGCGGTCCCGCGAGGGCAACCACGTCCGCGGCTCCCTCGTCCTCGGCACCGAGTCCCAGGCCAAGATGGCCCTCGGCGAAGCGCCCGTCGACGCCGGCGCCGCACCGCACAAGCTGCGCCGCGACCTCGACCGCGGAACCCTCGTTGTCGCAGGTGGCGTCAAGATGGAGCCCGGCGAGACCTCCGTGACTGTGCGCACCTACTTCCTCTCCGGAGACGACGCCGTCGTCCTCACCGACCGGGCCAAGGCCCGCCGCCAGGGCGTCGCCACCGTCCACAAGCTGGAGGTCGTCCAGGACGTCGACCACCTCGCCGACCTGGCCGCCGCTGTCGGCCGCGAGAGGCGAGTCCGCACCACCGAGGTCGTGCACCGGCTCAAGACCCGCAATCACGCCGTGTACGAGCACTGGAACGGCGCCCGCCTCAAGGCCCTGCTCGCCGAGTACGACGAAGAGCCCGGCACCCTCGACGGCTACCCCGTGGTGAAGCTGGAGAGCGTCGAGAGGGCCCTCGAACGCCGCGCGGAAGAGCTCGCCGAGGCTCAGTGACCCGGCAGTGGGCAGTGACTTTCCACTGTGATGGTCACTGCCCCGCCTCACTGGCGTTGATCAGCGGAAACGGCGATCAAGTGAGGCAGTGAGGCCACTTGCGAGGGACGCCATGTCCCCCGCAAACGGCCTCTCTGGCGCCCACCACAGCCTCACTCACTGCCGCATCATTGGGTCATGGACACCGAGCTCATCCCGCCCGGCTACTACAGCACCCGCGACGTCGCCCGAGCCCTCGACACCACCCCCGGCGCCGTCCGCAACCTCGTCTACCGAGGCCGCCTCCGCAGGGCCGGCGGCACCGAACGCCACCCCTGGTTCGCCGTCACCGACGTCGCCGCACTCGTCGCCAAACGCCAAGCCCGCGCTGCTGCTTGACCGCAGGTCAGCCACTGTGTGACGATCCGGGTGTACAACTGTGCCCTCAACCGGCACCACAGACGCACGACGAAGCCCCAGTTACGGTCCCCCCGGCTGGGGCTTCGTCGTGTCCGCCTTGGTGCATGATGTCCCCTCAGTACCAACATCCCAGGGGGGATCATGCGCACCCGCATCACCATCGCGGCCGTCACCGCCGCACTCGCCATCACGCTCGTCGGCTGCAGCAGCAGCGATGACGGAAGCGATGCCAAGACCAAGCCCACCAAGGCCAGCTCACCGAAGGCATCGAAGCCCGTGGACAACAGCGACGCAGAGAAGGCGGCCGGCATCCCGCCCAAGCCCGATGCCGCCAAGCGTGCGGCGCTCCTCCGTGCGCTTCGGGCGGTCAACCCCGCGATCGTCACCGACGAGGACAAGGCCGTCGACAACGCGCGGAACCAGTGCTCCACCATCAGCGGCGGCGGCAACGCCGACATGACCGCCAAGGCCCGCTTCTCCACCTCCGACCATGAGGTGACGGACGCCGAGGCCAAGGCCATCAACGCTGCACTGAAGGGCACGCTCTGCCCCTGACGCAGGGGGTGACGTGGCCACAGACCGCAGCGAGCTGACCAGCTACGAGTACCGGCAACTGCGCGCCCGGATACTCAGCGAGTCCGACGTGTGCATCGTCTGTGGCCACGATGCGTCCGACACCACCGACCACATCCATCCGGTGAGCAAGGGTGGCGCACGCCTCGACCCCGACAACCTCGCGCCCATCCACGGCGTGGCTGGCTGCCCCGTCTGCCTCCGCAAGTGCAACAGCGAGAAGGGCGACCGCCCGCTCGCCGAGGTCGTGCAGCTGGTGACGTCGGTCGACTGGTTCGCAGGCCCATGACAACGCAATAAAAGCGCAGGTCAGAGGCACGAATCGAGATCAAATCGGATTGATCAAATCCAAAATGATCTGAGATCTTCCAAGATTTTTAGGAAAGATCGTCTTCTCAACCCCGCGCCCACCTTTCATTTTTCTCCCCCCGGTCCGGATGCCTGGGAACGATCTTGGAAGGGGGCGCTATGGGCTCCGTCGAGGACGCCGTGCGCAGCGACGTCGAGCAGCTCGGTGACCTGGTCGGCGTGGAGCCGTCGCTGTCCGAGCTGGCGTACACGCTGGCCGGCCGGATCGACGCGGCGGCCACGGGCCAGTGCGAGACGTGCGGGGAGCCTGTCGCCCAGGACGACAAGCTGCTCCCCCAGTTGACCCGCGAGCTCCGGCAGACGCTCGCCCAGCTGCTGGAGGGGCGGGCCGCTGACGATGACGACGACCTCGGAGACCTGGGCTCCCCCGACTGAGTTCGCCGAGGACCTCAAGGAGCGGTACGGCCTGGAGTGCCCGCCGCGCTGGGGGACGCCGCGGCACCCGGACCGGCCGTCGCTCGGGCCGAAGCTCTGGAAGGTCATGGCCAAGCTCGGCGCCCCGCCGATGCCGTGGCAGAAGTACGTGTCCGACGTCGCCCTGGAGATCGACCCCGAGACCGGCCTGTTCGCGCACCGCGAGGTTGGCATCAGCGTCCCTCGGCAGCAGGGCAAGACCGAGCTGTGCCTGGGTGCCCAGGTCCACCGGTCGCTGGCGTGGCCGCGGCAGACCATCGTGTATGCGGCGCAGACGCGGGGCATGGCGCGACAGCGGTGGGAGGACGAGTTCTGGGAGAAGATCTCAGGCTCGGACCTGGCCCGCATGGCGCGCATCCGGAAGAGCAACGGCAACGAGGCGATCCTGTGGGGCCGCACGCGTTCCAAGATGGGCATCACGGCGAACACGGAGAAGGCGGCTCATGGCCTGACGCTCGACCTGGGGTTCATTGACGAAGCGTTCGCGCACGAAGATGACCGGTTGGAGGGCGCGTTCAGCCCGGCCATGCTCACCCGGGCCATGGCCCAGCTGTGGTGGGCTTCGGCCGGCGGCACGACGAAGAGCGTGTGGCTGAACAAGAAGCGTGAGACGGGCCGCGCGCTGGTCGAGGCGCTCTACGACGCGCTCGCCGAGGACGCCGCCACGGCGCGGCCGCGGGTGGCGTACTTCGAGTGGTTCGCCCCGGAGGACATGGACCGGGCGGACCCGGCGACGTGGCGGGCGACACTGCCCGCGCTGGGGCACACGGTGACCGAGGCGGTCATCGCGGCCGAGCTG
Source organism: Streptomyces siamensis (assembly GCF_039543605.1). Taxonomy (NCBI): domain Bacteria; kingdom Bacillati; phylum Actinomycetota; class Actinomycetes; order Kitasatosporales; family Streptomycetaceae; genus Streptomyces; species Streptomyces siamensis. Next base: position 791,571 of record NZ_BAABKB010000002.1, on the reverse strand, counting down.
GAGAAGATGGACCCGGCCGAGTTCGACCGGGCCTATCTCAACCGGACGCGGAAGCCGACTCCGCCCTCGGACCCGAACGTGCCGAAGGCGAAGTGGGCGGGCGCGGCCGACGCGGCCAGCAAGCCGGTGGCGGCCTCGGTGGCGCTGGCGCTGGACGTGTCGCAGGACCGCAAGCGGGCGGCGATCAGCGCGGCCTCCCTGCGCCCTGACGGCAGAGTGCACCTGGAAGTCGTGGCGTACCGCCCGGGAACGGACTGGGTGGTGCCCGCCATGGTGAAGCTCCACAGCCTGTGGAAGCCGGTGGCTGTGGCCGTCGCCGCGTCGGGGGCGCCGGCCAGTTCGCTCATCGACGACCTGGTGGCCGCGGGTATCGACGTGCCCAAGGACAAGGAACATCCGGAACGCGGCGACCTGGCCGTGATGCGCTCCGGGGACATCATCGAGGCGTGCGGGCAGATGGCCGACGCCATGAACCAGGGCACTGTCGTCCACCTCGACCAGGTGCCGTTGACGGCCGCGGTGAACGGTGCCCGGACGCGACGCAACGGCGACGCCTGGACCCTCGACCGCACCAGCTCACTGACCGAGATCAGCCCGTTCTGCGCGGCCACGTTCGCACGCTGGGCGCTCCTCATCCGCGGTCCTCACGTGATCGCCGACTACGACATCGCGGACTCGTTCGCGTGAGAGGGGGTGAGCCGTGGGGGTCGGATCAAGGCTCAAGCGGATGTTCGCCCGGGACGCGCAGGTCACTTCCCCCCAGGATCTGCTGGCGCAGGCCCGCGAGAGGCGCAGCAGCAGGGTGCACGTCACCAACGACAGCGCCCTGAGGAACTCCGCCGTGTGGGCGTGCCTGAGGCTGCGCGCCGACCTGATGTCCAGCTTCCCGATCGACGTCTACCGCTACGTCAACGGCATGCAGGTGGAAGTGCCCAAGCCTCCCGTCCTCATCGCTCCTGGCGGCTCGGAGGTCGGCATCCGGGAGTGGATGTACTCCACCGAGTTCGACCTGGACCGTGGCGGTAACTGCTTCGGCCTGATCACCGAACGGACCGGAGTCATCGGCCCGGACGGACGAGGTCTGCCCGGCCGGATCGAACTTGCAGAGCTGGGCGCGGTCACCGTGCGAGGGACCGGATCGACGATCACCAAGTTCGTCATCAACGGTGCCGAGTACGACCCGTGGGAGGTCTGGCACGAGAAGCAGTACACCGTGGCCGGCCTCCCCCTCGGCCTGTCCCCCGTGGCCTACGCGGCATGGACGATCGAGGAGACCCTGTCCGCGCAGCAGTTCGCCATGGACTGGTTCGCCGGCGGCGCCGTGCCGCTCGCCGAGCTGAAGAACACCTCGAAGACCGTCGACAAGGACCAGGCCCGCATCGCCCGCGAGAACTTCAAGGCGGCCGTCGACAGTTCGGGCCTGTTCGTGCATGGCGTGGACTGGGAGTACAAGCCGATCCAGGCTGTGGCGTCGCAGTCCTCGTTCCTGGAGGCCCGCCAGTACGGGGCGTCCGACATCGCGCGGTTCTTCGGCTGCCCCGGCGACCTGATCGACGCCGCGGTATCCGGCAGCAGCGTCACCTACGCCAACATCGGGCAGCGCAACCTGCAGTTCCTGATCATGAATCTGGGTCCGGCTGTGGGCCGACGCGAGGACGCGTTCAGCCGGAAGCTGGTCGCCGGCCCGCGGTTCGTGAAGCTGAACACGGATGCGCTGCTGCGCATGGACCCCGAGGCGCGGACCCGCACGATCGGGCAGCGCATCACCAACCGCACGCTCGCCCCGTCCGAGGCGCGGGCGCTCGACAACCTGCCGCCCTTCACCGAGGACCAGCTCGCCGAGTTCGACCGGCTGTTCGGCTCGCGGTCCGTCCCTGCCGCACCCACGACCGCCGTACCGGGAGCTACGCCATGACCACACCCGCGCTCGCCGCCGCGGCGGCCGAACGGGCACAGAACATCCGCCAGCGCGCGGACCGTCCCTCGCAGCGCCGCTGCGCCGAGCACGCCGGCGCCCGGGCGACCGTCCGTGCCGCGCTGTCCGGCGTGCAGGTCCGCGAGAGCGGAGACTCCGGGACCCTGGAGTTCGTCGGCCGCGCCTCGGTGTACGAGGCCGGCTACGAGATGTGGGACGCGTTCGGCCCCTACACCGAGATCGTCACTGAGGGCGCCGGGGCCGACTCGCTCGCCCGCGCGGACCTCGATGTGCCGCTCGTCCTCGGCCACGACCAGCTGCGCCGCATGGCCCGCACCACCACCGGCACGCTGTTCCTCACCGAGAGCGCCAACGGCCTGGACGTGCGTGCGCCCGCCCTGGATCCCGCGGACTACGACGTCGCGTACATCGCGCCGAAGCTCCGCGCGGGCCTGGTCGACGAGATGTCGTTCGCGTTCCGCATCGAGTCGGGCCAGTGGAGCCCGGACTACACCGAGTACCGGATCAACAGGTTCGACATCCACCGCGGTGACGTCGCGATCGTCGGCTACGGAGCGAACCCGTACACCGGGGCGAGCCTGCGTCAGCCCGCGGCCGCGCCGGCGAACAGCCGGGCCCGGGCGCTGCTGGAGATCGCGCTCGCCCGCTGACCCCCTGATCTTCCCGCCGTCCGGCGGGAGTTACTGCCCTGCGCTCTGCGCGCACGAGACCACCCGGCGCCATGCCTCGGGTGGCCGTCTGTCATGGACCGGGGCGCCCCTGGAAACGACAACAGAGAGGACCGGCCATGACTCTGGCCGAGCTGATCGCCCAGGCGCGCACCGCGCTGGAGACGGCGATCGCCACCCGACAGCAGGAGCAGGACGCCCTGATGGCGCTCCGCTCCGACGAGGACCTCACCGAGGACGCGGTCACCGCGCAGGTCGCCCGCCGCGACGCCGCGGACACCGAGGTCACCCGTCGCCAGGAAGCCCTCGCCGGCCTGGAGGCCGAGCAGGTCCGCGAGGACGAGCTCGCCGCCCTCCAGACGCGTACCGTCCCGGCCGCCAACCGGGCCCCGGCCTACGACCAGGTCGCCCGCGTCGGCCGCGAGGAGCGCACCTACCGGCCCGACCAGGACCGGCGCGGCCGCCTGTTCGAGCAGGACGTGGCCGCCGCGTTCCTCGGCGACTACCGGGCCCAGCAGCGCCTCGCCCGGCACATGGACGAGGAGCGCGTCGAGCGCCCCGACGTCACCGAGCGCGCCGTCACCACCGGCGCCTTCACCGGCCTGGTGGTCCCGCAGTACCTCACCGACCTGTACGCCCCGGCCGCCGCGGCCCGGCGCCCGTTCGCCGACGCGATCCGCCGGCACGACCTGCCCGCGCAGGGCATGAGCGTGAACATCTCGCGGATCACCACGGCGACGAGCACCGCCCTGCAGGCGTCGGAGAACACGAACGTCTCCAGCACGGACATCGACGACACGCTGCTCACCATCCCCGTGCAGACGATCGCGGGCCAGCAGACGCTGTCCCGGCAGGCGATCGAGCGCGGCGCCGGCGTGGAGCCGATCGTCCTGGACGACCTGTTCCGCCGCTACGCGACCACGCTGGACTCGACGCTGCTCAACCAGGCGTCGACCGGCCTGGCTGCCTCGGCGACCACCATCACGTACACCTCGGGCACTCCGAAGGTGGTCGAGGCGTACCCGCAGGTCGTCGCCGGCCTGTCTGGTGTCGAGAGCGCCATGCTGGACCAGGCGTCCGGCGAGAACATCGTCGTGATGCACTCCCGCCGCTGGTACTGGCTCCAGAACGGCCTGTCCTCGACGTGGCCGCTCATCAGCCAGCCGGGCATCGCCGCACAGATGGGCGGCAACAACCTGGCCAACTCCTACGGCTCCGGCGTGCGTGGCGTCCTGCCGAACGGCACCCCGGTGATCGTCGACAACAACATCGTCACGAACCTTGGTGCGGGCACCAACCAGGACGAGATCTACGTCGCGGACCGCAACGAGTGCCACCTGTGGGAGGACCCGAGCGCCCCGATGTACATCAGGGCGGAGCAGCCGGCCGCGGCCAGCCTCGGCGTGCTGATGGTCGTGTACGGCTACGCCGCATACACGCACTCCCGGTACCCGCACGCCCAGAAGATCACGGGCACCGGTCTGGTCGCGCCCGCCTTCACCGGCGTCTGATCCCTCACCGCGCAGGGCCCGCTCCACTCCAGGGGCGGGCCCTCGTGGTCCACCCACGAACTCCCAGGAGCAAGCCATGGCTACCGAAGACCCGATGGTCGCCGCGCTGCTGCGCGAGCGCGAGGGCCTGGTCCAGAGCGGCCTGACAGACCGCGTCGCCCAGGTCGACGAACAGCTCCGGCTGCACGGCTACAAGCCGACGGCCGACGGCAAGTCCAGTGCGCCCACGTCGCGTTCGACGCCGCCGAAGGGCCGCCGGGCGAGCAGCACCGAGAAGGCGTGACGTGGCCAACGAGTACGGCACCCTTGCGGCGCTGAAGTCCAAGCTCGGGATCGAGGCGGACGACACCAGCCGGGACACGCTGCTGAATTCGGCGCTGGCTTCCGCATCCCGAGGCATCGACAAGACCACGGGGCGCCGCTTCTGGCTGGACTCGTCGGCCGTGCAGCGCACGTTCCGCCTGCAGGGGCGCGTGGTGTGCGAGGACGACGGCGACCTGCTGCTCGTCGACGACATCGGCAGCACCACGGGCCTGGTCGTCGAGACCGGGTCGGGTGCCTCATTCACAGCCTTTACCGGCTACGAGACGAGCCCCGACAACGCCCTCGCGGACGGCAGACCCATCACCGGCCTGCTCCGCGTCCTGGGCTCCTGGGGCACCTCGACCACCCGCGTGCGGATCACCGCCCGCTTCGGCTGGCCCGCGGTGCCCGACGACATCACCGAGGCCGCACTGATCCAGGCCTCGCGCCTCTACAAGCGCAAGGACAGCCCCGAGGGCATCATCGGCTCGGCCGAGTGGGGCGTGCGCAACCTCAGCCGCCGGGACCCGGACGTGTGGGCGCTGATCGAGCCGTACATCCTTCCCGGCTTCGGATAGGGGGCGGCCGTGCAGATCTCCCCCATCCGCGACGCCATCGCGGACGCGGTGCGCACCGTGGTCCTGCCCACCGGCATCGGAAAGCTCACGTGCCTCGGCTACGTGCCGGACTCGGTGGTCACCCCGGTGTTCTTCGTCGGCGAGGTCGACATCAACTTCGACCAGGCGATGGGCCGCGGCCTCGACGAGCTGCTGTTCACCTGCCGTGTCCTGGCCGGCCGCGCCGACGACCGGTCCGCCCAGCGGATCCTGGACGCGCTGCTGTCCGGGGTCGGTGAGGCCTCGTTGAAGCAAGCCATCGAGGTGGCCCGCGGCGCCCCCGGAGAGCTGGCGCTCGGGGGCCTGGCCGACGATCTGCACCTCCAGCGTGTGCAGGGCTATCGCTGGTACGAACACGCCGGCGCCAGCTATGTCGGCGCGGAGCTCGCCGTCAGAGTCATCGGCCCGGGAGGAACCTGATGAAGATCCGTATTACGCAGGAGATGCCCGAGGGCGCCCAGCTCAACGGCGAACCGTGGCCTGCCAAGGGCGCCGAAGTAGAGGTGCCAACGGCGCAGGGCGCGCACCTGGTGGCCTCCGGCGTAGCCGAGGAAGTCCGCGACGAGCCGTCGAAGGGCAGCCACAGGAGCCGCTCGAAGGGGGGCGACGATGGCTAAGACCGTCCTCACCAATGTGAGGTGCTTCGCGGTCGGCGTCGACCTGACCAGCGTCTCCAACAAGATCGAGCTGTCCTCCGAGGTGGAAACCAAGGAGGCCACGAACTACGCCTCCCAGGGCTACAAGGAGGTCATGGGCGGACTGGCCTCCGCGGAGATCTCCGGCGAGGGGCAGTGGGAAGCCCTGGACGCCACGAAGGTCGACGACGCGTCCTGGGCGCAGGTCGGCGGCGTCGGCCCGTGGTCGGTCAGCGCGAACAACGACGCCAGCGTCGGAGCACTGGCGTACTTCACCAGTGCTCTGCGCTCCGACTACAAGCTCGGCGACGCGGTCGGCGAGGTCGCTCCGTGGACCGGCACGGCCAAGAGCAGCTGGCCCCTGGTGCGCGGCCAGTTCGCCCATCCTCCCGGTACCGCGCGCACCACCACCGGTTTCGGTACGGCGCTGCAACTCGGAGCCGTACCGGCCGGCAAGAGGTTGTATGCCGCGCTGCACGTCCTGTCGGTGGCCGGCACTACGCCGAGCATTACCGCGCGGGTGGAGTCCAGCGTGGACAACACCTTCGCTTCCCCGACGACCCGCTTGACGTTCGCCGCGGCGAACGCGGTGGGCGGGCAGATCCTGCGTACCGCAGGCACTGCCATCACGGATTCGTGGTGGCAGGTCGCTTGGACCATCAGCGGCACCACGCCGTCGTTCCTCTTCGCGGCCGCTCTCGGCATCCGGTAGCCGCGTCCCGTCACCCACCTGTCCGGCCCGTCCGTGGGCCTCTGTGTCATGCCCTGAAAGGAGGGCCCGTCGTGCCCAAGATGGTTTTGCTCGCCGAGTTCCTGTCCATCAACTCCAACGTCCTGAACACCTTCACGAAGAAGGCGGAGCTGACGGTCGAGGTGGAGGAGAAGGACGTCACCAACTACGCCAGCCTGGGCTGGAAGGAAGTGCTCGGTGGCCTCAAGTCCGCCGAGCTGTCGTGCGAGTTCCTCCAGGACTTCGCGGCCTCCCAGCTGGACGCCATCATGTGGCCGCTGCTCGGCACTGTCGTGCCGTTCGAGGTGCGCGCCGACCAGGGTGCCGCGTCCACCGCCAACCCGAAGTACACGGGCAACATCCTGATCAACGGGTGGAACCCGATCACCGGGTCGGTCGGCGACGAGGCCACCGTCTCGCTCGGCTTCCCCACCTCCGGGGCCGTGACCCGCGGCACTACCTGATGGCAGGCGGACCGCCGTTCTCCCTCGGCGTGGAGACGCACGACGGCCTCGCGGCCGTGGTGCGGGCAATCCGCGCCGAGGAGGACGGCAAGCAGCTGCGTAAGGAGCTCGCGCAGAACATGCGCGACGCTCTCAAGCCTGGGGCGCAGCAGGCCAAGAACTCCATCATGGGCATGGTGTCGCTGCACGGCGCGACGCCTGCCCTGCGCACCTCGATCGCCCGGAAGATCCGGCCCGAGGTGAAGCTTGGCGGCCGCTGGTCCGGGGCCAGGGTGAAGGCCTTCAAGACGAAGAACATCCGCGGCTTCGCCAACGCGCCCAAGCGCACGAACAGGGCTTCTGGCTGGCGCCACCCCGTGTACGGCAACCGGGAAGTGTGGGCGCACCAGCGCGGCAAGTTGGAGTGGTTCGACCGCGCGTTCCGGGGCCGCGAGGGCCTCTACAAGCAGGCCGTTGAACAGGCGATGGAAGACATGGCCCGGCGCATCGCGTCCCGGGCCCGATAGGGGGACACCCGTGTATCTGGTCTACAAGCCCGAAGGCTCGGAGGAGCCGAAGCGCTGGAAGTACAACCCGAAGAAGCTCATGAGCGCCGAGCGGGAGATGCTCGAACGGCGCACGGGCAAGAACTTCGCCGACTTCTCCAAGGCCGTCGTTCAGGGCCACAGCCAGTGCCGCCGCGCACTGCTGTTCATGTACCTCAAGCGGGAGCACGCCGGCATCCGCTACGAAGACGTCGACTTCGCCTGGGACGAGCTGGACCTGGAGTACTCCAAGGGCGAGCTGCTGGAGATGCGCAAGCAGGTCGTCGACACCGTGCCCGCCGACCAGCTCGAAGCCGTCCTGGAGAAGCTCGACGCGGAGATCGACGAAGCGTTCGAGGACCCGGAGGAAGAGGGAAAAGCGAGTCTGCCGATCGCCGACTGAGGCGGCTCGGCGACGCCGCGCACCTGCTGCACATCCGGCCCTGGGAGTGGGGCCTGATGACGGTGGAGCAGGAAGACCAGGCACTGGGCTGGCTGGACGCCTACGAGACGGCGCAGCACGAAGCCAACGAGAAGTTGAAGTCGGGGCGCTAGCCGCCCCCTGACCACAGGGGGCGGGATGAGCGACACCTCACTCGTGTTCAACCTCGTTGCCCGGGACCAGGCCACGGAGACTCTCGGCAAGGTCCGGGAGAAGTTCGACCAGGCCGCCACCGGCATCGCGGCCGGCGTCGCCGGTGGCCTCGGCGTCGGCATCGCGGCGTCGCTGGACATGTCGGCGGCGAACGCGAAGCTGGCCGCGCAGCTCGGCGTCGGCCCGGCCGAGGCCGCGAAGCTGTCGAAGGTGTCCTCGGACGTGTACGCGAACGCGTGGGGCGAATCGACCGAGGACGTCAACAACGCGATCAGGGGCGTCTACCAGAACATCGGTGACACCTCGAAGGCCAAGGGCGGCCTGGAGGGCGTCACCACCAAGGCCCTCGCGCTGGCGGAGACGTTCGACCAGGAAGTCGGCCCGACCACCGCGGCCGTCGGGCAGATGCTCAAGACGGGCCTGGCGAAGAACGCCGACGAGGCGTTCGACATCCTCACCCGCGGCATGCAGACCGGCGCGAACAAAGCCGATGACTTGCTGGACACCGTGAACGAGTACGGCACCCAGTGGCGCAAGTTCGGCCTGGACGGCAAGACCGCGATGGGCCTGCTGTCCCAGGGCCTCAAGGGCGGCGCACGCGACGCCGACCTCGTCGCCGACTCCATCAAGGAGTTCTCCATCCGGGCCATCGACGGCTCGAAGACGACAGCGGACGGCTTCAAGGCGATCGGCCTGAACGCCAAGGACATGGCCACAAAGATCGGCAAGGGCGGCAAGGGCGCAACTGAAGCCCTGGACGAGACCCTCGACCGGCTCCGAAACATCAAGGACCCGGTGAAGCGGTCCGCGGCCGCCGTGCAGCTGTTCGGCACCCAGGCCGAGGACCTCGGCGACGCGCTCTACTCCCTGGATCCGTCCACGGCGGTCGACGCGCTCGGCCAGGTCGGCGGGGCAGCGGACAAGATGTCCAAGACGGTCGGCGACAGCCCTTCGGCCGCCCTGGAGGGGTTCAAGCGGAAGGCGGTCACCAAGCTCGCCGAGATCTCCGGCACGTTCATCGCGTTCGCCATGGACAACCAGGCCGTCTTCGAGCCGCTCGCCTACATCTTCGGCGGGATGGCCCTGGCGATCCTCGCCATCAAGGGCGGCATGATGGCGTGGGCCGCAGCCCAAGCCGTCTGGTCGGCGGCCACAGCGATCGCCACCGGCGTCCAGTGGGCGTGGAACACGGCGCTGCTGTCCTCCCCGCTCACGTGGATCATCCTCGCCGTGCTGGCGCTGGTCGCCGTGATCGTCATCATCGCGACCAAGACGGACTGGTTCCAGACCCTGTGGTCCACCGTCTGGGACGCGATCAAGACCGGCACCAAGGCGGCCGTCGACTGGATCAGCGGCGTCCTGAACTGGTTCTCCGACCTCCCGGGAAAGTTCGCCTCCTGGTGGGGCTCCGCCAAGGACTACGCCGTCGGGAAGATGACGGCGCTGGTGAACTGGGTGAAGGGACTGCCCGGTCGTGCCAGTGCCGCCCTGTCCGGTCTGGCCGGTGCGCTGCGCGCGCGGGCGTCCTCCGCTTTCCAGTCCATGCGAGACGCCGCGTCGTCCAAGGCATCTGCCCTGATGACGTGGGCCTCGGGTATCCCTGGCCGCATCTCCAAGGCGGTCAGCGGCATGGGAAGCGCCCTGCGCGACAAGGGGCGCGCGGTCATCCAGGGCTTGTGGAACGGCATCGCCGGCATGGGCGGCTGGCTCTGGTCCAAGGTCAAGAACTTCGTGAAGTCCAACGTGGTCAACGCGGCCAAGTCGTTCCTGCACATCGGCTCGCCCTCGAAGCTCATGGCCGACCAGATCGGTCACTGGGTGCCCGCTGGTGTCGCCATGGGCATCGAGAAGAACGCCGGCGTCGTCGACAAGGCCATGACGGGCCTCGTCGACCCGAGCGTCGTCCAGACCTCTACGCCGCTCACCACCGGCATGGCACCCCTCATGGGCGCCCAGGCGGGCGGCGGCACGGTCGTGGTGCGCTTCGAGACGGCGGGCGCCGAGGACGACTTCCACCGCTTCCTGCGCAAGCTCACCCGCGTCAAGGGACGCGGCAACGTACAGACCGCCTTCGGGCAGTAGGGAGTCCGCCGTGGTGTTCCCCCAGACCCCCCTCGATGTGGAGATCGCCCTCTGGATCGGCGGCACCTGGACCGACGTCACGGCGGACGTCTACACCTCCGACAAGATCACCATCACGCGCGGGCGGGCCGACGAGGGTGCCCGCACCGACCCGGGCAAGTGCACGCTGACCTTCAACAACCGGCTCGGCAAGTACAGCCCCCGCAACCCCCTGTCCCCCTACTACGGGCTCATCGGCCGCAACACGCTCCTGCGCGTCCTGGTGAAGGCGGGCACGCCGTTCCTTGAGCTGCCGGGCAACAGCAACGGCTACGCCTCCACACCGGACGTGGCCGCCCTGGACATCACCGGCGACATCGACGTCCGCTTCGACGGCTTCCTGACGAACTGGCTGGACGCCTCCGACGGGCTGAAGACCACCGAGCTGATGGGCAAGCTGGGCAGCGCCGGCGCCGACAAGTCGTGGTTCTTCGGGGTCCGGAACAACCGCCTGTACTTCGAGTGGTCCGCGGACGGCACGAACGTCGTCGGGGCCAGCTCCACCGCGCAGCCCGTCGTGCCCGCCAACGGCCGCCTGGCGGTCCGGGCGACCCTGGACGTCAACAACGGCGCCGGCGGCCGCACCATCGTCTTCTACACGGCGCCGACGATCGCCGGACCGTGGACACAGCTCGGCGACCCGGTCGTCCAGGCCGGCACCACGTCCATCTTCAACAGCACGGCCGCCGTCCGCGTCGGGGCTTTGCCCGCCGTCATGACCTATCCGTCGGGCCGCGTCCATGCGGCAGAGATCCGCAACGGCATCGGCGGCACTGTCGTCGCGAACCCGGACTTCACCGCCCAGGCCCTCGCCGCCACCTCGTTCGCGGACAGTGCGGGCCGCACCTGGACCGTCAACACGGCCGGCAGCACGGCCATCAGCAACCGGCGCACCCGCTTCATCGGAGAAGTGTCCAGCTGGCCGTCCCGCTGGGACGTGTCCGGCAAGGACATCCGCGTACCCATCGAAGCCGCGGGCCTGATGCGCCGCCTCGGCCAGGGCGCCAAGGCGTTGGACTCCACGCTGCGCCGCCGCATCCCGGCGTTCGCCCCGCTGGCGTACTGGCCGATGGAGGAGGGCAAGAACGCCAGGGCCGCCTACTCGCCGATCGCGGGCGTCAAGCCGCTGCAGCTGAAGCCGGCGAACTGGGCGGGCGTCGACTCGCTCGCGAGCTCCAGCGCCCTGCCCACCATCAGTTCGTCCACGCCGACCGCCTGCGACATGTACGGGCGGGTGCCGGCGCCGTCGACGACGCTCACGAAGTGGAGTGTCGAGTGGGTCTACCGGCTCGACACTGCCAACACGACGCTGAGGACGTTCCTGCGCGTGCTGTCGACCGGCACCGTCCGCGAGTGGTACGTCCAGACCCGCAACGACCTGACCCGCATCATCGGCAAGGACGACGACGGCACCACCGTCTTCTCCAACGACCTTGCCACCGGCACCGACCTGTTCAACCAGTGGATCCGGGTCCGGCTCGCGGTCACACAGAGCGGCGGCAACGTCGTCTGGGAGATCCGATGGACCGACGTCGGCGGCGACGCGGGAGCCTTCTCCACCAGCTTCACCGGCACCGTGGGCCGCCCGACCGGCGTGGCCTCGCCACCGGACGGCTACGCCTCCGACATCGACGGCATGGCCATCGGGCACATCTCCGTGTTCGGCACCGACGACTCGGACGCGTTCGACCAGGCCATCGACGCGTGGGCGGGAGAGACTGCCGGCGCACGCATGAGCCGGCTCGCCTCCGAGGAAGGCGTCCGTCTCGGTCAGTGGGGCGACCCCACCGTCCAGGAGCAGGTCGGCCCGCAGCGCATCGACACCCTGCTGTCCCTGCTGGAGCAGGCCGCGGACGCCGACGGCGGCATCCTCTACGAGCGGCGCAACGCGGTCAGCCTCGCCTACCGCGACCGCAACTCGATGTACAACCAGCCCGTCGGCCTCGCCCTGGACTACAACACGTCCGGTCATGTGGCGCCGCCGCTGGAGCCCGTCGACGACGACCAGAAGGTCCGCAACGATGTGACGGTCACCCGGGACGGCGGCGCTTCGGGCAGGGCCGTCCTGGACGAGGGCCCGCTGTCCGTACAGGCCCCGCCCAACGGCGTCGGCCTGTACGACACGTCCCTCACCCTCAACCTGTACGACGACGACCAGGCCGAGCCGCACGCCTACTGGAACATGCACCTCGGCACCTGGGACGAGTCCCGCTACCCGGTCGTCAACCTCGACCTGGCGGCCGCGCCCAGCCTCATCGACACGGTGACCCTGCTCGAGTCCGGCGACCGCATCCAGATCGCCAATCCGCCCGCATGGCTGCCGCCCGGCCCGATCGACCTGCTCATGCAGGGCTACCAGGAGGTCATCGGCCATCCCATCGACTGGGACGTGCAGATGAACTGCACCCCGGCCGGGCCGTGGAACATCGGCATCGTCGAGGACCCGGTGTACGGGTGGGCCGACACCGACGGCTGCAGCCTCGCCGCCGCGGCCACCTCGTCCGCGACCGCCCTGACCGTCCTGACCACGGACGGCGACCCGTGGACCACGGACCCGGCGGAGCTGCCGTTCGACATCCGCGCCGGCGGCGAAGTCATGACGGTCAACGCGATCTCCAACAGCCTGACCGACACGTTCGCGCGCACCATCTCCAGCAGCTGGGGCACTGCGGACTCCGGGCAGGTCTGGTCCTTCTCGGGCGGCTCGGCAGCGGACTACAGCGTGGGCAGCGGCTACGGCAAGCACGTCCTGGCGTCCGTGAACGTCTCCCGCCGCTCGTTCACCGACTTCCCGTTCGCCGATTTCGACTACTACGGCAGCGTCACGACCAGCGCCACAGCAACCGGCGGATCCCTGTTCGGGAGCCTGACCGGCCGCTACATCGACAGCGACAACCTGTACATGGCCAGGCTGGAGTTCACCACGGCCAACGCGCTGATCCTCACCATCCGCAAGCGCGTCGCGACGGTCGAATCGACGGTGGCCTCGTACAACGTCACCACCACCCACACCCCGGGCACGTTCCTCCGGATCCGCTTCCAGGCCAAGGGCACGGCCCTTCGGGCGAAGACGTGGCTGGCATCCGACCCGGAGCCGCCGGACTGGCAGATCGACACGACGGACACCGACATCACGACGGCGTCCTACATCGGCGTCCGGTCGATCACCGCGTCCGGGAACACCAACACGAACCCGGAAGTCCGCTACGACAACCTCGCCGTGGTCAATCCGCAGGTGTTCACCGTGCTGCGGGCCCGCAACGGCATCGTCAAGGCGCAGACCGCGAGCACGGACATCGTCCTCGCCTACCCGGCCATCGTCGCTCTCTAAGGAGGCCTGCCGTGACCCTGTGGGTGCCCGGAATGAAGATCACAGCCAGCAGGCTGAATGACGGGCCGGCCGTCACCACCACCAACTCCGGTCTGGTCGCCGCCAGCGGCTTCACGGTGAACGACTTCCGCGGCTACCGGTCGGGCCGGACCATCGTCCTGGACATGTACCTGCTCCGCACCGGAGCGACCATCACGCAGACCAGCGGCAACATCACACCCGACGTGCAGATCTGCACCGCGCCCATTGGGTGGCGCCCCACAAACGGGACGATCAATGGCCCGTGGGACGACGGCACATCCGAGGGCGGTTTCGTCATCGGTACGGACGGCGTCTGCACGCTACGCACCGCCTACAGCGACATCGCCGGATCCAGCACCCGGAACCTACGGCTGCACATCGGCTTCATCATCGACAACTAGGACCCCCTCGCCACCACCTGGCCCCGCCCACCCCTGCCGCCCCGCGCCTGATGGCCGGGGCTTTTCTCATGCCTGGAGAGCCCATGGCCACACCGCCCAAGGCGTCCGTGTTCGCGCAGCTGCTGCGCAATGAGGGCGTCACCGTCGTCGAGGTCGGCGACTGGGAGCACCACAACCGCAACCACAAGGGACCGTGGGGCCCGGTGCACGGCGTGATGATCCATCACACCGTCACCAAGGGCACGGCGGCCACGGTGAAGATCTGCCGTGATGGGCGGTCCGATCTGCCCGGCCCGTTGTGCCACGGCGTCATCGCCAAGGACGGTCGCGTCCACCTCGTCGGCTACGGCCGCGCCAACCACGCCGGCCTGGGCGACGACGACGTCCTGCGCGCCGTCATCAACGAGACGAAGCTGCCCGCCGACAACGAGGCGACGACCGACGGCAACAGGCACTTCTACGGCTTCGAGTGCGAGAACCTCGGCGACGGCAAGGACCCGTGGCCCAAGGCGCAGCTGGAGGCCATCGAGCGCGTCTCCGCCGCGATCTGCCGCCACCACGGCTGGGACGAGCGCAGCGTCATCGGCCACCTGGAATGGCAGCCGGGCAAGATCGACCCCAAGGGCTTCGGCATGGACTGGCTGCGCGGCCAGGTCCGCGACCGCCTCAAGCCCACCACCGATTACACGGTCCGCCGCGGCGACACCCTCTGGTCCATCGCCGCTTCCAAGCTCGGCGACGGCAACCGGTGGCACGACATCGCCAGCCTCAACCACCTCAAGAACGCCGACGACATCACGCCCGGTCAGAAGCTCAAGCTCCCCAAGAAGTGAGGTCCGTCATGGCCGCACCCGTAGAGGCCAAGGTGAAGGCGGCAACCAGCGCCACCTTCGTCGTGTCCCTCCTGCTCGCCGTCCTCAACTCCGTGGTCGCCGATGACAGCCTGCTCCAGCCGCTGCCGTCGTGGCTTCAGCCCGTCGTCATCGCCGTCGCCCCGGCGGCCGTCACGTTCCTCAGCGGCTGGCAGGCCAGCCACACCCCGCGCCCGTAGGGAGCCACCACCTTGGACGCCACCACCATCGGCGCAGTACTCGCGCTGATCGGGGTCATGTCCGGCTCGGTGGTGGCGTACCTCGGCAAGCGGGGCGAGAACGCAACCACCCGCATGAACTCGGAGATCGACCAAATCCAGGAAGAGCGGGACGGGCTGCGCAAGGAGCTCGGCGAACGGAACGCCCGGATCGAAACGCTGCTGAACCAGCGCGTCACCGACCAGGAGACCATCGCCCGCCTCCGCATCACAGTCATCAACTTGGGAGGCGATCCGTGACCCGTACAGAACGGGCACTCGCTGGACGCTGGCGGTGGATCGCCGTCTTCTGCTGGCTGACCGCGCTCTCCGGCGCCGGCGTCATCGGCTGGTCCTGGTACAGCCAGCTGGCCGACGAAGCCAACCTCCGCGGCAACGCCGTCTCGACCCTGGCCGGGGACGTGCGCGTGCTGCGCGCCCAGGTCCAGGCCGCGGGCCAGACGCCGAAGGCACCCGACCCGTCCAAGGCCGTCGACAACCTGCCCGCCCGCGCCCAGGTGCCCGTGCCCATACCCGGGCCGCCCGGCGCCAAGGGCGATCCCGGCGACCCTGGCGAGACGGGACCGCCGGGCCCCACCGGCTCGCCCGGATCTCCAGGCCAGAACGGGCAGGACGGCGTCGGGCAGGACGGAGCACCCGGCACCGACGGTTCAGCCGGCCCGCCCGGTCCTCAGGGACCGCAGGGCGAACCGGGCCCGGCCGGACCTGAAGGACCTGCTGGCGAGGACGGCGCCGACGGGCGCGACGGACAGGCCTGCCCGTCCGGCTACTCGCTCCAGGCGCCGAACTACGACCCCGATGCACTCGTCTGCCGCAGAGACGGCGCACCCCAGCCAGAGCCCGGCAACAACGGCGGCGGCCTCGGCCTGCTGTCCGCCGGCCTCGACCCGACCCGACGCCAGTACGTATGACAGCGGCCCCGCTCTCCCCCAGTGGGAGGGCGGGGCCGCTTTCGTGCGTCCAGGGGTACCCGGATTGCGGGTACCCCTATGACTGGGGGAGCGCGATCACGAACACGCCCTTGCCCTGCACGAGACCCTCGTCCGTCAGGACTTCCAGCGCGCTCTTGATCGTCCGCCTGGAGACCGTGCCGCCCGTCTCCACTTCCAGCTCTGCCTGCGACGGCAGGCGCCTGCCCACCGGAATCTCGCCGGCGCGGATCCGCTCGCGCAGCACATTGGCGAGCTGCACGTACAGCGGCGTCATGGCGTCCCGGTCCAGCTCGATCATGCTGCGACCGTAAGAGGACAACCAGGGCTGGCATAGATCTGCCTAGCCCGTCCGAGGACGTACCAAGACGTACCAAGTTGCCGTACAGTCCGGAGACAGAGAGAACCCCCGCGGCCGTGTCACCGGCCCGGGGCTTGGCCGACTGGTTGGAGTCGACATGGCAGAGCCTACGCACGCCCCGGCCGCTCGCACAGACCGGGCGCCGACAGTCCGCTGGTGTCACTGGCACAAGGGCCCCTCGCAGACCGCGCTCCTGGTGGACGCGATCGAGAAGAACTCCGCTCCGCCCCACCCCCTGTACGCGTGCGCCCCGTGCCGTGAGCAGCGCGGCCTGACCCCGCTGGCCGACCGACCGTGACAGACGTCGAGACGACCCCGGAGTGCAGCCTCAACGAACACGCGATGTGCCAAGGTCCGGCCGTCATCCGGCGCCGCGGAGCCCCGTCCTGGGAGGCGCCACTCATGACGATCACGTGCAACTGCCGCTGCCACGGCGGCGGTCGCAGCTCCGCCTCACGCTCAGCCAAGAAGAACGGACGCTGATGATCTGCGCACGCTGCGACCAGCCCATCCTGCCCGGCCAGCCGAGTACGACGTACCCCGTGGATTCCGGGTCGGCGGCCGGCGCCGACGTCACCGTCCACGCTGAGCTGTGCGACATGCCCGACCATCAGACGGCGCCGCAGTTGAGCCGCTACCAGCGGTGGGTGGAGGCGCACGAGGCGAGCATGGCTCGCGTGAGCCGGTACGCCCCGCCGGTGCGATAGCCCGCCCGCCCCGTACCCCGTGCCCGTCGGGGGTGGGCGGGACCAGGCCCCGGCCGGACGCCGATCCCGGCCGGGGCCGACTCGTGCCGCCGAGTGGATGATCGTCCGCCTTTCGGGCCAGCAGCGGGCCAGCTACCGATCTCCAGGAATGACGAAACCCCCTTCCATCGAAGGGGGCTGACGCTGTATCGCAGGTAGAAACGTTCCTGCTTAACAAGCCTTGGGTGGGGCGGGTGGGACTCGAACCCACGGCCGACGGATTATGAGTCCGCTGCTCTAACCGGCTGAGCTACCGCCCCGTACGGCGTGTCGCGCACATTTGTGCGCGCCGTCTGCCGCAGCATAGCCGCTCATACGATCTCCTGCTTCGGATGGTCGGCATCACATGACCATGAGGACTTCGGCATGCTCCGCGCGGTTCCCCCGGACATGAAAAAGGACCCCTGAGGGGTCCTCTTCCGTTGCTCTCCCGACTGGACTCGAACCAGTAACCTGCCGGTTAACAGCCGGCTGCTCTGCCAATTGAGCTACAGGAGATCGAGCTCCCCCGACTGGACTCGAACCAGTAACCTGCCGGTTAACAGCCGGCTGCTCTGCCAATTGAGCTACGGAGGATTGCCTCGTTGCATCGAACGTACCTACCTGGGTATTCGCCAGGGGGCGTGCGCTCGCTGCGACACATACATTAGCGCAAGCAGGGGGGTGCTCCGCCAATCGGTTCCCTCCACACCGATGCCGACGCAAGGGAAGGGTGGCCGTCATGCGCTACCGGCTCACATTCGTCGCCGGACTGGCCCTGGGTTACGTGCTCGGCACGCGCGCCGGGCGCGAGCGCTACGAGCAGCTGAAGAAGTCCGCACGCCAGGTCGCGCAGAACCCGGCGGTGCGCAACACCGCGGAGACCGCCGCCCAGCAGGGCCGCGTGGTCGCGGGCAAGGCGTTCCACGCCGTGAGCGAGAAGGTCGGCGACCACGTCCCGGACTCGGTAGCCGAGCGTGTGCGCTCCCTGCGCGAGCGGAACAGCAACGGTGCGGTCGAGGACGACTGGGGCACCAGCAACACCTAGGGGGTGCCCACCTCCCGTCGTACGGCAGAATTTCCGCCATGGGGATAGTCGCCGGGCTGGACAGTTCGCCCGATTTCACTCGTATCGTCGTCTGCGACACGGACACGGGTGCCGTGCTCAGGCAGGGGTATGCACCGCATCCGGTCGAGGCCACCGAGAGCGGCGGCCGTCCGTCGGACGTGGATCCGCAGGCCTGGCTGCTGTCCCTGGGCGAGGCGGCCGGCGGCGGCCTGCTCGAAGGCGTGCAGGCCATCGGTGTCTCCGCGCAGCAGAACGCCCTGGTCCCGCTGGACGTGCAGGGCAACACCGTGCGCCCCGCGCTGGTCGGCGGCGACAAGCGCGCGCAGGTTGCGGCCGCCGACCTGGTGGACGCGCTCGGCGGTCGCGAGGCGTGGGCCCAGGCCGTGGGCTCCGTGCCGCAGGCCGCGCAGCCGGTGACCAAGCTGCGCTGGCTCAGCAGGACCGAGCCGGAGGCGGTGCGGCGCACCGCCATGCTGATGCAGGCGCACGACTGGCTGGTGTGGCAGCTGCTGGGCCGCCCCGCGCGGCGCACCACCGACCGGGGCGGGGCCTCCGGGACCGGCTACTGGTCCGCGGCCACCGGCGCCTACCGGCCCGACCTCGTCGAACTGGCACTCGGGCACCAGGTGTCCCTGCCCGAGGTGCTGGGTCCCGCCGAGGCGGCCGGCACCACGCCGGAGGGGCTGCTGATCTCGGCGGGGACCGGCGAGACGATGGCGGCGGCCTTCGGACTCGGCATCGGGCTCGGGGACGCGGTCGTGTCGCTGGGCGCCTCCGGGTCCGTGATGGCCGTGCACCCCGAGGCACTGGTGGACTCCAGCGGCATGATCACCTCCCTCGCGGACGCGACGGGCATGCATCTGCCGGTCGTCACCACCCTCAATGCCGTACGGGCGCTGCGAGGCACCGCCGAGCTGCTCGGCGTGCCCGACCTGGAGGGCCTGTCCGATCTGGCGATGAAGTCGACGCCGGGCTCCCACGGCCTCGTCCTGCTGCCCTATCTGGAGGGCGAGCGGACGCCGAACCTGCCGCACACGGCGGGCACCCTCGCCGGGCTGCGGCGGGAGTCCATGCGGCCCGAGCACCTGGCACGGGCCGCCTTCGAGGGCATGCTGTGCGGGCTCGCCGACGCGCTGGACGTGCTGCGCGGGCGCGGCGTCGACGTGCGCCGGATCTTCCTGCTCGGGCCGGCCGCCGAACTGCCCGCCGTCCAGGCGGTGGCGCCCGCGCTGTTCGGCGCGCAGGTCGTCGTGCCGCAGCCCGCGGACTACGCGGCGCTCGGCGCGGCCCGGCAGGCGGCCTGGGCCCTGGGTGTCTCGCAGGGCGCGCTCGACCCGCGGACGCCGCCGGTGTGGCAGGGGCCGGTCGCCCAGGTGCTGGAGCCCGGCGAGGAGCTCGCCGTGGGCCAGGCCGTACGCCAGCAGTACGTGTCCGTACGGGAACAGACGCATCCTGGGGCGTTCCGCGGCCCGGGGGCGCCGTAGCGTCGCGCCGGCCTCCGTCGAAGGACCGGGGCCGGGTCCGTCGTGGGACCGCGGTCGGGTTAATTCGGTTGAGGTAACGCGGGTGGAGTGTTCGACGATAGGGGGTGGTGCACCACCCGATCGCGTGCCGATCACCCAGCCGTCG
The DNA here is from genome assembly GCF_039543605.1 of Streptomyces siamensis. NCBI lineage: Bacteria > Bacillati > Actinomycetota > Actinomycetes > Kitasatosporales > Streptomycetaceae > Streptomyces > Streptomyces siamensis. The sequence goes on along the minus strand of NZ_BAABKB010000002.1, from coordinate 771,911 downwards.
ACGACTCCGAGAGACCCCGCGTGCTCATACGACTCCTGCGTACCCACCTCAGTCCGTACAAGAAGCCCATCACCCTGCTGGTGCTGCTGCAGTTCCTGCAGACGTGCGCCACGCTCTATCTGCCCACGCTGAACGCGCACATCATCGACAACGGTGTCGTGAAGGGAGACACGGGCTACATCGTGTCCTTCGGGGCGCTGATGATCGGCATCTCGATGGCGCAGGTCGTCTGCAACATCGGAGCGGTCTACTACGGCGCCCGTACGGCGTCGGCGGTCGGCCGGGACATCCGGGCCGCCGTCTTCGACCGCGTCCAGTCCTTCTCGGCCCGTGAGGTCGGCCACTTCGGGGCCCCCTCGCTGATCACCCGCACCACCAATGACGTCCAGCAGGTGCAGATGCTGACGCTGATGACGTTCACCCTCCTGGTGTCGGCGCCGATCATGTGTGTGGGCGGCATCATCCTGGCGCTCGGCCTGGACGTGCCGCTGTCCGCGGTCCTCGTCGCCGTCGTGCCGGTGCTCGGCATCTGCGTGACCCTCATCGTGCGCAGGCTGCGCCCGCTGTTCCGCACCATGCAGACGCGGCTGGACACGGTGAACCGCGTGCTGCGCGAGCAGATCTCCGGCAACCGGGTGATCCGCGCCTTCGTCCGCGACGACTACGAGAAGGACCGCTTCCGCGGCGCCAACACCGAGCTGACGCAGACGTCGCTGGCGACCGGCCGGATGCTCGCGCTGATGTTCCCCATCGTCATGACGGTGGTGAACGTGTCGTCCATCGCGGTCGTCTGGTTCGGCGCCCACCGCATCGACAGCGGCGGCATGCAGATCGGTGACCTGACCGCGTTCCTCGCCTACCTCATGCAGATCGTGATGTCCGTGATGATGGCCACCTTCATGTTCATGATGGTGCCGCGCGCGGAGGTCTGCGCCGAGCGCATCGAGGAGGTGCTCGGCACCGACAGCAGCGTGGTCCCGCCGGCCGCGCCCGTCGTCGAGCTGCGCCGCCACGGCCATCTGGAGGTCAGGCGGGCCGGGTTCCGCTATCCGGGCGCCGAGGAGCCGGTCCTCAAGGCCATCGACCTGGTGGCCCGGCCCGGTGAGGTGACCGCCGTGATCGGCTCCACGGGCAGCGGCAAGTCCACCCTGCTGGGCCTGGTCCCCCGGCTGTTCGACGCCACCGAGGGCGAGGTGCTCGTCGACGGCGTGGACGTCGCGACCATCGACCCGAAGGTACTGGCCAGGACGGTCGGCCTCGTCCCGCAGAAGCCGTACCTGTTCGCGGGCACCGTCGCCAGCAACCTCCGGTACGGCAATCCCGACGCCACCGACGAGGAGCTGTGGCAGGCGCTGGAGGTGGCACAGGCCAAGGGCTTCGTCCAGACGCTGGAGAACGGTCTGGACTCGCCGATCGCGCAGGGCGGCACCAACGTGTCCGGCGGTCAGCGGCAGCGCCTCGCCATCGCCCGCACCCTCGTGCAGCGCCCGGAGATCTACCTCTTCGACGACTCCTTCTCCGCGCTCGACTACGCGACCGACGCGGCGCTGCGGGCGGCGCTCGCCGAGGAGACCGCCGAGGCGACCGTGGTGATCGTGGCCCAGCGGGTGTCGACCATCCGGGACGCCGACCGGATCGTGGTCCTCGACGAGGGCCGGATCGTCGGCAGCGGACGGCATCACGAACTGATGGCGGACAACGAGACCTACCGGGAGATCGTGCTCTCCCAGCTCACGGAAGCGGAGGCTGCCTGATGGCCGGGCCCATGGGACGCATGATGGCCGGGGGCGGCCCCGACCAGCGCTCGATGGACTTCAAGGGGTCGGGCAAGCGACTCCTGTCCCAGTTCAAACCGGAACGCGTCACGATGTGCGTGATGCTGGTCGCCGTCGTCCTGAGCGTCGGTCTCTCGGTGGTCGGCCCGAAGATCCTCGGCAGGGCCACCGACCTCGTCTTCGCGGGCATCATCGGACGGCAGATGCCGGCCGGGGCCTCCAAGTCCGAGGTCCTCGCCGGGATGCGGGAACGCGGCGAGGGCGGCATCGCCGACATGCTCTCGGGCACGGACTTCACCCCCGGCGTGGGCATCGACTTCGACGCCGTCGGCCGTGTGCTGCTGTTCGCGCTCTGCACGTTCCTGCTGGCCGGTCTGCTGATGGCGGTGGCGACGCGGATGGTGAACCGCGCCGTCAACAAGACCGTCTACCGGATGCGCGAGGACATGCAGGCGAAGCTCTCGCGGCTGCCGCTGTCCTACTTCGACAAGCGGCAGCGTGGCGAGGTCCTCAGCCGCGCGACGAACGACATCGACAACATCCAGCAGACCCTCCAGCAGTCGATGGGCCAGCTGGTCAACTCGCTGCTGACGATCGTCGGCGTGCTGGCGGTGATGTTCTGGATCTCGCCGTTGCTGGCGCTGGTCGCGCTGGTGACCGTGCCGCTCTCCTTCTACGTCGCCACGCGTGTCGGCAAGCGGTCGCAGCCGCACTTCGTGCAGCAGTGGCGCACCACCGGCAAGCTCAACGCCCACATCGAGGAGATGTACACCGGGCACACCCTGGTGAAGGTGTTCGGGCGGCAGGACGAGTCGGCGGCCCAGTTCGCCGAGCAGAACGAGCAGTTGTACGAGGCCGGGTTCAAGGCGCAGTTCAACAGCGGGGTCATGCAGCCGCTGATGATGTTCGTGTCGAACCTGAACTACGTGCTGGTGGCCGTGGTCGGCGGACTGCGGGTCGCCTCCGGCACGCTGTCGATCGGCGACGTGCAGGCCTTCATCCAGTACTCCCGCCAGTTCTCGATGCCGCTGACGCAGGTCGCCTCGATGGCGAACCTGGTGCAGTCGGGCGTCGCGTCCGCGGAACGCATCTTCGAACTGCTGGACGCGGACGAGCAGGAGGCCGACCCGGTTCCGGCGGCGCGCCCCGAGGAACTGCGCGGACGCGTGGCGCTGGAGCACGTGTCCTTCCGCTACGACCCCGAGAAGCCGCTCATCGAGGACCTGTCGCTGAAGGTCGAGCCGGGGCACACGGTCGCGATCGTCGGCCCGACCGGCGCGGGCAAGACGACGCTGGTGAACCTGCTGATGCGCTTCTACGACGTCACCGGCGGACGCATCACCCTCGACGGGGTCGACATCGCCTCGATGTCCCGGGACGACCTGCGGGCCGCCATCGGCATGGTGCTCCAGGACACCTGGCTGTTCGGGGGCACGATCGCCGAGAACATCGCGTACGGGGCTGGAAGGGAAGGGGCGGCGCGAAGCGCCTCCGGCAAGGGCGATGGTGGGCGACGGGTGGGCGTCACGCGCGGGGAGATCGAGGAGGCGGCGCGCGCGGCGCACGCCGACCGGTTCATCCGTACGCTGCCCGACGGCTACGACACCGTGATCGACGACGAGGGCACCGGGGTCAGCGCGGGCGAGAAGCAGCTGATCACGATCGCCCGGGCGTTCCTGTCGGACCCGGTGATCCTGGTTCTCGACGAGGCCACGAGCTCCGTCGACACCCGTACCGAGGTGCTGATCCAGAAGGCGATGGCGAAGCTCGCTCACGGGCGGACGTCGTTCGTGATCGCGCACCGGCTCTCCACCATCCGGGACGCGGACACGATCCTCGTCATGGAGAACGGGTCCATCGTCGAGCAGGGTGCGCACGCGGAGCTGCTCGCCTCCGGCGGGGCGTACGCGCGGCTGTACCAGGCGCAGTTCGCCCAGGCCGTGGCCGAGGTGGACTAGGGGGTTTCGCCCCCTCCGCCGCCCCCTCCCGGCCCTCGGCCCCGGGGGCCGGCGGAGGGGGCACCGGCACGTGCCGCGTCAGTCGAGGTAGCCGCGCAGCTGGTCCGCGAAGGCGTGGTCGCGCAGCTTGTTGAGGGTCTTCGACTCGATCTGGCGGATCCGCTCCCGTGTGACGCCGAAGATCCGCCCGATCTCCTCCAGCGTGCGCGGCCGTCCGTCCGCGAGGCCGTACCGCAGCTGGACCACCTTGCGCTCACGCTCGCCCAGCGTGGACAGCACCGCCTCCAGGTGCTCGCGGAGCAGCAGGAACGCGGCGGACTCCACGGGGGAAGCGGCGTCGCCGTCCTCGATCAGGTCGCCCAGCGCTACGTCGTCCTCCTCGCCCACCGGAGCGTGCAGGGACACCGGCTCCTGCGCCAGCCGCAGCACTTCGCTGACCCGCTCGCTGGGCAGGTCCAGGTGCGCGGCGACCTCTTCGGGCGTCGGCTCGTAGCCGCGTTCCTGGAGCATGCGCCGCTGCACCCGGACGACCCGGTTGATCAGCTCGACGACGTGGACCGGCACCCGGATGGTGCGGGCCTGGTCGGCGAGCGCGCGGGACATGGCCTGCCGGATCCACCAGGTGGCGTAGGTGGAGAACTTGTACCCGCGGGCGTAGTCGAACTTCTCGACGGCCCGGATGAGGCCGAGGTTGCCCTCCTGGACCAGGTCGAGCATGGTCAGGCCGCGCCCCACGTACCGCTTGGCGACGGAGACGACGAGCCGCAGGTTCGCCTCGATCAGACGGCGCTTGGCCATGCGGCCCATGACGACGAGCCGGTCGAGGTCGAGGGCGAGCTGGCTGTCCAGGTCGGGCGTGAGGCGGAGCTTCTCCTCGGCGAAGAGTCCTGCCTCCACGCGGCGGGCGAGTTCGACCTCCTCGGCCGCGGTGAGCAGGGGGATCCGCCCGATCTCGCGCAGATACTGGCGGAACAGGTCGGAGGAGGGCCCGGCGGTGTCCGTGGCGCGGCTGCGGGGCGCTTCGACCGGCTCGGGGGCCTCGGCCTCGGTCTCCGCCTCCCTCTCGACGGCACCGGGCGGCGGGCCGTCGAGTTCCGGCGGGCCGTCCGGCCCGGTCTCGGGGTGGTGCGCACCACGGCTCTGCGGGGGGACCGCAGTGACGGCGTCCGCCTCGGCGTCCGCGTCCGTGGTGGTGTCGGTCTGTGTGAGGGTCTGGGTCTGCACGGGGGCGACCTCCAGGAATGTCGCTGCTGAGGCGTGCGGCAGCGGTACGTCGGGGATGGGGTCGACGGCCTCGCCGCTGTCCATCCCGTAGTCGTGTGGCGGAACCGCGGGGATCGGGAACCCGTCGCGTGCGGGCCGGCCGCGCTCCGAGGACTCAGGCACCGGAACCCAGTGTGGAGTACGACACATCGCCGCCACGAGGGGCGTGCGGTGACTTTTTGCGTCCGGTCCGTGACCGCGTGGTTACCGTGGGGACGGGTGCGCGCTTTCCCGGACCTCAAACTGGTTGAAAGCTGCACGTGAGGGGGCAGTGGGGCGGCAGGAAGCGGAAGGCCGGGCACCGGTGCCCGGACCCCGGGCGCTCAGAGCGCCTCCGCGCCCCGCTCCCGCAACGCCTGCCCGTACTGCTGGAGGACCCACAACTCGTTCTGCACGGCGGCCAGCTGGGCCGGGTCGCCATGGGCGCTGAGCCGGGCGAGGGAACTCTGCACGTCGCGGACACGACGGTCGACGGCGCGGCGGCGGACCATGACGAGCTGGTCGCCCGCGTACCCCTCGTCGACGGTCTTGCGCAGGATCGCCTCGACGGCGAGTTCGGTGACCATGGCGCGGACCATGTCGTCCGGCGCGGCCTCACGGACCCGGACGAGGTACTCCTGGGAGTCCTGCACGCCGTACTCGGCGCCGCCCGCCTCCATGATCGCCTGGCGCACGGCGGCGTACGGCGGGGCGGTGAACTCGTCCACGCCGTACGCGTCGAAGGCCGGGGAGACCAGTTCGGGCCGCTGGAGGGCGAGTTTCAGCAGTTCGCGTTCGGTGGCGAAGACGGGGTTGCGCAGGGTGAGGGCGGGACCGCCCGCGGGTGCCTGGACGGCCGCGTACGCCTGCTGGGGCCGCGGTCCGGACGGCGCCGGGGTCCTGCCGCCCCGGTCGCGGGCCCAACGGGCCAGCTGGGCCACCCGCTTGACCACGAACTGGGTGTCGAGGATGCCGAGCATGCCCGCGAGTTGCACGGCGACCTCGTGCTGCGCGCCGCTGTTCTTGATGCGGGCGACGACGGGCGCCGCCTCGTCGAGGGCGGCGGCGCGGCCCGCCGGGGTCTCCAGGTCGTAGCGCAGGACGATCTGGCGCAGGGCGAACTCGAAGAGCGGCGTACGCGGTTCGACGAGGTCCGCGACGGCGTCGTCGCCCTTGGCGAGGCGCAGCTCGCAGGGATCCATGCCGTCCGGGGCGATCGCGATGTACGTCTCGGCGGCGAACTTCTGGTCGTCCTCGAAGGCGCGCAGGGCCGCCTTCTGGCCGGCCGCGTCGCCGTCGAAGGTGAAGATGACCCGCGCCGAGCCGTTGTCCATCAGGAGGCGGCGGAGGATCTTGATGTGGTCGCCGCCGAAGGCCGTGCCGCAGGTGGCGATGGCGGTGGTGACGCCGGCCAGGTGGCAGGCCATGACGTCGGTGTAGCCCTCGACGACGACCGCCCGGCTGCTCTTGGCGATCTCCTTCTTGGCGAGGTCGATGCCGTACAGCACCTGGGACTTCCTGTAGATCGCCGTGTCCGGCGTGTTCAGGTACTTGGGGCCGTTGTCCGACTCGTAGAGCTTGCGGGCGCCGAAGCCGACGACGTCGCCGCCGATGTCGCGGATCGGCCACATCAGGCGTCCGCGGAAGCGGTCGATGGGGCCGCGGCGGCCCTCCTGGGACAGGCCCGACAGCAGCAGTTCCTTGTCGGTGAAACCCTTGCCGCGCAGATAGCGGGTGAGGTGGTCCCAGCCCTGGGGGCTGTATCCGACGCCGAAGTGGGCCGCGGCGGCCTGGTCGAAGCCGCGCTCGGCGAGGAACGTGCGACCGGTGTCGGCCTCGGGGCTGGTGCCGAGCTGCTCGACGTAGAACTGGGCGGCCACCTTGTGCGCCTCCACCAGGCGGATGCGCTCACCGCGCTGGTGGGAGGGGTTGTACCCGCCCTCCTCGTACCGCAGGGTGATGCCGGCCTGGCCGGCCAGCCGCTCGACGGCCTCCGAGAAGGAGAGGTGGTCGACCTTCATCACGAACGTGATGGTGTCGCCGCCTTCCTGGCAGCCGAAGCAGTGGAAGAGCCCCTTGCTCGGGCTGACCTGGAAGGACGGGGACTTCTCGTCGTGGAAGGGGCACAGCCCCTTCAGGTTGCCGCCGCCCGCGTTGCGCAGCTGGAGGTACTCGGACACCACGGCGTCGATCGGGACCGCGTCCCGTACCGCCTTCACGTCCTCGTCGTTGATCCGTCCTGCCACGCATGAATTCTACGGTGGCGCACCGACAGTCCTGACGCCCAGGGGGATTCGTTCGGATCGGCTCGGACCGGGCCGCGGCGTCCGGTGCGGTGCATCGCAAGGCGGAGGATCACCCGCGCACCGGGCGTACTCGGGTGGTCCGACGACGCGGCGAGGTGCCGGGCGTCGCGGACCCGAGCCGATCCGAACGAAGCCCCCTAGGGGACGAGACCGTCGAGAGGGGTGTGCGGGTCGGCCAGCGCCTCGGTGTCCACCTGGGCCCGGGACCGCACCAGCCGCTGGATCGGCTCTGTGACGTCCCACACATTCACGTTCATCCCGGCCAGCACCCGGGCGTCCTTCACCCAGAACGCGATGAACTCACGCTTTCCGGCGTCGCCGCGGATCACCACCTGGTCGTACGAGCCGGGCGGCGCCCAGCCGCTGTACTCCATCCCCATGTCGTACTGGTCGGAGAAGAAGTAGGGGACGCGGTCGTACACCGTGTCGCGGCCCAGCATCGCGCGGGCGGCCGCCGGGCCCCCGTTGAGCGCGTTGGCCCAGTGCTCGACACGCACCCGGGTGTCGAACAGGCCGAGCGGGAAGGACGCCACGTCGCCGGCGGCGTGGATGTCCGGGTCCGAGGTGCGCAGGTGGGCGTCCACCACGATCCCGCCGCCGTGCGCGCGGTCGGCCAGCTCCAGGCCGGCCGCCTCGGCGAGGGCGACCCGCGGGGCGGCGCCGATCGCGGCGAGCACGTCGTGCGCGAGGTGCTCCTCGCCGTCGTCGGTACGGGCCGCGAGGACCACGCCGTCCTGGCCGATGATCTCGGTGAGCCGCGCGCCGAAGTGGAAGCGGACGCCGTGCTCGCGGTGCAGCTCGGCGAAGAGCTGGCCGAGCTCCGGGCCGAGGACCCCGTGCAGCGGGGTCGGCTCGGGTTCGACGACGGTGACCTCGGCGCCGTACTCCCGGGCCGCGGCGGCCACCTCCAGGCCGATCCAGCCGGCCCCGGCGATGACGATGTGGCCGTTGTCGCGGCCGAGGGCGGCGAGGACGCCCTTGAGGCGCTCGGCGTGGGCGAGGCGGCGCAGGTGGTGGACGCCGGCCAGGTCGGTGCCCGGGATGTCGAGGCGGCGGGGCTCGGCGCCGGTGGTGAGGAGCAGCTTGTCGTAGTGGACGAGGGTGCCGTCGTCGCCGAAGCGGACGGTCTTGGCGGTCCGGTCGATGGCGTCGACGGTCTGGCCGAGGTGCAGCTCGACGTCGTTCTGCGCGTACCACGCGGGTTCGTGCACGAAGACGCTGTCGCGCTCCTCCTTGCCGAGGAGGTAGCCCTTGGACAGCGGCGGCCGTTCGTACGGGTGGTCGCGTTCGTCGCCGATCAGTATCACGCGCCCGGTGAAGCCCTCAGCCCGGAGCGTCTCGGCCGCCTTCGCGCCGGCGAGACCTCCTCCGACGATGACGAATGTCTGATCCGCGTCGACCACTTGATGCCTCCTCGTAAGGATGTCGCCACATGCGAGCGTCCCGCACGGAGCGTGATGCGGGAAGAGGGTGTGGCCCGATCAGGCCACGCAGGGTCACACTCCTGCGGCCCCATGGGAACGCGTGGTGAGCCTGTGATGCAGGGAACGCGCCGAGGCGTCGGTGAGGGATGCGATCTGGTCGACGATCACGCGCTTGCGGGCGCGGTCGTCGGTCGCGTCGTCGAACAGCGCCCGGAACTGCGGATCCAGTCCGTCGGGGGCGCGTGCGGTGAGTGCCTCGGCCAGCTCGGCGACCACGACGCGCTGATCTGCGCGGAGCCGCTCCTGCTCGGCGCGCTGCATCACGTACCGGTGCGCGACGGCCTTGAGAACGGCGCACTCGTGACGGGCGGCGCGCGGCACGACCAGTTCCGCCGTGTACCTGCCGAGGCGGCCGCTGCCGTAGGTGGCGCGGGTGGCGCCCTCCGCGGCCAGGCAGAAGCGGCCGATGAGCTGGCTGGTCGCGTCCTTCAACCGGGCCTGCGCGACGGCCGATCCGTCGTACCCGTGGGGCCACCACTCCTGCTCCAGGAGCCGGTCCAGGGCCTCGGACAGCTCGGCGGGGTCGGTGTCCGCGGGGACGTAGCGGCCGATGGCGACCGCGAAGATCTCCTGCCGTTCCGGTTCGGCGTGCAGGCAGTTGGGGTCGATGTGGCCGGCGTGCAGACCGTCCTCGACGTCGTGGACCGAGTAGGCCACGTCGTCCGACCAGTCCATGACCTGGGCCTCGAAGCAGGTGCGGCTGCCGGGGGCGCCCTTGCGGATCCAGTCGAAGACCGGCCGGTCGTCCTCGTACACGCCGAACTTCGGGGACGTGGGGTCGGTGGGGTGGGCGCCGCGCGGCCAGGGGTACTTGGTGGCGGCGTCGAGCACGGCGCGGGTGAGATTGAGTCCGACGCTGACGAGGTCGCCTCCCCCGCCGGCGGCCGGTGCCACGACGTCGCTGCGCACGAACCTCTTGGGTTCGATCCGGGTGAGCAGCCGCAGGGACTGGGCGTTGCCCTCGAAGCCGCCGCAGTCCTCGGCGAATTCGTTCAGCGCCTGTTCGCCGTTGTGCCCGAAGGGCGGGTGGCCGAGGTCGTGCGAGAGGCAGGCCGCCTCGACCAGGTCGGGGTCGCAGCCGAGCGCGGCGCCCAGCTCACGGCCGACCTGGGCGCACTCCAGGGAGTGCGTCAGACGGGTGCGGGGGCTGGCGTCCCAGGCCTGGCTCCGGGTGCCGGGGGTGACGACCTGGGTCTTGCCCGCGAGGCGGCGCAGGGCGGCGGAGTGCAGCACGCGGGCGCGGTCGCGCTGGAAGGCGGTGCGCCCCGGGCGTTTGTCGGGCTCCAGGGCCCAGCGCTCCACGGCGGAGTCGTCGTACCCGCCGTGCGGGGCGTGGGGTCCGTGGCCGGTCCCGGACTGCGCGGGCCGTACGGGGCTCTCGGGGCGGTGGGGGCTTTCCGGGGTCTCGTGCGCCTGCGGTGCGGTGCCTTCCATGCCACCGACAGTAGACGCAGGCACCGACATCCGGGGCGTGGGCGTCGGCTACCGGCGGGGCGGAGCCGTCGGGTTCAGGCCGGGGTGAGAGCGCGTTCGGTGACGGTCCCGGAGGCCGCGACGGCCTGGTCGTAGCGGTGCAGGACGAGGCGGGCCATCGCGGGATGGTCGCCGAGCGGTGCGGCCGCGATCCAGGGAGCGGCCTCGGCGCACTGGGTGGCGAAGCGGCCGGGGGCGGTGAAGTACGAGGCGACGGCGATCCGGTGCCGGCCTCGGGCGGTGAGGGCGCGCACGGCCGCCTGGACGGTGGGCGAGGCGGCCGACGCGTACGCGGGGACGACGGGGACGCCGAGGCGCTCGGCGAGCAGGTGGGCGGTACGGCGGGTGTCGACGGCCGAGTCGGGGTCGCGGGAGCCGGCGGCGGCGAGCACCACACCGCTCGCGCGGCGGGCCGCCTCGCTGGTCCTGGTCCGCCAGCCCGCCTCGACGAGCCGTGCGTACAGCGTCTCCACGAGCAGCGGGTGCGGGCCGAGCGGGGCGGCGACGCGGGCCCGCAGGTGCGGCGCGGCGGCCACGGCCTCGGGGATGTCCTGCTTGACGTGGTAGCCGCGGCCGAGCAGCAGGGGGACGAGGACGGCGTCGCCGGCGGGCAGGGCGGCGAGGGTGTCGGGCAGCAGGGGCTCGTTCAGTTCGATGTGCCCCAGGCGCACGGGCAACTGGGGGCGCAGCTCGCGGACCCGCTCGACCAGGGTGCGCACGGTGGCGAGGGTGCGCGGGTCGCGGCTGCCGTGCGCCACGAGGACGAGCGCGGGGGGTGCCGGACGGCGCGTGCCGTTGAGCGAGACGAGGCTGAGCTGGCTGCCGAGCTGGCTGGTGATCCGGTTCATGAGTTGCGCCGTACTGTCGAGGTGGCCGTCGAGGAGGCTTTCCGGGTGGGCACCGCGCGGCGGCGGGCCGCCCGGGCGGTACGTGAACTCGTCGCGAGGAGTGTTCGACGCCGTCATGGAGCGATCCTGCCGGTACCAGGTTGCCGGGCCGTTGCGCGGGCATGACGGGTGTTTTCCAGGGGTTCACGCCGGGACGGACGGGCGGTGTGAGCGTGCGCGACCTGCGGGGACGGCGCCGCGAGTGAACCGGGTCACGTCTTGCGCCGTGAACCGGACGGCGTCCCGCCGCGTCCTGAAGGGGCGGGGCCACCTGGGGAGGGGACTGCGGAGATGCGCTTCGTGATGCCGCGTGCGGTGCGGCGGCTGCGCCGGCCGAGACTGCCGCGCACGCGGGCCGGACAGCGGCGGGCCGTGCAGGCGGTGATGCTGCTGTGCGTCCTCGCGCTGCTGCCCGCGACCTGGATGTACGTGGTGACGGGCGACCGGCTGCGCACGACGGCGGACGCCCCGCGCACGGACGTCGCGGTGGTCTTCGGCGCGGGCCTGTGGGACGGCGAGCCGTCCCCGTACCTCGCCCACCGCCTCGACGCGGCGGCCCGGCTGTACCGCGACGGTCGGATCAAGGTCGTCCTCGTCACCGGCGACAACAGCCGCGAGGACTACGACGAGCCGGACGCCATGCGGACGTATCTGACCGCGCGGGGTGTGCCCGACGGCCGCATCGTCAGCGACTACGCGGGCTTCGACACCTGGGACTCCTGTGTTCGGGCCCGGAAGATCTTCGGGGTCCACGAGGCGGTGCTGATCAGCCAGGGCTTCCACATCCGGCGGGCGGTCGCGCTGTGTCAGGCGGCCGGGGTGCGGTCGTACGGCATCGGCGTGGACGCCAAGCACGACGTCACCTGGTACTACGGGGGCACGCGGGAGATCTTCGCCGCGGGGAAGGCCGCCCTGGACGCGGTGTTCAAGCCCGATCCGCGGTTCCTCGGGCCGAAGGAGCCGGGGATCCCCCGCGCGCTGGCCGCCGCCGGCGAGTGACGGAGGGCGTGCCTCACGGCGGGCCGGACCCGGCCGGGAGGTCCCCGTGCCGATGGCGTAACGCGGCCCGACCCGGCGCGTAACACGCCCGACCCACGCTGAGCGGTATGAACACCTCCGCGACGCCCACCCACTGCCCGTACTGCGCCCTGCAGTGCGGGATGAACCTGACGCCCGTCTCCGGCGGGGTCGAGGTGACGGAGCGCGCGGACTTCCCGGTGAACCGGGGGGCGCTGTGCGGCAAGGGCCGTACCGCGCCCGAGCTGCTGTCGTCCCGGGTGCGGCTGACGTCGCCGCTGGTGCGCAGGGCGGGTGTGCTGGAGCCGGCCGGCTGGGACGAGGCGCTCGACCGGATCGCCGCGGGTCTGTCGCGCACGCGCGCGGAGCACGGCCCGGACGCGTGCGGCGTGTTCGGCGGGGGCGGACTGACGAACGAGAAGGCGTACGCCCTCGGAAAGTTCGCCCGCGTCGTCCTCGGCACCTCGCAGATCGACTACAACGGCAGGTTCTGCATGTCGTCCGCGGCGGCGGCCGGGATCAAGGCCTTCGGTCTCGACCGGGGGCTGCCCTTCCCGCTGGAGGACGTGCCGCGGACCGGCTGTGTGATCCTCGTCGGCTCCAATCTCGCCGAGACGATGCCGCCGGCGCTGCGCCACCTCACCGAGCTGAAGGAGAACGGCGGCACGCTGATCGTCGTCGACCCGCGCCGGACGCGTACGGCCGAGCAGGCCGATCTGCACCTCGCGCCGCGCCCGGGTACGGATCTGGCGCTGGCGCTCGGGATGCTGCACCTGGTCGTCGCCGAGGGGCGCGCCGACGAGGAGTACATCCGGGACCGGACGAGCGGCTGGGAGGACGCGCGGGCGGCGGCCATGGCCCACTGGCCGGAGTACGTGGAACGGATCACGGGGGTGTCCGTTCCACGGCTGCGGGAGGCCGTGCGGCTGTTCTGCGAGCCGGAGGCCGCGATGGTGCTCACCGCGCGCGGGCCCGAGCAGCAGTCCAAGGGCACGGACACGGTCGGCGCGTGGATCAACCTGTGCCTGGTCACCGGGCGGGCGGGGCGGCCGTTGTCCGGGTACGGCTGTCTCACCGGGCAGGGCAACGGGCAGGGCGGGCGCGAACACGGCCAGAAGGCCGACCAGTTGCCCGGCTACCGCAAGCTGACCGACCCGGAGGCGCGCCGGCACGTGGCCGAGGTGTGGGGCGTGGACCCGGACACCCTGCCCGGCCCCGGACGCAGCGCGTACGAACTCCTCGACGCGATGGGCACGGACATCCGTTCGCTGCTGCTGATGGGGTCGAACCCGGTGGTCTCCGCGCCGCGCGCCGCACACATCGAGGAACGCCTCGCCTCGCTCGACTTCCTGGCGGTCGCCGACGTCGTCCTGTCGGAGACGGCCGCGCTCGCCGATGTCGTCCTGCCGGTCACCCAGTGGGCCGAGGAGACCGGCACGACCACGAACCTGGAGGGCCGCGTGCTGCTGCGGCGTCAGGCGCTCACCCCGCCGCGGGGTGTGCACAGCGATCTGTACGTGCTGCGCGAACTGGCCGCCCGCCTGGGCGTGGAGAAGGGCTTCCCGGCGGACCCGGAGGAGGTCTTCGACGAACTGCGCAGGGCGAGCGCGGGCGGGACGGCGGACTACTCGGGGATCACCTACCGGCGGCTGGCGGAGGAGAACGGCGTGTTCTGGCCGTGCCCGGCGCCGGAGCCCGCCGGGGCCGTCGCGCCGGCCCGCACGGACGGTGCCGGGACCGACGGAACCGGCCGCACGACCGGAGCCTGCGGGACCGACGGGACGACCCGCACGACCGGCGCCGGGCCCGGGGCCGCCGGTGAGTGCGACGACTGCGAGGACGCCTCGCTCGACGTGTTCGAGGACGACCCCGCGGGGGACGTCGGCGCGGTGCCGGGCGGCGGCAGCGGCCCCGCTGCGGCGGACGGGGACGACGCGGCGGGGACGGGCGCCGGCCCGGCGTGGGCGGGAGGCGGCGCGGCACCGGCCGCCGACGGCCCCGCACGGGCGGGCGACGGCGCGGGCGTGCACCCCGGGACGCCGCGCCTCTTCCTCGACCGCTTCGCCACCGAGGACGGGCGGGCGCGGTTCGTGTCCGTGTCGCACCGGCCGGTCGCCGAGGAACCGGACGACGAGTACCCGGTGCTGCTGACCACCGGCCGGGTCGTGGCGCAGTACCAGTCGGGCGCGCAGACCCGGCGTGTCGACGAGCTCAACGCCGCCGCCCCCGGCCCGTTCGTGGAGATGCACCCGCGGCTGGCCGAACGGCTCGGGGCGCGGGACGGGGACGCGGTGGCCGTCGTGTCGCGGCGGGGCCGTGCCGTGGCACCGGCCCGGATCACGAGCACCATCCGACCCGACACCGTGTTCATGCCCTTCCACTGGCCGGGCGAGGGCCGCGCCAACACCCTGACCAACCCGGCCCTCGACCCGACGTCGCGCATGCCGGAGTTCAAGGCGTGCGCGGTGCGTCTGGAGGCCGTCGAGCGGTGACCGTCCGGAGCGCGCCCCGCGGAGGAGCCGTGGGCCGGTGCGCCGCCCGTCCGCTCAGCACCGCGAGCGCCAGTCCCCGCCCGTGATCCGCGTGCCCCGGGCGCGGAGGCGGGCCGCGACGGCGGGAGCGGCCACGTACACCCAGGCGCGGACGCACGCGGCCCCGTCCGCGCGCACGACGTCGCGCGCCACCCGCTCGTAGAGGTTGCGCGGATCGCCGGGCGCGTACTCCTCCAACCGGTCGAGGGCGGCGAGCAGTTCCTCGTACTCCTGGGGCAGCGCGGTCACGAGTTCGCCGCTCACCACTCCGCCGGACTCCTCGACGGCGTACGGGTATCCGGGCCCGTCGTAGAGCACGACGTCCCGCATCCGGACCGGTTCCTCGGACTGCGTGCGGCCCCGCAGGAACAGGTCGTGGTTGTGCTCGCCGGGGCGCAGGGTGCCGTAGACGAAGAAGGGGAGTCTCACCCGGCGGTCTCCTCCTCCAGCCATCGCAGGTAGTCCGCGCCGCCCCGGACGATCTCCGTCGCGATGATCTCGGGGGTGTCGTAGTCGTGCGCCCGCCGCAGATACGCCTCCAGTTCGTCGTAGCGGGCGCCCGTCGTCTTGAAGAGCACCTGCCACTCGGCGGCGGTCTCGATGTCGCCCCGCCATCGGTAGACGGACGTGACCGGTCCGGAGATCTGCGCACAGGCCGCGGCCCGCGCCTCGACCGCGCCGCGGGCGAGCGCCTCGGCCTTGTCGGCGGCGTCGGTCGTGGTCAGGACGGTCAGCCAGGCGGCCGTGGCCATGATCGGCTCCCTCGGGGTTCGTCGCGGCGGTTCCCGCACGGCCTCGTCGGCGGCTGTCTCCGAGGCCTTTGCAGAAACGATTCTCACCCCTCACACACCCACACACATCCATCAGTGCGCGCTATGGACATGACATGTCATGGACCTTTAAATCTGTGACGACATCAGCGCCTCCCCCCACGCGCCCAAGGCGCCTTCCCAAGGAGACCGATGAGTCGGACACGGCACATCCGAGGTTCCCGTCTCGCCACCGCGGGCATAGCCGCGACCACGGCCACACTGCTGGCCGCGGCACTGGCCCCGGCCGCGAGCGCGGACGGCAGACCGAGCAGGGCCACCGCCCTCGCGAACGCGGCGTCGGCGCTCGTGGAGCACGCCACGAGCCTGGGCCTCACCTCCGCACAGGACACCTCCGTACGGGACGTCGTCGTCGACAAGGACGGCACCCAGCACGTCCGGTACGACCGGACCTACCGTCAGCTGCCCGTGCTGGGCGGCGACTTCGTGGTCCACCTGGCTCCGGGCGGTGCGTACCGGAGCGCCGACCGCGCCACCCGCAGCCCGCTGTCGCTGCCGAGCGTGACCCCCGGCCTGGCCGCGCCCAAGGCCGCCGACCTGGCGGTGAACGCGCTGCGCGCCGCGAACCTGGGCGAGACCCTGAAGAAGATCACGGCCAAGCCCCGGCTGGTCGTCGACGCTCTGCACGGGGCACCGAAACTCGCCTGGCAGACCAACGTGGTGGCGCAGGACTCGCTCGGCAACCCGGTCGCCCGCAGCGTCCTCACCGACGCCCGTACCGGCGCGCAGATCGACGCCTGGGACACCATCGAGACGGCGACCGGCGACGGCCAGTCGCTCTACAGCGGCACGGTTCCGCTGGAGACCACGCTGTCCGGATCGACGTACCAGCTCAAGGACCCCACGCGCGGGAACACCTACACGGGCGACGCGGCGAACAAGACGGACCTGTGCATCTTCGGGATCTGCTTCAGCCGCGCCCCCGCGACGCTGTTCACGGACGCCGACAACCACTGGGGCTCGGGCACCACGTCGGACCGCTCCTCGGCCGCCGTCGACGCCCAGTACGGCACGAACGAGACCTGGGACTACTACAAGAACGTCCACGGCCGCAACGGCATCGCCGGCGACGGCAAGGGCTCGTACAACCGCGTGCACTACGGCAACAACTACAACAACGCGTTCTGGGACGACAGTTGCTTCTGCATGACGTACGGCGACGGCGACGGGACGACGTTCGGCCCGCTGGTGGCGCTGGACGTGGCCGGTCACGAGATGTCGCACGGCGTCACCTCGAAGACGGCCGCCCTCACGTACTCGGGCGAGTCCGGCGGCCTCAACGAGGCGACGTCGGACATCTTCGGCACGATGGTGGAGTGGTACGCGAACAACTCCTCCGACGCCGGTGACTACCTGATCGGCGAGAAGATCGTCCGTTCCGGCTTCGGCAAGCCCGCCCTGCGCTTCATGGACAAGCCCTCCAAGGACGGCAACTCGGCCGACTGCTGGAGCAGTTCGGTGGGCAACCTCGACGTCCACTACTCGTCGGGCGTCGCGAACCACTTCGCGTACCTGCTGGCGGAGGGCAGCGGCGCCAAGACGGTCAACGGCGTCAGCTACAACTCCCCGACCTGCAACGGGTCGACGGTCACCGGCATCGGTCACGACAAGGTCGGAAAGATCTGGTACCGCGCGCTGACGGTCTACATGACGTCCTCGACCAACTACGCGGGCGCCCGTACGGCCACGCTGAACGCTGCGAAGGACCTGTACGGCGCGGGCAGCGCCGAGTACAACGCGGTCGCGGCCGCCTGGTCCGCGGTGTCCGTGGCCTGACCCCGCGACACCCTCGACCGTGCATGGGCAGGCGTCGACAGGACGCCTGCCCATGCGTGCGCACCGGGCCCGGATCGGTCGCCGACCCGGGCGGGGCGGGCCGCCCCCACGGACCGGCGGAAGCGAGCGGCAGTCCCTCGTCACCCCCGCGAACCGGCCGCCCTTGTCCTCCGGGCTCCGCCGGGGCCACGCTCCGGCCCGCTATCCCGCGTACGGCCGCCTCTCCTTGGCCTCCCGCAGAGCCCGTGCCCACCAGGCCAGTTGGTCCAGCATCGCCGTGGCAGCGGCGGACGGGCCGGCCGGGTCGCGCGGCCGGCCACCGGGGTCGAAGGCGCCTGCCGCGCCGTGGAAGGACACCGTGTCGCGCACGGTCACGGCGTGCAGTTCGGCGAAGACCTGCCGGAGGTGTTCGGCGGCGCGGAGACCTCCGGAGATGCCGCCGTAGGAGACGAGGGCGACCGGCTTGGCACGCCACTCGGTGAAGTGCCGGTCGATCAGGTTCTTCAGACCCGCGGGGAAGGAGTGGTTGTACTCGGGGGTGAGGACCACGAAGGCGTCCGCGGCGTCCAGGGCCGGTGACACCTTCGCGAGCGCGGCCGCCACCGACGGCGACGGGTCGTGCGAGAGCGCCGTGGGAAGCGAGGCGGCTGCGACGTCGACGACCTCGACGGCGAAGTCGTCGCGTTCCGCGATGCGCTCCAGCAGCCAGTCGGCGACGACGGGGCCGAAGCGGCCCTCCCGGTCACTGCCGACGACCACCGTGACCCGCACCGGGGCCTCGGGTACGGCGGACGCGGCCGGGGCGGCGAGCGGCCCGGGGGCCGGGACCGGCACGGAACCCGAGACCGACGCGGAGGCCGGGAGCACGGGGTCGGACGCGGACGCGGAGTCGGGTGCGGCCTCGGAGCCGGCGGCCGGCGGGGAGACGGGAGCCGTGGTTTCGGCTGTGGCTGTGTTCATGACGCACACCCTCATACCTCAAGCTTTGTTGAGGTCAAGCCGACGAAGCCGCCACCCCGCGCCGGGCCCCGCATCCCCGCCTCCCCGTCTCCCCGCCGAAGCGGCGCCCGGTCACCCGTTCACACCTTCGCCAGCCCCCTTCGGGCTCTTTTCCGCGACGCGCCGGTCGCAGACCGGTGACCTGCTGGAACGCCGTGGAACCAACCCGTGTGGCGCTCCGCCCTGACACCCGTTCACCTCATTTTTGACGGTCCATCAGGAAGCGGGTTCGGTCGTGTGCCACTTACCTCGGTAAGGCAGGGGCGTGACCGACGCAGCGGCACTTGGGGGTGTCGCGGGCCGCGCCCCCTCGGAGGAGCAAGCACGATGCGACGTACCGCCCGGATGCTGACCGGTACCGCGCTCGCCGTCGCCGCCGCGGGTCTCGCCACGGCGCCCGCGTACGGCGGTGAGACCGGAAGGCTGGAGGTGTTCCCCTCGACCGTCGTCCCGGGCGCGGGCGTCACGGTCAACACGGCGGCGTGCGGCGCGGCCGCCGCGGCGGCGGGCGATGCCAGCGCGGTCGGCGCCGGCACGTTCCCGCTGGCCCCGAGCGCTCACGAGAACGACGCGATCGGACAGTTCCGGGTGCCGCCCAGCGCTCAGCCGGGGACGTACGAGATCGTCGCGCAGTGCGCGGGCGGCAAGCAGGTCACGGGTGACCTGATGGTGACCCTGACGTCCGCGCGCGAGCAGGTCCAGCCGCGCGGACTGGTGAAGACGGGGGTCGGTGGCGCTCTGGGCACCGATCCCGTGCAGACCGCGGCAGGAGTGGCGGCCCTGGCCGTCGCCGCCGCGGGCGGTACCTGGCTCCTGCATCGCCGGGCGAGAGGCGACGGGATCTGACGGACACCCTCCGCTGTCCGTCCGCCGGTACCGCCGTCCCCTCCCCCTCCGTGGCCCGACGCCCCTCGCGGCCCGGAGGGGGAACGGGACCCGACCCGACCGACCCACAAGGATCCAGGAGAGAGCGCGGTCTTGGACATATCCCGCCAGGAGGCTCACGTGCGCCCGGTCAGCAACACAGCGATAGCGTCCGTCACCGTGGTCGCCCTCTGTTCCGGCGCCTTTCTGCTGCACAGCGGCGCCGAGACGAACGCGCCGCCCCAGCCGTCCGCCGCCCAGGCGGCGGCACCCGGCGCCGGTGACCGGCGGCCCGCCGCGCCCGCGCTGCCGCACTCCCCGCCGGAGCGCATCCGCATACCCTCCATCCGCGTGGACGCCCCACTGATGGGTCTCTCCCTCACCCCGCAGGGCAGCCTGGACGTCCCGCCCGCGGAGCAGAAGAACCTCGCCGGCTGGTACGAGGCCGGCACCACACCGGGCGAGCGGGGCACCGCGATCGTCGCGGGACACGTCGACAACTCCGAGGGCCCCGCCGTCTTCTACGACCTCGGCTCCCTGAAGAAGGGCAGCGTCATCGAGGTGGCGCGACGCGACGGTGGCACGGCCGTCTTCACCGTCGACTCCGTCGAGGTGTACGACGCCCGCGACTTCCCCGACGACAAGGTGTACGGCGCCGCGAAGCGCCCCGAACTGCGCGTCATCACCTGCGGCGGCGGCTATTCGAAGACGACCGGGTATAAGGGCAACGTCGTCGTCTTCGCCCATCTGACGGGGAACCGCGCGGCCTGACCGACGGCGCCCGCGTGGTCCTGCGGCGGCCGTTCCCCGCCGCGACAGAGGTGCGCCGGAGGACTAGCCTGGAAGGGGCAGTTCTTCTCCCCGGCCTGAGTGTTGGGGCCTCGGCCGGGAGCTGGGAGGGCCCTGATGAGGCCGATAGCGAGAGTCTGCGTCACCGCCGTGTCAGCCATCGCCCTGAGCGGCGGATTCACCAGCACGCAGGCGCGGGCGGACGATCCGGACGAGATCTTCGAGAAGGTGGCACCCGCGACCGTGCAGGTGCTGGCCGGCGGCGAGGCCGACGGCACCGGCGTCGTCTACGACGCCGAGAAGGGGCTCATTCTCACCAACGACCATGTGGTCGCCGGTCAGACCTCGCTCCAGGTCCGGATCGAGGACGGCGGGCCCGTGCCCGTGCGGGTCGTGGCGGCGGATCCCTGCGAGGACCTGGCGATCGTGAAGCTCGCCACCCCTCAGGACGACCTCAAGGAAGTCGAGTTCGGCGACAGCGGCGACCTCAAACAGGGCGACCAGGTGACCGCGATCGGCTATCCGGTCGGCGCGGGCGACACCAGTCACGAGAAGGCGGTGCTCACCACCGGCGTGGTGCAGTCCCCCGAGGTCTCGCAGACGGGGCAGGTCAGCTCGCCCAACCTGTCGTCCACCGTGCAGCATTCCGCGACCCTCAACCCGGGCAACTCCGGCGGCCCGCTGCTGAACAGCGACGCGAAGCTCGTGGGCATCAACACCTTCAGCATCGAAGGCACCCAGGGGCAGTACTACTCCATCGCGGGCGACCACGCCAAGCCCCTCCTGGAGGGGCTCGCCGAAGGGAAGAGCAAGAACAATCCCGGGTGGCAGGGGCTGGTCGCGCTGAGCGACCCCAACTTCGCGTCCTACTTCCCCGGACAGGAGACCGAGGCGACGAAGCTTCAGAAGGCCGTCGCCGCCAAGGGGATCGACGGCGTCTATGTGACGAGCGTGGACGGCCACTCCGTGGCCGCCAAGGCGAACATGGCGGCCGGTGACGTGATCACCGACATCAAGGACACGAAGGTCACGACGCTCCCGCAGGTGTGCGACATCCTTCAGTCGTCCGCACCGGGCGAGAAGATCGACGTGCTCGGGGCGTACACGAGCGACACGGAGTTCCAGGACGGGACGTCCGCCAAGGCCGGGGACACCTGGAGCGCCACCGTCACGCTCGGCCGGTGAACCCCGTCCGGACCGGACGCCGCGGCCTGGTCCGAGCCGATCCGAACCAAACCCCTAGGCGACCCACTGCTGGTAGGCCATGTTCGCCACCAGCGCGAACACCACCGTCAGCAGCACGACGCGGACGAACCCGCTGCCCTTCTTGAGCGCGGTGTGTGCCCCGACGGTGCCGCCGACCAGATTGAAGACGGCCATCAGCGCGGCGAGCTGCCAGTGCACCGTGCCCTTCCAGGCGAAGGTCGCGAGGGCACCCGCGTTGGTGCAGCAGTTGACGATCTTGGCGGTGGCGGAGGCGGTCACCAGGTCGAGGTGGAGGAGCGCGGTGAGGGCGAGCACGAGGAACGTGCCCGTGCCGGGGCCGATGAGCCCGTCGTAGAAGCCGATGCCGAGGCCCGCCAGCCCGATCGCCGCGAGGACGCGGCGCGCGGAGACGGGCGTCGTCGGGGGCGCCGTGCCGAAGGCGGGCCTGAGGATCACGAAGGCGCCGACACCGAGCAGGACGACCATGACGACCGGCTTGAGCACGTCCGTGCTCAGCCCGGCCGCGACGAACGCGCCCGCCGTGGAACCGGCGAGCGCCGCGAGCCCGATCCGCACCGCGAGGCGCACGTCGACGGGCGCCTTGCGCGCGTACGTCACCGCCGCGCCGGTCGTGCCGACGATCGCCACCGCCTTGTTGGTGCCGAGCGCGTACGCCGCCGGGGTGCCGCTCGGCAGTCCGAGCAGCAGCGCGGGGAGCAGGAGCAGCCCGCCGCCGCCCACCACCGCGTCGATCCAGCCGGCCGCCAGCGAGGCGAGGCAGAGGACGACGACCATGGTCAGCGATATGTCGGGCATGATCGCGACCCTACGGACGAGGTAGATGTGCAGTCCATCGATCCGGTGAACCTTGAGCGACTTCTGAGCTTCAGCGCACCGAGTCCAGATAGCGCAGGACCGCGAGGACCCGGCGGTTGCCGGTGTCCGACGGCGGCAGGTCCAGCTTCACGAAGATGTTGGCGACGTGCTTCTCGACGGCCCGCTCGGAGACGGTGAAGGAGGCGGCGATCGCGTGGTTCGTGCGGCCCTCGGCCATCAGTGCGAGGACCTCCCGCTCCCGGGGGGTGAGCGTGTCGAGGGCGCCCGCCCGGCGGCTCGCGCCGAAGAGCTGCGCGACCACCTCCGGGTCGAGGGCCGTACCGCCGCGGGCGACACGCTCCATGGCGTCCACGAATTCACCGATGTCGACGACGCGTTCCTTCAGCAGGTAGCCGAACCCGGCCGGTTCGCTGAGCAGTTGCGCCGCGTACGTGGTCTCGACGTACTGCGAGAAGACCAGCACCCCGGTGCCGGGGTGGTCCGCGCGCAGCCGTACGGCGGCCCGTACCCCCTCGTCCGTCTGTGTGGGCGGCAGCCGGATGTCGACGACGGCGACGTCCGGCCGGTGCTCGGACACCGCCGTCAGCAGCGTCTCCGCGTCCCCCACGGCGGCGGCGACCTCCACCCCGCGCAACCGGAGCAGCTGGGCCAGCCCGTCGCGCAGCAGGGCGGAGTCCTCGGCGATGACGACGCGCATATGACCTTCCGGATCAGCAGGGCAGTTCGACCGTGACCACGGTAGGACCTCCCGGCGGGCTGTCACAGGTGAGCGTGCCGTCGACGGTACGGGCCCGGGTGCGCAGCCCGGTCAGGCCGGAGCCCGCGCCGATCACCGCTCCCCCGCGTCCGTCGTCGCGCACGGTCAGCCGCAACAGTCCGTCCCGGGCGGTCACGGTCACGGCGGCGGCGCTCGCCGCGCTGTGCTTGGCCGCGTTGGCGAGGAGCTCGGCGGCGCAGAAGTACGCGATCGACTCGACGGCCGGGCTGGGCCGGTCCGCGATGTCGGCCCGGACCTCGACGGGCAGGGCGCTGTCCGCGGCGAGGGTGGCCAGGGCGGTGTCGAGGCCCTGGTCGAGCACGGGCGGGTGGATGCCCTTGACGAGGTGACGCAGGTCGGCGATGGCCTGGGTGGCGTTGCCCTGCGCGGTGTCGACCACCGTGAGGATGTGCTGCGGGGTGGCTCCCGTGCCGATCAGCTCCTTGATCATCGTGAGGTGCATGGCGAGGCCGACGAGCCGGGCCTGGGTGCCGTCGTGCAGATCGCGTTCGATCCGGCGCAGGGTCGCCGCCGCGTCCTCGACGGCCTGCGCGCGGGTCTCCTCCAGGGTGCGGATGCGGCGGTCGGCGGCATCGGGTCCGAGCAGCGCGGTGAGCAGGGCGCGGTGCGGGGCGAGGGCGTGGCGCAGCAGCCAGGACGCGGTGGCGAGGAGCAGCAGCCCGAGGGTCACGGGGATCAGCCAGCGGGGCCAGGAGTCGACCTGGAAGCCGAAGAACTCCAGTGACACACGGTGCTCCGTGCCGTCCGGGGCCCGCCGGGTGTCGTAGTTCCAGTTCCTGAGCAGGGGATGCAGGGTCAGCAGGACGCCGTATACGTAGCCGATGACGACGGTGACGAGTCCGAAGACCGCGGTGAAGGGCGTCGCCAGCGCGCAGGCGACGGCGCGCCATCCGCCGCGGTCGGCGAGCAGGGCCCGGCGCCAGCCGAGGATGCCGCTGCCGGTGCGGCGCTGCGCGTCCTCGATCTCCAGCCCGAGCAGCCGCCGTGCCAGCGCGCGTTGCAGCCTGCCGAGCGCCAGCGCTCCGCGCACGGTGACGGCGATCAGCCACAGTCCGAGCGTGGTGATCGACAGGACGCCGCCGACCAGCAGCCCCACGAGAGTGAGGACGAAGCCGACGAGAGCGAGCGGGAAGGCGATCAGGCCGTAGAGGAGGGCCGCGAGGGCCCGCCGCCCGAACGGGAGGGCGAGCACGGCGCGGAGCTGCTTCATGGGATCAACCTAGAAGTCTCGGAGAGCCGGGGGTCTCGCGGGGCGGTCACGGCAGGAGGGCCGACGCGACACGGAGCTGGACGGCCGCCATGGCGCGGCCGAGCCAGGGCATGACCAGCAGGAAGCCGAGGCCGCCGACGACGGCGTGGAAGGCCCAGGCGCCGGCGAAGGTGGGCCCTCCCCAGGCGTCCGCGTAGTCGGAGCCGGCGCGCAGGGGCCAGCCCAGGTTCATCGGCACGAGGGACCAGCCGTACCCGGTGACGGCGAGGACCAGGAGGTTGAGGGGGGTCGCGAGGAGCGCGTGGGCGAGGCCGCCCGAGGAGCCGGCCGGGCGGGGGCCGAGGAAGCGGCGCAGCAGACCGCGCTGCCAGCGCCCGGTCGGAGCGCCCAGCAGCGACAGCGGCACGCACGCCACGCCGACCGGGAAGGCCAGCAGCGCGTAGGCGACGCGGCGCCATGTGCCCGCGGTGAAGGGTTCGCGGACGAACCGCCAGACGCGTACGGCGGTGTCGTCGTGTGCGGGCGGCGGCTGGAGTCCGCGGGTGGCGGTCATGGTGGTCCCCCTGTGGGTGAGCTGGTGTGGTCCGGCACCTCAAGGGTTGCGTGCGTGGGCGGCGCGTTCGATGGTGCCCGCACGGAGACCGGGGGTTCGGTCAACCCCACCTCCCCACTCCCGGCCCGGCCGGGCCGGGCCGGCCGAGGGTGCTCGATGATCTCGCCGCACGGCCGCGGACCCTCACCTCTGCTCCGGCGGGACGGGCGGCGGCCTCACACCCGCTGCCCGTCACGGCTCCGAGGCCTCACACCCGGGGTCCGGTCCACGACCCGAAGCCTCACACCCGGGGTCCGGTCCACGACCCGAAGCCTCACACCCGGGGTCCGGTACCGCTGAGGGCAGCGTTCCTCCCGGGAAACAGTCGTGATCCTGCCGGGTAACACCGGCACCGCACCGTGTGGTCATGACCTCGAATACGCGTGTGGTGGTGATCGGCGCCGGGCTCGCGGGCGTACGGCTCGCCCGGCGGCTCGCGGAGCTCGGCGCGTCCGGCGGCCCCGCTCTCGTCACTGCCGGCGGCCCCGCCGCACCCGTCGTGCCCGGCGTCTCCGTGGTGCTCGTGGGCGAGGAGGAGCACGCACCGTACAACCGCGTCCTGCTCGCCGAGGTCCTGGCCGGGCGGTACGCGCCCGAGGTGATCGCCCTCCCGGCGCCGGGCGGCCTGGTCCGCACCCGGGTCACCGGCATCGACCGGGCCGCGCGCACCCTGCGCTGCGCGGACGGCTCGCAGATCGCATACGACACGCTGGTCCTCGCGACGGGCTCGAACCCGGTCCTCCCGCCGCTGCGCGGACTGTTCGCGCAAGGCGGGCACGAACTTCCTGAGGGCGTCCACGCGTTCCGCACCATGGACGACTGCCTGGGCCTGTCGAAGGCCGTGCGGGAGGGCACCCGCGCCGTGGTGATCGGCGGCGGACTCCTCGGCGTCTCGGCCGCCCGCGCCCTCGCGGTGCGCGGTGCCCAGGTGGTGCTGGCACAGCAGTCCGAGCGGCTCATGGAGCGCCAGCTGGACCCGGCGGCCTCCCGCCTGGTCCACCGGCACCTCACCGGCCTCGGGGTGGAGGTGCACACCGAGTGCCGGGTGCGTGACGTGCGCTGTGTCGGCGGCGCGGTCCGTTCGGTGGAGATGGCCGACGGCTACGCCCTCGACGCCGACCTCGTGGTCCTCGCCTGCGGTGTCCACCCGCGTACGGGACTCGCCCAGCAGGCGGGGCTCGCGGTCCACAAGGGAATCCTCGTCGACGACGAACTGCGCACGTCCGACCCGCACATCCGGGCGATCGGCGACTGCGTCCAGTACGACGGGACGGTCTACGGTCTGGCCGCTCCGGCCCTCGAACAGGCGGACGTGCTGGCCGGGCTGATCGCCGCCGAGGCCGCGGGCGCGGACGGTCAGGGCGCCGCGGACGGCTCCGGCGCCCGGCACGCTCAGGGCGCCGCGGCGAGCTCCGCCGCCCGCTACACGGGGACCCGGTCGCTGACCCGGCTCACCCTCGCGGGCGGCCGCGCCCCCTTCGACCTCGCCGCGTTCGGCGAACCCGACCCCCGTCCCGGGGACGACGTCGTCCAGCTCACCGACGCCACCCGCGGCACCTACCGCAAGGTCGTCGTCCGCGACGACCGGGTGGTCGGCGGCGTGCTCGTCGGCGACCTGGGCACGGTCGGTGCCCTCGCCCGCGCCTGGGAGGGAGCGGAGCCGCTCCCCGGGGACGGCGCACCACTGCTCCACCTGCTCACCAACGACGGAGGCTCCTGATGTCCATGGACACCCCCACGATCGTGCTCGTCGGCCATGGCATGGTCGGCCAGCGCTTCCTCGAAGCGCTCGCCGAGCGCGGGCTGACCGCCACGCACCGCGTGGTCGTGCTCTGCGAGGAGCCCCGCCCGGCCTACGACCGGGTCCAGCTCACCTCGTACTTCTCGGGCCGCACCCCGGAGGAGCTCTCCCTCACCGAGACGGAGTTCATCGAGGAGCACGGCATCGAGCTGCACCTCGGCGACCCGGCCGAGTCGATCGACCGTGCGGCGCGGAAGGTCACGGCCCGCTCGGGTCTGACGGTCGCGTACGACACGCTCGTCCTGGCCACCGGCTCCTACCCCTTCGTCCCGCCGGTCCCCGGCAAGGACGCCGAGGGCTGCTTCGTCTACCGCACGATCGAGGACCTGCTGGCCATCGAGGAGTACGCGAAGGCGCGGGCCACGACCGGCGCGGTGGTCGGCGGCGGACTGCTCGGACTGGAGGCGGCCGGTGCCCTCAAGGGGCTCGGACTGTCCACGCACATCGTGGAGTTCGCGCCCCGGCTCATGCCGGTGCAGGTCGACGACGGTGGTGGCGCGGCGCTCCTGCGCACCATCGAGGACATGGGTCTGACGGTGCACACGGGCACCGGAACGCAGGAGATCGTCACCGGGGACGACGGCGCCGTGACCGGCATGAGGCTGTCCGACGGCTCCGAACTCCCCACGGACCTCGTGGTGTTCTCGGCGGGAGTGCGGCCCCGGGACCAGCTGGCCCGCGACACCGGGCTCGCGGTCGGTGAGCGCGGCGGCGTCACGGTCGACGCCCAGTGCCGCACCTCCGACCCGCGGGTGTTCGCGATCGGCGAGTGCGCCCTCGCCTCCGACGGCCGTGTGTACGGCCTGGTCGCGCCCGGTTACGAGATGGCCGAGACCGTCGCCGCCACGATCGCCGCCGACGAGGCGAGCTTCACCGGCGCCGACCTCTCCACCAAGCTCAAGCTCCTCGGCGTCGACGTCGCCTCCTTCGGCGACGCGCACGGTGCCACCGCGGACTGTCTCGACGTCGTCTATGCCGACTCGCGGTCGGGCACGTACAAGAAGCTGGTCATCGGCCGGGACGGCGAGCTGCTCGGCGGCATCCTGGTCGGTGACGCGGAGGCCTACGGCACGCTGCGCGCCCTGACCGGTTCGGTTCCTCCCGTCGCGCCCGAGCAACTGGTGCTGCCGGCGGGCGCGGGCGCGCCCGTGGCGCTCGGCCCTTCCGCGCTGCCCGACTCCGCGGTCGTCTGCTCCTGCCACAACGTCACCAAGGGCACGATCCGCGGCGCGGTCACCGAGCACTCCTGCACCACGGTGCCGGAGGTCAAGAAGTGCACCAAGGCGGGCACCGGGTGCGGTAGTTGCGTCAAGGTGCTCGGCCAGCTCGTCAACGACGAGCTGGAGGCGAGCGGGGTCGCGGTCGACCACGGGCTGTGCGGCTGCTTCGGGCAGACCCGCGAGGAGCTGTACGAGATCGTCCTCGCCCTGCGGATCACCTCGTACCAGATGCTGCTGGACCGGCACGGCCGCGAGGAGGCCCGTGGTGGCGAGGGGTGCGAGATCTGCAAGCCGGCCGTCGGTTCGATCATCGCCTCCCTCGCGCCGACCATCGGCGCCGACGGGTACGTCCTGGACGGTGAGCAGGCCGCGCTCCAGGACACCAACGACCACTTCCTCGCCAATCTCCAGAGGAACGGCTCGTACTCGATCGTCCCGCGCATCCCCGGCGGTGAGATCACTCCCGAGAAGCTCATCGTGATCGGCGAGGTGGCCCGGGACTTCGGGCTCTACACGAAGATCACCGGCGGCCAGCGCATCGACATGTTCGGCGCGCGCGTCGAGCAGCTGCCGCTGATCTGGGCGCGGCTGGTGGACGCCGGCTTCGAGTCCGGTCACGCGTACGGAAAGTCCCTGCGCACCGTCAAGTCCTGCGTGGGCCAGACCTGGTGCCGGTACGGCGTCCAGGACTCGGTGCGCATGGCGATCGACCTGGAGCTGCGGTACCGGGGGCTCAGGTCCCCGCACAAGCTCAAGTCGGCGGTGTCCGGCTGCGCCCGCGAGTGCGCCGAGGCGCAGTCCAAGGACTTCGGCGTGATCGCCACCTCCAACGGCTGGAACCTGTACGTCGGCGGCAACGGCGGTGCCACCCCGCGCCACGCGGATCTGCTCGCCCAGGACCTGAGCGACGCCGAACTCGTGCGCCTGATCGACCGGTTCCTGATGTTCTACATCCGCACCGCCGACCGGCTGGAGCGGACCTCGACCTGGCTGGAGCGGATCCCGGGCGGCCTCGACCACGTGCGGGACGTGGTGGTCCACGACTCGCTGGGCATCTGCGAGGAGCTGGAGTCGCTGATGTCGGCGCACGTGGCGAACTACCGCGACGAGTGGGCCGAGACCATCAACCACCCGGAGAAGCTGGCCCGGTTCGTGTCCTTCGTGAACGCCCCGGACACCCCCGACCCGGTCGTCGGGTTCATCCCCGAGCGCGACCAGATCAAGCCCGACCTGCCGCTGCTGACCATCGGCACCCGTCCCCAAGCTCTCGGCTCCGCTCGAGCAGGCGAGACCCCGTTCCTGGAAGGAAGCGCCCAGCGATGACCCTGGCACCCGAGACGACCACGGCCGTCAAGCTCCAGCTCCTGCTGGAGGACGGCTGGTTCACGGTCTGCGACCCGTCCCTGCTGACCCCGGGCCGCGGAGTCGCCGCGCTGCTGCCCGACGGCCGTCAGGTCGCGCTGTTCACCGACCGCGCGGGGCGGACGTACGCCGTCGACAACCGTGACCCGTTCACCGGCGCGGCGGTGCTCTCCCGCGGCCTGACCGGCACCCACCGGGGCCGCCCGTTCGTCGCCTCCCCGCTCCTCAAGCAGCGCTTCGACCTGGAGTCGGGACGCTGCCTGGACGACGACTCGGTCGGCGTGGCGGTGTACGAGGTGCGCGCCGCCTGAGCGGCCACCGCTCTTCTTGACCGATCGTTCTTGAATGACTTACGGTCACCTGCATGGCCAGGACCAAGGAGTTCGACCCGGACGCCGCGCTGCGGGCAGCCCTGGAGCTGTTCTGGCGGCGCGGCTACGAGGCGACCTCGATGGCCGACCTGGTGGAGCACCTCGGCATCGGCCGGGCGAGTCTGTACGCGACGTTCGGCAGCAAGCACGAGCTGTACCTGAAGGCGTTCGACCGGTACGAGCAGACGGGACTCACCCGGATCGTGCGGGAGTTGTCGCAGCCGGGCCCCGCGCTGCCGGCCGTACGGGCGGTCGTGCGGAGCTACGCGACCGAGGCCGCCCATGAGGAACTGCGCCGAAGCGGCTGCCTGGTCACCAACACGGCGGCCGAACTCGCCCCGCACGACCCGGCGTCCGCCCGGCGCGTCGAGCGCAACTGGGACCAGCTGGAGACCGTCCTGCACACGGCACTGGTGCGCGCCCAGGCCCAGGGCGAACTGCCCCCGGGCCGCGATCCGCTCGCCCTGGCCCGCATGCTCCTGGTCCTGATGCAGGGCCTGCGGGTGGTCGGCAAGGCCTCGTCGGACCCGGCCCGCGTCCAGGATGCGGCGGAACAGGCCCTGGCCCTGCTCGACTGAATTGCGCGCCCTCCTTCGGAGGGCCTTTTCTCGTCTTCATATTGAAACGATCGGTCAAAAAAGGGGAGATCATGACCACTCGGAGCACCGGCAACCGCTTCACCGACCGGACCGCCCTCGTCACGGGCGCCGGTTCCGGCATCGGCCGCACCACGGCGCTCGCCCTCGCCGCGGAGGGCGCCCGGGTCGTCGTGGCCGGACGGCGGGCGGAGCCCCTGGCCGAGACCGTCCGGCTGATCGAGGAGCAGGGCGGCAAGGCCCTCGCGGTGCCGGCGGACGTCTCCCGCGCCGCCGACGCGGAGGAGTTGGTCCGGGCCACCGTGGAGCACTTCGGCTCGCTCGACGTGGCGGTCAACAACGCGGGTGTCTTCCGGGGCGGCCGGCCCCTGGCCGACCTGGCGGAGGGCGACTGGCACACCCAGCTCGGCATCAACGTCACCGGCGTGTTCCTGGCCCTGCGGGCCGAGATCGCCCGGATGCGGACCCAGCCGTCGGGCGGCGCGATCGTCAACGTCTCCTCGACGTTCGGCGCGCACACGGCCTCCGCGGGTGCCGCCGCCTATTCCGCGACCAAGGCCGCCGTGACCGCGCTCAGCCGCGGTGCCGCCCTGGACCACATCCGGGAGGGTGTCCGCATCAACGTCGTCAGCCCGGGCGCCACCGCCACCACCATGTCGCTGCGTCCCGGTGAGACCGAGGCGGGTCGCGCGGAGCGGCTGCGGCACGACCTGCCGCTCGGCCGGGTGGCGCGGACCGAGGAGGCGGCCGCGGCGATCCTGTACCTGGCCTCGGACGACGCGGCCTCGACGGTCGGCACGGACCTGGTGCTCGACGGCGGCGGCTCGCTCTGACCCCGGGCCCACCCCGGGCCACGGGCCCACCCCGACCCACGGGCCCACCCCGACCCACGGGCCCACCCCGACCTACAGGCCCACCCCGACCCACGGGCCCACCCCGACCCACAGGCCCATCCCGACCCACGGGCCCATCCCGACCCACGGGCCCATCCCGACCCACAGGCCCGCCTCGGCCTACCGGCCGACCCTCTCGGCCCGGGTGTGCCGTGCGCTCGGGCCGTCGGCCGGGCGCGGGCCGTCACCCGGGCACGGTCCGCCACCCGGCGCGGGCGGGCCGGCAGGGCCCGGGCACCGTCCCGGCCGCGGGGCGGCTCCCGCGGCCGGTGGCGTCACGCCTCGATCGCGTCGTAGGTGACGCTCGTCAGCCGCTCCGAGGCGGCCCACAGTCGCTCCCCCGCCCGGTCGTCGCGGGTCCACGGCGCCCGCCACGACGGCGCGGGCGCGCCCCGCCACATCGCCAGCGACGGGCCGGTGAAGGAGTCGGGCGCCACCCGGGGCGCGGTGGCGGCGTACAGCGAGGGCAGCGCCCCGGCCTCGGCGCTCTGCGCGAAGAGCCGGTTGCCGGCCTCCATCAGCCGCTCGGCTCCCTTGCGGCCTTCCATCCTGGGCCCGGCGGCCTGGAGGTTGGTGGCGGCGTAGCCGGGGTGCGCGGCGGCCGCGACGACGTCCGAGCCGGCGGCGGCCAGCCGACGCGCCAGCTCGTGCGTGAACAGCAGGTTGGCGGTCTTGGAGCGGGCGTAGGCGATCCACTTGCGGTAGCGGCCGCGCTCGCTGTCCAGGTCGTCGATGTCGATGTTCGCCAGCGCGTGCACCATGCTCGACACGGTCACGATCCGCGCGCCGGGTGTCCGCAGCAGCGCGGGGAGCAGGAGCCCGGTGAGCGCGAAATGGCCGAGGTGGTTGACGCCGAACTGGGTCTCGAAGCCGTCGCCGGTGCGGCCCTCGGGCAGCGCCATGACCCCGGCGTTGTTGACGAGGAGGTCGAGCCGCTCGTACGCGCCGGCGTACCCGGCCGCGAACTCCCTGACGGAGGCCAACTCCCCGAGGTCCAGCGGCAGGAACTGCACGTCCGCCGCGGGCACTTCCGAGACGAGCCGCTCGCGGGCCGCGGTGCCGCGCGCCGCGCTCCGGCAGGCCAGGACGACCCGGGCGCCGCGCCGGGCCAGCTCCCGCGCGGTCACGAAGCCGAGGCCGCTGTTGGCCCCGGTGACCACCGCGGTGCGCCCGCTCTGGTCGGGGATGTCGCCCGCGTTCCACCCGGTCATGACGGATTCCCTCTCCGGTTCCCGCGCCCTCGACGATCACGGTCCACGCGCTCACGGTACGCGCCGTCCCGTCCCCGGGCAGGCGGAGAGGGCGGCACCCCCCGCACAGGGGTACCGCCCTCTCTTCGTGCACCGGGACCACCGCCGTCGGTGAGGGTCGGGGACCGACGGCGGTCCCGGGGCCGGGACAGGCCCTCAGGGCCTTGAGGGTGTCTTTCGGATCAGGTCGACCCTGGGCTGATCCGAACGAAGCCCCCTAGCGGTGGTCACTGCCCTTCGAGGAGGACGCCGCGCGCCCCGCCTCCAGGCGGGCCACCGGGATCCGGAACGGCGAGCAGGAGACGTAGTCGAGCCCGACCTCGTGGAAGAAGTGGACCGACTCGGGGTCGCCGCCGTGCTCGCCGCAGACGCCGAGCTTCAGGTCGGGGCGCGTCTCGCGGCCGGCCTTGGCCGCGGACTTCACCAGGGAGCCGACGCCGTCCCTGTCGATCGTCTCGAAGGGGGAGACTCCGAAGATGCCCTTCTCCAGGTAGGCCGTGAAGAAGGAGGCCTCCACGTCGTCCCGGCTGAAGCCCCACACGGTCTGCGTCAGGTCGTTCGTGCCGAAGGAGAAGAACTCGGCCGCCTCGGCGATCTGACCGGCGGTCAGCGCGGCGCGCGGCAGCTCGATCATCGTGCCGATGGCGAGCTTCAGCTCCGTACCGGTCGCTGCCTGCACCTCGGCGATGACCTGGTCGGCCTCCTCGCGGACGATCTCCAGCTCCTGGACGGTGCCGACGAGCGGGATCATGATCTCGGCGCGCGGGTCGCCCTTCGCGTTCTTGCGCTCGGCGGCGGCCTCCGCGATCGCCCTGACCTGCATCGTGAACAGACCGGGGATGACCAGGCCGAGGCGTACGCCACGCAGACCCAGCATCGGGTTCTGCTCGTGCAGGCGGTGCACCGCCTGGAGCAGCCGCAGCTCGTTCTCGTGCGGGTCCTTGCGGGACTCGGCGAGCGCGACGCGCACCGACAGCTCGGTGATGTCGGGCAGGAACTCGTGCAGCGGCGGGTCGAGCAGCCGGACGGTGACGGGCAGGCCGTCCATCGCGGAGAACAGCTCGACGAAGTCCTGCTTCTGGAGCGGGAGCAGCGCCTTGAGGGACTCCTCGCGCTCGGCGTCCGTGTCGGCCAGGATCAGCCGCTCGACCAGCTCGCGCCGGTCGCCGAGGAACATGTGCTCGGTGCGGCACAGGCCGATGCCCTGGGCGCCGAAGCGACGGGCGCGCAGCGCGTCCTCGGCGTTGTCGGCGTTGGCACGGACGCGCAGGCTGCGCTTGCGGTCGGCGAAGGCCATGATCCGGTGCACGGCCTCGACCAGCTCGTCGGCGTCGTTGGCGCCGGCGTGCATCCGGCCCTCGAAGTACTCGACGACCGGCGACGGGACGACGGGGACCTCACCGAGGTACACCTTGCCGCTGGAGCCGTCGATCGAGATGAGGTCGCCCTCCTCGACGACGTGCCCACCGGGCACGGTCATCCGGCGGCGCTTGGTGTCGACCTCCAGCTCCTCGGCGCCGCAGACACAGGTCTTGCCCATGCCGCGCGCGACGACGGCCGCGTGCGAGGTCTTGCCGCCGCGCGAGGTCAGGATGCCCTCGGCCGCGATCATGCCGTCGAGGTCGTCGGGGTTGGTCTCCCGGCGGACCAGGATGACCTTCTCCCCGGAACGCGACCACTTCACCGCGGTGTACGAGTCGAAGACCGCCTTGCCGACCGCCGCGCCCGGCGAGGCCGCGATGCCTCGGCCGACCTGCTCGACCTTCGCGTGCTCGTCGAAGCGCGGGAACATCAGCTGGGCGAGCTGGGCGCCGGTGACGCGCTGCAGCGCCTCGGCCTCGTCGATCAGACCCTGGTCCACCAGCTGCGTGGCGATACGGAAGGCCGCGCCCGCCGTGCGCTTGCCGACGCGGGTCTGGAGCATCCACAGCTGGCCGCGCTCGATGGTGAACTCGATGTCGCAGAGATCCTTGTAGTGGTTCTCCAGGGTCTCCATGATCTGCATCAGCTGGTCGTACGACTTCTTGTCGATCGACTCCAGCTCGGCGAGCGGGACCGTGTTGCGGATGCCCGCGACGACGTCCTCGCCCTGCGCGTTCTGCAGGTAGTCGCCGTACACGCCCTGGTGGCCGCTGGCGGGGTCACGGGTGAAGGCGACGCCGGTGCCGGAGTCCGGGCCCAGGTTGCCGAAGACCATGGAACAGATGTTGACGGCGGTGCCCAGGTCGTGCGGGATGCGCTCCTGGCGGCGGTACAGCTTCGCGCGGTCGCCGTTCCACGAGTCGAAGACCGCCTTGATGGCGAGGTCCATCTGCTCGCGCGGGTCCTGCGGGAAGTCGCGGCCGGCCTCGGTCTTGACGATCTTCTTGAACTTGGTGACGAGCTTCTTCAGGTCGGCCGCCTCGAGGTCGGTGTCGACCGTGACCTTCTTGGCGTCCTTCGCGGCGTCCAGCGCCTCCTCGAAGAGCTCACCGTCCACACCGAGGACCGTCTTGCCGAACATCTGGATGAGGCGGCGGTACGAGTCCCACGCGAAGCGGTCGTCGCCGGCCTGCTTGGCGAGGCCCTGGACCGACTTGTCGGAGAGGCCGATGTTCAGAACGGTGTCCATCATGCCCGGCATGGAGAACTTCGCCCCGGAGCGGACGGACACGAGCAGAGGGTTGTCGGCCTGGCCGAGCTTCTTGCCCATCTTCGTCTCGAGGGCTTCGAGGTGTGCACTCACCTCGTCACGCAGTGCCGCGGGCTCCTCGCCGCTGTCGAGGTACGTCTTGCACGCCTCGGTCGTGATCGTGAAACCCGGAGGGACGGGAAGACCCAGGTTGGTCATCTCGGCGAGGTTTGCACCCTTGCCGCCGAGGAGGTCCTTGAGGTCCTTGTTGCCCTCGGTGAAGTCATAAACGAACTTCACGCCTTCGACGCCGTTCTCGGCTACGTGAAGATCCTTGTTTTCCGACACGCGTCTCGACTCCTCGACGTCGCGGTGGCTGCCCTGACGGCGAGGAACATACCCAGATCGAAGGCGCCTGGGTACGTCCACTTGCGCGTCATGCGCCTGTAACCACTCGTCCGCCAGCAGATCGAAAGTCAAAGCTTGGCAAGCGCCGGGGCCCGGATGTTTTCACTTCTTGAACGCATGATCCTCCACGACCCCTCATGAGCGCTCACATGAGCGGGCTTCAGCACGCCTGAGTTCAATCGATGAACGATCAAGGGGTGGCACTGAGTGCCACCCCTTAGGGAAGTGCAGTCGCCCAAGATCCGCTCATCTGAGCAGTACCCCTATCAAGGGTGGCGAGAATCACGCCGATGAGGACGTCCGGATTTCACCATGCGGACCCGTTCGCGGACACGACACACGGCGGTCACACACCGAGCGCGGCCAGCCGCTCCTCGGCCCGCTCCGGCGCGTACAGGTGCTCCACGACCAGCGCACCCGCCCCCACCAGCCCCGCCCGCTCACCGAGCCGCGAGGTCACCACGTCCAGATGAGCGGTGGAACGGGGCAGCGCCCGCTGGTAGAGGAGCTCACGCACACCCGTGAGGAAGGGAGTTCCGGCCAAATCACCGGCGATCATCAGCACGCCGGGGTTGAGCAGCGTCACCACGGTGGCGAGCACGTCGCCGACCTGCCGTCCCGCCTCCCGCGCGAGCGCCATCGCCTCGGGATGTCCGGCCGCCAGCAGGTCCCGCACGTCCGAGCCGGACGCGGCGGGCACCCCCGCCTCGGCGAGCCGGCGCGCCACCGCGCCACCGCTCGCGACGGCGGCCAGGCAGCCGTACGAGCCGCACCGGCACAGCGCGTCGGCGCCCACCCGGATGTGCCCGATGTCGCCCGCGCCTCCGTCGACGCCCCGGTAGATGCTGCCGCCCACGACCATGCCCGCGCCTATCCCGGTGGAGACCTTGACCAGGGCGAACGCCGAGCAGTCCGGATAGCCGGTGCGCTGTTCGCCGTACGCCATGAGGTTGGCGTCGTTGTCCACGAGGACGGGGACCGCCGCCCGCCCGGCGCCCGGGGCCGTGCGGGGGCCGGCGTGTTCGGCGAAGGCACGGCCCAGGCGACCCCGTATGTCGTAGCCGTCCCAGCCCGGCATGATCGGCGGCTGCACCACGCGGCCGGTGTCGCTGTCGACCGGACCCGGCACCGCGAGGCCGATGCCGCACACCGCGTCCGCGCGCTGCCCGGCCACCTCCAGCAGGCCGGCGAACCAGCGCCCCAGTTCGTCCAGGACCGCCTCCGGACCCTCGTCGACCACCAGGACGCCCGTCCGCTCGGCCAGAATCTCGCCGGTCAGCGTGAGGAGGGCCGCCCGGCCGTGCCGGGTGTCGAGGTCGGCGGCCAGGACGACGGCGTGCTCGTCGTCGAACTCCAGAGTGATGGAGGGGCGGCCCCCGAGGGGCGAGTCGACGGGACCGCCGGCGCCCTCACGCAGCCAGCCCGCGCGGAAGAGCCGGTCGAGCCGCTGGCCGACCGTGGCGCGGGACAGACCGGTGGCCTGCTGGAGCGCACCTCGCGTGGTGGCCCTGCCGCTGCGCACCAGTTCGAGCAGATCTCCGGCGCTCGCCTGATGTGAGGCCTTCACGGTTCTCCCTGCCCTTCCCGTCACGCGCACCCCCTTGCGTTCCTCAACTCTGCATTACATATTGAGTTTTGCGTGTTAAATAGACGTAACCCTACGGTAGCCACTGCCGAACCGGTCGGCCGGACGTCTTCGGGGAGACCTGAGTGGACCGCACAACCCAGCTCACCGCCCTGCGCACGGGGACCGCCACCCCCCTGCACACCTCCGGCACTCCCGCACACGCCTCCGGCCCGCCACTCCCGCCCGGCACGGGCGGAATCTCCCGGTCCGGATCACTTGTATACGACCCTGCCGGTCCGGCCGGTTCCCTGCACCTCGGGGCCGCGCGCGTCCTCGACGACAACTGGACCGGCACGTCCACGGTGCCCTCGCGCGGCCTGTACCCGCACCAGTGGTCCTGGGACTCCGCGTTCATCGCGATCGGCCTGCGCCACCTGTCCCCGCTGCGTGCCCAGACGGAGTTGGAGACCCTGCTCGGCGCGCAGTGGGCCGACGGGCGCGTCCCGCACATCGTGTTCAACCCCTCCGTCCCGCTGGACGCGTACTTCCCGAGCCCCGACTTCTGGCGCTCCTCGACCGCGGGGCGCGCTGCGGGTGCCCCGCGCACCGTACAGACGTCGGGCATCGTGCAGCCACCGGTGCACGCGCTCGCCGTCTGGCTGGTGCACCGCGCGGACCCGGGGCTGTCGTGGGCGCGCGCGTTCCTCCCCCGGATGTATCCCCGCCTCGCGGCCTGGCACCGCTATCTCCTGCACCGCAGGGACCTGGGCGGCGGCGGCCTCGCCTCCGTGGTCCATCCCTGGGAGCAGGGCAT
Source organism: Streptomyces siamensis (assembly GCF_039543605.1). Classification (NCBI taxonomy): domain Bacteria; kingdom Bacillati; phylum Actinomycetota; class Actinomycetes; order Kitasatosporales; family Streptomycetaceae; genus Streptomyces; species Streptomyces siamensis. The sequence goes on along the minus strand of NZ_BAABKB010000002.1, from coordinate 734,464 downwards.
GGACAACAGCCCCTGCTGGGACGCCCCGCTCAGCCGGGTGACCCCGGCGCCGGCCCGCTCCTTCCGCCGCGCCGACCTCGACCACGGGGCCGCCGAGGACCGGCCGACCGATCTCGACTACGGGCGGTACGTGCGGCTGGCCGCCGACTACCGGGACGGCGGATACGCGGACGGGGGCGGCGCGTTCGCCGTCGAGGACCCCGCGTTCAACGCGTTGCTGATCGCCTCCGAGCACGCGCTGGCGTGCATCGCGCAGGAGCTGGGCGCTGCGGGCACCGCCCGGCACGCCCGCGCCGAACGCCTCACGGCGGCCCTGGTGGAGCGGCTGTGGGACCCGGCGGCGGGCATGTTCTTCTGCCGGGACGTGCACGACGGGGGCGGGAGCGGTGCTCACGGCACGGAGCGGCGTTCGCGGAGCGGTGCTGACGGCACGGAGCGGCACTCACGAAGCAGTGCTCACGGCGCCGAGCGGCGCTCCGGGAGTGGAGCGCTGATCCGCGAGCGCAGTGTCGCCGGGCTGCTGCCGATCGTCCTGCCCGCGCTGCCGCGCGACATCGCCGCCGCCCTGGTCCGCACGGCGAGCGGCCCGCACTTCGGACTCGGCGGCGACACCCGGCTCGTACCGAGCTACGACCTCGCGGGGGACGCGTTCGACCCGCACCGGTACTGGCGCGGGCCGGCCTGGTTCAACACCAACTGGCTGCTGGAGCGCGGCCTGCGGCTGCACGGGGAGCACGCGCGGGCGGACGGTCTGCGGGCCGCGCTGCTCGACACCGCTCAGGAGTCCGGATTCGCTGAGTACGTGGACCCGTACACCGGCGAGGCCTGCGGAGCGCTCGGCTTCAGCTGGACGGCCGCGCTGACGCTCGATCTGCTGCACGACCCGTTCGGGGCGGACCGATTCGTGTCCCCGGCGGGCCGCGACGCGTTCGACAGGACACAGGGCGCAACACCACACGACACGACGGCACACAGCGCATGCGACACGGGCGCCAAGGGAGGAGACCGGGGATGACGGACCGGCATCATCTGCTCGTGCACGGTGGGACGTTCGCCGCCGTGGGCGACGGCGGGGACATCAGCGGCGTGCGGGGCGGCAGCTCGCCGGACGGGTTGTTCGTCCGGGACGCCCGGCACCTCAGCCGCTGGCAGCTGACCGTCGACGGCGCGGTGCCCGAGGCGCTCACGCCGGTCGCGGACGGCGACACGGCACGCTGCGTGCTGGTGCCTCGCGGCGGGCGCACGGAGCCGCCCGCCTGCACGCTCTTCCGCGAACAGGCGGTCTCCGAGGGCGCGTTCGTGGAGGCGCTGCGCGTCACCAGCAACCGTCCGACGCCCACCACGGTCCGCATCGCGGTCACCGCGGACGCCGACTTCACCGACCAGTTCGAACTGCGCTCCGACCACCGCACGTACGCGAAGACGGGCGTGGTGCGACAGCGTCAGGTCCTCGACGACGGCGTGGAGTTCAGCTACCGGCGCGGTGAGTGGCGGTCGTGCACGACGGTCACCTCCGAGCCCGCGCCGGACGGTGTGGAGGAGACGGGCACGGGCGCCCGCCGCCTCGTGTGGACGCTCGAACTCGAGCCGCACGGTTCGGCGGAGCTGGCGCTGCGCGTCGCCGCCCGTCCGCACGGCGCCGTCGTGGCACCGCGGGTGCCGCTGTCCCCCGCCGCCGCCAACGAGCAACTGCTGGAACTCGAGGGGCAGTTCGCGGAAGGGGTGCCTTTCCCGACCGGCTGGCCGGAGTTGGCCGCGGCCTGTGCGCGCGGACTGTCCGACCTGGCCGTGCTCCAGGTCCCGGCGACGGGTCCGGACGGCGAGGAGCTGCGGGTGCCCGCGGCCGGAGTCCCGTGGTTCCTCACCCTGCTGGGCCGGGACGCCCTGCTGACCTCGCTCTTCGCCCTGCCGTACCGTCCCGGGCTCGCCGCCGCCACGCTGCCCGCGCTCGCCGCGACCCAGGCGACGGAGACGGGCGCCGGCGCGGTGGCCCAGCCCGGCAAGATCGTGCACGAGGTGCGGCACGGCGAACTGGCGCACTTCGGGCAGGTGCCGTACGGGCGGTACTACGGCTCGGTCGACGCGACTCCGCTGTTCCTGGTGCTGCTCGGCGCGTACACGGAGCAGACCGGCGACATGGCGCCGGCCCGCCGCCTGGAGGCCAACGCCCGGGCGGCGATCGGCTGGATGCTCGACCACGGCGGTCTGACCTCGCGCGGCTATCTCGTCTACCGCGCGGACGGGGGCGGCCTCGCCAACCAGAACTGGAAGGACTCGCCGGGGGCGATCTGCTCGGCCGACGGCAGCCGCCCCACCGGCCCGGTGATGGCGGCGGGCGCGCAGGGGTACGCGTACGACGCCCTGCGCCGGACCGCGCAACTGGCGCGCACCGTCTGGGACGACGAGGTCTACGCGGCCCTGCTGGAACAGGCCGCCGCCGATCTGCGCGACCGCTTCCAGCGGGACTTCTGGATGTCCGAGCACGGCTTCCCCGCGCTGGCGCTGGACGGCGACGGTCGGCATGTCGACGCGCTCGCCTCGGACGCGGGTCATCTCCTGTGGTCCGGTCTGCTGGACAAGGAGTACGGCGAGCTGGTGGGCCGCCGCCTCCTCGAACCGGACTTCTTCTCCGGCTGGGGCGTACGCACGCTCGCCGCGGGGCAGCCCGCGTACCACCCGATGTCGTACCACCGTGGTTCGGTCTGGCCGCACGACAACGCGCTGATCACGCTGGGGCTGGCCCGCTACGGCCTGCACGACGAGGCCCGCACGGTCGCGCACGGGCTGGTCGACGCGGCCACCGCCGCCGGGCACCGGCTTCCCGAGGTCCTCGCCGGTTACGGCCGTGACACGCATCGTGAGCCGGTGCCGTACCCGCACGCGTGCGTACGGGAGTCGAGGTCGGCGGCGGCTCCGCTGGCGCTGCTCACCGCCGTGGGAGGTGCGTAGCGCGGGCCGGCCGGCCGCGGGCGCACGGACCGGGTCAGCCCCCGGACGTGTCCAGTTCCGCGTCCTCGCCGATCCCCGCGCAGTCGTACGGGTCCTTCAGCCAGCCGTCCGGCAGGACGACCCTGTTGTTGCCGGAGGTGCGGCCGCGGGGCCCGTCCGCGCCGGCGGGCCAGGGCTGGTCGAGGTCCAGCTCGGCGAGCCCTTCGGAGAGTTCGGCGAGCGACGAGGTGATCGCGAGGCGCTTGCGCATCTCGGAGCCGACCGCGAAGCCCTTCAGGTACCAGGCGACGTGCTTGCGGAAGTCGATGACACCGCGGGCCTCGTCGCCGATCCACTCGCCGAGCAGGGTCGCGTGGCGGACCATGACGTCCGCGACCTCGCGCAGCGTCGGCCGGGCGAACTCCGCGCGCCCCTCGAAGGCGGCCACCAGGTCGCCGAAGAGCCAGGGCCGGCCGAGGCAGCCGCGGCCCACGACGACGCCGTCGCAGCCGGTCTCGCGGACCATCCGGATCGCGTCCTCGGCGGACCAGATGTCGCCGTTGCCGAGGACGGGGATCTCCGGCACGTGCTCCTTGAGGCGGGCGATGGCGTCCCAGTCCGCCGTGCCGCCGTAGTGCTGTGCGGCGGTCCGGCCGTGCAGCGCGATCGCCGTGACGCCTTCCTCGACGGCGATCCGCCCGGCGTCCAGGAAGGTGATGTGGTCGTCGTCGATGCCCTTGCGCATCTTCATGGTGACCGGGAGGTCGCCGGCGCCGGTGACGGCCTCGCGCAGGATCGCCCGCAGCAGGTTCCGCTTGTACGGGAGGGCGGAGCCGCCGCCCTTGCGGGTCACCTTCGGGACCGGGCAGCCGAAGTTCAGGTCGATGTGGTCGGCGAGGTCCTCCTCCGCGATCATGCGGACGGCCTTGCCGACGGTGGCGGGGTCCACGCCGTACAGCTGGATCGAGCGCGGCTTCTCGGTCGCGTCGAAGTGGATCAGCTGCATGGTCTTCTCGTTGCGCTCGACCAGCGCCCGCGTGGTGATCATCTCGCTGACGAACAGGCCCTTGCCGCCGCTGAACTCGCGGCACAGGGTGCGGAACGGCGCGTTCGTGATCCCGGCCATGGGCGCGAGGACGACGGGCGGCTGCACCGTGTGGGGGCCGATCGACAGAGGGGACGCGGGGGTGAGGGTGGGCGTGGACATTCCCCCATTGTCGCGTACGCCGGCGGGTGCTCGTACGGGGATCCGGTCTCCCCTCGCGGCCAAGATCGTGTACCAGTCATTAGTTAGACACACTATTGAAAACGGCGTACGCTGGACGGATGCCCGAGCTCAGCCACCGCCACCGGATGCTGGTGCTCGCGATCTGCTGCATGAGCCTGCTGATCGTGAGCCTGGACAACACGGTCCTGAACGTCGCCCTCCCCTCGATGCAGCGGGAACTGCACGCCGACGTCGCGGGCCTGCAGTGGACCATCGACGCCTACACCCTGGTCCTCGCCTCGCTGCTGATGCTCGCGGGCTCGACCGCCGACCGCATCGGCCGCCGCAAGGTCTTCACCGCGGGCCTGGTGATCTTCACTCTCGGTTCGGTCCTGTGCTCCCTCGCCCCGAACCTCGAATCCCTCGTCGTCTTCCGCATGGTGCAGGCGGTCGGCGGTTCGATGCTCAACCCGGTGGCGATGTCGATCATCACCAACACCTTCACCGACCCGCGCGAGCGCGCCCGGGCGATCGGCGCGTGGGGCGGTGTCGTGGGCATCTCCATGGCCGCAGGACCCCTGGTCGGCGGCCTCCTCGTCGACTCGGTCGGCTGGCGCTCGATCTTCTGGATCAACCTCCCGGTCGGCCTCGCGGCGCTGCTGCTCACCCTGCGCTTCGTCCCCGAGTCCCGCGCCCCCAAGGCCCGTCGCCCCGACCCGGTCGGACAGCTGCTGGTCATCGCGCTGCTCGGCTCGCTGACGTACGCGATCATCGAGGCGCCCAGCTCCGGCGCCCCGAAGACCCTCGCCTTCGGCGCGATCGCCGTCGCCGCGCTGCTCGGCCTCCTGTGGTTCGAGCCGCGGCGGGCCGAGCCCCTCATCGATCTGCGCTTCTTCCGCTCCGCGCCGTTCAGCGGGGCCACGGTGATAGCCGTCAGCGCGTTCGCCGCGCTCAGCGGCTTCCTCTTCCTGTCGACGCTCTACCTGCAGAACGTTCGCGGTCTGGACGCGCTGCACGCCGGTCTGTGGATGCTGCCGATGGCCGCCCTGTGCTTCGTCTGCGCCCCCCTGTCGGGACGGGTGGTCGGCAGCCGGGGACCGCGCCTGCCGCTGCTGATCGCCGGCGTGGCGATGTCCGTGAGCGGAGTCCTGTTCGCGGCCTTCGAGGCCGAGACCTCGAACGTCACGCTCGTCGTCGGCTACGTCCTGTTCGGGCTCGGCTTCGGTTTCGTCAACGCGCCCATCACCAACACCGCCGTCTCCGGCATGCCCCGCTCCCAGGCGGGCGTCGCCGCCGCCGTCGCCTCGACCAGCCGTCAGATCGGCGGCACCCTCGGGGTCGCCGTGGTCGGCGCCGTGCTGGCGTCGGGGGTGCGGGGGGCGGCCTACCGGGACGCCTTCGTGTCGGCCGCCCGGCCCGGCTGGTGGATCATCGCCGCGTGCGGCCTCGCGGTCCTCGTCCTCGGCGCCCTGACCAGTGGACGCTGGGCCCGCAGGACGGCCGAGGACACGGCCGCGCGGCTGGTGTCGGAAGAGTCCCCGGAGGTACGGGACCCGGCGGGCGCACGCGCCTAGTGCAGCCCTAGGGCGTCCGTCCCCGGCGCAGCACCACGGTGACGCCCAGCCGCTCCAGGAAGGGCACCACCGCCTCGAAGTAGCCCACCTCGCCGTCCCTGTCCACGCTGACCCCCGCCAGGGCCCGCCGGGCCACGTCCGCGTGGTGCCAGACCAGCGTGAAGGGCGCGCGGGGCACCTCCCCGCGGCACTGGCAGCCGCGCAGCGCGTTCCAGCACTGGTGCCACGCGTACCCCGGGCCGCCGACCGCCTCGCCGAGCGCGCAGTGCAGGCCCGGCACGTCGGTGACGTACCGCCCGTCCAGCTCGCACACCGTGCCGGGTTCCTCGGGGCCCGGGCACACCTCGGCGAACCGCAGCCACTCGCTGCGTCCCTCGGCCGGAAAGCGCGCCCATGCGTTGCGCACGGCGGGCGGGCCCTCGTGCCAGGCCTCCCACACCGGCCGGACCTCGGGCGGGAAGGGCAGGCGGCGGAAGAGCCCGCCCTTGAGCGTCACATCGATCAGCGCACCGCCGAGCGCGGAGGGGCGGCACTCGTCGACGTCCACCGCGATGTGCTCCTGGACCGGGGTCGGCCGACCCGTACGGTCGAGGAGCCAGAGCTGCAGGCTGTCCCCGCCGTGACGGCGGTGGACCATCCGGTGGCGCAGTTCCGGCGAGGGCTCGCAGCCGATGAGCCGCACGGGCCGGCGGCCGGGGTCCGGCCGGGCTCCGTACAGGCCCTCCACCCGCCCGCAGCGCCCGAGCGGACCTCCGCTGGTGCCGTTGAGGAGGGCGATCTCGGCCCTCGCGGGCTCCTTGCGCCAGGGGCGCGGCTGCTCGGTGACCACGCACTCGACGACGAGGTCGAACCGTGCGGAGTCCCCGGTCCCGGGCCTGCTGTCGACAACCACGGCGTCCTCGAACGTGCAGTGGTCGTCGTCGTACGGATCCTCGGCGTCCAGGTCGCTCACCATGAGGTTCAGATCGCCGAAGGGGACGGGCGTCCGCCGCGCGGCGCAGCGCTCGGCAGTCTTGAGGAGCCGGCCGGTGGGCGCGCAGTCGAGAAGGGTCAGCCGCTCCCGGAAGGCGGCCCGGTCCAGGAACAGTCCCTCGACGTCGACGCACCGCGCCCAGACCGTCTGTTCGCCGTCCCACTCCTCGCTGACGAGCGCGAAGCGCAGGGGCAGATCCCGCCCCCAGACGACCTCACGCAACGAACCGTCCTCGTACACGACCCCTCGCCCCTCCGGCCTCCGACGGCCGCGCCGATCATAGGCCGGGCACCTCCCTGACCTGGCCGGCGCACGGCGGCGGGGACCTCGACCGGTCGGCGCGGGCGGCGGTCACGCGGACCGGGCGTCACGCGGACCGGCCGTCACGCGGGCCTGGCGTCACGCTCCGGATTCCCGTCCGCCTGTGCGAGGGCGTACAGCCGCTCCAGCCGCTCACGGCTCTCCTCGTCCGTCGGGACGTACGTCACCATGCGGGCCCCCAGGTCGGGGGCGAGCCACAGGTCGGTGTGGTCGACGGTGACCAGCCCCACGTGCGGGTTGAGGAACTGCTTGGTCCTGCTGCGGGCGCCGCCCACCACCTCGTGCCGCTCCCAGTGCTCACGGAACTCCGCGGACTCCGCTGTCAGCCGCTTGACCAGCATCTTCCACGCGGGTTCGCCGAGGTGTCCGGCCATCGAGCCGCGCAGCTTCGCGGCCATCATGCGCATCGCGTCGTCGAGCTGCACGATCGACCTGCGCCACTCGGCGTTCGTGTAGACGAGGATCATGCAGTTGCGGTCCTCGGGTGGCACCGCGTCGAGGTCGCTCATCAGCAGGCGGGCGTACGTCCTGTTGTACGCGAGGATGTCGTACCGGCTGTTCTGGATGCAGGCGGGGACCGGCTCCAGCTGGGTCAGCATGTGCCGCAGCGCCGGGGTGATCGTCGGGCACTGCGCGGCGGGCGAGGGGTCGACGGCGCCCGCCAGCTGGAAGAGGTGGGCACGCTCGCTCGCGTCCAGCAGCAGGGTGCGGGCCAACGCGTCGAGGACCTGCTCGGAGACCTGGATGTCCCTCGCCTGTTCGAGCCACGTGTACCAGGTGACGCCCACGGCGGAGAGCTGCGCGACCTCCTCGCGGCGCAGTCCCGGGGTGCGCCGGCGCCGGCCGCGGGGCAGTCCGACCTGCTCGGGCGGGATGCGTTCGCGCCGGCTGCGGAGGAAGCCGGCGAGTTCGTGACGCCTGATCTCGCTGCCGCGGGGTGCGGCCGCGGAGGGCCGGTCCGCGGCCGGGTCGGCCGGTCCCGGCTGCGGGGCGGCCGGAGAGCCGACCCGTCCGGCCGGGGCGGGAGGCGGCGCGTCGGCCGGGGGCCGGGCCGGTGTCCCGGCCCGCGCGGCCGGGGCCGGGCGTGCTGCCCGCGGGGCCGGGGTCGTGGTCGTCTCCCGCACCATCGTCGTCATGCCTCCAGCCTGAGCCCCACCGGAACCTGTTTCCAGGTACTGCTTCTACCAGGATAAGAACACTCTGGTACCAGCCTGAGGCGGGGAGAAGGCTGAGGGACGTGACCGATACCGGAACTCTCACGACCCCGACCGGCTCCCGAGTCGCCCCACCCGTGCTCGGCGGCCTCGGCCTCTTCACCGTGCTGCTCGGTGCGGCACTGCCCCTCATCGACTTCTTCATCGTCAACGTCGCCCTGCCGACCATCGGCCGCGACCTGAACGCGGGCGAGGCCGTCCTCGAACTCGTCGTCGCCGGCTACGGAGTCGCCTACGCCGTCCTCCTCGTCCTGGGCGGACGCCTCGGCGACCTCTTCGGCCGGCGGCAGTTCTTCCTCGGCGGCATGGCCGCCTTCGGCCTGACGTCCCTCGCGTGCGGGCTCGCCCCCTCCGCCTGGACGCTGGTCGCGGCACGCGTCGCGCAGGGCGCGGCGTCCGCGGCGATGCTGCCGCAGGTCCTCGCGACCATCCAGTCGGCGACCAGCGGGCCGCGCCGCGCCAAGGCGATGGGCCTGTACGGAGCGACGGCCGGCCTCTCCATGGTCGCCGGGCAGATCCTCGGCGGTGTCCTGGTCGCCGCGGACATCGCGGGCACGGGCTGGCGCTCGGTGTTCCTCGTGAACGTGCCCGTCGTGATCGCCGGCCTGGTCCTCGCCGCGCGTGCGGTACCGGAGACCCGCTCGCAGCACCCCGAGCCGGTCGACGCCCCCGGCACGGTCCTGCTCGCGGTGTCCCTGCTCGCCCTGCTCGCTCCGCTGACCGAGGGCCGGGCGGCGGGCTGGCCGCTGTGGACCTGGCTGTCGCTGGCCCTGTTCCCGCTCGCGGCGGCCGCGTTCTATCTGGTCGAACGCCACAAGGACCGGAGCGGCCGTACGCCGCTGGTTCCGCCGAGCCTGTTCGCGCTGACCTCGCTGCGCCGCGGCCTGGTGATGATCGTGCCGTTCTCGATCGGCTTCAGCGGCTTCATGTTCGTGATCGCGGTGGCGTTGCAGCGCGGTGCGGGCCTCGGTCCGGTGCCCGCGGGGCTCGCGCTCGCACCCATGGCCGTCGTCTTCCTCGCCGTCTCCCTGTGCGGGCCCCGGCTGGTCGCCCGGCACGGCACCCGCGTCGTCACCGTCGGCGGTCTCGTCCAGGCGGTGGGCGTGACGCTGCTGGCACTGGCCGCCTGGCGGTCCTGGCCGGACCTCGGCGTGCGGGAGCTGCTGCCCGGCGCGGCGGTGGCGGGTGCCGGCCAGGCCCTCCAGCTGCCGGTCATCTTCCGGATCGTCCTCTCCGAGGTCCCGCCCGCCCGGGCCGGCGTCGGCAGCGGAGTCATGATCACCACCCAGCAGTCGGCCCTGGCCCTGGGTGTCGCCACCCTGGGCTCCCTCTTCCTGGCCCTGGTCCCCTCCCACGGCATGCGGGACGCCCTGGTGACCACGCTCCTGGTCCAACTCGCGGGCGTGGCCCTGACCACAGCACTGAGCCTCCGCCTGCCACGCACGATCAGCTGACGCCGAAGAAGTTCAACTCGCCGCCGAAGACACCCCGTTGATCTTCTCCTTGCTGCACACTCCTAAGCGCACGAGCGGAGCGCTGTCATTGGAGGGCGTCATGCTTCAGATCAACACGAGCAAGGTGAGCCGCTGGGACCAGCACGGTCGGGAGCATGTCGTCCATGTGCAACGCGCGGGCGTGCAGCGGACGATCAGATGCGACACGTGCGGCTGGCGCAAGGGTGCGCAGTTCCTGCCATGGCTCAAGGCGGAGGAACATCTCGCCGAGGCGCATCAGGCGACGGTGGATCCGGCCGACGAGTGAGGGGGACGCGGGGCCGGGCGTCCGGCGGCCCGGGGGCCGGACGCCCGGCGGGTCAGGCGCGCAGGCCGCGCAGGACCAGCACGACGACCGCCTCGAAGTCCGCCTCGATGCCCGGCTGTTCCCATTCGCGGGCGTAGCAGGGGTCGTGGAAGCGGCCTGTCGCGTCGAAGGCGGCGCGGGCCGAGACGGCGGGGTCGGCGGCGTCGAACACGCCACGCGCGACGCCGTCCCGGACGATCTCGGTGAGCTGGCCGGTGAGGTCGGCGATGTGCCGCTCGACGACCGCGCTGTTCTCGCCGATCAGCACCTGGTAGGTGGCGAAGAGCTGGGGGTCGTCGCCGGCCTTCTCCCGCTTGGCCGCGAACAGACCGGTGAACCAGTCGCGCAGCCGCAAAGCGGGGTCGCGGTCCTCGGCGACTATGCCGGCGAGGGCCTCGGACGTCCGGTCCAGCCAGTGCTGGGTGACCGCTTCCCGCAGCGCCGCCTTCGTACGGAAATGACGGTAGACGCTGCCGTGGCTGACGCCGAGCGCGCGGGCCACGTCCACCACGGTGGCCTTGGCCGGGCCGTGGCGGCGCAGCACCTCCTCGGTGGCTGCGAGGATGCGCTCGGCGGTCAGGGTCTCGGAGGTCGGTGCCATGACGAAGACCGTACCTGCCGGTGCCGTCAGCGTTCGCTGTCGAGGTGTGCCATCTGGGCCGCCGGGTAGCGGGCGCCCGCGGCGGCGCCCGCCGGCACCGCTTCCTCGATGGCGGTCAGGTCGTCGGGGCCGAGCGTGACGTCGAGGGCGCCCAGCGCCTCCGTGAGCCGGTCGCGGGTGCGCGCGCCGACGAGCGGCACGATGTCCTCGCCGCGCGACAGCACCCAGGCGATCGCGATCTGCGCGACGCTGACGCCCTTCTGTTCGGCGATCTTCCGGAGCGCTTCGACGAGCGTGAGGTTGTGGCGCAGGTTCTCGCCCTGGAAGCGCGGGCTCATGGACCGGAAGTCGTTCGCGCCGAGCTGCCGGTCGGCCGTGAAGTGGCCGGAGATCAGTCCGCGGGACAGCACGCCGTACGCGGTGACGCCGATGCCCAGTTCCCGGACGGTCGGGAGGATCTCCCGCTCGATGCCGCGGGAGATGAGCGAGTACTCGATCTGGACGTCGGCGACGGGCGCGGTCGCGGCGGCCCGGCGGATGGTGTCGGCGGCGACCTCGCTGAGGCCGATGTGCCGGACGTGCCCGGCCTGGACCAGTTCGGCGATCGCGCCGACCGTCTCCTCGATCGGCACGTCGGGGTCGACCCGCGCGATCCGGTACACGTCGATGTGGTCCACGCCCAGGCGCTGGAGGGAGTACGCGGCGAAGTTCTTCACGGCGGCGGGGCGGCCGTCGTAACCCGTCCAGCCGCCGTCCGGGTCGCGCAGCGCGCCGAACTTGACGCTGGTCAGGGCCTGTTCGCGCAGGGCGGGCGGGGCGGAGCGGAGCGCTTCGCCGATCAGCATCTCGTTGTGGCCCATGGCGTAGAAGTCGCCGGTGTCGAGCAGGGTCACGCCCGCTTCGAGCGCGGCGTGGACCGTCGCGACGGACTCGGCCCGGTCGGTGTCGCCGTACAGCGCGGACATGCCCATGCAACCGAGGCCGAGGGCGGAGACCTGGGGGCCGGTGGTTCCGAGGGTGCGGGTGTGCATGAGGACTCCTTGCGTCCCGAGGGGGGTGGTACGTCCCCAGCCTGACATGACAGATGACAGATTTCAATATCTGTCATCTGTCATCTGTCATCTGTCACTTGTCAGCCCACCTCTCCCACCGCCTTGGTCCAGACCTATTGACGAAAGGTCTGGACCGCGAGCACTGTCATGCCTACGACATTTCGCACCAGCTCCACGGACACCTCGCCGTACCCCCACCCGGGAGGCCCGCATGATCCGCCGGAAACTCCGTCTGCTGGGCGCCGCGCTCGCGGCGGCCTGTCTCGCACAGCTCATGACCATCGGCGGCGCACCCGGCGCCGCCGCCGCCGACACCTGCGCCGTGAAGTCCCGCCCCACCGGGAAGGTCCTCCAGGGGTACTGGGAGAACTGGGACGGTTCGTCCAACGGCGTCCACCCGCCCTTCGGCTGGACCCCGATCACCGACTCCCGTATCGCCGCGCACGGCTACAACGTGATCAACGCCGCGTTCCCCGTCATCCGCTCGGACGGCACGGCGCTGTGGGAGGACGGCATGGACGCGGGCGTGAAGGTCGCGACGCCGGCGGAGATGTGCGCGGCGAAGGCGTCCGGGCGGACGATCCTGCTGTCGATCGGTGGCGCCGCCGCGGGCATCGACCTCAGCTCGTCCACGGTCGCCGACCGCTTCGTCGACACGATCGTGCCGATCCTCAAGAAGTACAACTTCGACGGCATCGACATCGACATCGAGACCGGTCTCGTCGGCAGCGGCAGCATCGGCCAACTGTCCGCGTCGCAGGCCAACCTGATCCGGATCATCGACGGGGTGCTGTCCCGGATGCCGTCGAACTTCGGCCTGACCATGGCGCCGGAGACCGCCTACGTCACGGGCGGCAGCATCACGTACGGGTCGATCTGGGGCGCGTACCTGCCGATCGTGAAGAAGTACGCGGACAACGGACGCCTGTGGTGGCTCAACATGCAGTACTACAACGGCAGCATGTACGGCTGCTCCGGCGACTCGTACTCCGCGGGCACCGTGCAGGGCTTCACCGCCCAGACCGACTGCCTGAACAAGGGGCTGGTCGTCCAGGGCACCACGATCAGGGTGCCGTACGACAAGCAGGTCCCGGGCCTGCCGGCCCAGTCGGGCGCGGGCGGCGGCTACATGTCGCCGAGCCTGGTGTCCCAGGCGTGGCGGCACTACGGCACGTCCCTCAAGGGCCTGATGACCTGGTCGATCAACTGGGACGGCTCGAAGAACTGGACGTTCGGCGACAACGTCAAGGCGCTTCAGGGGCGTTGAGCGACACGAGCCCCCGGTTCCGTGTGGAACCGGGGGCTCGTGTGCGCCGGGCGGGCGTGCGGCCCGGCGGTCGATCAGGCGCGGGACGCGGTCAGCAGCCGATCAGACGCGCGGCGAGGTAGCCCTCGATCTGGTCGAGGGAGACGCGCTCCTGCTTCATGGAGTCGCGCTCGCGGACGGTGACGGCGTTGTCGTCGAGGGTGTCGAAGTCGACGGTGACGCAGAACGGCGTGCCGATCTCGTCCTGGCGACGGTAGCGGCGGCCGATGGCGCCGGCGTCGTCGAACTCGATGTTCCAGTGCTGGCGCAGCGCGGCCGCCAGGCCCTTGGCCTTCGGCGACAGCTCGGGGTTGCGGGAGAGCGGCAGCACGGCGACCTTGACCGGCGACAGGCGCGGGTCGAGGCGGAGCACGGTGCGCTTCTCCATCTTGCCCTTGGCGTTCGGCGCCTCGTCCTCGACATAGGCGTCGAGGAGGAAGGCGAGCATGGCGCGGCCGACACCGGCGGCGGGCTCGATGACGTACGGGGTCCAGCGCTCGCCGGCTTCCTGGTCGAAGTACGACAGGTCCTGGCCGGAGGCCTTGGAGTGCGCGGAGAGGTCGTAGTCCGTGCGGTTGGCGACGCCCTCCAGCTCACCCCACTCGTTGCCGCCGAACTGGAAGCGGTACTCGATGTCCGCGGTGCGCTTGGAGTAGTGGGAGAGCTTCTCCTGCGGGTGGTCGTACCACCGCATGTTCTCCTCGCGCAGACCGAGGCCGGTGTACCAGTTCCAGCGCTCCTGCATCCAGTACTCCTGCCACTTCTCGTCCTCGCCCGGCTTGACGAAGAACTCCATCTCCATCTGCTCGAACTCGCGGGTGCGGAAGATGAAGTTGCCGGGCGTGATCTCGTTGCGGAAGGACTTGCCCATCTGCGCGATGCCGAACGGCGGCTTGCGGCGCGAGGTGGTCTGCACCTGGGAGAAGTTGGTGAAGATGCCCTGCGCGGTCTCGGGGCGCAGGTAGGCGACGGAGCCGCTGTCCTGCGTGGGGCCGAGGTGGGTGGACAGCAGGCCCGAGAACTGCTTGGGCTCGGTGAACTGGCCCTTGTTGCCGCAGTTGGGGCAGTTGATGTCCGCGAGACCGTTCTCCGGGAGGCGGTTGTGCTTCGCCTCGTACGCCTCCTCCAGGTGGTCGGCGCGGAAGCGCTTGTGGCAGGAGGTGCACTCGGTGAGCGGGTCCGTGAAGGTGGCGACGTGACCCGACGCGACCCAGACCTCGGTGGCCAGGATCACCGACGAGTCGATACCGACGACGTCCTCACGGGAGGTGACCATGTAGCGCCACCACTGGCGCTTGATGTTCTCCTTGAGCTCGACGCCCAGCGGGCCGTAGTCCCAGGCGGCGCGCTGGCCGCCGTAGATCTCACTACAGGGGAAAACGAAGCCACGGCGCTTGCTCAGGCTGACGATGGTGTCGATCTTGTCGGCGGCCACGGTGCTCTCTTCATTACGAACGGAGATGGATGGGGGCGGCGCGGAGCGCCTCGGTGAGGGGTGGAGATCGGGAGACGGGCGGACGAATGCTTCAGGTTACCGGCGGGGCCCACCCCTGTATCAAATCGGTTCGCGGTCCCGGTCGCTTCCTGCCGCTTGCTGCTGTTTGATCCGCTCACCGGGACTTCCGGAACCGCTCCCTCCAGGGTCCCCCCGGGTCCCGTCGGAGCGCTTGTTGACAACCGTTTCCAAGTTTGTTGAAAATGACTGTCATGAACGTACAGCGACGCCTCATATCCGGGACCGCCGTGGCCGCCGCCGTCCTCGGTCTCGGCACCCTCTCCGCCTGCTCCGGCTCGGCCTCCGCCGACGGCAAGGGCGGAGGGAAGCTCGACGTGGTGGCGTCGTTCTACCCGATGCAGTACCTCGCCGAGCAGATCGGCGGGACGCACGTGAACGTCACGACGCTGACCCAGCCCGGCCAGGAGCCGCACGACCTGGAGATCAGCGCGCGGCAGACCGCGCAGCTCCAGGAGGCGGACGCCGTCCTCTACCTGAAGAGCCTCCAGCCGGCCGTCGACGACGCCGTGGCGCAGTCCGAGGTCAAGACCAAGATCGACGCCGCGTCGCTGACCTCCCTGGAGAAGCACGGCAACGAGGTCGGCGGGCACGCGGCGGCCCACGACCACGGCGAGGGCGAGGAGAGCGGCGGCCGCGACCCGCACATCTGGCTCGACCCGGTGAAGTACGCCGAGGTCGCCAAGGGCGTCGGCTCGGCCTTCGTGAAGGCCGACCCCGACCACGCGGCGGACTACCAGAAGAACACCGAGGCACTGGTGAAGAAGCTGGACGCGCTGAACACCCGCTTCACGGACGGCCTGAAGAACACCAGGACCAAGGTCTTCATCACCACGCACGCCGCCTTCGGCTACCTCGCCGAGCGCTACGGCCTCACCGAGGAGGCCATCAACGGCCTGGACCCGGAGTCGGAGCCCAGCGCGAACCGGGTGAAGGGGCTGGAGGAGATGGCCCGCGCGGACGGCGTCAGCACCGTGTTCTACGAAACCCTCGTGAGCGACAAGACGGCCCGGACGATCGCCGGCGACGCCCACCTGAGGACGGACGTCCTCGACCCGATCGAGGGCATCACCGACAAGTCCAGGGGCGACGACTACGTACAGGTCATGGAGTCGAACCTGAAGGCGCTCCAGACGGCCCTGGGCGCCAAGTGACCGCCATGGAGGAAGCCTTGAGCGAGCCCGTCATATCCCTGCGCCAGGTGACCGCCCGGCTGGGTTCGCGCCCGGTCCTGCGCGGCATCGACCTGGCCGTGCACCGCGGCGAGGTCGTCGCGCTGCTCGGCGCCAACGGCTCCGGCAAGTCGACCGCCGTGCGCAGCATCATCGGACAGGTCGGCGTCAGCGGCGGCGACATCGAGATCTTCGGCACCCCGCGGAACCGCTTCCGGGACTGGAAGCGCGTCGGGTACGTGCCGCAGCGCACCACCGCGGCCGGCGGCGTGCCCGCGACGGTCGCCGAGATCGTGGCGTCCGGACGGCTGTCGCGTGCCCGCTTCGGCGTGCTGCGCAAGGCCGACCACGCGGCCGTACGGCGCGCCCTGGAGCTCGTCGGCATGGCCGACCGCGCCAAGGACCCCGTCGACGCGCTCTCCGGCGGCCAGCACCAGCGCGTGCTGATCGCCCGTGCGCTGGCGTCCGAACCCGAGCTGCTGATCATGGACGAGCCGATGGCGGGCGTCGACCTCGCCAGCCAGGAGGTGCTGGCCGCGACCCTGCGCGAGCAGGTCGCCCAGGGCGTCTCCGTCCTCCTCGTCCTGCACGAGCTGGGCCCGCTGGAGCCGCTGATCGACCGTGCGGTGGTGTTGCGCGACGGCTGCGTCCTGCACGACGGCCCGCCCCCGCGGGCGGTCGGCCAGCACGCGCTGCCCGGCCACGACCACGTACACCCGCACGCGGCCCACGACGCCGAACCGATCCGGACGGGACTGTTGAGCTGATGGAGATCCTCGACTACGCCTTCATGCAGCGGGCCCTGCTCGCCGCCGTCCTGGTGGGGATCACCGCGCCCGCCGTCGGCATCTACCTCGTGCAGCGCCGCCAGGCCCTGATGGGCGACGGCATCGGCCACGTCGCGATGACCGGAGTGGGCCTCGGCTTCCTCCTGTCGACCTCGCCGGTGTGGATGGCGACGGCCGTCTCGGTCCTCGGCGCCGTCCTGATGGAACTGATCCGCTGGTACGGCAGGACGCGCGGCGACATCGCCCTCGCGATGCTGTTCTACGGCGGCATGGCGGGCGGCGTGATGTTCATCAACCTCGCGCCGGGCGGCTCGAACGCCAACCTGACCTCGTACCTCTTCGGCTCGCTGTCCACCGTCTCGGAGTCCGACGTGACGGCGATCTGCCTGCTCGCCGCGTTCGTCGTGCTCGTCACCGTGGGGCTGCGCCGTCAGCTGTTCGCGGTCAGCCAGGACGAGGAGTTCGCGCGGGTGACCGGCCTGCCGGTGCGCGCCCTGAACCTGCTGACCGCGGTCACGGCCGCGGTGACCGTGACGGTCGCCATGCGGGTGGTCGGACTGCTCCTGGTGAGCGCGCTGATGGTGGTCCCGGTGGCCGCCGCCCAGCAGCTCAGCCGCAGCTTCGCGGCCACCTTCGCCATCGCCGTGGCGATCGGGGTGAGCGTGACCATCGGCGGCACCGTGACGTCGTACTACCAGGACGTGCCGCCCGGCGCGACCATCGTGCTGCTGACGATCGGCGCGTTCATCGCGCTGACGGCCCTGGCGACTCCGCTGGCCCGCCGACGGGCCCGCGCGGCAGCGGCGGCACAGGCCGCGGGCGACCCCGCGGAGTGTGCGATTCCGGCCACGCGGGGTGAGCGGACGGACGTCGGCGTCTGACCGGGCACAGCCCGGACTGGCACAATGGCCGGGCAAGGGCAGACGTGAGGAGGCAACGGTGACAACCGCTGGATCGCCCGTTCGGGGCCGTTCCACCCGGCAGCGTGCCGCCGTGGCGGCGGCTCTCGACGAGGTCGACGAGTTCCGCAGCGCTCAGGAGCTCCACGACATGCTCAAGCACAAGGGTGACTCGGTCGGGCTCACCACCGTCTATCGCACCCTTCAGTCCCTCGCCGACGCGGGCGAGGTCGATGTCCTGCGCACCAACGAAGGCGAGTCCGTCTACCGCCGCTGCTCCTCGGGCGAGCACCACCACCACCTGGTGTGCCGTGTGTGCGGCAAGGCCGTCGAGGTCGAGGGCCCGGCCGTCGAGAAGTGGGCGGAGTCGATCGCGGCGGAGCACGGCTACGTGAACGTCGCGCACACCGTGGAGATCTTCGGTACGTGCGCGGACTGCGCGCAGTGCCCGTCGTCCGAGGGCTGACGCCGCCCGCCCGCGGCCGCCGGCCCTGACACGGGAGCCGGACGGGCTTCGGGCGGGATCCGGACCGCCGTCGGAGGGTGGGCCGGTCAGACGCGGGTGAGGTTGCGGTCGAGGATCGAGCGCAACCTCTCGACGTCCAGAGGGCTGTCGGCCCCGCGCTTCGGCAGCAGGATCGAGGCAGGCGCCTTGGGCCCGGAACCCAGCAGGACGAAGGAGCGGCGCGTCTCCGCGTAGCGGGCCATCCGCGGCCAGCCGGTCAGCCGGCTGCCCTCCTCGTGCGTGACCCGTACTCCCCACGCGTCCACGACGGCCCGGTACTCGCCCCGGGCGGCGGCGCGCCGCTGGACGAGCCGGGCCTGCCACCACGGCAGCACCCCGAGGCCCAGCACGGCCGCACCGAGCATCACGGCCACCCTGGGATCGGCGGAGGCCCCGAGAGCCATCGGCAGCACGCCGACGAGCACCCCGAGGACGCCGGAGGCGAGCAGGAGGCGCCGGCCCCAGCGCCCGGCGGCCGAGGCGTTCTCCGCGACGCGCAGCGCCTCACGGAACTCCCCGGCCGTGGCCCGGTACACCAGCTCGACGCGCTCCCCCTCGCCCATCGGCGTCAGACGCCCTCGGCGTCGGGCCGCCCCTTCATGGCCGCCTCCATCGCGATGAGCTCCTCGTTCGGGACGGCGCCGCCGAAGCGGCGGTCGCGCGAGGCGTATTCGACGCAGGCACGCCACAGGTCACGCCGGTCGAAGTCGGGCCACAGCACGTCCTGGAAGACCATCTCGGCGTACGCGCTCTGCCAGAGAAGGTAGTTGGAGGTGCGCTGCTCGCCGCTGGGCCGCAGGAACAGGTCCACGTCCGGCATGTCCGGGTAGTAGAGGTACTTCGCGAACGTCTTCTCGGTGACCTTCGACGGGTCGAGCCGTCCGGCCCGCACGTCCTCCGCCATGGCCTGCGCCGCGTCGGCGATCTCTGCACGGCCGCCGTAGTTCATGCAGAAGTACAGCGTGAGCCGGTCGTTGTCCTTCGTCTGCTCCTGGGAGATCTGGAGCTCCTTGGCGACGGACTTCCACAGCTTGGGCATCCGGCCCACCCAGCGCACCCGGATACCGAGGTCGTCGAGCTGGTCGCGGGTCTTGCGGATGAAGTCCCGGTTGAAGTTCATCAGGAAGCGCACCTCGTCCGGCGAGCGCTTCCAGTTCTCCGTGGAGAAGGCGTACAGCGAGATCGCCCCGACGCCCATCTCGATCGCGCCCTGGAGCACGTCCACCACACGCTCGGCGCCGACCTTGTGCCCCTCGGTGCGCGGCAGTCCGCGCTCCTTGGCCCACCGGCCGTTCCCGTCCATGACGATCGCCACATGACCCGGGACCAGTTCACCGGGGAGCTTCGGCGCGCGGGCGCCTGACGGGTGTGGTTCGGGCGACTGGTACTCGCGGCGCTGGCGTCCCAGGATCCCGCGTACGGCCATGTGCTTCTCGTCTCCTCTTGCTGCTTGCGCTTGCTGTCACTGCTTCTCGACGTACCGAAGGGAACGCAGTCCGCGCTCCAAGTGCCAGTGCAGATAGGCCGACACCAGCCCGCTGCCCTCCCTGACGTACCGCGGCTCGCTCGCGTCCGCGGTCTCCCAGTCTCCCGTGAGCAGCGCCCCGAGCAGTTCCAGGGCCTGGGCCGAGGGTACGACGCTGCCGGGCACCCGGCAGTCGACGCAGACGGAACCTCCCGCCGCGACCGAGAAGAACCGGTTCGGACCCGGCATGCCGCATTTCGCGCAATCGCCGAAGCTCGGCGCGTAGCCGTTCACCGCGAGGGAGCGCAGCAGGAAGGCGTCCAGGACGAGGTGCGGCTCGTGCTCGCCGCGGGCGAGCGTGCGCAGCCCGCCGACCAGCAGCAGGTACTGCTGCACGGCCGGCTCCCCCTCGTGGTCGGTGAACCGCTCGGCGGTCTCCAGCATGACCGTGCCCGCGGTGTAGCGGGCGTAGTCGGTGACGATCCCGCCACCGTACGGAGCGATCGTCTCGCTCTGCGTGCACAGCGGCAGCCCGCGCCCGACGAGTTCACTGCCCCGCGCGAAGAACTGCACGTCGACGTGCGAGAAGGGCTCCAGCCTGGCGCCGAACTTCGACTTGGTGCGCCGGACGCCGCGGGCCACGGCACGTACCCGTCCGTGACCGCGGGTGAGCAGCGTGATGATCCGGTCCGCCTCACCCAGCTTCTGGGTGCGCAGCACGATGCCGTCGTCGCGGAACAGACTCATGGGCCCATTCTCC
The DNA here is from genome assembly GCF_039543605.1 of Streptomyces siamensis. Lineage (NCBI taxonomy): Bacteria > Bacillati > Actinomycetota > Actinomycetes > Kitasatosporales > Streptomycetaceae > Streptomyces > Streptomyces siamensis. The sequence goes on along the minus strand of NZ_BAABKB010000002.1, from coordinate 714,386 downwards.
CGTACGGATTCAGCGTCCGTGGTCGGGGCGGCCGATCGCCTCCCAGGGAGCCATGTTCCAGGGGCTGGCCCGGTTCGCCGGGTCCAGGAGCGACTTCAGGTGCGCGTCGGACACGGCCTGCGGTGCCGGGAGGTCCTCGTCCCCGCGGATCTGGAGGTTGTCGCGCCAGACCATGCGGCCCAGCAGGTAGTGGTCGGCGTACTCGGACCAGGAGGCGTACGACCGCACCACCGCCGGCACGATGTTCTTCAGCGCGGTCCACGCCTCGGACTCGCTCAGCATGCCCGCCGCGAACCCCCTGCGCGTGATGTCCACGTACAGTCCGGCGTCCCACGCCAGCGGTTCGACGCCGAGCCGCCGCCGGGCCCCCGAGCGGTAGCCGGACCGCGCCAGGCCGTCGAGGCGGCCGACCAGCGCCTCGCGCGAGGTGATCTCCCACTGGTCGGCCAGCCACCGCCGGGCCTTGTCGTCGTCGACGCGGGTGAACGGGTACAGGGTCGTCCGGGAGGCGTCCCGGTCCCGGTTCACCGGCGCGCTCAGCGACACCATCCACAACTGGTGCATGGTGAGCGGAACGGGGTATTTGCGCGTGGCCTTCCGCCCGCGGCGGTTCCATATCGCCATGCGGCCGCACCCTACGTCACGCGGTTTCCCTCCCTTCGGCCCCTCCGCAGCCCCTTCAAGGGACCTCACCGCGGCTGCGTGCGTTGGCGTAGGCCGTCGCCGCGCTGAGCCGCTCCGCGGCGGTGGCGTCGCGGACCGCGTCCGGGTCGCAGTCCCACTCCCTCCCGCCGCCGAGCGGTCTGAGCTGTACGTAGGGGCCCTCGTGCCCCATGACCAGGCCCACCCGTCCCGTGCGGGTGTCGACGGCGTACGAGCCGACCGGCGGCTGCTGCCGCGGCGGCCTCATCGCAGCGCCGCCGCGAGCCGGGCGGCGATCTCGGCGGAGCAGCCGCCCAGTTCGACGCGCGGGCACGGTGCCTCGCGGGCGAGGGATGCCGCGTCGAGCCGGAGCGACGGCAAGGTGATTCCCGCGTTCGCGAGTGCCATCCGCAATTCCCTCACTGCTTCCTCCGCCTCTTCGACGCAACGCGCCGAGTGCCGTTCCCCGAGTGGTCCGCGTTCTGCCGTCACCCTGCTCCCCTTCCCTTTCCTATTTCACTCTTCACATCTCGATGGTGACGCTGTGCGCCTACACTCGGCAGGAGTCTGTGCACTGCAAGTACACGGCAGTACAAGGGGGTTGGCCATGGCCAACGGTTCGCGGCAGGCGGCGTGGGAGTTCTTCGGGGCGGAGTTGAAACGGCGCCGCGAGGACGCCGGCCTCACCCAGATGGAGTTGGGGTCACGCGTTTTCGTGTCCGGCGGATACATCGGCCAGTTCGAACAGGCGATTCGCAAACCCCAGTTGGACGTGGCTCAGCGAATCGACGAAATCCTGCAAACCGAGGGTTTTTTCGAACGCACATGGCGGAAACTCATCGACGACAAGCGGTACGCGGAATACTTCGCGGAGGTCGTCGAGCTGGAGCGGACGGCGACGAAGATCTCGACGTTCGCGCCCACACTCGTTCCGGGACTCCTCCAGACTTCGGCCTACACCCGCGCCGTGATGCTGGCGGGCAACCCGTTCGCCTCCGACGACAGCATCGAGGAGAAGGTCGAGGCACGTCGGGAGCGGGCCCGGGTTCTGGACGGCACGACCCCGCCCGAGTACTGGGCGATCCTGCACGAGCATGTGCTGAGGATCCCCGTCGGCGGCTCCGCCGCGATGGCCGAACAGCTCGACCACGTCGTGTCCCTGGCTCGCCGACGGAAAGTGCTGGTGCAGACGCTGCCGTACGCGGTCGGGGCCTATCCCCTCATGGGCCGCATGGTGCAGCTCATGGAGTTCGCGGAGGCCCCGCCAACTGCCTATACGGAGGCGGTGTATTCCGGGAGCCTGCTGGACGATCCGGCCCTGGTGAAGCGGGTGCAGGGAGCCTACGATCTGCTCAGGGCCGCCGCGCTGCCGCCGGAGGCGTCCCTGGCCCTGATCGAGTCGGCGGCGGAGGACCACAGACGATGCGCGAGTACGACCTGAGCCTCGCCCAGTGGCGCAAGAGCAGCTACAGCGACGACAACGGCGGCGAATGCGTCGAGGTGGCCGCCGGAGTCCCCGGTGTCGTCCCCGTCCGGGACAGCAAGGTCCCGGACGGCCCCGCTCTGGTCTTCCCGTCAGCCGCCTGGGCGGACTTCGTGGCTCATCAGGCGACCCTGTCCAGGCCGGCCCGCACGGACTGCTGAGTGCCGTCGCGCTTGGTCGACTCGTAGGCGAAGTCCACGGTGTCGCCGGGCCGCAGCGTGAGGGTGATGCGGCCGTTCTTCACGCAGTTGCCCGACTGGATGTCCTCCCCGAGCGTCAGTCGGTCACTGCCGCCGACCGCGGTCAGCGTGACGACGCCGTAGCAGTCGGAGGACTCCATGGCGTAGTGGATGCTGCCGACCTGTTCCCGCGGGGAGCCCTGGTTCAGCTCCAGGGTGACCCGGTAGTGATCGGTCTCGGAGGCGTCGAGCTCCTCGGCGTAGCCCTGCCAGCGCCCGAGGAACGCCTCCGGCATGCCGGCGAGCGCGGGGGCCGCCGACGGCGTGGTGGACGTCGCGGACGGGGTGGGTGTCACGGACGGGGCGGTGGGACCGGGCATACCCGGCGCGCTGGACGCGCCGGAGCTGCCGGGTGCGCCCGACGCGCCGGACGTGGGCGACGCGCCGCTGACCGTCGAGCCGGCATCGCGCCGGTCCGAGTCCCCGCTGAGCTGCACGAACAGTCCGATCAGGGCCGCCACGATGGTGGCGGCGGCACCGATGAGGGCCACGACGAGCGCGGTGCGGTGGGAGTCCCCCGATCCTGCGGCCGGGCTCCCCTGGTGCGGCGGACGCTGCCGCCTTGCGTAAGGGTCCGTCGGGGACTGCGGTGTGGTCATGGAGCGGCCTCGGGTCCGTAGTTCGGCGGAAGATCAGGCCATATTGCCGCCCAGACCCCTGACTTGTGCGACTTTCACCCAAATCTACGGAATAGATCATGCCGAAACGATTCGTCCCCGGAGGGTGCGGTCGTCAGACCACGACCCCGGCCGTTCGTCAGGGCTGTCAGGGCCCGTCAGGCGAAGTTCGTCCGATCCGTGTCGGCGTGCCCCTCAAGCGCCGGTGGTCGCAGCCGAGTTACCTGCGACGCCCTCGCCCACGTCCCACAGCTCCGCGAACCGCTTGATCCGCTGCCTGACATGGTCCTCGCGCGCGTTCAGCGTGGTCTTGGCGTTCATCTGCAGCAGGTCCGGCTCGACTTCGTAGCAGAGCTCGTCGTCGAAGATGACGAAGTCGTTCGTCGTACCGCGTCGTACTCTCAGCGGGAGTTCGGAGACGGTCACCACCCGCGTCTCGATGCCGATGTCACTCTGCGACTCGCACAGCCGGCGCAGATCGTTGTCGACGTGCTCCGGCCTCTGGACGATGAACAGTCGCCGAATACTCATCCCGCGCTGCTGCATCGCATCCGCCTGAGCCTGCAGATAGCGCAGCGCGGGCTCGCTGTTCCAGTAGTCACGCTCCACGAAGCTGCTGGTGGCGTCCATCGTGACCTTGGCGCACTTCGTGAGGGCCATGAGCCAGTCGTGGTTCTCCCCGGGGCAGTCGGTACTCAGCGAGGTGAGGTTCTCCATCATCGACGCGAGGCGTTCGATCTCCTCGTGCGCGAAGTCGCTCACCAGGCCGTGGCCCAACGAGGTGACACGCGTGGCGCTCCGGGCCAATCGCGGTACCCCGTCGGAGCGCAGTACCGATCGGTCGAGCTCGCAGAAGAGTTCGGTCGCTTCACTGATGTCGGCGAATTTCTGGTCCACCAGGGTCTGCATCTCACCGTGATGGGCGGTCAGTCGGTCCACGACGTCGTCCGCGTGGGTGCGTTGACCGCCCACCACCTGGGTCAGCCGCCGCTCGAACTCGATCATGTACTGGACGATCAGGGTCGCGCCGCCGATCACGACGGACACGGCGATCTGCCACAGCTTGTCCTGCTCCTGGTCGATCAGATTGGTGATCACATAGGCGATCGTGGCCACGATGGCGGTGACCAGTGTCTTCAGCAGGACCGGCGGTATGCGCAGGCCCTCCGCGGACGACGAACCCGATGCCGGTGTCGACGCCCCTGACGATCCGTCCATTCCTGTCTCCCCCGCCGGAATCGAAACCGGGATAGCTCCGGTCAGCGCGATGCCAGTGCCTCGCGCAGCAACGGTATTGCCTGGAGGGCCAGTTGGTCCCTGATGCGCTGCACCGAGGTCTGCCACTGGCGGCTGAATCCGGGCTCCCGTTCCAGCACCTCCCACAGGGGGCTCAGGGTCCGGTCCACGCGTGCCGTCGGCATCCACAGGTGCAGCAGGTGATCGACGGCCGGCCGCAGCGCCAGCACCGCCGCGGCCCCGCCCGCCGCTCCGAGGCGGCTGGTGTCCAGCATCCGCACGACCGTCGTCAGCAGCCAGTCGTGCAGCGCCAGATCCTCGCACAGACCCGCGACCGCCGAGGCCTCCTGCGCCGCGGGGACGCGCAGTTCGACGGTGCGCAGCTGGTCCTCGGCGAGAGTGAAGCGGGTGATCGAGGGGCCTTCGCCGTCCGGGGCGCGCCGCGCCACCCAGCGAAAGCGGGTGCCCGCGGATTTGAAGGGGGCGTTCTGGTCGAGCAGCGGGTGTCTGCGGAGTTGGCCGAGCAGACCCTCGGCTATCAGGCCGAGATCCAGCTCCCCCTTCTGCGGTCCCCTCAGCACTCCCTTCGCCACGGCCTGCTCCGGCAGTCTCCCGAAGGGCTCGAGAAGGCCCGGGCGCACCAGGTAGTGGCCCCATGGCTGTCGTCGGTCGGGGCCCGCGGCCGGCGCCCCGAAGTACGCGGTGGCCTGGAGGACACGCCCTTCGGTCAGCACGGCGCGAGCGGCCACGGTGCCGACCACGCGCACCTTCGCTCCGTCGACGGCGGGCAGCCGGCAGTCCACGCCCGTCAGCGTGTCCGGCGAGAGCGCGTACAGCTGGGGGCGCTCGGAGACGCGTACCCGCTCGTCGGCGCGCAGTTGCAGGAAATGGGCAGCGGCCCGGGAGTCCAGCGGCTGGAAGGAGGGCAGCAGACCGGTGCGTACTTCGCCGCACGTCAGCACGACGGTCGCCGCGTCCGTCGGGGGCCGCATGTCACAACCCCCGGTAGAAGACGTACGCGACGCGGTCCGCGACGGCGTCCGGCACTGACGCGCCCTCGTGCCGGGAGCGCTCGGTGATCTGCCGCAGGGCCCCGCTGTCCACGTCCGTCTGATCGAGGACGACGCGCACGGCGTGCTCGACGGGAAGGAACCGGGCGGGCAGCACGGAACAGGTGCGGTAGGCGCTGAACGGTGCCGCGGCGGTGTTGAGCTGGAGCAGCGGAGGCATGTCGTCCCACTCACGGGGGAAGGTGCCGGAGCTCCACGGGCGCGGGCTGAGCACGGGCTCGCCCTCGTTGCGGAGCAGGCCGAGCCTGGCCAGTTGCCAGACCGCCGCGAGGAAGGGGCAGGACCAGGTGCGGCGCCCGTCCTTGTCGTGGTCCCACAGTTCGACGTCGAGGTAGATCGAGTGACGTCTGGCGGCCGTCTCGCGAGGCGGCCGCCACTCCGCGGCGGCCGACATCGCCCGAGAGGTCCTGGAGCGCTGGACGCGTTCGCCGTTGGCGAGCCAGCCGGTCTCGCTGACGGGCGGTCGCAGACCGTAGGTGCCGGGCGGCGGCGATTCGACGAGGCGCTGGGCGATGGACTCGGCCAGCGGAACCTTGTCCGCCACGGCGCAACCCGACTCCCGGGCCAGGTAGTCGATGACCAGTCCGGCTCGCGCGGCCTCTCCGAGCACCAGCGGGACGAGTTCGGCGGGCGACGAGAAGCGGGTGAAGTAGTCGTCGATCAGGAAGCAGGTGCTGATCCGGGGCGACCTGCCCCGGATTCCGACGGCCGCGTCCGCACGGGCCGCGTCCACCCAGGGCCGTACCCGCTCGAAGTGCTGTCGCAGGCGTTCGGGCCCGCCTTCGATGTCCTCCATGTAGAGGTGGCCCAGCTCCAGGGAGAGGTGCGAGAGCGGCACGGACCGTGTGCTGGGCTCCGCGGTGGTCTCCCGGAAGACGTGCTCGGTCACAGCTGCCCCCAGTACGTGTCGTCGGTCAGTCGTCGGGCCAGCTCCGTGAAGGCCTCCAGGGTCTCCTTGTTGGCGATCTGGGTGGAGACGACGTCCGCGTCGGTGATGAGCTGTTCCCTCCATTGCAGGACGGGTTCCAGCGGGACGGTGCCGAGCACCCTGCTGTCGCCGATGCCCAGCTCGGCGGCCAGTCGCCGCAACGTCTCGTCGCACGCGCGCATCCAGGCGGACTGGGCGGGAGACACATGGGACCACAACGGCGAATCGGGATCGGGCACCGCGGCCCGGACGAAGCGGATGGCGTCGCGCAGCACGGCCTGGTCGTGTCCCCGGTCCGCCCCTGCTTCCAGGATGCCGAACTCCTCGAACACCAGTCCGTGCACGGCCATCACATGCTGTCGGGTCCAGCGGTGGAAGACCAGCCACCGGGTCTCGACACCGCGCATCTCCGGTCGCGCGGTCACTTCGAGAGCCATGTCCACCGCGTAGCTGCGTCCGGCGCTCAGGTCCACGATGATCAGGTCGAACTCGCTGTTCAGCCGAAGCATGAGATCCGCGCAGCGCTGGACGACCTCCTGGTCCGTGGCGAACTCACCGCCACCGCCGTCCCCGGGGAGCAGGACGAGGCGGCCCGCTCCGTTGGGCTTGTGCCGCAGGACCGCGTGCTCGGTGAGTCTCCAGACGTCCAGGCGGAGCGGTTCGCCGGTGTGCCCTGTCAGATAGGCGTGCAGACCGTCACCACGCGGCGCTCCGGGTAGGTCGAAGACGGCGACGGCGGTGGGCGAGCCGAAGTCGAAGTCCAGGTAGCACACCTCGTCCCCGGCCAGTGCCCGCTGATAGGCGAGGTTCGCGCTGGTGACGGAACGGCCGGTGCCTCCCTTGTCGGAGGCGGCGAAGACGATCACCTCAGACCCCCTGACCGTCGTGCCTGGCCTGCGCCAGGGCGTCGAGTTCGCTGAGCACCGACACGGTCAACGCGTATGCCGTGCCCGGCTGTTCGTGGAGAATCCGATCAGCGCGGCGCAGTGCGACTTCGGCTCGTTTCAGCGCCCTGCCCCTCTGGCCGTCGGCGGTCGGCTCCGCCTGGAGCTGCTCGCGTCCCAGAAGATGAGTGGCCTCATTGAGCAACGCGGTCGCCGATGCGGCGAGTTCGGCGCTGCGGATCGGGTTCTGCTCGTACAGGTGATGCGCGGCGACCATGCATTCTGTGACGCGCTCCGTGACCGCCCACGACGGAGGGCGTTCCCGATCCGGTGCTTCCGGGTAGACGGCCTGGACGTCGTCCCACAGTCCCGGTCCCTCGCCCCCCGTCATGCGGCGCTGCCACACGTGCTCGAAGACGTGCTCCGCGAGCCGCACCAGCCGGTCGTACGCGGGCAGGTTGCGGGACAGAGCGCAGAGCTGGATCGTCCGTTTGAGCAGTTGGGCCGAGAAGTCGGTCATCGTCCATCGCATCGAGGGCCCCAGGGCCTCGCTGCCGTCCAGGGGCAGTGCGACTCCGGGACGATGAAGTGCGAGGGCCGCGTCCTCACGGGTCATGCGCGCGGTGATGCGGCCGCGGTCCGCGAGACGCTCCATCACGGCGACGGTGCGGGTGAGGTCCTCGTCGGTGGCCCGGCGGCGCACCAGGTCCTGGACGAGGATGGCGGCGACGGAGAGCGAGAAGTAGGGGGACTCCAACTGCCGGCCCGTGGTGCGCCAGGGGATGTCCTCCAGTGGCCAGCACTCGTCGGTGAAGCGGGCGATACCCGACCAGTACTGCTGGGTGATCTCCCACCGCAGTCGGAGGGCTTCGGCAAGCTTCTGCTGTTCCCAGTCGAGCAGGCCGAGGGTGAGGGTGCGGTCCGAGAACAGGTCCTGGATGCCGTCGAGGGCCACGACAGTGAAGTAGAGATGCGGTACGGGGGCCGCGATGCCCTGCGGTTGACTGCCGATGTCCGCGTCCACCTCCACCCAGGGCGCGTCCCTGACCAGGCTCCAGGACCAGCCGCACTCGAAGAGCATGCCTTCGTCACGAAGGGCTTCCTGCACGTCGATGCCCAGGAAGGGACCTTCACCGAGAGTGGTGCGGAGTGCCCCGAAACGACGCCGGAACTCCTGCGGGACGAGGCGCGCGGGCAACTGCCCCTGGCCGAGGAGTTCGCAGAGAGTGCGTCCCTCGGACGACCCCTCGTCGAAGACCTTGACGGTGAAGGAGCGCAACAGGCCGACCATCGCGGCGGTGAGCCGTCTGCCGCACGCGTTCCGGAGCTCCGCGATCAGGTGCAGCACGTCTCTGCGGCCTGTGTTCGTCTCGTACACCTTGAGGAAGCCGAGGGTGGCGAGGCAGAGGGTGACGGACATCGAGTAGGAGTCCACCACCTCGGCCTCCCGCTGTTCGGCGGTGAGTTGCCGGCCAGGGTCCTCGGGCGCGAAGTAGTGGCCGCCGGCGAACGTGGGCCTGCCGTCACGGCCGGTGTGCGCGTGCATGAAGTCGGCGACGGCCCCGATCAGGAGCGCGGGGATCTCCGTCCTTCCGCCGGCGCCGCCCAGGGCCCGCACCACGTCGTCCTGTGTGAGATCCGGGGTGTCCAGGCGGAATCCCGGGATCTCGGTGGCCGGATACATGAGACAGAGCAACCGCTCCGCATCGGCCACACTGCTGAGACCGCCCCACTCACCCCAGGACCATTCACCCCCGTCGAAGGAATTCCGGGCCGTCGCACGCCATATGTCCAACAGGTGCTGTCGCGGCTTGATCCGCATCCCCATCCCCCCTCAGAGATGACGTCATCCCGCCGAATCCGTCACACAGGCGTCAGGATCACGCAGGCCCCAGGCCACGATCATTCCCGAGTATCCCTCGCGCACCACATTCGGTTGCCCGATATGACGTGTCTCCAGTTTTCCCGTGTATCCCTCAATGCACTCCCGCACGTCCGCTTCACTGATGTCACACGCGGGGAAGTGCCAGTCCCCCACGTCGTATCCCCGGGAATGTTCCATGAAAGCGGCCGCGAAGGGCGCTCCGGGGACCAGGGCACGCATGAAGCTCTCCACCCCACGCCGGAACTCTTCGTGGGAGGTGGACAGTGACTCGGCCACGAAGAACATGGTGCCCACGGACCAGCGCCCCCGGCGACCGGCCAGGTCGAAGAGGTCGCCCTGTTCGACCCGTGCGGCCTGCCGGAACCGCACCCGCGGGTCGTCTCCCAGCGCGGTGTACGACTCGTCCTCGCACAGGACGTCCCAGAACTGATCCCAGTTCGCGTCGTACTCTGCCACCTGGCTTTTCAGGTAGACCACGTTCGCGGCCGAACGGTCCAGCAATGTGATCTCTTCGCACCAAGGAAGCATGGACAGGGCGGGATAGAGATTGGCCCCGGCACCCACGTCGATTCCCGCGATCCGGCGGCCCGGATTTCTACGGAAGTGATCGGAGAAATGGCGCCGGACGATGGAAACGATCTCCTGGTCCTCGTCAAGCATGTGGCGGTAGTTGTGATCAATGTAGGCGGCGGGGTCGAACGTGTCCCAGGCGACGTCCGCATTCAGTTGATCAATACCGTCCCCCGGCGATCTCGAATCCATGCCACAAGGTATCAACCACGTGGGGGAACCGGACGTCCTTCAGACACGATCCGAATCGACACACGATGCATGGGGGGCGCACTGGGGCAGTCAGGAATACAACTGCCGACCACCCCTTGAAGGGCCATATCGCGCCACGCGATGCTGTCCCGATGCCCGCCCTTCCCTGGGAGCCGCTCCCATCGGATTCCTGCTCCCGACCCTTGCAGGTACGAGGCGCCTCCGAGCAGGACCTGAACGCACTCCACCAACTGGACGCGGAGTTGTTCCCGGATTTCACGTACCCCTACTTCGTCCTGCGCCAGTTCTTCGACGTGTGCGCCAAGGACTTTCTCGTGCTCGACGACGGCTCGTCCCTCTGCGGATACGTACTGAGCGCGACAGCACCGGACCGTCGGAAGAGCTGGGTTCTGGGCCTGGGCGTCACGAAGAATCTGCGTGGGCAAGGGCTGGGGCGGCGGCTCATGGGCGAAGCACTCCACAGTCTGCGCGACCATGGCGTGCCCGAGGTGTGGCTCAGCGTCGAGCCCGCCAACGACACCGCGATCGCGTTGTACAGATCGCTGGGCTTCGTGCACCAGGGTTCGGAGAAGGGCTACTTCGGCCCGGGCGAGGACCGGCTCCTGATGATGCTGCGCCTGTGACGCGGAGACAGAGCGCTCACCGGTCCACGGACACCAGCCCCGCCTCGTACGCGATGATCACCAACTGGACCCGGTCCCGGGCGTCCAGCTTGGACAGCAGACGGGTGAGGTACGTCTTCGCCGTGGCCACGCTGATGAAGAGCCGCTCGGCTATCTCGGTGTTGGACAGGCCCGTGCCGACCAGGGTGAGGACCTCGCGCTCCCGGTCGGTGATGCCCTTCAACTCCCGTCGTGTCCGCGCCTGTTCGGGGTGGACCGCGGTGAAGTCGCGGATGAGACGGCGGGTGACGCCGGGTGCGATCAGGGCGTCGCCGGCCGCCACGACGCGGAGGGCGCCGATGATGTCGTCCAGCGCCATGTCCTTGACGAGGAAGCCGGACGCGCCCGCGCGCAGCGCCCCGTACACGTAGTCGTCGTCGTCGAACGTGGTGAGGACGACGACCCTCGACTCCCCGCCTCCGACGGTGATCCGGCGCGTCGCCTCGATGCCGTCCATGCCCGGCATGCGGATGTCCATGACGACGACGTCTGGGCTCAGTTCGGCCGTCAGGGTCACCGCCTCCTCGCCGTTCGCGGCCTCGCCCACCACCTCGACGTCCTCGATGTCGGCGATGACCATGCGCAGGGCCGTGCGGATGAGCTGCTGGTCGTCGGCCAGGACCACGCGGACCGGCATCACGGGGCCACCGCCGTCGCGGGGAGCGGAAGGCGGGCCGTCACCCGGAAGCCGCCCTCGGGCCTGGGTCCGGCGCTGAACTCGCCGTGCAGCAGGGCGACCCGCTCCCGCATGCCGAGAAGCCCGAAGCCCGTGTCGGTGGTGCTGCCTTGGCCCCGGCCGTCGTCCGTGACGTCGACGACGACCTCGCCGTCGCGGTGGTCGACGGTCACCCGGCAGGCCGTCGTGCCCGCGTGCCGCACGACGTTCGTCACCGACTCCTGGACGATGCGGAACGCGGACAGGTCGATGTCCGCGGGGAGCGGGCGCGGCTCGCCCCGCCGGCTGACCTCGACGCGCACGCCCGCGGCCGTCGTGACGGCGGCCAGCCGGTCGAGGTCGGCGAGCCCCTCCGCGGGGCGCAACCGCGACTCCTCCTCGTCCGAAGACGGACCGGTGCCGGGGCTCCGGGACCGGTCGGCCTCGCGCAGCGCGACCAGCATGCGCCGCAGCCCCGCCAGGGTCTCGCGGCCCGCCGTCTCCACCGCCGTCATCGCCTCGCGCGCCGCGTCCGGCCGGGTGTGGACGACCCGTGCCGCCGCCCCGGCCTGGAGGGCGACGATGCCGATACTGTGCGCGACCATGTCGTGCATCTCGCGGGCGATGCGCAGACGTTCGTCGGTGACGGCCTGGGCGGCGGCACGCACGCGCAGCGTCTCCGCGTACTCGCGGGTGCGGCGTGAGGCGTCCCCGAGCAGCCAGGAGACCACGGCGGTGAGCGCAACGGTCAGCCCCGCCAGCGTGCCGACGCCCCATCCGCACGCCAGCCGCACCGCGAGCCAGGCCACCAGCACGGCGAGGGACATGCCGAGCGCGACGACACCGGTCCGGTGCGGACGGCTGGCCGCGATGAAGTAGAGCGCGAGGTCGACGGCGAGGAACTGCGCCGACTGGATAGCCCCGACAGCCAGGTTGGTCGTCACGAAGGCCGCCGCCGTCAGCAGCAGGGCGAGGGCGGTCAGCGGCCGGCGGGACAGCTGACGGCCGGCCACCAGGGCCAGCGCGCAGGCGATCGCCAGGATCAACAGGCCGTCCCAGCGGAAGAACTGAGCTGCGACCTGCTCGCTGGGGGCCTCCTCGCCGGGCAGCCGCAGGCGTGCGAGGAAGGTGAACACGGCGCTCGCGCACCAGGCCACGGCCACCCACGCACCGGGCGGCACACGCTTGAGCAGGGGAAGGGGCGGCGTCACGTGCATGCGGTGATCGTAGGTGTGCGCCGTGCGCGCGGGCATCGTCCCGGGGACGTACGACCAGGGTCGGCATCCGCGCCCGGCCAATGTCCGCGCGGGGCCGATGCCCCCGGCCGCGCCGCGGCGGGACGGTGTTCTCGTGATCGAAGTCGATGAACTGACCAAACGCTACAAAGACACCGCGGCCGTACGGCAGTTGTCGTTCCGGGTGCGCCCCGGGCACGTCACCGGGTTCCTCGGCCCGAACGGTGCGGGCAAGACGACGACCCTGCGCATGCTCCTCGGCCTGGTCGCCCCGACCAGCGGCACCGCCACCGTCGACGGCCGGGCCTTCCGGGAGCGGCCGCGCGGACTGCGGCACGTCGGCGCGCTGCTCGACGCGGGCGACGTGCACGGCGGACGCAGCGCACGTGCCCATCTGTCGGCGCTGGCCCGCGGCAACCGCATCCCCTCCACGCGGGTCGACGAGGTGCTGGAGGAGGTGGGGCTGTCGGGCCCTGCGGCCGGGCGCCGCGTCGACGGATACTCCCTCGGCATGAAGCAGCGCCTCGGCATCGCGACGGCGCTGCTCGGCGACCCGCCGGTGCTGCTGTTCGACGAACCCCTCAACGGCCTCGACCCGGAGGGCGTGCGATGGGTGCGCGGACTCTTCCGGAGGCTCGCCGCGGAGGGCCGCACGGTGTTCGTCTCCAGCCACCTCATGTCCGAGATGGAGCACACCGCCGACCAGTTGATCGTCATCGGCCGGGGCGAACTGATCGCCGCGGAGAGCCTCACGGACTTCGCCGCACGTGGCACCCGGCTCACGGTGACGGTCCGCACGCCCGACACCGGACGGCTGGCCGCGGTGCTGTCCGCCGAGGGCGCGGCGGTCGCGCCGTACGACGAACGGACCCTGAAGGTGACGGCCCTGAGCGCGGCCCGCATCGGCGAACTCGCCCTCCACCACCGGATCCTGCTCGAAGAGCTGACCCCGCAGGCGGCGTCCCTGGAGGCCGCCTTCATGGAACTGACCGCCGACAGCGCCGAATTCCTCGCCGGAGACACCCGATGACGACCCTCGCCCCGCCCGCCGCCCGGTTCACGGACCTCCTCGCCGCCGAGTGGATCAAGATGCGGTCCCTGCGCTCGACGTACTGGGCGCTCGGCGCCGGAGCGCTGGCCGTCATCGCCTTCAACGCGAACGCGGCCCGGGTCGACGCCGGCGACCACCCCCGCTTCGACCCGTCGCAGCGGGACAGCGTCGTCGAACTGGCCCTGCGCGACGCGTTCACCGACGGCTCCGCGATGATCCTGCTCCTCGCCGTGGCGAGCATCGGCGCGGTCACCGTCGTCGGCGAGTACGCGACGGGGATGATCCGTACGACGTTCGCGGCGGTCCCCGACCGGCGGGCGGTGATGGCGGCGAAGGTGACGCTGGTGGCGGCCGTCATGACCGTGTACGGCGCGCTCGTCGCGGGCGTCTCCTTCGCCTCGACCCAGGCGATCCTGTCCACCCGGGGCGCCGGCGTCCCGATCGGTCACCCCGGCGCCTTCCGCGTCGTCGCCGCGTCCGCGCTGCTCGCCCCCGTCGGCGCGCTGGCCGGCATGGCCCTGGGCGCGCTGATCCGGCACAGCGCGACCACGATGGTCGCCACCACCGCCGTGCTCCTGCTGATCCCCGCGTTCATCACCGACCGCTACCGGTGGACGGCCGCCGTCCGGCATGCCCAGCCGATCAACGCCTGGTCACGGCTGGTCGACATCGACTACGGGCACAGCCCCTACACGCTGGTCCCGCGATACCAGGCGACCGTCGCGGGCGGCTGGACCACCTACGCGGCGTGGGCCGCGGTCGCCGCGGTCGTCACCGTGCTGTCGGTGGACCGCCGCGACGTGTGAGCCGGGCGCGGGCGGGCCGCGGCGGGGCGGGGTCGGCGAAGCGGCGTACGTAGCGGCGCTGCCACGGTGTCTCCACGGCGTGCCGGTCGTAGTGACGGCGCACGTAGTCCACGGCCTCGTGGGGCGGTACGCCGTCGAGGACCGCGAGGCAGGCGAGGGCCGTGCCCGTGCGGCCGCGGCCGCCGCCGCAGGCGATCTCGACGCGGCCGGTCTCCGCGCGGTGCCAGGCCCCGGTGAGGACGGTGCGGGCCTCCGCGTGGTCGGCGGGGAGGCGGAAGTCCGGCCAGCGCAGCCAGTGTGCGTCCCAGGGGGGCTCGGGGGGCCGCTTGCCGAGCAGGTACACGCCGTACGTCGGCCGCGCTCCGTCCGGTGCCGGCCCGTGGCGCAGCGCCCTTCCCCGTACCAGTCGGCCGGAGGGCAGCCGCAGCACGCCGGCGCCGTCCGGATCCCAAGTCCCTTCCATGCGGCCCAGCCTAGGCGCGCGGGCGGTCACCGGCGGGGTTCTCGCCCCCTCCGCCCCTGCCCGTCCCTTGTCCCTGGGGGCTCCGCCCCCGGACCCCCGGATCGGCCTGGACGGCCTCGTCCTCAAGCGCCGGACGGGCTGAAACAGCCCCTCCGTCGCTTGAGGAGCGGGGTCCGGGGCGCAGCCCCGGGTACGGGACGGGCAGGGGTGGAGGGGGCGAAGAACGCTGTCGCGGACGGGCAGCACCCGGGGACGCGGAGTCCCGGAGACGGCGAGTCCCGGAGACGGCGAGTCCCGGAGACGGCGAGTCCCGGGGACGGGGAGTTCCGGCCGAGGGCAGGAGACCCCCAGCCCGTCCGGCGTTTGAGGACGAGGCCGTCCAGGCCGATCGGGGTCCGGGGCGGAGCCCCAGGGATCCGGGACGTCGGGGCGGCGCCCGGGGTCAGCTCACGCCTCGGGTGGCCTGGGCGGCGCGGGACTCGATGCCGCGGAAGTGGTCGGCCATCGCCCGCTGCGCACCCTCGACGTCCCGGGCGCGCAGCGCGGTGACGATGTCGCGGTGGCGGCGGACGGTCACCTCGGGCGCCGGGTCGTCGGTCCAGCCGCGTACCCCCGCGACTCGCCGGAAGACGGTCCAGAAGGCACCGAGCAGCTGCGGCACCAGCGCGTTCCCCAGCGACGCGTACAGCAGCTCGTGGAACTCCCGGTCCAGTTCGGGGAAGGGCACGCCCTCGCGCCCCGCCTCCTCCATCCGGGCCACGACCTCTTCGAGCCGGTCGAGTTCCTCCTCCGAGAGCGTCGCGGCGACCCGGCGGATCAGCCCCTCCTCCAGTACCTCGCGGACCTGGAGGATCTCCGCGAGCGCACCCGTCTCGTCGTCCAGTTGGGCGAGTGTGCGGAAGGTGAGGCCGTCGACGAGGGGCGTCAGGGAGGCCTGGCCGACGTAGGTGCCGTAGCCGTGCCTGATCTCGACTATGTCGAGCGCCTGGAGGGCCTTGAGCGCCTCACGGACGGAGTTCCGGCTCACGCCGAGATCGGTCATCAGCTCGGTCTCGGTGGGCAGCGCCGCCCCGGCCGGAAGTTTGCGGTCGAGGATCAGCTGCATGACCTCGCGCTGGATCTGACTGCTCACCCGGCGCTCGGGCCGGCGCCGGTACCCGCTCTCCTCTGACATGCGCCGCATCGTACGCTCGCTGGACATCGGACGTCCCACCTCCGGGCTGATTAAACGCCAACTAGCCTGATTCTCACCGTCATTGGTCGCACCTGTGGAACATACGCCATTCGTGTGCGATCCCTTGACCGTCCTCACGGGCCCTCTTATGGTCACGCTGCCCCCTATGACGTAGGACGTCGTATCTCCCATCCGCTGGACCACTCCTTGCTGGAGGAACCGTGCGCGACGTGACCCACACTCCGACGCTGCACCGCCGGTCGTTCCTGAGGTACACCGGCGCACTCGGCGCGGCCGCCGCCCTCTCCTCGTCACTGGCGGCCTGCTCGTCCGGGCCGGAGTCCACGAACGACACCGGCGGCGGGGGCGGCGGCAAGGACGCCACCCTGACGGCCGTCATCGGCTACGGCAACGACGGCAGCTGGGACCCCACCCAGACCGCGTCCGCCTTCTGCATGGCCGCCAACAACCACATCTACGAGGGCCTGCTCGACACCGACCCCATCTCGCGGGAGCCGTACGCCGCGCTCGCCACCGAGGTGCCCTCCGACCTCGGCGGCACCTCCTGGAAGTTCACGCTGCGGGCGGGCGCCACGTTCCACGACGGCAAGCCGGTCACCGCCGACGACGTGGTCTTCGTCTTCGACCGCATCCTCGACCCGAAGACACAGACCCTCGCCAAGGGCTTCTTCGCGAGCTGGCTGAAGGAGGTCCGCAAGATCGACGCGCAGAACGTCGAACTGGTCCTCAAGTTCCCCTTCCCCGAGGGGATCTCCCGGCTCACCCTCGCGAAGATCATGCCGAAGCACGTGTTCTCGCAGCCGGGCGCCTGGGACGACGCGATCAAGGGCAAGGCCATCGGCTCGGGGCCGTACCGGCAGACCGCGCACCACCCGAAGTCGAACACCACCTTCGAGGCGTTCGCCGCCTACAACGGCCCGCGCAAGCCCGCGTTCAAGAAGATGAACTGGCTGACGATAGTGGATGCCGCACCCCGCGTCGCCAAGATCTCCGGGGCCAGCGCCGGCGCACAGATCGCCGACAACATCCCGTACGCCAACATCGAGCAGCTCAAGAAGGGCGGCATGGACGTCCAGGGCGGCGCGGGCATGAACAACCTCTTCCTCATGTTCAACACGAAGCACAAGCCCTTCGACGACGTGCGGGTGCGCCAGGCGCTGCACTACGCCATCGACACCGACAAGATGGTGGAGGTCGCCCTCAAGGGGCACGGCAAGCCGTCCTCGTCGTTCCTCAACGAGGCCAACCCGTCCTACCGGCCCGCGAAGACCGTCTACGGATACGACCCCGAGAAGGCCAAGAAGCTGCTGAAGGAGGCCGGGGTCAAGGGCCTGAAGATCGAGATCCTGGCCGTCAACGTCAGCTGGATCGTGGACTGCCTGCCGACCGTCAAGGCGTCCTGGGACGCCATCGGCGTGGAGACCACCCTGGCCCCGCAGGAGACCACGGCCGTCTTCACCAAGATGGACCAGAAGCAGGACTACCAGGTCGTCGCCGCCGCCTCGAACCCCAACCAGTTCGGCCTCGACGCCGACCTGATCATGCACTACAACTACGGCCCCGAGAACCTCTGGATGGGCTACGCCCGCTGGGCCGGCGACCCCGTCGCCAAGAAGCTCTTCAAGGACATGGACCAGGCGACGCAGGAACCGGACGCCGACAAGAAGAAGACGATGATCCAGGACTACATCGACATCGTCGCCGAACAGGCCGTGCTCTACCCGGTCGTGCACAACGAGCTGATGACGGCGTGGAACGCGAAACGGCTCACCGGGATAAGGGCACAGCCGTACCCCGGCATCAACCTGCTCCAGGCCAAGTGGGTCTAGGCGACGGAGGAGTCCGTACGTGGTCGCCATCACCAGGATCCTGCTGCGCCGCGTCGCACTGCTCGTGCCGCTGATGCTCGGGATCGTCCTGTTCGTGTTCCTCGTGATGCGGTTCTCCGACGTCGACCCGGCGTCGGCGTTCTTCCAGGGAGCCAACCCCACCCCGCAGCAACTGCACGACTTCCGGGAGCAGAACGGTCTGCTCGATCCGTTGCCCGTCCGCTACGCCCATTTCGTCGGGGACCTGCTCCACGGCGACATGGGCACCAGCGCGCTGACCCGCGCCCCGGTCCTCGAACAGGTCACCACCGCGCTGCCGCTCACCCTCCAGCTCACCTTCCTCGGGCTCGGCATCGCGGTGGTGCTCTCGCTGCTCGGCGGGGTCACCGCAGCGATCTACCGGGACCGGCTGCCCGACCAGATCATCCGCGTGGTCTCCCTGACCGGTGTCGCGGCTCCGGGCTTCTGGCTGGCCCTGCTGATGATCCAGTACCTGGCCGTCGACCAGGGCTGGTTCCCGACCGGCGGCTACGTCAACCCGGCCGACTCGCTCAGCGGCTGGCTGAAGACCATGACCCTGCCCGCTCTCGCGCTGTCACTGCCCGTCGCGGCCCAGCTCACCCGCATCGTGCGGACCTCGGTGGTCGAGGAGCTCGACAAGGACTACGTGCGCACCGCCGTCGGCAGCGGCCTGCCGCCCCGCGTGGTCGTCGGCCGCAACGTGCTGCGCAACGCCCTGATCAACCCGCTCACCGTGCTGGGTCTGCGCGTGGGATATCTGCTCGGCGGTGCCGTCGTCATCGAGACGATCTTCTCGCTGCCCGGCATGGGGAAGCTGATGATCGACGCCGTCAAGAACGGCGACCCGGCGGTCGTGCAGGGCGTCGTCCTGACCACCGCCACCGGCTTCGTGGTCGTGAACCTCGTCATCGACATCCTGTATCTGCTGGTCAACCCACGGCTGAGGGGCGCGACCTGATGCTCACCCGCAAGAACCTCACCGACGTCCTCGCCCGGCCCGGCATCCGGCTGCGCGGCCCGCGCCGGCTGCCGCTGCTGTCGAAGATCGCCTTCTGCTTCCTCGGGGTCGTCGTCCTGGCGGCCCTGTTCGCGCCGCTGCTGGCACCGGACGACCCGCTGGACCAGCAGCCGCTCGTCGACGGCACCGGCCACCCCTCGGGCGCGCACTGGATGGGACAGGACAGCCTCGGCCGCGACATCCTCAGCCGGCTGATGTACGGGGCGCGCTGGTCCCTCGCGATCGGACTGGGGGCGACCGCGCTCGCCCTCGTCGTGGGAGCGCTCATCGGCGCCGTGGCCGCGACCTCGCGCAAGGCCGTCGACGAGACGCTGATGCGCTGTCTGGACGTCGTGATGGCGTTCCCCGGCATCGCGCTCGCCGCCGTCCTCGTCGCCGTCTTCGGCGGCGGCATCACCGTGCTGATCTGCGCGATCGCGTTCCTGTTCACGCCGCCGGTGGCCCGTGTCGTCCGGGCCAACGTGCTCGACCAGTACGGCGAGGACTACGTGATGGCCGAGCACGTCATCGGCGCCCGCACCCCGCACATCGTCGTCCGGCACGTCGCCGTCAACTGCGCGGCACCCGTGCTGGTGTTCTGCACCGTGCAGGTCGCCGAGGCCATCGTCTTCGAGGCGTCGCTGTCGTTCATCGGCGCGGGCGTGCGGCCCCCGGACCCGTCGTGGGGCAGTGTCATCGCGGACGGCAAGAACATGGTCCTGACCGGCGGCTGGTGGGCCACCGTCTTCCCGGGCCTGCTGATGCTGATCACCGTGCTGTCGCTGAACATCCTCTCCGAGGGGGTCTCCGACGCGTGGGCGGCTCCGGCGGCCAGGGACGTGGCGGTGTCCGGGGCGGGCGACCGGCTGGAGGTGCCCGAGCCCGGCAGTGGCGAGGTCGTCGCCCTTCCCGGCCTCGCGGAGGCCGCCGCGCGGCTGCGCGCACGGGCCCGCCCGCTGCCGTCCGGCGGACAGCCGGTGCTCGCCGTGGAGAACCTGGCCATCGGCTTCGACGCCCGCCACGGCGGTGTCGACATCGTCGACGGCATCAGCTTCGAGGTGCAGCCCGGGGAGGTGCTCGGCCTGGTCGGCGAATCCGGCTGCGGCAAGTCGCTGACGGCGCTGACGATCATGGGCCTGGAACCGCAGGGCGCCCGCGTGCGGGGCCATGTCCGTTTCAGTCAGCGGCAGTTGATCGGCGAACCGATGCGGGTGCGGCGCCGGCTGCTGGGCCACGAGATGGCCATGGTCTACCAGGACGCGCTGTCGTCCCTGAACCCGGCCATGACGATCAGGGCACAGCTGAAGCAGGTGGTGCGGCGCGGCGGCAGACGCTCGCCCGCCGAACTGCTGGAACTGGTCGGCCTGGACCCCGAACGCACCCTGCACAGCTACCCGCACGAGCTGTCCGGCGGCCAGCGCCAGCGCGTCCTGATCGCGATGGCCCTGTCCCGCAGCCCCAGGCTGATCGTGGCCGACGAACCGACGACGGCGCTGGACGTGACCGTGCAGGCGCAGGTCGTCGAACTGCTGCTGCGGCTGCGTGCGGAACTGGGTTTCGCGCTGATCCTCGTCTCGCACGACCTGGCGCTCGTCTCCGCGGTCACCGACCGGGTGATCGTGATGTACGGCGGGCAGATCGTCGAGACCGGGGTGACCGCCGACCTCGTGGAGGCCCCCGCGCACCACTACACGCGCGGGCTGCTGGGCAGTGTCCTGTCGCTGGAGTCGGCGGCCGAGCGGATGACGCAGATCAAGGGGGTCGTGCCCTCCCCCGCCGACTTCCCGGCCGGCTGCCGCTTCGCCGACCGCTGCCCGCTGGCGAGCGAGGTGTGCCGGACGACGGCCCCGGACCTGCTGGGCACGCCCGCGCACACGGCCGCCTGCCATCATCCGGCCGTCGACCTGGTCACCACGGAGAGCGAGGCGGTCACGTGAGCACGCCGGCAGAGCGGTCCGTCCGCCCGATCGTCGAGCTGGCCGACACGCACGTCGTCCACAAGGCCCGCAGCGGCGGGCTGTTCACCCGGGACAGGGTGTACGCGCTGACCGGCGCCGACCTCACCGTCGCGCCCGGCGAGACGGTCGGCGTCGTCGGCGAGTCCGGCTGCGGCAAGTCGACGCTCGCGAAGGTCCTGGTCGGTGTGCAGCGGCCGACGTCCGGCAGCGTCACCTTCGGGGGCCGGGACCTGTGGGCCATGGGTCCGGCCGAGCGGCGCACCGCGGTCGGCAGCAGCACCGGCATGATCTTCCAGGACCCGTCGACCGCGCTGAACCGCCGGCTGACCGTACGGCAGTCCCTGCGCGACCCCCTGGACGTGCACCGGCGCGGCACCACCGCCGAACGCAACGACCGGGTAAGGGAGCTGATGGCACTCGTCGGGCTGCCGCGCGCCCTCGCGGACGCCCTGCCGGGCCAGCTGTCAGGCGGCCAGCGCCAGCGCGTCGCCATCGCGCGGGCACTCGCCCTGGACCCGGACCTCGTCGTGGCCGACGAGCCGACGAGCGCGCTGGACGTGTCGGTGCGCGCACAGATCCTCAACCTCCTCCTCGATCTGAAGGAACGCCTCGGTCTTGCCATGGTGTTCGTCTCGCACGACATCCAGACGGTCCGGCGGATGAGCGACCGGGTGATCACGATGTATCTCGGCCGGATCGTGGAGGAATCGCCCGCCGACGAGGTCACCGACCGCTCCCGGCACCCGTACACGCGGGCGCTGTTCTCCGCCACCCCCGGGCTCCTCGACCCCATCGACCCCATCCCGCTGGCCGGTCCCGTCCCTTCCGCGACCCGGCCGCCCAGCGGCTGCCCGTTCCGCACCCGCTGCTGGCGGGCGGACGACGTGTGCGCGGACACGATGCCCGGACCGACGGCCGCGTCGGCCCCCGGACACCGCTTCCGGTGTCACCATCCTGTGGAGGAGGGCCGGTCGACGCGCGCCCTGGTCGCGCAGGCAGAGTCCGCCGCCCCGGCCACCGCCGAGGCCGACGTCCCGTTCCAGCAGCACATCAGGGAGCCTTCATGACCGTCCCCGCCCCGCTGACCGGTGTCGTACCGCCCGTCTGCACCCCCCTGACACCGGAACGCGAGGTGGACGTCCCCTCGCTCCTCAGGCTCGTCGACCATCTGGTGGAGGGGGGTGTGCACGGACTGTTCGTCCTCGGCTCCACCTCGGAGGCGGCCTATCTGACGGATCCGCAGCGCCGTCTCGTGGTCGAGACCGTGGCCGGGCACGTCGCCGGACAGCTGCCCGTCCTCGCGGGCGCGATCGACATGACCACTCCGCGGGTCCTGTCCCATGCCGCCGCCGTCACCGCCGCCGGGGCCGACGCGATCGTCGCGACCGCGCCCTTCTACACCCGCACCCATCCCGCGGAGATCGCCCGCCACTACCGCGTGATCGCCGAGCGGACGGACGTGCCCGTCTTCGCCTACGACCTGCCCGTGTCCGTCCACACCAAGCTGAGCTCCGAGCTGCTCCTGGGACTCGCCGCCGACGGGGTCCTCGCCGGGGTCAAGGACTCCAGCGGGGACCTCGGCGCGTTCCGTTCCGTCGTCACGGGTGCCCGCGCCCACCCCGACATCCGCGGGTTCGCCCTTCTCACCGGGTCCGAGCTCGTCGTCGACTCGGCGCTCGCCCTCGGGGCCGACGGCGCGGTGCCCGGTCTCGCGAACGTCGATCCCGAGGGGTACGTACGGCTGTTCCTGCGGTGCGGGGAAGGGGACTGGGCGGGGGCGCGGGTCGAACAGGAGCGGCTGTGCGCGCTGTTCGGGCTGGTCGGTGTCGGGGACCCCGCTCGGATGGGCGGGAGTTCCTCGGCACTGGGCGCCTTCAAGGCGGCGCTGCACCTGCGGGGCGTCATCGCGTGCCCCGCCACGGCCGAGCCGCAGATCCCCCTCTCCGAGGGCGAGACCGAGCGGGTCGGCAAGTACCTGGCCGCAGCAGGCCTGTTGTAGTGACCTTCGCCCGCCCCGGAGCCGCTGCCCGTCCGGTGTCCGAGGAGCGTGGCCCGGGGCGGGGAACGCCTACCCCAGCAGGTCGCCCACCGGCACCCGGCGGAACTCGATCGTGTCGTACGTGCCCGTCGTCCCGGTCTCGTACAGGAGCCCCACCCGGCGCGGGCCGAGCTGGACGAGATCGGAGTACGCGGCCCGCAGGGTGGAGAGGGTGAGCGCCTTGGTGAAGGTCGCGCCCGCGTCCGTGCTCCGCCACACCGCCATCGTCTGCCGGGCGGTCGGTACGGAGGGGCCGCTGAAGAGGAGGGGCGCGCCCCGCCCGCGGAGCTGGAGGACAGCACCCTGGACGACGGGGACGTCGTTCAGGTCGGGCTGGACGGCGTAGGGCCGGTCGAGGGTCTCGCCGCCGTCGCCGGAGTAGGAGTCGAGCCGGTTCCCTGCGCTCGTGCCGTTCTGGTCGCGCGAGGTGAAGTAGATGCGCCCGTCGGGCAGTTCGGCGGCCATGCTCTCGTTGGAGTTGACCGCCCCGTCGTAGGAGTCGTCGACGAAGCCCAGCTTCCAGGTGGCGCCGCCGTCGTCGCTGTAGAGGGCGTGGGCGCCGTAGTACTTGGCCTCCTGTCCGGTGTCGGCGGAGCCGGCGGGCGGGGCTGCGGAGTGGTTGGCGGGGACGACGAGGCGCCCGGTGTGAGGACCGTGCCGGAGGGCGATGGCGTGCCCGGGGCCGGTGGCGTACCACCGCCAGCCGGGCAGTTTCGTGTCCGCCGTGATGTCCCGCGGGGCGCTGAAGTGCCGGCCGTCGTCGCGGCTGGTCTGCACGAAGACGCGCCGGCTCTGCTCCGCGGTGACCTCGCCCCGCATGATCTGGGCCTCGGTCACGGCACCGCTGTTGTAGGACGTGAGGAGGACGATCCGGCCGGTCCTCGGGTCGACGACCGGCGCGGGGTTGCCGCGGGTGTCGCCGTCCCCGGAGGCCACCACCTGAAGCGGGCCCCAGGTGCAGCCGCCGTCGACGGAGCGTCTGAGGACGACGTCGATGTTCCCCGTGTCGCCCGCGCCGTTGTGTCTTCCCTCGGCGAAGGCCAGCACGGTACCCGCGGCGGTCGTGACGGTCGCCGGGATGCGGTAGGTGTCGTAGCCTTCCAGGCCCGCGGTGTACGGCACGGAGGACGTGCAGCCGCGGGGGGCGCGCGGGGCGGCGGTGGCGGTGCCGGTGCCGGTGCCGGTGACCACGAGAGCGGCGAGGAGTCCGGCGGCTGCCGCCGACGCGGCCGTGCGGCGGGTGAAGGTCATGACACTCCCTGGGGCTGGATCGGACCACAGTGGACATGGGACGTGTGACATGGGATGTCCACAGAACGTAGTGCGCCCGGAGCGGCACGACAACATCCTTGTGCACACGGCGTGTTGACGAGACGTCAGTCGACATGCCCCGGCCCGCCGGGCAAGCGGCGCGACGTCAGTCCAGGTCCGGGGCGCCGGGGGTGACGAGACCCGACTCGTACGCGACGATCACCAACTGGGCACGGTCGCGGGCGCCCAGCTTGCCCATGATGCGGCTGACATGGGTCTTCGCGGTGAGCGGGCTGAGCCCCAACGCACCCGCGATCTCGGCGTTGTTGAGGCCGCGGGCGACCAGTGTCAGCACCTCGCGCTCGCGGTCGGACAGGCCGTCGGGGCCGCCCACCGTGGGCGCCGACAGCGCCGGGCCGCGCAGGAAGCGCGCGATCAGCCGGGCGGTCGGGCCGGGCGAGAGCAGTGCCTCGCCCGCGGCCACCGTGCGGATGGCGTCGAGGAGTTCGGCGGGCCTGGTGTCCTTGACCAGGAAGCCGGAGGCGCCCGCGCGCAACGCCTCCGCGATGTGCTCGTCGGTGTCGTACGTGGTCAGGACGAGGACCCTGACGTCGGCGAGGTCCTTGTCGGCGGCGATGAGACGGGTCGCCTCGATGCCGTCCAGGTCGGGCATGCGGATGTCCATGACGATCAGGTCGGCCCGGGCGCTGCGGGCCAGCGCCACGGCCTCCCGTCCGGTGGCCGCCTGGCCGACGACCTCCATGTCGCGCGCCGATTCGACGAGCAGGGCGAACGCGGCCCGTACGAGGGTCTGGTCGTCGGCGAGGAGTACACGGATGGTCATCGGCACTCTCCTTCCGCGGGCCCGGACGTCCGCGCGGGGGCCGGTCCTGGCGCCTGCCGCGCGGCGGCACCGCTCCCCAGCGGCAGCACCGCCGACACCGCGAACCCGCCGCCCTCGCGCGGCCCGGCGTCCAGGGTTCCGCCCACGCTGCGCACCCGCTCCCGCATCCCGACGAGCCCGAAACCGGGCGGGGCGTCCGGGGCCCCCACGCCGTCGTCCGTGACCGTGACGCGCAGCGCCCAGTCCTCCGTGTGCAGGAGGACGCGGACGTGCGCGCCGGGGCCCGCGTGCCGGACCGCGTTGGTGAGGGCCTCCTGCACGACGCGGTAGGCGGCGGCGCCCACGGCGGACGGGACGCCGGCCGCCGGGGCGGCGACGTCCGCCGTCACCCGGGCGCCCGCGGTGCGTGCCGCCGCGACGAGGTCGGGCACGCCGTCCAGACCGGGCAGCGGGCCGCGGCCGTCGCCGCCGAGCTCCGAGGCGCGCAGCACCTCCAGTGTGGTGCGCAGTTCACCGCGGGCGGTGCGGCAGGTCTCGGCGATGTCGTCCAGGGCCCCGGCGACCGCGGTGCGGTCGAGGCGGTCGGGGTCGGCGGTCAGGACGTGTGCGGCGACGGCGGTCTGCACGCCGATCAGCGTGATGCTGTGGGCGAGCAGGTCGTGCAGGTCCCGGGCGATGCGCAGGCGTTCCTCGGCGACCCGGCGGCGCGCCTCCTCCTCGCGGGTGCGTTCGGCGCGTTCGGCGCGTTCGACGACCGAGGAGACGTACTGGCGGTGCACGCGCACATAGCCGCCGCAGAGCAGCACCGCGACGATCCAGCCGGCGATCCGCAGGCTCTCGGCGACGCCCGCCATGCCGTCGGAGGTCTTCAGCACGACCATGGTGCCGATGACCGAGACCCCGGTGAGCACCGCGCGCAACGGCCGGCCGGTCGCCGCCACCGTGTAGAGCGCGACGAGTGTGGCGCCCAGCGGTGCGGTGTGGTTGTAGTCGTGCGCGTGGTACGTCGCGATGACGGGGACCATGACGCACAGCACCAGCAGGGGCGCCCGGCGGCGCCACACCAGCGGGACGTGGGCGAGGAGCAGCAGGGTCCAGCCGAGCGTGTCGGGCCGCCGGTGGCTGTCCGGGAGGGCCAGGCCCAGGGCGACGGCGAGGGCCGCCAGCACGGCGGCGCGGTAGGCGTCGTTGCGGACCGCGTGCGGGGAGGGGCCGCCGGACATGCGGGCGACGAGGGCCCGCAGCCGCTCGCCGGCGCGCGATCGCCGGCCCGCCGTCCTCGCGGACTCCGCCCCCGCCGCCGTGCCCGTGGGGCGTGCCGGTGTCGTGACCGTTCCCGTGTGTGCCTGCACGTTGTCCATCTTCCGTCAGTCGGGCGCCCGTTCGACAGGGAGGGGCGGGTGCCCCTCCGCGGCGGAGGGGCACCCGGTGGTTCAGCCGACGGCGACGGTCGGGGCGGGCCGGGTCTCCGGGGGTTCCGGCGGCTGCGGCTCCCGCGCCAGCCGGCCCGGCCACCACACCTTGCGCCGCAGCGCCACGCTCGCGCTGGTCACCAGGTAGGTCCGGACGAGGAAGGTGTCGAGCAGCACGCCGACCGCGATCACGAAGCCGAGTTCGACGAGCTGGACCAGACCCATGTTCGTGAGGACCGCGAAGGTGGCCGCCAGCACCAGGCCCGCGGAGGCGATCACCCCTCCGGTGGTGCGCAGCGCGGTGAGCGCGGCGGCGGCCGGTTCGGAGCCGTTCAGGGACTCCTCGCGCATGCGGTGCATGAGGAAGATGCCGTAGTCGACGCCGAGGGCGACCAGGAAGACGAAGGACAGCAGGCCGAGTCCCGGGTCCGTCCCCTCGAATCCGAACAGCGGCCCGAAGACCAGCCCGCCGATGCCGAGGGCCGCACCCCACACCGCGACCACGGCGACGACGAGGAGCAGCGGGGCGACCAGGCTGCGCAGCAGAGCGATCAGGATCAGCAGCACGGACACGAGCACGATCGGTACGACGACGAGCCGGTCGCGGGCGTTGGTGTCCTGGAGGTCGATCTGCTGGGCGCTCGGACCGCCGACGTACGAGCCCTCGGTCTCCCCCCGGTCCAGGTCCTCGCGCAGGGACTTGATGGTGGCGGTCTCGGCGGCCGACTGGGGCGCGCCCTTCGCGGTGACGGAGATCTCCGTCCAGCCCTTTCCGCTGCGGCCCGGATCGGCGCCGGCCACGCCCCGGTGGTGGCGGATCTCGGCGAGGGCCGCCCCGGCGCGGTCCGTGGGGGCCATCACGGTGATCGGCTGGGTGCCCTGGCCCGGGTAGGCGCGGGCCAGGGTCTCCATCGCGGCGACGGAGTCGGGGGTGTCGACGAAGGAGTCCTCCTGCTTGAGCGAGCCGGGCAGGTTCAGCGCGCCGACGGCGAGCGCGCCGAGGAGGACGGCGCCGCCCACGAGGACGGTGAGCGGCCGGCGCCCCGCGGAGGACCCCATGGCGGCGAACAGGCTGCGCCGCTGCCGGGGTTCGCTCCCGAACGCGGGCACGAGGGGCCAGAACACGCGGCGGCCGAGCACGACGAGGACGGCGGGCAGCAGGGTCAGCATGGCGACGAGCGCGCACAGCACGCCGACGGTTCCCATCGGGCCCATGCCCCGGCTGCTGTTGAGGTCGGCGGCGAGCAGGCACAGCAGGCCGGCCGCGACGGTGCCGGAGGAGGCGAGCACGGCGGGGGCGCAGCCGCGCAGGGCCTGGCGCATGGCGTCGTAGGGCCGTTCCACCCTCCGCAGTTCCTCCCGGTAGCGGGAGATGAGCAGCAGGGCGTAGTCGGTCCCGGCGCCGAACACGAGGATCGTCATCACTCCGGAGCTCTGGCCGGAGATGGTGGTGCCGAAGGCCTGGTGGAGTCCGTAGGCGACGCCCATGGAGAGGTAGTCGGCGACGCCCGCGACGGCGAGCGGCACGAGCCACAGCAGCGGGCTGCGGTAGATGAGGATCAGCAGGACGGCGACCACGGCGACGGTGGTGTAGAGCAGTGGTCCGCCGAGGGAGCCGTACACCTCGGAGGCGTCGGTGGCGAGCGCGCCCGGCCCGCCCACCTCGACGTCCATCCCGTTCGCGGAGCGGGCGACGTCGCGTACGTCGTCGACGAACGCGTCGCGCTTCTTCTCGTCGGTGCCGGGCGCGGAGCTGGCGACCGGGTACATCAGGGTGGTGCCGTCCCGGGACGGCACGCCCTTCGGGGGCGCGGTCAGCGGTTCGCGGCCGGCGATGTCGGCGACCTGGCGGGCGGCCGTCGCCCGGTCGGCGGCGCTCAGTCCGCCGTCGCGGTGGTAGACGAGGACGAGTTCGGTGCTCTCCCCGCCCGGCAGCCGGTCCTCGATCTTCGCCACCTGGGTGGAGTCCGCGCTCGCGGGCAGGTAGTCCACGGCGCGGTCGTGCTGGACGTCCGCGAGCTTCGACGCGAACGGTCCGACGACGGCCAGGACGGCCACCCACAGACCGAGCAGCACCCAGGGAACGGCCCTTCGCCGTGTACGCGTGGTTGTCTCTCCGGGCCCCATGACGGGGTCCTCCCCTCCTGGCCGGATGTCTGGACAGGCACCAGACTCCCGGCGCGCGGGCGCGGATTCGTCGCGCCGAAGGGCGAGTTCGCGGGTACTGCGCGGGGCGGCCGGACGGCCGGACTACTCCCGCGGGAGTACGGCACGCGCACGCGTCGGCGTACGCGCGGGCCGGCCTACGAGGGCGTGCGAGCCGCCGCCAGCAGCCGGGTCACGTCGTCCGCGCAGATCGTGAGCGCGGCGCCCACGGTCGCCAGGGCGTCACGCTCGGCGGGCGTGTAGGGCCCGTCGGCGAGGGCGATGCGGGCGCCCTGGAGGAGGATCGCCTCGCGGCCGGTGGGGGCGAGATGCGGGGCCAGCGGGTCCAGCGCCTCGTGGAGCTCTATGGCCAGGCTCGCTCCGCACGGTCCTCCGAGGACCCGGCCGGTGTCGGCGGCGAGCGCCTCGACGAGGGCTCCGAGCTGGTCCTCGGTGCAGTCGTCGAAGCCGGCGGAGCGCACGGTGGTGGCGGCGGTCTCCAGGGACGTACGGGCGCAGGTGCCCCCGGCGGCGAGAACGGCGAGGGCGACGGTGTGGACGGCGTCGCGGAGCATCGCCGAGAAGCGGGTGGTGGTGGGGTGGTCGAGGACGTCGGCGCCGTAGTGGTGGCGGCAGGCGGCGCATTCGACGACGGGCCCGGTCTCGCCGCGCGGGACGACGGGGACGCCGAGGAGGGTGAAGCGGCGGCGGCCGGTCAGGCGCTGGTAGTTGCGGTCGCCTCCGCAGCCGGGGCAGAAGAATTCGCCGTCGCCGACGGTGGTCCAGGCGGTGCGGGTGCCCAGGATGCGGGGAACCTGAACTGCACGACCGTTTCGTCCCCATCCTGGCAGCACGTCGCACACCTCCGTTACTCCCCCACCGCCTTTTGGGCGTGAGAGGTGACCCCGCGGCAACATCGCCGCGCTGGCGTGATGTTAGCCACATTGTTGATGTGGAGTCAGTACCCAGGACGAGACCTTCCCGTGACCTCCACAGGGATTGGCCGGTAAACGACGGGGCCCCGCCCGCCTCGAAAGGCGGACGGGGCCGGGAAGAACCAGGTGAACGAGGTCAGCGGGTCGCGCGGTTGACGGCGGAGACGACGGCCTTCAGCGAGGCACGTGTCGTATTCGCGTCGATCCCGATCCCCCACAGGACCTTGCCGTCGATCGCGCATTCGATGTACGAGGCGGCCTGGGCGGAGGCGCCCTCGCTCATCGTGTGCTCCTGGTAGTCCAGCAGGCGTACGTCGATGCCGATGGACTGCAGCGCGTCGAAGAAGGCCGAGATCGGGCCGTTCCCGGAGCCGCTCAGGACGGTGTCGGCGCCGTCGACCGACGCCTCGACGGTGAGCGTGTCCACGCCGTCCTTGTCCGTGGTGGACTGGCCGTTCTTGACCTGGATGCGGCCCCACGGGTTGTCGGGGTTGGGCAGGTACTCGTCCTGGAAGGTCGCCCAGATGTCCTTCGGCGTGATCTCGCCGCCCTCGGCGTCCGTCTTCGCCTGGATGAGCTTCGAGAACTCGATCTGCATACGGCGCGGCAGGTCCAGCTTGTGGTCGTTCTTCAGGACGTAGGCGATGCCACCCTTGCCGGACTGCGAGTTGACGCGGATGACGGCCTCGTAGGACCGGCCGACGTCCTTCGGGTCGATCGGCAGGTACGGGACGGCCCACTCGATGTCGTCGACGGTGACGCCCTTGGCCGCGGCGTCGGCCTCCATGGCGTCGAAGCCCTTCTTGATGGCGTCCTGGTGGGAGCCGGAGAAGGACGTGTAGACCAGGT
This sequence comes from Streptomyces siamensis, assembly GCF_039543605.1. Classification (NCBI taxonomy): domain Bacteria; kingdom Bacillati; phylum Actinomycetota; class Actinomycetes; order Kitasatosporales; family Streptomycetaceae; genus Streptomyces; species Streptomyces siamensis. The sequence continues at coordinate 684,273 of NZ_BAABKB010000002.1, read as the reverse complement.
CGCCCACGTACGGGTGGCGCGGGTGGACCTCCATCTGGTTGCAGTACTCCCACGTACGACGGATCTCGTCGATGTCGGAGAAGTCGATCTGCGGGTCGACGCCCTGCGAGAACAGGTTCATGCCCAGGGTGACCAGGTCGACGTTGCCGGTGCGCTCGCCCTGGCCGAACAGACAGCCCTCGACACGGTCCGCGCCGGCCATCACGGCCAGCTCGGCGGCGGCCACGGCGGTGCCGCGGTCGTTGTGCGGGTGGACCGACAGCACGACGTGCTCACGACGTGACAGGTTGCGGTGCATCCACTCGAAGCGGTCCGCGTGGGTGGAGGGGGTGGAGCGCTCGACGGTGGCGGGCAGGTTCAGGATGATCTCGCGGCCCGGGCCGGGCTGGTAGACGTCCATGACCGCCTCGCAGACCTCCAGGGCGAAGTCCAGCTCGGTGTCGGTGAAGATCTCGGGGCTGTACTGGTAGCCGAACTCGGTCTCCGGGTCCAGCAGCTTCTCCGCGTACTCCATGACCAGGCGGGTGCCGTCGACGGCGATCTGCTTGATGTCGTCCTTGGAGCCGCGGAAGACGACCCGGCGGAAGACCGGCGCGGTGGCGTTGTACAGGTGCACGGTGGCGCGCTTGGCGCCCTTCAGCGACTCGACGGTCCGCTCGATCAGGTCCTCGCGGGCCTGGGTCAGTACGGAGATCGTCACGTCGTCCGGGATCGCGCCCTCTTCCTCGATGATCGAGCGCACGAAGTCGAAGTCGGTCTGGCCGGAGGCGGGGAAACCGACCTCGATCTCCTTGTAGCCCATCTTGACCAGCTGGTCGAACATCCGGCGCTTGCGCTCGGGCGACATCGGGTCGATCAGGGCCTGGTTGCCGTCGCGCAGGTCGGTGGAGAGCCAGCGGGGGGCGGCGGTGATCCGCTGGTCGGGCCAGGTGCGGTCGGGGATGTCGACCTGCTCGTACCGGCCGTACTTCTTGATCGGCATGGAACTGGGCTGCTGGCGGTTCGCCATGATTGCGTGGGCTCCTCGATGTGTCCGCGGTATCCGCTGTCCGCGAGTCCGGAAGGACGGCCGACGGCGCAGCGCCAAACTCCGCGGGGAGGGGGTCGGCCTCGACTACAGGCCCTCGCCGCGGCAGCTAAGGAGAAGCAGCCCGAAACGCATGATGCTCCGCAGCCTAGCCGAGCCGTGCCCCGTGCGGGGTGGTGTTCCAGTATGCGGGACCGCATGCATAAAACGGACAAAAAGTGCGCCATACCACTCGACGGCGGCTTCCGATGCTCCTTATCGCCGCATTTCACCAATCATGGTTGCAGGTAGTGACAGTGGCATAACTCAGTGCAAGGGTGCCGGGCATGACGACCAACGGGGGCTTCGAGCCCGTCTTCTGCACGATCGTGCCGCCCCACGTCCTCGACAAGCTCGCCCAGCACGAGGACCCCGCACTCGCCGGTCCCGCCCGCCAGACCCTGGAGCGCGACGCCTACGAGCGCACCCACCGCCGGCTGACCACCGTCATCGGCGCCCCGACCGTCGCCCCGCCCGCGGGGGCGGAGGAGGACAAGCCGCACCGCACGATCTACGACGCCCGCCACCACCAGGACCTGCCCGGCAAGAAGGTGCGCGGCGAGAACGACAAGCCCGGCAAGGACGCCACGGTCAACCGCGCCTACGCCGGTCTGGGCGCGACCTTCGAGCTCTACCTGAAGGCGTACGGGCGCAACTCGATCGACGGTTCGGGCCTGCCGCTGGACGCGACGGTGCACTTCGACCGGGACTACAACAACGCCTTCTGGAACGGCGAGCAGATGGTGTTCGGCGACGGCGACGGCGAGATCTTCCTCGACTTCACCATCCCGGTCGACGTCATCGGGCACGAGCTGACCCACGGCGTCACGCAGTACACGGCGAACCTCACCTACTTCGGCCAGCCGGGCGCCCTGAACGAGTCCATGTCGGACGTCTTCGGCTCGCTGATCAAGCAGTACACGCTCGGCCAGACCACTGCCGAGGCCGACTGGCTGATCGGTGCGGGCCTGCTCGCCCCGCGCGTCACCGGTACGGCCCTGCGCTCCATGAAGGAGCCGGGCAGCGCGTACGACGACGACGTGCTCGGCAAGGACCCACAGCCCGGCACCATGGACGGGTACGTCCGCACCGGCCGCGACAACGGCGGCGTCCACATCAACTCGGGCATCCCCAACCACGCCTTCTACCTGGTCGCCCAGGCACTCGGCGGCCACGCCTGGGAGCGGGCCGGGCAGATCTGGTACGACGTACTCACCGGCGGGCAGCTCCAGTCCCAGGCGAGCTTCGCCGACTTCGCCGCGCTGACCGTCGCCCAGGCACGCGAACGGTACGGCGAGGGCGAGGAGCTCCAGTCGGTGCTGAAGGCCTGGGAGCAGGTCGGGGTACCGGCCGCGTAGCCCCGGCGCACGACTCGTACTAGACAGGACCCATGCGTATTCAGGTGAGGCGCACGGGCGGATTCGCGGGCATCGAGCGTCATGCCGAGGTGGACACCTCGGGACGGTCCGACGCCCACGAGTGGCAGGCCCTGGCCGAGCAGGCGGTCGCCGCCGGCCGGGGCACGCCCCCCGTCGGCGTCCCGGACGGCTTCAGCTACCAGATCACCGTGGACGGGAGGACCGTGTACGCGGCCGATCCCCGCCTCACGGAGGAACAGCGGACGCTGATCTCCAGAGTGCTGAAGGAGGGCGCGTAGCCGACGGCCGCCGAGGGGAGTTCCGTCCGGGGCGCTGGCAGCCGCCCGGCCCCGGCGGCCGTGGTCACGGCGTGACCACGGCCTCTTCCCCTGGGCGCCCGAAGGGCAACAACCTTTTCCCACCGCCCCGTTGACTTCCGTTACCGCCGGTACGGATGATCGCGCGCATGGCGACGAACCCCCTCCCGCAGTTCCCGCCCGGCTTCCTCTGGGGCGTGTCCACCTCGGCCCACCAGATCGAGGGGGCCGCCGACGAGCGCGACCCCTCCGTGTGGGACGCCTTCACGGCCGAACCAGGGCGGATCAAGGACGGCTCGACCGCGGAGGTGGCCTGCGACCACTACCACCGCTACCGCGAGGACGTCGCGCTGCTCGCCGGCCTCGGCGTGGACGCGTACCGCTTCTCCGTCTCCTGGCCCCGGGTGAACTCCCCCGGCGGCCTCGACTTCTACGACCGCCTCGTCGACGAGCTGTGCGCGGCGGGCGTACGCCCCGTCCCCACCCTCTTCCACTGGGACCTGCCGCTGGAGCTGGACTGGCTGTCCCGCGACACGGCGGCCCGTTTCGCCGACCATGCCGCCGTCGTCGCCGAGCGTCTCGGTGACCGGGTGCAGAAGTGGATCACCCTCAACGAACCGGCCGAACATACGCTGCTGGGGCACGCGCTCGGCGCGCACGCCCCCGGCAGACGACTGCTGTTCGACGCACTGCCGGTGGCCCACCACCAGCTCCTGGCCCACGGCCTCGCCGTACGGGCGCTGCGCGCCGCCGGAGCCGACGACATCGGGATCGCCAACTCGCACGGACCCACCTGGGCGGCGTCCCGGCGCACCGAGGACGTGGAGGCCGCCGACTTCTACGACGTCCTCCTCAACCGGCTGTTCTCCGACCCGCTGCTCCTCGGCCGGTACCCGGAGGGCATCGGCGAGCTGCTGCCCGGCGACGTCGAGTCCGACCTGAAGGTGATCGCCGAACCCCTGGACTGGTACGGCGTGAACTACTACCAGCCGACGAAGGTGGGTGCCCCCGAGGGCGCGGAGATCGAATTCAGCGGACTGACCCTGCCCGCCGAACTCCCCTTCTCCGTACGCGAACTGGAGGGCTACCCGGTCACCGACTTCGGCTGGCCGGTCGTCCCGGAGGCCCTCACCGAGCTGCTGGTCGGCCTCCGCGAGCGCTACGGCGACCGGCTCCCGCCCGTCGTCATCACCGAGAACGGCTGCTCGTACGAGGGCATCGACGACCAGGAGCGGATCGCCTTCCTGGAGGGCCATGTCCGTGCCCTGCACCGGGCACTGGAACAGGGTGTCGACGTGCGCGGCTACTTCGTCTGGTCACTGATGGACAACTTCGAGTGGGCCGAGGGCTACGCCCGGCGCTTCGGACTCGTCCACGTCGACTACGACACGCTGGAGCGGACCCCCAAGGCGTCGTACGCGTGGCTGCGGGACGCCCTGCGGGCGCAGGCGCGCAGATGACGGCCGCCGATCCCGTCGTGCCCGCGGGGGACGGCGCGCTGGCCGAGCCCGTCGAGCGGGTGGGGCGCGGCTGGACCGCGGCACTCTCGCTCGCCAACGGCGCGATCTGGGTGGGCTGGTTCGGGCCGCTGCAGATCCTCCTCGCCTCCCAGGCGGAGGACTTCGCGCCCGGCACCGGCATGTCCAAGGAGACGGTGCTCGCCTGGGTCACGGGGGCGGGCGCGGTGGTCTCGCTGGCCGCCAACCCGTTCTTCGGCGCGCTCTCCGACCGTACGACCGCCCGCTGGGGCCGCCGCACGCCGTGGATCGTCGCCGGGTCCGCGGGCGGCGCGCTGTCCCTGCTGCTCCTGGCGGGCGCCGGCGGGGTGTGGACGATGGCGGCCGGCTGGTGCCTGGTCCAGCTGACGCTGAACGCCGCCTTCGCCGCGATCACGGCGGCGGTCCCGGACCGGGTGCCGCGGCTCCAGCGGGGCTCGGTGGGCGGCTGGCTGGGCGCCGCACAGATCCTGGGCGTGGTCGGCGGGACAGGGCTCGCGGCGGCCGCGGGCGGCACGGGCGCGGGGTACGCGGCGTGCGCGGTGTTCACACTGGCGGGCGTCCTGCCGTACGTCCTGCGGCACCCGGATCTGCGGCTGCCCGCGTCGGCCCGCGCGCCCTGGGCCTGGCGGTCCTTCCTCGCCTCCTTCCGGCTGAGCCCGCGCCGCCACCCGGATCTGGCGTGGGCCTGGCTGACCCGTTTCCTGATCAACCTGAGCAACGCGCTCGTCCTGCTCTACCTGCTGTACTACCTGCGTGACCGGCTGCACCACCACGACCCGGAGGAGGGCGTCCTCGTCCTCACGGCGGTCAACGCCGTCACCCTGCTCGCCACGGTCGTCGTGGGCGGGGTCTGGTCGGACCGGGTGGGACGCCGCAAGCCGTTCGTCATCTGGTCCGGCGTCCTGATGGCGGTGGCCACGGCCGCCCTGGCCGGCTGGCAGACCTGGCCGGGGGCGATCGTCGCGTCGGCGGTGCTGGGCATCGGCTTCGGCGTCTTCACCTCCGTCGACTTCGCCCTGATGACCGACGTGCTGCCCGAGGCGCTCGACCGCGGCAAGGACCTCGGCGTCATCAACATCGCCAACGCCCTCCCCCAGGTCGCGGCACCCGCGCTGGCCGCGCCGATCGTGACCCATCTCGGCGGGTACCGGGTGCTGTACCTGGTGTCGGCGGCGATCGGACTCGCCGGGGCGGTGCTGGTGCGCAGGATCAGAGGGGTCGAGTAGGCCTCACAGGGCTCCGGCGTCCCGGGCCGCCCAGGCCGAGGGGAACAGCGGACGGTAGCCGAGCTCGCGGCGGACGCGGTCGGTGGAGACGATCCCCAGCCACGGGTCCGGGTCGGTGCGCCCGTGCAGGGCGGCCGGGGCTTCGACCTGGTTGAGCTGGTGCAGTTCGACCGCCGTGACGGGCACGTCGTCGGCGATGTTGTAGACCCGGCCGTCGATGCCCGGCGCGTGGAGCAGGCGCAGCAGTCCCTGGGCCACGTCGGCGTGGTGGACCATCTGCAGCCGCTGGGCGGCCGCCCAGTGCCCGGCCCAGTCCAGGGACCGGGCCAGGTGCGGGTCGCCCTCGCCGTACACGAAGGCGAGCCGGCCGATCCGCACGGGCAGCCCCTCCAGCGCCAGTAGCAGCCGCTCGGCCTCCGCCTTGGACTCGGGATAGGCGCCCCACATCGCGCCGCCGGGACGCACCGGGTCGTCCTCGGTGTGCGGACGCTCCCGACCCGCCCCGTACACCAGATTCGTGCTGACCTGCACGAAGCGCCGTACGCCGCAGGCCCGAGCGGCGCGGCCCAGCTCCACGGCCGCGTCCCGGTTGACCGCCCGCGCCTCCTCGTCCGGCACCCCGCGGAACGCCGCCGCGACGTTGACGACCGCGTCCACCCCCGCCACGGCCTTGCCGAGCGCCTCCGCGTCCCGCAGATCGCCGACCACGACCTCGGCGCCCATCTCCGCGAAGGGCTCGCCGCGCCCCGCGTCACGCACCAGCACCCGTATCCGCTCTCCCCGCCGGGTCTGCGCCAGCAGCCTCGGCACCAGCCGCCTGCCCACCTGTCCGGTCGTCCCTGTCACCAAGGTCAGCATCATGTGCTCCTCTCGTCGGTGACCAGCCTCGGCCGGAGCCGGGGCGGCCGCGAGAGACCTCCCTATCCGGGGACCGGCAGTGCCTGGATAACCCGGGCGGGTTCGGACACGCTGGAGGGGTGGACCGAGCCGAACTAGCCGACTTCCTGCGCCGCAGTCGCGCACGCCTCGACCCCTCCGACGTGGGGCTCGCCGCCGGCACCCGGCGCCGCACACCGGGCCTGCGCCGCGAGGAGGTGGCGGCCCTCGCGGGCATGTCCGTGGACTACTACACCCGGCTCGAACAGTCCCGCGGCCCCCGCCCGTCACGGCAGATGCTGGGCGCGCTGGCGCGGGCGCTGCGGCTCACCGGTGACGAGCGGGACCATCTCTTCCACCTGGTGGGCGAGGAACCGCCGCGCGCCGAGAGCGCCTCGGGACATGTCCGGCCCGGTCTGCTGCTCGTCCTCGATCGGCTGCACGACGCGCCCGCGCAGGTCATGACCGACTACGGCGACGTCCTCGCACAGAACACGATGTCGGTGGCCCTCGTCGGCGAGGCGGGCCCGGAACGCAATGTCGTACGGCGCTTCTTCACCGATCCGCGGGCCCGCGCCCTCTTCCCGCCAAAGGACCACGCCGAGCTCGCCCGCAGCCATGTGTCCCATCTGCGCGCGGTCACCGCGGCCCGGCCCGGCGACCCGGCCCCCGCCCGCCTCGTGGCCGAACTGCGCGCCAAGAGCACTGAGTTCGCCCTGCTGTGGGAGGAGCACGAGGTCGCGGTGCGGCGCGTCTCCACGAAGCGGTTCGTGCACCCCACGGTGGGGCTGCTCGACCTGGACTGCGAGATCCTGCTCAGCTCGGAGGACCATCAGATCCTGATCGTCCACACGGCCCGCCCCGGCACCGAGTCCCACGAGCGGCTCCAGCTGCTGCGGGTGGTGGGTCTTCAGGACATGACGCCCGCTCGCCGTCCCCACCCTCCGCTCTCGCGCTGAGCGGTGCCCGGGGGCCGACTTCGGCCACTTTCGACGACCCTCGAAGGAAAGGGCCGGCGTCCCTTGCAATCGTGAGTCACCCGCGCATCAATGGAACCGCACGTTCCGACGGACCGTCAGATGCCGCCGCACGGCGTCCCGCACGCCGCTCGCGGGCGGTCCGTCCGCGCACACCACCTCCCCGCACCCTCACCTGCACGGCGGTGAGGAGACCGTGTGCCCGGACGGGGCCGGTTCCGTCCGACCATCCCCACATGGCAATTCCCGTACAAGGGAAGGGAACACGATGAGAGGCAAGCGACTCGGAATCACCGCGGCGTTGGCCGGGGGCACCCTCGCCGCGACCGCACTGGCCTTCGCGCCCGCCGCCGCGGCCGTCACCCCGCAGACGGCCACCATCAACGCCACCTGCAGCATCGGCGGCAGCGGTTCGGCCACCCTCACGGCCACCCAGAGCGGCACCGCCGCGACCATCACCCTGAGCTCCACCGACATCACGGCTCCGATCAGCGTCGCGCAGGACTCGATCAGCTCCACACTGACCATGGTGAAGGCGGGCGGCGGCACCACCGTCTTCAGCGGCACGAGGAACCCGGCCATCGCCGCGGGCGGCGGGGTCGCGGTGGGCCCGCTGGACGGCACCGTCGCCTCCGGCGACAGCCTGGAGGCCTTCGGCGGCTCCCTGCAGATGGTGGTCTTCGGCATCACCATCACCTGCACCGCGGACGCGGCACAGTCCCCCGGCCCGTTCGTGTTCGAGTAGGCGCCCACGCGTGAGGACCGGCGCCGCCCGCGCGCAGCGGCGCCGATCCGGCAGCCGATCGGGACCCCAACGAGCCTCCTGGAAGCGCGAGTTGATGACATTGACAGAAACTGATGGGTCATCAGTTCGCGTGTCGGGACTCCATTGACTTCTCACACAACCCGCACATCAATGGCCCCCTGTCGGCGCAGACGAGCCGCTGCGCCCGCATCCCTCAGGAGGGGGCAACCACCATGAGAACCACGGGTCCGACAACCCGAAGACGCCGCTGGGCGGCGCTGCTCGGGGCGACCGCCCTCGCGGTCACCGCGGGCGGCGCACTGGCCGCCCCGGCCGGAGCCGCGCCCACGGACGTGGACTTCCCCACGCACTGCATCCCGCCGGCGATCGCGGGCATCCCGCCGATCGACGGCACCACCACCGCGAAGATCACGGTCGACAACGCCGCCCCCAAGGTCGGCGACACCGTCACCGTGACGTACACGGTGGTCAAGCCCGCCGCGAGCAACCCCGTCGACCTGGCCCTGCCCGCCGACATCATGACGCCCACCGGCAAGGTCACGCTCGGCGGGGCGCAGACCGGCGCCGTCACGGTCGCCGGGCCCAAGAAGAACGACCCGGTGCCGGGCAAGGGCGCCTTCCCCTCGTTCAGCATGACCGGCACGTTCACGGTCACCGCGCCGGGCGCCATCACGCTCTCGCCGGGCGACTACAACATCCACACCAGCTACATCATGGAGCTGGACACCCCGTGCACGGTGACCGACCCGCCCGCCCCGGTGTCCGAGACCGTCACCGCGACGAACGGCGGCGGACAGACCAACAACCGGGCCATCCAGCTCGGTTCGGCCTCCGGGAACCCCGGTGACGGCGTGACCGTCACCGGCAGCGACTTCACCCCGGGCGCCACCGTCACCCTCGCCGGACGCTCCGGCGACGCGCAGACCGCCGACACCACGACCGTGACCGCGGACGGTCAGGGCGCCTTCAGCGGCACGCTCGTCGTCAACGACCGGACGACGACCGGTGTGGTGGCGTACGAGGGCGCGAGCTGGAACGCCGACAAGGGCGCGGGTCCCGCCACGTACGTCGTCGTCGACGACACCCCCGTCCCCGACAACGCCCAGAGACTCACCACCACGGTGAAGGCCGGGACGCTGTCCATGACACAGGCCGGGGACGCCGTCGAACTGTCGGCGGTCGACTTCGGCAAGGGCGGCGCCTCGAACGGCGCCCTGAAGACGGTGACCGTCAAGGACTTCCGCGGCGGCCCCGCGGGCTGGTCCCTGACCGGCAAGGTCACCGACTTCACCGGCCCCGGCGCGAAGATCGACGCCGGTGCGCTGAGCTGGACCCCGGCCTGCGTGACCAAGGCGGGCAGTCCGAGCACCTGCCGGGCAGGCTCGTCCGGCACGGTGGGCTCCTCGGGCGCGACGCTGGCCTCCACGCCCGACGGCACGCTCACCGGCGGTGAGTTCACGGTCGACGCCGGGCTGTCGCTCGACGTACCGGCGTTCACTCCGCCCGGTTCGTACTCCGGCGTGCTCACGCTGACGCTCAGCTGACCAGTCCGTCCGCACCTTCGGTGGCCGGGCGCGCACCCGCCCGTCCGCCTCGTCCGTGGGGGTCCGCACCCATGCGCAAGCTGTACGTCCTCCTCCTGACCGCCCTGCTCGGCTGCGTGACGGTGCCTTCGTACGCCGCCGACAACGGCAGCTGGTCCGTCTATCCCGTCTCCACGCGTCTGGCGGCCCGCCCGTACTTCTACCTCTCGGCCGACCCCGGGCAGACCCTCCGGGACAAGGTCACCGTCGCCAACAAGACCGGCGGGCCGCTGACCTTCCGGCTGTACGCGGCCGACGCCTACAACACCGTCCGCGACGGCGGATTCGCCGTGCGCACCGTGCGCGAGAAGCAGCGCGGGGTGGGCGCGTGGGCCGAGCCGGCGCGCTCCCGGGTGACGGTGCCCGCGCACGGCTCGGTGACCGTGCCGTTCACGCTCCGGGTGCCCGAACGGGCCGAACCCGGCGACCACCCCGGCGCGCTGGTCGCTCTGGACGAACGCGTCGAGGCGGGCGACGGCTCGCTCGCGGTCGGGGTGCAGCGGGCGGTGGCCGCGCGCGTCTATCTGCGCGTCGGCGGCCCCACGGTGCCCGCCCTCGCCGTCGAGAAGGTCCGCGTCAGCCACCACCAGCCCCTGGTCCCGGGCTTCGGGGCCGCCACGGCGACCGTCTCCTACACCCTCCACAACACCGGCAACGTGACCCTGAACCCGAAGGTGCGCCTCAGGGCGGAAGGACTCTTCGGCCGCACCCTGCTCGCCCGCGGCCTCACCGAGGTCCCCTCCGAGCTGCTCCCCGGTCAGCGGGTCCGGCTGAGCGAGCCGTGGTCCGGCGCCCCGCAGCTCGACTGGGGCGACGTGACGCTGACGGCCGACGCGGCCGGGACCCGGGACTCGGCGAGCGCGTCCTTCTTCGCCCTGCCCTGGCTCGTCGCGGCGGTGGTGGCGGCCGGGATCGCCACGGCCGTGGTGGTGATCAGAGCGCGTCGGGACCGCGCTCGCCCGTCCGTACCCGCACGACGGTCTCCACCGGTACGGACCACACCTTTCCGTCGCCGATCTTCCCCGTCTGCGCGGCCTTCACGATCTCGTCGATGACGGCCTCCGCGTCGGCGTCCTCGACGACGACCTCGATCCGGACCTTGGGGACGAGGTCGATCCGGTACTCGGCCCCGCGGTACACCTCGGTGTGGCCGCGCTGCCGCCCGTATCCGCTGGCCTCGGTCACGGTCAGCCCGTGCACGCCGATTTCCTGGAGGGCGGTCTTGACCTCGTCGAGTCGGTACGGCTTGACGATCGCGGTGATGAGCTTCATGCCTGGGTCTTGGCCTTCTGGGCGGTGGGGAGGGATGCGGAGACCGGGGCGCCGTGCCCCAGGACCCCGTGATCGTAGGCCGTCTCGGCGTGCACCGTAAGGTCCAGGCCGGTCCGCTCGTGCTCCTCGTCCGCCCGCAGGCCCATCAGCCGGTCGATCACCTTGCCGATGCCGTACGTGACCGCGAAGGCGTACGCCCCGACGGCCACCACGGCGACCAGCTGCCTGCCGAGCTGGCCGAGCCCGCCGCCGTACAGCAGCCCCTCGGCCCCGCCCGTCATCTCCTTGACGGCGAAGACGCCGATGAGCAGGGTGCCGACGATGCCGCCGACCAGGTGCACACCGACGACGTCCAGCGAGTCGTCGTAGTTCAGCTTGAACTTCCAGCCCACGGCGTACGAGCAGACGACACCGGCGGCGAGCCCGACGACCAGCGCGCCGAGCAGCGACACGGTGCCGCACGACGGGGTGATCGCGACCAGGCCCGCGACCGCACCGGACGCGGCGCCCAGGGTGGTCGGGTGGCCGTCGCGGCGCTGCTCCACGAAGAGCCAGCCGAGCAGCCCGGTGCAGCCGGCGGCGAGGGTGTTGAGGAAGGCCGCGGCGGCCAGCCCGTTCGCGCCCATCGCGGATCCCGCGTTGAAGCCGAACCAGCCGAACCACAGCAGCCCGGCGCCCAGCATCACCATCGGCAGGTTGTGCGGGCGCATCGCGTCCTTCTTGAAACCGAGGCGCGGGCCGAGGACCAGGCACAGGGCGAGACCGGAGGCGCCCGAGGTGATCTCGACGGGCAGTCCGCCCGCGAAGTCCAGCGCACCCAGCGCGTCCACGATCCAGCCGCCCGGACCCCACACCCAATGGGCGACGGGAACGTATACGAGCAGCGCCCAGACCGGCACGAACACCAGCCACGCGGAGAACTTCGCCCGGTCCGCGACCGCGCCACTGATCAGCGCCGCCGTGATGATCGCGAAGGTGAGCTGGAAGGTGGCGAACAGCAGGGTCGGCACGGTGCCGTGGACAGCGTCCGGACCGATCCCGGCCATGCCCGCGTGCCGCAGCCCTCCGACGAGCCCGCCGAAGGCGTCGTCCCCGAAGGCCAGGGAGTACCCGGCCGCCAGCCACACCACCGTGACCAGGGCGATCGACACGAAGCTCATCATCAGCATGTTGAGGACGCTCTTCGTGCGCACCATGCCGCCGTAGAACAGGGCGAGGCCGGGCGTCATCAGCAGGACCAGCGCGGTGGCGGCGAGCAGCCACGCCGTGTCACCGGTGTCGACGGGTGGTTTCCCACCGGAAGCGGAGGCGAGGACCAGGGGCAGGGCGGTGGCCGGCGTCACGGTGTCTCCAACGGGGTGGGGGCTGCGTCAGAGAGTTGTCGGCCCTCGTTTCCGGACGTGCACGCCCAGGTTTCCGTCGTGTTTCGTGTTGCGCCGGGGTTTCCGGAACCTCACCGCACATCACTCGGGCGCACGGCGTGCGGCGGGCGCCCGAGGATCAGGGACAATGGGCGCCATGAGCGTTCGTACCCCGTCATCCGAGCCGTCCGAGGCCACCCATCGCGCCGGTTTCGCCTGCTTCGTGGGCCGCCCCAACGCGGGCAAGTCCACCCTCACGAATGCTCTCGTCGGCAAGAAGGTGGCGATCACCGCCGACCAGCCGCAGACCACGCGGCACACGGTGCGCGGCATCGTGCACCGTCCCGACGCCCAGCTGATCCTGGTGGACACCCCCGGGCTGCACAAGCCGCGCACTCTGCTCGGCGAGCGGCTCAACGACGTGGTCCGCACGACCTGGGCCGAGGTCGACGTGATCGGCTTCTGCCTCCCGGCGAACGAGAAGCTCGGTCCCGGCGACCGCTTCATCGCCAAGGAACTGGCGTCGATCAAGAAGACGCCGAAGATCGCCATCGTCACCAAGACCGACCTCGTGGACAGCAAGGCGCTCGCCGAGCAGCTCATCGCGATCGACCAGCTCGGCAAGGAGCTCGGCTTCGAGTGGGCGGAGATCGTGCCGGTGTCCGCGGTCCGCGACAAGCAGGTCGACCTGCTCGCCGACCTGCTCGTACCGCTGCTGCCCGAGGGCCCGGCCCTCTACCCCGACGGCGAGCTCACGGACGAGCCCGAGCAGGTCATGGTCGCCGAGCTGATCCGCGAGGCCGCGCTGGAGGGCGTCCGCGACGAGCTGCCGCACTCCATCGCCGTCGTCGTCGAGGAGATGCTCCCCCGCGAGGACCGGCCCGCCGACCGGCCGCTCCTCGACATCCACGCCTTCGTCTACATCGAGCGCCCCAGCCAGAAGGGCATCATCATCGGCCCCAAGGGCAAGCGCCTGAAGGAGGTCGGGATCAAGTCCCGCAAGCAGATCGAGGCACTGCTGGGCACCCCGGTCTTCCTCGACCTCCACGTGAAGGTGGCCAAGGACTGGCAACGCGACCCCCGCCAGCTCCGCAAACTGGGCTTCTGACCCACGCCCCCGGCCCACCGGGGGCGCGCTTCAGCCCGTCCGGCGCTTGAGGACGAGGCCGTCCAGGCCGATCCGGGGGTCCGGGGGCGGAGCCCCCGGGAACAAGGGACGGGCAGGGGCGGAGGGGGCGAAAACCCTCCGCCCACCGGACGGAGTCAGCCCGCGGCGACGACCCCCCGTACAGCCCCGTCGGGCCCCGCGACAAGCACAGGCGTCCCGGGCCCCCCGAGGTCCAGAACCGCCGCACGGTCCTCCTCGGACACCCCCTCCGCGTCGGAGACGACCGCCGCCGCCTCCAGCGACTTCGCCCCCGACGCCACGGCCATGGCCACCGCGGTCCGCAGGGCACTCAGCCGCAGAGACGGCAGCTCCACGGTCCCGGCGACATACGTACGGCCCGTCTCGTCACGCACGGCCGCCCCCTCGGGCACACCGTTGCGCGCCCGCGCGGAACGGGCCAGGGTCACGATCTTGCGGTCCTCGGGGTCAAGCGCGCTGCTGTCGGTCATGCCCTGAGCATACGAAGTGCCGACGCGGCACCCCGCCCAAGGGTCAGCCCGCCACCGGGTACATCGAGCCGCGCCGCCCCTCCGGCGAGGCCAGCCACTCCAGTTTGGCCGCGGTGTTCGCCTCGGGCAGCGGTGTGTGCAGCACGATCGTCAGGTCGGGCCGCGCCGGCACCTTCATGGCCGTCGACTCGACGGACAGCAGCCCCACCAGCGGATGGTCGAGCTCCTTGCGGATCTGCCCCGCGTCCTCGATGTCCCGCTCCTCCCACAGCCCGGCGAACTCGGTGCTGGCCTCCTTGAGCCGCGCCAGCAGCTCCTGGAAGCCCTCGTCGTCCGGCGCGGCCGCGCACGAGGCGCGGAACTGGGCGACGACGGTGCGCGCGTTGGTCTCCCAGGACCGGGACTGCCCGCGGTAGAGGGGGTCGGTGAAGAAGTCGACGATGCAGTTCTGCGTGTTCTCGGGGCGCATGCCGAGGACCATCGCGGCGGCGTCGTTGTACATCACGCAGTTGTAGTACGCGTCCATGATGTGCGCGGGGTACGGCATCCACGTGTCGATCAGCCGCCGCAGCCCGTCGCACATGTCCCGGTTCTCGGGAGCCGTCTCGGGCGCGGGCGGGTTGAGCCCGGCCAGCACGTACAGATGGCGCCGCTCGGCGCCGCTGAGCAGCAGTACACGGGCGACCGAGTCGAGGACCTGCGGGGAAACCGAGATGTCCCGCCCCTGTTCCAGCCACTGGTACCAGGAGGCGCCGACGCCCGCGAGCACGGCGACCTCCTCGCGGCGCAGCCCCGGGGTGCGCCGCCGCGCGCCGCCGTCCGGGAGACCGGCCTGCCCCGGGGACACCTTGGCCCGACGGCTCATCAGGAAGTCGCGCAGCTCCCGCCGTCGGTGACTCCTGAGCACGTCCTCCGTCACGTTCGAATCCCCCTCTTGGTGACTGGTGGTGCGACCACCAGCATAAGTTCCCGCTCCCCACGCTTGTTCCGACCGCACGAAGCTCTTGGCCATGGCGATCGACACCACCGACCTCGAGTCCACCCCCGTACGCACCCCGCCGGCACCGGCGGCCGACACCCCGCCCGGCGCGCGGCTCTCGCTCCGCGACAAGCTCGTCCTCTTCGTGCTGTGCGCGGCGCAGTTCATGGTCGCGCTCGACTTCTCCGTCCTGAACGTGGCGCTGCCCGTGCTGGGCTCGGACCTGGGCATGAACCGGTCCGCCCTGCAATGGGCGGTCACCGCGTTCGCGCTGCCGTCCGGCGGCTTCCTGCTGCTGTTCGGCCGCATCGGCGACCTGTACGGGCGCCGCAGGCTCTTCCTGACCGGCCTCGCGCTCTTCGGCGCTGCCTCGGTGCTCGCGACCTGCGCCTGGGACCCGGCGTCCTTCCTGACGGCCCGCGCGCTGCAGGGGCTGGGCGCGGCGGCCATCGTGCCGACCGGCATGTCGCTGCTGACGACGACGTTCCCCGAGGGGCCGGCCCGCGACCGCGCCCTGGGCATCTCCGGCACGCTGCTGTCCCTCGGCTTCACGGTCGGCATGGTGGCGGGCGGCGTCCTGACCGACACGCTGGGCTGGCGCTCCACGATGGGGCTGCTGTCGGTGTTCGCGCTGATCGTGCTGCCGCTGGCGCCGGGTCTGCTGCCCGAGTCCCGCACCCCGGACCGCCCGCGCCTGGACGTCCCCGGTGCGATCACCGTCACCGGAGGCCTGCTGGCCCTGATCTACGCCCTCTCCACGGCCGCGGAGCGTGGCTTCGGCGGCGCCGACGTGCTCGTGTCGCTCGCCGCGGGCGTGCTGCTGCTCAGTGCCTTCGGATACGTCGAAGCGCGCAGCGCGGCGCCGCTCGTCTCCCTGCCGATGCTGCGCCGCCGCACCGTGGCGTGGGGCAACCTGGCCGGTCTGGTCACCTTCTCGATGATGTCGACGGTGGTCTTCGTCCTGACCCTGTATCTCCAGGAGACGCTCGGCCTGTCCGCCTTCGAGACGGGTCTGGTCTTCGGTGTGCAGGGAGTGCTGTCGGCGGTGGCGGGGGCGTACGCCCCGAAGGTCATCGGCCGCGTCGGCGCCCGTCGCACGCTGGTGGGTTCGCTGGCCGGGCAGGGGCTGTTCGTGGCGACGCTGGTGCTGCTGAACGCCCACACCTGGTCGGTCTGGCTCGCCACGGCCGCTGTCTCCCTGGCCAGCATGTGCCACCTGGGCGCGATCATCGCGTACGGCCTGACCGTCACGTCGGGTGTCCCGGACGAGGAGCAGGGCCTGGCCACCGGTCTGGTGACGTCCACTCAGCAGGTGGGGCTCACGGTCGGCATCCCCCTCCTCGGCGTCCTGGCCACCACGTCGGGCGACCTGCTGAGCGGGGTCCACACGGTCCTCGCCCTGGACGCGGTGATCGTGCTGGCGGCGGCGGTACTGGTGAGCCTGGGGCTCGGCCGCCGCGCCTGATGCCGGGCCGCTCTGCCGGACGGCCCGCCTCCTGATGTCAGGGGCGGGCCGTCGGGCTGCCGGGAGCCGGGCCGGGGGCCACAGCGCTCAGGAAGGTCCGCCAGGCAGCCGGGGCGAAGACGAGGACCGTGCCCCGCGGGGCACGGGAGTCGCGGACGAGGACCGCTTCGCCGGTCCAGGCGACCTCCACACAGTCATTGCCGCCTTCACCGCTCGCACTGCTCTTGCGCCACGACCATGAGCCACCCACGCCGTCCCCTCCAACCTGGGTGTGGACACGCAGCACCTCTTCCAGAATAACGGCGCCTCATACGAATATGAACGAGGCGTTTCCCGCCAAGGTCCCGGCGGGCAGGGGCAGTCAGGCGTCCGCGGAGGCCGTCCCGGAGCGGAGCAGCGAGACCAGGTCGTCGCTGCCCTCCCCCGTCCGTTCGGCCATCCGGCGCAGCAGGACGTCGACGTCGTCCTTGATGCTCAGGTCCTCCAGCTCCCAGAACCGCTCCACATAGCGGCCCGTCTCCTCGGAGTCGCTGCTGGCGTACGAGTCGCCGCGCGGGTTCTCCAGGTAGAACGAGTCCGGCATCTCGTCCGCCTCGAACTCGAAGAGCGTGAAGGGGCCTTGCATACCGGAGTGGGCACCGGCGCTGAACGGCAGGACCAGGATGTGCACGCGGGGGCGGGCGGCCAGCTCGGCCAGCCGCTCCAGCTGGGCGCGCATCACTCCGCGGCCACCGACCTGCCTGCGGATCACCGACTCGTCGAGGATGAAGAAGAACTCCGGGCCCTCGTCGCCCTGGAGCAGTTCCTGCCGCGCCAGCCGCGCCTCGATGTAGCGGTCCAGCGTGTCCTGGGCCAGCCCGCTGCTGTACGCGCGCATGATGGCGCGCCCGTACTCCTCGGTCTGCAACAGCCCTGGAATCTGGAGGGAGTTGAAGTGCCGGATGAGCGAAGCCGACGTCTCCATCGCCAGGAACTGGAGGAACTCCTTGGAGTAGATGTCCCGGAACTCCGAGAACGGCATCTTCCGGCTGCCCCGGGCCAGGTCCAGCAGTTCGTCGACCTTGCGCTGGCTGCTGATCTCGTACACCGCGAGCAGCGGGCGCAGGTCGTTGACCGTGATGCCGACCTCGCCCGCCTCGATGCGGATCAGCTTGGAGGGACTCCACTCCATCTTCTCGGCCACCTGGCGCTGCGTCAGCCCGGTCTTCGTGCGGGCCTTGCGCAGTTCGGTGCGGAGCCGGATCCGCTGGATCGCCGGGCTCGGCGGCTTCGCCTCACTCATGATCCCCCACCCCCATGAGGACCGAGCAAGTTGCGACATGGCGATTTCGATGGTTACACATCGGTACCTCTCCGAGAGAACGCACGCTCAGGACGCGACACAGATCACCACTGGTGGCGGGGGTCGCGCTGAAGCGCCAACTCTCGGGATGCTATGTCGCACATCGGAGCCAACGTATCGGACACACCGACCTGGAGTCAGCATCTAGGACTGTTCACCCGTCTGCGCGGAGGCTACATTGTCAGAGGGAACGTTGTCGCGCGGACGGCAACCGCCCCAACTCCGGTTCCACGAAAGGAGGTTCGACCAAGCGGTAGCGAGGTTGACGCCAACCTCCTTGGGAGCCGCCCGACTTCCTCCGACTCAACACCTGTGGATCACCGCGGTATCCACAAGGTATGTGGAGCCGCCGGGAAGGAGGAAAAGCCCCATGGCCACAGAGCCGGAGGGGCGCCGCAACACGTGGACCGACAGGGTGTCCCACATCGTCCCCTGGATGAGTCTCATCTTCCTGATCTACAAGATCATCGAAGAGGTGCTCCACCACGTGTGAGAGAAAACGGCCCCGGCCAAGAAGACCGGGGCCATGGAAGCGGACGCCAGCAGGAGCAGGTTCCACTCCGAGTGTGCTTGCTCGGCCTACACGGAGTGGGCCTGTCGAGAGCCCGCCGAAATTATTATTCTGCCGCGATTTTCCCGTCCTGGCGAGCCGTCGGAACCCGGTCGGCCGAGGGGCGGGTTCACGCCCGGTCGAGCCGGAGCCGCTCGGCGCGCGGCAGTCCCGCGACCACCAGGTCGTACGAGTCCTCGATCAGCTCCCGCACCAGCCGGTCCGGGAGCGCCCCGTCCGCGGTCACCGTGTTCCAGTGCCGCTTGTTCATGTGATAGCCGGGGACGACGAGCCCCGGGTGCTCGCCGCGCAGCCGTACCGCGTCCTCCGGGTCGCACTTCAGATTGACCGTCAGCGGAGCCGCGTCCAGGTTCGTCAGCGCGAAGAGCTTCCCCAGCACCTTGAAGACCGACGTCTGCGGGTTGAAGGGGAAGTCCTCGACGGTCGCGTTGAAGGAAAGACAGAACGCGCGCAGCTCCTGCGGGGTCACTCCGGCTTCTCCTCCTCGGTGGGCTCCACCGGGCCGACCGGCTCGACGAGCACCGTGACGATCTTGTTGCGGCGTCCGGCCGCGGCCTCGGCGGTCAGCCGCAGCTCCCGCCCGTCGGGCAGTTCGACCACCGACGAGGCCCCGGCGATCGGGACCCGCCCGAGCGCCTTGGCGAGCAGTCCGCCGACGGTCTCCACGTCCTCGTCGTCGTACGCCTCATAGCCGTACAGCTCACCGAGGTCGCCGATGTCGAGGCGGGCGGTCACCCGGTAGCGGTCGTCGCCGAGGTCCTGCACGGGCGGCAGCTCGCGGTCGTACTCGTCGGTGATCTCGCCGACGATCTCCTCGAGAATGTCCTCGATGGTCACGATGCCGGCCGTACCGCCGTACTCGTCGATCACGACGGCGACGTGGTTGCGCTCCTGCTGCATCTCGCGCAGCAGGTCACCCGCGTTCTTCGTGTCGGGCACGAAGGTGGCGGGCCGCATCGCCGTGGACACCAGCTCCGACTCCGCGTCCCGGCTGATGTGCGTCTTGCGGGCCAGATCCTTCAGATACACGATGCCGACGATGTCGTCCTCGCTCTCCCCCGTGACCGGGATGCGCGAGAAACCGGAGCGCAAGGCGAGCGTGAGTGCCTGACGGATCGTCTTGTAGCGCTCGATGGCCACCAGATCGGTCCGCGGGACCATCACCTCGCGCACCAGTGTGTCGCCCAGTTCGAAGACGGAGTGCACCATGCGGCGCTCCTCGTCCTCGATGAGCGACTCCTTCTCCGCGAGGTCGACCATCGCGCGCAGCTCCGCCTCGGAGGCGAACGGGCCGCGCCGGAAACCCTTGCCCGGCGTGAGCGCGTTGCCGATGAGGATGAGCAGCGGCGGGATCGGCCCCATGACCCGGGCCAGCGGGAGCAGGACGTAGGAGGCGGCCGTCGCCGTGTTCAGCGGGTGCTGGCGGCCGATGGTGCGCGGGGACACGCCCACCGCGACGTACGACACGAGGACCATGACGCCGATGGCGACCGCGAGGGCCTGCCAGGTCTCGTCGAACTCCTTCAGGCACGCGTACGTGACGAGCGCGGCAGCAGCCATCTCGCAGGCGACACGGACCAGCAGTGCCACGTTCAGATAGCGGGTGGGGTCGGCTGCGACCTGGGCGAGCTTGGCGCTGCCGCGCCGGCCCGACCGGACGGCCTCCTCGGCACGGAAGCTGGAGATGCGTGCGAGGCCCGCCTCCGCGCAGGCGGCGAGCCAGGCGACGACGACCAGCGCGATGGCGCCGACGACGAGTTGTGGGCTCATGACACGGTCGGGGCCGGGGACGGGCCGGTCAGGCCCTTCTCCGCACGCCACCCGTCCACGATGGCCGCCTGGAGGCCGAACATCTCGGCCTTCTCGTCCGCTTCCTCGTGGTCGTACCCCAGCAGGTGCAGCACTCCGTGGACGGTCAGGAGCTGGAGCTCCTCGTCCATGGAGTGCTGCGTCGGAGCCTCCCGGCCCTGCCGCTCGGCGACCTCGGGGCACAGCACGATGTCGCCGAGCAGGCCCTGCGGCGGCTCGTCGTCGTCCTTGGACGGCGGGCGCAGCTCGTCCATGGGGAAGGACATGACATCCGTGGGGCCGGGCAGGTCCATCCACTGGATGTGCAGCTGCTCCATGGCGTCGGTGTCCACGACGATCACCGAGAGCTCGGAGAGCGGGTGGATGCGCATCCGTGTGAGCGCGTAGCGGGCGATGTCGAGGATCGCCTGCTCGTCGACCTCGGTTCCGGACTCGTTGTTGACGTCGATCGACATGGTCGTGCTGGTCTACTTCCCCTTGTGGCCGGCTTTGCCGCGGCCCTTGTGGGAGCCGTTCTCGGTGCCGTTCTCGATGTCGTACTTCTCGTACGCGTCGACGATACGGCCGACCAGCTTGTGCCGTACGACATCGTGGGACGTGAGCCGCGAGAAGTGGACGTCCGCGACGCCCTCCAGGATGTCCTGGACCTGGCGCAGACCGGACTTCGTCCCGGTCGGGAGGTCGACCTGGGTCACGTCACCCGTGACCACGATCTTCGAGTCGAAGCCGAGGCGGGTGAGGAACATCTTCATCTGCTCGGCGCTCGTGTTCTGGGCCTCGTCCAGGATGATGAAGGCGTCGTTGAGCGTGCGGCCGCGCATGTAGGCCAGGGGCGCGACCTCGATGGTGCCCGCCGCCATGAGGCGGGGGATCGAGTCGGGGTCGAGCATGTCGTGCAGCGCGTCGTACAGCGGGCGCAGGTAGGGGTCGATCTTCTCGTAGAGCGTGCCGGGCAGGAAGCCGAGGCGCTCGCCCGCCTCCACCGCCGGCCGGGTCAGGATGATGCGGTTGACCTGCTTGGACTGCAGGGCCTGCACCGCCTTGGCCATGGCCAGGTACGTCTTGCCGGTACCGGCGGGGCCGATGCCGAAGACGATCGTGTGCTTGTCGATCGCGTCGACGTACCGCTTCTGGTTGAGCGTCTTGGGGCGGATGGTGCGGCCCCGCGAGGACAGGATGTTCTGCGTGAGCACCTCGGCCGGGGTCTCCTGGCCGTCGCCCTCCCCGTTCTCGCTCGCCCTGAGCATGGCGATCGAGCGTTCCACTGCGTCCTCCGTCATCGGCTGCCCCGTGCGGAGCACCAGCATCATCTCGTCGAACAGGCGCTGGACGAGGGCGACTTCACCGGCGTCGCCGACCGCACTGATCTCATTGCCCCGGACGTGGATGTCGGCCGCCGGGAAGGCCTTCTCGATCACGCGCAGGAGCGCGTCTCCGGAACCCAGCACGGTCACCATGGGGTGCTTGGCAGGGACGGTGAAGTGCGCTCGCGCCTGCTCCTGAGCGGAGCTGTGAGCTGTGGGTGTCTGAGTCATGGGCCGGCTCTGTAGGCCTGCGAATCCTCCTCGGTCGGCACGCTTGCCACACGGGCAGCCTTGCGGTTCCAAGGGTACGTCGCTGCACTGACAGAGCCGTAGGGCTTTTCCTCACTCCGCGCCGAGCACCCGCGCCCCGCGCACGACGGCGCGCGCCGGGGGCGGGACGGTTCGGGGCGCCCCGCCGGATCCCGGCGCGGATGTCACGCCGAGCGCCCGAAACCGATCGTCGGCACCGCCCGGCGCAGCGGCCACGGGCGCGTCACCTCCGGGAGCAGGCCCTCCAGGAACGCGTACCGGCTCAGCGCCGTGGGGTCCTGGGCGTCCACGGACTGGACCTTTCGCCACCAGGCCGCGATCTCGGACCAGCCCGGCGCCGACAGGGACCCGCCGAACTCCTGCACGGACAGGGCCGCGGTCAGCCCGGCGAAGGCGAGCCGGTCCGCGAGCGGCCAGGCGGCCAGCGTCCCCATGACGAAACCGGCCACGAAGACGTCGCCGGCGCCCGTGGGATCCAGGGCCTCCACCGCGATCGCCGGGACCTCGGCGGTCTCCCCGGTGCCGCCGTCCACGGCGTACGCGCCGTCCGAGCCCAGGGTCACCACGGCCAGCGGCACGTGGTCCGTCAGCGCGCGCGCCGCCGCACGCGGGCAGTCCGCGCCGGTGTAGCGCATGGCCTCCTCGGCGTTCGGCAGGAACGCCTCGCAGTGCTCCAGGTCGGTGAGACCGGCCAGGTCCCATCGCCCGGTGTCGTCCCAGCCGACGTCCGCGAAGATCCGGGTGCCGCTCTTCGCCGCCTCCTCGATCCAGGGCGCGCGCGTGCCGGGCGTCAGCGAGGCGACCGCCGCACGCGCGCGCGGCGGGCAGTCCGGCGCCGGCTCCTCGGGCGGCGGCTCGTGCCCGTGGCTGACCATCGTGCGCTCGCCCTCGTACGCCATCGACACGGTGACCGGGGAGTGCCAGCCGGGCACGGTGCGCGACGGGGAGAGGTCGATGCCCTCGCCCTGCTCCAGGGCGTCCCAGCAGTACTCCCCGTAGTGGTCGTCGCCGAACGCGGCGGCGAGGGAGGTCCGCAGTCCCAGCCGGGCCAGCGCCGTCGCCATGTTCGCGACGCCGCCCGGGCTCGATCCCATGCCCCGTGCCCACGACTCCGTCCCGCGCACGGGGGCCGAGTCGAGACCGGTGAAGATGATGTCCAGGAAGACCGTGCCCGTGAGGTAGACGTCCCAGGGCGGATCCTGGGGCGTGCGCAGGCCGGCGAGCGGGTCGACATGGGCCTGGCAGAGCGGTCGCTCTCCGTCGGGCGTGATCACGGTGCGCTCCCTGAGATGGTGCGGATCAGGCCAGTGTGCACCAAGTCGACCACGACACACCGTGGTCGTACGGGGACGGATCCCGCCCGGACCGCCCCGGACGGAGGACGACGGACCCGCCCGCGGGCCGGAGCGGAGCCCGCCGCGAGGCCGAACGGCGGCCCGTGCCGGGCGGAGCGACACCGCCCCCGCGACGTCCCGCGAGCGGCGCCTCCGACGCCCTCTCCGGCAGAGCAAAACACCGCACCTACCCCGGCTCTGCGGGGCCAAACGGAAAGTGCCGTAGATCACACCGCCCGACCTTCTTCGCGCGCCCGGCCCCTTGATACAAATTGCCCGCGCGTTCCTGTCCGTCGACAGCCGCTCAACCCCCCTTCCGAGCCGCTCCTTTCGCATGCCCTGGGAACGCCCGTGTTCGCCCGCACCACCATGTCCTGGCCCCTCGTCGCCCTTTTCACGGCCGGGTACCTCTCCGCGTACCTGCTGCCGACCACCGTCGGCAGACTGGACGCGGGCCTCCCGCTCTCGGCCACCCAGGCCGGCGCCATCGGCAGCGCCCTGCTGCTGAGTTCGGCGACCGCCGGGTTCCTCCTCGCGTCCCGCGTGGACCGCTTCGGCCCCCGCGGACTCGCCCGCACCGGTCTGCTCCTCGCCGCCGCCGGCTACGGCACCGCCGCCCTGACGACCACCGTGCCCCTGGTCGTCACCGGCGCGGTCGTCGGCGGCTTCGGCTCCGGCGCGGCCACCACGGTCGCCGCGACCGGCATCGCCGGCCGGCGCGACCCCCACCGCACCACCACGATGGGCCTGTTCGGGGTCTCCGCCCTGGCCGGCGCGCTGTATCTGACGATCCCCCACCTGGGCCCAGCCCACGGCCTGCCCCTCGCCGCGATCGCCTGCACGGCGCTGCTCGTGCTGCCCGTGACCGGACGACTGCCGGACCGCACCCCGGCCGCGCGGACCCTGCGCACCACGACGCCGCTCCCCCACCCGCGTTCCGGCGTGCTCCTCGCCGGCACGATGCTCTTCTGGTCGCTCGCCCAGAACTCCCTGTGGGGCGTCAGCGGCCGCATCGGGCTGACCCAGGCGGGGCTCACCGAGGTCACGGTCGGCGCGGTGTTCGCGACGGCGCTGGGCGCGGGTCTGCTGGGGGTGATCGGCGCGAGCGCGCTGGGCCCCCGGCTCGGCCTGGCCCCGCCCATCGGCATCGGCACGGCACTGATCGCCGGGTGCATCGCGCTCAGCGCGGCGGCCACCGACCTCACGTCGTTCGCGGCGGGCGAGATCGCCTGGAACACGCTCTACCCGGTCGTCCTGTCGTACGTGATCGGCCTCGCCGCCTCCCTCGACCCGCGCGGCCGGTGGGCGGTCCTGGTCGGCTCGGCGTCCTCGCTCGGCACGGCATGCGGCCCGCTCACCGGCAGCCTGCTCTCGGCTCGGGCCGGATACCCGGCCATGGGCACGGTCCTGGCGGTCGGGCTCCTGGTGATCGCCGTGCCGATGACCCTCGTTGCCGTCCGGCCGCGGCGCGGCGTCCCGGCCACCCCGGTCGTCGAGATCCCGCTGGAGACGGCTCCCGCCGAGCGGAGGGCGTACGGCACGGCCGGGCCCCGGCCGGCCGCGGCAGCCACCGCACCGGGGCCCGGAACCGGCTGAGGGCTACCGTCCGAACTCGTACGCGTCGACCTCGGCGAGATAGCGGGCCCGCCGCTCCTCGTCGTGTTCGAGGAAGGACGCCAGGAACGAGTTGCGCGCCAGCTCGCGCATCTGCTCCAGTTCGAGGCCGAGGGCGTCGCGGACCGCGTGGTAGTTGTCGGCCACGTAGCCGCCGAAGTAGGCGGGGTCGTCGGAGTTCACCGTGCACAGCAGGCCCGCGTCGAGCATGGCGCGCAGCGGGTGGTCCTCCAGGACGCGTACGGCCCGCAGCCGCACGTTCGACAGCGGGCACAGCGTCAGCGGCACCCGCTCCCGTACGAGCCGCTGAACCAGCTGCGGGTCCTCCATGCAGCGCAGCCCGTGGTCGACGCGCTCGACGCCGAGGACGTCGAGGGCCTCGGTGATGTACTCGGGCGGCCCCTCCTCGCCCGCGTGCGCGACGCGCCGCAGACCGAGCGCGGCGGCGGCCTCGTACACCTCACGGAACTTGACCGGCGGGTGGCCGACCTCGGCGGAGTCGAGCCCGACGCCGGTGATCCGGTCGAGGTGGGGCTTCGCGGCCTCCAGGGTCGCCATGGCCGACTCGGCGGACTCGTCCCGCAGGAAGCACATGATCAGCCGGGTGGAGACGCCGTGCTTCTCCTCGCTGTGCTCCAGCGCCCGCCACAGTCCGTCGACGACCGTCCCCATCTCCACACCGCGGGCGATGTGGGCCTGCGGGTCGAAGAAGATCTCCGCGTGCCGCACGCCCTGCGCGGCGGCGCGCTCCAGGTAGGCGTCCGCCAGGTCGGCGAAGTCCTGTTCGGTCCGCAGGACGGCCATGAGCTCGTAGTACAGGTTCAGGAACGACTGGAGATCGTCGAAGAGGTACGCCTTGCGCAGCTCCTCGGTGTCCTCGTAGGGCAGTGTGACGCCGTTGCGCGCGGCGAGCGCGAAGGCGAGCTCGGGTTCGAGTGTGCCTTCGATGTGGAGGTGCAGTTCAGCTTTGGGGAGGGGCATCGAAGCATCGTACGGGCGACGGTCCGACACAACGGAACCGAACGCCGCCCGCCGTCGGCCGCGTCGCCCGCTGCCGCCCGGACCCGGCAGCGCACCGCCCGGCGCCCGGGCACCGGCGCTCCGAGCCGGCCGTCGCCACCGCCGCCTCGCGTACGGCGCAGGCCACCCGCCCGGGCACGGGCCGCCGCTACCGGCGCTTCGGCACCGGGACCCGCATCAGGTCGTACGCCACCGTCAGATCGCCGTCGAAGCCGGCCGCGCGGGCCTGCCGCTCGAACTCGCCCGGATCGGAGTAGCGCTGGCTGAAGTGGGTCAGCACGAGATGCCGTACCCCGGCGTCCCTGGCCACCCGCGCCGCCTGGCCCGCCGTCAGATGCCCGTGGTCCTCGGCGAGCCGCTCGTCCTCGTCCAGGAAGGTCGACTCGATGACGAGCAGGTCGCACCCTTCGGCGAGGGCTCCGACACCCTCGCACAGCCGGGTGTCCATGACGAACGCGAAGCGCTGCCCGCGCCGCACCTCGCTGACGTCGTCGAGGGTGACGCCGCGCAGCACGCCGTCCCGCTGGATGCGCCCGACGTCCGGCCCCTGGATCCCGTGCTCCGCGAGCCGCTCGGGCAGTATCCGCCGCCCGTCCGGCTCGACCAGCCGGTAGCCGAAGGACTCCACGGGGTGCGAGAGCCGGCACGCCTCCAGGGTGTACGACGGCGTGGCCGCGAGGACCCCGTCGTCGTCGACCGGCGCCTCGGTCAGCGCCACCGTCTCGCGATAGGCCGTGGCGTGGCGCAGCCGGTCGAAGAACCGCTGCCCGGACGCCGGATAGTGCGCGGTCACCTCGTGCGGCACGCGGTCGAGATTGATGCGCTGGATCACCCCGGCGAGCCCGAGCGAGTGGTCCCCGTGGAAGTGGGTGACGCAGATCCGGTGCAGGTCGTGCGCGGCGACCCCGGCACGCAGCATCTGCCGCTGCGTGCCCTCGCCGGGGTCGAAGAGCAGCCCCTCGCCGTCCCACCGCAGCAGGTAGCCGTTGTGGTTGCGGTGTCGCGTCGGGACCTGGCTGGCGGTGCCGAGGACCACCAATTCACGTACGGACAAGGCCGGTTACCCCGGAGGCCACTGCATGCCGCGACCGCCCAGCACATGGGCGTGCGCGTGGAAGACGGTCTGTCCGGCGCCGCTGCCGGTGTTGAACACGACGCGGTAGCTCTCCAGCTTCTCCTCGCCCGCGACCTCGCCGGCCTCGCGCAGCAGGTCGGCGACCACGGTGGGCTCGGCGACCGCCAGCGCCGCGGCGTCCCGGTAGTGCACCTTGGGGATGACGAGGATGTGGGTGGGCGCCTGAGGGTTGATGTCACGGAACGCGACGGTGGTGTCGGTCTCCCTGACCAGGGTCGCCGGAATCTGCCCCGCGACGATCTTGCAGAACAGGCAGTCGTCCTGCGGCTCTCCCGCCATGCGTGTGCCTCCTTCACGCCGTTGATCGCTACGACGGCATCGTATCCACCGGAGCAATTCTTCAGCGCGACAACGGGGTCCGGGGCGACCGTCCGCGAGGACGGCCGCCCCGGACCCGGGCGCGTCAGTCCTCCGGCAGCGCCGGGGCGGTCCTCGCCGGGTTCTCCTCCAGGGCGGCGAGGGCGATCCGGATCGCCTCGTCGAGCTGGGTGTCACGTCCGGCCGCGTGGTCCTGCGGCGTCTGGACGACCTCGACGTCGGGGTCGACGCCGTGGTTCTCGACGCCCCACTCGTAACCCTCCATCCAGAAGGCGTACTTGGGCTGGGTGACGAGGGTGCCGTCGACGAGCCGGTAACGGCTGTCGATGCCGATCACACCGCCCCAGGTGCGGGTGCCGACCACCGGCCCGATACCGAGGGCCTTGATCGCCGCGTTGACGATGTCGCCGTCGGAGCCGGAGAACTCGTTCGCGACGGCGACGACCGGACCGCGGGGCGCGTCCTCCGGATAGCTGTACGGGCGCAGTCCGCGCGGCAGGTCCCAGCCGACGATCCGCCGTGCGAGCTTCTCCACGACCAGCTGGGAGGTGTGACCGCCGCGGTTCTCGCGGACATCCACGACCAGTCCGTCCCTGGCCACCTCGACCCGCAGGTCGCGGTGGAGCTGGGCCCAGCCGGAGCCCACCATGTCCGGCACGTGCAGATAGCCGAGGCGGCCCCCGGAGCGCTCGTGGACGTAGGCGCGTCGGTCGGCGACCCACGCGTGGTAGCGCAGCGGCTCCTCGTCGGCGAGCGGGATCACGACCGCGTGACGCGGATCGCCGCCGCCCGCGGGCGACACGGTCAGCTCCACCGGCTTGCCGGCCGTGCCGACGAGCAGCGGTCCGGGACCCGCCACCGGGTCCACCGGCTGCCCGCCGATCGCGACGATCGCGTCGCCGGCCCGTACCGCGACGCCGGGCGCGGCGAGCGGCGCCCGGGCCTCGGGGTCGGACGTCTCGGAGGGCAGGATCCGGTCGATGCGCCAACTGCCGTCCTCGTGGCGGGAGATGTCCGCGCCGAGCAGTCCCTGTGCCCGGTCGCCGCCTCCTCCGCCGCCGGGCAGGACGTAGGCGTGGGAGGTGCCGAGCTCGCCCTGCACCTCCCACAGCAGGTCCACGAGGTCGTCGTGCGTGGCGACGCGTTCCAGCACCGGCCGGTACCGGTCGAGGACGCCCTGCCAGTCGACCCCGGCCAGGTCGGGCCGCCAGAAGTTGTCCCGCATGAGGCGGCCCGTCTCGTCGTACATCTGCCGCCACTCGGCGGCCGGGTCGACGGTCTGCCGCACCCTCGACAGATCGACGGTGATGTTCGAGTCGCTCTCGTCGTCGTTCGAGGCGCGCCGGTCGCTGGGGACGACCTTGAGTCGTCCGTCGGTCCACAGCAGGACCCGCTTGCCGTCGCCGCTGACGGCGAAGTGGTCGGCGTCGGCGGCGAGGTGCTCGATGCGCTGCTGGGCGAGGTCGTACCGCTCCAGTTCGCTCTTCGGGTCCGGGGCGTCCGGAGTGGCACGGGAGGCACCGAGCACACCGCGCACCGGGTGGCGCAGCCACAGCACCCCGTCCTTGGCGGCGCGCAGCGTCGAGTAGCGGGCGGCCTCGACGGGGAACGCCACGATCCGGTCGGCGAGCCCGTCGAGGTCGATACGGGTCGTCGGCGCGCCCTCGCTGTCGGGGGTCTCGTCCTTGTCGGGTGCTTCGAAGGGTCGGCCGTGGCGCTGCGGCCCGAAGGGCGACGGCGTCGTCGCGGCCAGGGTGATCAGGTAGGGCCGTGATCCGCCGACGAACGCGAGGTCGAAGACGTGCTCGTCGTAGACGGGGTCGAAGGAGCGGGCCGACAGGAAGGCGAGGTGCTTGCCGTCGAGGGTGAACGCCGGGGCGTAGTCCCGGAAGCGGAGCGGGGTCGCCTCGGTCACCGACAGGTCGGCGGTGTTGGCGAGCTTCAGCTGCCGCAGCGGGCGCGGCCCGGGGTGCGACCAGGCGAGCCACGCCGAGTCGGGCGAGAAGACCAGCCCGGTGGCCTCGCCGTCCTCGCTGCGGTCGAGCTCGCGGACCTCGCCGCTGTCGCGCTCGACGAGCAGGACCCGCCCGTCGTGCGAGGCGACGGCGGCGCGGCTGCCGTCGGGAGCCATCGCGAGTCCGAGGACGCGCCCGAGCTGTCCGGCGGCGAGCCGCCGCGGGGTCGCTCCGGGGGCGACGCCGGTCGCGGGGGCGAACTCCAGCGCGTCGTCGCCCTCCGCGTCGGTCACCCACACGACGTGTTCCTCGCCGTCGGCGCGGAAGGAGCGGGGCAGCCGGGCGCGTACGCCCTGTCCGGCGGCGAGCGTGCGGGCCGGGCCCGAGCGGTGCGTGACCCAGTGCACGGCGCCGCGCACGGAGATCGCGCTGCCGCGTCCGGTGTGGTCGGGTGTGGCGGACGAGAACCAGCGGGAGGCCCTGACGGGGTGCGGCTGGAGATCGGCGCGCTGGCCGCCGAGCCGGATGTCCAGTCGGCGCGGTTCGGCGCCGTCGAGGTCGTCGAGGAGCCAGAGCTCACCGGCGGACGCGTACACGACCCGGGAGCCGTCGCTCGCCGCCTGCCGGGCGTAGAAGCCTCCCCCGCTCTCGGCTCCGCTCGAGCGGGAGGTGCCCCCACCGGGCGTGTGCCGGCGCAGGTCCGAGCCGTCGGCGAGGGAGGAGTACAGCGCCCCCACGCCCTCGTGGTCGGACAGGAAGGCGATGCGCTCCCCCACCCAGAGGGGGTATTCGAGATTCCCGTCGAGGTCCTCGTGCAGGCGGACGAACTCGCCGTCGCCCGCCCGGTCGATCCACAGCTTGCCCGCCGTGCCGCCGCGGTACCGCTTCCACCAGGCGGCCTCGCGCCCCATCGGCGCGGACAGCAGCACGGTGCCGGGGCCGCCCTGGGCGACCTCGCCGACCGGGCCGTACGGAAGGACCGCCGCCGGACCGCCGTCGAGCGGGACCGACCGCGCCCAGCTGCGGCGCAGGCTCTCCCGGCCCTGCGTGCTGAGCGCGAGCACCTGTCCGTCGGGGGTCCAGCCGCGCACCTGGGTCTTGGGGCTGCCCCAGTAGGTGAGTCGCTTGGACGGTCCGCCGTCCAGGGGCGCGGCGTGCACCTCGGGTGCCCCGTCGCGGGTCGACGTCCAGGCGACGGTCGTGCCGTCCGGGGAGATGCGTGGATGGTTCACCGGCACGTTGTCGGCGCTGACCCGCCAGGCCCTGCCCCCGCCGTCGAGCGGGGCGGCCCAGACGTCGTCCTCGGCCGTGAAGACGACCAAGTCGCCGTGCAGATGCGGGAAACGGAGATACGCGGAGGCTGCGGGCTCTGTCACCCGATCACCCTATGCAGCCGGGGCGCACGCTGAAAGGGGTCACGATCACTTGCCCTGGGAGGGCCAGCAGGTGGGATCGCCCTTGCACCACATGGTTTTCGTCACCGTCACGGTGACGGTGGGGTTCGGCTGCCCGTTCGGCGGCCGGAAGGTGACCGGCGGGACGGGGTTGGTGGTGGCGTTGCAGTTCCCCAGGCCCTGCACGTGGAACCACTCCTTGCCGCCGACCTTCGCGACGAGGTCGCCACGCACGCAGGCGCCGTCGACGGCCCGGGTGACCCGGCCCTTGACGGTGATCTCCCGCCCGTCGTCCGACTGTCCCTGGCAGTCGACGGAGGCGACCGTGTTCTCCGTCGGCCGGGGCGACTTGCCGGGCGTGTAGGCCTTGTTGTTGCCGCCGTAGGAGGCGGTGCAGCTGAGCCAGCGCACGTTCACGTGCTGCCGTTCGAGCTCCTTGGTGGCGGTCTTGTCGGTCGTGTACGCCACTGCCGCCGGGCTCAGCCCGTCTCCCGGCTCGCAGGCGGCCACACCGAAGATCCCGGCCGCCGCGAACCCGGTCGCCAGCAGTACCCGTCGACGCCCCGCCCGGCGCCCTGTACGCCTCAAAACCCCCATGAACGGCAGCGTGCCACTCTCCTGGCGGCCGCGGTAGACCGCATGCGGACACTGCGTGGGGTGCACCGCCCGTCCGTGCGATTCCGGTTCGAGCACCCGCGCCGGGGCCGAACGCGCGGGCGAACGCGGGTACTTCCTCCGAGGGACCTCAGCCCAGGAGGAGCAGCCACTCCTGGAGCTCCACCAGATTCCCCTCGGGGTCCTTGAGGTGGGCGACGCGCATCCGCTCGGTCATGGGAGCCGGACCGTGCAGGATCGTCGCGCCGCGCGAGGTGATCTGCTCGCAGTACGCGTCCAGGTCGTCCACCCGCAGCACGACCAGCGAGCGGTGACCGGTCGCCAGATCGCCCAGCTCACCGAGGACCTCGGCCATCATCGAGCGGTCCTGTATGGCGATGCCCGCCGAGCCGGTGGCGGGACTGAACTTCTCGTAGGGGCCCTCGGCCGAGCCCGACTGGGGCTTGAGGCCGAGGACGTCCGCGTAGAAGTGGTAGCAGGCGGCGAAGTCGGAGACGAGCAGCCGTACTTGGGCGAGTTCCAAGGCGATCCCCCGTGCGTGTCAGGACCAGCGGCCGGTGCGTGCCAGCAGCAGCGCCGTCGCCACCGTCCCGGCGGTCGATGTGCGCAGAACGGTACGCCCCAGGTGGAACGTCCGCGCCCCCGCCCCGGTGAAGAGCGCGACCTCCTCCGGGGAGATCCCGCCCTCGGGTCCCACCACCAGCACGATCTCCCCGTCGGCGGGCAGTTCCGCCGTGGCGAACGGCTCGGTGCCCAGCTCGGTGTCCTCGTGCAGCACCGCCGCCAGATCGGCTTTGGCGAGAAGTGCGGCAACCTGCTTGGTCGTCATCGCGTCCGCGACGTCGGGGAAGCGGACCCGGCGGGACTGCTTGCCGGCCTCCCGGGCCGTGGCCCGCCACTTGGCGAGCGACTTCGCCCCGCGATCGCCCTTCCACTGGGTGATGCAGCGGGAGGCGGCCCAGGGGACGATCGCGTCCACACCGGTCTCCGTCATGGTCTCGACGGCGAGTTCGCCCCGGTCGCCCTTGGGGAGGGCCTGTACGACGGTGATGCGCGGCTCCTCCGCGGGCTCCTCGGCGACCGAGTCCATCCGGACGACCAGCCGGTCCTTGCCCTCGGTGTCGAGCACCACGCACTCCGCGTAGCGTCCGGCCCCGTCGGTGAGGACGACGTCCTCTCCGGGGCGCAGCCGCTTCACCGAGACGGCGTGCCGGCCCTCGGGGCCGTCGAGGACGTAGCGTCCGTCGCCGCCCGCGTCGAAGTGTTCGACCACGAACACCGGTGCCGTCATCGTCCCGCACCCGCTTCCTCGTCCGGGAACGCCGACGTGTCGGGGCCCGGCAGGCCCGACAGCCCGTGCGCCGCCGACAACGCTGTCCGGGCGGCGGCGAGTTCGGCGCTCAGCACCTCCACCAGCCGTGCGGCGGGCAGCTCCCGCGCCATGCGGTGGCCCTGTCCGGCCCACAGCGCCATGCCCTGCGCGTCGCCCGCCCGGGCAGCCGCCTTGCGCAGCGGCGAGGTCAGATGGTGGACCTCGGGGTAGGCGGCGGGCGCGTACGGCCCGTGCTCGCGCAGGAACCGGTTGACGAGTCCGCGCGCGGGGCGGCCGGAGAACGCCCGCGTCAGCTCCGTACGGACGTAGAGCGGGTTGGTCAGCGCCTGCTTGTGCACGGCGTTCGCGCCGGACTCGTGGGTGGCGAGGAACGCGGTGCCGAGCTGGGCGGCGCTCGCGCCGGCCGCGAGGGCGGCGGCGATCTGACTGCCGCGCATGATGCCGCCGGCCGCGACGATCGGGATCCGCACGGTCTCGCGGACCTGCGCGATCAGCGAGAGCAGGCCGATGCCGGTGCCGTCCGTCTCCGGGTTGTCGCGGTGGGTGCCCTGGTGGCCGCCCGCCTCGACGCCCTGCACGACGACGGCGTCGGCGCCCGCCCGCTGCACCGCCAGGGCCTCGTCGGCCGTGGTCGCGGCGATCAGGGTGAGGGTGCCGACGCGGGCGAGGGACTCCAGGACCTCGGGGGCGGGGCAGCCGAAGTGGAAGGAGACCACCGGCACCGGGTTGTCGAGGAGGACGGCGAGCTTGGCGTCGTAGCCGTCGTCGCGGCCGCTGTCCGGGTCGCCGAGCTCGGTCTCGTACCAGGCGGCCTCACCGGCGAGCTGGTTGGCGTACACCTCGACGGCCGACCGGTCCGCGTACTCGGGCTGCGGCATGAAGAGGTTCACGCCGAAGGGCTGGGCCGTGAGTCCGCGCAGCTGCTTGATCTCCTGGTACATGCCGTCGGCGGTCTTGTACCCGGCGGCCAGGAAACCGAGTCCGCCGGCCTCGGACACTGCCGCCGCGAGCTGCGGCACGGAGACGCCGCCCGCCATGGGGGCCTGCACGATCGGCAGTGGGAAGAGATCGGTCAGCGCGGAGGACATGACCGCATGTTGTCACGTCCTCCGTACAAGTCCGAATCCACCCTTCCGCCTGTCCGGGACCGGCCGGAAGGGCACCTGGTCAGCGCCCTCCGCGGCTCCGGTCCCGGCTTCGACGGTCGTGTCAGCGGCCGTTGAACGCGTCCTTCAGACGCGAGAACAGACCCTGCTGGCCGGGCTGGAACTGCCCGGTGGGCCGCTCCTCGCCACGCAGCTTCGCCAGTTCGCGCAGCAGTCGCTCCTGCTCGGGGTCGAGCTTGGTCGGCGTGGTGACCTCGACATGCACGATCAGGTCGCCGCGCCCGCCGCCGCGCAGGTGCGTGACGCCCCGCCCGTGCAGCGGGATCGACTGCCCGGACTGCGTGCCCGGACGGATGTCGACCTCCTCCAGGCCGTCGAGCGTCTCCAGCGGCACCTTCGTGCCGAGGGACGCCGCGGTCATCGGGATGGTGACCGTGCAGTGCAGGTCGTCGCCGCGCCGCTGGAAGACGTTGTGCGGCAGTTCGTGGATCTCCACGTACAGGTCGCCGGCGGGGCCGCCGCCGGGGCCGACCTCGCCCTCGCCCGCGAGCTGGATCCGGGTGCCGTTGTCGACACCGGCCGGGATCTTCACCGTGAGGGTGCGACGGGAGCGGACCCGGCCGTCGCCCGCGCACTCGGGGCACGGGGTCGGGACGACGGTGCCGAAGCCCTGACACTGCGGGCAGGGGCGGGAGGTCATGACCTGGCCCAGGAAGGACCGGGTGACCTGGGAGACCTCACCACGGCCGCGGCACATGTCGCAGGTCTGCGCGGAGGTGCCCGGTGCGGCGCCCTCGCCGTTGCAGGTGGTGCAGACGACGGCCGTGTCGACCTGGATGTCCTTCGTGGTGCCGAAGGCCGCCTCGTCCAGCTCGATCTCCAGACGGATCATGGCGTCCTGGCCCCGGCGGGTGCGCGAGCGCGGTCCGCGCTGCGACGCCGTGCCGAAGAAGGCGTCCATGATGTCCGAGAAGTTCCCGAAGCCGCCGGCGCCGAAGCCACCCGCGCCACCGCCGCCCGCCTGGGACAGCGGGTCGCCGCCGAGGTCGTAGACCTGCTTCTTCTGCGGGTCCGACAACACCTCGTAGGCGGCGTTGATCTCCTTGAACCGCTCCTGCGTCTTCGGATCGGGGTTGACGTCCGGATGTAGCTCGCGCGCGAGCCTCCGGAACGCCTTCTTGATCTCGTCCTGGGAAGCGTCGCGGCGCACGCCGAGCACGGCGTAGTAGTCCGTGGCCACTTACGACTCCGCCAGGATCTGTCCGACGTACCGTGCCACCGCTCGTACCGCTCCCATCGTTCCCGGGTAATCCATGCGGGTCGGGCCGACCACGCC
This sequence comes from Streptomyces siamensis, assembly GCF_039543605.1. NCBI lineage: Bacteria > Bacillati > Actinomycetota > Actinomycetes > Kitasatosporales > Streptomycetaceae > Streptomyces > Streptomyces siamensis. Next base: position 649,455 of record NZ_BAABKB010000002.1, on the reverse strand, counting down.
GAGTTTGGCTACTGCCTCGCCGCCCGAACCGTAGCCGACGGAGACCACGGACGTGGAGTTGAGTCCCTCATGGGCGTTCTCGTGACCGATCCGCACGGTCATGCCCGAATCCTTCGCCTCACCAAGCAACTTGAGGAGCACGACCTGCTCCTCCAGCGCTTCGAGCACCGGCCGGATGGTGAGAGGGAAGTCATGTCCGAAGCGGGTGAGATTGGCGGTGCCGCCGATCATCAGCCGCTCCTCGGTCTCCTCGACGAGTGTCTCCAGGAGGGTGGAGAGCACCGTGGCGACCGTACCGCGGTCCTCGGGCTCCTCGAACGCCTCCGGAAGATCCTGCACCAGCTGCGGGACGTCCGCGAAGCGGCGGCCCGCGACCCGGCTGTTGAGCCGCGCCCGCAGGTCCGCGAGCGACGTCTCGCCGAACGGCGCGGGGCAGTCGATCATGCGCTGTTCGACCCGCCCGGTGTCCGTGATCAGCACGAGCATGACGCGCGCCGGGGCGAGCGACAGGAGCTCCACGTGCCGCACGGTGGAGCGGGTCAGGGACGGGTACTGCACGACGGCGACCTGCCGGGTGAGCTGCGCGAGCAGCCGCACGGTCCGGGCCACGACGTCGTCGAGGTCGACGGCGCCGTCGAGGAAGTTCTGGATGGCCCGCCGCTCGGGTGCCGTCATCGGCTTGACCCCGGCCAGCTTGTCGACGAACAGCCGGTAGCCCTTGTCCGTGGGGATGCGCCCGGCACTGGTGTGCGGCTGGGCGATGTACCCCTCGTCCTCCAGCGCCGCCATGTCGTTGCGCACGGTCGCGGGCGAGACGCCGAGCCGGTGCCGCTCGGTGAGTGCCTTGGAACCGACCGGCTCCTCGGTGCCCACGTAGTCCTGGACGATGGCGCGCAGCACTTCGAGCCTGCGTTCACTGAGCATCGCGCACACCTCCAGAAGTCGGCTCCGTGGTCTTCGTGGCCCCTGGCCTGGCACTCAGCGCACGCGAGTGCCAGCGTTCCCCGGCCCAGTGTACGGCTGTGAGGTACGGCCCGGGCAAGGGCCGGCCTGCGATGTCGTGCTCACCACGTCCGCACGGCTAGCGTCTCCGTATGAGCGTGACTTGGGAAGAGCCGGGGTGGGAAAGGGTGACACCCCGGGTCGGACGACGGCGGCTTCCGGTCTGGGACTGCACCGTCGGGCTCGTGGTGGGCGCGGACGCCGCGCTCGTGATCGACGCGGGGTCGAGCCTCGGTGAGGGCGCGCGGCTGCGCGCCGAGGCGCTGCGGCTGCTCGGGCCCGGTCGCAGGGTGACGCACCTCGCACTCACGCACCCGCACTTCGACCACGTCTTCGGGGCGGCCGCGTTCTCGGGGGTGGAGGTGTTCGGGGCGGTCGGGCTGGACGCCGTCCTCGCCGACGGGCGTGAGGAACTGCGCGCGGACGCGGTGCGCAACGGCCTCGGACCGAGTGCGGCGGCCGAGGCGGCGGACCTTCTGGTGCACCCCCGGCACGCGGTGTCCGGCGAGTGGACGCTCGACCTCGGCGGCGTCCAGGTCCTGCTGGCGAACGTGGGCCCGGGACACACCGCGCACGATCTGGCGGTCCTGGTCCCCGGCGGGCCGGGCGGACCGGAGACCGTCTTCTGCGGGGATCTGGTGGAGGAGTCGGGCGAACCCCAGGCCGGTCCCGACGCGATCCCCTCACACTGGCCGGCCGCCCTGGACCGGCTGCTCGACCTGGGCGGCGAGGACGCGGTGTACGTGCCCGGTCACGGAGCGACGGTGGACGCGGCGTTCGTGCGCGCCCAGCGGGACGCGCTGGCGGCGCGTTTCGGCGTGTCGTAGCGATCTCCCCCGCACCGCCCCGCCGCTTCTCCTATCGTCATCCGAATGCGCCAGTACTCTCCGGACCTGACTCCGCCGTGGAAGAAGCCCAAGCCCGTACCGGAGGTCGCGGCGGACCCCGGTCTGGTGGTCGAGGAGCCCGGTACCGGATTCTGCGGTGCCGTGATCCGCTGCGAGGCGGGCACGGTCACCCTGGAGGACCGCTTCGGCAAGCACCGGGTGTTCCCGCTGGAGCCGCGCGGCTTCCTGCTGGAGGGGCGGGTGGTGACGCTCGTACGGCCGTCGTCGGCGCCGGCACGTCCGTCCCGCACGGCGTCCGGTTCGGTGGCCGTGCCCGGTGCGCGGGCCCGGGTCGCCCGCGCGGGCCGCATCTACGTGGAGGGCCGCCACGACGCCGAGCTCGTCGAGAAGGTGTGGGGCGACGACCTGCGCATCGAGGGCGTCGTCGTCGAGTATCTGGAGGGCGTCGACGACCTCCCCTCCATCGTCGAGGACTTCGGTCCCGGCCCCGACGCCCGGCTGGGCGTCCTGGTCGACCACCTGGTGCCCGGCACGAAGGAGTCCCGCATCGCCGAGGCGGTCACCAGCGACCACGCCCTGGTGCTCGGCCACCCGTACATCGACATCTGGGAGGCCGTGAAACCGTCGGCCGTGGGCATCGCGGGCTGGCCCCGGATCCCGCGCGGGCAGGACTGGAAGACAGGCGTGTGCCGGGCCCTGGGCTGGCCGGAGAACACCGGCGCGGCCTGGCAGCACATCCTGTCCCGGGTGCGCTCCTACAAGGACCTGGAGCCGGAACTCCTGGGTCGCGTGGAGGAGTTGATCGACTTCGTCACGGCGCCGGAGTGACGGTCCTGCCGCCGGTTCCGCGGGTGCGGCTCCGGTGCCCTTTGAAGTCGGGGTCCCCGCCGTAGCCGGAGTCCATCCGTCGCCCGCCGAACCAGAGATCCGGCGCCCATCGGAGGCAGCCCGCCGCCACGGCGTCCCGCCCGTCGGAGGGCCGCAAGGAGACGCGGAGGCGCAGCCGGGGCAGTCCGGGCTGCAACGGCTCGCTGTCGCGCACGAACAGCCACAGCAACGGGTCGTCGCGGTCGATCCCGTCCTTCGGGCAGAGTTCGAGCGTGCGCAGGGGCCGCGCCTCGTAGATGCCGACACCGGCCAGCGAGTCCCACGCGACGGTCGCGGATTCTCCGCGCCGGGAGACATGCACGCCTGCCGCGTCCATCGTGACGACACTGCTCCACTGCCACCGCAGACCTCGGACGGCGAACACCACGGCCGCCCCGGCGAGCAGCACCGGCAGGACGGCTGCCACGTATCGGACGACCGCGACCGCGCCGTGCGCGTGCCCGTGGACGAGCAGCCACGTGATCCACGCGCAGAGCACGATGGTCGGCAGCGCCACGGCGATGCGCCGGCGGGCCAGGATCACGCCCCGGTGGACGACCACCGTGTCCCCGATGTCGACGGCCTCGAACACCAGCGGCTCGGTTGCCGAGGAGCCGGCCGACGCGGCCGTCCGCTCCTGGTGGCCCGCGTGATCCGGCCCGCCCAGGTACGACATCGGCTGTTCCCGGCGGCCGAACCACAGCCCGGGCGCCCACTGCCGGAAGGCCTTCTCGTACGCCTTGTGGGAGTCGCCCACGTCGATGCGGTAGCGGAGCCGGGGCAGTCCCGGCCGGAGCGGCTCCGTGTCGCGGACGAACTTCCACAGCAGCGGATCGTCGCGGTCGATCTCGTCCTTCGGGCAGAGCTCGACCGTGAAGACGACCGTCCTGCTGCCGCGAGCCCAGTGGATGCCCGCGCCGGCCAGGGAGTCCCAGCGGATCAGCGCCATCTCCTTGCCCCGCATCCACCAGAAGCCGGTCGAGTCGAAGGCGGTGATCCAATGGCGGGCCCGCCAGCGGGAGACGAGCAGAATCACTCCGGCGACACCCATCGCCACCAGCATCCCGAGCGGTATCCAGCCGGCCCCGATCCCGTCGTGCTCGACGGCGATCCACACCCCCGTCGCACCGCCGGCGATCAGCACCAGCCCGATCGGCAGCGACATGAGCAGCCGCCGCAGCCCGTACCGGAGGACGGTCGCGTCGTCGTCGGGCCATCCACCAGAGATCATGGCCGCGGACTGTACGGGAACAGTGGTTCAGTCCACCAGGTCCCTGACGACAGCGTCCGCGAGCAGCCGCCCGCGCAGCGTGAGCACCGCCCGGCCGTCCTCGTACGGACCGGCTTCCAGGAGCCCGTCGGACAGGGCCCGGCGGGAGGCCGCGAGGCCGTCGGGGCGCAGCAGGGACAGTGGGCAGCCCTCGCGCAGCCGCAGTTCGAGCAGGATGCGCTCGACGCGGCGGTCCTCGTCGGCGAGGAGCTCGCGCCCGGCCCCCGGTGACCTGCCGCCTGCCAGCGCCGCCGCGTACGCCCCCGGGTGCTTCACGTTCCACCAGCGGACGCCGCCGACGTGACTGTGGGCGCCGGGGCCCGCACCCCACCAGTCGGCGCCGCGCCAGTACAGCTCGTTGTGCAGGCAGCGGCCGGCCTCGGAGGTGGCCCAGTTCGACACCTCGTACCACTCGAAGCCCGCCGCCGACATCACCTCGTCCGCGATGAGATAGCGGTCCGCGTGCACGTCGTCGTCCGTCATCGGGACCTCGCCGCGGCGGATGCGGCGGGCGAGCTGGGTGCCCTCCTCGACGATCAGGGCGTAGGCGGAGATGTGGTCCGGCCCGGCGCCGAGCGCCGCGTCGAGCGAGGCGCGCCAGTCGTCGTCGGACTCCCCCGGGGTGCCGTAGATCAGGTCGAGGTTCACATGCTCGAAGCCCGCCGCGCGCGCCTCGGCGACGCAGGCCTCGGGGCGGCCGGGGGTGTGCGTGCGGTCGAGCACCTTCAGCACGTGCTGCCGGGCGCTCTGCATGCCGAAGGAGATCCGGTTGAAGCCTCCGGCGCGCAGGGTCGCCAGGTACTCCGGGCCGACCGACTCCGGGTTCGCCTCCGTGGTGATCTCCGCGTCGTCCGCGAGCCCGAACTCGTCGCGGATCGCCGCCAGCATCCGCACGAGGTCGTCGGCGGCCAGCAGGGTGGGCGTGCCGCCGCCCACGAAGACCGTGCGCACCGGGCGCGGGTCGTCGCCCAGCACCTTGCGGGCGAGTCGGACCTCGTCGATCAGCGTCGACGCGTAGTTGTCCCGGGAGGCGAGCACGCCTCCGGTGCCGCGCAGCTCGGTCGCCGTGTACGTGTTGAAGTCGCAGTAGCCGCAGCGGGTCGCGCAGTACGGGACGTGCAGGTAGAACCCGAGGGGCCGCTCGGCCGCCCCGGCCAGGGCATGCGCGGGCAACGCCCCGTCGTCGGGGACGGGCTCACCGTCGGGAAGTGCGGAAGGCATGCGTTCCATTGTCCAGCACGCACGGGTGATCGCCGTCCCGCCCGGCGGCGGAGAGGCAACAGCCCGTCCGGCGCTTGAGGACGAGGCCGTCCAGGCCGATCAGGGGGTACGGGGCGGAGCCCCCGCAAAAGGCACCCCCGGGACGGCCCCGCGCTACTCGGCCTGAAGCACGAGCAGCGCCATGTCGTCCTCCGAAGGCCCCGTCCCGAACTCGTGCACCAGCCTGCGGATACGTTCCGCGATCAGCTCCGCGGTCAGCCCCGCACAGCCCGCGAGAGCCTCGGCCAGACCGTCGTCGTCGTCGAACTGGCTCGCACCGCTGCGCCGCTCCGTGACCCCGTCCGTGACGCACAGCAGGCTGTCGCCGGGATGCAGCTCGAACGTCTCGGAGGTGTACGCGGCGTCCTCGACGACGCCGAGCAGGGTCTGCGGCCGGGCCACCTCCCGTACGTCCCCGTCGGGCCCCAGCAGCAGCGGCAGCGGATGCCCGGCGGAGGCCAGCGTGCAGCGCACCCCGCCGTCGAAGGGGACGAGCTCGCCGTAGAGCATGGACAGGAAACGCGTCTGCGGGCCGAGGTCCGCGCCGAGCCCCGGCCCGCCCGCGGCCACGAGCGCCCGGGCCGCCGCGTCCGCCGCCTCCGTCGCGTCGTCGAGCAGGAGCTGGTTGAGCCGGTCGAGGACGTCCGCGACGTGGTAGCCCTCACGGGCCAGCAGCCGCAGCCACGGCCGCGCCAGCCCGATCACCACGGCGGCCTCGGGCCCCTTGCCCTGGACGTCGCCGACGGCGAAGCACCAGCGGCCGTCGCCGGCCGGGAACAGGTCGTAGAAGTCGCCGCTGGGCCCACCCTTGTCGAGCGGCTCGTAGACGAGGGCGCTGCGCACGCCGGGGATCTCGGCGACCGCTCCGGGCAGCAGACCGCGCTGGAGGACCCGGCTGATGGTGGCCTGGCGCGCGTACTGACGGGCCGCGCCGATGGCGAGCGCGATACGGCGGCTGAGGTCCTCGACGAGCCCGGTGACCTCGTCGGGGAAGTCGGCCGCCCCGGACCGCCCGATGACGAGCGTGCCGAGCGGCCGGCCACCCGCGATCAGCCGGTACGCGAGCGCCGCCCCGCTCGCCCCGGGGGCGCCCAGGGCCTCGCCGGGCCAGGGCACCGGCACGGCCCGGGAACGCACCGCGTCCGGGAGCCGCGGCGGGTCCTTCTCCAGGGCGAGGCGCAGCTCCTCGATGCGGTTCTCGCTGCCGTGCCAGACGCGGGCGAGCCGGGGCCCCAGGGCGAGACCCAGTCCGCCGGCCCGGTCGGTGGCCTCGTCCTCCAGCCACACCGCGCACCAGTCGGCGAGGCGCGGCACCAGCAGCTGTCCGGCGAGCGCGGCGACCAGGTCCTCGTCGAGCTGGCCGGCGAGCAGGTCGGAGGCCTCGGCGAGGAAGGAGAGGGCTCCCCGGTTGAGCCAGTCCTGGTCGGGCTGGACGTCGCGGCCGGGTTCGGGTGCGCGTATCTCGGGGCCGGGCGTGCCGCCGGTCCGTGGTTCGGGCCCCGGGCCCCGCTCACCGGCGTACGCCTGTGTCCTCTTCCCGTGCCGCACGGGCGCCGTGCTCCCGCCGCCGTGGACGGCGTCCGCGGCCCCCACGCCGTTCGCCGTCCTCGCGGTGTGCGGCCCTGTCGCCGCGTCCGCCCTCTCCACGGCGTCGGGCCTCCTCGTCGCGTCCGGCTGCTTCGTCGCCTCCGCGGTACCCCTGAGGTCCGGTGCCGAGCCGGTGCCGGAGAACAGGCCGTCCTGCGACATGCCGTCGCCGCCCGTGCGGCCGTCGAGCGGGATGCGCGCCCACACGGTCTTCGTGCCGGGGCGGTAGGTGATCCCCCAGGCCTCGGAGAGCGCGGAGACGAGTCGCAGGCCCCGGCCGTACTCCGGTGTCCCGTAGGGCCGTTCGACGGTCTCGTCGCGCAGACCTCGCGAGGGGTGGTGGTCGGAGACCTCGACGACCAGGGGGCCGGGCGGTCCGTCCGCGGGACATTCGAGGCGGCACAGCAGGCCCACGTCGGTGCCCGCGTGCACGACCGCGTTGGTGACGAGTTCGCTGACGACCAGCAGGGCGTCGCCGGTGAGCCTCTCGTCGATCATCGCGGCTCCGGGCAGGGCGAGTTCGACCCATTCGGCCAGGGTGTCGCGCAGGAACCTGCGGGCGGTCCCCGAGGCCAGTGGGGTGCCGGGCAGCGAGGTGCGCATCACGACGTCCTGCCCGGCGCGGTGGTGCGCAGGCGCATCAGGGGCACGCGCCATGAACTCCCGTTGCGTCGGAATGGCCCCCACTGTGCGGCTCCCTGAGCAGTTCGGACGAATACGCCTCAGCCGATGCGGACAGGGTGACAGACTGACCACGCCCATAAGCGCCGAGTTACCGAAGTGGGCCGCCATGAGTGAGAACAGTGGTATGCAAGTGCTCGAAGACGGACAGATTCGAGCATCGGATCTGCGTCCTCTGCTCGCCGCGATGACCGCCGCGCGGGACGGCGATTTCGGCAAGGTACCGGAGACGGGCCATGGCCTGGTGGCCGAGCTGAGCACCGTCTTCAACCAGATCATGGACCGCAGCACCCACTTCAACTCCGAGGTGCAGCGGGTGCGTCGGGAGCTGGTGCGCCACGGCCGGCTCGACGAGCGGCTGTCCGCGAGCCCGGGCCAGGGCAACTGGACGACTCGCGTCAACGACGTGAACCAGCTGCTCGACGCCCTGGTCGCGCCCGCGGCGAACGCGACGCGGGTCCTCGACGCGGTGGCCGGCGGCGATCTGACCCAGCGGGTCGACCTGCACGACGGCAATCGCCAACTCCGGGGCGATCTGCGCCGGCTGGGCCGCGCCGTCAACAAGATGGTGGACCAGCTGTCGCTGTTCACCGGCGAGGTCACCCGGGTCGCCCGCGAGGTGGGCACCGAGGGCCGGCTCGGCGGACGCGCCAAGGTGACCGGGCTGTCCGGGAGTTGGCGGGACGTGACCGAGGCGGTCAACACGATGGCGTCCCGGCTGACGGCGCAGGTGCGGGACATCGCTCTCGTCACCACGGCGGTGGCGCGCGGCGACCTGACCCGTACGGTCACCGTCGAGGCGACCGGTGAGCTGCTGGAACTGAAGCTGACCGTGAACACGATGGTCGACCAGCTCTCCGCGTTCGCCGACGAGGTCACCCGCGTCGCCCGCGAGGTCGGCACCGAGGGCCAGCTCGGCGGGCGCGCGCAGGTGCGCGGTGTGTCCGGGGTCTGGAAGGACCTCACCGACAACGTCAACTTCATGGCCTCGAACCTGACCTCACAGGTCCGCAACATCGCCCAGGTGACCACGGCCGTCGCCAACGGCGACCTGAGCCAGAAGATCATGGTCGACGCGCAGGGCGAGATCCTGGAGCTCAAGTCGACGATCAACACGATGGTCGACCAGCTCTCCGCCTTCGCCGACGAGGTCACCCGCGTCGCCCGCGAGGTCGGCACCGAGGGCAACCTCGGCGGCCGCGCCCAGGTCCGGGGCGTCTCCGGGGTCTGGAAGGACCTCACCGACAACGTCAACTTCATGGCGGACAACCTGACCTCGCAGGTCCGCAACATCGCCCTCGTCTCCACGGCCGTGGCCCAGGGCGACCTCGGCAAGAAGATCACGGTGGAGGCGAAGGGCGAGATCCTGGAGCTCAAGTCGACGATCAACACGATGGTCGACCAGCTCTCCGCCTTCGCCGACGAGGTCACCCGCGTCGCCCGCGAGGTCGGCACGGAAGGCAACCTCGGCGGCCAGGCGCAGGTCCGGGGCGTCTCCGGCGTCTGGAAGGACCTCACCGACAACGTCAACTTCATGGCGCTGAACCTGACTTCGCAGGTCCGCAACATCGCCCAGGTGACCACGGCCGTCGCCAACGGCGACCTGTCGAAGAAGATCACGGTCGACGCGCGCGGCGAGATCCTTGAGCTGAAGGACACCGTCAACACGATGGTGGAGCAGCTGCGCGCCTTCGCCGACGAGGTCACCCGTGTGGCCCGCGAGGTCGGCACCGACGGGCGGCTCGGCGGACGCGCCCAGGTGCTCGGTGTCTCGGGCGTCTGGCGGGATCTGACCGACAACGTCAACTACATGGCCGACAACCTGACCTCACAGGTCCGCAACATCGCCCAGGTCGCCACCGCGGTCGCCCAGGGCGACCTCTCGAAGAAGATCGACGTGGACGCCCGCGGCGAGATCCTCGAACTGAAGACGACCATCAACACGATGGTCGACACCCTCTCGTCCTTCTCCTCGGAGGTCACCCGCGTGGCCCGCGAGGTGGGCTCCGAGGGTCAGCTCGGCGGCCAGGCCCGGGTGGAGGGCGTGTACGGCACCTGGAAGCGCCTGACGACGAACGTGAACGAGCTCGCCTCCAACCTCACCACCCAGGTCCGCGCCATCGCCGAGGTGGCGTCCGCGGTCGCCCAGGGCGACATGTCCCGCTCCATCACCGTGGAGACACGGGGCGAGGTCGCCGAGCTGAAGGACAACATCAATCTGATGGTGGCCAACCTGCGCGAGACCACGCGCGCGAAGGACTGGCTGGAGTCCAACCTCGCCCGCCTCGCCGCGCTGATGCAGGGCCACCGCGACCTGATGGAGGTGGCGGACCTGATCCTGCGCGAGCTGACCCCCCTGGTGAACGCGCAGTACGGCGCCTTCTTCCTCGCCGACCCGGAGGAGGACGGGACCTCGCTGCGCACGGCCGTCCCGGCCAAGGGGCTCGCCTTCATCGCCGGCTACGGCTCGGCGCAGGGCGCGACCGTCGACACGGGCGGCATGCCCGTGCACGGGCTCGTACGGCAGGCGGCGCGCGAGAAGAAGCGGATCCTGGTGGAGGAGGCCCCGCCGGACTACATCAAGATCAACAGCGGTCTGGGGGAGGCCGCGCCCGCCAGCGTCGTCATCATCCCGATCCTGTTCGAGGACACGCTGCTCGGCGTGATCGAGCTGGCGTCCTTCTCCCGCTTCTCCGACGTCCACCTGGCCTTCTTCGACCAGTTCGTGAACACCATCGGCGTCGCCATCAACACCATCATCGCCAACTCGCGCACCGAGTCGCTGCTCGGCGAGTCCCAGCGGCTGGCCGTGCAGTTGCAGGACCGCTCGGACGAACTGCAGTCGCAGCAGGCCGAGTTGCAGCGTTCGAACGCGGAGCTTGAGGAGAAGGCCGCGCTGCTCGCGACGAGTTCGCAGTACAAGTCCGAGTTCCTGGCGAACATGTCGCACGAGCTGCGCACCCCGCTCAACTCGCTGCTCATCCTGGCGCGGCTGCTGTCCGACAACCCCGACGGCCATCTCTCCGACCAGGAGGTGCAGTTCGCGACCACGATCCACCGCTCCGGGTCCGACCTGCTCCAGCTCATCAACGACATCCTCGACCTGTCGAAGATCGAGGCCGGCCGCATGGACGTACGGCCCAAGAAGCTGCCTCTCATCAAGCTGCTCGACTACGTCCACGCGACCTTCCGCCCGCTCACCCTCGACCGGGGGCTCGCCTTCGAGGTGACGGTCGGCGAGGACGTACCGCGCGAGATGTACTCCGACGAACAGCGGCTCCAGCAGATCCTGCGCAACCTGCTCTCCAACGCGATCAAGTTCACCGCGACCGGCCGGGTCGAACTACGTGTCAGCCGCCTCAAGGACCCGGGGCACATCTTCACCCGCGAGCACAGCGACGACGTGATCGCCTTCGCGGTGTCCGACACCGGCATCGGCATCGCCGCGGAGAAACTCCCGGTGATCTTCGAGGCGTTCCAGCAGGCCGACGGCACCACCAACCGCAAGTACGGCGGCACGGGTCTCGGCCTGTCCATCAGCCGGGAGATCGCGGGCCTGCTCGGCGGCCGGATCATCGCCGAGAGCAAGCCGGGCACGGGGTCCACCTTCACGCTGTACGTCCCCGTCGTGAGCCCCGGACACACGGCGACCGGCCCGGTGCCCGAGGATCGGCCGGTGCCGGTGCCCGAGCAGCTGTCCACCGAGCCGTACCCCGCCCACGACACGGACGACACCTGGCCGACGCCCACGAAGCTGGAGGCCTGGAAGTCCGGCCGGGCGGGCCAGGTCCTGCCCGGACGGCGCGTGCTGATCGTGGACGACGACATCCGCAACGTCTTCGCGCTCACCCATGTCCTGGGCCGCGTCGGCATGCCGGTCCTGTACGCGGAGAACGGCCGGGAGGGCATCGAGACCCTGGAACGCAACCCCGACGTCGAACTCGTCCTGATGGACATCATGATGCCGGAGATGGACGGCTACGAGACGATCTCCGCGATCCGCCGCACCCCTCGCTGGACGGGCCTGCCCATCGTCGCGCTGACCGCGAAGGCCATGCCCGGCGACCGCGAGAAGTCCATCGCGCGGGGCGCCAACGACTACGTGCCGAAGCCGGTGGACGTCGACCGGCTCCTCACCGTCGTCTGCGCCCTCCTCGACCCCGAGGGCAGCGACACGGGGGCCGGGAGCGCGGACGCGGCGGCCCTGGAGGGGGCCGGCTCCCCGGAGGGCGGGGCCGGGCCGCCGAGCGCGGAGAAACCGGAGGACACCCGGGAGAGCGCGGGCGCCCGGGTCGAGGACGCCGCGGGCGGTGCCGTCGCGCCGGCTCCGGGCCCCCGGGGTGAGCCCGCCGTCCCGCCGACGACCGAGTGAGGCACCGTCACCATGAGCGCTGAGGCAACGACCGGCGAGCGAGCCAGCATCCTCCTCGTCGACGACATGGAGGACAACCTGATCGCGCTGGAGGCCGTCCTGGGGTCCCTCAACGAGCCGCTGGTGCGCGCGCGTTCCGGCGAGGAGGCGATGAAGGCACTGCTGCGGCAGCGGTTCGCCGTCGTCCTGCTCGACATCCGGATGCCGGGCATGGACGGCTTCGAGACCGCCGCGAACATCAAGCGGCTCGACCAGACCAAGGACGTCCCGATCATCTTCCTGACCGGCACCGACGCCGACGCGGGCTACGCCTTCCGCGGATACGCGACCGGAGCCGCCGACTATCTGACGAAGCCCTTCGACCCCTGGGTCCTGCGGGCCAAGGTCAGCGTCTTCCTCGACCTGCACCGCAAGAACCAGCAACTGGAGCGCATGCTCGCGCACGAACAGGAGCAGTTCGACGACCTCGCCGACCGTCTGCGGGGCATCGAGCGCCACATGGCCGTCGTCGACCACCATGACGTACCGGAACTGCGCGACCAGGTACGCCAGTTGCAGGACCTGGTCCGGGCGATACGCCGGGGACGGGGCGTGTGAGGCCGACGACGACCGCCGGACGTCCGCGCGCGGTACGGCGACCGTACGGGGGCTCCGCCGTGCGGCGGAGCCCCCGTACCGGGCCGGGCGGCGGGACTACGCCTCGCGCGCACCCGCGTACATCTCGTCGATCAGGTGCTTGTACTCGCGCTCGACGACCGGACGCTTGAGCTTGAGGCTCGGAGTGATCTCGCCGTGCTCGACGTCGAGGTCACGGGGCAGCAGCCGGAACTTCTTGATGGTCTGCCAGCGCTGGAGACCCCCGTTGAGCTCCTTGACGTAGCCCTCGACGAGGGCGACGGTGGCGGGCGCCGCGACGACCTCGGCGTAGGACTTGCCGTCCAGGCCGTTCTCCTTCGCCCACTCCAGGATGGAGGGCTCGTCGAGGGCGATGAGCGCGGTGCAGAAGTTCCGGTCCGCGCCGTGGACGAGGATGTTGGAGACGTACGGGCAGACGGCCTTGAACTGGCCCTCGACCTCGGCGGGCGCGATGTACTTGCCGCCGGACGTCTTGATGAGGTCCTTCTTGCGGTCCGTGATGCGCAGGTAGCCGTCGGGCGACAGCTCGCCGATGTCGCCCGTGTGGAACCAGCCGTCCGACTCCAGCACCTCGGCCGTCTTCTCCGGCAGCCCGTGGTAGCCCTCCATGATGCCGGGGCCGCGCAGCAGGATCTCGCCGTCGTCCGCGATGCGCACCTCGGTGCCGGGCAGCGGCTTGCCGACCGTGCCGGTGCGGTACGCCTCGCCGGGGTTCACGAAGGAGGCGGCGGAGGACTCCGTGAGGCCGTACCCCTCCAGGATGTGGATGCCGGCACCGGCGAAGAAGTAGCCGATCTCGGGCGCGAGCGCCGCGGAACCGGAGACGCAGGCCCGCAGGTTGCCGCCGAACGCCTCGCGGATCTTGGCGAAGACGAGCGTGTCGGCCACCTTGTGCTTGGCGCCGAGTGCGAAGGGCACGGAAGCGGTGCCGGTGCGGCGGAAGTTGTCCTGGCTGACCTTCGCGTACTCGCGGGAGACCTCGGACGCCCACTGGAAGATCTTGTACTTGGCGCCGCCGCCGGCCCGCGCCTTGGCCGCGACCCCGTTGTAGACCTTCTCGAAGATGCGCGGGACGGCCGCCATGTAGGTCGGCTGCACGACCGGCAGATTCTCGATGATCTTGTCCACGCGGCCGTCGACGGCGGTGACGTGCCCCACCTCGATCTGGCCGGAGGTGAGCACCTTGCCGAAGACGTGCGCGAGCGGGAGCCACAGGTACTGCACGTCGTCCTGGCCGACCAGCCCGGTCGCCGAGATGGCCTTCGCCATGTACGCCCAGTTGTCGTGCGGCAGACGGACACCCTTGGGGCGGCCCGTGGTGCCCGAGGTGTAGATCAGGGTGGCGAGCTGGTCGGCGGTGATGGCGCCGACGCGCTCCTTGATCAGTTCGGGGTGCTTCTCCAGGTACGCGGCGCCGCGGGCCTCCAGCTCGGCGAGCGAGAGGACCCCGTCACCGGTCTCGACCCCGGCCGCGTCGACGACGACCACATGGGTCAGCTCGGGCAGCTCGGCACGCTTCTCCTGCGCCTTGGCGAGCTGGGCGGCGTCCTCGGCGATCAGGACCCGGCTCCCGGAGTCCGCGAGGATGAACGCCGACTCCTCGGCGTTGGTCTGCGGGTAGATGGTCGTCGTGGCCGCGCCCGCGCACAGGATGCCCAGGTCGGCGAGGATCCACTCGACCCGCGTGGAGGAGGCCAGCGCGACGCGCTGCTCCGGCTGCACGCCCAGTTCGATCAGACCGGCCGCGATGGCGAAGACGCGCTCGGCGGCCTGCCCCCAGCTCAGCGACTTCCAGTCGTCCGCGCCCTCGCCCGATGCCGGTGGCACCGGGTAGCGGTACGCCTCGGCGTCCGGCGTGGCCGCCACGCGCTCCAGGAAGAGGGCCGCCACGGACGGCGGACGGTTCTCGATCAGGGTCTGTGTGTCGCTCACGACATCCTCCGGGGCCCGCGACAGTGCGTGCGTCTTGGCTCGACCGACTGTTGGCTGCTGACTGCCGACTGCTGCTGTGCGGCTGGCTGGTTGCGGCTGTTGTTTAACTCGCGAGTAACCATCGAGCAGAGATCAGAGTAAAGCGCGTCCGGCCAGTGCGTAAGAGGCGGCGGACTGTCACTTCCTACAGAGAGCGAACCTACGCACGCGTACGGGCTCGCCGCGCCGAAGCGCGACGAGCCCGCATTGTGCCCCAGTTTCCGGGGGTAACAGGTGGCTATTTCTTGCCCTTGGCCGAGCCACCGCTGTCGTCGCTGGACAGGACGGCGATGAAGGCCTCTTGCGGAACCTCCACAGAGCCCACCATCTTCATCCGCTTCTTGCCTTCCTTCTGCTTCTCCAGCAGCTTCCGCTTACGGGAGATGTCACCGCCGTAGCACTTGGCCAGCACGTCCTTGCGGATCGCGCGGATGGTCTCGCGGGCGATGACCCGGGAGCCGATGGCCGCCTGGACGGGCACCTCGAAGGCCTGCCGGGGGATCAGCTCGCGCAGCTTGGCGACGAGCCGCACACCGTACGCGTACGCCTGGTCCTTGTGCGTGATCGCCGAGAACGCGTCGACCTTGTCGCCGTGCAGCAGGATGTCGACCTTCACGAGGCTGGAGGCCTGCTCGCCGGTGGGCTCGTAGTCGAGCGAGGCGTAGCCGCGGGTCTTGGACTTCAGCTGGTCGAAGAAGTCGAAGACGATCTCCGCGAGCGGCAGGGTGTAGCGGATCTCGACGCGGTCCTCGGAGAGGTAGTCCATGCCGAGCAGCGTGCCCCGACGGGTCTGGCACAGCTCCATGATCGAGCCGATGAACTCGGAGGGCGCCAGGATCGTGGCGCGCACGACGGGCTCGTACACCTCGTCGATCTTGCCCTCGGGGAACTCGCTCGGGTTGGTGACGGTGTACTCGCTGCGGTCCTCCATCACGACCCGGTAGACCACGTTGGGCGCGGTCGCGATCAGGTCCAGGCCGAACTCGCGCTCCAGCCGCTCACGGATCACGTCGAGGTGCAGCAGCCCGAGGAAGCCGACACGGAAGCCGAAGCCCAGCGCCGCCGAGGTCTCCGGCTCGTAGACCAGCGCGGCGTCGTTGAGCTGGAGCTTGTCGAGAGCGTCGCGCAGCTCGGGGTAGTCGGACCCGTCCAGGGGATACAGCCCTGAGAACACCATGGGCTTGGGGTCCTTGTAACCGCCGAGCGGCACGGTCGCGCCCTTGTGCAGGGTGGTGATCGTGTCACCGACCTTGGACTGACGGACGTCCTTCACGCCGGTGATGAGGTAACCCACCTCACCGACACCGAGCCCGTCGGCCGGCAGCATCTCGGGCGAGTTGGTCCCGATCTCCAGCAGCTCGTGCGCCGCGCCCGTGGACATCATCCGGATGCGCTCACGCTTGTTGAGCTGGCCGTCGATGACACGCACATAGGTGACGACGCCCCGGTACGAGTCGTACACGGAGTCGAAGATCATCGCGCGGGCGGGAGCGTCGGCGACACCGACCGGGGCCGGGATCTCGGCGACGACCTTGTCCAGCAGCCCCTCGACGCCCATGCCGGTCTTGGCGGAGACCCGGAGCACGTCGTCCGGGTCGCAGCCGACCAGGTTGGCGAGCTCCTCGGCGAACTTCTCGGGCTGGGCGGCCGGCAGGTCGATCTTGTTGAGCACCGGAATGATGGTGAGGTCGTTCTCCATCGCCAGGTAGAGGTTGGCGAGGGTCTGGGCCTCGATGCCCTGGGCGGCGTCGACGAGGAGGACGGTCCCCTCGCAGGCGGCCAGCGACCGCGACACCTCGTACGTGAAGTCCACGTGCCCGGGGGTGTCGATCATGTTGAGGATGTGGGTGTTGCCCGGGTCCTCGGTCGGGGCCCAGGGCAGCCGGACCGCCTGGGACTTGATCGTGATGCCGCGCTCGCGCTCGATGTCCATGCGGTCGAGGTACTGAGCGCGCATCTGCCGCTGCTCGACCACCCCGGTCAGCTGGAGCATGCGGTCGGCGAGCGTGGACTTGCCGTGGTCGATGTGCGCGATGATGCAGAAATTGCGGATCAGAGCCGGGGCGGTACGGCTCGGCTCGGGCACATTGTTAGGGGTCGCGGGCACGCAGGGTCCTGTCTCTTGAGGCGCCTGTCGCCTCGGGTCGGATCGATACGTAGGTTCCATGGTCCCACGCGTGGGGACCTGCGACCGGTTTGGGCCGCATGAGTGGATGCCGACCGCGGGTTTCGAGGGTGAGGCGGGGCCGTCACGGGGGTCGGGTCGGTCTTCGGGGAGCGGTGCGAAGGGTGGGCGGGGGCGGCAGCGGCGATCGGTGTCGATGGGGACGGACGGCCGGGGCTCGGTCGACCGGGGTGGCTCGCGGACTGCGGGTGTGGCGGACTGCGGGTGTGAGGGCCACCCGGGGACCCGGGGTCGGCGGCCTGGGGGCGCGGGCCCGGGACGGGGCGAACGCGGGAACGAGCGGCGTGAACGTTCCCCGGCGAGGGGCGGCGACCGGTTTGGGTCGGTCGCGGGGCGACTGGTAGCCTGAGTGGCTGTGTCTCATGCCCTCTCTGCAGGAGGCACACCTCAAGGAAATCAAACGGCGTGCGGGACGTGCTGTCTCGTGCGCCAGAACCTGTAAAGGCTCATTTCGTGGCGAACATCAAGTCCCAGATCAAGCGGATCAAGACCAACGAGAAGGCCCGGCTGCGCAACAAGGCCGTCAAGTCTTCCCTGAAGACCGCGATCCGCAAGGCCCGCGAGGCCGCTGCCGCGGGTGACGTCGAGAAGGCCACCGAGTACACGCGCGCCGCGTCGCGCCAGCTCGACAAGGCCGTCTCGAAGGGCGTCATCCACAAGAACCAGGCCGCCAACAAGAAGTCGGCGCTTGCTTCGAAGGTCGCTTCCCTCAAGGGCTGAGTCGGCTGAGCCCCTGAGGGCTCAACCCCTGACTTGACCGTCGGCCGGACCAGAGCGGGCCCTCTCTCATCCGCTCCCGTCCGACACCCCGGAATCCACGCGCGGCCTGCGTTCGCCACGCGGGCGTGGATCCAGCAGCTTGAACCGAAGGCCTCGTGCTCCTTCCTTCCCCAGGAAGGCGGACGGGGCCTTCGGCGTACCGGTGCGCCTCTCATTCCCTTCGGCCACTGGTCCTCGGCCTCCGGTCCTCGGCCTCCGGTCCTTGGCCTCTGGTCCTCGGCCTCGCGCAGAGCAGACGCCGGACCACACCCGCCGGGTTGGCTCGGCGTGCGGCAACTGACCGAGGGCGGCGTTGCTGACTCGATGACGGCGTGGCTGACTCGAGGGCTGGGCACACCGGGGGCTCGGCAGCCCGAACGGCTAGCCCCGGCCGGACCGAGCCGCGCGGGCGATCGCCACGACCGCCTTCTCCAGCGCGTACTCGGGGTCGTCCCCACCGCCCTTGACTCCCGCGTCGGCCTCGGCGACGGCCCGCAGCGCGACGGCGACTCCGTCCGGAGTCCAGCCCCGCATCTGCTGCCGCACCCGATCGATCTTCCACGGCGGCATCCCCAGCTCACGCGCCAGGTCGGCCGGCCTGCCGCCCCGTGCGGACGACAGCTTCCCGATCGCCCGCACCCCCTGCGCCAGCGCACTGGTGATCATCACGGGCGCCACGCCGGTCGCCAGGGACCACCTCAGCGCCTCCAACGCCTCCGCGGCCCGTCCCTCCACGGCCCGGTCGGCCACGGTGAAACTCGACGCCTCGGCCCGTCCCGTGTAGTACCGCCCGACGATCGCCTCGTCGATCGTCCCCTCGACGTCCGCGGTCAACTGGGACACCGCGGAAGCCAGCTCCCTCAGGTCGCTCCCGATGGCGTCGACGAGCGTCTGGCACGCCTCCGGCGTCGCCGACCTCCCGAGAGCACGGAACTCGCCCCGCACGAACGCCAGCCGGTCCGCCGGCTTCGTCATCTTGGGGCACGCCACCTCCCGCGCCCCCACCTTGCGCGCGGCGTCGAGCAGTCCCTTGCCCTTGGCCCCACCCGCGTGCAGCAGCACGAGGGTGATCTCCTCGACGGGCGCCCCCAGATACCCCTTCACGTCCTTGACCGTGTCGGCCGACAGATCCTGCGCATTGCGTACGACCACGACCTTGCGCTCGGAGAAGAGCGACGGGCTCGTCAGCTCGGCGAGCGTGCCGGGCTGCAACTGGTCCGGGGTGAGGTCGCGTACGTCCGTGTCGGCGTCGGCGGCCCGGGCGGCGGCCACCACCTCCTGCACGGCACGGTCGAGCAGGAGATCCTCCTGGCCCACCGCGAGCGTGACGGGGGCGAGGGGGTCGTCTTGAGCTGTCTTCCTGGCCATCACCGAAAGCATCCCACGCGGCACTGACAACGCGTGCCGTGCGGGCGGCCCGCCCGGAGCCACGAGCAGGTCACGGCTCCTCGCGCCAGCCGTCCCACTCCCCCGCGAACTCGTCCAGCTCCTTGGGGTCGAGCTGCTCCTCCGGGTCCGTCAGGACGACCAGCCACTGGGCGTCCTCGGCATCGTCCTCACCGGCCAGCGCGTCCCGGACGAGCTGCGGCTCCTCATCGAGGGTGAACCGGTCGCCGAGTGCCTCGGCCGCCTCTTGCGCCGCGTCGCGGTCGGGCAGTACCAGCACATGTCTCACATCACTCACGTGGACATTTTCCGATACGCCCGACGCCGCCCGCGCCGGGGGCCGAGATCCCGGCACCGCCCTCCGCGCCGCCCGCACCAGGACGGCTCCCCGCCCTCCGCGCTACGCCCGCACCCGCACCTCGGGCACCCGCTCCAACTCGATCCCGAAGCGCTTCCGATAGGTGTCCAGTACCTCCTCGTCCGTCGCCAGCTCCAAGACCTCCTTCGCCCCGTCGGCCGTCGTCACCGTGAACTTCCGGCCGCTGAGCGTGATCCTTCCGCCCTCCTCCGTGACCCGTGAGCAGACGAGCGACCGTGCGAAGTGCGACTCCGGTGAGGTGCTGTGCCACCACGCCCCGACGACGAAGTCCTTGAGCACCCTCGGCCGTACCTCCATGCGGTACTGCGCCTTGCCGTCCCGGACGACGTCGAGATCGCTGTCCTCCCGGCTCGCGCCGGGTCCCCGCACACCGGCGGCGTCCGGACCCGACTCGACGATCCGGAACGTGCCACCCGGGTCCTTCTGCTCCCCTCTCCCGCCGAAGGCCAGCGGGTAGTGGCTGTGCGCCCCGAAGCCGACATCGGTCAGCCAGTCGCCCCCGTCCACCGTCCGCACCCGCAGGGCGAGGTGGTCGTACGGAATCCCGAGCATCCCCTCCTTCCCGTACACCCGCGCCGCGAGCAGCGTCACGTCGAATCCCAAGGCCCCCAGCAACGCCCCGAACGCGCCGTTCAGTTCGTAGCAGAAGCCGCCCCTGTGCGCGCCGACCAGCTTGTCCAGCAGCCGCCGCTCCTCCAGCACGATCTCCTCGGCGAGGTGGATCGACAGGTTCTCGAACGGCACCGTCTCCAGATGACGCAACTGGAGCTCGCGCAGTACATCGGACGTGGGCCACGCGGGGTGCTGGGCCCCGATCCGGCGGAGGTAGGCGTCGGCCTGTGCGGAGTTCATGAGTTCAGTCTCTCGCCACGCTCAGCGCTCCGCCCGCACCCACGACCGCCAGCGCCCCGTCCTCGTCCGTGCGCAGCACCGCCGCGCCCGACGCCCGCAGCGCCGCGACGGTGCTCGGAGCCGGATGTCCGTACGGGTTGTCCCTGCCACAGGAGATCAGCGCGAGCCGCGGGGCGACCCTGCGTATGAGGTCCGGGTCCTGGTAGGCCGATCCGTGGTGGGCGACCTTGAGCACGTCCACCCGGCCGAGCTCGGCAGCCGCCGGTGTCCTCAACAGGGCCTGCTGCGCCGGAGGTTCGAGGTCACCGAGGAGCAGCAGCCTCAACCCTCCGGAACGGACCAGCAGGGCCACGCTCGCGTCGTTCGGGCCGTCGAGGAACGGGGCTGGGTCGGAGGTCGAAACAGGGGGCGGCCACAGCACCTGCCAGTCCAGGCTTCCGGTGCGCCGCCGCTCCCCGGCCGCCGCCCGCGTCACCGGGACGTGCCGTGCCGCAGCCTCCCTCCGCACGAACTCCGCCTGCTCAGGTGGCTCTTCCAGACCCGTCGTCTCGATCGCGCCCACCGAACGCCCGCGCAGCACGCCCGGCAGCCCCGCCACATGGTCGGCATGGAAGTGGGTCAGCACGACGAGTGGAATCCGGGTGACGCCGAGGGCACTCAGGCAGCGGTCGACGAGTACCGGGTCGGGCCCGGCGTCCACCACGACCGCACTGCCGTCCCCCGCCGCGAGCACCGTGGCGTCCCCCTGTCCCACGTCGCACATCGCGAACCGCCAGCCCGGCGGCGGCCAGCCCGTGATGACCCTGGTGAGCGGGGGCGGCTGCACCACGAGCAGCAGGAACAGCAGCACGAAGGCGCCGCTCAGCCATGGATGTCCCACGAGCCGCCGGCAGGCGATCACGACGACCACTGTGGCCAGGGCGAGCAGCACGGCCCCCGTCCAGTCGTCAGGCCAGTCCACTCCCCCGCCGGGCAGGGCCGCGCCGGTCCGGGCGATGTCCGCGATCCATCCGGCCGGCCAACTCGCCGACCACGCCAAGGCCTCGGCGACCGGCATCGCCACGGAGGCCGTCGCCAGTGTCGCGAACCCCAGCACCGTCGCCGGCGCGACCGCGAACTCCGCGAGGAGATTGCACGGCACGGCCACCAGGCTCACCCGGGCCGACAGGAGCGCGACGACCGGCGCGCACAGCGCCTGAGCCGCGGCGGCAGCGGCGAGCGCCTCGGCCGGGCGTGCCGGCACACGGCGTCTGCGGAGAGCGGCACTCCAGCGCGGGGCGAGCGTGAGCAGGGCGCCGGTCGCCAGGACGGAGAGCAGGAAGCCGTAACTCCGCGCGAGCCACGGGTCGTACAGCACCAGCAGCAGGACGGCCGTGGCCAGCGCGGGGATCAGCGATCTGCGGCGTCCGGTCGCGACGGCGAGCAGCGCGATCGACCCGCAGGCCGCTGCCCGCAGCACACTCGGGTCCGGTCGGCACACGATCACGAAGGCCAGCGTGAGCGCTCCGCCGAGCAGCGCGGTCGCTCTGAGCGGCACACCGATCAGGCGTGCCAGGCCGCGCCGCTCGGCCCGCTGGGCCAGCCCGGGCGGGCCGATGAACAGGGCCAGCAGGATGGTGAAGTTGCCGCCGCTGACCGCCAGGAGGTGCGTGAGATCGGTCGCCTTGAAGGCGTCGTCCAGCTCTGTCGTGACGTGGGACGTGTCTCCGACCACCAGCCCCGGCAGCAGCGCCCGTGCGTCCGCGTCCAGCCCGTCGGTGGCCTCCCGCAGCCCCTCGCGCAGACGTCCGGCGAACCGCTGCGGCCCCGACGGTTCGCCCACCACCTCCGGCCGCGCTCGTTCCGGCACGCGCAGCACGGCCGCGGTGTCGTCACCGTCCGACAGCGCAGGCACGAGTCGCCCCGACACGCGCAGCCGCGTGGACGGCAGCAGGGACAGCCAGGACGAGCCGTCACCGGAGGTCCGGGGTGAGCCCCTCGCCGAACGCGCATCGACGATCACGAGCACGGGTGTCCGCGTGGCGACCACCGTGCCGTCCGACCGTGTGACGCGCCTGACCTCCGCGTCGAGCAGCACGGCCGTGGGTGCCATGTGGTCCCCCTTGATCCGTGGCCGGGTGAGCCGGGGATCGGACGTGACCTCCAATTCCACGCTCACGTGCGCGAACCGCCTTGCCAGTTCGGGTACGGGGCCGCGTCGCTGGTCCGCTCCGTGCAACCCCGCCGAGGCCGCGGCCACGCCGACGCAGAGCAGCACGGCCGCCGCGGAGACCCGCCGCCAGGAACGCGCAGGCCCTTCCCCGTCTCCGTGTGCGGAGCGGGAGTGCCTCCACTCGGTCAGCAGCAGCGCGAGGCCCGCGAGAAGGGACACGACGACCACACCCGTCGCCCAGCCGGACGGGGCCGCCACCGTCACGGCCGCGGTCGCCCAGGCCGCCAGGGCGGGCGGCACGAGGCGGAGATCCGTCGGGCCCTCTTCCCTCGGGTTGGCGGCACCTAGGCGCTTTCCCGAGGCGGCGTGCACGGCCCGTCGGCTCGCGGTGCCGTCGAGCGGGCCCTCGACCGTGCCTCGCGGAGGCGTAGGTGGCGGCGCGCTCATGGCCGCACCAGATTCCGCAGGTCCGCGAAGCGACGATCGCCGATCCCGTTCACCTCTCGCAGTTCGTCGACGGAGCGGAAGCCTCCGTGCTGGGTGCGGTAGTCGATGATGTGCCGGGCGAGGACGGGACCGACGCCGGGAAGCCCGTCGAGTTGTTCCACGGTGGCCGTGTTGAGGGCGACCGGCGCGGAGGGCGCGGCCCCGGCGACGGATCCGCCCGCTCCGGCCGGACCCGTACCGCCGGTGCCGGGCCCCGTCACGGGGGCCGGTCCCCCGACCACGATCTGTTCGCCGTCCACGAGGAGTCGGGCGCGGTTGAGCGCGTCGGTGTCCGTGCCCGGCCGCACTCCGCCCGCTGCACGAAGCGCGTCCTCGACCCGGGAACCGGCCGGCAGCCGTTGCAGACCGGGGCTGCGGACCTTTCCGCCGACGTCCACGACGATCCCGCTCCCGGCGGCCTCGACGGGCGCCGACGCTCCTGTCGAGGCATCGGGGCTCGCCCCCGTCTTCGCCTCCTGCCCGCTCCGCCCCTCTTCGTCGCCGTAGGGAGCCGCTGCCCGCACCACCTCGGGAGCGCGAACCGACTGGGTCCGCCCGGTCCAGAAGTGCTGCACGGCGAGGATCGCAGCGACCACCAGCACCACCGTGAGGGCGGCCAGGCTCCTGCGCTCAAGACCGCACCTCGGCTGCAACCACAACGGCAGCCGCTCCCGCACGGCGAGTCCCGCTCGGTACCGCCAGGCTGCCCGCTCCGGCACGTCCGAAGCGGCGTCCTCCTGGCGCACGGCGCCCGCGCGCAGGTCGGCGCGTTTCCTCGGGGCGGCGGTCCCCTGAAGGTCGGCTCCTTCGCGCAGGTCGGCCCCTTCGCGCAGGTCGGCTTCCTCGTGCAGCTCTGCGTCCTTGAGCAGATCTGCACCCGTGCGCGGGGCCGTGCGAGCCGCGGCCCTCGCCACGGTGAGCCCGACGGCGGGCTCGTCCGCGCCCTTTGCCGCGTGGTCGCCCCTCGGCGGCCCGTGCCGCAACTCCCGCCGCTCCACGGGCCTCGTGGTGAAGAGCGCCTCCGCGCGCAGCCGGAGCGCCTCGGCGGACACCTCGCGGCGCGAGGCGCGGCTTCGCTGGTGCCGGCGTCGATGGCCGTCGCGGCCGTCGGAAGAGGGCCCGCGTCCGGGGCCGCTGGTCGGTGTGGCTGTGCGTGTGCGTGATCGAAGTGCCATGCGAGGAGAATCCGGCATGACACCGCTCTCGCGATGATCTTGCTCAATTCCGGTGGATTACCACACAGTTGTGGATAACTCCCTCACTCGCACGGGCTATGGACGGCGCCCACCGCAACGCGCGGGGCCGGAGGGATTGTGGACAGCACCCACCTCCACACGCCGGGCCGCATGGGGTGCGGACGGCGCCCACCACACGCGGGGCCGGACGGGCTGCGCACGGTATTCACCGCCACACGCGCGCCGCACGGACCACGCGGCCCGTCCAGCCCGTCCGGCCCGTCCGGCACGCCCGGCACGCCCGGCCCGTCCGGCACGCCCGGCGCGTCCGGCACGCCCGGCCCGTCCGGCACGCCCGGCGCACCCGAGTCGCGGCGCGTAACGGCGGCAGTCACCGACCACCCCCGGTCGCCCCTCTCACCGAGGCGAGACGACCGCCCCGAGCAGTCCAGGGCCCGTGTGCGCCCCGATGACCGCGCCCACCTCGCTGACGTGAAGATCCGCAAGCCCCGGGACCCGCTCGCGCAGGCGGTCCGCGAGTGCCGACGCCTTCTCGGGGGCGGCCAGGTGATGAACGGCGATGTCGACCTGGGCGCTGCCCGCGCGCTCGGCCACGATCTCCTCCAGCCGGGCGATCGCCTTGGACGCCGTCCGCACCTTCTCCAGAGGTTCGATGCGGCCGTCGTCCAGGCGCAGCAGCGGCTTCACCGCGAGCGCGGAACCCAGCAGCGCCTGGGCCGCTCCGATCCGGCCGCCGCGGCGCAGGTAGTCGAGGGTGTCGACGTAGAAGTAGGCGGTGGTGCCCGCGGCCCGCTTCTCGGCGGCGGTGACCGCCTCGTCGACCGTGCCGCCCGCTTCGGCGGACTCGGCCGCGGCGAGGGCGCAGAAGCCGAGCGCCATCGCGATCATTCCGGTGTCCACCACACGCACGGGCACCGGAGCCTCCCGTGCCGCGAGGACCGCCGCGTCGTACGTGCCGGACAGCTCCGCGGACAGGTGGAGGGAGACGATGCCGGTGGCGCCCGATTCGGCGACCTTGCGATAGGCCTTGGCGAAGACCTCGGGGCTGGGCCGGGACGTGGTGACGGAGCGGCGCTTCTGCAGCGCCTGGGCCAGGGCGCGGGCCGAGATCTCGGTGCCCTCTTCGAGCGCCTGGTCGCCGAGGACCACGGTCAGGGGCACCGCTGTGATGCCGTGGCGCTCCATCGTCCGCGGCGGCAGGTAGGCCGTTGAATCGGTGACGATCGCGACATGGCGGGACATGAGCTGGAGGTTACCTGTCGGCGTGGCCGGGCGGCAGCCCGGCCCCTACCAGCTCCTGTCGCAGCGACCGGATCAAGTCGTGCTCTCGGGGCGGGGCTTCTTCTGCCAGGGGTAGGCAGGGCCTCGGACCGGCGGGTCGATGGCGGACCGGGTCGGCTCCTCGGCCCGGCGGGACTCCGGGCTCTCCGGCCAGGTCTGCCCGCCGGACGCGGCCCCGTCCGCCGCAGGTGCCTCGGGCCAGCCGGCGGCGGCCGGTCCCGGTTCCTCGGTCCAGTGCCGCAGTGCTCCGGCTTCCACGTCGATCTGCGCGCTGAGCGAGTCCAGGTCGTCGTCGGCGAAGCGGCGGGCCCGGTCGCGCGCGGCCCAGCGCAGCGAGTCCGCGGACTGGGTGATGCGCTCGGTGCGCTCGCGCAGGGCGGGCAGCCGGGCGGCGAGCGTGGCCCGGTCGGGCTCGCTCTCCAGGCGCTTGAGCTCGTCGTCCAGTTCGTGCCCGTGCGCACTGAGCCGCTCGAAGAGGCCCAGGGATTCCTTGAGGGACTCGTCGTCCGCCACGCCCGCGTGCAGCGCGTCCTGCGTGGCGCGCATGGAGGTGCGCAGCTTGAGGCGGAGCTCGGCGAGCTCGCCCGTCGGGCCGGGCTGGGCGAGGGTCCTGGCACGCAGCGTGGTGTCCTCGACCGTGCGGCGTGCCTGCGAGATCGTGCGGTCCACACCGCGCTTGGCGGCGCCGATCACCTTCACCGTGGCGTACGCGCCGAGTACCACGAACAGCAGGAAGAGCAGCGCGATTACTGTGATCAAGGTTCCCACCACGCTCCTCCTCCATTGCCGCGACAGGTGTCGTCGCGCTCTTCAACGGTAAACGCCACGGGCAGGTTCGGAGTTCCTGGAGAACCCCGAACCTGCCCGTAGGGGACTACCCCGAGCCCGCCCGGCGGCCGGGCGGGCGGGACGGCTAGGCCGTCACGATGTTGACCAGCTTCGGCGCGCGCACGATCACCTTGCGGATGCCCGCGCCACCCAGCGCCGCCACGACCTTCTCGTCGGCCAGCGCCACCTTCTCCAGCTCCTCGTCGGAGATGGCCGGGGAGACCTCCAGGCGCGCCTTGACCTTGCCCTTGACCTGCACGACGCAGGTCACGGTCTCGTCGACGACGTACGCCGGGTCGGCGACCGGGAAGTCGTGGTGGACGACCGAGTCGGTACGGCCCAGCCGACGCCACAGCTCCTCGGCGATGTGCGGGGCCAGCGGCGCGATCAGCAGTACCAGGGGCTCGGCGACCGAGCGGGCGACGGGGCCGCCCGCCTTGGTCAGGTGGTTGTTCAGCTCGGTGACCTTGGCGATGGCGGTGTTGAACCGCATGCCCTCCAGGTCCTGGCGGACACCGTCGATCGCCTTGTGCAGGGCGCGCAGCGTCTCCTCGTCCGGTTCGGCGTCCACGACGGTGACCTCACCGGTCGCTTCGTCGACGACGTTGCGCCACAGTCGCTGCAGCAGGCGGAACTGGCCCACCACCGCGCGCGTGTCCCACGGCCGGGAGACGTCCAGGGGGCCCATCGCCATCTCGTACAGACGCAGAGTGTCCGCGCCGTACTCGGCGCAGATCTCGTCCGGAGTGACGGCGTTCTTCAGGGACTTGCCCATCTTGCCCAGCAGCCGGGAGACCTTCTCGCCCTGGTGGTAGTAGGCGCCGTCGCGCTCCTCCACCTCGGCGGCCGACACCGCGATGCCACGGCTGTCGCGGTACACGAAGGCCTGGATCATGCCCTGGTTGAACAGCTTGTGGAACGGCTCGGCCGAGGAGACGTGGCCCAGGTCGAACAGCACCTTGGACCAGAAGCGCGCGTACAGCAGGTGCAGCACGGCGTGCTCGGCGCCGCCGACGTACAGGTCGACGCCACCGTGCGGCCGGCCCTCGCGCGGGCCCATCCAGTACTGCTCGATGGCCGGGTCGACCAGCTTCTGGTCGTTGTGCGGGTCCAGGTAGCGCAGCTCGTACCAGCAGGAACCGGCCCAGTTGGGCATGGTGTTGGTCTCGCGGCGGTACTTCTTGGGGCCGTCGCCCAGGTCCAGCGTGACGTTGACCCAGTCCTCGTTGCGGGACAGCGGCGTCTCGGGGGAGGTGTTCGCGTCGTCCGGGTCGAAGGTGCGCGGCGAGTAGTCCTCGACCTCCGGCAGCTCCAGGGGCAGCATCGACTCGGGCAGCGAGTGGGCGATGCCGTCCTCGTCGTAGACGATCGGGAAGGGCTCGCCCCAGTAGCGCTGGCGGCTGAACAGCCAGTCGCGCAGCCGGAAGTTGACCGTGCCCTCGCCGATGCCCTTGCGCTCCAGCCACTCCGTCATGCGGGCCTTGGCGTCGACGACGCCCAGGCCGTCCAGGGAGATCTCCTCGCCTGCGGAGTTGACGATCTTCGCGTCGTACGAGGCGAAGGCGTCGTCCCAGGTGGACGCATCCGTGCCGCGGTCGTCCGAGGGCTCCACGACGCAGCGCATGGGCAGCTCGAAGGCGCGGGCGAACGCGAAGTCGCGGGTGTCGTGCGCGGGGACGGCCATGATCGCGCCGGTGCCGTAGCCCATCAGCACGTAGTCGGCGATGAAGACCGGGACCTGCTCGCCGTTGACCGGGTTGGTGGCGAACGTGCCGGTGAAGACGCCGGTCTTGTCCTTGGCCTCGGCCTGGCGCTCGACGTCGGACTTGGAGGCGGCCTGGGTGCGGTAGGCGGCGACGGCCTCGGCGGGGGTCGCGTGCCCGCCCGTCCACACCTCATGGGTGCCCTCGGGCCATGCGTCCGGGGTGAACTTCTCGACCAGCGGGTGCTCGGGGGCCAGCACCATGTAGGTGGCGCCGAACAGGGTGTCCTGGCGGGTGGTGAAGACCGTGATCGCTTCGCCGTCGATCGGGAAGTCGACGCGGGCACCCTCGGAGCGGCCGATCCAGTTGCGCTGCTGCAGCTTGATGGCCTCGGGCCAGTCCAGCGCGTCCAGGTCGTCCAGCAGCCGGTCGGCGTACGCGGTGATGCGCATGTTCCACTGGCGCAGCTTGGCCTTGAAGACGGGGAAGTTGCCGCGTTCGGAGCGGCCGTCGGCGGTGACCTCCTCGTTGGCCAGCACGGTGCCCAGCCCGGGGCACCAGTTGACCGGCGCGTCGGAGGCGTACGCCAGGCGGTACTCGCTCAGGACGTCCGCGCGCTCGGAGGCGGTCAGTTCGTTCCACGCGCGCGTGGTGCCGTCGGCGCCCTGGACGGCACGGTCACCGCTCTCGAACTGGGCGACCAGCTCGCCGATGGGACGGGCCTTGGCGGCCTCCTCGTCGTACCAGGAGTTGAAGATCTGCAGGAAGATCCACTGGGTCCACTTGTAGTAGTCCGGGTCGATCGTGGCGAACGACCGGCGCTTGTCGTGGCCCAGGCCCAGGCCGCGCAGCTGGGCCTTCATGTTCTCGATGTTGGCCTCGGTGGAGACCCGCGGGTGCGTGCCCGTCTGCACGGCGTACTGCTCGGCGGGCAGGCCGAAGGCGTCGAAGCCCAGCGTGTGCAGGACGTTGTGGCCGGTCATCCGCTGGAACCGGGCGAATACATCGGTGGCGATGTAGCCCAGGGGGTGGCCCACGTGCAGGCCCGCACCGGAGGGGTACGGGAACATGTCCATGATGAACTTCTTGGGCTTGGCGACCAGCTCGGGGTCCCCGGCCAGGTCACCGCTCGGGTTGGGCGCCTCGTACGTGCCGTCGGCGTCCCAGAAGTCCTGCCAGCGTGCCTCGATCTCAGCGGCCAGCCCGGCCGTGTAGCGGTGCGGCGCGGCCACCTCGGCGGTGGCAGCGGTAGTCGTCTCGCTCATGATCCTCAAAGCTCCATCGATCGTCTCTGCCAGCGGAAATGAAAAAGCCCCTCGCACAGGAGGGGACGCCGCGCCGATTCCGACCACGATCTCTTCAGTGGTCAGGACTGATCAGCGCGGCTCGCTAAGCAGAAGGCGTACGGCACGCATGGCGTCAGGGTACCGCAGCCGCCGCGGACGTCGCGACGAGGTTCCGGGCCGCCCGGCACGCCGTGCCACCGTCCCGATCACCGAAAAAAGCTGAACGATATTCAAATATTACTTCGCGTAACAGCCCCTAAGGGACAACACAAAGACCCGATTGCCCTTTGGTAACAACGCAATAACTCAAACCTCGTACTCCTCGGTATGGCTCCACTTAGAGTGCCGCTTCGGGACCGCTTCCCCGAACCGTTGGGAGTAACCCCCATGAACCCTCGTCGCAACAACAGCTCGATACCCCGGCCGGGCCGCTCGGCCTACGGGGCGATGACGGCTGCCGCTCTGTTGCTCATCCCCCTGGTCGTGCTGGTCGGAGGTGACGGCCTGCGCGACTTCCTCAACTTCGGCGCCGGCGTGCTCTCGCTGGTCGCCCTCACCTGCTCGGTCATCTGGGGACTCCTCGCCACCGACCGGCTCTTCCTGAACACGCGCCAGCGGCTCGTCGCACAGGCCGTGCACCGGACGACCGCCGTCTCCTCGGTCGCCTTCCTGCTGCTGCACATCACGGTCAAGCTGGCACTCGACCACACCACCCTGATCGCCGCGCTGGTCCCCTTCGGGCTCGGCGTCACGGGCAGCAACGGGCTGATCGGCCTGGGCTCGCTGGCCGGCCTGTTGATGATCTTCACGGCCATCACCGGCGCGCTGCGCAGCGCCTTCGCGTCCCCCGCGCCGGTCGCGGCACGCTGGCGGGCCGTGCACATGCTGGCCTACCCGGCCTGGTGCTCGGCCCTGGTGCACGGCCTCTACGCGGGTCGCGCCGCCAAGCCGTACGTCACCGTGTCCTACAGCCTCTGCCTGGTCGCCGTGATGGGCGCCCTGGCGCTGCGCTCGGCGTCCGCCCCGTTCAAGCGCAAGGTCGCCGACCGCATCCTGTCGGCCCTCGGGGAGAACAACGGCCTCGGCGCCCGTGCGCGGGAGGACCTGGAAGCCTCCCGCGGCACCGCGGCGCAGTCCGCGCGCCCCGGCTTCGAAGGACGCTCCGCGAGGCGGTCCGCCCAGGACACGTTCGTGCCGCCGCAGCGCACCCCGTCCGCGTCGGGCCTGTACGACGTGGCCCAGGACACCGCCGCCACCGGCACCGGCATGTCCGGCTTCGCGGCCGCCTACCGCGCCGTGTCGGGCGGGGCACCGGGCGCGGACGGCGCCGGGCAGGGCCAGACCGAGCGCTACCAGATGCCCCTGGAGATGCAGCCCACGGAGACGTTCCCGCGCGTCGACGGCAGCAGCACGTCGGGCAGCTGGCCCATCCCCTCGCCGCCCCCCGTCGGCGAGGCGCCCCAGTCGGCCTACGACCCGCTGAACGACACGGGATACAACGTCCCCGTCTACGACAATTCGGCCGCCGGCGCCTACGGAACAAGTGACTTGTACGACACCGGTGAGACGAACCCCTCCTACGGCACGTACAACACCAACGACACGTACGACAGCGGTCCCACGACTGAAGTACTGCCGGGCGCCTACGACGCTCCTGGCCCTGGTGAATCATGGAACGCCCCCAGCGGAGGCTTTAGGTGAACGAGGCCCTGCCCGACGTCCCGGAAGTCCGTGTAGTCGGACTTCCGCAGCTCACGTCGGGCTTCGACCTGGTTGAACGACTCGATCTGCCCATGCACCTCAAGGTGCACGGGCCGCTCGAACCGATGGGTGGCGAACAACTCGCGGGCCTCGCCGAGGCCATCTCTCTGAAGGGGCGCGGCGGCGCGGGTTTCCCCTTCGCCAAGAAACTGCGCTCGGTAGCCGAATCGGCCATCCAGAAGGGCATCCGCCCCGTGGTGGTCGTGAACGGAAGTGAGGACGAACCGGCCTGCCGCAAGGACACGGTGCTCATCAACCGTGCCCCGCACCTCATCCTGGACGGCGCCCTGCTGGCGGCGGAGGCCATGGGTGCGCGCACCCTGGTCATCGGGGTGACGCGTGCGTCCACGCAGGCCTCGATGGAAGCCGCGCTCGCCGAGCGCGGCTTGAGCAACCGGCGCGGATCCGCCCTCCGCGCGCGCGTGCAGCGCAACCCGGTGCGGATGGTGACCGGCGCTGCCGCCTCACTGGTCCGCTCCATCGACGGCGGCCCGGCCATCCCGCCCGGCCGCAAGATCAGTGCGTCGCAGAGCGGCGTCGGCGGGGCGCCGACGCTGCTGTCCAATGCCGAGACCTTCGCCCAGCTGGCGATCGCCGCGCGCATCGGGCCGGACCGCTACCGCAACACCGGTCTGTACGACGAGCCCGGCACCGTCCTGCTCACCGTCTCCGGGGCGGTCGCCCGCCCCATGGTGATCGAGGTGCCGACCGGCGTGCCGCTGCGGTACGTGCTGCAGCTCGCCGGCGCCCCGCCGATGCCGCAGGGCGTACTGACCGGCGGCTACCACGGCAAGTGGCTGGACGCGGCGACGCTCAACGAGGCGATCGTCTCGCGCAACTCGCTGGACGCGGTGGGCGGCGCGCTCGGCGCGGGCGCGATCCTCCCGATCACCCAGCAGACGTGCCCCCTGGGCGAGTCGCTGCGCGTGGCGCAGTGGCTGGCCGAGGAGAGCGCGGGTCAGTGCGGCCCCTGCTACCTCGGCCTGCCCGCCGCGGCGCGCGGCCTGGAGGACATCCTCAACGGCGGTGGCCCGGCGGCCCTGGAGGCCGTCAAGCAGGTCGCCAAGGCCGTGAAGCGGCGCGGTGCCTGCTCCCACCCGGACGGCTCGGCGATGTTCATCGAGTCGACCATCAAGGCGTTCACCGACGACCTCGCCGCGCACGTCCTCGGAAACGGCTGCGGAAGGCCCGTGGAGGGCGTTCTGCCGCTGTTCGAGGGCGGCAGGCAGCCCACGGGCATTCCGGGCGGCCAGGCCCAGGAGGAGACCGGCCCGAGCCGGCAGAAGATCTTCGTGGACTGGACGCTGTGCCGCGGTCACGGCCTGTGCGCCGACATCCTTCCGGAGGTCTTCGAGCTGGGCGCCGACGGCTTCCCCACCGTCGCCCAGGCCTCCGTGCCCCGCTACGCGGAGGCGAAGGCACTGCGCGCCGTGCGGCGCTGCCCGGCGCTCGCCCTGCGCATCGAGGAGGACACCCGGTCCTCGGCCCCCGCGCGGAACAACCTGCCGGTGCTCTCCCAGGGACGCGGCCGGCGGGCACTCGGCAGCGGTCGCTGAACACGAAGAAGCGGGCCACCCGATCGGGTGGCCCGCCATCAACGTCTGTGGAGCTAAGGAGAATTGAACTCCTGACCTCCTGCATGCCATGCAGGCGCTCTACCAACTGAGCTATAGCCCCTCGCGGTCTTGCGGCGGAGCCGCATGTCGACCGTGTCGCCCGGTTCCCCCGGCGGCGACGCCAACATTACACGGTCACCTGGGTGCATCACCAAATCGTTTCCCTTCTGTACGGATTCGGGGGCTAGTGTCGGCCTTCGTGACCGTGATCGCGCTCCCCCGTGTCAGACGCCGTACACCCGTCGCCGTGGGGGTGTGCATGCTGTCGTTCGCGGCCTTCTGGTGGGCGCAGCGGGCCGCGCACGTGTCGATGATCGATCTGATGGTCTACCGGGCGGAGGGAGAGACCGTCCGTGCGGGCGGCGACCTCTACGCGCTGCGCACGACCGAGGCCCATCTGCCCACCACCTACCCGCCCTTCGCGGCGCTGCTGTTCACGCCGCTGACGCTGCTGGACACGACGAGCATGCGCGCGGTGGCCACCGCCGGAAACCTGGCCCTCCTTGTGGCGTTCGTCGCACTCTCGCTGCGACTCGTGGGCCACGCGCGCGTGGAGGGCGCCTGGTGGGTGGCGGCGGCGGCCGTGTGGTGCGAGCCGGTGTGGACGACGCTGCGGTACGGCCAGATCAATCTGCTGCTGGCGGTACTGGTGCTGTGGGATCTGTCACGGCGACCGGGGCACCGCTGGGCCGGGGTGGGCATCGGGATCGCCGCGGCGATCAAGCTGACGCCCGCGCTGTTCGCGGTGTTCCTGCTGGTCACCGGTGTCGTGGAGCGCTCCGGCAAGGGCACGGCGGGGCCTTGGCTGCGCCACGCGCGCGGGGCCGCCGTCGCGTTCGCCGGGGCGACACTGCTGGCGGCGGCCCTGCTGCCGCACGACTCCTCGCGGTTCTGGACCCGCATGGTCTTCGAGGCCGGCCGGGTCGGGCTCGTCGAGGACACCGCCAACCAGTCGCTGCGCGGCCTGCTGGCCCGGTTGCTGCGCACCACCGAGCCCGGGGCCCTGTGGGCCGTCTCCGCGGCCCTGACGGGCGTTCTGGGCCTCGCCGTGGCCGTCGCCGCCGAGCTGCGCGGGCTGCGGGCCTGGGCGACGGTCGCCTGCGCGGTGACGGCCCTGCTGATCAGTCCCGTGTCGTGGTCGCACCACTGGGTGTGGTGCGTGCCTATGGTGCTGCTCCTCGCCACGAAGAGCCGCACGGCGGCCGTCTGCGCGGCTCTGGCCTTCTGCACCTACTCCCTGTGGTGGGTGCCACATGGTCCGGGCAGGCTGGAACTGCACCAGAACGGCGTCGAGTTGACGCTGTCGTCCCTCTACGTGGGAGCCGGGTGCGCCTTCCTGACCCTGGTCGGGGTCAGGCTGTGGCGAACGAGTAGAACCGCTTGAGGGTGCAGTGCTCGTCGAGGAGCCGTCCGTAGATCGGCTCGCCCTCCAGCTCGCGGTACGTCTCGATCGGGTCGCCTTTTATGATCAGCGCCCGCGCGCACTCCTCGCACCAGTACTGGTAGTCGTGGTTGACCGGCTCCATGTCGCGGACGATCGGCGTACCACTGCCGCACCAATCGCACTTCCGCCTGTGTGCACCCATCGATCAGCTCCAGCTGTGGCCGCAGGCCGTGCACACGTAGGAGATCCCGCCGTTGTCGCCGAGGACCTGGGCGACGTGGACCGATCCGCAGGAAGGGCAGTCGAGGAGAGTGGCTTTTTTCCGTCTCGGTGCCACTTCGAGGAGATCGTCGACCTCCTCGCGGATGCTCGCAGGCATCGCTACTCCCTCCCGTCGGGCCGCGCCCCCTTCCGGCCGTTTGATTCTGCCACGGCCGGAGCAATACGGTCAGCGACGCCTTCGTACCAGTCCGGACACGGCACCCACCAAGGCCGTCGCGGCCAGCGCGTACATGCATGTGAGGAGCGCGTCCGCAGAGGTATACGCCCCCGGAGCCCCAAGTGACTCAAGCCGGTTCAAGAACAGAGTTCCGAAGGCCGCCACACCGATCAGCTGACCGAGCTGGGTGACGGTCGCGAGCAGTCCGCTGGCGTCCGCCGCGTCCTCGGGCCGCACCGTCGCCAGCGCCCTGGTGAGCGTGGGGCTGAACCCGAGCGCGAGCCCGGCCCCGACACCCGCGAACGCCACGTACAGCCACGCTCCGCCGTCGCCCCCGCCGTGGAGGACGGCTCCTACGCCGGCCACGGAGCCCGCGGTGAGCACGAAGCCGGCCGGTATCAGGGCACGCTGCCAGGAGGCGGGCCAGTTGCGCCAGGTCAGGCCGACCAGGCCGAAGATCACCGCGGTCGGCGCGAAGGTGAGACCCGCCCGCAGGGCGCTGTAGCCGAGCCCGCCCTGGATGTGCAGGGTGAGCGAGAACAGGAAGCCCGCGTTGACCGCCATCACGGCCAGCAGCCGGAAGACCGCGAGACCGATGCCGGGATGACGCAGCACCCGCGGCGCGATCAGCGGAGCTCCGCCGCGCCGGGCCAGCCGGGACTCGTACCGGCAGAACAGGGCGAAGAACACCGCGGCCGACCCGAGCGAGAACCACGACCACAGCGGCCAGTCCTCCTCCTGCCCGAGCACGAGCGGCACGGTGAACAGGGAGACGGCGGCGGCGAGCAGCACGAGCCCCGGCACGTCGAGGCCGCGCGAGCGTTCCAGGGCCCGGGCGTCGTCCCGCGGCAGAACCCGTCGGCCGACGGCCAGGAGGACGAGACCGACGGGCACGTTGACGAGGAACACCGGCCGCCAGCCCGTGCCGAAGAGATCGGCGCTGACGAGTACGCCGCCCAGAACCTGTCCGGCGGCGGCGCCGGTGGCCAGGACGGCCGCGTACGCGCCGAGGGCGCGCGCCCGTGCCTCGCCGGTGAAGTTGCGCTGGATCAGACTGAGGACCTGCGGGATCATCACCGCCGAGCCGGCGCCCTGCACCAGCCGGAAGGCGATCAACTCCCCCGTTCCCTGGGCCAGTCCGCAGGCCAGTGAGGCGGCGGTGAAGCCGGCGAGTCCGACCAGGTGGACACGGCGGTGGCCGAGCCGGTCGCCCAGCCGGGCTCCGGTGATCAGCAGCACGGCGTAGGAGATGGAGTATCCGGCGACCACCATCTGCAGCCCCGCGCCGGACGCGTGGAGTTCGGAGCCGATGGTGGGCACCGCGACGTTCACGATGAACACGTCGAGCAGTGCCATGAACTGGGCCGCGAGCACGACCGCGAGCAGTCGTCCCGGCCGATTGTCAGTGCCAGGGTTTTTACTGTCAGCAGGACTTGGACCGCGTGCGGGCCCTGTGCCCGCGGGGGTTGTCGTCGTCATGCCGTCGAGCGTGGCGGCGGCCGGATACCGGTAACGAGAGCCCCTCGATGCTGGTAGTGACAGCACCTGGCAGCGGTCGGGTCCGGCACGGACCATGGTGACGGGGGATGTGGAGCCGATGAGCACGACACAACGCCGCAGGCCGGAGCTGGCCGCCTTTCTGCGCAGCAGGCGGGCGCGGGTGACACCCGCGGACGTCGGGATGCCGCCGGGCTTCCGGCGGCGCACGCCGGGGCTGCGCCGCGAGGAGGTGGCCCAGCTCTCCGGCGTCGGTGTCACCTGGTACACCTGGCTCGAACAGGGGCGGCCGATCAACGCCTCCCCACAGGTCCTGGACGCGGTCGCCCGGACACTGCGCCTGGACCAGCCCGAGCGCGAGCACCTGTACCACCTGGCCGAGGTCCCGTACGAGCAGGATCCCCCGGCCGCCGCACGAGCCGTCGGACCGGAGATCCAGGGCGTCATCGACGCCGTCGACCCGCACCCTGCCGTGGTCTACAACGCGCGCTTCGACATCCTCGCCACCAACCGCGCCTACCGCGACGTGTTCTTCACGCCCCAGACCGCCAACTCGGGCATGGGCAACGCGCTGTGGACGCTGTTCACCGTGCCCGAGCCGGCCTGTCCCCTGGTGTTCCGGGAGTCCGAGCTCCCGGTGATGGTGGCGACGCTGCGTTCGTCCTACGGGCTGCATGCCGGCGAGCCGGCTTGGGAGGACTTCATATGCCGCTTGTCGGAGGCGAGTCCGCACTTCGCCCGGCTGTGGCGCAACGGCGACGTGGTGCCGCCCGGCCCGCGGGTGAAGACCTTCCGGCACGCGGCGGTCGGTACGATGCGGATGACCTCGGTCTCCCTGTCCATCCACGGTCTGCCGGAGTGCCGGATCGTGGTCTACCAG
Source organism: Streptomyces siamensis (assembly GCF_039543605.1). Taxonomy (NCBI): domain Bacteria; kingdom Bacillati; phylum Actinomycetota; class Actinomycetes; order Kitasatosporales; family Streptomycetaceae; genus Streptomyces; species Streptomyces siamensis. The sequence continues at coordinate 612,891 of NZ_BAABKB010000002.1, read as the reverse complement.
CCGGTGGACGAGGAGACGAGCCTGCGCGTGGCGCGGCTGCGGGCGCTGATGACGCAGGAGACCACGGGGACGACAACGAAAAATCCCGCTCCCTGACGGGAACGGGATCCTTCATCACCGATCTTTGACAACTCCAAAGAGAGTCATTGTGTGGAGCTAAGGAGAATTGAACTCCTGACCTCCTGCATGCCATGCAGGCGCTCTACCAACTGAGCTATAGCCCCGTGCGTTCTTCCCGCTCAGCGGGCCGAACAAGAAGAACCTTAGCCTGCGACCAGCCAGAAAGTGAAATCCGGTCCCGACGGGCCCCGGGACCGGACAGCGGGCCGCTCAGTCGTCGTCCCCGAGCACGGGTTCCGGCAGGGTGCCGGCGTTGTGCTCCAGGAGCCGCCAGCCGCGGGCGCCCTCCCCGAGGACGGACCAGCAGCAGTTGGAGAGGCCGCCGAGGCTCTCCCAGTGACGGGACTCCAGGCCGAGGAGACGGCCGATGGTGGTGCGGATGGTGCCGCCGTGGCTGACCACCACGAGGGTGCCGTCCTCGGGGAGTTTGTCGGCGTGCCGCAGCACCACGGGGGCGGCGCGGTCGGCGACCTCGGTCTCCAGTTCGCCCCCGCCGCGGCGCACCGCCTCACCGCGCTTCCAGGCGGCGTACTCGTCGCCGTACCGGCCGATGATCTCCTCGTGCGTCAGCCCCTGCCAGACGCCCGCGTACGTCTCGCGCAGGCCCTCGTCGTGGGCGACGTCGAGGTCGGTGAGCTCGGACAGCTCCGCGGCCGTCGCCGCGGCGCGCTTGAGGTCCGAGGCGACGATGGCGTCCGGCTCCAGCGAGGCGAGCAGCCGGGCGGCGCGACGGGCCTGGCCGACGCCGGTCTCGGTCAGCTCGATGTCCGTCGAGCCCTGGAAGCGGCGCTCCAGGTTCCAGGAGGTCTGGCCGTGCCGCCACAGGATGATGCGGCGGCCCCGGCCGGGCTTCTTCCCGGCCTCGACGCTCACCGGAGCTCTCCCAGTTCGGCGGCGTCCTCCTCGGCCTGGAGCTTGGCGTGCTCGGCGGCCTTGCCCCGGGTCGCCTTGGCGTCGGCGGGCAGGTCGAGCTCCGGGCAGTCCTTCCAGAGCCGCTCCAGGGCGTAGAAGACACGCTCCTCGCTGTGCTGCACGTGCACCACGATGTCCACGTAGTCGAGCAGCACCCAGCGGGCCTCGCGGTCGCCCTCGCGGCGCACCGGCTTGGCGCCGAGCTCCTTGCTGAGCCGCTCCTCGATCTCGTCGACGATCGACTTGACCTGGCGGTCGTTGGGAGCGGACGCCAGCAGGAAGGCGTCGGTGATCGACAGTACGTCGCTCACGTCGTAGGCGATGATGTCGTGCGCGAGCTTGTCGGCGGCCGCCTGTGCGGCGGTGTTGATGAGCTCGATGGAGCGGTCCGTGGCGGTCACTACGCGGCTTTCCGTAGGCGGTCAGTAATGACTCAAGGGTCTCACGGACCGCCGAGGAGGCCCCACGCGTTTCCCGGGCCCCGGTCCGGGGCGCCCGGCGGGCGGCCCCCGGACCTCCCGGGGCGGGCCGTCGGCCGCCCCGGGAGAAGCCGGTCAGCCCGTGGGGCTGCTCAGCTTGTAGTCCTGGCCGAGGACCACGGACACGTCCGCGTTGGACGTCACCGTGCCCTTCTTCACGGAGCCGGCGGGCAGCCCCAGTGTCTTGGCGACCTCGGTGGCGTCGGCCTTCTTGGCCGCGTCGGAGTAGGTGATCCGCGACACGGTCTGCACGGCACCCGTTCCCGAGTCGAGGAAGGTGTAGCCGCCGTTGACCAGGACGACGCGGGCCTGCTCGGTGGCGCCCTTGGTACCCGTGGCGTTCTTGATCCCGACCCGGACGGCCGCGTCGGCGTCGGGGCTCTTGGCGGTGCCGCCGAGCACGTCCTTGATCACGCTGTTGCTGGCGCTCTCGCTGAGCGTGCCGTCCTGCTGCACGGGCAGCAGCGCGGTCTTGTAGTCGCCGCCCTTGGCGAGGTCGGCGAGCTTCGCGAGGAAGGCGCCGAGGTCCGCGTCGGTCAGCGGCGGATCGAGGATCTGGGCGAGCGTCTGCACGGTGGTGGTCGCGGCCTGCTTGTCCGAGGACAGTTTGCGCAGCACGCCCTGCATGACCGCTCCGAACCGCTCCAGCTGCGCGTTCTGGGCCTCGCCGGAGGCCCGGTAGGTGGCGTAGGCGACGGCCATCCTGCCGCTGAGGGTCTGGTCCTCGCCCTTCTTGACGAGGGGCGCCTGCCCCTTCTTCTTCGCGTCGGGGTCGGGCACGTCGGTGTTGGTGGTGATGTCGATGTTGCCGACGAGTTCGACGAGGTTGTTCAGGTACGGGGTGTCGAGGCGCCAGGTGCCCTGGATGTCGGTCCCGAGCACCGTGTCGATCGCGTCCCGGGTGCCGGAGGTTCCGTCGTCGTCGACGGACTTGGCCAGCGTGGTCGTCGAGCCGTTGTCGTCCGTCATGGCGAGCGAATTGGGCAGCAGGACGGTGGTGCCCTGCTTGGTGGTGGTGTTGTCGACGAGCAGGGCCGTGGAGGTGCCGCCGCCCTTCGTGTTGTGCAGGTGGACGACGATCACGTCGCGGTTCTGGGCGCCCACGGCGGTCGTCGCACCCGGCTTGCCGTCCGAGGAGGTGCCGGGCAGCTTGCCCGCGTACCAGAGGTAGCCGACGCCGCCGACCGCGACGAGGGCGAGCACCACGACCAGGGCGACGACGCGGCTGCGGGCGCGGCGCTTGGCCTCCTCGCGGCGCTCGGTGCGGTTCTCGGTGAACGCCAGCCAGTCGATGACGTCCTCGGAGTCGTCCGCCTGCTCCTCGACGAACGCGAACTGCTCGGTGCGGTAGTCGCGGCCCGCCCGGGATTCCTCGTCCTCCGCGGGCCCCGCCTGCTGCGGGATGTAGGCGGTCTGCTCGGCCACGCGCGGCTGCTGCCCGGTGCCCGGGCCCGCGGCCTGCCCGTAGGGGTCGTACGGGCCCGGAGCGCCCGCGGCGGGGCCACCGGTGCCGTAAGGGTCGTACGGGGGCGCGGACGGCTGTCGGGCCGCGTCGTAGGGCGGCACGGCCTGCTGCTGCCCGGTGTCGTACGACGCCGGCTGCTGTCCGTCGGTGCCGTAGGGAGAGCCGGGCTGCGGGCGGCCCGAGGCGTACGGGTCGTAGCCGTAGCCCTGGGGCTGGGAGCCGTAGGGGTCGTAGCCCTGCTGCTGGGGCTGCTGCGACACCTGTCGGTACACAGGCTGCCCGAACTCGTCGTAGCCGACGAGCTCGTACTGGTCGCCGCCCGCGTATCCGTCGTATCGGTCGTTCACCGGTGCCCCTCTCGGCTCACTCGCCGCGGTACAACTCGCGCTTGTCGATGTAGCGCACCACACCGTCCGGCACCAGGTACCAGACGGGGTCGCCCTTGGCGACTCTCGCACGGCAGTCTGTGGACGAGATGGCGAGCGCGGGAACCTCGACGAGCGAGACACCGCCCTCGGGCAGCCCCGGGTCGGTCAGGGTGTGACCGGGCCGGGTGACCCCGATGAAGTGCGCGAGGGAGAACAGTTCTTCCGTGTACCGCCAGGTGAGGATCTGGCCCAGGGCGTCGGCGCCGGTGATGAAGAAGAGGTCCGTGTCGGGGTTGAGCGCGCGCAGGTCGCGCAGGGTGTCCGTGGTGTAGGTCGGGCCGCCGCGGTCGATGTCGATGCGGCTCACCGAGAACTGAGGGTTCTCGGCGGTCGCGATGACCGTCATCAGGTAGCGGTCCTCGGCCGGAGTGACCTGGCGGTCGGTCTTCTGCCACGGCTGCCCCGTCGGCACGAAGACCACCTCGTCGAGGTGGAACTGCGCGGCGACCTCACTGGCCGCCACGAGGTGCCCGTGGTGGATCGGGTCGAACGTTCCCCCCATGACGCCGAGGCGGCGCTTGCCCGGATTCGAGGGACCGTTTCCGGGACCGGTCGTCACACGGCCGACGATGCCGGCCGTGCCGCCCTTGGCGGAACCGCCGGTGCCGCTCTCCGTGTCACTCGCCGGACCGGTAGGCATGTCCTGCTCTCCCATGCGTGCAGACCCTACCGGCCCGGCCGACGGGCTCCGGCCGACAGGGGCCCTGAGCGGGCCCTGTGGGGCTCAGCGGTCGCGGTTGAAGCGTGTGGTGATCCACAGCAGAAGAAGGAGGATGAAGAGGGCGCCGCCGCCGGTCAGGTACGGGCTGAGGCTCTCGTGGTTGCCGCCGTTCTCACCCTCGGCAGCGACGGTGACCAACTGTGCAGCGGTGCTGTGGAAGCTCATCTCGGCAGGACCTATCCGGTGTGGGCGGGATAAAGACGTCGGCTCATCGTATGCGGGGGTCCCGGCCACGATCACGCCGACTCCGCCGTTGGGGACGCCGGTTGCCGCGCGGCGCCGGAAAACCGGGCGCCACGGGCGGTCAGTCGTCCCGCTTGTACCCGCGCAGCAGGAACCATGCGGTCAGGGCCACGCCGACGACCATGACGACCAGCACGACGCGGAGCAGATTGCCCGGCCCCTGCTTGTCTGCCGCGTTCGCGGCCTCGGTGAGCCAGGCGGCTGCGGGGATGTGCTCCATGGCGTACGACTCCTTCTCTGTACTGCCCGTCAACGGTATCTCCGCCTAGGCTGGGCTCTGCCTTGGGGGCACATAGGGCACACAGACGCACATGGGGGAAGACATGTCCGACGACGGCCACGAGCAGAACGGGCACGAGAGCGTGCCGAGCAGGCAGCGCAGGCGCTTCGAGGGGATCTCCTCGCGGGCGTACGAACACCCGGCGGACCGCTCGGCCCTGGTGGCCCTGCGCAAGCTCAGCGGCTTCGACACGGTCTTCAAGGCGCTCAGCGGCCTGCTGCCCGAGCGCAGCCTGCGGCTGCTGTTCCTGTCCGACTCGGTGCGCGTCTCCGACGCCCAGTTCGCGCACCTCAACGCCATGCTGCGGGACGCCTGCTACATCCTGGACCTGGAGAAGGTCCCCCCGATGTACGTCACCCAGGACCCGCAGCCGAACGCGATGTGCATCGGCCTGGACGAGCCGATCATCGTGGTGACGACGGGGCTCGTCGAGCTGCTGGACGAGGAGGAGATGCGCGCCGTCGTCGGGCACGAGGTCGGCCATGCGCTGTCCGGTCACTCCGTGTACCGCACGATCCTGCTGTTCCTCACCACCCTCGCCCTCCGGGTCGCCTGGATCCCGCTGGGCAACCTCGCGATCATGGCGATCGTCACGGCGCTGCGCGAGTGGTTCCGCAAGTCGGAGCTGTCCGCGGACCGCGCCGGGCTGCTGGTCGGCCAGGACCTGCGTGCCTCGATGCGCGGCCTGATGAAGATCGCGGGCGGCAACCATCTGCACGAGATGAACGTGGACGCGTTCCTCGCGCAGGCCGAGGAGTACGAGGCCGGGGGCGACCTGCGGGACTCCGTCCTGAAGATCCTCAACGTGATGCCCCGCACCCACCCCTTCACCACGGTGCGTGCGGCGGAGCTGAAGAAGTGGGCGGAGTCCCGCGACTACCAGCGGATCATGGACGGTCACTACCCGCGGCGCAGCGAGGACAAGGACACCTCGGTGTCGGACTCCTTCCGCCAGTCGGCGGCGAGCTACGCCAGCGACGTGAAGAACTCCAAGGACCCGCTGATGAAGCTGGTCAGCGACATCGCGGGCGGTGCGGGAGACCTCGGGGGCCGGGTGCGGCGCGGCTTCGGCGGCTTCACGGGCGGCGCGACCAAGGACGCTCCGCCGCGGAACTCCGACGGCGGGTCCGGCGACGACCACCCGGGCGACGGGCGTCCCGACGGCGACAGCTGACCGGGGCGGAGGCTCCCACCCACCGGGCGCGGGCCGGGGAGCGGGCGAGCGGTCACACCTTCGGCTGGGCGCTCTTCGCCAGAGAGCCGCACAGGGCCGTGGCGCTCCCGGTGGCGTACGGGTCGGTGCCCGCCGGGCCGCCCGCCTTGGCCGTCTGTCCCGCGAGCAGCGGATGCAGCCGGTTGACCGAGTCCTCGGAGCAGGCGAGCGGGCCGGCCTGGACGTAGGAGACGGCCAGCTCGGCCTGGTGCATGCGCAGGTCGTCACGGTCGAAGCGGAAGTGCAGCTCGCGCCGGACGGTGAACAGCGAGGCCCGCGTCTTCGCGTCCGACCCGGTCGGCTTCAGCGCGTACACGAAGGTGTGGTCGGCGATGACCTCCAGGGTGTTCGCGTCGAATTCGGCGGCCTGGAGGGTGCCCTGTACGCGGATCTTGTTGTCGGCGAGCTGGGCACCGGCGGGGTCGAAGCGGACCAGCCAGCCGGTGGGGGCGTGCCGCCCGTCGGCCATCGGCCGTTCGAAACTCTGGTCGAACTGATCGAGCTGCTGCGGATCGAGCAGGATGCGCACGGGCCGGGTGGCGCCGCCGGTGAGCACGTCGGGGTCGAGGGCGGACTCGACGAGATAGTCCTTCGCGGTGGTCAGGGCGGTGACGACCTGACTGTCGGAGAAGTGCGCGGTGCGCCGGGAAGCCGGCAGGGTGATGCCCTCGGCGCCGATGCGGAACTGCGCGGCGGGGCTGTGGGCGTACAGCTCGTCGGTGCTGGTGGAGCCGGGGACGGCGGCCTGTGGGGACAGGGGTATGACCGTCATCCGCAGCGGCTCGGGGGGCTGGGCGGTGGGGGTCTGGTACGGGTGGCGTACGCCCATGTAGATCGCCGTGCCGAAGGCTATGGCGATCAGCAGGACGAGGATCAGCGCCTGCCGGGACAGGCCGCGCTGGAGGGTCGGGCGGCGGCGTACGGCCGGTGTGTGATCGGCCATGCGCTCCTGGGCGGAGAACTCCTGGAGGCGGGCAGCGCGGACGAACGACTCGTCGAAGACGACGGATCGGTACTCGTCCTCTCCACCTGCGGGAGCTCCCTCGGGTGTCCCCTCAGGTGGTTCTCCAGGCCCGCCCATACATTCAGAGTAGGTCTCCCGGAGCTCAGGTAAACGCCGTGGTACACGACAAGTTCTGACAGGTTCTCACCAGGACCGTCAGGCCGTTCGAGGGACCGTCACCGGGCCGTCCGAGGGGCCGAATGCCTTGCCCTCCCGGGCCCGAAGGCCTTGTCCTCCCGGCCCGCGGGCCGACGCCGCGGCGGGCGCGGTGTCAGGGCCTTCTGGGGTCCGCCGAGACCGCCGGCTGGGAGTAGTCGGCCGAGGCGGAGGGTCCGGTACCGGTCACGCTCTCCTGGCCCTGCTCCAGGCCCGTGGAAGCGGGCGGCGGGACCTGTTCCTGCCGGCCGGAGGAAGCTCCCCGGTAGACCGCCGTGAAGGCCAGGGCGACCATGCCGATGCCCATCACGAGCGCGAGGATCCAGGCCACGGGGCGGTGCCAGCGGGTCTGCTTGCCGTAGGGCCTGCCATAGGTCCCCGGTGCGCCGTAGTGGCCGTCCAGGACCTCGGTGTCGTCCAGATCGTCCAGATCGGGATCATGGCCGAAATCGCCGCGGCCGAAGCCGTCCTCGTACCGGTCGTCGTCGCCCCGGGCGCCCCGGGAGTGCGTGCGGCGCGCCTCCGCCTCGGAGGCCTCGGCGCGGGCCTCTGCGGCTGCGAGAAGTCTTTCCACGGCGGTCGGCTCGTGGATCACCGCCGCCCGTACGAAGTCCTCGTCGAAGACCACGGTGGCGAACTCTTCGTCCGCACCCCCGCGGTCGCGGTCGTCGTCGGGCTCCCAGCCGTCAGGGAACGGCGTGCCCCCCACGTCCTCCGGCACGGATCCAGAGTAGACCTGGGGGGTCAATTTGGGCAGACGGTATGGAAATTCATCCACCTGACGAGACGGTTCCGCCGGGGCGGGTGTCAGCGCCGGACGTGCCCGTCCCCGGTGACGATGTACTTGGTGCTCGTGAGTTCCGGAAGCCCCATGGGCCCCCGGGCGTGCAGCTTCTGGGTGGAGATGCCGATCTCGGCGCCGAAGCCGAACTGACCGCCGTCGGTGAAGCGCGTCGAGGCGTTCACGGCGACGGTGGTCGAATCGACCAATTGGGTGAATCGGCGGGCGGCCGGCTGCGAGGTGGTGACGATGGCCTCGGTGTGACCGGAGGTCCACAGCCGAATGTGCTCCACGGCCCTGTCGAGCGAGTCGACGACGGCGGCCGCGATGTCGTAGGAGAGGTACTCCGCCTCCCAGTCCTCGGGGGTGGCCTCGACGACGGTGGCCTTGGAGTCCTTGGCGTAGGCGAGGACCCGCTCGTCGCCGTGCACGGTGACCCCGGCGGCCGCGAGGGCGTCCAGGGCGCGCGGCAGGAACCGGGGGGCGATGTCCTGGTGGACGAGGAGTGTCTCGGCGGCGTTGCAGACGCTGGGCCGCTGCGCCTTGGAGTTGATCAGGATGTCGATCGCCATGTCGAGGTCGGCGTGGGCGTCGACGTAGACGTGGCAGTTGCCGGTGCCGGTCTCGATGACCGGGACGGTGGACTCCTGGACGACCGTGCGGATCAGGGAGGCGCCGCCGCGCGGGATGAGGACGTCGACGAGGCCTCGGGCGCGCATCAGCTCGCGTACGGACTCGCGGTTCTCGCCGGGCACCAGCTGGACGGCGTCGGCGGGCAGGCCCGCGCCGCCCACGGCGTCGCGCAGGACCCGCACGAGGGCGGTGTTCGACTCGTACGCGGAGGAGGAGCCGCGCAGCAGGACCGCGTTGCCGGACTTCAGACAGAGGGCGGCCGCGTCGACCGTCACGTTCGGGCGGGCCTCGTAGATGATCCCGACGACGCCGAGCGGGACGCGGACCTGGCGCAGGTCGATGCCGTTCGGCAGGGTCGAGCCGCGGACGACCTCGCCGACCGGGTCGGGCAGGGACACCACGTCGCGGACGTCCGAGGCGATCGCGCGGACCCGCTCGGGCGTGAGGGTGAGCCGGTCGATGACGGTCTCGCTCGTCCCCGCCTCGCGGGCGCGGGCGATGTCCTTCGCGTTGGCCTCGACGATCTCGCTCGTACGGACCTCCAGCGCGTCCGCGATCGCGAGCAGGGCGTCGTCCTTTTCGGCCCGCGGGAGGGGCGCCAGGTCGGCGGCTGCGGCCTTCGCGCGGTAGGCGGCCTGGGTGACCGGAGACATGGAGTCGTACGGCGAGAGCGTGGTCATGGAGGAAGGGTAGTGCGCCGGGGGGACGGATCCACTCGTCATCCCACACCGCGAGACGGGCTCAAAAGGGGTGAACTCCGACAGGCGTGGCGGGCAGCGGCCCGTACCCCTCCGCGATCCGCTGGTGGTACGTCTCGCGGTCGATGACCTCCAGGCCGACGATCTCCCAGGGCGGGAGCTTGGCGGTCTGCCGGTGCTCGCCCCACAGGCGCAGGGCGACGGCCGCGGCGTCGTGCAGGTCGCGGGCCTCCTCCCAGTAGCGGATCTCCGCGTGGTCGTTGGCGTAGCGGCTGGTCAGCAGGAAGGGGTGGTCGTGGGCGAGCTGTTCGAGGCCGCGCCGGACCTCCTTGAGCGGGGCCTCCTCGCCCGACACGCTCAGCGTGACGTGCCACAGCCGCGGCAGGTCGGCGGGTGCCTCGCCCTCGTAGGTGTCACCGGCGGCGACGCTCGTCAGGGCGCGCTCCTCGCCCGCGGCTCGGGACGGGTGACCTCCCGCCCGCGTGGAGCCGAGGGCGGGAGAGGCACCACCGCGGGACGCCGCCGCCCCAGGGCGCACTCGTCTCACGACGGCCTCCTTCACGCGATGTTCGTACTGAATCCCGGACTCTCCCTGCCACAAAGTTGAGCAGGTGGGGAGCCCTCGCGTGGCACTTTTACGGAGTTTCACCTCGCTGCCGCCGGCGTCCGCGAAACGTTCACAACATTTTTGGACCGGAGGTTCGGGCTCGTGGCCCCGCTGCCGCCCGCCGCCCGGCGGGGCTACGGGTTCAGGAGGACGAGGTCGTCACGGTGGATGACCTCCCGCTCGTACTCCGGGCCCAGCTCGCGCGCCAGCTCCCGGGTCGAACGGCCGATGAGCCGGGGGATCTCCTTGGCGTCGAAGTTCACCAGGCCCCGTGCGACCGCCCGGCCCGTACCGTCGCGCAGTTCGACCGGGTCGCCCGCGGTGAACTCGCCCTCGACGGCCGCGATGCCCGCCGGCAGCAGGGACTTGCGCCGTTCGACCACGGCGCGCACGGCCCCGTCGTCCAGCACGAGGGCGCCCTGCGGGGTGGAGGCGTGCTGGAGCCACAGCAACCGGTCGGCGGACCGCTTGCCGGTGGGGTGGAAGTACGTGCCGGTGTCCCCGCCCGCCAGGGCGTCGGCGGCGTGGACGGCGCTGGTCAGCACCACCGGGATGCCGGCGGCGGCGGCGATCCGGGCGGCCTCGACCTTGGTGACCATGCCGCCGGTGCCGACGCCGGCCTTGCCCGCACTGCCGATCTCGACGTGCGCGAGGTCGTCGGGGCCGTGCACCTGCGCTATCCGCGAGGTGCCCGGCTTGCTCGGGTCGCCGTCGTACACGCCGTCGACGTCGGAGAGGAGGACGAGCAGATCGGCCCGGACGAGGTGGGCGACGAGGGCGGCGAGACGGTCGTTGTCGCCGAAGCGGATCTCGTCCGTGGCGACGGTGTCGTTCTCGTTGACGACCGGGAGGGCACCCATCGCGAGGAGCTTGTCGAGGGTGCGGGAGGCGTTGCGGTGGTGAGCGCGGCGGCTGGTGTCGTCGGAGGTGAGGAGCACCTGCCCGACGCGGATGCCGTAGCGGGCGAAGGAGGCGGTGTAGCGGGCGACGAGGAGTCCCTGGCCGACGCTGGCGGCGGCCTGCTGCCGGGCGAGGTCCTTGGGGCGGCGACGCAGTCCCAGCGGCGCGAGTCCGGCGGCGATGGCGCCGGAGGACACGAGGACAATCTCCCTCTCGCCCCCGCTGCGGCCTTTGGCGAGGACGTCGACGAGGGCGTCGACACGGTCCGCGTCGAGCCCGCCGGAGGCCGTGGTCAGCGAGGAGGAGCCCACTTTGACGACGACCCGGTGGGCCTGCGCCACAGCGCTCCGGTGGGCGGGCGCGACAGCGCTCCCGTGGGCGTGCGCCCCAGCACTTCCGTCGGCGTGCGTCTCGCTCTGCCTTGCGCCTGCCACGTGCCGTGTGTCCCCTCGCGTAGGTCCGTTGCCCCGCCCGGCAATCTACGCGAACGGGAAGACGCGGCGCCCGCCGGTCCAGCTGCCGGACGGCGCCCCGTAGTCGGACGCTCACAGGTCGCGTATGCAAAAAAGGTTGTACGGGTTGCACATAGTAAATAAAGACGACGCAAAGTTAAGTTGCATGTTGTGGCCAACGATCACCCTGTGAAGCGCATACTCCTGAGATCCGGGAAGAGTCCGTACGACGTGATCCCCCTGGAGGAGGCCCTCCACCAGGATGTGATCGCCACCAACTCGGGCAATCTGATCTTCAGCGACGCCGCGCACAAGATCCTCGAAACACCGCGGACCGAGGTCGTGTCCAACGGCATCCGCACCGACGTGAGCGCCGCGGGCCGGATCAACGAGGAGTTCGACGCGTTCGTCGTGCCCCTGGCCAACGCGTTCCGGCCCTCGTTCGAACCGCAGCTCAGGCGACTGACGCGGCTCATAAGGAAGTTGAAGATCCCGGTGGTCGTGCCGGGCATCGGCGCGCAGACCGGTCTCGGCTACAACCCGGCCCGGCTCAAGCCCATGGAACCGTCCGTCCGCGACTTCGTCTCCGCGGTCCTGGACCACAGCGCCTCGATCGGGGTGCGCGGCGAGTTCACCGAGCGCTATCTGAAGGACATGGGGTTCAAGGACGTCGAGGTCATCGGCTGCCCTTCGCTGTTCATACACGGCAAGGACCTCGACGTGCGCAAGCGTGCGGAGTCACTCGGCCCGGAGTCCCGGATCGCGGTGAACGGCTCGCACAGCGCGGTGAAGTCGCAGGGACTCGGGCGTGTCATCGACGGCGCCCACGCGCGCTATCCGCATCTGCGCTTCATCGGCCAGAACCTCAGCGACGCACGGCAGTTGCACTGGCGCGACCTGTCGGACCCGAACGCGGCCGTCACCGCGATGCCCACGCACCCCGACCACCCGATGTACCGCGAGGACAAGGTCCGCGTGTACATCGACCCGGTCACCTGGATCGACGACCTGCGGGACTTCGACTTCTCCTTCGGCTCCCGCATCCACGGCAACATCGCGGCGCTGCTCGCGGGTACGCCCGCGACGGTGCTGTGCGGCGACTCGCGCACCCTGGAGCTGTGCCGCTACTTCGGCATCCCGCACCGGCGGATCACCAAGCTGCCGGAGGATCTCGACCCGGCCGAGCTGTACGCGGAGGCCGACTTCAGCTCCCTGACGGGCGGCCACCAGGAGCGTTTCGAGCGCTTCATCGGCTTCCTGGACCGCAACGGCCTGGAGAACACCTTCACGCACGGCGACGCGGGCGCGGCCTACGAGGAGCGCATCCGCTCCCTCCGCTTCCCGCCCGGGATCCGCCCCTGGAACGAGGCGGATATCGCCTCGCTCAGCGCGCGTTTCGGCTGGCTCCAGACGCGTATCACCGAACTGTCCACGGACAACGACCAGTTGCGGCGTGAACTGGCACGGGCCGGCAAGGTGTCGAGGGTCCTCGCGGGACCGGGCGGTACCGGAGAGCGCTCGGTCTACCGGCGGGCCCGGCGAGCGGTGGGGCGGCCCCTGCGCAAGGCGCTTCAGTCCGGCCGGCAGTAGCCCGGCGGGCGGGCCCGCGCACGGTGGGGCGGCGGGGAGGTGTCCTTCGGGGCGCCTACGCCGTCGCGCGGCGCGGGCCCAGCACACGGCGGGCCAGCCTGCGCAGCCGCGGCAGACGCCGTTTGCGCGGCCTGAAGCCCTCGATGGCGGCCGCCTCGCGGTTGGTGGGGGCGTAGCAGCTGTCGGGGATGCCCGCGGCCGGGTCGCGGAAGTGGGGATAGGCGAGGTAGGCCTTGCGGCCCCGGTCCTCGAGGACCGCCTCGGGTTCCTTCTTGGCCTTGATGAACTCCAGTACGTCGACGAGGAGATCGGCTCGCCGCTGGGCGACCAGGTGGAGTCGCAGCCGCTCGTGGACCTTGAGGCGGCCCGCGACGCCGGGGTGCCAGTACGCGGCCAGCAGCGGCTCGGCCAGATCGAGCTTGTGGCGCCGGACCTTCTCGCTCTGCTTGAGGTAGCCGGGGCCGAACTGCGGGATCAGGGTCACGAGTAAGGGCCGGATCATCAGGGCGTCGCGGCGCGGCCCCGGGGGCACCAGGTCGGCGATGAGACCCATCAGGGCGCGCGCCGAGTCGAAGCGCAGGGTGTAACCGCCGCTCTTGGTGGCGTGTTTGCCGTCGTCGCGGCCCACCAGGTAGTAGCACTCGTAGTCGGCGATCACGGAGACTCCGTCGGCGCGGAGGTAGGCCTCCATCGTGAACAGCGCGTCCTCGCCGGTCTTCAGCGATTCGTCGAAGTGCATGCCGTGCCGGGTGAGCAGGTCGCGGCGGAAGAGCTTCTGCGCGCTGAGCGTGAACTTGATGTTCGAGGAGAAGACGTCGGTGCGGGTCAGGTTCTTGGCCCACATCGACTTCGGGGCGTTCCTGTTGACCCCGACGACCTTGCCGAGGACCACGTCCGTGCCGTGTTCGTCGGCCATGGCGACCATGCGCTCCAGGGCCTCGGGGCCGAGGTGGTCGTCGGCGTCGAGGAAGAAGACATACCGTCCGCGGGCCTTGCCGAGGCCGACGTTGCGCGGGCCGCTGGGTCCGCCCGAGTTCGGCTGGCCGATGACCGTGACGGCCATGGGCGCGCGTTCGGCGAACTTCTCCAGGTACTCCCCCGTGCCGTCCGTGGACCCGTCGTCGACGGCGATCACTTCGATCCGTGCGGGGTCGAGTGTCTGGTGTTCCACCGACTCCAGGCACTTGACCAGGTACGGCATCGCTTCGTACGCCCCGATGACGACGGTCACATCAGGCTGCGTCACGTATCCCCCTCGTTACGGGAAGTGTCATGGAACATTTCCCTCTTATCACCTCAATCGCTACCTAGAAGACGACTGAAAGTACGTACCGGTTGCCCAGGGACGCTCACTTAGTGATCCAGCTCACAGGAAAAGGAGGGGTGCCCGGCGTGAGGTGCTCCACGCGTCAGGCTGACAGGAGGACGTAAGAGGAGCGGGAAGAAGCGTAAGAAAAGGGCATGACCCCGAGGAGTGCTCCTCGGGGTCATGCCCTGGTGAAGACCGGTGGCGTCAGCCCGTGATCGCCGCGCCGTCCGTGTCGCCGGTCACCCGCTGGCCCGGCAGGACGTTCGCCAGACCACCGTCCGCGACCAGCTCGCTGTCGCTCGACAGATCGGCGCCGACGGGCGCGCCGCCCTCCTGACCCAGGTTGCGCGTCTCGGCCTTGCGCGCCAGGTCCCGCACCGCCGCGTTGAACTGGTCTATCGACGCCGGCTCGTCGGGGCCGAGCAGGTACTGCTTCAGCTCCCGGCGGTCGGCGGCCTGCGCGTCGGCGTCCGAGTCGGCGACCGCGATCAGCAGGTCGCCCAGTTCGGCGGCCGAGTTGGACAGGATGACGGCGGCGCGCACCGCGGTGTTCTGCCGCTTGAACTCCTCGACACCGAGCTCCGCGGAGTCGGTGACCGCGTACGGCTTCCCGCTCGCGATGAAGTCGGAGACGACGCTGGAGATGTCGGAGACCATCGCGTCGGACACGTTGAAGCAGTCGTACAGACGCGGCTCGGCGCCCGTGATGACCCGGTGCTCGAAGCTGCCGAAGGAACGCCAGTACGCCTCGTTCCACGCACCGCGCAGCCGGGCGACCTCCTCGTGCCTCTCGACGTCGGCCACGCCGTCACGGGTGGCCTCGGCCTCGTCGCCCTTGTCGGCGGCGGCACCGGACAGCTCGGCCAGCCGGGCCTCTATGCGGGCCAGCTCGGCCTTGGCCTGCGTCTGGCCGGCGGCGTCGGCCGTGAAGCGCGAGTCGGCGGCACGCTCGGCGCCGGCCTTCTCGACCAGGGCGGTGATGCGCCGGTGGGCGGCGCCCGCCTCGGCGCTGACCGTGCCGGTGAAGGGGTGCGGCTTGTACAGGACGCGGACCGGCGGGTCGGCCTTCACCAGCTTGTTCACGATGTTCTCGCCGGCGAGGACGATCGAGGTGTTGCCGGGGTTGCCGTCCCAGCCCTCCCAGGTGGGGGCGTAGAGCACGGTGGGGATACGGCCCTCGGGCACGCCCTGCCACGACTGGATCGGTGCCAGCTGCGGGCGGCCCACCTCGACGATGTCGTCGTCGCGGACGCCGACGTCGGCGATGGCGTAGCGGTCGCGGCCCGCACGTCCGGCGGTCCACACCTCGTCGTACGCCTTGCTGAACGGGTTGACGCTGGCGAGCTTGTCGCTGTCGCCGTGGCCGATGAAGACGTGCTTCATGGTCGGCACGCGCAGCATGTGGATGTTCTTGCCGACGTTCGCCGCGTAGAGCGCGACGCGCACCGTGGACAGGTCCATGTTCATCAGGTGCACACCGCCGGGCACGCACACGACCGGGACGGTGGTCGGGGCCATGCGGTCCAGAATGGCGCGCTCACGGAGGATGATCAGCGGACGGGTGTCCAGCTGCTCCATCGTCTCCAGCCACATGTTGACCTGGTACGCCGAATCCTTGGAGCCCGAGAAGTAGAGCACCGTCTCCGGGCGGTACTCGCTCAGCCAGTCGTCGACCGCCGCGAGGACCTTCTCGGCGTTCGGCGGGATCTTCCGGCCGCGGACGTACGGCACCAGCGCGGCGACGTACCCGAAGCCGAGCGCCACGGTGAGGCCGATGCCCACGAACCCGTAGACGTTGTTGTCGGTCGCCGCGGTCACCAGGACGCCGACGACGGCCGCCAGGTCGAGGTGGAGCATCTTCTCGGCCGACCGGGACAGCAGTCGGCGCGGGGGCGCGTCCGGGATGCGGATGCGCGAGGCCAGGTCGACATTGCGGGTGGCGACGGGCATCTTGCGGCGCAGCCGGATCAGCGTGATCAGCGCGCCGTGCGGGGCCTGGAAGCCGTAGAAGGCCAGGAAGCAGGCGATCGCCGCGTAGAAGACCAGGCTGTCGGACAGCTCCAACCGCGCCAGCAGCAGCACCAGGAGCAGCTGGCGGATCAGGAATCTGATGGACAGACCGGCCCGCACCTTGCTGAGGCGGTTGATCAGATAGCTGCCGCGCCGGTGCAGATAGTGGTCCGCCAGGTACGTCACGGCGGCCGCGGCCGCGAAGGCTGCGACGCTCGGCAGGAGCGCGGCCAGCATCAGGCAGGGGAAGCCCAGCATCATGAGGGCCGCCGCGGCCAGCTCGGCCGCGCTGCCCACCCGGGCAACGCGAATAGCGGTGGAAATCACGAAGAAACCTGCTCTTGAGAGAGTGCCGGTTTGGTACGAAATTGGAGCTTCACTCCGGAAAGCCGGAAAAATGCGGGAAACGGCATTCCGCGGCGATCCGGAACCTTACGGATTCAGGCCTCTGCGAATGCGCCGCAAACACGCAGCCACAGAGGCCTGAATTCCATAAAAAGCTGTGCGGTAATTATGCCACGCCGTCCTGGCGGTCCAGAACGCTGGCCAGCGCCGCCTCGAATCCGGAGGCCTTGCCCGCGCCCGCCGTCGGGTCCTGCTGGCGGACGTCGATGACGTGACCGGTGAGCTCGGAGAGCAGGACGTCGAGCGAGGTGTGCGCCACGGCCTCGGAGGACAGCAGCGAGCCCGCGGGCTCCTGGCCGAACGCCTTGGTGCGCATGGGGGTCGCGGTGCGCTCGGGGTTGATGCAGTTGACGCGGATGCCGTCGCCGGCCCACTCGTCGGACAGCGCCTGGGTGAGGTTCACCATGGCGGCCTTGGTCGAGGAGTAGAGGCTGTACTCGGCGCGGCCGCGGGTGTAGCTGCTGGAGGTGTAGAGCAGCAACTGGCCCTTGGTCTCGGCGAGGTACTTGTAGGAGGAGCGCGCGATCTGCACCGGGGCCAGGTAGTTGACCTTCAGCGCTTCCTCGATCGTGGCGTTGTCCGTCTCGGCGAGCTTGCCGATGCGCAGCACGCCCGCGGTGTTGATGACGTAGTCGATGCGCCCGGTCTCCGCGTACGCCGTGGACAGCGCGTCGTCGACCTCCTCGGGGTTCTCGACGTGCGTGCCGGTGGTCGAGCGGCCGAGCGCGTACGTCTTCGCGCCATAGCCCTCGGCGAGTTCGGCGATGTCCTTGCCGATGCCGTACGAACCGCCGAAGACCACCACGGTCTTGCCGGTGAGCAACTCGCGGTAGGCGGCCTCGTCGGCCTGCTCGGGCGCTGCGGTGGAGGCCAACTGGAAGAGCTTGTCGGCGATGAAGACGTCGACGGGCTGCGTGACCTTCATGTTGTACTCGTCACCCGCGACGACGTGGATCGGCACGTCCGGCAGGTACTTGAGCACCACGGAGCAGTCGTCGGTGGCCTGGAAGTTGGGGTCCCCGGCCGCGACCTCGTAGGCGCGGCGGATGGTGGACAGCTTGAACGCCTGGGGCGTCTGGCCGCGGCGCAGCCGGGAGCGGTCCGGGATCTCGGTGATGAACTCGCCGTCCTCGCCGTGGGTGCGGGTCACGATGATCGTGTCCGCGGACGGGATGGCGACGTCGACGGCCTGGTAGCGCTCGAGAGCCGTGACGCAGTCGTCTATGACGCGCTCGGACAGCAGCGGGCGCACGGCGTCGTGGAACAGCACGTTGCGGTCCTCGCCCTCGGCGAGGCCCTCACCCAGGGCGCTGATGGCGCGCTCGGTGGTCTCGTTCCGCGTCGAACCGCCCTCGATCACCTTGGCGACCTTCTTCAGCCCGGCCTTGGCGACGATCTTCTCGACGTCCGGCACGTAACCCGGGGCCATCAGCACGATGATGTCGTCGATGGAGTCGGCCTTCTCGAAGGTCGTCAGCGTGTGCTCGATGACGGCCTTGCCGGCGATCTTCAGCAGCTGCTTCGGAATCGACAGACCCACGCGCTGACCGGTGCCACCAGCCAGGATCACTGCGGTGGTACGGGGCTTGGCAAAGTGCTCAGACACAGGTGACCTACCTTGGGGCGACAGGGAACCCGGGAATGGTCCCACTTTCGGTTACTGCCATGCAAGGTGAGCGCCCTCTACTGCATATGTGCGCGCAACCGGTTATTCACCTTGTGCGCAGGAGACTTCCGAGAAACGGGACCGGATTGTCCCGTTTTGCTGTGAGTAACTGCACACGATTTCCGTGCGTCCTTCACGTCACGGACCGCACTCCGGTCCCGGGCGCCGCACCCCTTTCGACTTCAGGTGTCACGGCTCGTATTCGCCGCGACCACCGTCCGTCTCCGGTACCGCGGTTCCGACCCGCGGTACTTGTGGCACCGCGATTATCGGCCACCGCGGCACCCGACCTCACGCTCGCTTGAGACGCCTGAGTACCCGGTGGCCGAGAACCCTCACCAGTTCCTTCGAAGAAGTCTGGTGCACCGTGCGCGCAGGTGCGGCCGACGCCGAGGCGGCGGCCACGGCAAGGGCCCCGTACAGCGCCCGGGCCGCCACCTCCGGGTCCATACGGGCGGCCACCGGTGCGGTGCGCGGGGCCCCGGGCGCCGGTACGGCGGACAGCAGAGCCGGGTCCCCCAGGACCCGTACGTCCAGCGCCGCGATCCGTCCTGCCATCTCCGCGCCGATGTCCGCGGCGGCCCGCACGGCCCATTCCGGAGTGCTGATCCGGGCGTCGTCCGATGC
Organism: Streptomyces siamensis; assembly: GCF_039543605.1. Classification (NCBI taxonomy): domain Bacteria; kingdom Bacillati; phylum Actinomycetota; class Actinomycetes; order Kitasatosporales; family Streptomycetaceae; genus Streptomyces; species Streptomyces siamensis. The sequence continues at coordinate 594,193 of NZ_BAABKB010000002.1, read as the reverse complement.
CGGCCGGCAGGTGTTCTTCATATGCATCACGGCGCCGTTGCGCACGAGCCTGGAATAGATCTCGTCGGGCAGTCCATTGCCACGGAATTCCGTGTTGAGCATCCGCAGCATTTCGGTCTCGGCGAGCGTGAGGGAGCGGTTGGCCGTGTCCGGAATCTCCGCCAGAAGTCCGTCCGGCAGACCGAGGAGGGATTCGAAGGTGCGCATCAGTCCGTCGCGGTCCCGGTCGTCGACCACGACGACGGTGACATTCCCGGCTCCGACCACCCGCGCCCAGCGCTCGACGAGCCGGTCGTGGCGGTGGCGGCGCCAGAAGCTCGGGTTGGGCTTCTCGTACGGGGCCCTGCGCAGCATGTGGTCGAGCCAGTCCTCGTAGCCCATGCGCAGCCCGTTCTGCACGTACTGCTGCCACTGCGACGGCATGATCCTGGCCAGCGGACGCAGGGTCACCAGGACGTGCACCCGGTCACCCCCCAGGTCACCGACGATCCGCGCGACGGTCTCGTCGTCGGGGGCGTCCGCGAAGAACTCGCTGCTGACGACCGAGGTGCGCCTCCCGGTGGCGTGCACCGCGTCCACGAGCCGCTGCCAGTGGCCCTCGGTGGGCCGGACGTCACCCATCATGCCGGGCCGGGCGCACACCGCGAGGGCCGCCTCCATGGGGTGCCTGCTGTGCGCCGGGAAGTCGACACCGTGCCGGGCCATCGCCTCCCCGGCGGCGAACAGGGCGCCCTGGATGGATGTGGTCCCGGTCTTGTGCGGGCCTATGTGCAGCAGCCGGGTGCCGGTGGGCAGCGGGGCGGGCGGGGCGCTCCCGGCGGCCGTCGCGGGGTGGGTCGAACAGTCGGTCTCCATGGTGAGTGGACGGTAAGGAGCCTTCCTGAGGGCAGGCTGAGAATGCCCTGGGACTCGGGTGAGTCCCAGGGCACCGGGTCCGCGGACCGGTCACACGAGCCGTACGCCCGGCTCCCCGTCCTCGACGCGCAGCCGGGCCAGCGTGCTGGAGGCGGCCTCCGGGCTGAGCACCGTCTCCGGGACGCGCACCTGGGCGTCGATGCCGTCGCGGCGGATGTCGAAGAGGTGGTAGCCGCGGTGGGCGTCGATGAACTTCCAGTGCGGGTTGTCCGCCGTGCGCGGGTCCCACTCCTTGTGGAAGGCAGCCTGGTCCTGGTCGCCGCCGCTGGAGATGGAGGTCCCGACGAACTCGGCGCCCACGACGTCGGAGTCCGGGTCGGCGAAGTCCTCCTTGAGGTCGCTGACCATCGTCAGGTGCCGGTCACCGGTGAGCACCACAGGGTTGCGGATGCTCGTGAACTCCCCCATGAGGGCGTTGCGTTCGGCCTGGTAGCCGTCCCAGGCGTCGTAGTACCAGAGCTTGCCCTCACCGACCTGGAGGTCGGTCTCGGCCATCATGATCTGCGAGGCGATCAGGTTCCAGCGGGTCGGCGAGTGGTGCAGGCCGTCGAGCAGCCACTCCTTCTGCTCGGCCCCGAGCATGGTGAGCGAGGGGTCCTCGGCGCCTTCCTGGCTGGTCGCCTGGTCGCTGCGGAACTGCCGGGTGTCCAGGACGTTGAGGCGGGCGAGACGCCCGAAGTCGAGCCGCCGGTACATCTGGATGTGCGGACCGTTCGGGATCGCCGCCGCCCGGACCGGCATGTGCTCGTAGTACGCCTGGTAGGCGGCGGTCAGCCGGGCGACGAACCCGTCGGGCGACTGCTTGTCGGGGTCCTGCGGGATCTGGCCGGCGTAGTCGTTGTCGACCTCGTGGTCGTCGAAGGTGACGACCCAGGGAGCGCCCGCGTGCATCGCCGCGAGGTGCGGATCACTGCGGTACTGGGCGTAGCGGTTGCGGTACTGGACGAGCGTGTACGGCTCGTCGCTGCCCTCGTGCCTGCGCACGGCCGTCGCCGACGGCTTGGACTCGTAGATGTAGTCGCCGACGAAGAGCACGACGTCGGGGTCCTGGGCGAGCATGTCGGCGTACGGCGTGAAGTAGCCGTTCTGCCAGTTCTGGCAGGAGGCCAGCGCGACGCGCAGGGAGCCGCCCCTGCTGTGCGGGTGGGGCGCGGTGCGGGTGCGGCCTACGGGCGAGAGCCGTCCGGAGGCGCGGAAGCGGTACCAGTACACACGGCCCGGGCGCAGTCCGCGGACATCGACGTGAACGCTGTGCCCGTACTCGGGCCCGGCCTGGGCGACGCCCCGGCGCACGCTCTTCCTGAACCGGTCGTCCTCGGCGATCTCCCACTCCACCGGCACGACGGTGTCGGGCATGCCGCCGCCGTTCAGCGGGTCGGGGGCGAGCCGGGTCCACAGCACGATGCCGTCGGGCAGCGGGTCGCCGGAGGCCACGCCGAGGCTGAACACGCCTTCGGGAAGAGGTGTTTCGGCTGCCCGCGCGGTGGTCGGCAGCCACAGCTGGGCGGACGCCGCGGCGCCGAGCACGGCGGCACCGGCGGTCAGAAAGCGGCGGCGGTCGGGCGACACTGCTCCGGTCATCGGCGAACTCCCTTGCCTCGCTGGGCTCTTGTGGCACTCGGAAGCTCCCACGGGAGGACGGTCCGCCCGCTGAACAGAGGCCTTCGCGTGCATGACAAATGGGCAGACAACGCAAGACCCGTTGCGGCACAGGAACAGCACGAAGAACGCGATCTTGCCACAACGGGTCGGACGGAACGTCAGCGGACATTCCCCATGGGTGTGTTCAGGTGGCCAAAAACGCGCGGACGGGGCCGGTCACCTCCCCCGTCCCGCGCGCCCGGGCCGACGCGCGGGACCTGCGACGAACGTGGTTCAGTCGTTCAGGGACTGGCCGAAACGCGAACCCGTCGCGGGCAGTCCGAGCGTGGCGCCGCCGAAGGAGGACGCGCCGCTCGCGGTGATGCCGGTCGCCGTGGCGGACAGGATCCAGACGGAGCCGTTGCCGGCGTTCTCGTCCGCGTCCCCGATGATCAGGCCGTCCTTCTTGTCGCCGTTGGCGTCGAGCAGGGCGGTCTCGGTGCCGAAGCGGTCCTGCTTCTCCGCGGTCCCGGGCACTCCGGCGGTGTCCTGCGTGAACACCTTCGCCCCGGTGCCGGTGAGCCCCTTGGCGCTGCCGCGCAGCACGAGCACGCTGCCCGCGTCCGTGAGGCTGCCGAGGTCCTCGTTCGGGAGGCCGGTGGCCACATCGAGGTAGCCGTCGCCGTCGGTGTCGCCGATCGACAGTCCGGTGCCCATGCCGTCGCCGTGCTCACCCGCACCGGGCACGCCCGCGGTGTCCTGGTTGATCCACACCGGCTTGCGGGTGGTGGACAGGCCGCCCGGGCCGCCGTAGACGACGCCCAGCGCGCCGCCCTTGGTGGGGAGTTCCACGTCGCTGTCGTAGTTGTCGAAGGAGTGGCCGACGACGATGTCGCCGTAGCCGTCCTTGTTCAGGTCACCGATCGCCAGGTCCTCGCCGCCGATGAGGCGTCCCGTGGTGTCCTTGAGCAGGCCCTTGTTGGTGAAGCCGTCCGCGCCGCCGGTCAGCAGGGCGACGCCGCGTGAATCGGATTCCTCGGTCGAATGGGTGCTCACGGCGATGTCGGCGATGCCGTCGCCGTTCACGTCTGCGGACGTGACGATGTCGGCGATCTCGAACTCACCGGGCGTGATGTCGAAGTACGTGGTCCTGGTACCCAGCCGGTCCCGGGTGAACGGGCCGTGCCGCACGGCGCCGTCCGCGGTGACCGACTCGGCGCCGTGCTGCCCCTGCGGATCGGTCGACGTGGCGTCGACGCCCAGCCGCACGAGATCGGGGTGCTTGTCGCCGTCGACGTCCGCCACGGTGAAGCCGCGCATGTGCATCGCGTCCGGCATGCCGGTCAGCATCGTCGGCTCGGTCGAAAGCCCCTTGGGGCCGCCCCAGTTGACGACGACGACCTTGCCGGAGTATCCGTCGAAGTGCTTCATCGCCACGGACGACAGCAGGTCTGCGTAACCGTCCTCGTCGAGATCGGCGCTCTGGAGCTGCGTCCCGTAAGCGGTCAGCGTATTGACCGAGTTCCAGCGGGCCGGCCAGGTCAGCACCTGCTTGCGCGACGTCGACAGCCCGCCGGCCGCCCCGTACACCACGCTGATCGCGCCGGCCTTGGCGTGGCCGTCGGCTGTCGTGCCGGGCGCGCCGACCGCCAGGTCCGGATAGCCGTCGCCGTTGTAGTCGTCGTGCAGGCGCTTGGCGCTGGGGGTCGCCGAAGACGCCGGTGTGGTGGCCGCGTTGACGGTGGGCACCACGAGGGCACCGGCCGCGACCGCGACGGCCGCGCCGAGGACGACGCGTCTGCGACGGGAGAGGAAGGAACGGCGGTGCGTGTGCGGGGACATGAGCGTTCCTGACGTAGAGGGGGTCGGGGTGACCGGATCCGCCGTGGCGTTGCCGTCGGCTCCGGCAAGTCCCTTGGAAGGAGGGGAAGTCCGGGTCTCAGCGGGCGAACTCGCCCCGGGCGAGGGCGAACGACGGGGCCGGGCCGAGCGTGCCGGAGCCGTCGAAGGAGACGGCCCGCGCGGCCACGGCCCTGGAGGCTGCGGAGGCTGCGGAGGCTGCGGAGGCTGCGGAGGCTGCGGAGGCTGCGGAGGCTGCGGAGGCTGCGGAGCGGAACGCCCACGTCGGACGGGCGTCCCCGTCCTCGCGGGGCGCGCCGACGGCGAGGCGCACACGGCCGTCGCCGCTCGCCTCCCCGGGCGTGAGGCTCTCCCCCGCCTCGGCACGAAGGCCCTGCCCGTGCCTCGGTGTGATGAGCGGGCAGAGGCCCTCCGGCCCTTCACTCTCGGTGGGCGTGGTCCCGGCGACGCCGGTGGCGGGACCTGCGTGGGCCACACACAGGACGGTGGTGCTCGCGGGGGACGCGGCCGTCGCGACGACGGCCGCTCGGCGCATCCCCGGTCTGGGCAGGGAGGGCTCGGACACGTGGACTCCGGGCATCTGGAAGGCAGTTGGACGCAAGGAGGTCCACAGCCTCAAGATCCCCATGCGTGCCCAGTACGACTCCCCGCCGTCCCGCACGGTTGCCCTGTCGTGCGCCACGACTTTCCACGGCGTTCACCCGAGAGGCCGTGACGGCACCACCGCATACCGAGCGCTCATGACAGCGCCCGGGGCACCGTCATGGTGCCCCGGGCGCGTGCCGTGGTCGTGGGAGGACGAGCCCTAGAACGGCTCGAAGTCGTCGTACTCCTTCTCCGACTCGTCCCGCTCCGCCTGCTTGTCGCGGCGGCGCTGGGCCGCGGGACGCGGGGCGTCGAAGCGGTGGTCCTCACCGCGGCGGCCGAGCATCTCCGCACCGGCCATGACGGTCGGCTCCCAGTCGAAGACGACCGCGTTCTCCTCGGGACCGATGGCGACGCCGTCGCCCGAGCGGGCGCCCGCCTTCATCAACTGCTCCTCGACACCGAGGCGGTTGAGGCGGTCGGCGAGATAGCCGACGGCCTCGTCGTTGTTGAAGTCGGTCTGGCGGACCCAGCGTTCGGGCTTCTCGCCGCGGACGCGGAAGAGGCCGTCCTCCTCCTGGGTCACGGTGAAACCGGCGTCGTCGACCGCCTTCGGGCGGATGACGATGCGGGTCGCCTCCTCGCGCGGCTTGGCCGCCCGGGCCCGTCCGACCAGGTCGGCGAGCGCGAAGGAGAGCTCCTTGAGCCCCATGTGCGCGACCGCGGACACCTCGAAGACGCGGTAGCCGCGGGCCTCCAGGTCGGGGCGCACCATGTCGGCCAGGTCCTTGCCGTCGGGTACGTCGATCTTGTTGAGGACGACGATGCGCGGACGATTGCCGAGACCGCCGTACTGCTTGAGCTCCTCCTCGATGACGTCGAGGTCGGAGACCGGGTCGCGGTCGGATTCGAGGGTGGCGGTGTCCAGGACGTGCACCAGCACGCTGCACCGCTCCACGTGACGCAGGAATTCCAGGCCGAGGCCCTTGCCCTGGCTCGCGCCGGGGATCAGACCGGGGACGTCCGCGATCGTGTAGACCGTCTCGCCCGCCGTGACCACGCCGAGGTTGGGGACGAGGGTCGTGAACGGGTAGTCGGCGATCTTCGGCTTGGCGGCCGACAGGACCGAGATGAGCGACGACTTGCCTGCGCTCGGGTAGCCGACCAGGGCCACGTCGGCGACGGTCTTCAGCTCCAGCACGATGTCCTGGAGGTCGCCGGGCTCGCCGAGCAGTGCGAAGCCGGGCGCCTTGCGGCGGGCCGAGGCCAGCGCCGCGTTGCCGAGGCCGCCCCGGCCGCCCTGTGCGGCGACGTACGCCGTGCCGTGCCCGACCAGGTCGGCGAGCACGTTGCCGGCCTTGTCGAGGACGACCGTGCCGTCCGGCACGGGCAGGACCAGGTCCTGGCCGTCCTTGCCGGAGCGGTTGCCGCCCTCGCCGGGCTTGCCGTTGGTGGCGTTGCGGTGCGGCTTGTGGTGGTAGTCGAGCAGCGTGGTCACGGACTGGTCGACTACCAGGGTCACGTCGCCGCCCCGCCCGCCGTTGCCCCCGTCGGGGCCGCCGAGCGGCTTGAACTTCTCCCGGTGTACGGAGGCACAGCCGTGGCCTCCGTTACCCGCGGCGACATGCAGCTCGACGCGGTCCACGAAGGTGGTCATGGTGGTGCCTCCAGCACTTCGATTACGTACGGAATGTCTCTTCGTCAACACGCGAAAGGCGGACCCGCTTCCCCTGCGGGAAGTGAGGTCCGCCTCGCGAAGAACTCTGTTCTACGGAGCCTGAGCCCTGGTGGGGCTGGTTCAGGCGACCGGAACGATGTTCACGACCTTGCGGCCACGGTGGGTGCCGAACTCGACCGCACCGGCGTCCAGCGCGAACAGCGTGTCGTCCTTGCCACGGCCGACACCGGTGCCGGGGTGGAAGTGGGTGCCACGCTGGCGGACCAGGATCTCACCGGCGTTGACGGTCTGACCGCCGAAGCGCTTCACACCGAGCCGCTGAGCGTTGGAGTCGCGACCGTTCCGAGTGGACGATGCGCCCTTCTTGTGTGCCATGTCTCAGTCCCTACCCTTACTTCGCAGCCGCGGGGATCTCAGTGACCTTGATCGCCGTGTACTGCTGGCGGTGGCCCTGACGACGGCGGTAGCCGGTCTTGTTCTTGTAGCGAAGGATGTCGATCTTCGCGCCCTTGTGGTGGTCCACGACCTCGGCCTGGACCTTGATGCCGGCCAGCACCCACGGGTCACTGGTCACAGCGTCGCCGTCGACAACGAGCAGGGTCGAGAGCTCGACCGTGTCGCCAACCTTGGCAGTGGAAATCTTGTCAACCTCAACGATGTCGCCGACAGCAACCTTGTGCTGGCGACCACCGCTGCGCACGATGGCGTACACGCGGATCTCTCTCTCGCTCGGAACGGAACCCCGCAGTCCAGCCGCGCGCGGAGCGAACGGCCTCTCCCGGAGCGCATGACACGCGTGATTCCGGGAGGAAGAGGTTTACGGGGATGCGGCGCGTCTGTGACACGCCGACGGTCAAGGTTACGGGGCCACGGCCGAAAGGGTCAAACCAGGCCGGGCCCCGCGGGTGTGCCGCCCGTCACTCGGCGTCCCGGCCCGGCGGATGTGCCGGGCCGGGACGCCGGACGGGGACTCAGCCCTCGTCGGTGGAGGCGGTGACGGCGGACAGGGTCTGCTCCGCCGCGGCCGTCTTCTTCGACGTGGCCTTGGTGGCGGCCTTCTTCGCGGTCGCCTTCTTGGCCGTGGCCTTCTTGGCGGCCGTCTTCTTGGCCGCCGTCTTCTTGGTGGCGGCCTTCTTGGCCGTCGCCTTCTTGGCCGTCTTGCGCGCCGCAGCCTTCTTGGCGGCGGCCGGAGCCTCGGCCTCGTCGGCCTCGGTCTCGGCGACCACTGCCTCGGCGGCGGCCGTCTCCTCCGCGGGGGCCGCGGCCGACGGGACGACCACGACGGCCGCCTCCTGGGACGCGGTGGGCGCGGTGGCCTTGCGGACGGCGCGGCGGCGCGGACGCGCCGGGGCGGCGCTCTCCGCGGGCGCCTCGGCGGCGGTCTCCGCCACGGGCTCGGGCTGCGGCTCGACGGCCGCCTCCGGCTCGGCCACGGGCGCCACGACCGGCTCCGTGACCGTCACCACGGCCTCCTCGGAGGCCTTCGGCGAACCGGCCGGAGCCGACACCTTGCGGGTGGCACGACGGCGCGTACGGCCCTTGGGCGCGGCCTCGTCCTGGACCGACTCCACGACGGCGGCTTCGGCGACCACCGGGGCCTCGACGACCGCAGGGGCCTCGGCGGCCTCGGCGACGAGTTCCTGCGGCGCCTCGACGACCGGGTCCTCGACGGCGACCGGCTCGGACTCGGCGGCCTCACGCGACTTGGCGGCCCGCTCGGCACGCTCCGCGCGCTTCGAGGGACGCCCCTCCGCCCGCGGCGCACCCGCCGGAGCGGACGCCCGCCGGGTGGCCCGGCGGCGCGAACGACCCCGGCCCGCGGCAGCTTCGGCCTCGGCGGCGCTGCTGTACAGCTCCTCGTCCGGGGCGAACTCGGGTGCGGGCAGCGCGGCGGGCGCCGCGGCCTCGGCGGCCACCTCGGCCTCGCTCTCCGCCTCGACGGTCTCGGCCGCCTCGGTGGTCTCCGCGGCCACGGCCTCGTGCTCGTGCTCGTGGGGCTGCTCGGCACCCCCGCGGCCGCGCTTCTTGCGATTGCCTCCGCCGCCGACGGAGGACGGCTGCTCCATGTGCACGATGACACCGCGGCCGTTGCAGTGGACGCAGGTCTCGGAGAACGACTCCAGCAGACCCTGGCCGACACGCTTGCGCGTCATCTGCACCAGACCCAGCGAGGTGACCTCGGCCACCTGGTGCTTGGTGCGGTCGCGGCCCAGGCACTCCAGCAGGCGCCGAAGCACCAGGTCGCGGTTGGACTCCAGGACCATGTCGATGAAGTCGATCACGACGATGCCGCCCAGGTCGCGCAGCCGCAGCTGGCGCACGATCTCTTCGGCCGCCTCCAGGTTGTTCCTGGTCACGGTCTCTTCGAGGTTGCCGCCCTGACCGGTGAACTTGCCGGTGTTGACGTCGACCACGACCATCGCCTCGGTCTTGTCGATCACCAGCGAACCGCCGCTCGGCAGCCAGACCTTGCGGTCCAGCGCCTTCATCAGCTGCTCGTCGATCCGGTACGTGGCGAAGACGTCGACCTCGGAGGTCCACTTCGACAGCCGGTCCGCCAGGTCGGGCGCGACGTGCGAGACGTACCCGTGGATGGTCTCCCACGCCTCGTCGCCGCTGACGATGACCTTCGAGAAGTCCTCGTTGAAGATGTCGCGGACGACGCGGACGGTCATGTCCGGCTCGCCGTACAGCAGCGTCGGGGCGTTGCCGCTCTTCGCCTTCTTCTGGATGTCCTCCCACTGCGCCTGGAGCCGTTCGACGTCACGGCGCAGCTCGTCCTCGCTCGCTCCCTCGGCGGCGGTGCGCACGATGACGCCCGCGTCCTCGGGGACGATCTTCTTGAGGATGGTCTTCAGCCGGGCGCGCTCGGTGTCGGGCAGCTTGCGGCTGATACCGGTCATCGAGCCCTCGGGCACGTAGACCAGGTAGCGGCCGGGCAGCGAGACCTGGCTGGTGAGGCGGGCGCCCTTGTGGCCGATCGGGTCCTTCGTGACCTGCACGAGGACGGACTGGCCGGACTTCAGCGCGGTCTCGATGCGGCGCGGTCCGTTGGCCAGGCCGAGCGCCTCGAAGTTCACCTCGCCCGCGTACAGGACGGCGTTGCGGCCCTTGCCGATGTCGATGAAGGCGGCCTCCATCGACGGCAGGACGTTCTGCACCTTGCCGAGGTAGACGTTGCCGACGTACGAGGTCGACTGCTCCTTGTTGACGTAGTGCTCGACGAGCACGTTGTCCTCGAGGACGCCGATCTGGGTGCGCTCGCCGCTCTGGCGGACGACCATCACGCGCTCGACGGCCTCGCGGCGGGCCAGGAACTCGGCCTCGGTGATGATCGGGACGCGTCGGCGGCCCTGCTCGCGGCCCTCGCGGCGGCGCTGCTTCTTCGCCTCCAGGCGGGTCGAGCCCTTGATGGACTGCACCTCGTCGACCGGGTGCTCGTCCTTCTTGCGGGGCTCGCGGACCTTCACGACGGTGCGCTCGGGGTCGTTCTCGCCGGGCTCGGCCTCGCCGCCGGAGTCACCGGCGCGACGACGGCGACGACGACGGCGACGGCTGCTGCTGGAGCCGGAACCGCCCGCCTCCTCGCGCTCGTCCGCCTCCTCGGCGTCCTCCTCGACCTGCTCGGCGGTGTCCTCGGCGTCCTGCGCGGCCTGTTCGGCGGCGAACTCGTCGTCCGCGGACTCGCCGTCCGCCTCGGCGGGCTCGCCACGACGGCGACGGCGGCCACCACGACGGCGACGGCGACGGGAGCCCGCGGACTCCTCCTCGCCCTCGTCATCCTCGACGACCTCCTCGGCGGACTCGGCGCCTTCCTCCAGCTCCTCCTCGGCCTCGTCGACGACGGCCGGCACGGTCACCGGCTCCTCCTCGACGGCCCGGCGACGGCGACGACGGCGTCCGCCGGCGCTCTCCTCGGCGGTTTCGGCGACCTCGGTCCCGGCAACCTCCTCGGCGGCTTCCTCGGCCGCCTCCGCGGCCTCGGCGGCAGCCGCGGCGGCGGCCCGCTCCGGGGTCTGGAACATCGGCTCGGTGAACACGGGCGCCTGGAACACGGCGACGGACGGACGCGCCGGGCGGCGACCGCTCTCGTCGGTCTCCTCCTCCTTCGCCGCGGGCGCGGAGAAGCCACCGGCGGCCTTGCGGGTGGCGCGGCGGCGGGTGCGGCGCGGTCCGCCGTCCTCGGCCTGCGCGGCCTCGCCGTCGGTCACCTCGGCGGCCGTGGCCGGCGCGGTCTCGGCGGGCGCGGTGCCGGCGACGGGCTCGGGTGTCTCGGCGTGCTCCTCGACGGCCTCGCCCTCGGGCGTGGCGGCGGGCGCGGAGACCCGGCGGGTGGCGCGCCGACGCGTGGTGCGGCGGGGCGCGGCCTCCTCGGCCTCGGCGACGGGCTCGGCCGGGGCGGTCTCCTGCGCGGCGGCGGTCTCGGCGGGCTCCACGGCCTCGGGCGTCTCCTCGGCCTCGGCGGTCACGACGGCCTCGGTCTCCTTGGGCGCACCGGTGGGTGCGGAGGCGCGCCGGGTCGCACGACGGCGCGTACGCCCTGCGGGCGCGGCTTCCTCCGCGGCGGGAGCCGGGGCCTCTGCCACGGGCTCGGCCTCGGACTCGGCGGTGACCGCTTCAGCGGCGGGCACCACGGTCGCCTCGGCCGTCTCCACCGACGCGGGCGCACCGGCGGGCGCGGACGCCCGGCGGGTGGCGCGGCGGCGTGTGCGGCGCGGAGCCGTGTCCTCGGCGGAAGGGGTCTCGGGCTCGGCCGCCTCGGCGGCGGCCGGGGTCTCCTCGGCGACGGCCTGCTCGGTCTCGACGGCCTCGGCGGTCTCTTCCTCCGCGAGTTCGTCGGCCGAGGCGACGGCCGGTATGGCCGGAGCGGTGGTCTCGGCCGCGGCCTCGGTGGCGGCGGCCGGCGGGCCCGCGGGGCGCGACGCGGCGCGGCGGCGGCGCCGCGGCGGCAGGGTGTCGCTGGGGGTGTCGTTGTTCTCGGAGCCCGTGGAGGGCTCAGCGGGTTCGGTCGGCTCAAGCATGCGGGTGGATCTCCCGTCAGGCTCCCGGGCGCCGCGCCTGGTCCGGCGATGCCGGTGACGTCCGCGGCTCGCGCGATGCGCGGTGCCGCCGTCCGGGGCGCGGGCGCCGCACGGGAGCTCTCTGTGTCCTGTCTCGCCGGTTCCGTACGCCATGTGTGCGTACGGCCTGGCGAAAGTCTTCTGGTCGGTGCGCTGCCCGACCCAGGTGGCTCCCGGATTCGAGGGCGGCGCTACGACGTCCGTCCTTACGCGGGACCTTCCTTACGCCGACGCCTTCGCGGCGGCAGACGGGGCGGCCCCGGAGCGATCGGCTGGGGCGGCCGTGACTGCCTCGCGGTCGGGCGCGAGCGGGTCGGTCACCGTGCCGGTCTCTTCATCGAACAGCCCCTGCGCCAGCCTGGTCACCGCTGCGGGGACCGGCGGCGCCAGGTCGGCCACGGCGCGGAGACCGGACAGGACGTCGTCGGGTCGAACGGCAGGCGTCACGTGCCGAACAACCAGCCGCAGTATCGCACAGGGCTGGTCGGTCGGCCTATCAGCCTGGGGGGTGTGCGTCTCCAGGCTCGCGACGGCGGCGCGGGCGTCGAAGGTCCGCATGCCGTTCTTCGTCCTGCGCTGGACCTCGACGGTCTCGGCCGCGCGGAAGGCGCCGACGGCACGCTCCGCCTCCTGAGGGACCACGCCGTCGAGGCGCAGCTCCCACACGGAGGCGGTGAGCCGGTCGGCGAGGCCCGGGGTGCGGGCCTCGACGGCCTCGATGATGTCGAGCCCGTCGGGCAGCGACTCGTCGAGGAGCACACGCAGGGTCTCCGGGTCGCGCGCCTCGGTGAGCGCGATCTCCAGATACTCCGCCTCACTGCCGGTGCCGGTGGGTGCGGCATTGGCGTACGACACCTTCGGATGCGGCGTGAACCCCGCCGAGTACGCCATGGGCACCTCGGCTCGGCGCAGCGCACGCTCGAAGGCGCGCTGGAAGTCACGGTGGCTGGTGAACCGGAGGCGGCCACGCTTGGTGTAACGCAGTCGGATGCGCTGCACCGCGGGTGCGGGCGGCGGGCCTTCGGGCTGTCGCTTGCCCAGTGTCGTTCAGTCCTTCGTGAGAGCGGTCGTACTGCTACCTAGAGTACGTGTCTCACCGGCCGTCGGTTCCCGGCGGGCCACGGGCTGCGGCTCGTGGGGCGGGCCGAAGAGCATCCGCCGGAAGTCGGCGCGGGCCTGGCGGGCGGAGTCCCGGGCGGCGGTCAGGGCCTGCCGGGTGGCCCGTCCGACGCTGCGTGCGGCCTCGGCCGCGGGGCGCAGCACCAGGTCCCGCACGGCGTGCCCGACGGGCGTCAGCAGGGTCCGGTACACCCAGCGCACCGGCTCCACGAACGTCCACCGCAGGACCTTCGCGAGGAACCGGCCGACGGCGAGCGAGATGTGTCCGGCGACGCGCCAGGCGTGTCCGAGGGCCTCGCCGATCTCCCTGCCGATGACGGCGAGCACGCGTCCGACCGGCGCGAGCACCCATCGCCACAGCGCGAGCGCGGGCAGCACCAGGAGGATGCGGCCCGTCCAGTAGAACGCGGCACCGACGCCGATGAAGATCATCCGTACGAGCCACGCGAGACCGCCCGCCAGCCAGGCGATCCCCTTGCCGACGGGGGTGAGGACCCACTCGTACAGCCACAGGGCCGGGATCACGACCAGGTGCCGCACCAGCCAGGCGCCGGCGGTGTACAGCCCGAGGCCCACGGCGGCGAGGATCAGACCGACACCCCTGACCAGCCAGGCGATCGCCCGCCCGACCGGGGTGAGCAACCGCGCGTAGACCCAGCCGAGCGCCGCCGCGATGCCGCCGAGGACCCAGGCCACGGCCGCGCCCACGCCCCGGGCCACCCAGGCGATCGCGTGCCCCACGGGTGTCAGCACGGTGCGGTACAGCCACACCGCGGGCACCACGAGCAGCATGTGGCCGAGCCAGGCCAGCGCCCTGCCGAGCGGCACGAGGGCGTACCGCCACAGCGTCACCCACGGCCAGACGAACACGGCCCACGCGGCCCAGGTGAGCGCCCGCCCCAGCGGGCGCAGCACGGTGTCCCGCAGAAACCTTCCGGCGACGACGAGCGCGTCCCACACCATCCGCACCGGTACGACGAGGACGAGCACCACGATCCGTACGGGAATGCGGATGGCGACGGCGAGGCACCCCTCGGGCTGCGGCCCTCGGGCCTGTGCAGGGGGCCGCTCAGCAGGCGTCTTTTCCCATTCCATACCCGCGTAGACGCGTCAGGCGCCCGGATGGATGCGGCCCCCGGCAATCCGGTGCCGCGACATCCCACGTGGATCACCGCTCCGCTCCCAGGCAGCACAGGGGCAGCGGACATGAGGGGGCGTCAACTGCCGTGCCTGCCCGGCGTGCCGGGCCGCACTGGTCCGGTGGGCGCCGGGATCGGTTCGCCCCCGTCCACGATCCGACCGCCATGTCGCCCCCACGGAGCGGCCGTTGACACCGACCGGGCAGCGCAAAGAGGGCGAAACGGGAACCCGCGGGCCAGTTGTGTGGATCGCCGGAAGTTCCAGGCACACTTTGCGTGTCGCAGTCCCGCCATCAAGAGGATGATCCATTCATGATTACGCTCACGAAGGAAGACGGCCCTGCGGACCTGGACGGAGTCACCCATCTGTCCATCGGGGTGTCCTGGGACCCCACCGCCGGCGCCAGCGGCGGGGTGGTCGGCATACTCCGTCGCAAGACCGGCACCGACCTCGACCTGATAGCCGTCGCCATGCAGGGGTCCGACCCCGTGCGTCTGGCCGGCCTCGACTCGCTGGACCCCATGGGCAACGGCTCACTGGTGCACAGCGGCGACAACCAGACCGGGCGCGGCGAGGGCGACGACGAGACGGTGACCGTCGAGTTCTCGCGCATCCCGCCCCAGATCACGTCGATCGTGTTCGTCGCGGCGGCGTTCAAGAAGGGCAGTTCCTTCCAGAAGGCGCGCAACATCAGCTTCAAGGTGTACGACGCGACCGGCGGCAGCACCCAGCAGGTCGCCGACATCTGGCCGAGCCTGCTCACGCAGGACAACGGCTGTGCCGTGGCCAAGGCCGTGCGGGCCGGCGGGAGCTGGAAGCTGGAAGTGATCAATGTGACGGGCAAGATCAAGCAGGGCGACGAGCACGCCCTGATGCGCTTCGCCATCAGCAAGTAGGACGCGGCCCTCGGCCCGGCTCTCGCGACGACACGTGATCCGGGCCCGGGGGCCGGTCCCGGCCCGCTCCCCTCGGCCCGCACCCGGCGCCCCGCGCGCTCCGCACCCCGCGTTCGGCGTCACGCCGGCCCCGCGTTCGCTCCCCCGACGCGCCGCGCGATGAGCTTGCCGAGCTCCCACAGGGCCAGCAGCACGAGCGGCGGCACCAGCGTCCACGCGAACTGCTCCAGGTCGAGCTCGGTCGTCCCCAGCAGCCGGCGGAAGGCGTCCATCTGTGTCACCAGCACGGCGAGGACGAACTCCACGAGCATCGCCCGGTTCATCTGCTTGCTGTCGAAGCTGGCCGTGGTCAGGACCGTATCCGTCTCGCTGCGGCACTCCAGCGCGGCCACGATCAGACAGAGCGCGAAGGTCGTGAACGCCATCGACTGGCCGACGGCGACGCTGTCGAAGTGCGACTGGCCGAGCTTGATCAGGGCGAGCAGACCGATGGTGATCGCCAGCCCGGAGAGCCCGACCGTGATCATTACGCTCCGGGTCAGCACGGGCTCGCCCCGCGGACGCGGCCGTCGCGCCATCAGTCCGGGACTCTGCTGGTCGAAGCCGAGCGCGAAGCCGAAGGCGGCGTTGACGAAGAAGTGGATCCACAGCACCTGCGCCGGGGTGAAGGGCTCACCGGCGGCGATGTCGAACAGGGTCGCGCCGAGGAACGTCAGCACGAACACGACGAGCAGGACCAGCACGAAGCGGATGTACTTCGTGAGGTTGTCGTAGATCTTGCGGCCCTGCTCGACGGCGAACACGATCGTGGCGAAGTTGTCGTCGGCCAGCACCATGCGCCCGGCGTTCTTGGCGACCTCGGTACCGGACCCCATGGAGATCCCCACGTCGGCCGCCTTGATGGCCGGCGCGTCGTTCACCCCGTCGCCGGTCATGGCCACCACATGGCCCTTCTTCTTCAGCGTGTCGGCGAGCAGCACCTTGTGCTCCGGGGCCACCCGGCCGACCACACCGATGTCCTCGATCCGGGCGAGCCGCTCGCCCTCGTCCAGGGCGGCGAAGTCCGCGCCGAGCACGGCCTCCCCCTCGATCCCCAGCTGCCGGGCGATGGCGGCGCCCGTGACGACGTCGTCGCCCGTCACCATCCGGACCCGGATGTGGGCGGCCTGCGCGTCGGCCACCGCCGCCCGCGCCTCCTCCCGCGGCGGGTCGACCATGCCGACCAGACTCGTCATCTGGAGGTCCGTGACATGACCGAGCAGATCGCCGGCGGGATCGAACGCGGCGGGATCGAGGTCGCGCCGCGCGGCGGCCATCACCCGCAGCCCCTCGCCCCCCATGCGTTCGATGTGCGTCTGGGCCTTGCGCTGCGCCTCTTCGTTCCACGGCACGGGCGTGCCCTGCGCCAGCGCGGTCGCCGACCGTGCCATCACCGCGGGCGCCGCTCCCTTCACGAAGCACCGCACGACCGGGCGGCCGTCGGCGTCCATGGCCGAGTTGAAGGTGGCCATCAGCTTGTACGACGGGTCGAAGGGCAGCGTGGCCAGCCGGGGCAGCCGCTTCCGGGTGGCCTCCACGTCCACCCCTGCCTTGTGGCCGAGGACCAGCAGCGCGCCCTCGGTGGGATCGCCGACCACCTCGCCGTCGACGAGGCGGGCGTCGTTGGCGACCAGGTACGGCAGGATCGCGTCCCCGAGGTCGGGTGAGCTGCCGACGGCGTGATGGATCCTGCCCTCCAGGCCGTACCCGGTGCCCGAGACCGTATAGCGGTCGCCCGGATCGATCAGCTCCACGGCGGTCATCTGGTTCATCGTGAGCGTGCCGGTCTTGTCGGAGTTGATGGCCGAGGTGAAGCCCAGCGACTCCACCGACGGCAGGTCCTTGACGATGGCCTCGCGCCGCGCGAGGTCGACCGCACCGATCGACAGGATGGTCTGGGTGACCGTGGGCAGGGCCTCCGGGATGGCGGCGATCGCCAGCGACACGGCGCTCACGAACAGCACGTCCCACGCGGTGCCTCGGCTGCGCCCCAGGACGAACATCACGATCATGGTGAGCCCGGCGGCGCCCGTGATCCACAGGGTGAGGCGGTCCAGCTCGCGAGTGAGCGGCGAGGCCTCCCGGTGCGTCGCCGACAGCATCCCCGAGATCCGGCCGAGCTCGGTGTCGGCTCCCGTGGCCGTGACGATCACCGTTCCGCTGCCGTGCGTGACCGGGGTGTTCATGAACGCCATGTTCGTCCGGTCGCCGGGTCCCAGGTCCTTCCCGGCCAGGCGTCCGGTGTCCTTGGCCGAGGGCACGCTCTCCCCCGTCAGCGCCGACTCGTCGATCTGCAGCGCGTTGGCCGCGACGATCCGGCCGTCCGCGGGCACCTCGTCCCCCGCGGTGATGAGCACCACGTCGCCGACGACGACCTCCTCCGCCGGGATCTCGGACTCCGTTCCGTCCCTGCGCACCCGGGCGGTCGCCTTCATCATCGACTTGAGCGCGTTCATGGCGCTCTCCGCCTTGCCCTCCTGACGCATCCCGACGACCGCGTTGAGCACCGTCAGGACGAGCAGCAGCACCCCGGTGCTCCACTCCTTGATCACCAGGGACACCACGGCGGCGGCCACCAGCACCAGCTGCATGTAGCTGCGGTACTGCGCGAGGTAGCGGCGCCAGCCCGGGAGGGGCTTCTCCTCCGGCAGGGCGTTCGGACCGTTCGCCCGGAGGACCTCCGCCGCCCGCGCCGAGGGGAGCCCCACGGCCGGGTCGACGTCGAAGGCGGCGGCGACCTCCTCCGGCGCACTCGTGTACCAGGTCCGGCCGTCGCCCGTCGGCTCGTGCGGAGCTTCTGTCTGCGCGGTCATCCCCGTGCCTCCGATCCGGCCCGCTCGGCCCGAGTGCTGTGCGCCCCCTCGGTGCTCCCCGCCCCCTCAGCCCTTGCCGCCCCCGCGCTTCCGCTTGCCGCCGCCCTTGGCCCTGCCGGCCCGCTTCGCGGCCTCGGCGGCGTACGGATCGCGGGGCTCGCCCTCCGGCGCCTGACGCTCCAGCTCACGTTTCACCTCGGCCAGCTCCCGGCGTGTCCGGGCACTGACGTGCGGGTACTGGGGGTCGATGTCCATCAGGGTGTGCGCCAGGACGGCCGCGGCGCAGACGCGCGCGAACCACTTGTGGTCGGCGGGGACGACGTACCAGGGCGCCCACTCCGTACTCGTGGCGGACAGCATCTGCGAGAACGCCCGCTGGTAGTCGTCCCACCGGGCGCGCTCCCGGACGTCCGCCGAGGAGAACTTCCAGTTCCGCTCGGGCACGTCGATGCGTTTGAGGAAGCGGAGGCGCTGCTCCTCCTTCGACAGGTTCAGGAACACCTTCACGACCTTGAAGCCGTTGTCGCACAGGTAGCGCTCCCAGTCGTTGATCTCGCGGTAGCGCCGCTCCCACACGTCAGGACCGCGCGCCGCCTCCGGCAGCTTCTGCCGGTCGAGGTTCTCGGGGTGCACCCGCACGACCAGGACCTCTTCGTAGTGGGACCGGTTGAAGATGCCGATCTCCCCGCGCCGGGGCAGCTCGCGGGTGTAGCGCCAGAGGAAGTCGTGGTCCAGCTCCTCGGCCGAGGGCACTTTGAACCCGGCCACCCGCACGCCCTGGGGGTTGATGCCGCTCATCACATGGCGGATCGTTCCGTCCTTGCCGCCGGCGTCCAGCGCCTGGAGGCACATGAGCACCCCGTACGTGTCCTGGGCTGCCAGCCGCCGCTGGTAGTCGGCGAGCAACTCGACGCCCTCGCGGAGCAGTTCGACGCCGTCCCTCTTCTTCCGGATGCCCGCCTTGTACCCGGGGTCGAAGTCCTTCGCCAGATGCACCTTCGTACCGGGCTCGACCCTCAGTGGCCTGATGAACTCCGCGATGCGTTCGGCTCTGTCCTCGGCCATCACCGCACGCCCTCTCGTCGCCCGGCCCGCGGCGCCTCGGGGCGCCCGCTCGTCGTGCACCAGCAGCTTCCGCCCGGCCCGGGCGCGGCGGCCTCACCCTCCGTGGGTGATTCACACCCCGCCGTGCCCCGCGAAGGGACCCGGGGCCGGGCACCGGACACCGCGGTCCCGTCAGTGCGCCAGGAGCTGCTGGCCTCCGTCGATGTCGTAGGTGGCCCCGGTGAGCGCGTCGTTGCGCATGATGTGCACGGCCAGGGCGGCGACGTCGGCCGGACCGACGACGCGTCCGATGGGGAGTCTGGAACGCAGGTCCTCACGCCGGGCCTCCAGCTGATCGCCCAGGAGCGAGGCCGACAGAGGGGTGTCGACGAACCCGGCGGCGATGAGGTTGACCCGGATCGGCGCGAGTTCGAGCGCCAGGTTGGCGACGAGTGCGGGCAGCGCCGCGGTCATCGCGGAGACGACGGCGAGGCCGACGCCGGGACGCCGGCCGCCGGTGCCACCGATGAACACGAGCGTGCCTCCGGGTCTGACCTTGTCACGGCTGTGCAGGGCGATCCCCAGCGTGATGGCGAGGCGGTCGCCGAACTCGCGGCGGGCCGCGTCGAGGTCCAGCTCCGCCAGCGGCGCGTACGAAGGGCTGCCGGCGGTGACCATCACATGGTCGACGGGGCCGGGCAGATCGTGGAAGAACCGCGCCACGCAATCGCTGTCGGCGGCGTCGAACGCCGCCGTGCTCACGGCGTCCAGCTCCTCGGCGGCCTGCCGCAGCCGTTCGGGGTCGCGGCCCACCAGGACCACCTGCCCGCCGTCCGCGCGGACCTGGCGCGCGGTCTCCCGTCCGATGCCCGAGCTGCCGCCGATCACGACGACGGTCCGGCCGTCGAGACCGGGCCGTCCGTCGGTGCCGGGAACACCGGCCGTGGCGCCCGTCATGCGCACCTCCAGGTATCGGTCACGGATCCCATGGTGGTGGTGCCCTCCCTTGATCGCCCGCCGGCCGGCGCCCGCGACCGCGCCGCTCCCGGCGGACGGCTCACGCCCCGGCCTCGCCGTGCGGCCAGTGCGCGAGACCGTCGGCGGACGGGGCGTCGACCGTCGCCTCCTCCGGCGAGACGTAGAAGTCGTAGGCGTCGTGGAGGCCGCTGATCTCGAAGACCTTGAGCAACCGGCCGGAGGGGCAGGCGATCCGGAGCGAACCCTCCCGCTCCCGGATGCGCTTCGTGCTGGCCACGACCGTCCCCAGCCCGACGGAGTCCAGGAACGGCACGAAGCACAGGTCCAGGACGAAGTGACGGTGGCCCTCACCGAGCAGCTCCACGACCGCCTGCCGGATCCCGGGCGAGGTGTGGACGTCGATCTCGCCGTCGACCTCGAGCACGGTCCAGCCGTTGACCACGTCGTAGCTGATGGCCATGCGCTCACTGCGGATGATGCTCGTTCGCATGGCCATCCCTCTTCTCGTCCTCCGGACGGCACAGGGTCCCCGGCGCGGCACCCGGCACAGGCACACGCATATGCCTGCGGCCGCGTGCAGACAGGGCTGACTCCACTCCAAGCCGCGCGGACGCTGATCGCAAGTCGGGAACGCCGATCACGCGTGGCGGGGGCTAGCCCTCGTCCGCCGGCGGCAGGTCCTGCTCGGTCCAGATCGTCTTGCCGGTGGGTGTGTAGCGCGTGCCCCAGTGGTGGGTCATCTGCGCGATGATGAACAGGCCCCGGCCGCCCTCGTCGTCGCTCGCGGCATGCCGCAGGTTGGGGGTGGTGTGGCCGGTGTCGGAGACCTCGCAGATCAGGGTCCGGTCGCGGATCACGCACACCTGGATCGGGCCGCCGACGTAGCGGATGGCGTTGGTGACGAGCTCGCTGACGATGAGCTCGGTGGTGAACGTCAGGTCGTCCAGCCCCCAGTCGCGGAGCTGTTTGCTGACAGCGGTGCGGATGGTGGCCACCGCCGCCGGGTCCGGGGGCAGCTCCCACTGGGTGAACTGGTTCCGGTCGAGCAGGCGCGTACGGGCCAGGAGCAGTGTCGCGTCCTCGTCCACCGGCCCCGGCAGCAGCGCGGTCACCGCACGGTCGCACAGCTCGTCCAGGGGCGCGGTGTTGTCGGCGAGGGCCTGGGACAGCTGTGCGAGCCCGGCGTCACGGCTGTCGGCCGCCTGGAGGAGGCCACCCGTGAAGAGGGCGACGAGACTGCCCGCCGGAAGGTCCAGCTCCTTGCTCTG
Source organism: Streptomyces siamensis (assembly GCF_039543605.1). Lineage (NCBI taxonomy): Bacteria > Bacillati > Actinomycetota > Actinomycetes > Kitasatosporales > Streptomycetaceae > Streptomyces > Streptomyces siamensis. The sequence continues at coordinate 573,217 of NZ_BAABKB010000002.1, read as the reverse complement.
GTAGGGCGGGCCGCCGAACCCCAGCTGTGGTCCGGGGGGCAGCTCCGGATAGTGCACGACGCCCTCGTGCGGTTCGACGACCGCCAGCACCGACTCCCCGGCCCGTGCCAGGCTGCACTTCCCCGTGACGGGGTCGTACACCGCGTACAGGCACGTCACCCCGAAGGCGGCGTCGGCCGGCATCCTCAGGTGGCCCCGGCCGTGGCCGTCCCGGCGCCGCTCGTGTTCGGTCTGCTCGACCAGGTCGTCCAGGCGGGACAGCAGTTCGTCAGGGCTCAGGTCCAGCCGGGCCAGGACGCGCACCCCGGTACGCAGACGTCCCATGGTGGCCGCGGCACGCAGACCGTGGCCGAGCACGTCCCCCACGACCAGGCCGATCCGGGTTCCCGACAGGGGAATGACGTCGTACCAGTCGCCGCCCACCCCGCTTCCGCTGTCGGCCGGCAGGTAGCGGCTCGCCGATTCGAGGGCGGTGTGCCGCGGCAGACGGCGCGGCAGCAGACTCCGCTGGAGTCTGAGGGTCACCGCATGGCCGCGGGTGACCACCGGCATCAGCAGGAAACCGAGCAGCAGGGCGCCCAGTCCCACGACGGTGACCCCGCCGGTCGGCCCGACCAGCGGCAGGTCGACGCTGGTCGCGCCGTAGTCGGGGGCCGCGTAGACGATGGTGGCGTAGACGAACAGGCAGAGCATGATCAGCCCGCCCAGCCCCGGCAGTACGCCCTTGAAGACGAAGTCCTTGGTGCTACGGGTGAGGATCTTGCGGTAGTACCAGAGGCAGGCGAACCCGGTCAGCCCGTAATGGAAGGTGATCGCGAGGCCGACCGAGTCGATCGAGTCGGCCAGTACGTTCCCGCTGAAGGAGGTCAGCAGCAGGAGCAGGGCGATGGAGACCGCGCCCATGCCGACGGTCGACCAGGTCGGGGTGAGGAACCGGCGGTGGACCCGGGCGAGCCGCGAGGGCAGGGCCTTGTGGACCGCCATGGAGAAGACGGTCCTGGCCAGCGGCAGGATGGTGGTCTGGGTGGAGGCCAGGGCCGAGGTCAGCACCATCAGGACCAGCAGGGTCGTCAGGACGAGTCCCGCGTCCTCGTTCCCGAAGACGGCCCCGCCGAGTCCGGAGAACACGTCGTCCGAGTTCCCGGAGTTGCCCAGCCCGACGCCGGAGGACCCGACCCCGGCGAAGGCCTGCGCGGAGGTGGTCACCAGCGCGTACATGATCAGCAGCAGTACGGTCGACATGACCGCGGCGCGTCCGGGGATTCGGGTGCTGTCGACGGTCTCCTCGTTGATCGAGACCGCGGTGTCCCAGCCCCAGTAGATGAAGACGCCCGCCAGGAGGCCCGACGTGAGGGCCTTCACCGACGACACCTCGAAGGGGTTGAACCAGGAGGCGGAGACGTGGATCGCCGTCGGCGGGGCGTCGGTGTAGGCCCTGACCAGTGCGGCGACGGCGAAGACGACCAGCATCCCCACTTCGAGGCACAGCAGCCAGCGCTGGACGGCGGCCGAGAACTCGATGCCGATGTAGCAGACCGCGGTCATCACGGCGATCCAGACGATGCCCGCGACCGTGGTCCACAGCCGGTCCTCCGCCAGCCCGTCCAGGCCCACCAGCCGGAAACTGTAGATACCGGCGATCTCGGCGAGGCTCGCCATGACGATGACGTTGGCGACGATGATGCCCCAGCCGCCCATCCAGCCGGTGCGGGGGCCGAAGGCGCGGGTCGCCCAGGTGAAGGTGGTGCCGCAGTCCGCGTTGCTCGCGTTGAGCTCCCGGAAGGCGTACGCGATCAGCAGCATCGGGACGAACGCCAGCATGGTGACGATCGGGGCCTGGAGGCCGACCGCCGCCACGATGAGGCCGAGCGTCGCGGCGAGGCTGTAGGCCGGAGCGGTGGAGGCCAGCCCGATGACCACCGAGGAGAACATGCCGAGGGCGTCGTTCTTGAGCCCTTTTTGGCCGGCCCCCGTCCCGGGTGCGGGGCGGCCGGGGGTCCCGGCTCCGCCGAAGTGCCTCACACTTGATTCCAACGCCGGGCCACGGCCCTCCGCAACAGCGGGGCGTCCGGAGGGCCGTACACCACGGAGCCCTCCGGACCGGGAAGGGGCTCAGCAGGTCAGACGGCCTGGCGGAGAAACCTGCCGTGGGGCCTGCCTCGACCCCTGCCGAGAGGCTTGCGCCGCCCCCTGTCGTCGCCGTCGCGTCGCCCCGGTCGTGGGCTCCGCGTTCCGTGACCTTTTGCGCCGGTCACGCGGCGCGTCACGGCGCGCCCTCGCGGACCAGCCGCGGACCGGCCGAGGGCTCGGCGGCTCGCGGACCGGGACGAAGGTCCAGCATCCGTGTGAGCAGGGGAAGGGCGTCGGCCGCGCTGCGGGCCTGCGCCGTGGGCAGCCGGGCCACATCGGCCGACAGGGTGGTACCCGCGCGGGGGACGGCGAGGACGCGCATGCCGGCGGCGAACGCCGACCGGATGCCGTTCGCGGAGTCCTCCACCACCACGCAGTCCGAGGGCGGGACCCCGATCCCCTCGGCAGCGCGCAGGTAGGCGTCGGGAGCGGGTTTGCCGGAGGTCACGTCCTCGCCGCAGACGACGGCCCGCAACCGTGCCGCCAGGCCCAGCTCCGCCAGGATCGCCACGACGTAGCGGCGCGGGCTGGCCGTGGCCACGGCGACCGGCCCGTGCCGACCGGCCTCACGAACGAGGTCCAGCGCTCCGGGAAGCGCCGGAACCCGGCCCGCCGCGCACTCGACGGCCATCGCGGCCGTACAGGTCTCCACCACCTCCGCGACGCCCGCCGCGCCGCCGCACAACCCCGCGACGTACGTCGCCCAGCCGCCGTTGCCGTGCAGTGCGTCGTCGTCCTCGGCTCGCCAGTGGTGCCCGTGCCGGGCGGCGAAGGCGGCGCACACGCGTCCCCACGCCGCGCCGCTGTCGACCAGCGTGTCGTCCAGATCGAAGATCGTCGCTGCTCGCCGCACCGACGTCACACCGCCGCGGGGTCCGGGCGCCGCAGCGCCTGCGACAACTGCTCGATCGAGACCATCGCCAGCCCGTGCAGGTCCGCGAACGCCCGCAGCCGGTCGAAGCGGGCGACGGAGCCGTCGTCCTCGCAGACCTCGCTGATCACACCGACCGGGGACAGCCCGGCGAGACTCAGCAGGTCGACGGTGGCCTCGGTGTGCCCGCGCCGCTCCGCGATCCCCCCGGAGCGCGCACGCAGCGGAAGGACGTGCCCGGGACGGATCAGCCCGTCGGGACGGCAGCCGGGGTCGGCGAGCGTACGGGCGGTCAGCGCCCGGTCCGCGGCGGAGATGCCCGAGCCGACACCGACCGCGTCCACGGAGACGGTGTAGGCCGTCGAATCGACGCCCGAGGCGCTCGGGACCATCAAGGGCAGCTCCAGCCGGTCGGCGACCTCCGGCGCCATCGGCGCGCAGATCAGACCGCTGGTCCAGCGCACGAAGAAACTCAGGGATTCGGCGGTCGCGAACTCCGCCGCCATGACGAGGTCGCCCTCGTTCTCACGGTCCACGTCGTCCACCACGATCACGGGCCGGCCGGCCCGCAACTCCTCGACGGCGACCGTCACCGAGTCCAGCCCCGCGTCCGACCGCGGCACCGAAACAAACGTCACAGATCCAGCCCTTTCTCGACTTCATCGCTCTTGCAAGATCATTCGGTGATCACGTCGGCGAACTTGAGAGGTCCTCCGACCTGGAAAGAAGCTCAAACGGCGGATCCCGGGAGTCGATTCACGCCCGGCGCACGCCCCCGGACAGCACGCGCCCCCCGGTGCGCCCGTTTCGGGGACACCACCGCTGTGCCGGCCGACGACCGATGAGTTCCGGAGCCTGGTGGAGTCCACCTCTGCACAAGCGAAAGTCGCGCACGAGCTCTGTGAGGGGACCATGACCACCCACGCCCTACCACCCGTCGTCGACACCGCGACCTGGGAGCGCCGGCTCGAAGAACTGCGTGCCCGCGAGAAGGCCGCGACGCGGGAACTCGACGCCGTCGCCGCCGAGCGGCGCCGCCTGCCGATGGTCGAGATGCCCGACTACACCCTCGAAGGCGAGGACGGCGCCGTCCGGCTGGCGGACGTCTTCGACGGCAGGCGGCAACTGATCGTCTACAACCACATGTGGTCCGCCGGCCAGGAATGGCAGTGCCCGGGCTGCACCGGATTCACCTCGCAGTACACCCGCCTGGAATTCCTGGACAACTACGACGCGCGGTTCGTCGTCGTCACCCAGGGGCCGATCGACGAGGCACTCGCCTACAAGCAGCGGGTCGGCAACCGGATGACCTGGTACTCGACCGCGAACAGCTCGTTCGGGGCCGACGTCGGCGCACCGCCCGAGGGAGGATTCGCGGTCAACGTGTTCCTGCGCGACGGCGACACCGTCTACCGCACCTGGCACACCGACGGCCGCGGCACCGAGCAGCTCAGCCACACCTTCGCGCTGATCGACCTCCTGCCGTACGGACGCCAGGAGGAATGGCAGGACTCGCCCGAAGGCTGGCCGCAGTCGCCCACCTACAGCCGGTGGGTGACGTCGAAGGACATCGCCGCGGCCTACGGTCCCGGCTCCGGCCGCGACTGAACGGATCACGAACCCGGTTGGGCCCCTCCCCATCGGGACGGTGGCTCAACCGGACGGGCGGACCGCCGCTCCTGGTCAGGAGTCGCCCGTCGCGCAGCCCCTGTCCGTGATGCGCAGGGCCGTCGCCTCCGCCCGACCGGCGCGGGCCAGCAGGTGCTCCCGTCTGCGGGGCCACCACAACAGGTCGGCCAGCAGGAGGACGGCCACCAGCCACGAGACGACCGTCTCGCCGGTCTCGCCCGTCAGGGTGTCGTACACGGCGAGAGCGACCGCGAGCGCGGTGACGAGCAGGACGAGCGGGCGGTGCAGGCGGTCGTCCTCGGCTGCCCGGCGCAGGGCGCCGGCGTACTCGACGACCGGGGGCGCCAGCCGGGGATCGTCGACGGCCTCGCCGCACCGGGTGGCGCGGACCACGGCCACGCGGTCGGCGTACGCCATCTCCTTCGCCGCGGGCCAGATCAGGTCCATCCGGCGCGCCGTGCGGATCCCGCAGAACAGGCTCAGCACCACGAAGACCACCACGGCGCCCGCCCATGACCCCGACTCGACGAGAACGAACACCCCGAAGAAGACGCCGGCGGCGAGGCCGGCGGCCACGGCGCGGCTCACCGCCCCCCGCTGCCACAGCCACCCCGGAACGAGAATCACCCGCTCACGGTCGCCGTCCCCCACGCGGGACGCAACCACCGCCCCGGCACGTCGCCCCCGGCACACGCACACGGCGCACCACGACGGACGGACCGACCCGACCTGCTCCCCCACCCGCGGCGCGGTGGCCGACGCGTGCGTCTTCGCGCATTCAGCGCAGACGGTAGGGCGGGCCCTTGGCGCAGCCGGGCGGCGTGTTGTTGCCGCTCACGTCGAAGTCCGCACAGGTCAGGAAGAGATAATTGAACTTGCCGAGCAGGAAGGCGAGAATTCCGATGAGCAGCGTGATGCCTACGGCTCCGAAACGCTGAGCGGTAGGAAGCTCGTCGTAGTCGGACAGGAGAATTTTCGACAGGAGCCACGTCAGATACGGGGCGCTCAGAATGGTGACGGCCACCTCGAAATAGTGGAGGTAGTGAAATCCCTTGCTGATCGGTGCCGTCATGCCGAGAACGATCCAGAGCGACGGCAGCAGCAGCGCGGCCCAGCTGCCCCAGGGCACGGAGACCTGTCGGTGCAGTGCCAGGCCCGCGAGGAGTACCGCTGTGGCCACCGCCCAGAGGGCCATCACATTGTCGAAGAAGATGGCGTCGTAAGCGCCGAACGTGAACGCAGGCCACCAGATGACCAATGTCCCGCCCGCCGCCGCCGTCGCGGTGGCACGCAGAGAAGAATGAATTTCCGGTAGGCCACGCTTGCCGCTCGGGCTCGGATTGGGGGTCTCCCCGGACTCCATTCCCACTCCACCCGTTCACCGTAAAGGCCGTGGGGTGAGCCGTTCCCATTGCCTCTTCACGAAACACCCATTCAGCCTGGTCGACGATATAGGGGCGACGCCGCCCGGGTCAGGGCGACGCGCCGCGCCAACAGGGCTCGGGGCGTGGCACGGCCACGCACCGGCCCGCGACGGCCCTCGCACCGTGACCTGGGAACACTCCACGACCCCGACCGGGCGGCACAGCACGCCCGAGGTCAGGAAGTCAGCACGTCGACGCCGTCGCCCAGCAGTTTCAGTCCGAACACGAAGAACAGGACCGCCATGATGGCGACGTTGTGCCGCGCGGCCCATTCCTTCCAGTTGCCCAGCATGTTCCTCGCCCGGTCCCCCATGACCAGGAACACCCCGAGCGGGGTCAGGAGTCCGAGGGAAGCGATGACGACGAAGATCGCCAGCGCCGCGATCTGCTGTCCGACCGGCACGCCCGACGCGCTGATCGACGCTGCCGCGGCAATGGTCAGCGGGGCGTTCTTCAGGTTCCCGGCCGACAGCAGGAGGGCGAGGAGGAAGATCTTCACCGGCGAGAAGCGGTCGATCGCGGCCATCCAGTGCGGCAGTTGCGCCTGCGTGACGTCGGTGGGGCGACGGCGCCACAGCCGCACGGCGAAGAGGGCCAGCGCCACTCCCAGCACGAGCTTGAGGACCCCCACCCAGTCGGCGGGATGCCCGTGGCTGTCGGCACTCCCCTTGCCGCCGATCAGCAGCATCACCGCGCCCAGGGCCGACAGACCCACCACCCAACCGGTGGCGAACACCAGCCCGTTCAGGCGTCCATGAGGCGTTGCCAGCACGATGATGAGGGCGACGATCGGAAGCGGACTGATGGCGACGGCTGCCGCCAGGCCCAGTACATCGCCCAGTACGTTTCCCATGCGTGCCTCCGGCACATCGAAGAACTGCACTGATCGCAGCCGTCAGCGCGGCCGGCACCACGAAGCGGGAGCACACCGCACACCGGGGTCGCTCCAGCCCCTCCAAAGGATCGACGACAGCACGCGGTCGTGGCGGCAGCGGCACGCGGGAGAGGGACGCCGGCCGCGGCCGGCCGCGCCTTCGGCGCTTCGAGGACCCCGGCCGGTTCGCGCGTACGGGAAGCGGATGAATTTATTCCACAGTGTGCTGAATGGCGATATCTTGGACGTGTAGCCGACGTCGTCTTCTGGCTGCGGCTGCACGGCGGTGGGGCTCGCCGTACCCCAACCGTGGCATTCGGTGCCACCAACAGTCCCTACTCGTGAAGTGATCTTGGCCTGTCTGTCGGCCCGCGCGAGTAGGAGGGCTACGGAATGAAAGGCCCCGACTGCGGCTCACGTCGTTCGGCCGTCCGGGTGAGCGTGGAGGCCGGTTCTTCGGGTTGGATCCGTCGTGGCTCGGCAGGGCCCGGGACACGACGGTTGCCGCTGGGCCGACCGCGCCCGACGCAAGGCGCCTGTGCGACGGCCAGGAGGACGTCATGATGCCCATGGAATCGGCCCTGCAGCTGACGATCTTCATAGAGGAGTGCGACACCTGGCATCACCGGCCACTGTTCGCGGAGATCGTGCATCGCGCCCATGAGGCGGGACTGGCCGGCGCGACGGCCTTTCGTGGCGTCGAGGGCTTCGGAGCCTCATCGGTCATGCATGCCCCTCGGATGCTGTCGCTGAAGCAGGACCTGCCGTTGGTGATCGTCATCGTCGACGACGAGGAACGAGTACGCCGATTCCTTCCGACACTGCGCGAGCTGATCGACGAAGGGCTCGTGATCGTCGAAAGGGTCGGGGTCATGCAGTGCACCGACCGGGATTCCGCCCCCGCACGTGTCTGAGGGGGCCGGTTCCCGGCAGATGCCTGAAGGGACGGGTGCGGATCGTTCGACGACCCCGGGGCGTCCGCCTAGCCGAAAGCCGCCTGCGCGAAGGTCAGGCCGATGAACACTGCGCCCAGCCCGGCCACGATCGAGGCCACCACGTTGACCGCGGCGAGAAAGCGCGCTCCGGCCTCGGCGAGGCTGAGCGTTTCGTAGGAGAACGTCGAGTAGGTGGTCAGGGCCCCGCACAGGCCCGAGCCCAGGAAGAGCTGGACGTTCTGCGAGGCGGCTCCGGCGAGCGTCGCCCCGGTCAGCGTGCCCAGGATCATCGACCCGGTGACATTGGCTCCGAACGTACCCCAAGGGAAAGTGGTGCCATGGCGCGCCTGGACGCTCCGGTCGATCAGGTATCGCATGGGGGCGCCGATGGCCCCTCCGAGAATGACGAGCAAGCACCTCATGTGGCCGCAGCCTCCCGGCCCTTGTAGTGGACCACCTCGACCGGCTGGACGGTGACGAGGCCACTGATGGGCAGTTCTTCGAGCTGAGACATGAAGGCCCGGATGCGGTCCTCTTCATCGATGATGATGACGGCCGTCGGCAGGTCGTCGGCCATGGACAGCAGCCGTGTGGTGTGCACGACCGATGTCGCTCCGAACCCCTCCACACCGCGGAGAACCGTCGCGCCGGCCAGCCCCGCCTCATGGGCCCGGCGCACGATCTCCGTGAACAGGGGCTTGTGCTGCCAGGTGTCCGTGTCGTCCACGATGATCGTCAGGCGCAGTGCGTGTCCGTGGAGTCGCATGATCACAGTCCTCTCGTCGCGAGGATGCGTCTGGTGGAGACCATGCCGATCTTCGCCGCGGCCAGTGCGATGACCACGGTCGCCGCCAGGTACGTCAGGGCGAGGCCGGCCCTGTCCGCCCGCACCAGCCGTTCGATGTCGACGCAGTACGTGGAGAAGGTCGTGAAGCCTCCGAGAACTCCGGTCCCGAAGAACGGCCGCAGCAACGGGTGCACGGTAAGGGCCTCTGTGATCATCACCAGGAACACGCCGATGATGAAGCACCCGACCGCGTTGACGCCCAAAGTCGTCCAGGGGAACGCCGCCTTCCCCGTGGGCCAGATCACCGCTGCTCCGTAGCGGGCACATGAACCCAGGGAACCGCCCACGGCAATGACCGACAGGGTCTGCAGATGCGTACGGCGGGCCTCCCGACGCACGCGCGCCCGTCCCGCCGCAGAACTCTCCGGGACCGCGGTGGCCGGTGAGCGTTGCGCAGGCCCATCACTCACGTTGCCTCGCCCTCACGAGCCGCAGGACCCCCAGCTCGGGATGAGCACCCGGTGCGGCCGTTCGGTGCTGATCGAAGGTCCCCGACAGGCCGCTTCACCTACCAACCCACCCTAAGCCTTGACCCGGACAGCACCAGTCTCGTGCCTCACTCCCGTCCCGGCCTGCTTCACCGCGCTCACGGTGGTGTTCGGTGCCGCTGCTCTCACCGTCATGAGACGTCCTCCACCAGCCACACACCTTTCTGCCGTCTCCGCCCACCTGATCGGGGACAAGGTGAGGGACCGGACTCCCCAGGGTTCGTGGCCGTCCGATCACGCCGGCCTGGTGGTGGGGCTGCGCCTCCGGTAGCCGGCTTCGTCCCGACGCAGGGGGCACGCGAGTGGCGTGGCACTGGAATCGACGAAGGGCCGGTCCGGGAGGACCCCTCCCGGACCGGCCCTTCCATCTGCGCCCCGACGGGATGTGAACCTGCGACACCCGCTTCAGGGGTTCGGTCCGAGCCCGCTCCCGCGCGACCCCGACCCACCGGTCGTCGGGCCCGCGATTCCGCCCCCTCCACCAGGCGCCGCGTCTGCTCGGCTCCGCCCGGATCGCCGGTGGCCGAGCACCTCGCTCACCTCAGTGCGTGTGACCGCTCGGAGCGAACACCTCACGCTGCAGGGATCGCGGGCTCGTCCAGCACGCTTGCGTCGCCGCCGCGGAGGGGGCCCACGCTCCACGCGTTCAGCTCGTGCGGGGTGCCGAGCCTGACGGCGCTCACCTCGTCGAGCCGGGCGAACTGCGCCGGGGTCAGCGTCACGTCCAGCGCGCCCAGGTAGTCGTCGAGCTGCGCGACGCTGCGCGGGCCGATGATCGGCACGTACGCCGTGGCCGCTCGCGCGCCCTGCTCCCGCATCCAGGCGATGGCGACATGGGAGGCCGGCACGCCGAGTTCGGCCGCGACGTCGAGGACGGCGTCGACGATCGCGGTCTTCTGCTCCGTGTCCTCGAAGAACCCGACGGCCTTGAGGTCGCTGATCCGGCCGGTGGCGCCCCGACGGTACTTGCCGGTCAGCAGACCGCCGCCGAGCGGGCTCCACAGCCCCGCGCCCAGACCGAGTGCCTGCGCCATGGGCAGCAGCTCCCGCTCGGCGGTGCGGTCGACCAGGCTGTACTCGGCCTGGATACCGGCGACGGGGGACCAACCGCGCAACTCGGCGATGGCGACGGCTCGCGACACCCGCCAGGCCGGGAAGTTCGACAGCCCGAAATAGCGGATCTTTCCGGCGCCGACCAGGTCGTCCAGGCCGCGCAGGATCTCCTCCATCGGGGTCAGGCCGTCAGGGGCGTGCACCCAGTACATGTCCAGGTGATCGGTGTTCAGGCGGCGCAGGCTGGTCTCGAGGGCCTGGACCATGTACCGGCGGCTGTTGCCGGTGTTGGTGACCGTCTGAGGTCCGGCGCCGTTCATGCTGTACTTGCCCGCCAGCACGAAGCGGTCCCGGTCGGCGCCCAGGAACTCGCCGAGCAGCTGCTCGGATTCGCCTGCCTGGTAGTTCTCGGCGGTGTCGATGAGCGTGCCGCCGGCTTCGGCGAACCGGTCGAAGATCTTGCGGGCCTCGGCGGGCTCGGCACCGGGGCCCCAGCCGCCACCGGCGCGCCAGCCGGTACCGAAATTGGCGGTGCCGAGGCCGTACTCGGACACGCGCAGGCCGTTGTTGCGCCCGAAGGTGGTGTATCGCATGGGTGGACATCTCCCTGAGACGAGTAGGACGAATCACTTGCGTTGTGCGGGCACGGACGCGGTTCTCGGCGCCCGTGAGGTGCGTCGGGTCAGCGGGGGACGGTCACGACGATCTTGCCGACCTGGGATCCGGACTCGAGACGACGGTGGGCCGCGACGATGTCCTCCAGCGGGAAGACGGTGTCGATGACGGGACGCAGGACCTTGCGGGCGACACCGTCGACGATCCAGTCGACGGCGACCTTGCGGCGTTCGACGTCGGTGGTGAGATCGAAGACCTTGTATCCCCGGATGGTCAGGCTCTTGCCGATCGTCTGCAGCACCGGCAGCGTCGTGGCCTCGCTGCTCAGCGCGCCGTAGAGGATCACGGTCCCGCCGGGTGCGGCGGCGCCGGTCAGGTCCGCCAGAGCGGGCCCTCCCACCGGGTCGAACATGACGCGCGCGCCGTGGCCGTCGGTGAGCTCGTTCACGCGGGTGACCACGTCTTCCTCACCCGTGACGACCACTGCCTCGGCGCCTTCGTCCAGGAGCCGCCGGCGCTTGGCGCTGCTGCGGGTCAGTGCCACCGGCCGGGCCCCCACACTGCGGGCGACCTGGATCGCGGCCAGCCCGACGCTGCTGGAGGCGGCCGGGATGAGTACCGTGTCACCGGCCTGCAGGTCCGCGGTCTCGACGAGGGCGCCGTAGGCGGTCAGGTACTGCCCCCACAGGGCCGCGGCCTGCTCCCAGGACAGTGCGTCGGGGTGCTTGACCACCGCGGTGGCGGGCGCGACGGCCAGCTCGCCGTGGATGGGGTAGTCGGTGGCCCTGAAGCAGGGGATCAGGCTGACGGCATCGCCGACGGTGAAGCCTTCGACATCCGGGCCGATGGCTTCGACCTCACCGGAGGCTTCCCATCCGATACCGGAGGGGAACTCCGCGAGGTGGCCGCTGCGGAGCATGGCATCCGCTCGGTTCACCCCGAGAGCCCGGGTGCGGATACGGATCTCGCCCTGTCCGGGTGCGCGGACCTCGACGTCCTCCAGGGTCAGGACCTCGGGGCCGCCGGTGGCGTGAAATCGGACGATCTTGCTCATGAGAACGGTCTTTCCTTTCAAGTCCGGGGTGGATGCGGCGGTTCGGGCCCGCCGGTCGGCCGTCACCCGGTGACGTCAGACGACCTTGCCGAGCTCCAGCCGGTCGGTGCCGCTGTCCGGCTGCGCTGTCGCCGTGCGGCGTCGCAGCGTTCCGGACAGGGCGGTGAGCAGGCCGATGGCCGCGAGCACGGTGACGGTGGTCATGGCGGGGGTGAAACCGGCGAGCAGGGCGTCGGGCCCGCTCCTGCCTGCGCCTCCCGCGGTCAGGACCGCGGTGACGACGGCGAGGCCGACCGCCCCGCCGACCTGCATGGAGGAGTTCAACAGGCCGCCGGCCAGGCCTTGTTCGTGGTCGGGGATTCCCGAGGTGCCCTCGATCTGGAAGGGCGCGAACGCCAGTGTCATGCCGATGCTGAGCAGGAGCATGGTGGGCAGCACGCCCACGGCGTAGGGGGTGTCCCGGGCGATGGCCAGGAAGAGCGCGTAGGCGGCCACGTGCGTGCTGACGCCGGCGACGATGGTGCGCGAGGTGCCGAATCGTGCGATCAGGTGCGGGATGCGCGGCGAGGCGACGGTGACGACGGCGGCGGCGGGCAGGAAGCCGAGCGCGGTCTGCAGCGCCGACCACCGCAGTACCTGCTGGAAGTACAGCGTCGCCACGAACTGGAAGCCGACGTAGGCGCCGAAGAACACCGACAGGCCCACGTTGGCACGCACCAGGGAGCTTGAGCGCAGGATGCCCAGCCGGATCAACGGATGCGCGCCGCGGAGTTCGACCACGACGAAGACGGCCAGCAGCGCGGCCGCGAGCGCGAACTGCACCAGCGTGCTCGCCGCGGCCCAGCCCTTCTGCGGCACTTCGACCACGGTGTAGACCAGCAGCAGCATTCCACCGACCAGGGTGAGCGCGCCGGGCAGGTCGTAGCCGCCGACGGTGCGCGGGCCGTCCTTCGGCAGCACGCGGATGGCCGCCGCCAAGGCGATCAGCGCCACGGGGACCGGCACGAGGAATGTCCAGCGCCAGCCGAGCTCGGTCAGTGCACCGGACAGCACCAGGCCGCTCGAGAAGCCGCCGGCGCCCATGAGCGTGAAGATCCCGATCGCCTTGTTGCGGGCCGGCCCCTCGGCGAACGTGGTCGTGATGATGGACAGCGCCGCGGGCAGCGTGAACGCGGCCGACACGCCCTTCAGGAAACGGGTGACGATCAGAAGGGTCCCGTCGTCGACCAGGCCGCCGACCAGCGAGGTCAGGCTGAAGACGGCGACCGCCACCAGAAAGACGCGGCGGCGGCCGAGGATGTCGGCGGCGCGTCCGCCCAGCAGCAGAAAGCCGCCGTAGCCGAGGACGTAACCGCTGACGATCCACTGCAGTGCGCTGGTGGACAGGCCGACGTCGGCCTGTATCGAAGGCAGTGCGACACCCACCATGTTCACGTCCAGCGGGTCGAGGAACCCGACGATCGACACGGTGAGGAGGATGGCCCACTGCCGTGCGTTCCAGGTGAGCGGGGACGCGGACAAGGGCGATGGCGCAGAAGGACTCATGCCGATACGCTGACATGCTCGTAATTGAAATGCAAGTGCATCTAATGCGTGAGCATTAAATGCGGGTGCATGTTGCGTCGCTCGACAGGGCTGCCGCGTAGGCCACGGCGGGCCTCGGTGACAGCCAGGTCAGAAGCCGGGGGCGGAGCCGGCGAAGAACCACAAGGCGGCCGTGTACCACAGCAGTGCGATGGCGGTGACCAAGGCGCCGCCGGCGGCCGGAAGTGCCCAACCGGGCAGTCGACGGCTACGCACCACCAGCACCTTGGCGACGAACACGCCGTACAGGACACAGCCCGCGATGGAGTGCACCGCCACTCGGCTGCTCGAGAACTCGACTCCGTAGGCGGTGATGCACTGGTAGGCGATGGGCAGCGACAGCAGAAAGGCAAGAAGGCCGATGATCCGGTGCGTGGGCTGCACCCGGCGCGGTGCGGCGCCCGCTCCCGGCAGGCGCCGGTACATCCACAGCCCGAGCAGCAGTTGGACGACCGCGAGCGCCATCAGAGCGCTGCCCAGGCGCGCCTTGAGATCGATGACGCCGGCGCCGTGCTGCCCGAACAGGCCCCTGGTGTAGTCGGGCGTGTGCGTGCGGCCGTACGCATACACCGCCACCGTGACCGCGACCGGCAGCAGAGCAACCAAGAAGCCCGCCGCCGTGCGGGCGGGGCGCCGCTTCCGCTCGCCCGTGTGCGCGGTCATCGGTCCCCCATCAATCGAGTTCGACCTTGCTGCCGGATGTGTCGACGACGCACCACTGCGGCGCCGGACGCGCCGGCTTCCTCGCCGCCGGTCGCCGCGGCCGTTCCGTTCATGAGCGCGCTCCATGGTGTCGGACGGCGCATCCGTGCAGCCCCGGGAAACGATCCCGGCGCACCTCCTCTCCCAGTTGGCCCCGGGTGCTCAGGACCTGTCCACTCCTGTTGGTCCGCCCGGGCAGTCGCTGCTCCACCGGTGACCAAGTGACGCTGACATGGATGCTCCCGGGAGGCTCGCCGCCGTTCCCGACATCGGCGCCGCACAGGAACGCAGCTACACCTTCAACCGAAACCAGGTGCTGCGCCGCGTGGATCTGGATGCCGAAGCCGACGTCCGCATCGCCGGCTTCGCGACGCCCCCGCTGCACCCGCTCAGCGCCGGGGCCCACACGACCACGGTCTTCATGCGGCTGAGCGCACAACACTGCGATGGGCTCGGCGCCGACCACGACGCGAATTGCCTGCCCGGCGGCGAGTTCCAGTACACGGGTGACACGCCCGTCACGTTCTTTCCCCGGAACACCGTCTGACCGCCACCGCTCGATCGGTCCGGGCGAGCCGGATCAGGGTGAGTGGACCGTCAGTCCTCCAGGCGGACCGGCATCAGGATCGAGAAGGTGCCCTCGTCGTCGGGCCGGCGGATCGCGATCGGCGCGGCGGGGGTGTCGACCTCGAGAACCAGTCGGTCCCGCGCTCCGGCGGCCAGCGCGTCCAGCAGGAACTCACGGTTGACGGCGACACGGTCCGGGTCCGCGTCACCGTCTGCGCACAGGGTCGCCGTGCCGCCGTCCTCCACCCTGAGCACGCTGAGGTCGGGCGCTCCGGCCCCTTCGGAACGGACAGGACCGGTCTCCAGGGCTTTGCGGAAGGCCGCCACCTCGACGACGGCGCGGCGTCCTGCGGCCTGAGGGAGGAGACGACGGTAGTCGGGGAAGTCGTGGTCGAGGCACTGACCGGCTGCCTGCCTGTCCCCCGCCTCCAGCGTCACGCGGTCACCGTCGACAGACAGCCGTACGGGTCCCTCTCCGTCCAACAGCGCCCGCATCGCGTCGGCGAGCGGAGTGGGCACGACGACCTGCACTCGGCTCCCGTCGTGCCCGGCGACATCGGCGTGCGCGACAGCCATTCGGTACCGGTCGGTCGCCACGACGTGGAGTCTCTCGCCCTCGATGTCGAACAGGACCCCGGCGAGCGTCGGCAGTTCAGGGTCGGCGCTCGCGGCGAAACGGACCGCGTCCAGCGCGGCTGCCAGCTCGGGTGCGGCACTGGACAGCCGGACGGTGGCGATGTGGAGCGAAGTCATGGCGTTCTCCCGGTGATCGAGTAGTGCTCGGAGCGCGGAGAACTCGTCGCGGGCATCGGACAGTCCCTGTTCGAGACGGCACAGGTGCGCCTTGAGCAGTTCTCGGACCAGATCGGTGTCCGCGCCGGACCAGCCGGCCAGCACCAGCCTGATGTCCGGCAGCGGCATTCCGGCCCGGCGCACGCGGGCCAACAGCCGGGCCTCTTCGAGCTGCTCGGGCTCGTACCAGCGGTAACCGCTCACCGGATCCACCCAGGCCGGGACCAGCACACCGGCACGGTCGTAGAACCGCAGGGCGCTCACGCCCAGACCGCTGTCGCGGGCCATCTCGCCAATGCTGCGCATGTCGTTCTCCACGCCCAGCACTCTGGGCCCTGCACATGGTCGAGGGTCAACCCCGGCCCGGGAGCGGATCTCGCGACAGCGGACGGCAGGTGCTACGGCTCGACGGCACTGGGACGAGACCGTCGACAGAGGAAGCTGCCCTCCAGTGGTCCATCGGATCGACCGACGCTCCCACCCCGCCACGGCGTGGTGGACGTACGGCCACGTGCCTTCAATGCCCATGTCCTCACGGTCGAGCCCCCTACGGGTCCTGTTCCGGCAAGGCGCCATCGAGTACGTCTCTGCGGTACCGAAGCCGGCGCAATCCTTGCCGGACGGCAGTGAACGCCACAGCCCAAGACGCCGGCGAGTGCAACGAGTCGCCTCCCGATCAAGGAAGGGGGCTGAAATGGTCCGAGTCCGCGAGGGCAGCAAGCGACCGCCCTCAGATAGCGGGCAGGGCGCAGCAATGGTCACGACATCACTCGGGCTACTCCACCTCGATGCCGTAATCCTGGACGAGCTCCTCCAGGCCTCCCCTGTAGCCCTTTCCGCCCAGTACGAAGTCCCAGTCGCCACTTGACCTGCGGCGGAAGGAACCGAGGACCAACGCCGTCTCGCCTGCGCGGCCGTCGGAGACCTCAAGCCGGTCGAGGTCGCTCATCGAAGGGTCGAGCAACCGGACGCAGGCATCAGTGAAGCCTGAAAGGTCCGCGTCCGGATTGACCTCAGGGTCCACGGCCGCGACCAGGACGAACCGGTCGGCGCCCTGCGGCAGTGCGTCGAAGGCGACTCTGATCGCCGCTTTGTCCGGCGCCGAGGCCGGCACCGCACGTACCGAACCGTCCGGTGTCTGCGGGTTGTTGAAGAAGACGAAGTGGTCCTCGCTGATGACCCGGTTGCCCGTGCAGACCAGGGCGCAGACGTCCAACGCGACGTTGCCGGACCACATCATGCCGAGCACGTTGTAGTCATCGGGCGAAGTCGCCGGAGCCGTCGGATCGGGCTGCGCGGGAGCCGGTCGCCCGCCTTCTCCCAGACGTCCGCGGAGGCCGTGCCGGTGCAGCAGATCGACGAGTTCGCCGCCCGGGATCAGCTCCAGAGGCTTGCCGCGGGCGAAGGTGTGCGAACCAGGGCCGAATCCCGACGTCGTCACCAGAACGCCCTTGTTGGCGCCCGCGTCCTGGACCGTGCCGTACAGGTCGCGTACCGCGGTGGGCGGCACGGTGTTGCGGTAGCGCTTCACCTGCACGACGATCTTGCCGCCCCGGATGGGAGTCGGGTCCAGCGCGTCGACGTCCACGCCACCGTCGTTCGAACGCTGCGTCGTCACCGCCTGCATACCCATGGCGCGGAACAGGTCGGCTACGAGGGTCTCGAACGCGATCGGATCCATGTCGTACAGGTCCGGCTCCTCGCCCCCGCCGCCATGGGTGACGACCTGGTTCCCGACCTCCTCGGGCTGCCGGCTCGGCCGCACCGAGGTGAGCTGGTCGGGTCGGGCCGTGAGCTGCCCCCGAAGTGCCTCCGTCAGGCAGCTGGTCGCGTCGACCTGTTCCAAGTACAGGTCCGTGAAGGCGGCTCGCTGGGCCATGACGGTGGCCAGGTAGATGCGGGACCGCCTACCGGTCGCGGGGTCGGGGGCGTCGACGAAGCCGTTCAACGCCACCGAATCCACCATGCCGTGCTCATCCGCAGCGAAGAGCTGGTGCAGAACCAGCAGCACGCTCTGCGCCAGCACCTCGCGATACAGCGCGCGGCGCTGCGTCACGGGGCGCGTCGTCTCCTTGTCCTGGTCCTGGGCCGGTACGTACTTCACCGCCTTGGCCTCCGGCACGACGTCGTAACCCGGCAGCTCCCAGCTCAGCACCAACTGCCTGGCCGCCGGATCGAAGGCGGCCGCCAATTGCCGGGGAAAGCCTTCAGGCCAGGCGGTCGACGCGTAGAGGGCGGCGGAGAAGTACTCGACCACAAGGTCGGGGTCACCTCGCCTGACACCTGCCATCACCTCGGTGATGCTCGCGTTGTGCCGTCGCACCTCGGCTCTCTGCGCCTCAGCCCTCTGCTCGTAGTCCCCCTGCAGGGCGGCCAGTTGCTGTTGCCGTTGCGCTTCGGCAGCCTGCGCCTGGTGCCAGTCGTGCTCGAAACGGGCCCGCGCCTCGGCCTCCGCCTGAGCACGCCGGTTGGCCGTCCAGCCGCCCTGTGCCCGGTACTGATTCTGATCCGGCATGCGTACGGGCCAGCCCAGTCGGCCCGGGTCGAACGGCGGGACGTCTTCCACCCGCATCAAGGACGCCGCCCTGAAAGCCGCCGCCCGGCATCCTTCCGTCAGAAGTCCCCGCAAGGTCGCGACCTGCGCGTCCAGCTCGTCCGTCCGTCGCCTGGCCTCCGCCTGCCGGTACTCCCGGTACTCCTGCGCCGCTCGCCGCTGGTGGGCACGCGCCGCTCGGTCTTCCTCTCGACGCCGCCTCTGTTCGGCCTCGATCTGGCGCTGATGCGCGCGCTGCGCCTCGGCCCATGTGTTGACGAAACCAGCAGAGCGACGACTCATGCGCTCAGGCCCTCCCCAGGACGTCGGCAGCACCGACCAAACTTGGTTGCCCCCGCAACCAGTTGTGACAAACCGACTTTATCCAGCAATCACCGTCCCGAACATCCGCTTGCCACGGGCGACTGAAATCAGTGGTCCGCGCAGGTCCCGGCGCGCGCACAGCACGGCGGCGCCCTGTCCTGCGAGACCTCCAGCCCCACCCAGAGACGGCGGAGCCCCCATGGGGGAATCAAGCACAGGGCCGACGGCTGCACCGATCTCGAAAACCGTCAACGCGGCCGCTGTGACCGCCCGTACGCCTCACCGCCGTGAGCGACTGCCAGTTCTGTCGGCGACCACTCGGCCCACTCCTTGGTCACCTGCTGCTCCATGCCGCAGAACGTGCAGTGCGTCGCATACATCGTGGAGACGGGGAACAGCGGCACGAAGAACAGTGTGAACTTGGTGACGTGCTTCGTGAGCCTGTGCGCGACAGGGTTGCCGCAGTGACGGCACGTCAGCATGAGTATCGCGAGCTGGTACAGGTACACCTTGGTACCAAAGATGATCATGAGTTCGGTCCTTCCAGGCTTATGCCCACCGCCGGGCGGGAGACGCCGACCGAGACCCTCTCTCTCCCATTTTCCCAGCCGGCCCCCCAAATCGCCCAGGGACCCGACTCGCACTGCGGACGATCCCCTGACCTGGCACTTCGATGTCGAAAAACCGTCGTGGCAGCGATGTCACCGTGGGTTCAAATCCCATACCCACCGCGCTGTGACGGGCGGGTGAAGGCCAACCCTGCACCCACCACTCGCCCCCGGCTCCCCTCTCGTCAGCGTGCGCGGAGCGGGCCGACGTCAGGGAATGCCGACAAGCCCCCTCCCGGTCAAGGAAGGGGGCTCAGATGACCTGAGTCCGCGAGGCAGAACCGGCACCGCCCTCAGACCCACTCCACCTCGGAGACAATCGCCGCAGCGGCTCCAGGGCCCGGCAACGGCATCCGGGAGGACGCCGCCGGCGCGGATGTGGCGCGCCGGGCGGCTCCCTCGATGCGAACCATGGGTGCGACTGTCGTTGAGGTCTGCTGGGCCGGTGAACCGGTCGCCAAGCGCTGGTGACGGTCGGCTGCGGTCATGACGGTTGTTGTACCTCGCTGCTGTACAGCAACCGGTTTGGAAGATCGCGTATGCGGATGCGGCCTGGGCGACCGGGGCCCAGTGCCGCATCAGGCAACGTTCGCCCTGCCGATGGCTACTCTGACGATGTGGCCGATGAAGAGGGCAGTGGGAGCGGCTCGGTCCGACGCTCCTCGTGGGACCCGGTGGTGTCCACCGTCGCGCTGGAACTGGCCGGCCTCGCCATCTCCGGGTTGGCCGCTCTGGTGGGGTGGCCGTTCGGGTGGCTGCCCGATACTGGTTTCGTCGGTCTTGTGACGGGCGTGATCGCGATCGGGCCTGGGGTTGAGTTGTACCGCGGGGCGGGCCCGCCGCGGCGGCTTGCTGTTGTCGCCGCTCTCCTTGCGATGGCAACGGCAAGACTGCTCGTGGCTGCAGCAGTGAACTGGGCCTTTCCTGCGCTGTCTGATCCGGGCGTCGGTGTCCTCGTCGGCTACCTTGTTGCGCTACCCATCGGCGTGGCTGTGTTGGCCTGGTTCCTCGTCAGGGCGAACGTCGGCTGACGCGGCACTGGTCGGCGCTCACGGGGCCGGCCGGACGATCCGAGGCCTCCTCCTGTGATCGCCTGGCCCATCGAACCCTGTACCGGACGGCCCGACACACGATGATCAGTCCGAAGGCCAAGCTGCCCAGTGCAATGGGGTCAGCTTCCGCGACCCTGCCCCAGATGCCTCGGCCAGGCACGCGCCGACCCTTCCCCCGCCCCCGGTTCAGCCGGAGGTGGGGTACGGGAACTACGGGGCCGCCGGCGTGTCCGGCGGGCTCGCCCTGGCGCGTTCACCGTGCGCACCGGCCATTGCTGCGCCGGCGCTGCGCGGGAGCGACTGGGGTTCGTGGACAGGCTTCTGTTCGTCTGGACAGTTACTGCAGGAAGCTGGTGATGGGCACCGCGTCGTATTCGGTCGCGCCCGTCGTGGTGATGCCGCCGGCTGAGCCGGGCAGCCGCAGATCGCCGGTGGCGCTCACATGCAGGTCGGCTCTTCCGTCACCGTTCGTGTCGCGCAGGCGTACCAGGCCACCGAACTGGTCGTCGGCCGTCAACGCACCCGGCACGCCCGGGGTGTTGCGGGCGAACCACTGCGACCCGGTTCCGGACAGGCCGCTCGCCCGCCCCTTGAAGACATGCACGCCGCCCGCGTTGTTCTTGCCGTCGATCTCCTCGCCCCGCACGCCGACCGCGAGATCGGCGTAGCCGTCGCCGTTGACGTCGCCCGCCGAGAGACGCTGGTGTACGCCTTCGTCCGGCGTCGTAGATGTCACCCGTAGATGTCAGAAGTGTTGTGATCCGTTTGACCGGACGCCCCGTGGTCGGGTTGCGGATTCCGGTGTTCGTCACCATTCATTGAGGTTCATCCGTGGCGTAACAGCGACTTGTCTCTTTGTGGACACAGGAAAGTGCTGACCTGCGCGCTTTTTCGACATCACTCTGTCACCTCATGAGATACATGAACGACAGGTGGCGCCTCGGGGGCCGGCGTCCTGCGTCGCGGTGTGCCGCGGCCACCACAACCCTCGTAGCGCTGCTGGCCGGCCTGGCCGCCGCCCCCGCCGCGGCTCGGGACGTCGCCGCGGACACCGCACGGAGCAGCACGGGCGCGCAGGGCGGGGCGATCGCCGCCCGAACGCCCTTGGTCTCCCGTCACCAGGTCACCTTGATCACGGGCGACCGCGTCACGCTGGAGACGGACCGCTCGGGCAAGCAGAGCGTCTCGGTCGAGCCCGCCGAAGGCCGCGAGCACCTCACGTTCCTCAAGCGCCAGGACGGCGGGGACTGGACGGTCATACCCGTCGACGCCCTTCCGCTGCTCGCCGCGGGCCGCCTCGACCGGGCCCTGTTCAACGTCTCGGCCCTGGTCCAGGGGAAGTACGCCGCGCGCGCCGGCCTGCCGCTGATCGTCCAGTACGCGGGTGACCCGGGCACCGCAGAGCGCCGGCTCACCGCCGCCGGGGCCGACAAGGTCCGCCCCATCTCCGGAACCCCCTTCGCGACCCTCGCCGAACAGCGCAAGGACGCCGCGGAGTTCTGGCAGGGCATCGCTCCCGCCAAGGCGGGTGCCACTTCCTTCGGCGCGGGTGTGAGCCGCGTCTGGCTCGACGGCCGTTCCAAGGTCCAGCTCGACCGGACGGTGCCGCGCATCGGCGCCCCCCACGCCTGGGAGAAGGGCTACACCGGCGGCGGAGTCAAGGTCGCGGTGCTGGACACCGGTTACGACCCGAACCATCCGGACCTCAAGGGCCTCGTCGCGGAGTCGGCGAACTTCACCTCCGAGCCGAACACCGACGACCTGAACGGCCACGGTACTCACGTGACCTCGACGGTCGCCGGTTCCGGCGCGGCCTCCGGCGGCAAGTACAAGGGCGTCGCACCAGGCGCGCAGATCCTGTTCGGCAAGGTCTGCACCGCGGACGGCAACTGCGACAACTCCGACATCATCAAGGGAATGGCCTGGGCCGCCCAGCACGGCGCCAAGGTGATCAGCCTCAGCCTGGGCGACACCGACACCCCGGAGACCGACGCCCTCGAGGCCATGGTCGACACCGTCACCCGTGACTACGGCACGCTGGTCGTGGCCGCGGCCGGCAATAACGGCTCCGGCAGCAGGGTCTCCTCGCCCGCCTCCGCCAGTGGGGCGCTGGCCGTCGGAGCCGCCGAGGACGACGACGACGTCGCCGTCTTCAGCTCGGTCGGTCCACGGACCGGCGACTCCGGCCTCAAGCCGGACCTCATCGCCCCCGGCGTCGGCGTCGTCGCCGCCAGGGCGGGCGGCACCACCGAAGACGACGGCTACATCGCGATGAGCGGCACGTCCATGGCCACGCCGCATGTGGCCGGAGCCGCCGCCATCCTCTTCCAGCAGCACCCCGACTGGACGGCCGAGCAGGTCAAGCGCCAGTTGAAGCAGTCGGCGACCGGCGCCAAGGAGCACGGCGCGTACTTCCAGGGCGCCGGGCGCGTCGACGTCGCGCGGGCGGTGGACCAGGAGGTCACCGCCGACGCCGCCGGACTGGACTTCGGGCTGATCCGCTGGACCGACGGCGCGCGGCCGCCGGTGGCCAAGACGATCACCTACCGCAACCCGGGCACGGAGCCGGTCATCCTCCAGCTCAAGCAGAACGCGAGCAGCGGGAAGAAGGACTCGACCGCCCCCGAGGGCCTTTTCCGCCTCAGCGCCGACACGGTCACCGTGCCCGCGCACGGAACGGCGGACGTCACCCTCACCGCGACCCCGGAGGCCACCACGCTGTACGCCGCGTACAGCGGCGTGGTGAGCGCGGCCACCGCGGACGGACAGATCTCGGTGCGCGTCCCGTTCGGCATGGACCTCGAGCAGCCCTCCTACGACCTGCGCATCGACCTGAAGAGCCGCACGGGCACGGCCCCCGACATCGCCTACCTGCTCGTCCAATCGGCCGACGGCAAGGCCTACGAGGTGGAAGCGCTCGGCAAGAACAGCACCGTGGTGCGGGTGCCGAAGGACACCTACTCGGTGAGCGGCTTCTTCTTCGACGCGTCGTACACCGAGGGCATCATCGTCGGCGTGCCGAAGGTCGTGATGACCGCCGACCGGCAGGTCGCCATCGACGCCCGGAAGGCGAAGCCCGTCACCGTCTCGGCGCCGAGCCGCGCCGCGCGCATCATCTCGGCCGAGATCGGCACCATCAGCCTGCACCACGAGCTGCTCTCCGTCACCATGAGCAACGCGATCGGCACCGACCACATCGAGGGCGTGTACGCGACGCCGACGGCGCAGGTCCGGGACTCGAAGTTCACCTACCTCGTCAACACCGTCTGGGGCGACCCGGCCGGCGCGGACGGCAACCCCTCGTCGGTCTACTACCTCACCCGGCCGGTGCACGGCGCCATCCCGGCCGATCCCGGCTACAACCCCCGCACGTCGGAGCTGGCCAAGGTGAACACCACCTTCGCCGCCACCGCGCCGGGAGCCCCCGCCTTCCGCTTCGTCTACACGGATGTCGACGACCTGCGTATCGGCTGGCACATGATGAAGGGCGTTCCGGTTCCGAGCCGGCGGGTCGACTACTTCTCGGCGGCCGACGGCCTGCTCCGGCAGACCGCCTTCGACCAGTTCGACTTCCTCGCTCCGGACAGCCCGAACGGGCAGATGTACATCAGCACCCGGCACGGCTACAAGGCCGGAGCGACGGTCGAGGAGCGCTGGAACCAGGGCGTACAGGCCATGGGGTTCGCTCCCGAGGGGATGAACTCCTTCCGTGAGGGAGACACGATCCAGTACTCCATCCAGGACTCCGCCAACGGGAATCTCGACCTGATGGCGGGAACGTCGACCGCCAGCCGGCCCACGGCGCAGCTGAGGCGCAACGGTGAACTGGTCTCGGAATGGTGGGGTTATGCCCCGGTACCGGCCGATACCACCCCCGCCGACTACCAGTTGAACCTCGAGGTGCAGCGCGACCGCAACCCCGTCTCCTCCATCTCCTCCGACGTGCGGGCGGAGTGGCGGTTCCGGTCGCAGACCACGACGACACGCCAGGCTCTGCCGCTGTACGCGGTGCGGATGTCGCCGGAGCTGGACGAGTGGAACCGGGCCAGGGCCGGACGCGAGCTCGACATCCCGGTCCTGATCCAGCGAGCGCCCGGCGCCGCCGAGTCACCGATCCGCACCCTCACCGTCGAGGTCTCCTACGACGAGGGCAAGACCTGGCAAGCGGCCGAGGTCCACGGCTCCGGCATGAAGCGCACCGTGACCGTGGACAGCCCGCGCCGGGCCGCCGGCGGAGCCGTCAGCCTGCGCACCTACGTCAAGGACGCCGCGGGCAGCTCCTTCAAGCAGACCGTCATCAAGGCCTACCTGCTGAAGTAGCCGCCGGCGGCACCGCGGGACCCGCCGGACACTTCGATGCCGTCGGTCAATTCCAGCCCTGGCGCTTCGCCCCGTCGATCTACCGGTCGGCGGGGCGAAGTGCTGCGAAGGCTGGTGCAGGTGCGGGCCCGTGGTGCGTGGGTGAGGTGGGCGTCGATGCGGGCGAGATTGATCGCTTTCCACGCCCTGAAGCAGCCGTAGACCGTGAGTAGGCGGCAGAGGCGTCGTGCCGCGCCTGCGTGACCAACGCCGGCGCCTCCGGCGGCTACGTCCCCTACGCCGCCCAGACGGAGCACCGCATCAAGGCCGTCGCCACGGTCAGCGGCGCCGAGATGGGCGCGCTCTTCCGCGAGGGACTCGGCGGCGGTCAGAGCGAGGACGTCATCCGCGACATGCTCGACCAGGCCGGAAGGGACCGCCCCGCGGAAGCCCGCGGTGAGAAGCCCCGTCTGGAGCACGTCGCCCCCGAGACCGAAGCGGACGCCGAAGGATGGCCCACCCTCTACCAGGAGGGCCGCGACCACACTGCCGAACACCCGGGGGTCGGCACCTCAGAGCCACTCCACCTCGGAGACGATCCGCGCAGCACTGCCAGGGCCCGGCAACGGCGTCCGGGAAGACACCGCCGGCGCTGACGGGCGGGGAAGAGAAACGCCAGCCACAGCCAACGCAGCGGCGACCTCGTCCTCGCTCACCCCCGCCAGCGCATCAGCCACCCGATCGAGCGCCCCGCTCACCTCAGTGCGTGTGACCGCTCGAAGCGGGCGTCGGGCCGGCGTTCCTGACCGTCAGGGGCAGGAGCTTCTTGCCCGTGGGGCCGATCTGGAGGTGGGTGTCCATCTGCGGGCAGTCAGGCAACCACACCCGCGCCACGCCAACCTCCTGCGACTGGGCGTGGTGGGCGAATTCGCCATAGGTCGGCGCTGCCGCGGCACCGGCAAGCCTTCCAGGACACCGACCGAGACCCCCGCTCAGCGCGCGGCCGGTGCTGTGGCGGCCATCGGGTTCGGATTCGCCCTGGTCGTGCTTCCCGTAGTGGGCTTCATCGCCGCTGTGAACGGACGGTCCTGGGCCAGCGTCGTGCGGTGCGGCGTCGACACAAGCGCCGGCCCCCAGCGCGCGGATGATCGAGCTGGAACGGCAGGCCGTCGGCGTCGTCGGCTTGGACATCAACCGCGATGAAGTGGTCAGTGGTACCAACTGCGCAGCCGACGAGAACGATCCGCGCCCTGTTGAGGCGCAGCTGAGCCCACCCGGGCGCGCCGGGGCCCACACGACCACGGTCTTCATGCGGCTGAGCGCACAACACTGCGATGGGCTCGGCACCGATCCCGACGCGAATTGCCTGCCCGACGGCGATTTCCAGTACACGGGTGACACGCCAAGCACGTTCTTTCCCCGAAACACCGCCTGAACGCCTTGAGTGCTCACATACAGCGTGTATGCCCCAGCCATCTCTTGAGCTGCTTCTCTTACGACATTCTTACCCATACCGGCCCAGCTACTCACGACATGTGGCGCGTTACACTTTATTAATGAAATGCTGCGATTCGCGGCATAACACCCGAAAAGGTTCCGTCACCGCAGGAACCCGGTCACCGCGGCCACCGGCGCGACCTGGCGCAGGGGTTCTGGAGACATCGGCGGCAGTGCGGTGCAGTGGAGAATGCCGCCGTAAGCCCTAAGACCGCGCCGCGCCTTTTCCCTCTTGTGCGGCAGCGGCCCTCCACCTCGCGTCCGCCGCTCTGGGAGCCGCGAGAGGCGATGGAGAGCAAGAGGTGACTTCCCATGCGATCACAACGCGCCAGGCGCGTCTTCGTGATATCGGCCGCCGGACTGCTGATGGCCGGTGGTGCCGCGATCGGCACGGCGGGCACCGCTTCGGCGAGCTCGAACCACAACTCCGGTTACAGCAGCTCCTGGAACCACGACGACGACTGTGACAACGGTTGGAACGGCGACTGCGGATACGGCCACGGCGGCTATGACAACGGCTACGGCGGCGACCACGGCGGTGGCGGCTACGGCGGCGACCACGGTGGCGGCTACGGCGGCGACCACGGCGGTGGCGGCTACGGCGGTGGCGGTCACGGCGGCGGTGGTCACGGCGGCGGTGGCGGCGGCCACGGCGGCGGCGGCCACGGCGGCGGCGGTGGCGGCCACGGCGGTGGCGGTGGCGGTGGCGGCCACTGATCCCAGCCACACCGAGCACTGTGTGCCGGCTCCAGGAAGGGGCCGGCACCAGCGTGTCCAGGCACCCGGCGCAGGCGACGGCTGTAGCGCCGCAGCCGATGCAGGTTGCCGGTGCAACGACCGGAGTCCTGGGCGACCAGGCCACGGCCTCAGGCGCCGGCGAACGCCAACGCGCCCCCATCCAATCAAGGAAGGGGGCGCGCCCCGCTCACCTCAGTGCGTGTGACCGCTCGAAGCGGGCGTCGGGCAGGCGTTCTTGACCGTCAGGGGCAGGAGCTTCTTGCCCGTGGGGCCGATCTGGAGGTGGGTGTCCATCTGCGGGCAGTCAGGCAGCCACACCCGCGCCACGCTCTGTCGACCACCGCTTCAGCAATTCGATCCTTCGGCCCCCATACCGTCTTCGCAGTGCTGTCGGTGGGGCGTGGACGTTCACTCAAGACCGCTTACGTCCAGCGTCACAGTCAACTGATGATGTCAGGTTGGATGGCGCGATGAAGCGCGTTGAGGCAGAGCTGTTCACGGATGGTGGCAACCATGCTGTGGTTCACCTGCCCGGTCGGAAGTTCCCGGGGGTGCTGATGCAGGGCGACTCCCTTCACATCCTTCGTAGCGATCTGGCCGAGGTGGTGGGGGCGTGCGAGCGTGGCGACCTGGCCGAGGCCCCGAACTCGTCCGGTGGCTGCGCCCGGTGGACAGGGCGGTGGCCCGGCTGAGAGATCAGCCGGGCCACCGGGTGTGGATGGAGTCTGGTGGGGTCTATTCGGGGTCGTGAGCGTCGGGGCGTGTTCCTCAGGGACAGCCCGGGCCGGAGCTGGGCTTGGTGCACACGTCGACTCCCGCTCCACCGTTGCTGGTGTTGTTTCCCGCTCCGCCGTCGAGGGTGTCGTCGCCCCGGTCACCGGTGAGCTGGTCGTTGCCGGGCCCGCCGGACAGCGCGTCGTTGCCCGTACCTCCGTTGAGCCTGTCGTTGCCGGGCCCGCCCTCGATACGGTCCTTGCCCGTACCACCCCGTAGCGTGTCGTTGCCGGTGCCTCCACACACCAGGTCGTTCCCGCCGGCGCCGTCGACCCTGTCGTTGCCGCCCCGAGCGAAGATCACATCATTGCCCGGTGTACCGGTGATGGTGTCGTTCCCGTTCGTTCCCGTGATCGTGGGGGTGGCGTTCGCGCAGGTCGGCGTCGGCGCGTGCACCACCGCTGTCGCCACCCCGTTCGGTTGGTCGCCGACGCTGATGGCGGTGATGACGGTGTTGGTGGCGGTATCGATCACCGACACGCTGTCGCTGAATTCGTTGGTGACGTAGGCGCTGGTGCCGTCCGGGGTCACCGCCACCGCGGTGGGGCCGTCACCGAGGCCGCTGATGGTGATGGTGACGCTGTCGGTGTCGGTGTCGATCACCGACACGGTGTCGTCGGCGGTGTTGGTGACGTAGGCGCTGGTGCCGTCCGGGGTCACCGCCACCCCGAGCGGGCTGTCGCCGAGGCCGTGGATGGTGGTGGTGACGGTGTCGGTGGCGGTGTCGATCACCGAGACGGTCCTGCTGAATGTGTCGACGACGTAGGCGTGGGTGCCGTCCGGGGTCACCGCCACCCCGTTCGGTAGGTTGCCGACGCTGATGGGGGTGCCGATCACTGTATTGGTGGCGGTGTCGATCACCGACACGGTGTTGTCGTCGGCGTTGGTGACGTAGGCACGGGTGCCGTCCGGCGTCACCGCCACCGCGACGGGGCTCTCGCCGACATCGATGGTGTCGGTCACTGTGTTGGTGGCGGTGTCGATCACCGACACGGTGTTGTCGTCGGCGTTGGTGACGTAGGCGCGGGTGCCGTCCGGGGTCACCGCAACCGCCCACGGGTCGTCGCCGACGCTGATGGGGGTGGCGGTCACCGTGTTGGTGGCGGTGTCGATCACCGACACGGTGTTGTCGTCGGCGTTGGTGGCGTAGGCACGGGTGCCGTCCGGGGTCACCGCCACTGCGGACGGGTTGTCGCCGACGGCCTGGCTGGTGATGTGGACGGTGGCGGTGACAGTGTTGGTGGCGGTGTCGATCGCCGACACGGTGTTGCCGAAGGAGTTGGTGACGTAGGCGTGGAGGCCGTCCGGGGTCACCGCCACCCCCTGGGGGTTGGCGCCGACGCCGATGGAGTCGATCACCTTGTTGGTGGCGGTGTCGATCACCGACACGGTGTCGCTACCGAAGTTGGTGACGTAGGCGCGGGTGCCGTCCGGGGCTACCGCCACCGCGGACGGTTCGTTGCCGACGCTGATGGGGGTGCCGGTCACCTTGTTGGTGGTGGTGTCGATCACCGACACGGTGCCCGGGCCTACGTTGGTGACGTAGGCCTGGATGCCGGTTACCGCCACCGCGGACGGGCCGTCGCCGACGCCGTGGATGGTGCCGGTCACCTTGTTGGTGGCGGTGTCGATCACCGACACGGTGTTGTCGTCGGTATTGGTGACGTAGGCGCTGGTGCCGTCCGGGGTCACCGCCACCGCGGACGGGCCGTCGCCGACGCCATGGATGGTGCCGGTCACCGTGTTGGTAGCGGTGTCGATCACCGCCACGGTGCCAGGGCTGGAGCCGTTGGTGACGTAGGCCTGGGTGCCGGTTACCACCACCCCGATGGGGTCGTCGCCGACACCGCTGATGGTGTCGATCACCGTGTTGGTGGCGGTGTCGATCACCGCCACATCGTCTGCGATGGTGACGTAGGCACGGGTGCCGTCCGGGGTCACCGCCACCCCGTTCGGTTGGTTGCCGACGTCGTTGATGGTCTTGGTGACGGTGTTGGTGGCGGTGTCGATCACCGACACGGTGTCGCTGAACACGTTGGTGACGTAGGCGCGGGTGCCGTCCGGGGTCACCGCCACCCTCAGCGGGCCGTCGCCGACGCCATTGATGGTGGTGTTGGTGCCGGTGTCGATCACCGACAACGTGCCGCTGCCGGAGTTGGCGACGAAGGCGTAGCTGCCCGGGGGGACCGCGGCCGCCGATCCCACCGGCACCGCGATCACCGTCACCGCCGCCATGGTCAGGGCCGACAGCGCCCCGGCCACCCGCCGCCTCCACCGCCCCATCACCGACACGCCCCGCCTCCGTCTGCCATCAGCGGCGCGCTCCACGACCGCGGCAGCACGGTCGTGCTCCAGGCTCTGATCCACGTTCAACGCTTCTCCTCAATTGCTGCCGGACATCCATCGCGACGGGACCAGCGGATACGCCCCTGCCTGGAGTGAAGGTGGTTCCCTCACACCAGACCGCCCGGACTCCCCGACCACCCCAGCCCCCCCCTTCCGCCGCCGACCCGCCGAGGAGGCATGACCCCGTCGATGAGCAACTGCGTGCCGGAGGTTTGAGGGCGGGCCCGACCGCCCGCCGAACGGCGACAGTCGACACAGGACAGCCGGCACCCAGCACCCTGAGAGCGCGGGGATCCGGAACACCGGGGAAGAGCGGCCGACCGCGGCAACACTCTGTGCCGAAGAGACCAGTGCAACCGCCCCTGCCGCGTTTCTCCCGGCAAGGATGGGCGACCCACCGGTTTTCGCTACGCAACGTAATGCATGACATGCGGAGGGTGACAGGTGTCGCCGCGCCGGGTCACCCGTACGGCCCGGTGCACGAGGTGAGGTCCACGCTGGGGCTCCACGGCCGTCCTCGGATTGTCGTGACCTGAGCATGTGGAGTCGGCTCGTCCGACCGGCCGAGGTGGGCGTGCCGGGCTGACGCCATGAGTGAACGCAAGCCGTATCCGAGCGACCTGTCCGACGAGGCTTCAGAGTCCCCGCTCAGACACCGGTCGGACGCGGATGCCGTCATGGGCGGGTGGGAGAAGGGATTTCCTACGGCTCAGCATCCGCACCCTGTACCCCCTGCTCACCACGATGTGCGCCCCACCCCCGGCCGGTGATCGCCGCAGTACGGATGCGCCGCGGCAAGGCAGCCGATTCCCGCGGGGCCCCGAAGTTCGTCAGCGAGACGCTGGCCACCGCCATCGAGGCAGGCTGCATCGGCACCCGGATCCTGCGAGCGGACTCGCAGTTCTACAACGCCGGGGTGATCGCCGCCTGCCGCCCGGCCGGAGCCCATGAGAGTACAGCTGCTGATCATTTATCACCTCGAGACTGCCGGGCTCTCTCCCTTCGCCTGAGGGCCGACGGCTGCACTGATCTCGCCGTGATGGCGGTCCTGTTCTTCGTTCTCGGCCTGAAACTGCTCGGTGACGGCATCGGCATCCTCACCTCCTGACACAGCAGACCCACCCGAGGCAGGGTTCGCGGTGGAGACGCCCACAGAGCCGGCAGGTGTACGCAACCGGGGAGGAGAGGTGCGTCAGTAGCCGGTGCCGCGCTTGACCTGGGCCCGCTCGTTCTCATGGGTCGCGCCCTTGTCGTCCAACGTGCGACACGCGTCCTCGATGTCCTGGCTCAGGCGATCGATCTGCTCACGGCTCAGGGTCTCCTTGACCAGGGCACGCATGATCTTCACCCGCTCCGCGTTGGGCGGGAGCGTGTACGCCGGCACCATCCAGCCGCGCTCGGCCGAGAGTTGCCAGGCGACGTCGGACTCGTCGTAGGCGTGCTTGCCGTCGAGACGGAAAGCCACCAGCGGCAGCTGCTCGAGGCCACTCCCGATCACTTCGAAGCGACCGCTGCTGCGCAGGTTGTCCGCCAGTGCGTGGGCGTTCTCCTGCAACATCTTCATGACGTAGGTGTAGCCCTGGCGACCGAGCCGGACGAAGTTGTAGTACTGCGCGAGCACCATCGACGCGCCGGTGGAGAAGTTCAGCGTGAACGTCGCGTCGGTCTTGCCCAAGTAGTTCTCGTGGAACACGAGGTCCTTGGGCAGGTCGGACTCCTCGCGGAAGACCAGCCAGCCGATGCCGGGGTAGACCAGCCCGTATTTGTGTCCCGAGACGTTGATCGAACGGACCTGCTCGAGCCGGAAGTCCCATTTCGAGTCCGGGTAGAGGAAGGGCCACACGAATGCGCCACTGGCTCCGTCGACGTGCATCGGGATGTCGAGGTCCCGCTCCTTGCGGACGTCCCGCAGGAGCTTGTCGATCCCGACGACGTCGTCCTTGTGCCCGGTGAACGTGGTGCCGAGCACGGCGACGACGCCGATCGTGTTCTCGTCGAGGTGAGGCTCCACGTCCTCCGGACCGATCGTGTACTTGCCCTCGGCAAGCGGCACGATCCGCGGCTCGACGTCGAAGTAGCGGCAGAACTTCTCCCAGACGACGTGGACGTCCCCGCCGAAGATCAGGTTGGGTCGGTCGACCGACAGATTGGCCGCCTGTCGGCGCTCCCGCCACTTCCACTTCAGCGACAGCGCCCCGAGCATGATCGCCTCGGACGAGCCCTGGGTCCGGCATCCCGTTGTCTTACCCGGCGCGTTGAAGAGGTCGGCCAGCATGCGCACGCAACGCTGCTCGATCTCGGCGGAGATCGGGTACTCCGCATGGTCGATGAAATTGCGGTGGAGATTCTCGGCAATGATCCGTTGCGCCTGCGGCTCCATCCACGTGGTGACGAACGTGGCGAGGTTACGCTGCGGGTCGCCCTCCATGGCGAGGTCCACATCCAGCAGCCTCATTGCGTCCGTCGCATCCATGCCTTTCTCGGGGAAAGTCTCCGAAGGAGCGGGCACGGTCAAGAACCTGTTGCCGAAAAGGTCCGCGTCGTCACGCTTAGTCATATGACGATTCAAACAGCGCCGGTACGTGCCTCGGTGAGGGACACACCGAGACAGAGGCTCCGAACTGCCGGCGACCCTGCGCGCACGGAACAGCCCCTTCTTCGGGAAGAGGTACCGACCAGAACTTCCAAGGTGGTCGGTGCCCCACCCTCACACCGAGGGCGCCACGGGCACCCTCTCGTCAACGGCGAGAGGGCTGAGATGAGGCGCTGGCGCAGGTCTCCGTGCGGCCTCGTTGGTGTCAACCGTCGATGTCAGAGGCCCTGGAACGTCTGCCCGCTCTCGGTCCTGGCCTGCCTCCTGAGGGGACCACCGGCTGAGCCCGAGGCCAACAGCCACCCGAGTCGGTCAAGCCATGGTCGAGCCTGCTTTCCGTCATGACTCACTCATGAGCGAAACGTGATCGCCCCAGGAAAGGCAAAGAAACGTTCCCGCTTCAACGTGCATCTTGTTGACGTGACCCCGACATCCATACGGTCTGCCCGGCCGCTGCGCACATCCTGCGGAGCGGCCGTACCGCGCACCCCCCCACAGCCCTTCCCGGTACACCCACCATGTGGAGGACGTACGTTGCGCAGAACCGTATCCCTCACCGCCGTGGCCACGCTCGCCACGGCCGCCCTCGCCCTGGCCACCCCCCTGGGCCAGGCGGCCCAGGCCACAGCCTCCCCGCCCCAAGGCGTCACCGTCGCCCACGCCTGCGCCGCCCCGACGAAGAAGGGCGAGATGGCCTGCAATGCCCTGCAGGTCACCGCGGGCACCCCGAAGTCGGCGCACGCCGAGAGCGATCTGAGCGCGGCCGCCGCGCCATCCGGCTACGGCCCCGCCTCGCTGCAGGCGGCGTACAACCTGCCGTCCGCCAGTGGCGGTTCGGGCCAGACGGTCGCGATAGTCGACGCCTACGACGACCCCAACGCCGAGTCCGACCTCGCCGTCTACCGCTCCCAGTACGGCCTGTCTTCCTGTACCACGGCCAACGGCTGCTTCAAGAAGGTGGACCAGAACGGCGGTACCAGCTATCCCCGCGGCGACTCGGGCTGGGCCGAGGAGATCTCACTCGACCTCGACATGGTCAGCGCGGCCTGCCCGAACTGCAAGATCCTGCTGGTAGAAGCCAAGACGCCGACCATGACCAACCTCGGCACAGCCGTGAACACCGCCGTCCAGCTGGGCGCGAAGTTCGTCTCCAACAGCTACGGCGGCTCCGAGTCCTCAAGCGACTCGACGTACGACTCCAGCTACTTCAACCACCCGGGCGTCGCCATCACCGTCTCCTCCGGTGACAACGGCTACGGCGTCGAGTACCCCGCGGCCTCCAAGTACGTGACGTCCGTGGGCGGTACCTCCCTGAAGACCGCCGCCAACTCCCGCGGATGGACCGACACGGTCTGGAGCGGGGCGGGCTCCGGCTGCTCCAAGTACGACGCCAAGCCCAGTTGGCAGAAGGACACCGGCTGCGCCAACCGCACCGTGGCGGACGTCTCGGCGGTCGCCGACCCGAACACCGGTGTAGCGGTCTACGACAGCTATCGCTCGGCCACCGGCTGGATGGTCTTCGGCGGCACCAGCGCCTCTTCCCCGCTGATCGCGGCGACCTACGCGCTGGGCGGCGCCCCGTCCGCCGGCTCCTACCCGGCGCCTTTCCCGTACGCGCACACCTCGGCGCTGTACGACGTCACCAGCGGCTCGAACGGCAGCTGTAGCGGTTCCTACCTCTGCACCGGCACCACCGGCTACGACGGCCCGTCCGGGCTCGGCGCCCCGAACGGCACCACCGCGTTCACCGGCTGAACAAGCCGGTCGGTGGGCTGCGCGGAGGAACGCCGCCATGCTGCGGCGTCCCTGGTCCTCTGCGGGCCGGAGTCGGCGACAACGCCGGCTCCGGCCTTCCGCGCAAACTCCCTCTCGGCTGCGGACAGCCGACAGCGCACGCGTACGGGCTGTCCCCGGCTCCCGGTCACCGGTCTGCCGTCACCCGCCGGCGTGCACCCGCTTCGCTGAGGCACCCATATGCCGTCAAGCGGTGTGGACGGGCGGCTGTGGCGGGGGCGTGTCGGCGGGTGAGGTGCTTGTAGAGCTCGCGGGCGATGAAGCGTGTGAGGCAGCGCAGGATGTCCTTCGGACAGGTCTTCGGCGGTGCGACGGGCGACGTATTCCTCCCACCGGGGTGCCGACCTCGTCGGTGAGTCGGTCTGCGACGCGCGGGGTGTCCTCGGTACCTGGCATCAGTGCGGCACCTACGGGCGTGGCCGACGGACCGCCACTACTTGTGCTCCTCGCTCCCCTTCCCACCGCCGCTTCTCGTTCCGGCCGCATTGCCCGCGTCATCGGGACCGTTGCTGGAGACGCTGGTCTTGCCTGCCGTGTCCTTGCCGGGATTCGCCGCGCCCGTCCTGGGTTTGCCCGTGCCACCCGGCCTGTCGGGCGCGGCTGTCGCCTGGGTCCGCTGATCGGCGCAATACGCGGCGACCTTGTCCTTGCCGCCCGCAGCCGCGACGAGCCGCTGCCAGGCCGTCGCCTCGAGAGCCTTGCCGCCGCCCTTGACCTGCTCGTAGGCGCGGCAGTGGGCCTCGGTGTCCTTTGCGGTGGCCGGGTGCTTCGTCGCTCGGGAGGCCCCGGGGGACTTCGATGAGGCGCCCGTCGGGTGCGGGCCGGCTGTCGACGGGCGAGGGGTCTCCCGGCTCGCCTCGTCTGCAGACGAGCCGGCAGAACCGACGGCCGCGACCGCTGCGCCACCCAGGGCGATGCTGGCGAACACCACGCCGAACGTTGTTTTCCCGCGCCGCCCGGCTCGCCGCTCCGCGGGCGGCCGCCAGTCGTCCCGGTGCCGTGTACGCGCCTGGTGCGCGCCCGCGCTGCGGGCGGCCCGGAAGGCGGCCAGGGCCTGCTGCTCTGCTTCGAGGTCGAGAGTGCATTCGCGCAGGACGTCGGCCAGCATTGTCTCCAGCGCGCCATAGTCACGTCCGTCCCACGGGCCGGACTCGGTGTGACCGGGGTGCAGGCGGCGGCCTGTGACGTCGTCGCCGTTCAGCCGCTCACCCATGTCCGCCTCCGCTCCCGTTCAACACGCTTCGTTTCATTCGGCGTTCCTGGTGCCTGCCTACGTCCACCGTCGTGGCTCATTCCGACTCCCCCCGCATCCGAGAAGCCTCATCTGCCACAGCCTCTCCCGCCGCGTCGCCCGCGATACTCAGTCGGTGGGCGAGGCGTTTCAAGCCTCGATGCGCGGCGGTGCGTACCGCGCCGGGGCGCTTGCTGAGGACGCGCGCGGCGGCGGGCCCGTCCAGGCCGACGACGACACGCAGCAGCACAGCCTCGGCCTGGTCCTGCGGCAGCTCGCGGATGAGTCCCAGGGCCCGCGCGGTGGACAGGCTCTCCAGAGCCTGGTCGTGCGTGGTGTGCGGGTCGGGCAGGTTCAGTACCTCCTGCTCGGTCGCACCTGAGCGAGGCCGCGTGCGCAGGCGGCGCAGATGGTCCAGTGCCCGGTGCCGGGCGATGGTGGCCGTCCAGCCGCGGAAACCGGCCCCGTCCCCCGTGAACCGCCCGAGGTCTCGGGCGATCTCCAGCCACGCATCGGACGCCACGTCCTCCGCGTCTTCGCCGACCAGTCCACGCAGATAGCCGAGGAGGCGTGGTTGCACGATCCTGTAGGCAATCGCGAAAGCCGTCTCATCGCCGTCCTGGGCCCGCGCGACCGCCGCGGCCAATTCTCCGTCGCGCGAATGTACGCGCCGGGGTTGTGGTACCTGGCCCAAGACTGTCCTCGTTCGCACCGGATCCATTCCGAGTCCATGCCGCCCCACGCTTACCGATCGCGTCGACGGCCCCACTGTCCCCAGCGCGAGCCATCACAGAAGTGTCACAACTCATCAGG
The DNA here is from genome assembly GCF_039543605.1 of Streptomyces siamensis. Classification (NCBI taxonomy): domain Bacteria; kingdom Bacillati; phylum Actinomycetota; class Actinomycetes; order Kitasatosporales; family Streptomycetaceae; genus Streptomyces; species Streptomyces siamensis. The sequence continues at coordinate 537,050 of NZ_BAABKB010000002.1, read as the reverse complement.
CGTCCTCCACGCTCAAGTCGGGACTGGCGCGCAGCTGCCCCATCCGCCCAGCTCCGGAGGAACCGGAAGTTCATCGCCCCGTGGGTCCGGTGCCCGACCGGGAATCGTTCCGGTCCGTGTGACGTTTGGCGTCAGCCTGGCGCTATGTGAGTGTCACTCGCGTGCTGAACGGATCATGGGCGACTGCCCGTCGGCATCGACAGCGCGCACTCCTCAGACCACTCTCCGTGCTGCTCTCAACTCCCCCCGGGACAGCACGGAGAGGGACCGGGGCGGCTGGACCCCCGCCCACTGCACGGGGGTCCAGTCGCCCCGCACACGTCTCGGACCGGCGGCGGGCAGTCGGGCGCGGATCACGGACCTCTCCGGAACCACCGTTCCCGGCGTTCGAGCGTGCTCGCGGTCGCATCGCGGCACAGCAGTCGCCGTGCGCCGTGTTCGGTGGCGCGACGGCGAGCCTCGTGCTGCCGCCCTGTCGTCGACCGACCTGTCCCCCTCAGTCGATTTGCTCCGCTCTGCGAGGCCGAGGTGTAACACTTCCGGCCCAGTCGGCTCTGTCCAAACGGACGGCTGTGTCAGTCAGCCAGGACAAGGAGCACGACTCGTGCAATGGATGGACGTAAGCGACGGTGGGTACGGCGAGGATCCGTACGCCGGCGCTGGGTACGCGTATGCCTACGGGAACGAGTACAACGGCAACGTCACCACCGGCACGGCCACCATGCCCCAGGGCCCAGGACAACCTGCGCAATGGACGCACGCGACAGGTGACGCCTACGCGACCGGGACGGACCCCTACGCCACCAGTCCGAACCTCTACATTCTCGCTACGGATCACTACGTCGCTGGGCCAAGCCCCGCCATGGCGGCCTGGGAGGCTCCGCACTGCGACGCCGTCACCATGCCGCCTCCGGAATTCGACACGCCCGGCGCGCCCGCATCTGTACCGAACCCACCGAAGAGCGAGTCGGTGAGCCCCGTCTTCGTCGATTCCTCGGGGCGACGCCAGCGTCGCGTTCTGCGCGCGGCCCGGCTTCTGGTGATCCCGGCAGGCGGGTACGCCGCCCTGCTGGTCAGCGCCGTACTCGGCGGCCCCAGCCTCAACGCCCCGTTCGTCCCGCAGCCGGACTCCACACACCCCACCAAGCCTCATGCGTCCGCCCCCGATGCCTCACCCGGCGGTCAATCTGCAGGGAGTGTGAGGCCCACCGCGGCACAGAAGAACTCCCGCTCCACGACGGTGCAGAAGACCTCCGGTTCCACCAGCCGGTCGACAGCTTCCACCACCTCTGCGGCTGCATCCGTGCCTGCCGCGGTGCCCACCGGCGTCGCGTCGCCGACCTCGACCTCGGCCCCGACTGCCGCTCCCACCTCCACCCCCACCTCCAAGGGCCGCGCGCTCGGTTCGTCCCACAACCCCGTGAAGTGATCCAAGGCCCTGACGTGACCAACCGCCGACGCCGCAAGAGCCCTTCTCGTCGCAGCCGCACCCGCCAGATCACACCCCGCACCCATTGGCTGCTGCTGAGCGTCCTCACGGCGACCCTGTCGGCGGCCCTGCTGCTTCAGGGCTACACCCACCACATGTTTGGCATCACCTCGGACAACGTGACCGGCACCCGCGGCAGGAACGACTCGGTACCCAGCAAGGTGGCCCACGGCGGACCCGTGATCGCGAACGCCGCCACCTCGCCCTACACCGCCCGAGTGAAGGCCCACACCGTCGCGCTGACCTTCGACGACGGCCCGGACCCCACGTGGACGCCACAGATCCTGGACATACTGCGCCGCAACCACGTGCACGCGACCTTCTTCGTCGTCGGAACCCAAGTCGTCGCCCACCCGGAGCTGGTCCGCCGCATCGTCGCCGACGGCCACCAGATCGGCATCCACACCTTCACCCATCCCGACCTGGCCCACCTCGCCCCATGGCAACGTTCCCTGGAGCTGCGCGAGACGCAACTGGCGGTGGCCGGCGCCGCGGGGGTCACCACCGCGCTGCTCAGACCGCCGTACTCCGCGGACAACGCCGCGCTGGACGACGCCGACTGGTCCGTCCTCAAGCAGGCCGGCGCCGCGGGCTATGTCACGGTGCTCGCCACCCAGGACGCCGACGACTGGCAACGTCCGGGCGTGGACCGCATCCTCGCCAATGCGACTCCCCACGGCCCGGCCGGGCAGATCGTACTGATGCATGACGCCGGCGGTGACCGGTCGCAGACCGTCGCCGCACTGGCTTCCCTGGTGCCACGGCTCAAAGCACGAGGCTTCGAGTTCACGACGGTCTCCGACGCGGTCGGCATGACCGCCCCCGTCCAGCCCGCCGGGTTCGGCGAGCATCTCCAAGGCCTTGCCCTCATCAAGGTGCTGCAGGGCGGCGACTGGGTCGTGTGGTTCCTGGGCCTGCTGATGTACGCGGCCGGAGCGATCAGTGTGCTGCGCGCGGCGGCCGTACTGATCGCCGCCCGGCGGCACCGGCGCATGCGGACACGGCGCCGGGGCCGGTCCTGGGGGCCGCCGGTGGTCGAGCCGGTCAGCGTCATCGTCCCCGCGTACAACGAGAGCGCCGGGATCGAGGCGGCGGTGCGATCGCTGCTCGCCTCGGACCATCCGGTCGAGATCATCGTGGTCGACGACGGCTCGACCGACGGCACCGCCGACCTGGTCGACTCGCTCCGCCTACCGGTGCGAGTGATCCGCCAACAGAACGCGGGCAAGCCCGCCGCACTCAACGCAGGGCTCGCCGTCGCCACCTACGACCTGGTGGTCATGGTCGACGGCGACACGGTCTTCGAACCGGACACCGTCCGCACGATCGTGCAGCCCTTCGCCGACCTCCGCGTGGGCGCCGTCTCCGGCAACGCCAAGGTCGTCAACCGTGGCGGTCTGCTCGGCCGATGGCAACACATCGAGTACGTGGTCGGATTCAACCTCGACCGTCGCCTGTTCGACCTCGCCGAATGCATGCCGACCGTTCCCGGAGCGGTGGGCGCATTCCGCCGCCACGCGCTGCTGGACCTCGGTGGCGTCAGTGACGTCACCCTTGCCGAGGACACCGACCTCACCATGGCGCTGTGCCGAAACGGCTGGCGGGTGGTGTACGAAGAGGGCGCAAAGGCCTGGACCGAGGCGCCCGCGTCACTGAACGCCCTGTGGCGGCAGCGGTATCGCTGGTGCTACGGCACCCTGCAGGCGATGTGGAAGCATCGTGGCGCGCTGGTGCAGCGCGGTGCCGCAGGGAAACTGGGCCGTCGCGGCCTGATCTATCTGCTGCTCTTCCAGGTGCTGCTGCCCCTGCTCGCACCCGTGGTCGACGTCTTCGCCCTGTACGGGCTGATCTTCCTCGACCCGGTCCGGATCATCGGGCTGTGGCTCGCCTTCCTGCTGCTGCAACTCCTGATGGGTCTGTATGCGTTCCGCCTCGACGGAGAACGGCCAGGCCCGCTGTGGAGCCTGCCGCTACAGCAATTCGTCTACCGGCAGCTGATGTACCTGGTGGTGATCCAGTCCGTATTCACCGCCATGACGGGCTCACGCCTGCGGTGGCAACGCATGGAGCGGTACGGCAGCCTGCAGGCCCCAATAGGCGCTGAGAAAACCCTTAATGGCCACCCTCCGCAGGAACCCGGGTTCGCGCAGCCGACACCGTACGACGGCTTTTCGTACGCGGCACCGTACGACGAGTATGCGCAGCCCTCACCCCACTACGGCCTCCGGCAGCCCGCACCGCACGAGACGCCGCATTGGTAGCGAGAGGGGACGTGCCACTGCGCGCGGGCTGCAGGATCAGTGGGTGCCGTCGGCCGCCGAGCGAGCGCAGCGAACCTTGAACCAGAAGCGAAGGTCGCAACTCGGCCGAGGCTGAGGACTTAGCAATACCCGCCTCAAGTCCAACCCCCTCCCGGACTGGGAAGGGGCTCAGCCGAGCACAAGGTGCGCGTCAGACCCACTCCACCTCGGAGACGATCTGCGAGGGCTCTCTAGAAACCGGCAGTGGCATACGGGATGACACCGGCGGTGCCGACGAGCGAAGGCGCGCAAAGGCATCGTCGGGGTGCTCGATCGAGTCAAGCGCCAAGTACCTCGTCGACGCTGCGGGGCTCTGTACGCGGCTGCTTGTTGAGCTTGTGGCGTTCGATGGAGGATTGCCGATAGACCTCCTTGCGCGCCCGCATGATGTTGCCCAGGGGCGCGTGCTCGGCGGTGACCCGCCAGGGCGTGAAGGACAGCGCGTCCATCTTCTCCAGATTCTCCGGCGCGGAGATGTCCTGCTGCGGCAGCCGCAGCTTGGCCACGGTGAAGGACGGCGAGAGCTGCTCGGGCCACTCCACGGTGGTGTCCTCCACCGGCATGCGCTCCAGGTCGGCGCAGAGCTGGACCTGGATGTCGAAGGCGTAGGGCCGCTCCTGCAGCTCGGCCTGCAGGGCCGGCCGGAAGACCTCCGCCGCCGAGGTCGGGTCGATGGTGCGCCGGACCACCGCGGCGGCAGAGTCCGGGTCGGGGGTGATGCGCACCTTGGCGATGTAGTCCCCGTGCCGGACCGCGCCCATCGTCCAGTAGCTCGACAGCAATATGTTTGCGGGAGGGGTCTTCGACAGGCGCAGGAAGGCCAGGAACTCGTCCCATGCCCAGTTGTCCTGATCCAGGGTTCCCTTTCCGGTCACGAACTCGGTGAAGAAGCGATGCGCACCGGGTCGCCCCTGGGAGAAGTAGGCAGGGGCGTTCAGGAACAGTTCCTGGATGAACAGGTAGTGCTCGATTGTGTTGCAGAAGAAGACCGGTCCGTTGATGTTGGCGTAGTCGAATGTGCCCGTGTCCGGTTCGTCTTCCAGCAGGGTCGGGCCGGGGATGTCGAACATCTTCAAGGCCAGTCCGGTAGCGGCGCCCAGTCGTGCGTCGGCGCCGGCGTGGGGCGAGCCGTTGGAGAAGCGGATGAGCGCATCGTGCGTTCCCGGAGTCGCGTAGATCCCCTGAGCGTATTCGGGGGGCAGCCCGTCCAGGATCTCCACTTCCCCTCGGACCAGCCCGTAGCCCTTGGCGTGGGCGTCACGCAGGGCCCGTCCGGTGCCACCGGCCTCGACCGACTCGGAGATGTAGCTCTCGGTCCTTTCGATCACCGACTTCAGGTTCTGGTCGAAGTGCGGATCGTCGTCTTCGACGTCCGGCGTGTAGCGGACGAACTGTGTTGCCATGACTTCGACCTCTTCTCGAAGACCGTCGCGGGGCCCTAGGCGGTTGGAATTGCCCTCAGTCCTCCAGTTCGGCGATCCAGCGCAGCGCGCGCAGACCCGGCACGAAGCAGTACTCACCGCCGCGGGTGACCACGAAGCTGGGCAGGTTCTGCAGGCGGCGCCGGACCGGCTTCTCGGGGATGGTGACGCTGCCGGTTCCGCCGTGATGCCCGGCCACCGGGTCCTTCTCGCCGGGGTAGCCGATGAAGTTGCCGTCGTTGACCCACTCGGCCTTGATGAACTCGAACTGCCGTTCCAGGTGGGCTCCGAGGAAGACTCCGACCAGGCCCCGGTCGGCGCCGTCGTCTTCCAATACGCCCTCGGGCAGTGGAGGACCGTAGGTGGTGCCGCGGCGGATGAGGCGGTGCATCCGCGCGTCGCCGATGATGGTGGAATCGCGGGGGTTGGTGCGCCGGATATGCGCACCGGCGGGGCACCGGAAGCCTCGGTCGTCGTTCTCCCGGTACAGGAAGTTGTTGACGCGGTGAGGATCGGCCGCCAGCTCCGGGTCGTCGTGGTCCGGCGTCAGCGTCAGCGGCGCCCCGCTGGGCCAGCGCCCGACCATCTTCGCCGCCAGGAGTGCCTCCTCCTCGACGCTGGAGGTGTTTGCGCGCAGGTACCGGCGCCAGGCCGCCACATTGGTGTGGACCTTGCGCACGGCCGCGTACGTCCCGTTACGCCCCAGCACATCGGGGCTTGGCATGGGGGGCAGGCTGCCGGTTTCGTCGGGGTAGCCGAGGATGAATTCGCCGGCCTTGATGGGGGCTTCCTGCGGGTTGGAGCCGGGCAGTCCGACGCCCTCGATGTTCGGATGACTGATGCCGTCGCGGAATCCGAAGGTGGTGCGCCCGGTCGGGAGCTGGTGAACGTCCTGCTGCCAGATCACCTGGATACCGGGCGTGTCCTCGTAGGCGACACGGGCCCGCTCCAGCTCCTCTTCCAGCTGTGCCGTATCTGAGGAGAGGGCGCTCAGCGCGATATGGATATCGCCCGTTCCGAACGGTGCCTCCCAGTGGGCCGGGGCGCTCTCGCCCACGTCGCCGATCAGCTCCGCACGAGCGGCCATGCCCTCACGAAACGCCCGCGGAAAGCTGTCCAGCGACTCCTGTGGCACCCCCAGCGCGCTCAGTCCCTGGTAGGTGAACGCCACAGCCACCCAGGCATCCTGGCTCCGATCCACGCTGGGCAGACCACTCGCCGTCACCGGAAGCAGCCGCCGCAGCAGGGCGCGCCCGGCGTGGCGGTCGTCGACGCGCAGGAAGATGAACTTTCCCTTGTACGGCACGGGCCGTGGACGCAGTGCCCCGCTCTGGACGTCGTCGATCTCAACGCCCATACCGGCCGCGCTGCTGCCTGCCACCGTGTTCATGTTCGCGTGTGCCTCCATATCGGCCTCTGCCTGGGCAGGCCTGCAGAGGCCGACCCGCGCCCGACGCGGTCCACTGATGTTGGGTCGGCTCTGAGGGTTGGTTGTGTCCGACTTCTAGGCCGCGGCTTCCTCCAGCAGCTTCTGAAAGGCGGGCGTGCCCACCAATGCCGAATTAGCCGGGTTATCCAGCATTGCCCGGAATTCGGCGGTGTCCAGCACATCCTGGAACGCGTCGTCCACGCGGTGGTCCTTGTAGATCTGCTGAACGGTCAGGTCGGGGTAGGCGCTGACGAAGACTCCCGCGGGCTTCTGGTGGGCAAGGAACCAGTCCTTGACCCCTGGATCTTTGATGCCGGGGAACCCTTCGCTGTGTGAGAAGACCTTGTCGAAGCGGGCCCCGACTACCGTCTTGGCGAAGTCGTCGATGTAGGTGTCCCAGGAGCCGTCGAAGACGCTGGCGAACATGAACCTGGTGTCGTCGTCGAAAATGACGTGCCGTGCGTCATGCAGCGTGCCGATCTGGCGCAGCGCCGCATGGACATTCTCGTCATTCGCCGCGTCGCCGAGCCAGGTGAGATCCTCACGCAACGCATCGGCCTCGCCCGGCTTGATCTTGGTGAAAACGGTGAACTCGTTGGCAACCCCATCCGTCCTGCCCGGGTGCTCAGGGTGAGCCGACGGGGTTGCACCTGACGTCGCAGCCATTGTGAGGATCTCCTGCCACGGATCGGTGCGAGGGTCGCCCAGCGCCCGAACATGGGGCACCATCGCCCTCACATTCCCATCCTCACCGCGGACGCACTGCCTCGCATCCCGGGCCCTGGGCATGGCTGCCACCTGGGGCGGATGCCCTGGAAACTCCGGCCCCTGCGGGGTCCAACCTGATTCCTCCCGTCCCGAGAAGCTCCCGAGGACAGATTCACCCACGCGCAGGAAGATGGAAGTGGTGGGACGTGCCGAGTACGTCGTTGTCACCATTCTTGGGCCGCCACTTCCGCGTGGCGCAGCCGATCGCACATGAGCTCGATGCGCCGCCGAGGTGGTCGGGAAACGCTCTCGCGCCAAGCCCTGCTCAACTGGATCGCCACCCTGACCCACACGGAGGCAGCCATGGGCGCAGTTCTCGGTGACGTACTGGGTTTCGCAGCCGCCGTCGCGGTCAGCCCGCTCCCGATCATCGCCATCATCCTCATACTCGCCACGCCTCGGGGACGTCTCAACGGCCCCCTCTTCACCGTCGGCTGGATTCTGGGACTCTCGGCACTGGGCGCAGTGATGCTGGCGATCGCTTCCCCGGCGGGTGCCTCCGCGCACAATCAGCCGGCCACCTGGGTGGGAGCTCTCAAGCTCGCTCTGGGCCTGCTCCTCGTCCTCTTCGGCGCCCGGCAATGGCATCGGCGCCCAAAGGATCCCTCGCAAGCTCAGCTGCCGAAGTGGATGGGCGCGATCGACCACCTCACACCGATCAAGGTCTTCGGGCTCGGACTTGCCCTGGCTGCACTCAATGCCAAGAACGCCCCGCTGACCATCGCCGCGGCCGCCTCCATCGGCTCAGCCGGCCTGCCGGTCGGAGAGCAGATCGCATCGCTGGCGATCTTCGTCCTGGTCGCCACCCTCGGCCTGCTGGCCCCGCTGGGAGTCTTCCTGCTCGGTGGAGACCGAGCCGCGACCATGCTCGGCAATTGGAAGGACTGGGCAGCTCAGCACAATGTCGCGGTGATGGCGGTCCTGTTCTTCGTGCTCGGCCTGAAACTGCTCGGTGACGGCATCGGCATCCTCACTTCCTGACGCAGCAGACCTACCCGAGGCAGGGTTCGCATACGACGGCGGCGGACTGCACAAGGGCGCCACAGGCGCCCTCTCCGTCAACGGTGAGAGGGCTGAGGTGAGGCGCTGGCCAGCACCCGGCCGCCATCTGCCAGGCCACAGACCCACACGCCAGCGAGAAGCAACGAGCCCCCTCCCAATCAAGGAAGGGGGCTCAGCCGGTATCGGTCGCGTGGCAGCGCCGGACTGCCCTCAGACCCACTCCACCTCGGAGACAATCCCGGCAACGCTTCCAGGCTCCGGCAACGGCGTCCGAGGGGACACCGTCGGCGCAGACGGGCGGAGGCGCGAGGCGCCAGCCGAAGACAGCGCGGCAGCCACCTCGTCCTCGCTCGCCCCCGCCAGCGCCTCAACCACCCGATCGAGCGCCCCCCTCACCTCAGTGAGTGTGACCGCTCGAAGCGGGCGTCGGGCCGGCGTTCTTGACCGTCAGGGGCAGGAGCTTCTTGCCCGTGGGGCCGATCTGGATGTGGGTGTCCATCTGCGGGCAGACGCCGCAGTCGAAGCACGGGGTCCAGCGGCAGTCCTCGACCTCGGTCTCGTCGAGGGCGTCCTGCCAGTCCTCCCACAGCCAGTCCTTGTCGAGGCCCGAGTCGAGGTGGTCCCAGGGGAGGACCTCCTCGTAGGTGCGCTCGCGGGTGGTGTACCAGTCGACGTCGACGCCGAACGCCGGGAGCGTCTTCTCCGCGCAGGCCATCCAGCGGTCGTACGAGAAGTGCTCGCGCCAGCCGTCGAAGCGGCCGCCGTCCTCGTAGACGGCGCGGATCACGGCACCGATGCGGCGGTCGCCGCGGGAGAGCAGGCCCTCGACGATGCCCGGCTTGCCGTCGTGGTAGCGGAAGCCGATCGAGCGGCCGTACTTCTTGTCGCCGCGGATCTTGTCGCGGAGCTTCTCCAGGCGGGCGTCCGTCCCCTCGGCGGAGAGCTGCGGGGCCCACTGGAAGGGGGTGTGCGGCTTGGGGACGAAGCCGCCGATGGACACCGTGCAGCGGATGTCGTTCTGGCCGGAGACCTTGCGGCCCTCGGCGATCACGTTCATCGCCATGTCGGCGATCTGCATGACGTCCTCGTCCGTCTCCGTCGGCAGGCCGCACATGAAGTACAGCTTCACCTGGCGCCAGCCGTTGCCGTAGGCGGTGGAGACGGTCCGGATGAGGTCCTCTTCCGAGACCATCTTGTTGATGACCTTGCGCATGCGCTCACTGCCGCCCTCGGGGGCGAAGGTGAGGCCGGAGCGGCGGCCGTTGCGGGTCAGCTCGTTGGCCAGGTCGACGTTGAAGGCGTCCACGCGGGTGGAGGGGAGGGACAGACCGATCTTGTCCTCCTCGTACCGGTCCGCGAGGCCCTTGGCGATGTCGCCGATCTCCGAGTGGTCCGCGGAGGACAGGGAGAGCAGGCCGACCTCCTCGAAGCCCGTCGCCTTCAGACCCTTCTCGACCATCTCGCCGATGCCGGTGATGCTTCGCTCCCGCACGGGGCGCGTGATCATGCCGGCCTGGCAGAAGCGGCAGCCGCGCGTGCAGCCGCGGAAGATCTCCACGGACATCCGCTCGTGGACGGTCTCGGCCAGCGGGACCAGCGGCTGCTTCGGGTAGGGCCACTCGTCGAGGTCCATGACGGTGTGCTTGGACACGCGCCACGGCACGCCCGACTTGTTCGGTACGACACGGGCGATGCGGCCGTCGGGGAGGTACTCGACGTCGTAGAACGCCGGGATGTAGACGCTGCCGGTCTTCGCGAGGCGGAAGAGGACCTCCTCGCGGCCGCCGGGGCGGCCCTCCGCCTTCCAGGCGCGGATGATCTCGGTCATGTCGAGCACGGCCTGCTCGCCGTCGCCGATGATCGCCGCGTCGATGAAGTCGGCGATGGGCTCGGGGTTGAAGGCCGCGTGGCCGCCCGCGAGGACGATCGGGTCGTCGACCGTACGGTCCTTGGACTCCAGGGGAATCCCGGCGAGGTCGAGGGCCGTGAGCATGTTCGTGTAGCCCAGCTCCGTGGAGAAGGACAGGCCGAACACGTCGAAGGCCTTCACCGGGCGGTGGCTGTCCACGGTGAACTGCGGGACGCCGTGCTCCCGCATCAGCGCCTCCAGGTCCGGCCACACGCTGTAGGTGCGCTCGGCGAGGACGCCCTCGCGCTCGTTCAGTACCTCGTAGAGGATCATGACGCCCTGGTTGGGCAGTCCGACCTCGTAGGCGTCGGGGTACATCAGCGCCCAGCGGACGTCACAGGCGTCCCAGGGCTTGACCGTGGAGTTGAGCTCTCCGCCGACGTACTGGATCGGCTTCTGCACGTGCGGGAGCAGAGCTTCGAGCTGCGGAAACACAGACTCAGCGGCCTCGGCGGTTTCGGCGGGCATCTCGCGAACCTTCGTGAGCTGACAGGGGTGACCATCTAGCCTAACGCGGCCGGAGGGGAGCACCGGACCGTCGGCCGCCGACCCGGCTCCGTCTCCGGCTCCGTCTCCGGCCCAGCCCCAGCCCCAGCCCCAGCCCCAGCCCCAGCCCCAGCCCCAGCCCCAGCCCCAGCCAGGGTGCCCGAGGGGCGGGCACGGAAGCCGCCGGGCGGTCAGACCGCCGTCTGCTCCTCCACGGCCTCCCACAGGCCGGGCAGCGCCGCCTCGGCCTCCGCCGCCCGCTGCTCCTCGCGTCCGTACAGCACGCCGTACGTGAAGGCGTTCTCCCCCGCCCCGTGGGCCTGTGCCGACAGCTCGCGCAGCGCCTCGCGCGTCATCACGCTGTCCTGGTGGTCGCCGAGCAGGGTCTGCAGGGACTTCATCGACCTGACCAGGTCGGCCGCGGGCCCGCCGAGGGCGGGAGTGGCGGCCTCGGCCGCGTACCGGGCGCGCTTGGCCTTCTTGCGGGCCTCGTGCATCGCGCTGTCGCGGTCGGTGCCCGGGGGCAGGTCGAGAGCCTGTCCGACCAGACCGGCGACCTTCCCGTAGTCCTTGCGGACGGCCTTCGCGATCACCGTCGAGGGATCGCCGCCCGCGGCCTTGAGCAGCGGCGGGTCGGTGACGAGCGCGTCGAGCGCGATCAGCAGGTCGAGATACCTGCTCCCGTCCAGTACGGCGATCAGGCGCCGCCGGGAGCCGCCGCGGCGGGCGTGGGCCCAGGTGCGCAGCCGGGTGCGGACGGGTCCGGAGACCAGGGTGCGGGGAAGGCCGTCGAGGGACTCGGTGAGCCGTTCGGTGAGTACTTCCTGGTCGCGGTCGACGCCCAGCTCGCCCGCGAGCCACTTCAGTTCGTCACCGATCGGATCGGTGACGGAGCGGTCGAGGACCTTGGCGTACGAGCGGAAGGCGCTGCGCATCCGGCGGGTGGCGACGCGCATGCTGTGCACGGAGTCGTAGACGTCGCGGCGGACGGCGGGGTCCAGTTCGACGATCGCGTCGCGCTGGGCGCGGAGGTAGGCGAGGACGTGGTCTCCCGCCGTGACGGGGGCGTCCTCGGGCCCGGCGGTGGCGGACTTCTTCTTCTTGCCCGTCTCGCCGAGCGCCCTGGCGAGCTTCGAGGGCGAGGAGGAGCGGCTGATGCCCGCCTTGCGGAGCTTCTTCTCGACCTTGTCGAGGAAGGCGGGGTCGCCGTCGTCCGCGAGTTCGACCTCGATCTCGGTCCACTCGGCGGTGCCCTTGCCGCCGCTGAGCCGCTCCGCGTGGACGCGGTCGAGGCTGACCTCGGCGAGCAGGGCGCCGGAGGCGTCGACGAGGTGGCGGACGTCGCGGGCCGACAGCAGGCGGACGAGGGGGACGAGTTCGGCGTCGCGCACACGGGAGCGGACGAGGCCGCTCAGCGCGCGGGGGACGGTGTCGGAGAGCGGCGCGCGGACCTCGTCGCGGACGCCTTCGGAGACCGGGAGTTTGAGGTGCCAGCCCGCGTCGTCACCGCCGGTGCGGCGGCGCAGCGTGAGGGAGGCGGCGGCGAGCCGCTGGTCGGCCGTGTCGTAGTAGGTGGCGTCGAGCTCGGCCAGACCCTTGTCGATGACGCCGGCGACTCCTGGTACGCGGGTCAGGTCCGGCAGGCCGGTATCCCCTCCGGCCGAGGGACCCTCGTACTTCCGCTCGATCTCGCGCTTCGTGTCCGCCATGAACCGAATCTAGTGCCGTCGGGGCCGGGATGGCAGTGCCCGGCCCCGCGGGAGTGCAGGAAGGGGCCGGAATTCGCCCCGGGCCGGCGCCCGCACCGGGCCGGCATCGGCCCGGACCCGGACCAGCCCCCGCCTCCGAGTCCGTTGCCGGCACCGGCACCGGCACCAGCACCAGCACCAGCACCAGCACCAGCACCAGCACCAGCACCAGCAACCGACTACGCCGACATGGGTCGCTGCACCCGGATCGACTGCAACAGCCCGACGGCCACCCACACCGCGAACATGGACGAGCCGCCGTACGAGACGAACGGCAGGGGAAGGCCGGCGACGGGCATGATGCCGAGCGTCATGCCGACGTTCTCGAAGGCCTGGAAGGCGAACCAGGCGATGATGCCGGCGGCGACGATCGTGCCGTACAGCTCGGTCGTCTCGCGGGCGATGCGGCAGGCGCGCCACAGGATGACGCCCAGCAGGACGAGGATCAGCCCGGCGCCGACGAAGCCCAGCTCCTCCCCCGCCACCGTGAAGACGAAGTCGGTCTGCTGCTCGGGGACGAACTGGCCGGTGGTCTGAGAGCCGTGGCCGAGCCCGGTGCCGAAGAGGCCGCCCGAACCGATCGCGATACGGGCCTGGTTGGTGTTGTAGCCGACGCCGGCCGGGTCGAGGTCGGGGTTGGCGAAGGCGGCGAAGCGGTTGATCTGGTACTCGTCCAGGATGTGCAGCTGCCAGACGGCGATCGCGCCGAGGGCGCCGGTGCCGAGCAGGCCGAAGACCCAGCGGTTGGAGGCGCCGGAGGCGAGCAGCACACCGAGGATGATGATCACCATCACCATGACCGAGCCGAGGTCGGGCATGAGCAGCACGATCATGATCGGTACGGCGGCGAGGCCGAGGGCCTGAAGGACCGTGCGGTGGTCGGGGTAGGGCTTGTCGCCCGCGTCGACACGGGCGGCGAGGAGCATCGCCATGCCCAGGATGATCGTGATCTTCACGAACTCGGAGGGCTGGAGCGAGAAGCCGCCGCCGAAGACGATCCAGGCGTGGGCGCCGTTGACGGTGGCGCCCAGCGGGGTCAGCACCAGCAGGATCATGAAGACGGAGACGCCGTACAGGATCGGCACGGCCGTGCGCAGGGTGCGGTGGCCGAGCCAGATGGTGCCGACCATCAGGGCGAACCCGATGCCGGTGTTCATGAGGTGCCGGACGAGGAAGTAGTACGGGTCGCCCTGGTTGATCTCGGTGCGGTTGCGGGTCGCCGAGTAGACGAGTGCCGTACCGATCAGCGAGAGCGCGATCGCCGACAGCAGTATCGGCCAGTCGAGCCGGCGGGCCAGCGAGTCGCGGGCGAACAGGCGGGTCCAGCCGGCACGTTCGGGTCCGTACCCGGAGACGGAGAAGTTGTTCGCTCCGGTCATGTCGGCATCCTCAGCAGCTTCGTCGCTCCGGTCGTCATGTCAGGTTCCTCCGCCGCTTCTTCGGGCGGGCGGTGCGCCTGCGGGTGTCGCGGTTGCTCGCGGTCGGCGACGGTGTGGTGCCGGCGGGCAGCTGCTGGTCGTCGTCGCCGGACGTGTCCTTCTCGGTGGCCCGAAGGTCCTTGGCCGGGTCCTTGGACATCGCCGGTGCGTCGATCGAGCCGTCGGTCTGGATCTTCGGCAGGCTCTTCTGCGGGGTGGGCAGCAGGGCCCTCTTCTTGTCGATCGAGCCGTCGGTGCCGACGCCGTAGAGCGCGTTGTAGATGCTGCGCACGGCCTCACCGGAGGCGCCGGAACCCGTACCGGCCTGGGCGATCGTCATGACGATCGTGTAGTCCTTGGAGTACGTGGCGAGCCAGGACGTGGTCTGCTTGCCGTAGACCTCGGCGGTACCGGTCTTGGCGTGCAGCGGGATCTTGTCCTGCGGCCAGCCGCCGAACTTCCAGGCGGCCGTACCGCGGGTGACGACGCCTTCGAGGGCGGCGTCCATGCCCTTGAGCGTGGCCTTGGTGATCGGCAGCTTGCCGCTGGGCCGCGGCTTGATCTCCTGGACCGTCTTGCCGTCGGCGCTGACGATGGCCTTGCCGATGGTCGGCTTGTACATGGTGCCGCCGTTGGCGAGTGCCCCGTAGATCACGGCCTCCTGGATCGGGGTGACGAGCGTGTCGCCCTGACCGATGGAGTAGTTGATCGAGTCACCCTCGCGCATCTTGTTGCCCTCGAGGCAGTTCTCGTACGCGATCTTCTCGACGTAGCTGCCGTTCTTCTTGCCGGTCTTGCACCAGGCGTCCTTGTTGGCCTTCCAGTAGTCGGCCTTCCACTTCCGGTCCGGGATGCGGCCGGTGACCTCGTTGGGCAGGTCGAGGCCGGTCTCCTTGCCGAGGCCGAACTGGTGGGCGGTCTTGTAGAAGAAGTCCTTCGGCTGGCCCTTCTTGGGGTTGATGCCGCCGTCCTTCTTCCACTCGCGGTCGGCGAGTCCGTAGAAGACGGTGTCGCAGGAGACCTCCAGCGCCCGGCCGAGCGAGATGGGACCGAAGCTCTCGCCCTCGAAGTTCTTGAAGGTCTGGCCGCCGACGGAGTACGAGCTGGTGCACGGGTACCGGCCGTCGAAGTCGTATCCGGCCTCGACGGCGGCGGCCGTGGAGACCACCTTGAAGGTCGAGCCGGGCGCCGACTGACCCTGTATGGCGCGGTTCAGCAGCGGGTAGTTGGACTTCTTGCCGGTGAGCCGCGTGTAGTCCTTGCCGGAGATGCCGCCGACCCAGGCGTTCGGGTCGTACGACGGGTTGGACGCCATGGCGACGACCCGGCCGGTCTTGGCCTCCATCACCACGACCGCGCCGGAGTCGGCCTTGTAGTTCTCGCCGGTGATCTTGTCGAACTGGGTGCGGGCGATCTTCATCGCCTCGTTCAGTTCGTACTCGGCGACCCGCTGCACCCTGGCGTCGATGCTGGTGACCAGGTTGGCGCCGGGTTCGGCCGCGTCGCTCTTGGCCTTGCCGATGACGCGGCCGAGGTTGTCGACCTCGTAGCGGGTGACGCCGGCCTTGCCGCGCAGCTCCTTGTCGTACTCGCGCTCCAGGCCGCTGCGGCCGACCTGGTCGGAGCGCAGGTAGGGCGAGTCGGTGTCCTTGGCCTTGGTGATCTCGTCGTCGGTGACGGGCGAGAGGTAGCCGAGGACCTGTGCGGTGTTGGCCTTGCCGGGGGCCGCGTAGCGGCGCACGGCCTCGGGCTCGGCGGTGATGCCGGGGAAGTCCTCGGAGCGCTCGCGGATCTGCAGGGCCTGCCTGGGGGTGGCCTCGTCGGTGATGGGGATCGGCTGGTAGGGCGAGCCGTTCCAGCAGGGCTGCGGCGTCTTGGCGTCGCAGAGGCGGACCTTCTCCATGACGTCCTTGGGCTTCATGCCCAGGACCGCGGCGAGCTTGGTCAGGACGGCCTTGCCGTCGTCCTTCATCTTCAGCAGGTCGGTGCGGGAGGCGGAGACCACGAGCCGGGTCTCGTTGTCGGCGATGGGCACGCCCCGCGCGTCCAGGATCGAGCCGCGCACGGCGGGCTGCACGACCTGCTGGACGTGGTTGCCGGAGGCTTCCTTGGCGTACTCGTCCCCGTTGCGGATCTGGAGGTACCAGAGGCGTCCGCCGAGCGTGCCGAGGAGGGAGAGTACGAGAATCTGGATGACGACGAGCCGGATCTGGACCCGTGGGGTCCGGCCGGTCTCGGGAATGTTGGTCACTGGTGCCTCCCCCTCTCAGTGTGTGTACGGGACATACGAGTACACGGCGAACCTGTGCGCGGCGGCGCCGCCGCCGGTCAAGTCCCGTGTCGCGAGCGGCGCTTGGGGTGCGCTCACAGCCGCTTGACCCCCTTGATGCGTCCGGCGCGGGCGACGCGGGCCTTGGCCGCCTTGACGCGCAGGCCGCCGCGCTGGCCGCCGATGCGCAGGCCGGTGCCGGACGAGAGCCAGCCGGCGGAGACGTCGGCCGCCTTGGACGAACCGGCTTCGGCGAGCGGGTCGTTGTCGGCGCGCCGGGCCAGGGCCATCAGTGCGGGGACGACGAACGGCGCGAGCAGCAGGTCGTAGACCGCGGCCGTCAGCAGCAGGCTGTTGAGGCCCACGTGGCGGGCGGCGGTGTCGCCGACGAGGGCGCCGACACCGGCGTACAGCAGCGTGGAGCCGATCGCGGCGGCGACGACCACGGCCATCGGTCCGGTCGCGGACTTGAGCTGGCCGGTCTCCGGCTTCACCAGTCCGGCGAGGTAGCCGATGACGCACAGGACGAGCGCGTAGCGTCCGGCGGCGTGGTCGGCGGGCGGCGCGAGGTCGGCGAGCAGGCCGGCCGCGAAGCCGATGAGGGCTCCGCTGACGTGGCCGTAGACCATGGCGAGGGCGAGGACGGTCAGCAGCACCAGGTCCGGGACGGCGCCCGGGAGGTGGAGCCGGGCCAGGACGCTCACCTGGATCACCAGGGCGACGACCACCAGGGTGGCGGAGAGCAGCATCCGGTTGAAACGCATGGGATTCGGCTCCTCCTGCTACTGCTGCTGGCCGTCGTCGGTGGCGTCCGCCGAAGGGGTGACCGTGACGGTCACCGTCGGCGTGGGCGTCGGTTTGGGTTTGGGCGGCAGCACTTCGTCGCGCGGGTCCTTGCGGGGGGCCGTGACGACGACGCCGACGATGTCGAGCTTGGTGAACGAGACGAACGGCTTGACGTAGATCGTGCGGGTCAGGCCGCCGCCGGACGGGTCGACACGGGAGACGACACCGACGGGGACGCCGGGCACGAAGGGCTTGTCGGCCTGCGAGCCGAAGGTGATCAGCCGGTCACCCTTCTTGATCTTGGCCTTGCCGTTGAGGAGTTCGACGCGCAGCGGGCGGTCGCCCTGCCCGGAGGCGAAGCCGAGTTCGTCGGTCGACTCCATCCGCGTGCCGACGGTGAAGTCGGGGTCGTTGGCGAGGAGGACGGTCGCGGTGTCGGGGCCCACCGTGGTGACGCGGCCGACTAGGCCGTCGCCGTTCAGGACGGTCATGTCGCGCTTGACGCCGTCGTTGGCGCCGACGTCGATGGTGACGGTCCAGGAGAAGCCCTGGGCGGCCCCTATGGCGATGACCTCGGCTCCCTTGATGCCGTACTGACCCTCACCGGCCACCTTGATCATCTTGTCGAGCTGCTTGAGGCGGCTGCGGTTGCGGTCGTCGCTTCCGAGCTTCGCCTTCAACGCCGCGTTGTCGCGCTCCAGTTGCGCGATGCGGTCGTGCCGGTCGCCGGAGTCACGGACCGCCGAGATCGCGTTGCCGACGGGGTCGACCGCGGACGACACCCCGTTCTCGATCGGGCCGAAGACGGTGGCGGCGGCCTGCCGGGCACCGTCCACCGGCGAGTCCTGCCCGCCGCGGATGTCCACCGTGATCAGTGCGAACGCGATGGCGATCAGCAGCACCAGGAGCAGCCGGCTCTCTCGTGTGTCCCTCACGTGCGGCGGCCGTGCCTTCCTCGTTGGAATGGTTCAACAGGGGCGAACCCCGAGCAAAATGATGCTCACGGGGCGATCAGGCTGTTATGGGGGAGGATATGACTCTATGTCGGAGGAGTTTATGCCTCCATATCAACGATCCGCCGCACGAGAAGGGATGATCTCGTACGGCGGAATCGAAGTGTTACGTCATCTGCGGGGCTGGGCGTCCAGGACCTGCTGGAGCGCCTCGAACTCCTCGACACACTTGCCGGAACCGAGCGCCACGCTGTCCAGTGGGTCCTCGGCGATGTGGATCGGCATACCGGTCTCGCGCCGCAGCCTCTCGTCGAGACCGCGCAGCAGCGCGCCGCCGCCGGTCAGAACGATTCCGCGGTCCATCACATCGCCGGACAGCTCGGGCGGGCACTTGTCGAGCGTCGTCTTCACGGCGTCGACGATCGCGTTGACCGGCTCCTCGATCGCCTTGCGGACCTCGGCCGCGGAGATGACGACGGTCTTGGGCAGTCCGGAGACCAGGTCCCGGCCACGGATCTCGGTGTGCTCGTCAGCGTCCAGGTCGTACGCCGAACCGATCGTGATCTTGATCTGTTCGGCGGTGCGCTCGCCGAGGAGGAGGCTGTACTCCTTCTTGATGTGCTGGATGATCGCGTTGTCCAGCTCGTCACCCGCGACGCGGATGGACTGGGCGGTGACGATGCCGCCGAGCGAGATGACCGCGACCTCCGTGGTGCCGCCGCCGATGTCCACCACCATGTTGCCCGTGGCCTCGTGGACCGGCAGGCCGGATCCGATGGCCGCGGCCATGGGCTCCTCGATGATGTGCACCTGGCGGGCGCCGGCCTGGGACGACGCCTCGATGACGGCACGGCGCTCGACGCCGGTGATGCCGGAGGGCACACAGACGACGACACGGGGACGGGCGAGGTAGCGCCGCTTGTGGATCTTCAGGATGAAGTAGCGGAGCATGCGCTCGGTGATCTCGAAGTCGGCGATCACGCCGTCCTTCAGCGGACGCACGGCCACGATGTTGCCCGGCGTCCGGCCGATCATCTTCTTCGCTTCCGCGCCGACCGCCAGGATCCCACCGGTGTTGGTGTTGATCGCGACGACGGACGGCTCGTTGAGTACGATCCCGCGACCCCTGACGTACACCAGCGTGTTGGCGGTCCCGAGGTCGACAGCCATGTCACGGCCGATGAACGACATTGAGTTCCCCATCAGGATTCGTCTGGCCTTCCCAAGTGGAGCTTTGACGGCTTTTTAGGACGGCGAGGTGGGTGCAGCGACGTGAAGGCTTCCATCGTAGACGCGCCTGCCCGAACACTGCGCGAGGGTCTTCGCCATTGTCAGCAGATGATGAACCGCCTCGCTTCTGGAGACGGGCCATCGGAGGCATGCGTTCCCCCGATCGCCACGCATATGCCACGGGACGGCCGAAAATCATCGGCCGTCCCAGGTCAGGCATCCGAGTGACGTGACGGCCCCTCAGAAAATAATTCGAAAACTTGACGTCCGCGACCCTCAGACACGACCCGGGAAGAAGATCTTCAGCTCACGCTCGGCCGACTCCTCGGAGTCCGACGCGTGGATCAGGTTCTCGCGGACGATGACACCGAAGTCACCACGGATGGATCCCGGGGCCGCGGCGATCGGGTCGGTCGGACCGGCCAGCGCCCGCACACCCTCGATGACGCGCTCGCCCTCGACGACCAGCGCCACGACGGGGCCGGAGGACATGAACGCCACCAGCGGCTCGTAGAAGGGCTTGCCCTTGTGCTCGCCGTAGTGCTGCTCCAGCGTGTCCTGGTCCAGCGTGCGCAGCTCCAGCGCGGTGATCTGCCAGCCGGCCTTGCGCTCGATACGGCTGATGATCTCGCCGGTCAGTCCCCGACGGACGGCATCGGGCTTGAGGAGGACGAGGGTGCGCTGGCTCACGGGGTGGCTCCTTCAGGTCACAAGTGTGCGGATGACCGAGGCTACAGGGCGTGTCCGGGTGCCTGTTACGCAGAGTCAGGTGTGACGGGCGCCGGACGCGCCCGGCCTCCCGGAACGAGCCCTCCCGCGCGGCGCGCGGGAGGGACAAGTCGCGGGCGGCTACGCCGCGTTGCCACCGGCCTCCGCCTGGGCGGCGAACCTCGCCTTCGCCTCGTCGATCTTGCGACCGTAGTGGACGGACGCCCACCACAGGGCCGCGAAGATCGCGCCGAGGAAGAACATGGAAGGCACCACGAACCCGCCGGCGATCAGCGCGATCTGCAGCGCCCAGCCGAGCTGGACACCTCCGGGCCGGGTGATCATGCCGCAGAGCAGCACGCTCAACGCCATGACGATGCCGCTGACGGTCCACACCGTGGACGTCGACAGATCCGGGTCCTTCATGGCGACGAGCCCGGCGAAACCGATCACGAAGAACTCGCCGATCAGCGTCGAAGCACAGAGCGTACGCATGTGGGTCAGCCCCTCCCCAGCAGCAGCCTGGCCTCGCCGACCGTGATGACCGAACCGGTGACGAGGACGCCTCCGCCCGCGTACTCGCCCTCCTCCTCGGCGAGTGTGATCGCGGCCTCCAGGGCGTCGTCGAGCCGCGGCTCGACCTGCACCCGCTCGTCGCCGAAGATCTCCACGGCGATCCCGGCCAGCTCGTCCGCGTCCATCGCGCGATGGCTGGAGTTCTGCGTCACGACGACCTCGGCGAAGATCGGCTCGAAGGCCTCCAGCAGCCCGCGTACGTTCTTGTCGCCGCTCGCGCCGACGACACCGATCAGCCGGCTGAAGTCGAAGACCTCGCTGACGGCCTCGGCGGTCGCCCGGGCTCCGGCCGGATTGTGCGCGGCGTCCAGGACGACGGTCGGCGAGCGGCGCACGATCTCCAGGCGGCCCGGCGAGGAGACCGAGGCGAAGGCCTTGCGGACGGTGTCGATGTCGAGCCGCTCGGCGCGGGCGGCGCCGACGCCGAAGAACGCCTCGACCGCGGCGAGCGCCACGGCCGCGTTGTGCGCCTGGTACGCGCCGTGCAGCGGCAGGAAGACGTCCTCGTACTCCCCGCCGAGCCCGCGCAGCGTCACCAGCTGTCCGCCGACGGCGACCTGCCGTGCGACGACGCCGAACTCCAGGCCCTCGCGGGCGACGGTGGCGTCGACCTCCACGGCCTTCTTCAGCAGCACCTGGGCCGCGTCGACCGGCTGCTGCGCCAGGATGACGGTGGCGCCCTGCTTGACGATGCCGGCCTTCTCGACGGCGATCTCGCCGGGCGTCCCGCCGAGCCGGTCGGTGTGGTCGAGGTCGATGGGCGTCACCACGGCGACGTCACCGTCGATCACGTTGGTGGCGTCCCAGCTGCCGCCCATGCCGACCTCGACGACGGCCACGTCGACCGGCGCGTCCGCGAAGGCCGCGTACGCCATGCCGGTCAGCACCTCGAAGAAGGACAGCCGGTACTCCTGCTGCGAGTCGACCATCTCCACGTACGGCTTGATGTCCTCGTACGTCTCGATGAACCGCTCGGCGGAGATCGGCGTCCCGTCCAGGCTGATCCGCTCGGTGACCGACTGCACGTGCGGGCTCGTGTACCGCCCGGTGCGCAGGTCGAAGGCGCCGAGGAGGGCCTCGATCATGCGGGCCGTGGACGTCTTGCCGTTCGTCCCGGTGATGTGGATGGAGGGGTAGGCGCGCTGCGGCTCCCCGAGCACGTCCATCAGGGCGGCGATACGGGCGACGGACGGCTCCAGCTTGGTCTCGCCCCAGCGGGTCGCGAGCTCCGCCTCGACCTCGCGCAGCGCCTTGTCGACCTCGGGGTCGGCCGGGCGCGCGGGGACGTCGGCCGTCGGGGCGCCACCGCCCTGGGTACGCAGGGTGCGGCTGCCGGCCTCGATCACCGCCAGGTCGGGGTCTCGGTCGGTCTCGGCCGCGACGATCTCGTCGAAGAGACCCAGCGGATCGCGGGGCTCCGGCTCGTCCGGCTCGCTGCTGTCGTGCGGGGGCAGGTCACTCACGAGGCCAGTCTACGGAGCGCCGCTGGGTTGTGTTCGTGTGGGGTTTTCGCCCCGTCCGCCCGACCCGTCCCTGGTCCGTGCACGTGAGGCTCCCGGGGCCCCGCACGGGCGCGCACGGCCTCGGCGCCGGGCGGCCGGACGGGCAGACAGCACAACACCCCGGGGAGCGGGGCTCCCCGGGGTGTCACGCGCCGGCGCCTACGCCTCGGGCAGGCGGTCCAGCTGTGCCTGGATACGGGCGATGTCCTCGTCCGCCTTGGCGAGCCGCGTGCGGATCTTCTCCACGACGTTGTCCGGCGCCTTGGCGAGGAAGGCCTCGTTGCCGAGCTTGGCGTTCGCCTGGGCCTTCTCCTTCTCGGCGGCCGCGAGGTCCTTCGCGAGGCGCTTGCGCTCCGCGGCCACGTCGATGGTGCCCGACAGGTCGAGGGCGACCTCGGCGCCCGCGACCGGCAGGGTCGCCGTGGCGGAGAAGGCGTCGCCCTCCGGCTGAAGACGCAGCAGCTGGCGGATGGCCGCCTCGTGCGGGGCGAACGCCGTGCCGTCGAGCGTCAGCCGGGCCGGGACGCGCTGGCCGGGCTGGAGGCCCTGGTCGGCGCGGAACCGGCGGACCTCGGTGATGACCTGCTGGAGCGACTCGATCTCCCGCTCCGCGGCGTCGTCACGGAAGCCGCTGTCCTTCGGCCAGTCGGCGACGACGACCGACTCGCCACCGGTGAGGGTGGTCCAGAGGGTCTCCGTCACGAACGGGACGACCGGGTGGAGCAGGCGCAGCGTCACGTCCAGGACCTCGCCGAGGACCCGGCCGGAGACCTTCGCGGCCTCGCCACCGCCCATGAACGTCGTCTTGGACAGCTCGACGTACCAGTCGAAGACCTCGTCCCAGGCGAAGTGGTAGAGCGCGTCGGAGAGCTTCGCGAACTGGAAGTCCTCGTAGAACGCGTCGACCGCGGCCACCGTCTTGTTGAGCCGGGACAGGATCCAGCGGTCGGTCGCCGACAGCTCCTCCGGCTCGGGGAGCGGGCCCTCGACCGTCGCGCCGTTCATCAGCGCGAAGCGGGTGGCGTTCCAGATCTTGTTGGCGAAGTTCCGGGACGCCTGGACCCAGTCCTCGCCGATCGGCACGTCCGTACCGGGGTTGGCACCGCGGGCCAGGGTGAAGCGGACGGCGTCGGAGCCGTACTTGTCCATCCAGTCGAGCGGGTCGACGACGTTGCCGAAGGACTTCGACATCTTCTTGCCGCGCTCGTCGCGGACCAGGCCGGTGAGGGCGATGGTCTTGAACGGGACCTCGCCGTCCATCGCGTACAGACCGAACATCATCATCCGGGCGACCCAGAAGAAGATGATGTCGTGGCCGGTGAGCAGGACGTCGGTCGAATAGAACTTCTGCAGGTCGGGAGTGTTCTCCGGCCAGCCGAGCGTGGAGAACGGCCACAGGCCCGAGGAGAACCAGGTGTCGAGGACGTCGGTGTCCTGACGCCAGCCCTCACCGGTCGGCGCCTCCTCGTCGGGACCGACGCAGACAACCTCGCCCTCCGGCCCGTACCAGACGGGGATGCGGTGGCCCCACCACAGCTGGCGCGAGATGCACCAGTCGTGCATGTTGTCGACCCAGTCGAAGTAGCGCTTCGACATGTCGGCGGGGTGGATGGCGACCCGGCCGTCACGGACCGCGTCACCGGCGGCCTGCGCCAGCGGGCCGACCTTGACCCACCACTGCATGGACAGGCGCGGCTCGACGGTCGTCCGGCAGCGCGAGCAGTGCCCCACGGAGTGGGCGTAGGGGCGCTTCTCGGCAACGATCCGGCCCTGCGAGCGCAGCGCGGCGACGATGGCGCTGCGTGCCTCGAAGCGGTCCAGGCCCTGGAAGGGCCCGTGGACGGTGATGACGGCCCGCTCGTCCATGACCGTGATCGACTCCAGGCCGTGGCGCTGGCCGATCGCGAAGTCGTTCGGGTCGTGGGCGGGGGTGACCTTGACGGCACCGGTGCCGAACTCGGGGTCGACGTGGGTGTCGGCGACGACGGGGATGCTCCGGTCGGTGAGCGGCAGCTTGATCCGCTTGCCCACCAGGTGCTGGTACCGCTCGTCGTCGGGGTGGACGGCGACGGCGGTGTCGCCGAGCATCGTCTCGGCACGGGTGGTGGCGACCACGAGGGTCTCGTCGCCCTCCCCGTACTTGATGGAGACGAGCTCGCCGTCGTCCTCCTGGTACTCGACCTCGATGTCCGAGATCGCCGTCAGACAGCGCGGGCACCAGTTGATGATGCGCTCGGCGCGGTAGATCAGCTCGTCGTCGTACAGCTTCTTGAAGATGGTCTGGACGGCCTTCGACAGGCCCTCGTCCATGGTGAACCGCTCGCGGTCCCAGTCGACGCCGTCCCCGAGGCGCCGCATCTGGCCGAGGATCTTGCCGCCGTACTCTTCCTTCCACTGCCAGACGCGCTCGACGAACTCCTCGCGCCCGAGGTCCTGCCGGGACTTGCCCTCCTCGGCGAGCTGCTGCTCGACCTTGTTCTGGGTGGCGATGCCGGCGTGGTCCATGCCGGGCAGCCACAGGGCCTCGTACCCTTGCATGCGCTTGCGGCGGGTGAGGGCGTCCATCAGCGTGTGCTGGAAGGCGTGGCCCAGGTGCAGGGAACCGGTGACGTTCGGCGGGGGGATGACGATGGTGTACGCCGGCTTCTCGCTCTTCGCGTCGGCGGCGAAATACCCCTTGTCCACCCAGCGCTCGTACAGCTTCCCCTCTACCTCGGCCGGCGCGTACTGGGTCGGCAGTTCGGGAGTGGATGCTGGCGGCTGCTGCTGAGCGTTGTCGGTCACGGGGTCAGTTTAGGGGCGTCACGCCCCTGTCCCGAAACACGATTCTTTCGTAACGGTGCGGGCCCCGGGGGGTGGGGCGCCTGACCTGTGCGCCAGGATGTTCGGAACACATAAGCATCTGGAGGGGAACCCAGTAATGAGCTACAACCAGCCGGGCCCGTACGGCGGGCAGCCCCAGCAGCCCGGACCGCACGGTCAGCCGGGCCCGTACGGCCAGCAGCCGCCGCAGGCCCCCCAGCCCGGCTACGGCTACCCCCAGCAGGCACCGCCCGCGCAGCAGCCCGGTTACGGCTACCCGCAGCAGGCCCCCCAGGGCGTCCCGCCGCAGACTCCTCCCTACGGCCAGCAGCCGTACGGCCAGCAGCCCTACGGCGCCGTGCCGCAGCCGCCGGCCCCGGAGGGCGGCAAGAAGAAGACCGGCCTCATCATCGGCGCGGTCGCGGTCGTCGCGGCGATCGCGGTGGGCGCGTACTTCGTGATCGGCGGCGGAGGCGGCGGCTCGGACGTCGCGGACGACGGCCCGCACAAGCTGACGACGCCCGAGAAGGTCATCAACGGCGAGTACAAGCGGATGGGCGAGGAGAAGCAGCCGGAGGAGCCGACCTCGGGTGACGCCAAGGACCTCGCCGCCAGCGGCATCACGAACGCCAAGTCTGTCAGCGCGATCTACTCCACGATCGACCTCAGCGACCCCGACTCGCTGAAGGACCCCACGGTGATCGCCGGTTCGAAGGCCGTCACCTTCTCCGGGCTCTACGGCAAGGTGAAGGACCCGGCCGCCGCCCTCGACGCCGCGTTCGCCAACATGAAGAAGGACGCCGACAAGGACTCGTCCTCTTCCAAGGTCGAGTTCGTGGGCGAGGCGAAGTCCGTGAGCCCGGAGGGTCTGGACGGCGCGCTCATGAAGTGCCAGGAGGCCAAGGCCCCCAACCAGGCGACGGGCAAGACCGACACGCAGTACATGTGCATGTGGGCCGACTACAGCACGCTCGGCTTCGGCGTGGCGGCGGAGGGCGGCCAAGGCGTGAGCATGGACAAGTCCGCGCAGGTCACCGCGGACCTCCGCAAGGACATCCGGGTCAAGATCTGACCTCGCGCACACGCATGGCAGAGGCGCCCGGCACTGTGTGCCGGGCGCCTCTGCCATGAGCCCGAGCGTCAGGCCCTCTTACAGGCGGCTTGCGCGTCGTCGTTCCTGACATGAATCGTCAGCAGGCCCTTCAGGCAGAAGGGGTTGGCGACCTTGCCGATGGGCATGTCGAGGGCCTTGTTGTTGCAGGCGGCCTTGACCTTCGGTCCCACTCGATACCCGTGATTGCCTATGTAGTTGACGCAGGTGCTGTGATCGGCCTGGGCTGCCGTGGCGGTGACCAACGGCACCAGACCCGCGGCGCCCACCACACACAACGCTGTCACTGCGCGCCTCAACTTCATGTCCGTTCCTCCCGTTTCGTTGCCGACCGGCGAGGTGGTCGGCCTCGCCGCGGAAAGGGAACCACTCGCAACGGACCCGGCACTCTCCGACACAGAGCTTCCGGGTGAATGAGGTGGACATCACAAGCCTGAGTACAGCGTGTGGGGCGCCGACGAGTCCGTCGGCGCCCCACATGTTGTGCTGCGGTGCCTGCTACGCCGTCTTCTGCTCTCCCGAGCCGCCGCGGCGGGCGTCGCGGGGGATCAGGGTGGGGTTCACGTTCGAGTGAACGACGTCCGCCGTGATGACGACCCGGGCGACGTCCTTGCGCGAGGGGACCTCGTACATCACGGACATCAGGACTTCCTCCATGATGGCGCGCAGACCGCGGGCACCGGTCTGACGGAGGATGGCCTGGTCGGCGATGGCCTCCAGGGCCTCACGCTCGAAGTCCAGCTCCACGCCGTCGAGTTCGAAGAGGCGCTGGTACTGCTTCACCAGTGCGTTGCGCGGCTCGACGAGGATCTGGAGCAGGGCCTCGCGGTCCAGGTTGTGGACCGAGGTGATGACGGGCAGACGCCCGATGAACTCGGGGATCATGCCGAACTTCACCAGGTCCTCGGGCATGACGTCCTCGAACTGGTCCTTGGACTCCAGCTCCCGCTTGGAGCGGATGGTCGCACCGAAGCCGATGCCCTTCGCGCCCGCCCGCGCCTCGATGAGCTTCTCCAGGCCCGCGAAGGCACCGCCCACGATGAACAGGACGTTCGTCGTGTCGATCTGGATGAACTCCTGGTGCGGGTGCTTGCGTCCGCCCTGGGGCGGTACGGAGGCAGTGGTGCCCTCGAGGATCTTCAGCAGGGCCTGCTGGACGCCCTCACCGGACACGTCACGCGTGATCGACGGGTTCTCGCTCTTACGGGCGACCTTGTCGATCTCGTCGATGTAGATGATGCCGGTCTCGGCCTTCTTGACGTCGTAGTCCGCCGCCTGGATGAGCTTCAGGAGGATGTTCTCGACGTCCTCGCCGACATACCCCGCCTCGGTCAGCGCGGTCGCGTCGGCGATGGCGAACGGCACGTTCAGCATCCGGGCCAGGGTCTGCGCCAGGAGCGTCTTGCCCGAGCCCGTGGGGCCGAGCAGCAGGATGTTCGACTTCGCCAACTCGATGGCGTCGTCACGGTTCTGCCCGGTGCTGTTCTCGCCGGCCTGGACCCGCTTGTAGTGGTTGTACACCGCGACCGAGAGGGCCTTCTTGGCCGACTCCTGGCCGACCACGTACCCCTCCAGGAACTCGTAGATCTCGCGGGGCTTGGGGAGTTCCTCCCACCGCACCTCGCTCGTCTCGGCGAGCTCCTCTTCGATGATCTCGTTGCAGAGATCGATGCACTCGTCGCAGATGTACACACCGGGGCCTGCGATGAGCTTCTTGACCTGCTTCTGGCTCTTGCCACAGAACGAGCACTTGAGCAGATCGCCGCCGTCACCGATGCGTGCCACGGTGTGCTTCCCCTTCGCCTGGGAGACGCCTAGGTCCAGCGGCTCCTGGTGCTGCCTTATGTCCGACGGTACCTTGCCGAGCCCCCCGTTCGGGCCCCCCTTGGCGTGGTTCACTTTGTCGTGAACCACGCCAAGGGGCGACAGACGGTACAGCGATACGTCACACGACCGCGGAGTTGTTCATCTTCCGGGTGGAGATGATCTGGTCGATCAGACCGTACGCGAGCGCGTCCTCGGCGGTGAGGATCTTGTCGCGCTCGATGTCCTCGCGGATCTTCTCGATCGGCGTGGTCGAGTGCTTGGCCAGCATCTCTTCCAGCTGCGAACGCATCCGGAGGATCTCGTTCGCCGCGATCTCGAGGTCCGAGACCTGGCCGCGGCCGGTCTCGCTGTAGGGCTGGTGGATCAGCACACGGGCGTTCGGCAGCGCCATGCGCTTGCCCGGCGTACCGGCGGCCAGCAGGATCGCGGCGGCCGAGGCGGCCTGGCCCATGCAGACCGTCTGGATGTCCGGCTTCACGAACTGCATCGTGTCGTAGATGGCCGTGAGCGCCGTGAAGGAGCCGCCGGGGCTGTTGATGTAGACCGAGATGTCACGGTCGGGGTCCATCGACTCCAGGCACAGCAGCTGTGCCATGACGTCGTTGGCGGAGGCGTCGTCGATCTGCACGCCGAGGAAGATCACGCGCTCCTCGAAGAGCTTCGCGTACGGGTCGTACTCACGCACGCCCTGCGAGGTGCGCTCGACGAAGCGCGGGATGACGTAGCGGGACTCCGCGCGAGGGCCGGTGTACTCGGCCTGCGTGCGGGCGTAGAGGCCGCTGCCGGGGAAGTCGTTCACTGTGTCTCCTGAAGAGCCTGAAAAGGGCTGAGGCGGTCGGCTGAGGGGCTTGAAGGGCGCGTGTACGTCGATGCACTCCGGCTCGCGCCACAGTGCGCCGCGTACGCCGGTTACGCCGCCCCGGTGCCGCCGCCGCCCGGCATACCGGCAGCGGTGGGCATGATGTCGTCGATGAGGCCGTACTCCTTGGCCTCGATCGGGTCGAACCAGCGGTCGCGGTCCGAGTCACGAGTGATCTGCTCGACCGTCTGCCCGGTGTGGAAGGAGGTCAGCTCCGCCATCCGCTTCTTGGTGTGCAGCAGCCGCTCGGCGTGGATCTTGATGTCCGACGCGGAGCCGGCGAGGCCCGCGGAGGGCTGGTGGATCAGGATCTCGGCGTTCGGCAGGGCGAAGCGCTTTCCGGGGGTACCGGCACTGAGCAGGAACTGGCCCATCGAGGCCGCCATGCCCATGGCGATCGTCACCACGTCGTTCTTGATGTACTGCATGGTGTCGTAGATCGCCATGCCGGCCGTGATCGATCCGCCGGGGCTGTTGATGTAGAGGTAGATGTCCTTGTCCGGGTCGGAGGCAAGGAGCAGCAGCTGCGCGGTGATCTTGTTGGCGATGTCGTCGTCCACCGGCTGGCCGAGGAAGATGATCCGCTCGTTGAGCAGCCGGTTGTAGACCTGGTCGCCGAGGCCACCACCGAAGTTGGGCTCACCGGCGGCGGAGGGCATCAGATTCGTCACGTATCCACCTGCTCGTCTTACGACGGCGCCGGGCCGTCTCACGTCTTCTGCAGGGGCCTGGGACCCCGGGTTCCGTACCGCCTCCCGGCGGCGTCCGGGGACTCCCCTGCCCTCGTATTCATGGACCCTAACGCGCGGCTCCCTCCGGGGAATCCCGCAGAGGGAACTGTTCGCTGTGAGCGCATGCGCTGCGCCGGCTTCACCAGGGCTCAAAGGGCCCCTGTCCGCCGGCTCGGGTCGGCCGCGTGTACCCCTGAAAGGCCGCACCCGGTGGGGGCCCCGAAGGCCGGGACGCGGCTGCGGCGAGGTGGGGGTCGCTCGCGCAGTTCCCCCCGCCCCTGAGCGAGCCGACGGGGACCCGGGCGGACAGGTCCCCGCGCGTCCGTGGGCGAGGGCGACGAGGGGCGTGGACGCCGCCGGGGACGGCGACGGGCCCCCGGGGACTGGGAAGTCCCCGGGGGCCCGTCAGACGTACAGGTGAGGCGATCAGGCCTCGGGCTTGTCCTCGGCGTCCGCGGCCTCGGCGTCGGCGGCCTCGACGGTCTCGGCCGTCTCGTCCTCCTCGTCGTCCAGGTCGACGATCTCGCCGTTGGTGTCCTTGACCGTGGCGGCCTCGACGACGACCGCGAGGGCCTTGCCGCGGGCGACCTCGCCGACGAGCATCGGCACCTGGCCGCCCTCGACGACGGCCTGGGCGAACTGGTCGGGGGACATGCCGGAGGAGGCCGCGCGCCGCATGAGGTGCTCGGTGAGCTCCTCCTGGTTGACGTTCAGCTTCTCCTTGTTGACGAGCTCGTCAAGAACGAACTGCGTCTTGATGCCCTTGATCGCCGCTTCCTTGGTCTCGGCGTCGAACTCTTCCTCGGTCTTGCCCTGGATCTCCAGGTACTTCGCGAGGTCGAGGCCCATCTGGCCGAGCTGGTGGTGCTCCAGGTTGTGCTTGCGGGTGTTGATCTCGTCCTCGAGCAGCTTCTCGGGGACGGGCACCTCGACCAGCTCGAGCAGCTTCTCCAGGACGCGCTCCTGGGCCTGCGTGGCCTGGTCGTACTGCTTCATGTTCTCGAGGCGCTTGCGGCTGTCCGCCTTGAGCTCGTCGAGGGTGTCGAACTCGGAGGCGAGCTGCGCGAAGTCGTCGTCGAGCTCGGGGAGTTCACGCGCGGCGACCTGGGTGACCTTGACGGCGACCTCGGCCTCCTTGCCGGCGGCGGAGCCGCCCTTGAGCTCGGAGGTGAAGGTGGCCTCGCCACCGGCCTCCAGGCCCTTCACGGCGTCGTCGATGCCGTCGAGCAGCTCGCCGGAACCGATGGTGTACGAGACACCGCTGGCGATGCCGTCCTCCAGCACCTCGCCGTCGACCTTGGCCTCCAGGTCGATGGTGACGACGTCGCCGTCCTCGGCGGCGCGCTCGACCGGGGAGGTCGAGGCGAAGCGCTCGCGCAGGTCGGAGACGGCCTTGTCGATGTCCTCGTCGGTGACCTCGACGGCGTCGACCTCGACCTCGATGCCGGAGTAGTCCGGGATCTCGATGGCGGGGCGGACGTCGACCTCGGCGGTGAAGTTCAGCGTCTCGCCGTCCTTCAGCTCCGTGATGTCGACCTCGGGCTGGCCGAGGACGTTCAGCTCAGCCTCGTTGACCGCTTCGGTGTAGAACTTCGGGAGCGCGTCGTTGACGGCCTCCTCCAGCACGGCGCCCCGACCGAACCGCTGGTCGATGACGCGCGCCGGGATCTTGCCCTTCCGGAAGCCCTTCACCGTGACCTGCTGGTTGATCTTCTTGTACGCCGCGTCGAGGCTGTCCTTGAGCTCCTCGAAGGGCACCTCGACAGTGAGCCGAACCCGGGTCGGGTTCAGGTTCTCCACGGCGCTCTTCACGGTTCGGTCTCCTTGTGGCTGACTTCTTGGGGGTTCTGCTGCGTGCTCCTGCCGGATCCGGCAGGGCCTTCAGCTGATTCGCGGCCCTTGAGAGACGTGAGAGTGCAGACACACGGGCGCGCAGCTTGCATAGTAACCGCAGGCGGTACACGCCCCAAAAGGTGATCTTCGGAGGGTCGGAGCCCCGCAGGGTTCCGGCTCGTGGTCGGGGTGGCGGGATTTGAACCCACGGCCTTCCGCTCCCAAAGCGGACGCGCTACCAAGCTGCGCCACACCCCGTCGGTGCGACACGTAGGGTACATGCCCGCAGGCAGTGCGGCTGCCGCATTTCCCAGGCGTGCGGGCGACGCGGAAACGGGGTGTGCGGCGGAGGGGTTCGACCCGCTACGATGCCTCCTGTGCCGCGGTCACTGACCTGCGGCGCCGCTTGTGCGGGCGTAGCTCAATGGTAGAGCCCTAGTCTTCCAAACTAGCTACGCGGGTTCGATTCCCGTCGCCCGCTCCACATGGCTCAGGGCCAGGCCGAGGACCACTCCTCCGCCTGGCCCTGAGTCGTTTTCGGAAGTGCTCCCGCGGGAGCGACCGCCGGCCCGGCGTCGGGGACGGCGTTCGGCCACGGCGCCCGCGGTTCGGCTCAGGCGTTCGTGGCCGGTGTTCAGAGGCGGCGTACGTCGACGGAGTACACGCAGCGGGTTCCGTACGGGACGTACAGGGCGTCGCCGACCAGGAGGAGCGGGGCGCCGGAGTCGGCCATGCCGGTGGGGCCGGCGTCGTTGCGGCCGGGGCGGGTGGCGTCGACGCGGCCGGTGCGGCGGTCCAGGGCGGCGAGGCGGCCGTTCGGCGAGGCGACGTAGACATGGGTGGCGGAGGCGAGCGGCGGGCCCGGGAACTCCACCGACGAGTTGCTCTCCCAGAGCCGGCGGCCGGTGCGCGGGGAGACGGCGCGGACGCTGCCGTTGCCGAGGGTGAAGTAGAGGGTGCCGCGTGCGAGGTGGACGGCCGCTCCGGCGGGCTGCGGGCGCGCGAGCGGGACTCTGAGCAGCCGGTGGGTGGTGGCGTCCACGGTGGTGAGCGCGCGGTGGGCGGTCTCCGGAGCCGTCTCGGCGAGGATCAGCCGGCCGTGGTCCTGGCCGAGGAGGTCGAGGGACCCTTTGGCGACGGCCGTCCAGCGGGGCTTTCCGGTGGCGGTGTCGAGGGCGGACACGCTGGTGGTCCCGGCGTCGTCGGGCCGGCACACCAGGTAGGGGAGGTGCGCGGCGGCCACGACGACGCAGGCCGTGTCGTCGGGCATGGGCCGCGTCCAGCGGATCCGGCCGTCGTCCGCGTCGAGGAGGGCGTAGGCGCGGGCGTCGTCGCCGAAGACGGTGACGACGCCCTCGGGGACCGCCGTGGCGCCGCCGTCCTGGAGGTCGGGGGCCAGGGCGCTGTCGCCGTCGGCGGTGCGTGTCCGCCAGATCACCCGCCCGGTGGCGGCGTCCACCGACTGGACCGAGTAGTGGGCGTGGCTCGTGCCGGTCGCCCGGCCTCTGGCGGACTCGGTCTCGTCGTTGGCGTAGACGTAGACGTGGCCGGCGCGGACGCCCAGGACGGAGCCCTCGTCGCTGCCGAAGTCGTCGGGGGTGGAGTCGACGGGCCTGGTCCAGGCGTGCCGGCCCGTGGCGAGGGAGAAGCGGGCCGCCTTGACGTCGTCCCCCGCGCACACCAGGGACCTGGCGGCGGCACCGCAGCTGCTGAACGGCCCACCGGCCCGGTCGGCGGGGTAGGCCGGCTCCGCGGCGGCGTGCCACGGGCGCCAGCCGGGCGGCAGGTCGCTGTGGACGGGGTCGGCGCCGGTGTACCGCACGACCGCGGCCGAGGCGGCGACGGCGAGCAGCAGGGCGCCCGCGCAGGCGGCGAGGAGGAGGCGACGGCGGCGCCGGGGGCGGCGGGGTCCGGTGGGCGGGCCCGGGGCCGGGTCCGGGGCCCGGTCCGGGCCGGGGCGCGGGTTCGGGCGGGTGCCGTCGCGCAGGAGCGCGAGGAGTTCGTCGGGGTTCGGCCGGGACTTGGGGTGCTTCTGCAGGCACAGCTCGACGAAGGGGCGCAGCCCGGCGGACAGACCGTCGAGTTCGGGGGCGCCCTCGACGACACGGGTGGCCGTCTCGTAGGGGCTGGGGCTGTCGAAGGGGCCGCGCCCGGTGGCGGCGTAGGCGACGACGGCGCCGAGGGCGAAGATGTCGGCGGCCGGGCCGACGTCGTGCGGGGTCGAGAACTGCTCCGGGGACATGAAGGGCGGGGTGCCCATCACGCGCCCGGTCTGGGTGAGCGCGTCGGCGCCGCCGAACTCGGCCGCGCGCGAGATCCCGAAGTCGATGACGCGGGGCCCGTCGTCGGCGAGCATCACGTTGGCCGGTTTCAGGTCGCGGTGGACGACTCCGGCGCGGTGGATGTCGCGCAGCGCCTCGGCGAGCCCGGCGGCGAGCTCGCGCAGCCGGTCCGGCGGCAGCGGGCCGTGGTCGCGCACGCGGGTTCCGAGGTTCTCTCCCGGTATGTAGAGCGTGGCCATCCAGGGGCGCGGCGCGTCGGCGTCCGCGTCCACGACGGGGGCCGTGAAGGCTCCGCTCACCTGACGGGCCGCGGCCACCTCGCGGCTGAAGCGGAGGCGGAACTCGTCGTCGTCGGCGTACTGGCCGTGCACGACCTTGATCGCGAGGCGGCGGCCGGAGGCGGAGCGGGCGAGGTAGACGACACCCATGCCGCCCGATCCGAGGCGGTCCTCGATGCGGTACCCGCCCACCTCCGGCGGGTCCGATGCACGCAGCGCCATCCTCGTACGCCCCCCGCTTCCGCGTCACCCGGCTTCCGCCGGTGTTCCGAGGGCGAGCGTATCCGTCCGGTTCCGCTCAGAAGCTGATCGAGTTGATGGTCTCCGCCAAGGAGTTGAGGAAGCGGTTGATGGACGGAGCCATGCCGGTGGACGCGAGGAAGAAGCCGAAGAGCACCGCGACTATGGCAGGTCCCGCCTTGATCGATCCCCCTCGGATCAGCACCACGAGGATGATCGCCAACAGCAGCACCACTGACAGCGAAATGGCCACAACTGATCACACCCTACGGTCGGTCCGCTCTCCCGGCCCGGAGGTGCAAGCCCCGCACACCCCCGCCAGAAACCATCGTGCCACCAACCCGGCCTGCGTATGCGGCCGGTGACGCATCGTCGGCCACGGACGCGCCCGACCTGCACAGGCGCAACGCCTCGGGGTGCGTGAACGGAGTGGCCCCGTACGGCAATTCGAGACTCCCCCCGCACGAGTACGGCGGATGTAATTCAGAGGAACCGTTGCTGTGTCCACACATCCTGTTCGCAGGTAATTCGAATTGTTGCCACGGGCACACCGGGGCCCGCTCAAGCCGACCTGAAAGACCAATCAATCGGACATATCGCCAGAGTCGCCCGCGAACGTTATGCACCATTTAGTCAGGATGAAAGAGGACAGAACACGCCCATACGGTAAGCGAATCGGTATGTGGAACCACTTGCGAAGAGGCAGGCACACATCTTCAAATACGGGGTACTCGCAGGCGATAAGCAGGAATGACGTCGAGAGTTTTACTAACTCGCACAGACAACGCTAGGGTGCCTCAGATGTTCCACGCCGCCACGTCCCCCGCATGCGCAGCGAGGTCCAGGATCTTCTCCACGAGTGCTTGGTGGGAGGGCCTGTGACGAACTCGCTCCGACCGAACGGCCACCACAGAGCGCCACTCCCCCCGGCACAGAAGCCGGCGGACGGAGTGCCGAGCCCGCGCTCCCCGCAGACCCCGAGAGCGGCCGGTGACGCCGCCCCGGCGGGCACCAAGCCCGCCAAGCAACGCGACGCGTTCTTCGACAACGCCAAGTACCTGGCGATCGTGCTCGTGGCCATGGGCCACGCATGGGAGCCGCTGAAGAGCCAGAGCCGCATCATCGAAGCCGTGTACACGGTCGTGTACACCTTCCACATGCCGGCCTTCATCATCATCTCCGGCTACTTCTCCCGCAGTTTCGACATGCGGCCCGACCGGCTGAAGCGCCTGGTGACGGGCGTGCTCGTGCCGTACGTCCTCTTCGAGACGGCGTACTCCCTCTTCCAGCGCTACGCCGCTCCGGACCCCAGCCAGGCGATCACCCTGCTCGACCCCTGGTACCTCACCTGGTTCCTGGTCGCGCTCTTCGTCTGGCGGCTGACCACCCCCCTGTGGAAGCTGGTCCGCTGGCCGCTGCCGCTCGCGCTGACGATCGCGGTGCTGGCCTCGGTGTCGCCCGACATCGGCGACGACCTGGACCTCCAGCGCGTCCTGCAGTTCCTGCCGTTCTTCGTGCTGGGTCTGGTCATGAAGCCCGAGCACTTCCAGCTGGTGCGCCGGCGCGAGGTGCGGATCCTGTCGGTTCCGGTCTTCGCCGCCGCGCTCGCCGTCGGCTGGTGGGCGGTGCCCCGGATGAACACGGCGTGGTTCTACCACCGCGACGCGGCGCAGAACCTCGGCGCCCCGTGGTGGTCCGGCGCGGTCATGACCTTCGCGCTCTTCGGCTGCTCGCTGCTGCTGACCGCCTGCTTCTTCGCCTGGGTGCCGCGTCGCACCTTCTGGTTCACGGCCCTGGGCGCGGGCACGCTGTACGGCTACCTGCTGCACGGATTCCTGGTCAAGGCCGCCGACTACTGGGGCTGGTACGAGCCCTCCTGGCTGCACAAGCCGCTCGGCGAGATCGCCGTGACGCTCGTCGCGGCCGCGGCGGTCACCGTGCTGTGCACCCGGCCCTTCCAGCGGATCTTCCGCTTCGCGATGGAGCCGAAGATGGAGTGGGCCTTCAAGCGGGACGCCAAGGAGCTCGCCCGGGAGCGGGAGAAGGCCAGGGCGTAGGCGGCGCCGTACGGCACACCTCGGCGAGTCGTGCGTCACACATCGGCAGGTCGTACGGCCCCCTGACGGGCGGGAGTGCGGGTCCGGGAGGAGAACTCCGGGCCCGCACTTCGCTGTTCGGCCCCTGCCGTGCCCTAGCCGGGCGGAAGCCCCAGGAGGGCGCGCATCGCCGCGTACTTCTTGGTCAGCCGGGCCCGGGTGTGCTCGTCGAGGACAGCGAGCCGGACCGGGTCCGCGTTGTGCGCCAGGTCCGAGGCCTTCACCAGGAGGGCGCCCGGCGTCGTGCGGATGCGCCGCGCGTACGACTCCGGCGCCTCTCCCTCCCGCTTCGTCACCGCCAGCACGATGTCCTTGGTGCGGGGGCTCAGGGCGGCCTCGCGCAGCCAGTCCTCGGAGAGCGCGTCGTCCTCGACCGCGTCGTGCAGCCAGGCCGCGGCCACCTGCTCGTCGTCGCCGCCGCGTTCACGGACGCCCTCCGCCACGGCCCGCAGATGCTCGCTGTAGGGCCGGCCGGCCTTGTCGGTCTGGCCGGCGTGCGCCTCACGGGCGAGGGCCTCGACTTCGGCCAGGGTCAGGAGAGTGTGGGTCACGGCACCAGTGTCGCCCCGCACCGGTCCGCTCGGGACCCGTGCGGACGAAGAACCCGCGGGGACGGGAGGCCGGACCCGCACGGGCGCGTGGCCCCACCGCGGATCGGCACGGGCGCGTGGCCCCACCGCGGATCGGCACGGGCGCGTCACCCCGCCGCGGATCTGCACGGGCTGCGTGGCCCGCGCCGCAGATCCGGCATGTGCGCGGGGCCCGCGCCGCGGATCCGGCATGTGCGCGGGGCCCGCGCCGCGGATCGGACACCGGCGGGGGCCCGCGGTGGATCGGACCCGCATCGGAGCGGGCTCGCACAGTGGATCGCACCCGCAGCGAAGTGGGCTCGCGCGGCGGGTCAGGCCCGCGCCGGTGCCGGGCCCTCGCGGCAGATCAGGAGGAGGGCGCGGTCGTCGTTGACGTCCCTGGCCACCGCCTCGATGAGGTGCCAGGCGGCGCCGTGGAAGCCGCCCGCCACATAGCGGTCGGCCTCACCGGTCAGCCGGTCGATGCCCTCGACGATGTCCCGGTCGGAGGTCTCCACCAGGCCGTCGGTGAACAGCATCAGCACGTCGCCGGGGCGCAGCGAGCCCTTCACCGGGTCGAACTGGGCGCCGTCGTACACGCCCAGCAGGGGCCCCTCGGCGGCCTTCTCCTCCCAGCGGCCGCTGCCCGCGCTGAGTTGCAGGCCCGGCGGATGTCCGGCGGAGAAGAGTTCGTAGTCGCCGGAGTCGAGGTCGAGGACCAGGTGGATCGAGGTCGCGAAGCCCTCGTCCCAGTCCTGGCGCAGCAGATAGCCGTTGGCCGCGGGGAGGAAGGCGTGCGGCGGGAGCGAACCGAGGAGGCCGCCGAAGGCTCCCGACAGCAGCAGCGCGCGGGAGCCCGCGTCCATGCCCTTGCCGGAGACGTCGGTGAGGACGACCTCCAGGGTGCGGCCCCCGTTCGTCCGGGCCGCGACCACGAAGTCCCCGGAGAAGGACTGTCCGCCGGCCGGACGCAGCGCCATCTCGCGGTGCCAGCCCAGCGGGAGTTTCGGCAGCTTGCTCTGTACTCGGATGCGTTCGCGCAGGTCGAAGAGCATCGTGCCGCCGCGCCGCCAGGGGACGCCCACCCGGCTGCGGAACTGGGCGATCAGCAGACCGAAGAAGCCGCAGGCGGCGACGACGAGGACCACGCCCGGCGTCACCCGGGACGGGCCCTCGGTGTACGGGCCCAGTTGCACGGACTCCACTATCAGCGCGGTGGCGGCGGCCGCGTACAGGCCGAGGAGGCTGGCCGGGCGCAGCAGCAGTCCGCCGGCCACGATCGGCAGGACCAGCGCGGCCGGTGAGCACCAGACCGAGTTCACCAGCGTCGTGGAGGCGATCACCGGGACCGTGAGGAGCAGGCCGGCCAGCGCGATCCAGTCCGAGCCGTCCCCGCGGAAGTAGTCGACCGCGGATCTGCGCAGCCCTGTGCGAGCCCGGTGCCACTGCTTCTTCAACCGGGCCGTGAACGTATCGGCTTCCGCGCGCCGCTCTCGTCCTGCTGCCATTAGTTCGGGACCCTATCCATCGGACCAGGTGCTTGGCACGGGAGGTCCCACTTGTCCCCCGTCCGAGCGCTGAACTTCACAGAGAACATCACCGCGAGCGGCCCCCACTTCGGCCGAAATTCCCTCGCTCGTACCGCATTGCCCTGGTACTCATGGGCCATGACGACTGACGTGCGGGTGCTGCGGAAGAGCGAGTGGAACACGTGGTACGAGACCCTCATCCGCGCGTTCAGCGGCGTGCAGGAGGCCGCGGAGGAGCGCGAGCTGTGGGACGCGCTGACGGAGTGCGACCGCTCGCTGGGAGTGTGGGAGGGCGAGCGGTGCGTGGGCACCGCGGGCGCCTTCTCCTTCCGGATGACGGTCCCCGGCGGCGCCTCCGTGCCCGCGGCGGGCGTCACGATGGTCAGTGTCGCGGCCACGCACCGGCGGCGCGGGGTGCTGACGGCGATGATGCGGCGCCAGCTCGACGACCTCCACGCCGGGGGCGAACCGCTCGCCGTCCTGACCGCGTCGGAGCCGGACATCTACGGCCGGTTCGGCTACGGCATCGGCACGTTCCAGATCAGGGCCGAGATCGACACCGACCGGGTACGGCTGTCCGTGCCGCCCGGCACCGACGACGTACGGCTGCGCTACGAGGCGCCCGCGGACGTCCTGGACGCGTGCGAGGCGGTGTACGCGCGGCTCGTGCCGGCCCGTCCGGGCATGCT
Source organism: Streptomyces siamensis (assembly GCF_039543605.1). NCBI lineage: Bacteria > Bacillati > Actinomycetota > Actinomycetes > Kitasatosporales > Streptomycetaceae > Streptomyces > Streptomyces siamensis. The sequence continues at coordinate 498,210 of NZ_BAABKB010000002.1, read as the reverse complement.
GGCCCGGCAGCCCGGCTGGGAGCGGCTCGGACTGCTCGACCCGGAGAGCGACCGCGACGGGGCCTCGCCCCTGCAGTGCGTGGTCGCCGAGCGGGACGGCGAGGTCGTCGGCTACACGCGCTTCCGGGTCAAGCCGGCCTGGGGACCGTCCGGCCACGACGGCACGGTGCTGGTGCAGGACGTCGAGGGGCTCGACCCGGCGGCCCGTGCCGCGCTGTGGCGGTTCCTCTTCGGCATCGACCTGACGACCGGGCTGCACACCCGGGGCCGTCCCGTCGACGAGGAGTGGCAGCACATGGTGTCCGACATCCGCCGCTGCGGCCTGCGGGTGAAGGACTCGCTGCATGTGCGGCTGGTCGACGTCGGAGCCGCGCTGGAGGTGCGGACCTACCAGGCGCCGGTGGACGTGGTGTTCGAGGTCGAGGACGCGTTCTGCCCCTGGAACGAGGGGCGTTGGCGACTCACGGGCGACGCGAAGGGCGCCTCCTGCGTACGTACCGAGGACACCGCCGATCTCGCCCTGTCCGTAAGGGAGTTGGGGGCGGCGTATCTCGGCGGGGTGTCCCTGGTCTCCCTCGGTGCGGCCGGCCGGGTGCGGGAGCTGCGCCAGGGTGCCCTGACGGAGGCGTCCGTCGCGTTCTCCTCGGCGGTCGCGCCCTGGCTGCCGCACGGGTTCTAGGGCCTGAGCGCGCACCCGGCGGGCGCCGTGCCCACCCGGGCCCGGCGCGCGGTCGTGCCGTCAGCGGGTCTGGCAGGCGGGGCACCAGAACAGATTGCGGGCCGCCAGACCGGCGGTGCGGATCTCGCCGCCGCAGATGTGGCAGGGCAGGTTCGCCCTGCGGTACACGTAGACCTCGCCGCCGTGGTCGTCGACGCGCGGCGGGCGGCCCATCGCCTCGGGGGTGTGCTCCGGGCGGACCGTGTCGATGCGGTTGTTGCGGACACCCTCGCGCATGAGGCCCACGAGGTCGGCCCAGATCGCGTCCCACTCCGTGCCGGTGAGGTCCCTGCCCGCGCGGTAGGGGTCGATGCCGTGCCGGAAGAGGACCTCCGCGCGGTAGACGTTGCCCACGCCGGCGACGACCTTCTGGTCCATGAGCAGCGCGGCGACCGTCGTACGGCTGCGGGAGATCCGGCGGTACGCGGCCGCCGGGTCAGCGTCCGGGCGCAGCGGGTCCGGGCCCAGCCGGTCGTGTATCGCCCGCTTCTCGGCGTCGGTGATCAGCGCGCAGGTGGTGGGGCCGCGCAGGTCGACGTACGCGGTCTCGTTGGCCAGGCGGAGGCGGACCGTGTCGGTGGGCGGGGGCGCGGGGGCGTCACCGAAGCCGACCTTGCCGAAGAGGCCGAGGTGGATGTGGACCCAGTCGGTGTCGCGGAAGCCGAGGAACAGGTGCTTGCCGTGGGCCTCGGTGCGGGTGAGTTCCGCTCCGGTCAGCAGTTCGGCGGCGTCGGAGAACTTTCCCTGCGGGCTGGTCACCCGGGTGGGCATGCCGGTGAAACGGTCGGCGTAGTCCTGCGCCAGCCGGTGGATGGTGTGCCCCTCTGGCACGGTGGCCGCGTCCTTTCCTGCCGCCCCGGGCTCCGCCCCGGAGCCCGTCTCCCGCCCTGCCGCCTGTCCGGTCGGCGGTGAGGTCACCTCGGACGGGGGGCGCGGTGCCCCCCGTCACGCGTCAGTCCTGCTGCGGGTGGTGGGCCGGGATCGGGGGCAGGTCGCCCGTCGTCTCGTAGACCGACAGCATGTCGATGCGACGGATGTGACGCTCGTCACCGGAGAAGGGGGTGCCGAGGAAGGTCTCGACGAACTTCGTCGCCTCCTCCTGCGTGTGCATCCGGGCGCCGACGGCCACGACGTTGGCGTTGTTGTGCTGGCGGCCGAGGGACGCGGTCTCCTCGCTCCACGCGAGGGCGGCACGGACGCCCTTCACCTTGTTCGCCGCGATCTGCTCGCCGTTGCCGGAGCCGCCGATCACGATGCCGAGGGCCTCGGAGTCCGCGGCCGTGCGCTCCGCGGCACGGAGGCAGAAGGGCGGGTAGTCGTCCTGGGCGTCATAGATGTGGGGCCCGCAGTCCACGGGCTCGTGGCCGGCGGCCTTGAGCCACTCGACGAGGTGGTTCTTGAGTTCGAAGCCGGCATGGTCCGAGCCGAGATACACGCGCATGGTCCGAGTGTGACACGGCCGCACCGGGGCAGCAGAGCCGGGTGTCACCCTTCACCCGGCCGCCATTTTGCACTCGCGACGCTCACCGTCGATCTCCAAAAATATGAGGAAGACCACAGATCCTCAAGTAAACCTCAAGTAACGATTTGAATTCAAAGGTTCACGAATTCCTTTGCCTCCGATTCACTGGGCCGATCCGTACGCCGCTCGTACGGAGCAACGCTCACCCGGCGCAAAGGAAATCCCCTCCATGACCTCGCAGCCGACCCCCACAAAGGCCGCACACGGCCCCGGAGGCCCCGGAGAACCCGGTGGCGGCCTCCAGGCCGGTCTCAAGAACCGTCACCTCTCGATGATCGCCATCGGCGGTGTCATCGGAGCCGGACTCTTCGTCGGCTCCAGCACCGGCATCGCCACCGCAGGACCCGGCATCCTCCTGTCCTACGCCCTCGTCGGCACGCTCGTCGTGCTCGTGATGCGGATGCTCGGAGAGATGTCCGCCGCGAACCCGAGCTCGGGCTCCTTCTCGGCACACGCCGACCGCGCCCTCGGGCGCTGGGCCGGCTTCTCGATCGGCTGGCTGTACTGGTTCTTCTGGGTGGTGGTGCTGGCCGTGGAGGCCACCGCCGGCGCCAAGATCCTCGAAGGCTGGGTCCCGGCCGTGCCCCAGTGGGGCTGGGCCCTCATCGTGATGGTCGTCCTCACGGCCACCAACCTGGTGTCCGTGGGGTCCTACGGCGAGTTCGAGTTCTGGTTCGCCGGGATCAAGGTCGTGGCGATCGGCGGATTCATCGTCGTCGGCGCGCTCGCCGTCCTCGGAATCCTGCCGGGCGCCGACAGCGACAAGGCCTCGTTCGGCAACCTGACCGACCACGGCGGCTTCCTGCCCAACGGTCCGGGCACGATCCTGACCGGTGTGCTGCTCGTCGTCTTCTCCTTCATGGGCAGCGAGATCGCGACGCTGGCCGCCGGTGAGTCCGAGGACCCGCAGCGCGCGGTCACCAAGTCGACCAACAGCATCATCTGGCGTATCGGCGTCTTCTACCTCGGCTCGATCCTCATCGTCGTCTCCCTGCTGCCCTGGAACGACCCGGCCATCAAGGAGAAGGGCTCCTACGTCGCGGCCCTGGACTCCCTCGGCATCGCGCACGCCGGTCAGATCATGAACTTCATCGTGCTGACCTCGGTGTTGTCCTGTCTCAACTCCGGGCTCTACACGGCCTCCCGCATGGCCTTCTCGCTCGGCCAGCGCGGGGACGCGCCCAAGGCCTTCGCGAAGACCACCTCGCGCGGTGTGCCGACGGCCGCGATCGTCGTCTCCGTCGTCTTCGGCTTCGTCGCCGTCTTCTTCAACTACAAGTTCCCGGACTCGGTCTTCCTCTTCCTGGTGAACTCCTCCGGCGCCGTGGCCCTGTTCGTCTGGCTCGTCATCTGCTTCTCGCAGCTGCGCATGCGGAAGATCATCCAGCGTGAGGCGCCCGAGAAGCTCGTCGTGAAGATGTGGCTGTACCCGTACCTGACCTGGGCGACGGCCGCGCTGATCGTCTTCGTCCTCGGCTACATGCTCACCGACACCGAGGGCGAGAGCAGCGGACGGACGACCGTCCTGCTGTCGCTGCTGGTCGCGGCGGTCGTGATCGCGATCGCCGTGGTCAAGGAGAAGGTCCGCGGCAACCGCCCGGCACCGGCCGTCGAGGCCGAGGCGGACAAGGTGTCCGTCGGCTAGCCCCGTCCCCGTCCCCCGCGGCGAGGGGAGGGAGTCCTTCGGGGCTCCCTCCCCTCTCGTGTTCCCGGCATCCGGCACCCGAGGCAGCGCGTGGTCGCGGCCGTCGCGCGGGCGCGGCACCCGGCGTCCGTGGCACCGCGCGTTCGCGGCGTCCGGCCCTCACAGCACGGTGAAGCTGTCCTTGACCTTGCCGTACGTCCTGAGGGCCTGCGCCTCGATCCCCGGCTGGTACCAGGTGTTGATCTGGTACGACTTCCCGCTCTCGTCGAAGCCGAGCAGCCGGGCGTGCCAGTGCTCGCCCTTGAGCGTGAACGTGTACTCCCAGACGACCGCGGGCCGGCCCTGGAACACCGTCTCCTCCAGGCGAATCTTTCGGTAGTCCCGCCCCTCGCGGGCGTTGCGCTCCGAGGTCTGCCAGGTGTCCATCAGGTCCCCCTTCGCCAGCGAGGACTTGGCCGCCAGTTCCTGGGTGCCGTCGGGCGAGGTGTAGTGCACCTCCGAACCCGTCTTCACATCGCGCCGCCAGCCCTTGGGCGTCGCCCACGCGTAGCCGCCCGCCTCCCGGTGGGCTCCCGGAGGCAGGCTGGGCGGGCGGGACGTGCCCTCGACGGTGGGCGAGGACGACGTACGGGGCGACGCACCGCCGTCGCCCCCGGCGGTGACGGCCGGGCCGGAGGAACCGGACGCCCCGGTCCGGTCGCCCGACGGTCCGCCCGACGCGGCGACGACGATCCACACGACGAGTCCCGCGGCGGCCACCCCGCCGGCGGCGAGCAGCCCGACGCGCCGACCTCCGCGGCGCGCACCGTCGGCCGTGCCGGAGCCGGACGGCACCGCGGGGCCGGGGAATTCGCCCGGCGGCATGCCACCGGGTGCGGGCGCCGTGGACAGCGCGGCCTCCGTCACCGCCCGCGCCGACGCCTCGTGGACACCGACGGAAGGGATCTGCGAGCCGGGCTCCGCACGCAGTTCCGAGGGCACTTCGGTCGACGCGTTCCGGGCCTCGGAGTGGGACGACGGCTCCGGGACCGGTGTCGGGTCGGGAACGGGGGCCGGGGCGGGAGCCTCTCCGGGCGGACGCTCCGAGGGGGGCTTGGTGAAGTCGAGAGAGCCCTTGCGCGGCGGGGTGCGCCGCACCGGGACCGCGTCGTGCACGGGCGGCGAAGTGGCCTCGGGCAGGTCCGACGGGTGCTGTCGTGCCGCACGTATCAACTGGGCGTCGAGCAGCGCGGGAGTCGGCCTCTCCCGGGGGATCCGGCGTGTCCCGCGGATGTCGTGGGTGTCGTGCGCGGGTTCCTCACGGGTCGGCGGGACGGGCCCGGGGGTCGGGGGCACGGCTTCCGGTGCGTCGCGGCGGGGCTCGGGCGGGGAGGACGACTCGCCTTCCGCCGGCCCCGGGACCGGCGGGACGGCCGGATCGGACATGGGCTCCGGACCGGACTCGGCGGACGGCTCTACGGCCACCTCGGAGGACGGTGCCGGGGCGGGGCCGGCGGGCACCTCGGCGGCGAGCGCCGGGACCCGGCCGCCGGACGGCTCGGCGGCAGGCCCCGGGACCTGACCGCCGGGCGGCTCGGCGGCAGGCCCCAAGACCGGACCGGCCGACGGCTGCTGGGCCTGTCCTGCGGGAGGCCCGGACTCGGGCGCCGGATCGGGCCCGCGCTCCGTGTCCGCGTCCGCGTCCGCGTTCACGTCAGAGTCCGCGTCCCAGTCCGATACAGAGACCGCGTCGGGCATGGGTTCGGAACCGGAACCGACCACCGGGGCCGCGTCCGGTTCGGGCCCGGGGTCGGCACTTGCCCCGGACCCGGAAGCCGCATCAGGCCCGCGCCCGGAAGCCGCGTCAGGTCCGGGCCCCAAGGTGTCGGGTCCGGCCACGAGCGTCGGGTCGGGCCCGGACACGGCCCCGGGCTCGAAGTCGTACTCGGGCACCGTCTCGAACTCGGGTCCTCGCGCGGTCGCGGACGCGGGCCCCGTCCCGGGCCGCTGTCCGCTCCCCGGTGCCGACGTCCGGTCGGGCCCGGATCCCGCCTCCGGCACGGGCGTCGTGCCCGGCACGGGTTCCCCGCGGGACGCGAACCCGCCGTCGTGGTCGACGTCGTACGCCGGCCGCACGATGTGTGCGAGCGCCGCCTCCAGTTCCTCCAGGCCGGGCCGGGCATCCGGTTCCTTGTCCAGGAGAGCGGCCAGCACGTCCCGCAAGTCGTCCGCGACCGGCGGGAGTTCGGGCTCCTCGTACAACACGGCGTGCAGGGTGGCCAAGGTGGTGGACCGGGAGAAGGGGGAACGTCCGCCGAGGGCCGCGCACAGTGTCGCGCCCAGGGACCAGACGTCGGAGGGCGGCCCCTGGGGCCGGCCGGAGATGCGCTCGGGCGCCATGTAGTCGGGGGAACCGACCAGCATCCCGACCATGGTGAGCGCCTCCGCGTCCTGCAGGGCGGCGATGCCGAAATCGGTGAGGACGACGCGGCGGTGCCCCTGGCGTTCGACGAGTACGTTGCCCGGTTTGATGTCGCGGTGCAGCACTCCCCCGGCGTGCACCTGGCGCAGGGCCGCCACGAGTTCGAGCCCGATCCGGGCCGCCTCGCGCTCGTCGAGCGGCCCGTCCCGCACGACGATCTGTTCGAGGGAGCGCCCGGCGACGAGTTCCATGACGATCCACAGCCGCTCGCCCTCGTCCACCACGTCGTAGATGCGCACCACGTTGGGATGGTCGATCCGGGCGGTGGCCCTGGCTTCGCGCAGTGTGCGCTCGCGGCGCGTGCGGGTGTCCTCGGCGTCGAGTCCGTCGATGCGCATTTCCTTGACCGCGACCTGCCGGTCGAGCATTTCGTCGGCGGCTCGCCACACCCGCCCCATTCCCCCCTGTCCGATGCTTTCGACCAGGCGATAACGCCCCGTCACCAGTAATCCCGGAACACCGCCCTGAACGTTCGCCGACAATCCCCGCACCCCCTCAACATCAGTCACACCCGCCCGCCACAACGGAAACACAATGGTCACACTTCAGGCCGTACCAGCATAGTGCGGAGAAATCTTGTGGTACCTCTTCAAGTACTGCGAATTCAGGCGCAGCCAAGGGGGACGAACATGAGTTCTCGTCGCACGACGACCATCGCGGGATCGCTGCTCACGGCATCTTTCTCGGCCGTGATGATCCTTTCCTTCACCGCCGTCGCGGACGACCAGGGACCGGGGAGCAGCAAGGGGGGAAAGGCAATTGACGAGGCGCCGGCCGGTGTCAGGATGACGACGCTTCTGCCGGAGAAGATCTCGGTCGACAACAGCACGCAGAAGACGGCGATCACGGCCACGGTAAAGAATGAGGGGACCAAGGACAGCGGCGAGATCAGGCTTTTGGTGGTCGGATTCGACGGCCTCGAGGTCAAGGGCGTCAAAGGCTGTGACGCCATGGCCGACAAGGATCTGCCCGACGGTTCGAACAGTGGTTTCGTCTGTTCGGTCGGCAGTCTCGCGGCCGGGAAGTCGAAGTCGTACGCCGTGGACGCGACGTTCGACACGAGCAAGACCGGGAAGATCTGCCTTCCGGTCCAGACGAGCGACGGGAAGAAGACGTACTGGCAGCAGGGTCCCGTGCCGTTCGGGACGACGAACCCGTCGCCGAACGCGCCCGCCACCCCGCTGCTGCTCGGCACCGACAACCAGCCGGTGGCGCCCGGCGGCGACCGGCTGCCGAAGACGGGACCCGGCAGTGAGGTCGTGCCGTTGGGCATGGCGGGTGCCGCACTGATCTCCGCGGGAGCGGCGGGACTGTGGTGGGCCCACCGTCCGCGCAGGCGGCAGCAGCAGTCCTGACGTCACGCGGCGGAGACGACGCGGGCCGGGTGCCGGGCACGGCACCCGGCCCGCGTCCGTGCTCCCCGTGACCCGCCGCCCCGGCCCGTTTCGCACGTTTCGCACGTCTCGCACGTCTCGCACGTCTCGCACGTCTCGCACGTCTCGCACGTCTCGCACGTCTCCAGGAAAAAGCCTGACGGCAGATGTCAGGTAACGCCGCCAGGGTGGGCCGCATGAACACCGTCGGTACCACCGCAGACCGTGCCCCGCTCGTCCTCCGCCCCGGCGACCCGGGCTACGAGGACGAACTCGCCGGCTTCCAGACCGGTTTCACGCAACGCCCCGCCGTCGTCTTCGCCGCCGCGTCGGCCGACGACGTGGCCGACGCGGTGAGGTACGCGGCGTCCCGGGGCCTGCCGGTCGGTGTGCAGGCCACCGGGCACGGGCTGCCGGGCTCGTCCGAGGGCGGCGTCCTGATCACCACACGGCGGATGGACGGGCTGCGCATCGATCCGGAGGCGCGCACCGCCCGGCTCCAGGCGGGCGTCCGCTGGGGCCAGGTCGTCCGGGCCGCCGAGCCGCACGGGCTGGCTCCGCTGAACGGGTCGGCACCGGGGGTGGGCGCCGTCTCGTACACCCTGGGCGGCGGACTCGGCGTCCTGGCACGGGAGTTCGGGTACGCGGCCGATCATGTGCGGTCGCTGGATGTGGTCACCGCCGACGGCCGGCCGCGCCGGGTGACCCGGGAGTCGGACCCCGACCTGTACTGGGCGCTGCTCGGCGGCGGCCACAACTTCGGCGCGGTCACCGAGCTGGAGATCGGCCTGGTGCCGGTGGCCCGGTTGTACGGCGGGTCGGTCGCCTTCGACGCCGCCGTGGTCGACCCGGTGACGGTGCTGCGCGCGTACGAGCGCTGGACACGGACCGTGCCGGACGGGCTGACCTCGTCGTTCGCGGCGGTTCCGTACCCGGACGCGGCGGGGCTGCCACCACATCTGCGGGGCCGTCACATCGTCTCCGTGCGCGTCGCGTACACGGGTACGGCCGCACAGGGGGAGCGTCTGGTGGCCCCGCTGCGGGAGACCGGTCCGGCGCTGGCGGACACACTGCGCGAGATGCCGTACGGCGAGAGCCACACCATCCACAGCGACCCGGACTTCCCGCACACGTACTACGGCGACAGCGCGGTGCTGCGGGAACTCGACGTCGACGCCGCCGCGGGCGTCCTCGCCCGCACCGGGCCGGGCGCGTCCGCCATGTGCGTGGTGCAGATCAACCACCTCGGCGGAGCGCTCGCCCGGACCGTGCCGAACTCCGTGCCCCACCGCGACGGGCGTTTCCTCGTACGGCTGCTGGCGATGGCGGAGCGGGAGCAGGCCCGCGGGCTGCTGGACCCGGCGTTCGAGCGCCTCGCGCCGTGGACGACCGGGCGGGCGCTCAACTTCGCTTTCGGGGCGGGCGACCGCACCCGAGGTCTGTACGACCCCGCGACGCACGAGAGGCTCGCCGGGCTGAAGTCTCAGTACGACCCGGCGAACCTCTTCCGCAGGAACTACGACGTCACCGGCCGGAGCCGGCCGGACGTCACCGCTTGACGAGCTTCCAGGCGGTGGGCAGCACTCCCATCGCCAGGGCGGCCTTGAGGGCGTCACCGATCAGGAAGGGGGTGAGGCCCGCCGCGACGGCCGCGCTCGCCGACATGCCGGTGGCGAGGGCCAGGTAGGGCACGCCGACCGCGTAGATGATCGCCTCGCCGAGGAGCATCGTGCCGGCCATGCGCAGCACGGAACGGTCGGCGCCGCGTCGGGCCAGGGCACCCACGACGGTGGAGGCCAGCATCATGCCGAGGATGTAGCCGAAGGACGGGGCACCGGCACCGGAGCTGCCGCCGGCGAACCACGGCACGCCGGCCATGCCGACGAGCGCGTAGACCGCGAGGGACAGGAAGCCGCGGCCGGCGCCGAGCGCCGTGCCGACGAGGAGCGCCGCGAAGGTCTGGCCGGTCACCGGCACCGGGGAGCCCGGCACGGGCACGGAGATCTGGGCGGCGAGGCCGGTGAGCGCGGCACCGCCGATCACGAGGGCGGCATCCCGGACACGGGAGGAAGGCAGCAGATCGGCGAGGACCTCGCCGGGGCGGGAGGTCGTGACGGCAGCGGTGCTCATGGGGACTCCGGCGGGTGCGGGCAGATTCGGGACACGGTGACGCTATCCCAGCGCCCTTGAGTCGATCACCGTCAGCGCTCGACAAAGGCTGGAACGGGGACTTGGTGGGCTCCGGACAAAGAGTGGGGGTTACACCGAGTACGACGTGATACGGGTCACTGAGGTGAAGTGGCCTGGCCTACGAGGACGCGGCGTCCGGCGTCTGTAGGTTCCCGCCAAACGGGCCGGCCGCTTCTTCATGCGCCGTCTCGCCCGTCGGTCGCCGTCTGTGCAGCCGTGGCCCGCTTTGCTAGCTTCGAGCACATGGTTGCCCAGGCCCGGAACTTCTCGTCGCGTCGCCACGTCGACCTGCGACGCGTCGGCACGGCCGCCTGTCGCCCGCGTTAGCGAGGCGGACGGAGCGGATCCGGTGCGCCTCGCACGAGACGGCGCAGTGTCGGACCCGTTCCCGAGGATGATCGCCATGCCCCGTGCCGCGGCACCCACTCTCCCTTCCCCTTCCCACTCCTCCCCCCGCACACCCCGCGCGGCCGACCCGGACCGGCGCCGGACCAGCGCGAGTGTCGTCCTGCGGTCCGTGCTGGAGCACGGCCCGGTGGCGCGCAGCACCATCGCCCGGCTGACCGGGCTGTCACCGGCGTCGGTGACGGACTACTGCGCCCGGTTCACCGAGCGCGGCCTGATCCGTGAGGCGGCCGCGCCCCGGAGGTCGAACGGCGTGGGCCGCCCGCACGTCCCCGTCGACCTGGACGACTCACGGCTCGTGGTCGGCGGGGTGCACGTCGCCGTGCCGTACACCACGGTGGCGCTGCTCGATCTGCGCGGCCGGGTGCTGGCCCGGCGCGAGTTGAAGCACGAGCGCACCGATCCGGGGGCCGTGCTGGCGCGGGCCGCCGACGTACTCGGAGCACTGCTGGCGGGTGCCCCCGACTGCCGGCCGCTCGGCGTCGGCGTGGCCGTCGGCGGCTGGGTGGACCGGGAGTCCGGGACCGTCGTGGAGCACCCGTTGCTCGGCTGGCGTGACGTGCCGGTGCGGGAGGTGCTCGGCGAGCGCACCGGGCTGCCGGTCCATGTGGACGGACACGCGCGGGCGCTGGTCAACGGGGAGCGGCTGTTCGGGCTGGCGCGGGGCAGCGGGAGCGTGCTGCACCTGTTCGTCGGCAACGTGGTCGACGCGGCGTTCGCCACCAACGACGAGGTGCACCACGGGCCGCGCTCGCAGGCGGGCACCATCTCCCATCTGCCCGTGCCGGGCGGCACGGAGCCGTGCGACTGCGGCCGGTCCGGCTGCCTCCAGGCCGAGTTGAGCGAGCGCACGCTGTGCCGGCGGGCGCGGGAGGCGGGGGTCGTCGAGGGGGCGAACCCCATGCACGTGGTCACGGCGGCGGCCGCGGGCGACCGTGCGGCCGTACGGCTGCTGGTGGAGCGGGCCGGTGCCGTCGGACGGGCGGCGCGACTGCTGCTCGACGTGCTCAATCCGGAGACGGTGGTCGTGACGGAGGTCGGGGTCATCCACCGGGAGGACTGCCTCGACGCCCTGCGCGAGGCGGTCGGCGACGAACGCGCGGCGTCCGTCGTGCCGACGAGTTTCGCGGATTCCGTCCTTGCCGTGGCGGGCGGTTCGGTGGCTCTGGACGTGCTGTACCGGGATCCGCTGGCCGCGTCACCTGAGGCTATTTAATTCAGAAACTCCGAATGTTGACAGGGACCGTCGATGACCAGGAACATCCTGCTCATGAGCCTGTTCGTGAGCTGTCGCACCCTTTGTTGCTGACACGTTGCCGCGTGTGAAGCGCTCATTTCCTCCTGCGTGAATTTCCTTTGTACGGCCTTCTGCGGCCCGGAATTCCGCATGCGCGTCCTCCCCTGAATCCACCCTTTGCCCTGCCCTATGAACTCGCGGAGTCCTTCCATGCCTTCCTCCCCCGTGTCGGGTGTCGACCGACGGCTCTTCCTCACGTCCCTGCTCGGTGCCGCGGCCGGTGTCGCCGGGCTCAGCGGCTGCGCCCAGGACAGCGCGGCCGCCGCCGGCAAGGGCGCCTCCACCGCCCCGCTCGCCGACAAGGTCCCGGCCGGCACGAGCCTGAAGATCGCCTCCTACCAGAACGTGCAGCAACTCCAGTTCAAGCTGGCCAAGCTGGGCGAGCTGCCCTTCAAGGTGTCGAGCTGGGTGAACACCGGTGCCGGCCCCGATGTCATCAACGCCTTCCGCGCCAAGTCCCTGGAGGTCGCCAACAACGCGGGCATTCCGCCGATCCAGGCGCACTACCAGGGCTTCGACGCGAAGATCGTCGCGATCAACGTCACCCGCAAGCCCAACTACCTCTTCGCCACGAAGCCCGGCAGCGACATCCGGTCGGTCGCCGGCTTCAAGGGGAAGAAACTGGCCTTCTCGCAGGGGCAGGCGCAGGGTGTCGTCCTGCTGCGGGCGCTCAAGAAGGCCGGGCTGAAGTACGACGACGTCAAGCTCGTCCCGCTGACCAGCAACCAGTTCCTGACGGCCCTCCAGTCGGGGCAGGTGGACGTCGCCCCGCTCGCGAACAGCCAGGCGCCCGGCTATCTGCAGCAGTACAAGTCCAAGGGCGCCCGCACCATCCCCACGGACGTCGTCGACCTGCTCAACCTGCTGTGGGCGCCGACCTCCGTGCTGAACGACTCCGCGAAGGCGGCGGCGGTCGCCGCGTACATCCCGTACTGGGCCAAGGGCCAGGTCTGGACGTACGAGAACCCCGACGTCTGGAACGAGGAGTTCTACGTCAAGACGCAGAACCTGAGCCTCGCGCAGGCCCGGGGGATCACCGCGCTCGCCAACAAGCCTCTGTTCCCACCGAGCTGGGACGAGGCCGTCAAGTGGGAGCAGGAGACGGCCGACCTGCTGGCGGAGGGCGGCTTCGTGAAGAAGTTCGACGTCTCCTCGCTCTTCGACCACCGCTTCGAGGGCATCGCCGCCAAGTCCGTGGCCGCCGAGTACCGGAGGTGAGCGCCGTGACCACGACCACGACCGCGAGTACGGCTGCAAGCACGGGCACGACCACCGCCGCACCGGTGAAGGAGCGGGAGGAGAGCCACGGGACACGGCGGCGGCGCAGTCTGTCCCCCGGCAGGAGTCTGCCCGCCTCCCGGCTCATCGGGCCCGCCGTGCTCCTCGCCCTGTGGGCCGGGGCCTCCGCCGCCGGACGGCTCGACCCGGGTGCGATCCCGGCTCCCTGGACCGTGCTGAGGACAGCCGGTCATCTGTGGACCGCCGGGACCCTGCCCACCGACATCCTGACCTCGCTGGAGCGCGCCGCGTACGGCTTCGCGATCGGCCTCACCGCCGGCGTCGCCCTCGCTCTCGCCTCCGGACTGAGCCGGATCGGCGAGGCGCTGATCGACGGCACGGTGAACCTGAACCGGGCGATCCCGACCCTCGGCCTCATCCCGCTGTTCATCCTGTGGCTGGGCATCGGCGAGAGCTTCAAGATCGCGATCATCGCCATCGTCGTCTACATCCCGATCTACCTCAACACACATGCGGCGCTGTCCGGCATCGACAGTCGTTTCGTCGAACTCGCCGAGGTGCAGGGCCTGTCGAGGTGGGCCTTCATCCGCCAGATCGTCGTCCCAGGTGCGCTGCCCGGCTTCTTCGTGGGACTCCGGCTCGGCGTGACGGGCTCCTGGCTGGGCCTGGTGGTGCTGGAGCAGATCAACGCCACCAGCGGCCTCGGCTACATGATGTTCCAGGCCCAGAACTACGGTCAGTCCGACGTCATCCTCGTCGGCCTGCTGGTCTACGGCGTCTTCGGCCTGGTCTCCGACAGCACGGTCCGTCTCATCGAACGGAGGGTGCTGTCATGGCGCCGAACACTGAGCAGCTGACCCGGCCCGCCGTCCGACTGCGGAGCCTGACCCGGTCGTTCGCGGGCCGCACGGTTCTCGACGGCATCGACCTGGACCTCCCGGCCGGCCAGTTCACGGCCCTCCTCGGGCACAGCGGATCCGGCAAGAGCACCCTGCTGCGGGCCATCGCCGGCCTCGATCACGACGTCACCGGAAGCGGCCGGCTCACCGCGCCGGGGAGGGTGTCCGTCGTCTTCCAGGACTCGCGGCTGCTGCCCTGGCGGCGCGTCCTCGACAACGTGCTGCTCGGCACGGACGGCAAGGACGCGGCAGCCAAGGGCCGCTCGGCCCTCGCCGAGGTGGGGCTCGCGGGCCGCGAACGGGCCTGGCCCAACGAGCTGTCGGGCGGCGAGGCCCAGCGGGCCGCGTTGGCCCGCTCCCTGGTCCGTGAGCCCGAACTCCTGCTGGCCGACGAACCGTTCGGCGCGCTGGACGCCCTGACCCGGATCAAGATGCACAACCTGCTGCGCGAGCTGTGGGAGCGCCACCGGCCCTCCGTCCTGCTCGTCACCCACGACGTGGACGAGGCGATCGTGCTCGCGGACCGCGTGCTCGTCCTCGACCAGGGCCGTATCGGCCTGGACCTGACCATCGACCGACCACACCCGCGCTCCTACCGGGACCCGCTGCTCGGCGAGTACCGGGAGCGGCTGCTCGCCGCCCTGGGCGTGACGGAGGACCACGCATGACCCGGCACCTGCACCTGAACGCGTTCCTGATGAGCACCGGTCACCACGAGGCGTCCTGGCGACTCCCCGAGAGCGACCCGTACGCGCACGTCGACCTCGCCCACTACGTCCGCCTCGCCCGTACCGCCGAACGCGGCACCTTCGACTCCCTGTTCCTCGCCGACGGCCCCCAGTTGTGGAGCAGCGTGGGCCAGCGTCCCGCGGGCGCGCTGGAACCGCTCACCCTGCTCACCGCGCTGGCGACGGCCACCGAACACATCGGACTGATCGCCACCGCCTCCACCTCGTACAACTCGCCCTACAACCTGGCCCGCAAGTTCGCCTCGCTGGACATCATCAGCGGTGGCCGGGCGGGCTGGAACATCGTCACCACCGCGGGCGCGGAGGCCGCCCGCAACTTCGGTCTGGACGCCGAGCCCGCCCACGCCGAACGCTACGCCCGCGCCGCCGAGTTCCTCGACGTGGCGCTCAAGCTCTGGGACAGCTGGGAGGACGACGCGATCGTCGCCGACAAGGCGGCCGGCGTCTGGGGCGACGACGCGAAGATCCACCCGCCCCGGCACAAGGGGACGTACTTCAGCGTCGAGGGCGCCCTCAACGTGCCGCGCTCCCCGCAGGGTTACCCGCTCCTCGTGCAGGCGGGCTCCTCCGAGGACGGCAAGCGGTTCGCCGCCCGCCACGCCGAGGCGGTGTTCACCGCCCAGCAGACCGTCGAGGACGCCCGGGCCTTCTACGCCGACCTGAAGTCCCGCACCGCGCGGGAGGGCAGGAACCCCGACCACATCAAGGTGCTGCCCGGCATCGTCCCCGTCGTCGGCTCCACCGAGGCCGAGGCACGGGCCCACGAGCAGGAGTTGGAGGACCACATCGTGCACACGCACGGGGTGGCGCACCTGGAGCGGCTGCTGCACCTGGAACCCGGTGCCCTCGACCTCGACGCGCCGCTGCCCGACGATCTGCCGCCGGAGAGCGCGATCGAGGGCGCCAAGAGCCGGTACACGCTGATCGTGCGGCTGGCCCGGCGCGAACGGCTCACCGTCCGGCAGCTCATCGGCAGGCTCGGCGGCGGTCGCGGGCACCTCACCTTCACCGGCACGCCCGAGCAGGTCGCCGACGCCGTCGAGACGTGGTTCACCCAGGGTGCCGCCGACGGCTTCAACATCATGCCGCCGGTCCTGCCGTCCGGCCTGGACGCCTTCGTCGACCACGTCGTGCCCCTGCTGCGCGCCCGCGGGCTGCTCCGCACCGAGTACGGCCCGCGCCAGACCCTCCGGGAGCGCTACGGCCTCCCCCGCCCCGCCAACCAGCACGTCCCCGAGCTCCCGGCTGCGCTCCCGCAGCCCTCGTCCGCCCTCGTCTGAAAGGACCCGTCATGCCCGACATCGAGATCCGCAAGGTCACCGCGCACATCGGCGCCGAGGTGTCCGGGATCGACATCGCCGCGCCGCTCGACGAGACGACCGTCGCCGCGCTGCGTGAGGCCCTCGACATCCACAAGGCGCTCGTCTTCGACGCGGTGGGCCTGGACGACGAGGGTCAGCAGGCCTTCGCCCGGCACTTCGGGGAGATCACCACCGCGCACCCGACGGTGCCGGCGGTGGACGGCGCCCCGAACGTGCTGCCGGTGGACAGCGAACGCGGCCGGGCCGCCAACCACTGGCACACCGACGTCACCTTCGTCCTCAACCCGCCGCAGGCCAGCACGCTGCGCAGCATCACCGTCCCGCCGTACGGGGGCGAGACCCTCATCGCCGACGCGGCGGCCGCCTACCGCGACCTGCCGCAGCCGCTGCGCGCGCTGGCCGACACCCTGTGGGCCGAGCACACCAACGACTACGACTACGCGGTGCCCGAGGAGCAGGTCGACGAGGAGCAGGCCGCGCAGCGCGCCCAGTTCACGTCGATCAAGTACCGCACCGCCCACCCGGTCGTCCGCGTCCACCCGCTGACCGGCGAGCGCGGCCTGTTCATCGGCGGGTTCGCGCAGCGGATCGTGGGGCTGTCGGTGGGCGAGTCCCGCAAGATCCTCGACCTGCTCCAGGCGTACGTCACGCGCCCGGAGAACGTCCTGCGCTGGCGCTGGTCCCCCGGCCAGCTGGTGCTGTTCGACAACCGGATCACCCAGCACTACGCGATCGACAACTACGACGGTCTGCCGCGCCGGCTGCACCGCGTGACCGTCGCCGGTGACGTGCCGGTCGGCATCGAGGGGAAGGAGAGCTACTCGATCACCGGGGACGCCTCGCACTACACGCCGGTCGCCGCGTGAGCGTGCGAAAGCACCTGCTGGGGGCGCCTGCGAGCCCCTGACCGCAGCACGTGGCCGGTGAGTGCGCGACTACACGACGTGAGACGAGTGTCCGGATACTGGGCGGTCTCTCCCGCTGAGCGGGGAGGCCGCCCAGACTGGCGGAGTTTTTGCACTCGCAACGTAAGGGACCACCCGCTCTCATGTCCCGCACCACCCTCGACTCACCGCCCGACGCGCCGTCAAGCGCGCCCGAAGCCGACGTCGCCCTCTCCCACGGGCTCAAGCAGCGCCACCTCTCGATGATCGCCCTCGGCGGCGTCATCGGAGCGGGCCTGTTCGTCGGCTCCGGGGCGGGCATCGCCGCCGCCGGGCCCTCGATCGTCATCGCGTACGCCGTGTCCGGCCTGCTCGTCATGCTGGTGATGCGGATGCTCGGCGAGATGTCGGCCGCGTATCCGTCGTCCGGCTCCTTCTCCGCGCACGCGGAGCGCGCGATCGGCCCCTGGGCCGGCTTCACCGCGGGCTGGTCCTTCTGGGTGCTCCTGTGCACGGCCGTGGGCCTGGAGGGCATCGGCGCCGCGAAGATCGTCACCGGCTGGCTGCCCGGCACACCCGCCTGGGCGTGGGTGGCGTTGTTCATGGTCGTCTTCTGCGGGGTCAATCTCGCCGCGGTGAAGAACTTCGGCGAGTTCGAGTTCTGGTTCGCCGCCCTGAAGGTCGGCGCGATCACGCTGTTCCTGGTGCTCGGCGTGCTGGCCGTCACCGGCGTCCTGCCGGGCACGGACGCGCCCGGCACCTCGAACCTGACCGACTTCCTGCCCAACGGCAGTGAGGGACTGGTCATCGGACTGCTCGCCTCGGTCTTCGCGTACGGCGGCATGGAGACGGTGACCATCGCGGCGGCCGAGTCGGAGAACCCGGTCCGGGGCGTGGCGAGCGCCGTCCGCACCGCCATGTGGCGCATCGCGCTGTTCTACATCGGCTCGATGGCCGTCGTCGTCACGCTCGTGCCGTGGGACTCCCCGGCGGTCGTCGAGGCCGGCCCTTACGTCGCCGCGCTCCAGCACATCGGCATCGACGGCGCCGACCAGGTGATGAACGTGGTCATCCTCGCCGCCCTGCTGTCGGCGATGAACGCGAACATCTACGGCTCCTCGCGCATCGCGTACTCGCTCGTGCAGCGCGGGCAGGGCCCGAAGGTGCTGGGCCGGGCGTCCGGTGGGGTGCCGCGGATCGCGGTGCTCGCCTCCAGCGTGTTCGGCTTCGTGTGCGTGCTGCTCAGCTACTGGCGGCCGGACGACGTGTTCCCCTGGCTGCTGAACATGATCGGCGCGGTCATCCTGGTGGTCTGGATCTTCATCGCGGTCTCCCAGCTGCTGCTGCGCCGCCGTGTGGAGCGCGAGGCGCCGGAGAAGCTGGTCGTGCGCATGTGGGCGTTCCCGGTGCTGACCTGGGTGGCGCTGGCGGGCATGGCGGCGATCTTCGTGCTGATGGCGCGGGAGCCCGACACGCGGGTGCAGCTGTACTCGACCGGCGGCATGACCGTGTTCCTGGCGGTCGTCGGCTACGCCTGGCAGCGGGCGAAGGCGCGCACGCGCGCCTGACACGGATCACCGAGGGGCCCTCGCACGGACGGATTCCATGCGAGGGCCCTTTGGCGTGCCCAGGCACGCGTCCCCACCTTCCTGCTGCTATCGTGCACTTGCAAGTCTTTTGCAATAAGAGGTCGGAGGGGACCCGCCATGCCCGTCTACACGCTCCCTGAACTTCCGTACGACTACTCCGCGCTCGCCCCCGTGATCAGCCCCGAGATCATCGAGCTGCACCACGACAAGCACCACGCGGCCTATGTGAAGGGCGCCAACGACACGCTGGAGCAGCTCGCGGAAGCGCGCGACAAGGAGGCGTGGGGCTCGATCAACGGGCTGGAGAAGAATCTGGCCTTCCATCTGTCCGGCCACATCCTGCACTCGATCTACTGGCACAACATGACGGGAGAGGGCGGCGGCGAACCGCTCGCGGCGGACGGCGTGGGCGGCCTGGCCGACGCCATCACCGAGTCGTTCGGCTCCTTCGCCGCCTTCAAGACCCAGCTGACCAAGGCCGCCGCGACCACGCAGGGCTCGGGCTGGGGCGTCCTCGCCCACGAGCCGCTCAGCGGGCGTCTGATCGTCGAGCAGATCTACGACCACCAGGGCAACGTCGGCCAGGGGTCGGTGCCGCTCCTCGTCTTCGACGCCTGGGAGCACGCCTTCTACCTGCAGTACAAGAACCAGAAGGTCGACTTCATCGAGGCCATGTGGCAGGTCGTGAACTGGCAGGACGTGGCCCGGCGTCACGAAGCGGCCACGTCTCGACCCGACGTGTTGCTGCCGGCCCGCTGAGCCGGGTATGAAGCGTCCTGCTCGTGATCGTCTTCTCACCCTTCACGTGGCAGGCGGATGAACGGGAAGCCCCCGCGAGGACGTGACTCGCGGGGGCTTCCCCCGTCCCGGGCGCAGTCCGGCCGCCACCGACGCGGGCGGGCCGGTCACTCATCGCAGGGGACGTTGAGCGACAGCAGGGCGGCTCGTCCGTCCTCGAAGCGGAGTTCGCTCACCGCCGCGTTGCGCAACTGCGGGAAGACGCGGCGGTACTCGCTCAGCGGGACCGACAGGAGGGAGCACAGCACCAGGCGGAGCAGGGTGTTGTGGGCGACGACCAGAACACGTTCGCCGGGGTGGGCGGCGGCGATGCGGCGCAGGGCGTCCGTGCCGCGTGCCGCGGCCGTGCGCGGGTCCTCCGCCTCCGGGAAGGGGTACGACACCGGATCCGTCCGGAAGGCCTTCGCGCGCTGCGGGTTCTCGGCCTCGAACTCGGCGAGCGTACGGCCCTCCACGACGCCGAAGTCGCATTCACGCAGGGCCGGTTCGCGGTGCGGGGTGAGACCGAGGACCTGGCAGGCGGGGCCGGCGGTGGCGATGGCGCGGGACACGGTCGAGGTCCAGATCGCGTCGACGGGGTGGGCGGCGGCCCAGCGCCCGAGGGCCTCCGCCTGGGCGCGCCCCTCGTCGGTGAGGTCGACGTCGCTCACTCCGGCGTAACGGTTCTCGGCGTGCCAGACGGTCTGCCCGTGCCGGGCCAGCAGCAAGGTCGTGCTCGTGGTCCTCATGAGCCCGCAGTATCCAGGCCAGGACGCGTTCATGAGCCCGTACCGCCGAGGTCGAGACGCGAGCGCGCGTGCGCGGCGACGGGGGCGGCCAGCCAGCCGCGCCGCTCCAGTTCGCCGACCAGTCGTGCGTAGGACGCGGCGAACGGCTCGGTGCGGGCGGGGCGGGGGGTGACGACGGTGCGGACCCGGACCATCCCGTCGGCCGCCCCGGCGAGAGTGGACGCCGCGCCTGTGCCGTGGGCGGCCAGCGCGGCCATGCCCAGGGCGGGTTCGGTCTCCTCGGGGATCCGGGCGGGGCGGCCGAGGATGTCGGCGCGGAGCTGGTTCCAGTACGGACTGCGGGCGGCGCCGCCCGTGAAGGTGAGCGTGCCGTCCATGGGGGCTCCGAGGAAGTGCAGGGTGTCGAGGCAGAGACGCTCGGCGAATCCGACGCCCTGGAGCAGGGCGGCCCACAGGTCCGCGTCCGAGGCGGGGCTGCCGAGGACGAAGGCGGTGGCCCCGGGGGCGAGGAAGGGAAAACGTTCGCCGGGTGAGGCCAGTGGATAGGCGATGACGGACGCGGGTTCGTGGGCGGCGGCGGCCCGGTCCAAGGCGGCGGGCTCGGCGTCGGGGAAGTACACGGCGAGCGCACCGGCACCGACGCTCGACGCGCCGCCCGGCAGCCATCCCCCGTCCGGTGCACGGTGGTTGTAGACCACGCCGGTGGCGTCCCGCACCGGCCGCGAGGCCGCGCCCTTGAGGACGAGCGTCGTCCCGAGGACCGAGTTCCAGGAGCCCTCGTGCAGGGCACCGGAGGCGATCTGAGCCGCGCACCCGTCGGTCATCCCGGCGACGACGGGGGTGCCGGCGGGGATTCCGGTCCGCTCGGCGGCGCTCGCGCAGACCTCGCCGATCCGGGTCCCGGGACGGACGACATCGGGCAACAGCTCTGCATCGAGGCCCAGTTCGGCGAACACGGCGAGCGGCCAGGTGTCGTGCTCCACGTCGTAGGCGGTCTTGAGGGCGTGGCTGGCGTCCGTGGGCGGGAGCGTGCCGGTGAGCCGCGCGACGATCACGTCGGGCTGGTGCATCAGCCGGACCGCGCGCCCCTCGCCCGCCCCGTGCTCGCGGGCCAGCCAGAGCGCCTTCGGCAATCCCCACGCGTTCTGGACCACGAGGCCTCTCGCGCGGGCCCGGTCCGCGTCCTCGGCGGCGCGTCCGTCGTCGTACATCAGGGCCTGGCCGACCGGGCGACCCGCGGAGTCCGCGAGCAGCACCGTCCCGGACGTGCCGCACACCGCGAGCCCGCCGATCCGCTGCCGCGAAAGGCCCCGGAGCGCGGCCCGGGACGCCGTGCACACCGCGTCCCACCAGTCCCCCGGATCCTGCTCGTGCCGCACCCCCGCGCGTCGTCCGCGCAGCGGGGCGGCGGCGCGGCCGAGGACCGTGCCGTCGCCCGTGACGAGCAGGACGCGGACGCTCTGGGTGCCGAGGTCGACGCCGAGCCATGCCGTCCCGGCTTCCTCCATGAGGACCTCCCACATCGCGACCGGAACTGTGAACTTCACACTCTGCCCCGATATTTTCCCGTGCGCGAGGGATTGACGGTCAACCCCCGCCGTTACACCCTCTGTTAACGAGTCGACTCGACGTGTTAACCGGACCGGACCGTACCGACGTGGAGGTCACGGATGGACATGCACGTGCACGACCGCCGGCGCTTCCTCACCCTGGCCGCCGCGGCCGCCTCGGCACCGCTGCTGACGGCCTGCGGCGCCGGGTTCGGCGGGGACGACAAGAAGAGCGACGGGTCGGCCGCCGACGACGTCACCGGTTCCTTCGACTGGAAGCGGGAGAAGGGCAGAACGGTCAAGGCCCTGCTGAACAAGCACCCGTACACGGACGCCCTGATCGCCGACCTCAAGACGTTCACCGAGAAGACCGGAATCAAGGTCGAGTACGACGTCTTCCCCGAGGACAACTACTTCGACAAGCTCACCGTCGACCTGTCCAGCGGGCGCGCCTCGTACGACGTGTTCATGCTCGGCGCCTACATGGTGTGGCAGTACGGGCCTCCGGGATGGCTGGAGGACCTCGGGCCGTGGATGCGCAACTCCTCGGCCACCGGCGACGAATGGGACCAGGACGACTTCTTCCCCAACCTCCTCCAGGCCGACCAGTGGTCGTTGAAGGCGGGGGCGCCGCTCGGGCGGGGCGGGCAGTACGCGCTGCCGTGGGGCTGGGAGACGAACGTGGTCGCGTACAACACGGACGTGTTCAGGAAGCTCGGGCTGAAGCCCGCGGAGAGCTTCGACGAACTGCGTGAACTGGCCTCCGTCATCAAGCGCAAGGCACCCGGCGCCGGGTTCGACGGGATGTACGGGATCGCGGTGCGCGGTTCGCGCAGCTGGGCGACCATCCACCCCGGGTTCATGACGATGTACGCGCGCAACGGTCTGAAGGACTTCACCGTCACCGACGGCCGGCTCAGGCCCGCCATGAACAGCCCGGAGGCCGTCGCCTTCACCCAGGACTGGGCGGACATGGTCAAGAAGGGCGGCCCTCCGTCCTGGACGTCGTACACCTGGTACCAGTGCTCCAGCGACCTGGGGGCGAAGAAGGCCGGGATGCTCTTCGACGCGGACACGGCCGCGTACTTCCAGGCCGTGGCGGGGGCGAGCCCCGCGTCCGGGAAGATCGCCTTCCACCCGGGTCCGAAGGGGCCCGGCGGCTCCCTCGCCACCAACATGTGGATCTGGTCGCTCGGCATGAACGCCAAGAGCGGCAAGAAGTCCGCGGCCTGGCTGTTCCTCCAGTGGGCCACCGGCAAGGAGCACCTGCGCAGGGGCGCGATCACCCACAACCACATCGACCCGGTCCGCAGGTCGATCAGTCAGGACGGCGCGTACAAGGACAAGATGAAGCATCTGGAGGGCTTCATCGACACCTTCGAGACGGTCGTCGACCAGACGAAGATCCAGTTCACTCCGCAGGAACAGTTCTTCGACGCGACGACGAGCTGGGCGGCGGCGCTCCAGGAGATCTACGGCGGCAAGAACGCCAAGTCCGTCCTCGGCGGACTGGCGAGCGACCTCGCCGCCAAGGTGGGCTGAGCCCGATGCCCCCGACGACCTCGTTGAAGGAGACCGACCACGGGGCGGCCTCCCACGAGGAGGGCACCCGGCAGGTACGGGCCGTACCGCGCTGGCGGCGCGGTCTGCGCCCGTACCTGCTGATCGTGCCCGCCCTGCTGCTGACCGGCGGGATCCTGTACCCCTTCGGTCTCGGCCTCTACTACACGCTGTTCGACTTCTCGGCGAGCAAGCCGCAGCCGGACATGGTGGGCTTCGAGAACTACCGCACGGTCTTCACCCAGGAGGCCTTCTGGAACTCCGCATGGGTGACGACCCTGTACGCGGTGGGAGCGGCGGCGGCCGAGACCGTGCTCGGGGTGGGTGTCGCGCTGCTGCTGCACCGCTCCACGCGCGTCGGCCGGGTCCTGGAGAAGATCCTCATCCTGCCGCTGATGATCGCCCCCGTGATCGCCGCGATCATGTGGAAGCTGATGCTCCAGCCGTCGGTGGGCGTGGTCAACCACCTGCTGGAACCGTTCGGTCTCGGCGGGGTCCAATGGACCAACACCCCCACCGGCGCCCTGTTGTCGTCGATCGCCGTGGACGTGTGGGTGTACACGCCGTTCGTCGCGGTCCTCGCCCTGGCCGGACTGCGTTCGCTGCCCGTCTCCCCCTTCGAGGCGGCGGCGGTGGACGGCGCCGGATGGTGGTACACCTTCCGGCGGCTCACGCTGCCGATGCTGTGGCCGTACGTGCTGGTCGCGGTGATCTTCCGGTTCATGGACTCGCTCAAGGTGTTCGACATCATCTACGCCCTCACCGAGGGCGGGCCCGGCGACTCCACCGTCGTACTCCAGATCCGGGCCTACCTGGAGGCGATCCGCTTCCAGCGGTACTCCTTCGGGATCAGCTACACCGTAGTGCTGTGGGCCGTGGTCTATCTGGCGGCGACCGTACTGGTCCGCCGTCTGGGCAAGATCCAGCGCCGGGCCGCGGAGGTGACCGAATGACCGGCAGGAAAAGGCTGTGGGGGTGGCTCGCGGACGCCGCGCTGATCCTCTACTTCGTCTTCGCGCTCTTCCCGATCGCCTGGATGGCGATCCTCTCGCTCAAGCCCGCCGACCAGCTCTTCAGCACCTACTTCTCGTTCACTCCGACCCTCGACGCGTACCGGACCGTGCTCGGGGACAGCGAGGGCATCCCGTTCGTGCGGTTCTTCGTCAACAGTCTGGTCGTGTCGGTCGGCGCGGTGGCGCTCTCCCTCGTCGTCGGCCTCCCGGCGGCGTACGCCTCGGCACGGTGGCGGTTCAAGGGCTCCGAGAACCTGATGTTCACACTGCTGTCGTTCCGCTTCGCCCCCGAACTCACCGTGATCATTCCGCTGTTCGTGCTCTACCAGAAGCTCGGCCTGTTCGACACCTACGTCGGCATGGTGTGGGTGCTGCAGCTGATCACCCTCCCGCTGATCGTGTGGATCATGCGGTCGTACTTCGCCGATCTGACCCCGGAGCTGGAACAGGCCGCGCTCCTCGACGGCTACACCCGCAAGCAGGCCTTCTTCAGGGTCGCCCTGCCCCTGGTCAAGCCCGGGATCGCGGCCGTGTCGCTGCTGGCGTTCATCTTCGCCTGGAACAACTTCGTCTTCCCCCTCATCCTCACCTCGTCGCAGGCGCAGACCGTCACTGTGGGCGCACTCTCCTTCCTCGGCGGGGACCGGCCCAAGTACAACCTGACGGCAGCCGCCGCGCTCGTGTCCGTCGTGCCGCCGCTGCTGCTCGCCCTGACCATCCAGCGCTATCTGGTGCGCGGGCTGTCCTTCGGGGCGGTGAAGTCGTGAGCGTCTCCGACGTCCTGAACGCGTCCGCCCGGCCCGCGGCGATCGCGCTGCGCGGGATCCACAAGGCGTACGGACGCAGGACGGCCCTCGACGGGCTCGAACTGGACGTGGCGGAAGGCGAGTTCTTCTGTCTGCTCGGGCCCTCGGGAGCGGGCAAGACGACGACGCTGAAGACGGTGGCCGGACTCGAACAGCCCGACTCCGGCACGGTCGAGCTCGACGGCACGGACATGGCCGGCGTGGAACCCTACGACCGCGGTGTCGCCATGTGCTTCGAGAGCTACGCGCTCTACCCGCACCGCTCCGCGTACGACAACCTCGCCTCCCCGCTGCGCTCGCCCCGGCACCGGCTGCCCGCGTCCGAGGCCCGCGACCGCGTCGGCGCGATCGCCGAACTGCTCGGCATCAGCGCGCTGCTGGACCGGCCGGTGGGCGCGCTGTCGAACGGGCAGCGGCAGCGGATCGCGCTCGGCCGGGTGCTGGTGCGGCCCGCCCGCGCCTTCCTCCTCGACGAACCGCTCTCCCATCTGGACGCCAAACTCCGCCAGTCGATGCGCGCCGAACTCAAGGCGATCGGCGCCGTGCGCCGCACCACCACGCTGTACGTCACCCACGACTCCGTGGAGGCACTGGCGCTCGGCGACCGGATCGGCGTCATCCGGGACGGCCGGATCGTGCAGACCGGGACACGCGAGGAGATCTGGTACCGGCCCCGCGACACCGAGGTCGCGCGGGCCTTCGGCCGGCCGCGGATCAATCTGCTGCCGGGGACGATCACCGACGACGGCCGCTTCCGCGCCGTGGACGGGGCCTTCGACCTGCCCGTCGCCGCACGGACCGCCGCGGGGACCGAGGTACTGGCCGGGGTGCGCCCGCGCGACCTGGCGCTCGGCGGCGAGGGCCACGAACTCACCGGCACCGTCTACGTCACCGAGGTGCTCGGCCGGGCCGTCGAGGTCACCGTCCGGCTCGGCGCACAGCACGTGTCGCTGGTCGTGCCCCGGGCCGACGCGACACACCTGCGTCCCGACGATCCGGTACGGCTGACCGTCCGGCCTGAGAACCTGCTGCTGTTCGAGGCCGACCGGCCGGAGCGTCCAGGACGAAGGATCGGGCAATGAGCAGCAGCAACACCGGTGGCGCACCCCAGGGCCCGGCGGTCCGCCAGGCCGCCATGGCCGAGCAGGTACTGGCCGACGGATCGGCGACCGCCGCCGAGCTGGCCGAACGCTTCGGGGTGAGCCTGATGACGATACACAGGGACCTCGACGAGCTCGAACGGCAGGGAATCGTACGGAAGTTCAGGGGCGGGGTGACCGCGCAGCCGTCGGGGGTCTTCGAGTCGAACGTGCAGTACCGGCTGAAGTCGATGCGCCCGCAGAAGGCGGCCGTCGCGGAGCACGCGCTGAGCCTCGTCGAGCCCGGCATGGCCGTCCTCCTCGACGACTCGACGTCCGCGCTGGAGATAGCCCGCGGGCTCAGGGCCGGCGACATCACCCCGCTCACGGTCGTCACCAACTTCCTGGAGGCGATCAACCTGCTCTCCGACCGGCGCGGCATCCATCTGATGGCGCTGGGCGGCGACTACGACCCGCTGCACTCCTCCTTCCTCGGCGTGTCGTGCGTGGAGGCGGTGCAGTCGCTGCGCGTCGACGTGTGCTTCGCGTCGACGTCCGCGGTCTTCGGCGGGTACGCGTACCACCAGGAGCAGCACATCGTGTCCGTGAAGCGCGCCATGCTCGACTCGGCCGCCCGCAACATCCTGCTGCTCGACCACACCAAGCTCGGCAGGGTCGCCCTGCACCGGGTCGCCCCGCTGTCCCGCTTCGACCTGGTCCTCGTCGACGACGGGGCGTCGGCTCAGGCGCTGCGCGATCTGGACGAACACAAGGTCCCCTACGAAGTGTGCGCCGTCGGCGGCGGCACCTGACCCCATGGCCACGGAGGGCAGCGATGACGGCACTGGAGCTTCGGGAGCTGCGCAAGACGTACCGGTCCCGGGGCCGCCCCGCAGTGGACGCGGTGCGCGGCATCGACCTGGAGCTGCGCTCCGGCGAACTGCTCGGCCTGCTCGGCCCGTCCGGATGCGGCAAGTCCACCACGCTGCGCATGATCGCCGGCCTGGAGACGGTCACCGGCGGTGACATCCTGGTGGGCGGCGCCTCGGTGGTGGGGCGGCCCGCACAGGACCGCAACATCGGCGTCGCCTTCGAGAACTACGCGCTGTACCCGCCGCTGAGTGTCGCCGAGAACCTGTCGTTCGGGCTGCGGGCACGCGGACGGAGAACACGCGGCTCCCGCGACGACATCGCCCGCAGGGTCACCGAGATCGCCGAGCGCGTCGACCTCGCGGACATCCTCCAGGCCCGTCCGGCCGGACTGTCCAGCGGCCAGAAGCAGCGCGTGGCCCTCGCCCGCGCCCTCATCCGCGAACCCGACGTCCTGCTCCTCGACGAACCGTTGTCGCACCTCGACGCGGCCCAGCGCGACACCACCCGCCGCGAGCTCAAGCGCATCCAGCGGGACCTGGGGCACACCACGATCCTGGTCACGCACGACCAGGAGGAGGCCCTCTCCCTCGCCGACCGGATCGCCGTGATGAAGGACGGCGTGATCCAGCAACTGGGCACGCCGTACGAGATCTACGACAGCCCGGCCAACGTGTTCGTCGCCGACTTCGTCGGGGAGCCCGCGGTCAACCTGTTGCCGGGGACGGCGACGGGCGACGGCCACGTGCGGCTCTCCGACGCGGTCGCCTTCGCGCTGCCGCTGAAGGTGGCCGAAGGACGCGAGGTGGTGATCGGCATTCGGCCCGAGGACCTGGAACTGTCCGGCGAGAGCGGGGTCCCCGCCCGGGTGACCGCCCACGAGCCGCTTCTGGAGTCGGGCATCGCCACCCTGTCCCTTGAGGGCGTCGCACGGCCGCTCGTCGTCCTCACCGGACCCGAGGCGCGGCTCGCCCGGGACGATCGGGTCCGGGTGACCGCCGATCCCGCCCTCACCCATGTCTTCGACGCCGAGACGGGAGACTCCCTGCGATGACGCCCGCGACCCCCGCGACGACACCCGGCACGGCCTCCACGACGGCACCCGGCACGGCCTCCACCACGACGACACCCGCGGCGGCACCGGAGGTTCCCTCCACCACGAGACCCGCGACGGCCCCCGAGTCGGCCTCCGCCGTGCCCGCGCCCGTGCGCGTGGTGGCCGCCGGGGACCACTTCGTCCTCCCCGCCCTCATCACCTCCGCCGTCCGCGAAGAACTCCGCGACCACCCCCTCTCCGTCCGTGAGCTGACGCTCGGCTGGCCGCTCGAACCCTTCGGCCGGGTCGCCGAGGTCGAGGAGGCCAGCGACGCCGAGGACGAGCTCGCCGAGGCCCTGGCCGACGCGGACGTGCTGGTCACCCAGATGGGCCCGGTGACCGAGCGGGTGCTGGCCGCCGCACCCCGGCTGCGGCTCGTGGTGGTCTGCCGGGGCGGCCCGGTGAACGTGAACGTGCGGGCGGCCCGCGCGCACGGCGTACGGGTGTGCTTCGCGCCCGGCCGCAACGCCGCCGCGACCGCCGAGTTCACCGTCGGTCTGCTGCTCGCCGCGCTGCGCCGCATCCCCCAGGCCCACGACCTGCTGGCCCGGCAGGGCAGCTGGGGCGGAGCGGCCTACTACACGTACGAGAACAGCGGGCTGGAGCTGGAGGACCTGCCCGTCGGGCTCGTCGGTTACGGCGCGGTCGGCAGCCGCGTCGCCCGGGTGCTCGGCGCGTTCGGGGCGCGGGTGCTGGTGCACGACCCGTACGTGCGCGGCGAGGTGCACGGGCTCAGGGTCGGCTCGCTCGACGAACTCCTCGGCCGTTCCCGGGTGATCAGCCTGCACGCCCGGCTCACTCCCGACACGCGCGGCCTGATCGGCGCCCGCGAACTGGCGCTGCTGCCGCCGGGCGCCGTGCTGGTGAACGTGGCCCGAGGCCCGCTCGTCGACGAACAGGCGCTGTGCGAGGCCCTCAAGAACGGCCGGCTGTCGGCGGCGGCCCTGGACACCTTCGAGCAGGAGCCGGTGCCGCCCGGCTCCCCGCTCCTCGACCTCGCCGGGACCGAACGGCTGGTGATGACACCGCACCTGGGCGGCGCGAGCCGCGCCGTGGCCGAAAAGGCCGCACGGATCGCGGCGGCCGAGGTGGGCCGCTGGACACGCGGGGAGCCGCTGGCACACTGCCTCGACTGAGGCCCATGGCACGGAAGTTGACGGTTGCAGCGCGAGCGGGGCCGAGGGAGGCCGAGGGGCATGTACGTCGGTATCGATGTGGGCACGTCCATGGTGAAGGCCGCCGCCTTCGACGAATCGGGCCGCGAACTGGCGGTGGAGACACGGCCCGTGCGCCTCTCCCTGCACGACGGCTTCGTCGAGCAGGACATGGAGGAGGTGTACGCGGCCGTGGTCGGCGTGCTGTCCGCGCTGACCGCCGTCGTACCGGGACCGGTCGAGCTCGCGGGGCTCACCGGGCAGGGCGACGGCGTGTGGCTCGTCGACGACGAGGGCCGCCCGGTGCGCGCCGCCGCGTCCTGGATGGACGGCCGGGCGCACGAACTGGTCGACCAGTGGCTGGCGGACGGCACGTTCGAGACGGTCTTCCGGCGCACCGGCAGCGCCATGTTCCCGGGCTGCCCCGGACCGCTGCTCGCCTGGCTCGACCGGTACGAGCCGGCCGCGCTCGACGCCGCCGCCACCGCCCTGTACTGCAAGGACATGGTCTTCCAGCGGCTGACCGGGATCCGCGCCACCGATGTCTCCGACGCCTCGATGCCCTTCCTCGACCCGCGCACCCGCCGCTACGACAACCGGGTCGTCGAGCTCCTCGGCCTGACCCACCGGCGTGGACTCCTCGCGCCGGTCAGCGACCCGCTGGCCACCGGGCAAGCTCGCGGCGAGGGCCTGCCGTCCGGCACCCCGCTCGCCAACGGCCCCTACGATCTGCCCGCCTGCGCGCTCGGCGCGGGCGTCACCGCCCCCGGCGACGGCCTGCTGATCGTCGGGACCTGCCTCGCCAGCCTGGTCGGGACGACCGACCTCGACCTGTCCGGCGAGCCGGCCGGCCTGTACATCTCCACCGACCGGGCCGGGTACTGGCTGCGCGCCATGCCCGCGATGGTCGGCACGGCGGCGCTGGACTGGGTGCTGTCGACGACCGGAGTCCGCCACGACGAGGTGGACGGCCTGCTGGCCGAGACCCCGCCCGGCGCGCACGGCGTGCGCGTCCTGCCCTACTTCGCCCCCTCGGGCGAACGCGCCCCCTTCGTCGAGCCCCGGCTGCGCGCCGAACTCACCGGCGTCTGCCTGGAGTCGACGAAGGCGGACCTCGTCCGCGCGACCTGCGAGGGCATCGGGTTCGCGGCCCGCCACTGCCTGGAGGCCGCGGGCCTGACGGGATCGCTGGCGGTCTGCGGCGGCGGCACCCGCAGCCCCGCGTGGATGCAGCTGCTCGCCGACGTGCTGGGCCGCCCGCTGCGGGTGATCGAGGGGGAGGTGGGGGCGCGGGGGGCGGTGCTCGCGGCGGCCGAGCGGCACGGGGTCGCCCTCGACGCGGACGCGTGGACGCGGCCCGCGCGGGTCGTGCGGCCCGATGCCGGGCGCGCGGCCCACTACGCCAAGGCGTACGAGGACCATCTGGCCCACCTGCACGGCGCCCGCACCCGGGCCCGCCGCTGAGGTTGTTCTCGCCCCGCCCCTGGGGGCTCCGCCCCCAGACCCCCGGTCGGCCTGAACGGCCTCGTCCTCAAGCGCCGGACGGGCTGGCACTCTCCAGCCCCGAGCGGCAGAAGTTCAGCCCCTCCGGCGATTGAGGAGCGGGGTCCGGGGCGGAGCCCCGTGGCGGGACGGGCAGGGGCGGCGGGGGCGGGAGGAGTTCGTCAGGCAAGCGACAGAGATAAGGGGACGTATATGAACGCCTCGCACCCGAGACGCCGCTCCGTGCTGCTCGCGGCCGCCGCCGCCCCGGCGGCCGCAGCCGTACCCGCCGCGGCGGCCGGACCACCCCACCGCCCCCGCGGCCCGCTGGTCATAGGGCACCGCGGCGCGGCCGGCTGGCGCCCCGAGCACACGGCGGCGGCGTACACGTACGGCGTGCAGACGGGCGCCGACTGGATCGAGCCGGACCTGGTGGCGACCAGGGACCACGTCCTGGTGGTCCGGCACGAGAACGAGATCTCGCAGACGACGGACGTCGCCTCGCACCCGGAGTTCGCGGCCCGCCGCACCACGAAGACGGTGGACGGCAGGGCCGTGTCGGGCTGGTTCACCGAGGACTTCACCCTGGCGGAGCTGAAGACGCTGCGGGCCGTCGAACGCCTCCCGCTGGTCCGCAACCGCAACACCGTCCTGGACGGCCGGTACGAGGTCCTCACCTTCCAGGAGGTGGTGGACCTGGCCCGCGCCCTGTCGAAGCGGTACGGCCGGACGATCGCGGTCTTCCCGGAGACGAAGCACCCGACGTACTTCCGCTCCCTCGGCCTGGAGCTGGAGCCGAAGCTGGCGGCGCTGGTGCGCCGCAATCGGCTGGGCCCGCGCGAGTGCGTCGTGCAGTCCTTCGAGCCGACCAGCCTGAAGCGCGTCGCGGACCAGCGGCTCGGTGTGCCGCTCTGGCAGGCGCTGGGGACCACGGGCGGACCGTACGACCTGGTGTCCGCCGGGGACCCGACGACGTACAGGGACATGATGACGCCGGCCGGTCTGGCGAGGATCGCGGAGTACGCCGACTGGATCGGCCCCGACAAGACGTCACTCGTCCCGGTGGGCCCGGACGGCCGTCTCGGCACACCCACCTCGCTGGTGGCGGACGCCCACGCGGCCGGCCTGCGGATCGGTCCGTACACCTACCGGGCGGAGAACCAGTTCCTGCCGGCCGACTTCCGGCGCGGTACCGGAGCCAATGATTTCGGGGACGCCTTCGCGGAGTACGCGTTGTACTACGGGCTGGGGGTCGACGCGGTGGTGACCGACTTCCCGGATCTGGCGGTGATCGCGAGGAGGGGCTCATGACGAAGAGCAAGTCCTGTCCGACCTGCGGCACGATGCAGGACTTCCGTCGTCTCGACGACGCCGAGAAGGAAGCGGTGCGCAAGGACAAGGGGATCCAGTACGTCGACGACTACTGGCGCTGCACCGCCCCCGGCTGCCGGACCTACCAGCGCTACGACAAGAAGAGCGACCGCGGCCTCCTGCCCGAGGAGTTCCGGGAGGAGGCCGCCGCGCCCGAGTGAGGCTCAGAGGTTGCTGAAGTCCGGACCGGCCGTGCGCGTCCGCTTGATCTCGTAGAAGCCCGGGACCGAGGCGACGAGGAGGGTGCCGTCCCAGAGCTTGGCGGCCTCCTCGCCCTTGGGTGCGGGCGTGACGACGGGACCGAAGAAGGCGATCTGCTCACCGTCGGCGCCGGGGACGGCGATGACCGGGGTGCCGACGTCCTGGCCGACCTTCTCGATGCCCTCCTTGTGGGAGGCGCGCAGCTCGGAGTCGAACTCGAAGTCCTCCTGGTCGGCGTAGTCGATGAGGTCGGCGGGCAGGCCCACGTCCGCCAGGGCGCCGGCGATCGCCTCGACGGTCGGGCCCTCGCCGTCGTTGTGGATGCGGGTGCCGAGCGCGGTGTAGAGCGGGCCGAGGATGTCGTCGCCGTGCTTCTGCCAGGCCGCGGT
Source organism: Streptomyces siamensis (assembly GCF_039543605.1). NCBI lineage: Bacteria > Bacillati > Actinomycetota > Actinomycetes > Kitasatosporales > Streptomycetaceae > Streptomyces > Streptomyces siamensis. The sequence goes on along the minus strand of NZ_BAABKB010000002.1, from coordinate 465,820 downwards.
GACCACGCGCACCGGCTTCCACGCCTTGGTCGCGAGCATGTCCCGGTACTCCTCGGGCAGCTCGTCGAGCCGGTTCTCGTTGAGCACCGCAAGGCTCATGATGTGCCAGCGCACCTCTATGTCGCGGACCTTCTCCACTTCCAGCACCCATCGCGAGGTCATCCAGGCCCAGGGGCAGAGCGGGTCGAACCAGAAGTCGACGGGGGTCTTCGCGGACGTGGTCGCGGTCTCGGACATGGTTCTCCTCAGGAAGGGGTTTCTCCGAACCTGCAACAGGGACCCGCGCCGCCTCATTCCCGGGTGTCGACGGTCAGGGGCACATGGCAGGATCGGTGCTGTTGCGCCATGTCCGAAGCGCACCGAGACGTCCGAAGGAGTGCAGCCCGTGCCCGGTGAGAACCTGTCCCGCGACGAGGCCCAGGAGCGGGCGGCACTGCTGTCCGTCGACAGCTACGAGGTCTCCCTCGACCTGCGCTCGGCCGTCGGGGAGGCCGAGGCCGAGGGGGTGCCGCGCACGTTCCGCTCGGTCACCACCATCCGTTTCCGGTGCGCCGAGCCGGGCGCCGCCACCTTCGCCGACCTGATCGCGCCGAGTGTGACCTCGGTCTCACTCAACGGGAAGGACCTCGACCCGGGCGAGGTCTTCGACGGCTCCCGCATCCAGCTGGAGGAGCTGGCCGCGGAGAACGAGCTGGTGGTCGACGCCCAGTGCGCGTACTCGCGCACCGGTGAGGGCATGCACCGCTTCGTCGACCCCGAGGACGGCGAGGTGTACCTGTACACGCAGTACGAGCCCGCGGACTCGCGCCGCGTCTTCGCGAACTTCGAGCAGCCGGACCTCAAGGCTCCGTTCCGCTTCGAGGTGCGGGCCCCCGAGGGCTGGACGGTCTGGAGCAACGGCTCCGGTGGACTCGCGGACGGTGTCTGGAAGTTCGCGGAGACCAAGCCGATCTCGACGTACATCACCGCGGTCGTCGCCGGTCCGTACCACTACGTGACCGACCGCTACACGCGGACGTTCGACGACGGCACGACGCTGGAGATCCCCCTCGGCGCCATGTGCCGCAAGGGCCTCGCCCCCTACTTCGACGCCGACGACGTGTTCCTGGTGACGAAGCAGGGCCTGGACTTCTTCCACGACCACTTCGACTACCCGTACCCGTTCGGGAAGTACGACCAGGCGTTCGTGCCCGAGTACAACCTCGGCGCCATGGAGAACCCGGGTCTCGTCACCTTCCGCGAGGAGTACATCTTCCGCGGCAAGGTGACACAGGCCTCCTACGAGGGCCGGGCGAACGTCATCCTGCACGAGATGGCGCACATGTGGTTCGGCGACCTCGTCACCATGGTGTGGTGGGACGACCTGTGGCTGAAGGAGTCCTTCGCCGACTTCATGGGCACGTTCGCCAACGTCGGCGCGACCCGCTTCACGGACGCCTGGATCACCTTCGCCAACCGCCGCAAGGCGTGGGCGTACCGCGCGGACCAGCTGCCGTCCACCCACCCGATCACGGCCGACATCCGCGACCTCCAGGACGCCAAGCTCAACTTCGACGGCATCACGTACGCCAAGGGCGCCTCCGTGCTCAAGCAGCTGGTGGCGTACGTGGGCCAGGACGCCTTCCTCGACGGCGCCCGCCGCTACTTCAAGCGCCACGCCTACGGCAACACCCGCCTGGGCGACCTGCTGACGGCCCTGGAGGAGACGAGCGGACGGGACATGGCCGGCTGGGCGCGCTCCTGGCTGCAGACCGCGGGCGTCAACTCCCTGACCCCGCAGGTGATCCTGGACTCCGAGGGGCGCGTCACCGAGCTGGCGATCCTCCAGGAGGCCCCCGAGTCGCACCCCGAACTGCGCCCGCACCGGGTGGCGGTGGGCCTGTACCGGCGCGAGGACGGGGACGGCCCGCTCGTGCGGTACGCGCGCGCCGAGGTCGACGTCGACGGGCCGCGCACGGTCGTCGGCGAACTGGCCGGCGCCGAGGCGCCCGAGCTCGTCCTCGTCAACGACGAGGACCTCACGTACTGCAAGATCCGGTTCGACGAGGGTTCGCTGGCGACCCTGCGGGACGGGCTCGGCGAGATCACGGACCCGTTGGCGCGTGCCCTGTGCTGGTCGGCGCTGTGGAACCTGACGCGCGACGCGCTGATGCCGGCCCGCGACTTCATCGACCTGGTGCTGCGGTTCGCGGGCCGCGAGTCCGACATCGGCGTGCTCCAGATGCTGCACGCCTGGGCGAACTCCGCGCTCACCCACTACGCGGCGCCGGACTGGCGCACGGAGGGCGGGCGGCTGCTCACCGAGGGCGCGCTGAAGGAACTGCGGCTCGCGGAGCCGGGCAGCCAGCACCAGCTCACCTGGGCCCGTTTCTTCGCGAGCGTCGCGTCCGGCGAGGCCGATCTCCAGCTGCTCCAGGGTCTGCTGGAGGGTACGGCGAAGATCGACGGACTGGACGTCGACCAGGAGCTGCGCTGGGCGTTCCTGGAGCCGCTGGCCGCGCACGGAGCCGCGGACGAGTCGGTGCTGGCCGCCGAACTCGCCCGTGACGACACCGCGTCCGGCAAGCGCCACCAGGTCCGCTGCCTGGCGGCCCGGCCTTCGGCGGCGGTCAAGGCGCAGGCCTGGGCCGCGGTGGTCGAGTCCGACTCGCTGTCCAACGCGCTCGTCGAGGCGACGATCGCGGGCTTCATGCAGCCGTCCCAGCGCGCGACGCTCGCCCCGTACGCGGCCAAGTACTTCGCGTCGATCGAGCGTGTCTGGGCCGAGCGGTCCATCCAGATCGGCATGGACGTCGTGAAGGGCCTGTTCCCCGCGCTCCGGGACTCGCAGGACACGCTGGACGCGACGGACGCGTGGCTGGCGGCGCACGAGGACGCGGCGCCGGCGCTGCGGCGGCTGGTCCTGGAGGCACGGGACGACCTGGCACGGACGCTGCGCGGTCAGGCGTGCGACATCGCCGCGGCGGGCTGAACCCGGCGGACGGCTCCGGCGGATCGGCTCGGGCGGGTCAGCTCCGACGAGGGTGATCCGGCGGGGCGATCCGGCGGGCCGTCACCCGCCCCGCCGCACGGCACTGCATCGTGAGGGCACCGGCTGCGGCCGGTGCCCTCGGTCGTGCCGGCCTCCGGCCGCACCGGCGCCTGCGACTCGCACGGGCGTTCCGCGCAACGCCGTGCGAGTCGGTCCTTCCGCTTGTCCGATGGGCGACACCAGGTGGTTACGAAATACAGGTATTCAGAGCCGTAACCCGTATTACTTCCCGTCCGGACCAGCGCCTTTCGGCAGTCGAACGTCCGTACTTTAGGACGGCCTTGTCCGCATTTGTCGACGACCGTGTAACAGCGGTTAGAGGGCGGCTCCGGGGCGGGAAACCCCGGGGCATGAACCACAACACCCCGCTCTCCCCCCGCCCCCTGCACCACCTGTCCGACGTACAGCGGCGGGTCCTGACCTCCGCACAGCTGCGCAGCCACGGCGTGACCGCCGCCGAGGCCAACGGACAGTGCCGCCCCGGCGGCCCCTGGCAGCAGGTCCTGCCCGGCGTCTTCCTGCTGCACCCCGGCCCGCCCACCTCCGAGGAGCGCCTGCACGCGGTCCTGCTGTACGCCGCCCGCTCCCCCGCACCCGGCACCGCGCAGACCATCCCCGCACAGCCCGGCGCACAGGAGCCGCACGCCCCCCAGCCCTACGCGGAAGCGCTGATCACGGGGCTGGCGGCACTCACCCTGCACGGCTTCTCGTCGGCTCCGCCCCTGCCGTCCCTCGACCGGATCGACGTCCTCGTCCCCCGCCTGCGCCGGCTGCGCTCCACGGGCTGCGCCCGCATCGTCCGCGCGCCCTCCCTGCCCGGCGGATCCTGGATCACCGGTGTCCCGGTAGCGCCCGTCCCCCGCGCCCTCGCCGACGCGGTCGCCGAACTGTCCGACGCGGGCGCCGTGCGCCGCCTGCTGACGGAGGCGGTGCGCGGCGGCCACTGCGACCCGGCAGCCGTGGTGCGGGAGTTGACGCAGGCACGGCTGCTGAGCCGTCCGCACGTGGTGGACGCGGTGGACGCGCTGCTCGCCGAGGGCCGCGCCATCGCCGAGCAGCGCCTGTACCGGATGGTCCGCGAGCACGGGCTGCCCGACCCGGTCTGGAACGTGGATCTGCGGCTGCCGGGCGGTCCCCATCTGGGCGGTCTGGACGCCTACTGGCCGGAGCAGGCGGTCGCACTGGAGCTGGACACCCGCGCGCCCCGCCAGGACGAGGACGCGCTGTGGTCCGAGTACGCCCGCAAGCGCGAGCATCTGGAGCGCCTGGGCATCACCGTCGTCCACATCACGCCGCGGAAGCTCCGCGACTCGGCGGAGCAGCAGGCCACGGTGGTGCGCACCGCTCTGATGGCGTCGAACGACCGCGAACCCGCGGCCTATGTCGTGGTGCTGCCCCGGTAGTGACGACCGGGGTCGGTGTCCGGAGGGGGGAGGAGGGGCCGCCGGGGTGCCGGCGGCCCCTCCTCGTGTGCGAGCGTCCCCGCCCCGTACGGCCGGGGCCCTAGCCGGCCTTCTCGCTGTGGGCGACGGTGGCCGTCTTCATGTCGCGCACGGCCGCCAGTTCCTGCGCGTGCGCGGAGACGAGGTCCTTCTGGATGGCGGTCTCGGCGCCGTGCCAGATGCCGAGCAGGCCGGTCTCCTCCTTGCACCGGGTGTCGGCGGTGGCCGTCTCGATCTCCGCCTGCGACGGCTTGTCACCGGTCCACCGGGGATCGTTGTTCGCCTCGATCGGCGACGCGTACGCGAAGCCCTTGCCCTTCATGCACGCCGACCAGGACGCGAAGGCCGCCCGGGTCTTCGGGTCGGTGAGGGACTTCTCGTAGGACTGGCCGTCCAGTTCCTCGACGAGGGTGTCGTCGAGGTAGGTGTCGGCCTGCCCGCCGGTGACCTCGGCGAGGGCCTGTCCGTAGCAGCCGTCCTTGGGGATCGTCTCGCCCGCCGCGGTCTTCGTCACCCGCTTCGGGGCGGCGCCGCCCCCGGCCTGGTAGCCGTCGAGCGCGGCCTCCTCCTCAGGGCTGAACTCGGGTTCCCTGCCGCCCACCTCGCCGCCGCGGGCGAGGGACGTGGTCTGCGCGAAGGCGGGCCGGTAGCCGTACTTGCCTGCCTCGGTGACGTTGTAGGTGCCGTAGCGGAGGTCCTCGTGCGCTTCGAGGCCGTCGGCGACGGGCGCCGGCCGGAACGTGAAGTCCTTGAACCCGAGGTCGGCCATGCACGGCCGCACGAGCGCCCAGGTGGCCTGCTGGCTGCGCTCGTACTCCTCGGGCGAGAGCTGGTAGGCGTCCAGGGGCAGGGTCATGCCGGCGACGGCGCGGACCGCCGAGGCCTGCACCTTCGTCCGCCGGTCCGCGGCGCCGTCCGGGCCGGAGCCGGCGCCGTCGGCGCCGTGTCCCGCGCAGGCGGTCAGGGCGAGTGCCGCGATCGAGGCCGCGGCCGCCAGGGAAGCTGTTCTTGCACGCATGGGTGGGGGGTTCCTTTCCTGGTCGGTGGCTTGCGGCGACCTCAGTGGCCGGAGCCGTCCTCGTGGCGCGGGTACCAGTTCGTGGAGGAGTTCTTGTTCTTCAGCGCCGAGGTGAGGTTCTTGCGGCCCTGCGGCTTGAGCGAGTTGTAGGGGCCCTTCCACCAGCGGTCGCGGTGGACGCAGAAGGCGGTGTTGCGGGTGCGGCTGTCCCAGGAGGCGGCGTGGTCCTCCAGCTGCGTGCCCGCTCCGGGGCCCGACCCCGGCTTGAACACCTCGCCGTCCAGGTTGTAGCCGCCGTTCCCGATGGTGGCCAGGGCCCCTTGCTGGTTGCTGTTGTAGTAGAAGCAGGCCATGCGGTCGTAGCAGCGGTGCGTCGGGGCGGCCGGGGTGACGTCGGCGGAGGCCGGGGAGGCCGAGGCCACGGGTATCGCGAGCAGCGCTGCGGCGAGCGATGGGATCAACAGGCGCGGATTTCTCACGGGTTCCTCTCAGCTCTTTTCTTTTCGTCAGGTGCGGGGGTGCCGGCCTGCACGGGAAGAGAGAAGGGGGAGAGGCGGAGCTACGGAACGAAGGGACACGGAAGAAGGACGTACCGAGGGAACAGGTACGGAGGAGAAAAGGGAGAGAGAAGGCACGGCACACCCCCGTCGGCGAGTTCGGATGGTCATGGCCTGGTCAGGGCCGCCGAACATATGTCCACTCTAACCACACGGAGAACTCGCGGAACAAGGCTCACAGTTGGCGTCCGCCACTCGCGGCGGACGGGCGATCCCGTAAGCGGAATGGGCCCCGCGTCGGCCTTCGGGCCGGAATGCAGAAATCCGGCTGGGCGAACGCAGCCAAACGGAAGTGGAATTGGCGTAATTCCATCCGCGGAAGATGGCCGGTTCCACCGGCCCGCCCGGACCCGCCCGCGTTGTCAGTGGCCCCCTCTACGGTGGTGCCCACGCGAGGACAGGCACGACTGAGGAAAAAGACGGAAGAGACAGGAGAGACCCGTGACGACCCTTCCCGGCCGCCCGAACACCGCACTGCTCGTCATCGACGTCCAGAACGGCGTGGTGGAAGGCTGCCACGACCGCGACGGCGTGATCGCCAACATCGCCACCCTGGCCGCCAGGGCCCGCACCGAGGGCGCGCCGGTGATCTGGGTCCAGCACTCCGACGACCAGCTCAAGAAGGGCGGCGAGAGCTGGCAGTACGTGCCGGAGCTGGTCCGCCACGACACCGAGCCCCTCGTCCACAAGCTCTACGCCGACTCGTTCGAGGCCACCGAGCTGGAGGAGCTGCTCGCCGGACTGGGAGTGGGCCGTCTCGTCGTCACGGGCGCCCAGACCGACGTGTGCATCCGCTCGACCCTCCACGGCGGCTTCGTCCGGGGATACGACGTGACGCTGGTCGCCGACGCCCATACGACGGAGGACCTCACCGCGTACGGCGCACCGGGCCCCGCCCTGGTGATCGCCCACACCAACCTCTACTGGGCGGAGCAGGACGCACCCGGCCGCCGGGGCGACACCGTCGTCACGGCGGAGGTGAGCTTCGCACCGGCCGACACCGCCTGACCTGAGCACCGCCCTACCGGAGCGCCGTGGGACCGGAGCGCCGTGGGACCGGACGCTCCGGGCGGCCGGGCGGGTCGGCCCGCGGACGGATCCGGGTGCGGCCTCGCGGGTCAGCCCTTCTTGAGGACGAGCTCCGTGTTGCGGTCGCGGGAGGCGCCGGACAGGTCGGTGCGGGCTCCGGGCGCGTTGAAGGAGAGCTCCCGGTAGAGCGCCGCCAGCCCGGTCTGGCTGAGGTCGGAGAAGTCCGTGGCGTGCGGGGCCGCGGACTCGACGAGCGTGGTGAAGAGCGAGAGCGTGCCGTCCTTGTTGTCCACCAGCTCGATGACGCGGGCGAGTTGGGGGAAGTCGACGTGGGAGGCGGTGCAGATCTCCCAGAAGGAGCGGTTGCCGGGCCCGGCGTGCGGGATGATCTCGTTCTTGTGGGTGTGACCGTTCACCCAGGCCAGGACGTTGGCGAAGCTCGCGAGGAGCGCGACGACCTCGTCACCGCCGTGGCGCTTCTCGGCGGGGTGGGCCGGGTCGGCGTGGCGGTTGCGCATCGTCTTGCTGGTGTGGTGGCTGAAGACGACGACGTAGGAGTCCTTGTTCTCGCGCAGGGTCCTCTCCAGCCAGCGCAGCTGCGCCGTGCCGATGGAGCCCTCGTAGTGGCCACCGGGGTCGGTGGTGTCGAGGCTGACGCCGATGACGTCCTCGGCGATGCGGAACGTGTAGTACTGGGTGCCCGCGGCCAGGTTCGCCGAGGAGTAGCCGTGCCCGATCGGGCCGGGGCCGGTGTGCGCCGGGTCGAGATGTGCGCGCAGATACTCGGCCGGCGTGAAGGGGGCGCGGTTCTCGTCGGGCGTGACCGAGCGCATCTGCCGGGCGTGCGACTTGAGCAGGTCCCGGAACACGGTGCCCTTGGGGCTGCTGCCGTCCTTGATGCTCTTGGCCAGGGCGGTGCACTCGGCATCGGGCAGCGACATCAGCTTCTTCCCGCCGACGGCGAAGTCGGTGAGGTAGGAGTCGCCGCGGGAGCCGTAGCAGCCGAGCGGCAGCGCGTCGTGGTTGCCGACGGTGGAGTACCAGGGCAGCTTCAGGCCGGGACTGCGGACCTCTCGGATCGCCGCCTCCAGGAAGCCCGGCAGGCGCGGGAAACCGAGCTGCTTGTCGGCGTCACGCAGCGCCGCGTCGGGCTGCCAGTACGTCTTGAGGCCGCTGGCCTGGACGCCTTCGTAGTGGCGCGGGTCGCCGCTGTTGGGGGTGATGCGGCCGCCGCTCATGACCTTCAGGAACCAGTCCAGTTCGGTCTTGGAGTTGTTGTCCGTGTTGTCCCCGGTGGTCATGACGAAGTGCAGCGGGGAGCCGGTGACGGGTGCTCCGCGCAGCGAGTTGACCCGTTCGACGAGCGAGACGGCGCCGGCGACGGTCAGGGTCTCCTGGGGGCGCCAGGCGCTCTTGTTCCGGGCGCGCAGGTACTCCAGGCGCAACGGGTGCTGCGCGTCGATCAGGTGCAGGTCGGTGAGCTGCACGAACGCGGCGAGCGTGGTGCGCCGGTCGGCGCGGCCGGACTTGGCGGCGGCCAGCTCGTCACGCAGGATCCGCGTCCAGCCGCGGCCGTCGCCGAGCCGCCGGTATCCGGTGGAGCCGGAGCGCGGGGCGGCGACGGACTGCAAGGTGGTGCCGCGCGTGTACGGGACCAGCGCGGCGGGGGCCGGGGGGCGCACCGCGGTCGACCTCGCCCCGGTGTGCGCGAGGGAGTCGGCGACGGGTTCCTGGCTCGTCGTGGCGGCGTGCGCCGGAGCGTCCGGGCGCAGGGCGAATCCGACCCCCGCGGACAGGGACACGGCTCCGGTGGCGGCCAGCAGGGTGCGGCGGTTGAGGGCGGGTACGGTGGCGACAGAGCGTATGCGCGACATGGCGCGGTCTCCCCGAGTGCGAACGCGTCGGCAGTGGTCGCGGGGCGTCCGCCGTGCGAACTCCCCGCTCACACTGGATCGTTGGCACCGGGGGTGACCTGCGCGTTAACTGGGCGGCAACGACCGGCGCAGATCACCGTACGTGGATCTTGGACCACCCTGCGCGGCCATGGAGCCCTCTTCGAACGGCCCGGGGGCGGTCACTCCGTGTTCATCTTCCGGGGTACGGAACCTGGTTCCGGACCACCGTCGGCGGTTCCGGACCCGAAGCCCGGACCCCGCCACCGCCCGCCGACCCGCGAGGGTCAGGGATCTCGCGGGCCGGCGGCGGGGTTCACGGGGGCTGCGCGACGGCTCACGGGTTGGCGGGCGAATACTCGGGCGCCGACCACCGCAGGGGGCTGGCCGCCGGTGTCTCGACGACGCCGGTGACGGTGAAGCGCACGCTCCGCTCCCCGTCGGACGCGAACTCGGTGCGGGCCGTGCCGGTGAGCTGGAGCGTGGTCCCCGCCGTCCAGTCCACGAAGAGCAGTCCGGCCCGCGGGTCGGCCGCCAGGTTCCCGAGGGACAGGAACATGGAGTTCCCGGGATAGTCGGGCCACCGCAGTTCGCCGGGCGCGGTGACGCGGACGAAGCCGGGGTTGCCGCCGCGATGGCTGACATCGGCGCCGTGCGCGTGGACCGTGGCGAGGAAGAAGGTGTCGGCCGCCGCCACGGACTCCGCCTGGACGGGCGAGAGCCGGCTGCCGCGGCGGGGGGTGCCCGGGACGCGTCCGGTCGCCTCGTACGTCTCCCTTCTCTGCAGATACTTGGGGCAGTTGGAGAAGACCTGGTCGGCCTCGACCGCGAGGCCTCGGGGGGTGGGTCTGGCACGGCCGTCGACACGCATGCGGCGGCGGGTGCGCGGGTCGAGCGCGATGGTGCCGACGGGCGTCCCGGGGGTGCGGAGCGCGGGCGCGAGCGGGTCGTCCGGCCGCGGGCCGCCCGTGACCGAGATCTGCCGGACGCCCGTGGCCCGGACGAAGCCGGGCCTGCCGGTGAGCAGCGAGGCCCAGACCGCGCCGGTGCCGGGGTCGGCGGCGCCGAGGACCAGCATCGGCTGCTGCTCCAGGAAGGCGGCGGCCACCGGCCGGATGCCCTGCCCGATGGACCGGCCCACGTGGTCGGCGAGGTCACGGACACCGACGCGGTCCTGCACGGCGCGCGAGCCGGAGTGGTAGGTCATGGCATCTCCTCGGGAAGCCGTCTGCCGGTCAGAAGAATCCGCAGGTGGGGGCGGCGATGACCGGCGCCGTGGCCTCCTCGGCCCCGCTGGGCGCGTAGATCTCCAGCCGTGTGCCGTCCGGGTCGTGGAAGAAGATGCCGCCGGAGGCCGAGCCCTCGCGGTGGGCGACGACGCCGTCGTAGGCGAAGTCGACGCCGTAGCCGCGCAGTGCGGTCTCGTACTCCCTGACCTGCTCGATCGTGTCCACTTCGAGGGCGAGGTGATGCAGGCCCGCGTGGCCCTTGTCGTACGGCGTCGCCGCCTGCTGCCAGAGCGTGATGACCGGGCGGCCGTCGCCGCTCAACGAGCCGAGGAAGGCGTACCGCCGCTCGTCCTCCTTGCCCTCGCCGAGCACCCCGAAGCCGAGGACGTCGCGGTAGAAGGCGAGCGAGCGGTCGAGGTCGGTCACGTTCAGGCCGATGTGGCCGGCGCGCAAGGTCATGGCAGTCCCCTCTGTCGATGGCAGCCCCACCCGGGAGCTAACCTTTGTATTCGACTTTAAAGGTTAGAGCTGGGAGGTGCAACCGGTGACCTAACCTTGACTGGTTAGCAGTGAGTGCCGCCGCAGCGACCGGCGGCGAAGGGAGCCCCGCCATGCCCACCCGCCCCGACCCGCGCCCGCTCACCGGGGAGCCGGTCTCGCTCGACCTGCTCAACACCCGCTGGAACCGGGAGGGCGAGACGCAGGACCTGCTGACGGACACCGAGGGGCTGGCCGTGTGGCTGGCGGCCAACGGGCTCGACTTCCCGGCCGAGGAGACCGTCCTGCGGCACACGCTCCAGGCACGCGACGCCCTCCGCGCTGCCGTCGACGGAATCTCCCCCGAGGCCGTCGCGCGCATCGACGCGGTCCTCGCACACGGGCGGGTCCGCCTGACCCTGACCGGGCAGGGACCGGCCGAGGACGCCGAGTTCGACGACCCCTCCTGGGGACCGGCCTGGCTGGCGGCCCGCGACTACCTCACCCTGCTGGACACCGCCCCCGACCGCATCCGCGGCTGCGCCCACGAGGCGTGCATCCTGCACTTCTTCGACACCTCACGGAACGGCACCCGCCGGTGGTGCTCGATGGCGGCGTGCGGTAACCGCGCGAAGGCGTCCCGCCACTACGCGCGCACGAAGGAGAGCTGAGACGCCCTACTTGTCCGGCGATACACCGTCATAACCGGCGTGGCGCATGGCGGAAGTACGCCATGGCTCCATCCCGCCTCGGTCAACACTCCCCAAACAACTGCCCCTTAGGCAAAGCTGAGCGGTCATCCGGGTCCACATACCGGACTGATGCGATCGGACCCCGAAGGACCCTCGGAGCCGGTCGCTCCGCGCTCGTTCCTTTACCTACAAGGGATGCAGATGACCTCCGACCCTCAGCGCGCTCCGATATCCGGCGCGAGACGCGCGGCCCGCATAGCCGTGGCGGCCGGCCTGGTGGCCGCGCTCTCCACGGCCGGGCCGATACCCATGGCCTTCTCCGCCGACTCCGGCGCACCGGCGGCCGACCCCGGCACCAAGTCGGCCGCCGCCAAGCTCGGTTCCGCCGACGCCGAACTCCTCACCGAGGCCAAGGCCAACGGCGACAAGAACGTCACCATGATGATCGCCACCGCTCCCGGTCGGACCGAGCAGGTCGCCGAGGAACTGGACGCGGTCAAGGGCGGCTCCGTGGGCCGCACCTACGACAAGCTCGGGTACGTCCGGGCGACCGTACCCACCGGCCGGGCCGACGCGGCCATCGCCGCCGCCGCGAAGCTCTCCTCGGTGCACGGGATCGACCTGCGCCAGGAGATCGCGCTGGACGACCCGACGCCGAGCGCCGACACCGCCAAGGGCGCCCGGGAGCAGGCGACTTCGACGGCCACGTACTCCGGCCCGTCCAAGAAGACCCCCGCCGAGAACCCGTACAACCCGTCCTTCGAGACGGGCGCCGTCGACTTCGTGAAGGATCACCCGAAGGCGGACGGCCGGGGCATCACCATCGGCATCCTCGACTCCGGTGTCGACCTCGGCCACCCCGCGCTGCAGAAGACGACGACCGGCGAGCGCAAGATCGTCGACTGGGTCACCTCGACCGACCCGATCGTGGACGGCGACGCCACCTGGCGCCCGATGGTCACCGCGGTGACCGGGCCCACCTTCACCTACAGCGGCAGGACCTGGACGGCACCGGCCGGTTCGTACGAGATCAGCACCTTCCGCGAGTCGGTGACCGCGGGCGGCGACGCCAAGGGCGACGCGAACCGCGACGGCGACACCACCGACGCCTGGGGCGTCCTGTACGACCCGGCGGCGGGCACGGTCACCGTCGACCTGAACAACAACGGCGACTTCACCGACGACAAGCCGATGAAGCCGTACAAGGACGGCTACCAGATCGGCTACTTCGGCACCGACAACCCGACGACCGACGTCGTCGAGCGGCAGCCGTTCGTCGTCGAGATCCGCAAGGACGTCCCGATGGACCCCTACGGGGGCGACTGGGTCGGCAAGAAGGCCGACTTCGTCAACATCGGTGTCATCGAGTCCGAGCACGGCACCCACGTCGCCGGCATCACCTCCGCCAACGGCCTGTTCGGCGGGACGATGAACGGCGCCGCGCCCGGCGCGAAGATCGTCTCCTCCCGGGCCTGCACCTGGACCGGCGGCTGCACCAACGTGGCGCTCACCGAGGGCATGATCGACCTCGTGGCCGACCGCGGCGTGGACATCGTGAACATGTCCATCGGCGGACTGCCCGCGCTCAACGACGGCAACAACGCGCGCGCCGAGCTCTACACGCGTCTCATCGACACCTACGGCGTGCAGCTGGTGATCTCCGCGGGCAACTCCGGCCCCGGCGCGAACACCATCGGCGACCCGGGCCTGGCCGACAAGGTCATCTCGGTCGGCGCGACCATCTCCAAGCAGACCTGGGCGGCCAACTACGGCTCGCAGGTGGAGAAGTCGTACGCGATGATGCCGTTCTCCTCGCGCGGCCCGCGCGAGGACGGCGGCTTCACGCCGACGCTCAGCGCGCCCGGCGCCTCCATCAACTCCACGCAGACCTGGCTGCCGGGCTCCCCGGTCGCCGAGGCGGGCTACTCGCTGCCGGCCGGCTACTCGATGCTCCAGGGCACGTCGATGGCGTCGCCGCAGGCCGCGGGCGCGTCCGCGCTGCTGCTGAGCGCCGCGAAGCAGAAGGGCATCGAGCTGAAGCCCGCCACCCTGCGCACGGCACTGAGCTCGACCGCCGACCACATCAAGGGTGTGCAGGCGTACGAGGAGGGCGCGGGCCTCATCGACATCGAGGACGCCTGGGACTCCATCAAGGACGGCGCCACCGCGCACGACTACACCGTGAAGGCGCCGGTCGACACCGCGATCGACTTCGCGCTGAAGACGCCGGGCTTCGGCACGGGCCTGTACGACCGCGAGGGCGGGCTCAAGGCCGGTGACAGGAAGACGTACGACATCACGCTGACCCGTACGTCGGGCGCCGACCGGGCGATCCGCCACGAGCTGCACTTCGAGAACAACGCCGGTGACACCTTCCGGATCGTCGGCTCCGACGAGGTGAAGCTGGGGCTGAACCAGCCCGTCACCGTCAAGGTGCAGGCGAACCCGCGGTCCGCGGGCCTCAAGAGCGCGATCCTGGAGGTCGACGACCCGAGGACCGAGGGCGTCGACAAGCAGGTCCTGACGACGGTCGTGGTCTCCGCGCCCGTCAAGTACACCTACTCCGCGTCGGGTTCGGTGCAGCGCAACAGCACGCAGTCGTACTTCGTGACCGTGCCCGAGGGCGCGAAGTCGCTGGAGGTCGCGATCGGCGGGCTCAAGGACAAGAGCCAGACCCGGTTCATCTCGATCCACCCGTACGGCGTTCCGGTCGACAACACCTCGACGCCGTTCTGCTACAACAACTACCTCGACGGCAACGGCTGCAAGCCCGACGTGCGTTCGTACGCGGACCCGCAGGCCGGGGTATGGGAGATCGAGGTCGAGGCGCGCCGCACGTCGCCGCTGCTCGACAACCCGTACAAGCTCGGTGTCTCCGTGCTCGGCGCGGACTTCGACCCCGCCGTCGTGACCGTCCCCGAGGCCAAGGTCGGTACCCCGGCCGCCGCCTCCTGGAAGGTGACGAACAAGTACGCCGCGCTCGACGGCACCCTCAAGGGCGGCCCGCTCGGTTCCTCGAAGAACGCGCGGCCGACCATCGGTGAGGGCGCCACGCAGACCACCACCGTGGAGGTGCCGGCGGGCGCCAAGTCCCTCGACGTCGCCATCGGCAATGTCTCGGACAACGCCGCCGACCTCGACCTGACGGTCTACGACTCCACGGGCGCGCAGGTCGCGCAGTCCGCGGACGGCGACTCCGAGGAGGCCGTGTCCATCGCCTCCCCCGCCGCCGGGACCTACACCATCGAGGTCGTCGGCTACTCGGTCCCGTCGGGCTCGACCGCCTACGACTACCAGGACGTGTTCTTCTCGTCCGCGCTCGGCACGGTCACCGTCGACGAGTCCGCGCCGGTCAAGCTCGGCACGGGCGACTCGGCGACGGTGTCCGGCTCGGTCACCGCGGCGGCCCCGGCGCCCGAGGGACGCGAGTTCTTCGGCCAGGTCCAGCTGGTGAACGCGCGCGGCACGGTCGCGGGCATCGGCAGCGTGAAGATCGACAAGGTCACGCCGTAGCGCGTGCGGGACGTGCGCCGGTGCGCGCGTCCCGCCCTGGGGCGGGGCCCGGAAACGGGCGCCCGCCCGGACGGCACGGGGCGGGTGTCCGGGACCGGGCACCCGCCCTTCGCCGTACCCGGGCCCGGCCGGCGCGTTCCCGCGACCCGCCGGCCGCCGCGCCCTCCCGGCCCGACGTCAGGCCCTTCGGCCCCCGCCGGGCGTGCGGCCGCGCGTCCCCTCCGCTCCGGCGAGACGTGCCCTCCGGGCGGTGGCCACGGGGCGCGCCCTCGGCCCGCGCCCGGCGATCCCGCTGCTCCGGCAGGGGCGTTCCGGCCTCTTCGGCGGGGCGCGCCTTCCGCTCCCGGCACGGGGCCCCCGCCCCGCCGGGCGCCCGGATTCGGTCGGCTCACTCCTCGCAGGGCAGGCCGCGGGAGGCGGGCAGCGCGTCGAGGATCCGGGCCCGTTGCTCGGCGATGGCCTTCTCGCCCGTCGTCCACTGGTCGGCGCTCTCCTGGTGGCGCCGTACGGCGACGAGGGCGTGCTCACCCTCGTGGAGCCGCGGAACGGAGTCCTCGGCCATCAGGAACGTCACCCGGTCCTCGCCCTTCGCCGGCTTGTAGGAGCGCTCCACGTCCATGGTCACCCGGTCCTGCCCGCCGCCCGGCACCCGCTCGACCGCGGTGACCCTGCCCTCGACGACGAGACGGGCGCACGCGAGGTAGCCCGGAGCGCTGAGCGAGGAGCCTTCTCCGCTGCCGCGCTGGTCCGACTTCGCGGAGTCCGCCGAGCCTCCCCCGAGCGCGGATCCCCCGCCCTGCGCCAGCAGCCAGCTCATGCCGACGACCACCGCGGCCACCGCGGCGACGGCGAGCGTGCCGAGCGACACGGCGAGCGCCCCCGGATGCCGGGAGCGCTTCCCCGGTCCGCCCGCCGGACCCCGGTTCCCGGTCCGCCGCGGCCTCCTGGACCGTGCCGCCTTCCCCGGGGCACGCGCCCCGCCCGTCTCCGACACCTTCCCGGCGTCCGCCAGGGCGTCCCCGATGAGTCCCAGCTGCTCCCGCAGCAGCGTCAGGTCCGCCGCCGCCGAGCGGTGTTCGGCCATGAACTCCGCGTCGTCGCGTGCTCCTTCGGGCAACGGCTCGTCCGTGATCGCGGCCAGCAGCGCGTCCACACCTTCGTACTCGGCCACGTCACACCACCTCGTCCTCGTGCAGGCGGGCGCGCAGGGCGCGCACCGCGGCGTGCAGCCGGCTCTTGACCGTGCCCTCCGGGACGCCGAGCTCCTCGGCGATCCCGCGCACGGACAGGTCGGCGTAGAAGCGCAGGACGAGGACCTGACGCTGGGCGTCGGGCAGTTCGTCCAGGCCCTGGGCGACCGCCAGCGAGAGCACGCTGGAGTCCTCGCCCGAGGGGTGCTCCAGCTGCCGCAGCGAGGCGAGACGTTCACCGAGCCGCTCCTGGCGGCGCTTGGCCCGGTGCCAGTCCATCGCCAGGTTCGAGGCGACGACCGCCGCCCACGCCGACACGTCGCGCGGTGCCTCGTCGCCCTTCGCCGCGCGCTCCAGCAATCGCAGGCGGACCTGCTGCACCCCGTCCGGCAGGTCCGCCTGCGGTACACCGCCGAGCGCGAGCACCGCGCGCACCCGGCGTTCCTGGGCCGCGTCCAGGGGGTCGTCCACCCCCTGGGCGGCGCGGGCCTTTCTGCGCAGCACAGCCACCCCTCCCCTTCCCGCGTTTCCTCTACGACGCGGGTGCGGGCCGAAACGTTCGACCCTGTTCGGCGCAGTTTTCCGGACCGCCTCCCTCCCTATCTCCCACCCCTCGACTTCACATGATCCTCACTGTCAGCATGTGGCTCATGACGCACATCACCAAAGGAGCCAACACCCCTGTCCCCGCAGCTCTGTTGCGGGTCGCCGTCTGTCGTCGCGACGTCCCCGGGACGCCGCCGGTGGATGCCTCGGCCCTGCTGCTCGACGCGGCCGGCAAGGTGCGCGGGGACGCCGACCTCGTCTTCTACAACCAGCCGGCGCATCCTTCGGGGGCCGTGCGGCACGCCGGCAACGCGAAGGGCGACGGGCAGCTCGCCGAATGGCTGGAGCTGGACCTGCCGCGCGTCGAGCCGCAGGTGCAACGGGTGCTGATCGCCGGTTCCTGCGACGGCGGGGTCTTCGGCGAGGTGCCCGGCCTCGCCGTCCAGGCGCTGACCGGTGACGGTGCGGTCGTGGCGCACTACGAGGTCACGGACGCGTCGAGCGAGACGGCCTTCGTGCTCGGCGAGTTCTACCGGCGAAACGGGGAGTGGAAGTTCCGGGCGGTCGGCCAGGGATACGCGTCGGGGCTCGCGGGGTTGGCCACGGACTTCGGCATCGCGGTGGCGGAGGAGCCGGCCGGGCCCGAGCCGTCCGACGCGGTGCCCCCGCCGCCGTCGGGGCCGGTCCCGCTGGACACCGTGCCCTCCAAGACGACGGGACCGGTACCGATGCAGGTACCGGCGGCCACGGTGCCCGCGCCGCCGCCGGGGCCGGCGCCGCTGGGGCCGGCGCCGCTGGGCGCCGTGCCGCCGGTCCCGCAGGGTGGCGCCCCGTTCCCGTTCGGGCCCGGCTTCGCGCCCGTCGTGCAGCGCGGCCGCGGCCAGGGAGTCGTCAGCGTGGGCGGGTCCGTCCCTCCCGGCCCCGTGCTCGTCGAGGCCTGGCACCAGGGCGAGGGCTACATCTACGCGTACACGCTGACCAAGCGGAACAAGGACGACAAGCTCGTCTTCAACAACACCATCACCGACTTCCACGGGCGGGCGCTCGTCTTCCAGGGGGACGACCGGCGCCTGCGGCTGCGGGTCACCGGTGACAACGACTGGACGGTGTCCCTCCAGCCGCTGTCGGCGGTGCGCCATCTCGAAGGCACCGTGCAGGGCATCGGCCCCGAGGTGCTCGCCTACACGGGCACGGAGGCCGACGTCGACGCGGAGTTCGCCGGCGACAGCGACGGCGACGGCTCGTTCGTCGTGTGGAGCGTGGACGCGCACAACCTCCAGGGCTCCCAGGACCTGATCTTCAACGACGTCGGACGACTCCGGCAGACCGCGCCCGTCCCGGCGGGCCCGCTGCTGCTGCTCGTCGAGGCCGACGGCCCCTGGCAGCTGACCGCCCGGCCGCTGCCCGCCCTCGACCCCGGCCCGGCCATGACGTTCGAGCCGCCGGCCGCCGCCGTGCCGCCGGCGCCTCCCGCCGCGGTCCCCGCAGCACCGCCCGCCGCCGTCCCCCCGGCACCGCCCGCCGCCGTCCCCGCGGCACCGCCCGCCGCCGTCCCCGCGGCACCGCCCGCCCAGCCGTACGCGGACGCGGGCGACGGCGCGGCCAAGGACGGGCCCCGCACCAAGGGCCTCCTCGGCCGCTTCGGCCGCGCCAAGGACGAGCACGCGGGCCGCGGCGCGAAGACGGTCACGCTGGTCAACCCGGAACCGGGGAAGCCCGCGATCCTCGAATACTCGATCAAGGACGAGAACGAATACGGCGGCTACCGGGTCGAGCGGCTGGACGAGTACGACGACGCCGACAAGTTCATGGAATCGGGCACGCACGGGGTGGAGGGCCGCACCCTCCTGTTCGGCTCGGGCGAGAGCGAGGTCCGGCTGCGGCTGGAGCGCGTGGGCGCGTGGAGTCTGCGCCTGCTGCCCGTCGAGGCCGCGACGCCGCTGACCGGACGGACGGAGGGCAAGGGCAGCACGGTGTTCCGCCACACCGGACCGCCCGCGGTGCAGACCCTGCGCCGCCTCACCCGGGACGAGGATCCGCTGGAGACCTCCGTCGTCCAGGCGGACGGCAGGAAGAGCATGAGCGCGAGCACCGCGGGGCGGCGCCGGCCCGTCGTCGGCCCCCTGTCGGTCTCGGCGGCCGGATACTGCTACCTCCTGGTCACCGCCCGTCACACGACCGGCTGGCAGATCGAGCCGGCCTCCCTCGACACCGTGCCCGCGTTCACCGACAAGGTGTCGGGGCAGGGCTACGCAGTCGTACGTCACACCGGCCCGGCGGCCGAGATGATGGTCCGCTACGAGGTGCGCGGTCTGCTCGACCTCATCGCCCTGTGGGAGCTCGACGAGCGCCTCGAACCGATCCGACGGATCAGCATGGCCACCGGTCTCCAGCACATACCGCAGGGCCTCGTCCAGGTCAGGACCAGCGGCGGCGGCAAGTGGACCATCGAGGCGCGCGGCTGACACCGCCGCGCACGCCCCTCCCCCGGCCCGGAGTCGTACGTCACACCGCCCGGCGCCGGAGGGCGGCGGCCGCGCCGTACGGCTTGCGGTCCGGGGCGGGCGGCGGGCGGTTTTCTTCGGACCGGGGGCAGCCCGCACCGGACGATCGGGGCGGGTCCACCCGTTCCGGGCGTCCCACTCCTCGGTCACCGGGACGAAAGGATTGGACACGCGGGGACTGGTGAGACGCATCATGGAAGCGCTGGACCACGTGAAACGCACGCAAAGGGAGTCGCCGTGAAGGTCGGAATCGTCGGAGCCACCGGTCAGGTCGGCACGGTCATGCGCAGGATCCTGGTCGAGCGGGAGTTCCCGGTCGACGAGCTGCGCCTGTTCGCCTCGGCCCGCTCGGCCGGGACGGAGATCGACGGTGTGACGGTGGAGGACGCTTCCACGGCGGACTACTCGGGCCTGGACATCGTGCTGTTCTCGGCGGGCGGCGCGACCTCGCGCGCACTGGCCGAGAAGGTCGCCTCCCAGGGTGCCGTCGTGATCGACAACTCCTCCGCCTGGCGCAAGGACCCCGAGGTGCCCCTGGTGGTGTCCGAGGTGAACCCGCACGCGATCGCGGACCGTCCCAAGGGCATCATCGCCAATCCGAACTGCACGACGATGGCCGCCATGCCCGTGCTGAAGCCGCTGCACGAGGAGGCGGGCCTGGAGGCGCTGGTCGTCGCCACCTACCAGGCGGTCTCCGGCTCCGGTCTCGCGGGCGTCGCCGAGCTGCACGGCCAGGCCCTGAAGGTCGTCGCCGACGCCGACCGGCTGACCCACGACGGCGAGGCGGTCGACTTCCCCGAGCCGCAGGTCTACAAGCGCCCCATCGCGTTCAACGTGCTCCCGCTGGCCGGTTCCGTCGTCGACGACGGGCTGAACGAGACCGACGAGGAGCAGAAGCTCCGCAACGAGTCCCGCAAGATCCTGGAGATCCCGGCCCTGAAGGTCTCCGGCACCTGCGTCCGGGTCCCGGTCTTCTCCGGGCACTCCCTCCAGGTGAACGCCCGCTTCGCGCGTCCGCTGAGCGCCGAGCGCGCCACGGAGCTGCTCGCGGGCGCCCCCGGCGTGACCCTCTCCGACATCCCGACCCCGCTCCAGGCCGCCGGCAAGGACGCCTCGTACGTGGGCCGGATCCGCTCGGACGAGACCGTCGAGCACGGCATCGCCCTCTTCATCTCGAACGACAACCTCCGCAAGGGTGCCGCGCTGAACGCGGTCCAGATCGCGGAGCTGGTCGCCGCCGAGCTGCGCGGCTGACCGTCCGGGACGCTTCCCACAGCCCCCGGGGCGGGACCTCACCGGTCCCGCCCCGGGGGCTGTGTGTCGTCGTCGGCGGCGGCGCGCCCCGTGGCGTCAGGGGCGGCGCACCTCGTAGAGGAAGCAGCCGTACTCCACGGCCCGCACATGGACGAGGGCCACCTCGGGGTCGGCGAACGCCTCGGCGAAGGCCTCCTCGAACTCCGCGGGGTCCGCCACGAGCCGCCCGCCGACGATGCGGCCGTCCGCGGAGTAGCGGCGCACCGTGCGGTGGGCGTTCGTGAACGGCAGGCCGCCGTCCGGCCCCGCGCACTCCTCGGCATGGACGAAGACGGGCCCCTGCTCGTCGTACGCCCCCGGATCGGCCCCCGACTCGGCGGCCCACCGCCGCAGCGGCGCGTAGGAGACGAGCACGATCCGCTCCCCCGGCTCGCTGCGGCGCAGACAGCAGCGCAGTGGGGCGCCCCCCTCGTCGTCCACCAGGGGGACACGGCGGCGGCCCGCGTCGTCGGTGTCGCGGAGCTCCTTCAGGACGGCCTGCGGAACGGCCTGTGCGGTGTACGTGGTCATGTGTCCAGGCTCCCGCCCGCCGGGGGCCCGCACCGGCGGGAAACGGACATCGCATTCGGTGCAGGTCCCGTGGAAGGATGGCGCAACCCACACATAACGAGGAGATGACCGCGTGCCTGGCACAAACCTGACCCGCGAAGAGGCGCAGCAGCGCGCGAAGCTGCTCACCGTTGACTCGTACGAGGTCGATCTCGACCTCTCCGGCGCGCAGGAGGGCGGCACCTACAGGTCCGTGACCACGGTGCGCTTCGACTCCGCCGAGACCGGCGCGGAGTCCTTCATCGACCTGGTGGCCCCGACCGTCCACGAGGTCACCCTGAACGGGGACGCGCTCGACCCGGCCGAGGTCTTCGCCGACTCGCGGATCGCGCTGTCGAACCTGCTGGAGGGCCGCAACGTGCTCCGCGTGGTCGCCGACTGCGCGTACACGAACACCGGCGAGGGTCTGCACCGGTTCGTCGACCCGGTCGACGAGCAGGCCTACCTGTACACCCAGTTCGAGGTCCCGGACGCCCGTCGCGTGTTCGCCTCCTTCGAGCAGCCCGACCTGAAGGCCACCTTCCAGTTCACCGTGAAGGCGCCCTCGGGCTGGACCGTCATCTCCAACTCGCCGACGCCGGAGCCCAAGGACGACGTCTGGGCGTTCGAGCCGACGCCGCGGATCTCGACGTACATCACCGCGCTGATCGTGGGCCCGTACCACTCGGTGCACAGCGTGTACGAGAAGGACGGGCAGTCCGTCCCGCTCGGCATCTACTGCCGTCCCTCGCTCGCCGAGTTCCTCGACTCGGACGCGATCTTCGAGGTCACCCGGCAGGGCTTCGACTGGTTCCAGGAGAAGTTCGACTACGCGTACCCGTTCAAGAAGTACGACCAGCTGTTCGTGCCCGAGTTCAACGCGGGCGCGATGGAGAACGCCGGTGCCGTGACCATCCGGGACCAGTACGTCTTCCGGTCCAAGGTGACGGACGCCGCGTACGAGGTGCGTGCCGAGACCATCCTGCACGAGCTGGCCCACATGTGGTTCGGCGACCTCGTGACCATGGAGTGGTGGAACGACCTCTGGCTGAACGAGTCCTTCGCCACGTACACCTCCATCGCCTGTCAGGCGTACGCGCCGGGCAGCCGCTGGCCGCACTCGTGGACCACGTTCGCCAACTCCATGAAGACGTGGGCGTACCGGCAGGACCAGCTCCCGTCGACCCACCCGATCATGGCCGAGATCCGCGACCTGGACGACGTCCTCGTCAACTTCGACGGCATCACCTACGCCAAGGGCGCCAGCGTCCTGAAGCAGCTCGTCGCGTACGTCGGCATGGACGAGTTCTTCCGCGGCGTGCAGTCCTACTTCAAGGCGCACGCGTTCGGCAACACGCGCCTGTCCGACCTGCTGGGCGCCCTGGAGGAGACCTCCGGACGCGACCTGAAGACCTGGTCGCAGAAGTGGCTCCAGACCGCGGGCATCAACATCCTGCGCCCGGAGATCGAGACGGACGCGGACGGCGTCATCACGTCCTTCGCGATCCGTCAGGAGGCCCCGGCGCTGCCCGCCGGCGCCAAGGGCGAGCCGACGCTGCGCCCGCACCGCATCGCGGTGGGCCTGTACGACCTGGACGCGAGCAGCGGCAAGCTGGTGCGCGGCGACCGCGTCGAGCTGGACGTCGACGGCGAACTGACCGCAGTGCCGCAGCTCGTCGGCACGGCCCGCCCGGCCGTCGTCCTGCTCAACGACGACGACCTGTCGTACGCCAAGGTGCGTCTGGACGACGCCTCGCTGGCCTTCGTCACCGAGCACCTCGGCGACTTCGAGGCCTCCCTGCCGCGCGCCCTGTGCTGGGCGTCCGCCTGGGACATGACGCGTGACGCGGAGCTCGCGACCCGCGACTATCTGTCCCTGGTGCTGTCCGGCATCGGCAAGGAGTCCGACATCGGCGTGGTGCAGTCCCTGCACCGCCAGGTGAAGCTGGCGATCGAGCTGTACGCCGACCCGTCGGCCCGCGAGACCCTGCTGACCCGCTGGACCGACGCGACGCTCGCCCACCTGCGCGCGGCCGAGCCTGGCGGCGACCACCAGCTGGCCTGGGCGCGTGCCTTCGCGGCGACCGCCCGCACGCCGGAGCAGCTGGACCTCCTGGAGGCGCTGCTCGAGGGCCGCGAGACCATCGAGGGTCTCGCCGTCGACACCGAGCTGCGCTGGGCGTTCGTGGAGCGGCTGGCGGCCGTCGGGCGCTTCGACGAGGCGGAGATCGCCGCGGAGTACGAGCGCGACAGGACGGCGGCCGGCGAGCGGCACGCGGCCACGGCCCGTGCGGCCCGTCCCACCGAGGAGGCCAAGGCGGAGGCGTGGGCCTCGGTCGTCGAGTCGGACAAGCTCCCGAACGCCGTGCAGGAGGCGGTCATCGCGGGCTTCGTGCAGACCGACCAGCGTGAGCTGCTGGCGCCCTACACGGACCGGTTCTTCGCCGTGGTCAAGGACGTCTGGGACGCCCGGTCGCACGAGATGGCGCAGCAGATCGCCGTCGGTCTCTACCCGTCCGTGCAGGTCTTCGAGGACACCCTCGCCAAGACGGACGCGTGGCTGGCCGCCGCCGAGCCCAACGCGGCCCTGCGGCGCCTGGTCTCGGAGTCCCGCTCGGGCGTCGAGCGGGCCCTGAAGGCGCAGCGGGCCGACGCGCAGGCGGCGACCGCCTAGCAACAGGCGACGGCGGGCGGGTGACCGGGCCGGTCACCCGCCCGCCGCGCACACCAGACGGGCCGTGTCGAGCATGGTCCGCACATGCAGTCCGGTCTGCGCGGACACCGGCACCCACCGCAGGTCGTACGACTTCTGCAGTTCCTGGCACCACTCGCGCACGAGGTCCCCGAGGACGGCGGCCGTGTCGGGCCGGGTGCGGGCGAGGGCCCGGCGCATCATGGCCGCCGCGCGCAGCGGGATGCGGCGCGCGGAGATCCCGAGGGTCGCGAAGTGCCCCTGGTGGGCGCTCGGTTCCTCCGCGGCCCAGCTCCGCACGATCGACGGTGCCACCTCGACGAGTTCGCGTGCCGCGTCGTAGAGCGGCATCAGGTCGTCGGGGACGTCGGCGGCCGTCCGGTCGCCGAGCGCCTCCGCGAGTTCCCGGGTGTGTCCCAGCAGGACGTCGCCGACGCGCGCGATCTCCCGATCCGGGGCGCCGGCGGGGCGTGCGTCGCTCATCGCCGGCACGCACCAGGCGGGGGTCTCGACCAGGACGGTGAGGGTGCCGTACCGGCGGGGGTAGAGCCAGGTGCTCTCGGCGACGAACCCGCTCGGGTCCCGTTCGCCGCCGCCGCGGTCGTCGGGCAGCAGCAGGACGCCGGGCGCGTCCAGCCGCCAGTCGGGGCCGTCGCAGGGGTGCCGGTCGAGGGGGATCCGCAGGCGGGCGGCCGTCCCCCTGAAGGCGTCGGCCGCGCCGGGCACCTCCCGTGTCGCCATCATGAAGGCCGCGCCGACCTCGATGCCGTGCAGCGTGAACTGTGCGACGGGCCGCAGTTCGTCGAGCAGCCGCACGAGCGCCCTCGACTCCGGGAGCGGTGCGCGGGGCTCGTCGGGCGCGGGCAGCGACTCCGGCTGGCGGGCGAACGCCGGCCGGTAGAAGGCGCGATGGCACTCCTCCAGGGAGGGTTGCGGCTCCTCGGGTGTCCAGCCGTGCGCGAGCCGTGCGCCGTCCGGATCGAGGCAGAGCAGGAAGTGCCAGGTGCAGCCGAGGCGTTCGAGCATCTCGGGCCGGTGGGCGAACAGCGTGGCGAGGCGGAGCACGGAGGTGCCGCCCACCGGTTCGTTGGCGTGCGCGCCGGCGACGGTGAGGATCTGCCGGTCCCCGTGCCCGGCGGACAGCAGCCACAGCGGGTGCCCGGAGCGGCTCTCGCCGGCCGGGCGCAGCCGCAGCACCCGCGGTGCCGCGGCGACCAGCGCGCGGGCCCGCCGCTCCAGTTCGTCGACGGCCGGGTAGACCGGATGGAGCGGTGTCCGCACGCTGGTCCTCCGATCAGGCGCCCTGGGAGTTACTGTCCCCAGTGGTCTCCTTCTTGTCCAGCGGGCGAATCACGATCTTGGTAGGCATGCAGACTCCTCTCCGTTCACGACCTCGGGTGTGCTGAAGGGTGTTGTCCGAGCGACGGGGGCACTCAGCCGCCGTTGCCTCCGCTGCTGTCGCCCGTGGTCTCCTTCTTGTCCAGCGGGCGGATCACGATCTTGGTGGGCACGTCAACTCCTCACCTCTGTTGTGGGGTTGAGCTCTCCGACGTCATGGTCGACCACTCTTGTCAAGGCTCGACTCGTGGGACCAGAGTGTCAAGGCATGTGCCTGTAAACGGGAGGGATCCTGGTGACAGTGACGGTCGAAGCACTCCGGCTGCCCCGCATCAAGCCCGAGCACCGCGCCTATCGCACGGTCGACGGCAATGTCCGCATCGGCAGCGTCATTCACGGCATCGGCGCGGAGATCGCCGATCCGCAGGGCTGGGTCTGGACGCTGGTCGAGGCGATGGACGGGACACGCGGGCCGGGCGCGGTGGTCGACGAGGTGGTGCGGGCGCACCCGGACCTCCCCGGCGAGGACGCCCGCCAGGCGATGGCGGACCTGCTCGCCGCCGGGTTCGTGGACGACGCGGGCGCGGCCGTGCCGCTGCCCGAGCGGGAACGGGTCCGCTACAGCCGCGGGGTGCCGCTGCTGCGCTGGATGGACCTGGCCCCGCGCGGCAACCCGTGGGACGCCCAACTGCGGCTGCGCCGGGCGCGTGTGCTGCTGATCGGCGTCGGCGGCACGGGCGGTCACGCCGCGCAGAGTCTGGTCGCCTCCGGCGTCGGACGGGTGCACTGCGTGGACCCGGACGTCGTGGAGCTCTCGAACCTCAATCGCCAGCCCCTGTTCCGCGAGTCCGACATCGGCCGCCCCAAGGTGGAGGCGGCGGTCGCCGCACTGCGGGCCGTCAACTCGGACGTCACCGTGACCGGGGAGCGCCGCGAGGTCCGGGGGCCGGAGGATCTGGCGGACCTCGTGGCCGGCCCCCGGGACGAGGACTCCGACAGCCTGGACCCGCACCTCGTTGCCGCCCCCGGGGACCCGGGCCGCGGCGGCCTCGCCCCGCACTCCGGGTCCGGCGCCCCGGACCTCGACGGCCTGTCCCCGCACTTCGCGACAGCTCCCGGGGACTTGGACCCCGGCGGCCTGGCCCAGCACTCCATGTCCGGCGCCCGGGACCCTGACCCGTCCGGACCCGCCGCGGGGCCACCGGACGACGCCCGCCTGCCGGACCCGTCCGCCGCGGTGCCGGGCGGCGGGCCTCGCTCGTCCGCCTACGACCTGCTCGTCCTCGCCGCCGACCGGCCCGACGACATCCGCCGCTGGGCGAACCGGGTCTGTCTGGCCGCAGGCCTGCCGTGGGCCGACGCCGGATACCGCGGCCCACTGGTGACGGCGGGCGTGTACGTGCCCGGCCGGGGCGCCTGCTGGGAGTGCCTGCGCGCCGGTGAGGCGGCCCGCCGCGATCTGCGCCTCGCGCCCGGCCAGGACCCGGAGGTCGCCTCCCCGCGCATGCCGTGGAACCCCGCGAGCGCCGTCACCGCCGGACTCTCCGGGGGCCTGCTCGCGCATGCCGCCCTCGCCCTGCTGACCGGGGTCCCGGCCCTCGAACCCGGCTTCCGCTTCGGGATCAACCTGATGCTGCCGGGCGACCCGGTCCTCCAGCGCACCCCACGGCACCTCGACTGCGCGGCCTGCGGCGACCGGGCGGGCGGGGTGGCCGAGTGACCCACGTCCGCCTGCACGCGCTGGACTCCCGTCCCGACGGCGAGGAATGGATCGTCGGGCGGATGGCCACGGGCCGGTTCGTCGCCCTGCCCGAGGTCGGCAAGCAGGCGCTGGACCTGCTCGCGCAGGGGCTGAGCGCCGCCGAGGTCGGGGAACGGCTGCGGGTGGAGACCGGCGACGAGATCGACGTACCGGACTTCGTGGAGGCGCTGCTGGGGCTGGGGTTCGTCGCCGAGGTGGACGGCCGGGCCGTGCCGCAGCCCGCCCCGCCGAAGCCGACGCTCGCCGGGATACGGCCGCGGCATGTGCGCTGGGCGCTGAGCCCCGTCGTGCCCGCCCTCGTCGGCCTGCTGATCGCGGTGACCCTGCTCGCCCGCCCGCCGGTCCCGCTGAGCTACCGGACCCTGCTGTGGAGCCCGCACGGCAGCGCGGTCATCGCGCTCGGCGCGGGCGTGGGCTGGAGTCTGCTGTTCCTGCACGAGTGCGCGCATCTGATGACCGCGCGCGCCACCGGCGTTCCGGGCCGGATGCGGCTGGGCACGCGGCTCCAGTTCCTGGTCGTGCAGACGGACATCAGCGGTATCGAACTCGCCCCGCGCCGCCACCGGCTGACCGCGTACCTCGCCGGGATCGCGACCAATCTGACCGTGTCCTGCCTCGCCGCGCTCGGCGCGGGCGCCGCCGACGGAACGGCCCGGCGGATCCTCGCCGCCGTCGCCCTGCTCGCCCTGCTGCCGCTCCCCTTCCAGTTGATGGTCTTCATGCGCACGGACCTGTACTTCGTGCTCCAGGACGTGACGCGCTGCCGCGACCTGTACGGGGACGGGGTGGCGTACACGAAGTACGCGGCACGGCGGCTGCTGCGCCGCACCGGGGAGTCCGACCCCAGTCTCGGGCTCCCGCGGCACGAGCGGCGGGCCGTGCGCGCGTACAGCGTGGTGCTCGTCGTCGGCACCACGCTGTGTCTCGCGTTCCTCGCGACCGTCACCCTGCCCGCGGACATCACGCTGTTCGCGCGTGCGGTGACCCGGCTGGGCCCGGGGGAGCCGGTGGCGCGGAACCTCGACGCCGCGGCGGTCGTCGTCGCCCTGGGCGGCATCCATCTGCTGTGGGCCCGCACCTGGTGGCGCGGGCGCCGCGAGCGCAGGATCAGCCGGGGAACATCCCCCCGGTGACGTTGACGAACGTGCCGGTGATGCCGCCTGCGTGGTCGGAGGCGAGGAAGGCGGCGGTGGCGGCGATCTCGGGGAGCGTCGGGTTGCGGCGGGTCATCCGCATGCCCGCCAGGTGGGCCAGCAGCCCCTGGACGGCGTTCTCGTCGAGGCCCATGCCGCTGTCGACCGCGGCGAGCTTCTCCTTGGTCAGC
The DNA here is from genome assembly GCF_039543605.1 of Streptomyces siamensis. Taxonomy (NCBI): domain Bacteria; kingdom Bacillati; phylum Actinomycetota; class Actinomycetes; order Kitasatosporales; family Streptomycetaceae; genus Streptomyces; species Streptomyces siamensis. The sequence continues at coordinate 437,742 of NZ_BAABKB010000002.1, read as the reverse complement.
GTCTCGGGCACACCGGCCGCCCACAGGCCCACGGCGCGCAGTCCGCGCGGTCCGAGCTCCACCGCCAGGTTCCGGACCAGCGTGTCGATCGCCGCGTCCGCGGGCCCGGTGCCGCCCATCATCGGACTGCCGTGCGCGGAACCGCTGTTGAGGGTGAGGATCACACCGGAGCCGCGCTCGGCCATGTGCCGGGCCGCGGCGCGGGCGGTGACGAAGTTGGCGCGGATGCCGGTCACGACGGGCGCCACGAAGTCGTCGACGGGCATGTCGAGGAGGGACATGCCCTGCACGTCGCCGCGCGTGACCAGGTTGAAGGAGACGTCGATTCCGCCGCCGGCGGCCACGGACGCCGCGTGCGCCTCGACCGCCGCCTCGTCCAGGGCGTCCAGCACCGCCGTCCCCGCCCGGCCGCCGGCCGCCGCGATGTCCTCGGCCACCGCGTCGAGTGTGGCCGCCGTCCGCCCCACCAGGTGCACGCGGGCGCCCTCGCGGGCGAAGGTGCGGGCGACGGCGCCGCCGATGCTTCCGCCCGCGCCGTAGACGATCGCGGTCTTGTCGGTGAGCAGCATGATGATCTCCTGGAGGCAGGTCGCACGAACCGTTCGTACGGGTCGGTCATGGAGACGTACGAACCTCCGGTCACTCATCGGTCGCGGGTCGTGCCCCCGGCCCTCACCGGTCGGCGGGGAGCTGCAACGGCAGGCCGAACGCCGGGAAGAGGTGCGGTTCGAAGGAGGTGATCTCCACGATGCGGTCGCCCTCGATGCGCAGCACGTCGAGGACCTGCGCCCGGTACACGGTGGTCCCGGGGCGCCTGACGTAACCCCCGGCCGCGAGCTGCCCGTTGGCCCGTGCGGGGAGATGGCGCCAGTCCCCGAGGAACATCGGCGAGGCCGGATCGAGGCTCGGGCGCAGGAACTCGGTGAGCGCCTCGCGGCCGACGAACCAGAAGGGGTTCGGCGGCATGGTGAGCGTGATGTCCTCGCTGAGCAGGGTGGCGATCTCGTCGAGGTCGAGGCGTTCCGCGGCGGCCATGTAGCGCCGCAGGACCTCGCGTTCACGGGCGTCCGCCTCGGCGGTCCAGTCGGCGCGGCGACGCGGCAGGTGGTCGCGCAGCGTGGGCCGGGCGCGTTGCAGGGCGCTGTTGACGGAGGCCACCGTCATCTCCAGTGCCTCGGCGGTCTCCGCGGCGGCGAGGCCCAGCACGTCACGCAGGACGAGGACGGCGCGCTGGCGGGGCGGCAGGTGCTGGACGGCGGCGAGGAAGACGAGTTCCAGGGTCTCCCGGGAGACGGCACGGGCGTCCGGCTGCTCCTCCGCGGAGGGCAGGTCCTCGTCGGGGTACGGCTGGAGCCAGGTGACGCGGGCGGGCGGCTCTGCGTCCCCGTGGTTCATGCCGGGCAGCGGTTCGTAGCGCTGCGGGCGGCGTGCGGTGCGCCGCTGGAAGTCGAGACAGGCGTTGGTCGCGATCCGGTACAGCCAGGTCCGCGGGCTCGCCCGGCCGGCGAAACCGTCCCGCGCCCGCCAGGCCCGCAGGAACGTCTCCTGCACGAGGTCCTCCGCGTCGTCGTACGAGCCCGACATCCGGTAGCAGTGCACACGCAGCTCACGGCGGTACGACTCGACCAGGGCGGCGAAGTCTCCCTCCGCGAGGGGGATTTCGCCGTGTCCGGCCTGCGCGGAGGCGGGGCCCGCCGCGACCGTTCCGCCGTGCCCGGACTCCGGGGCGCCGGTCACCGTGCCGCCGGGGTCCGCCGCGGCCGTCCGCACGGCCGGGGATTCCGTAACGGCGCCCCCCGTTACGGAATCCGGCCGGGTTTCGGGGGCCTCGCCGGCCTTGTGATCCTCGCGGGCGTCCCGGTCCCGGTGCGCGGTGTCCCGTGCGACGCGGGCGACGCGTCGCAGCCGGCCCACGGACGAGGACAGTGCCGTCACACCGGAGTAGAAGACCGACGGCGGCTGCGGGACCAGCGCGTCGACCTGCCGGGCCACCTCGTCGATCAGTCCGCGCACGGTGTCCACGGGCTCGGTCCGCCGGTCCCGGTAGGCCTTCTGACGGCAGGCGGCGGAGCAGTACAGCGAGCTCCTGCCCTTGCGCCCCGACCGGCCGGGCAGGGACTTCCCGCAGCTGCGGCACACGGCGTCGACGTCCATGAGGCCTCCGGCGATTGCGTCACACAGGGACGACGTGACGCTATACGTCTCCTGGCGTCTCCCGCCCCCGAACGACCGGTACCCCGCCCCGAACGACCGGTACTCGGGACCGCCGGCTACCGGTCCGGCCCCCGGGCCGCCTCCCGCAGCGCTCCCAGCACGAACCCGACCGCGGCCGCCTCCTCCGCGCCGCGGCGCACCGCCGCGACCACGTGCCGATGCGGTCGCTCCCCCGCCGGCTCCCGCATCACCACGCCCTCCCGCCGCGCCGCGGCCATCCGCGGCACAAGCGCCACCCCCATCCCCGCCTCGACCATCGCGAGGATCGCGGTCCACCCGGCCGCGGAGTGACCCTGGTGCGGGCTGAACCCGGCCGCCTCGCACGCGCTCCGCGTGATGTCCGACCACGGGCCGCTCCCGCCGAAGATCCACGACTCGGCGGCGAAGTCGGCGAGCCGCACGTCCGGCGCGGTGGCGAGCGGATGGCCGTGCGGCAGCGCCAGGTCGAGCGGGTCGGCGAGCAGCGGCACCCGGGTGAAGCGGGCGTCGGTCGCCGTCGGGGCCTGCGCGGCCAGGGACAGCGCGACGTTCACCGCCCCGGCGCCGAGCAGCTCGTACGCCTCCGCCGCCTCGGCCTCCCGCACCTGCACGGCGATCCCGGGCCGCGCCGACCGCAGCGCCCGTACGGCGGGGACGACGAGCGCGGGCACGGCGGTGGAGAAGGCCCCGACCCGCACCTGCCCCACCTCGCCGTGCGCGTACGCGGACAACTCGGCGTCGGCGCGCTCCAGTTGCTCGAAGACGGCCTCGGCGTGCCGCAGTACGAGTTCCGCCGCGTCGGTCAGCCGCACCCGTCTGCCCTGCGCCTCCAGAAGGGGCACACCGAGCTGCTTCGCGAGGTTGGTCAGCTGCTGCGAGACGGCCGAGGGGGTCATCAGCAGGGCCCGGGCGGTCGCGGTGACGGTTCCGCGCTCGCGCAGCGTCCGCAGGATCTCCAGCTTCCTGATGTCCCACTTGTCGTAATCGGCCATGGCGGCAACCTGTCCCGGGAGTTCAGCGGGCCCGGGAGGCGGTACCCAGGACGACTCCGCCCAGGATCACTGCCATGCACAGCAGTTGCTCGGCCGTGGTGCGTTCACCGAGGAGCGCGTAGGACAGGACGGTCACGCAGACCGGCTGGAGATAGTAGACCGTTCCGGCGCGGGCCGCGCCGATGAGTGAGATCGCCTTGTTCCAGGTGAAGAAGGCGACCGCGGAGGAGGCGACCCCGACGTAGAGGAGCGGGCCGACCGTCCCGGGGGCCGGGGTGAAGGCCCCTTGGACGACCACGCTCAGCACGAACACCGGCAGCAGCATCGCCGTGCCCAGCGTGAAGGTGGTGAACAGGAAGACGGGACCGCCGAGTTCGGCGGGCCCGCGGCGCAGCAGCGCGCTGTACGAGGCGAAGCACGTCGCCGCCGCGATCATCCAGAGGTCGCCCTCCGTGAAGTCCGTCGACGCCGCGGGGCCACCGCCGACCAGGAGGAGGACGCCCGCGCAGGCGATCAGCATGCCGGCGACCCGGCGCGCGCCGAGGCGTGCGCCGCCGAGCCGTTCGTACACCGCCATCAGGACTGGCGACGCGGCCATGATCATGCCCATGGTGCCGGCGGACGTGGACACGCCCGCCTGGTTGACCAGGGTGTTGTAGACGGTGACGCCGAGGAGCGCGGCGAGCAGCAGGTGACCGAGGTGTCCGCGGATCAGGGGCCGTTGCCGCCAGGTCTCCCGTGCCGCGAAGGGGGCGACCACCGCGAGCGCGACGACCCAGCGCCAGAACGCCTGCTGGACGGGCGGCACGCTGTCGTGCAGGGCGCGCGACGCGACGAAGCTGCCGGACCAGACGACGGTGGCGACGGCCGCGAGGGCGAGACCGAGTCCGACCGGGCCCTTCCCCGCGACCGCTCCGGTCCTGCCCGGCCGAGCGGCCGGGGACGGCTGGGCGGCCGGGGACGGCTGGGCGGCCCCGGCCGACTCGACGGACTCGACGGACTCCAACGGGGCGACGGGCTCGGTGGTGTCGGCGAGCCAGGTGCTCTTCTCGGGCTCGGTGCTCTCGACGGACCCGGCGGCCCCTGCGGGCAGGCCCTGCGTTCTCGTCCGGTCCAGGACTGTCACGTGTATCCCTCGCCTCTCCGGTGGTCGGGTGGGTCGCCCGGCTACCGTCGCAAAGCGGAAACCGTCACGTCCATCGAATCTTTTCGAGCATTTTCTTCAGCAGAACTGAAAGATCCGGAGCCGGAGACGGTCCTGACCGCCACCGGGCGGGGCCGGAGCTGACCGAGGACGGTCGCCCCGAACGCGAGCCCCATGCCCGCCAGTTGCACCGGAGTCAGCTCCTGCCCCAGCGCCGCCCAGCCGATCACCGCCGCGGTCAGCGGCGAGAGCGGACCGAGGAAGGTGACCTGGGTGGCGGAGAGCCGCCCGATGCCGCGGAACCAGAGCCAGTAGGCGAGGGCCGTGTTCGCCAGCGCCAGGTACAGATAGCCGCCGACCGCGCGGCCGTCCAGCGCGGGCGGCGCACCCTCGACCGCGAGTGCGAGCGGCGCGATCAGCAGTCCGCCGGCCGTCAACTGCCAGGCGGTGAGCGCCAGCGGTCCGACCCCGTCGGGGCGCCCCCAGCGCTTGGTGAGGACGGTGCCCGTGGACATCGACGCGGTCGAGGCGAGCGCGGCGAGCACACCCACCGCGTCGAGGGCCCCGGCGGCCTTCAGCACGACCAGGCTGACCCCGAGGGCCGCGGCGACACCGGTGAGGAGCGTGCGGAGGGTCGGCCGGTCGCCGAGCAGCAGCACCGAGAGCCCCGCGACGAACAGCGGGCCCACGGAGCCGACCACCGCGGCCATGCCGCCGGGCAGCCGGTACGCGGACAGGAACAGCAACGGGAAGAAGGCACCGATGTTCAGGGCGCCCAGCACCGCCGCCTTGCCCCACCAGATGCCGCGCGGCAGCACCCGCGCGAGGGCCAGGAGGAGCAATCCTGCGGGCAGGGCGCGCATCACCGCCGTGAACAGGGGGCGGTCGGCCGGCAGCAGCTCGGTCGTGACGGCGTACGTGCTGCCCCAGGACACGGGGGCGAGCGCGGTGAGCGCTATGAGAGTGGGGCGGTTCATGGCCATGGGACACCCGATTTCCAGTAGACCGGCGAGAACTGGGCCAGGAGAAGCACATCGACCGCGAGCGGCTCGACACTAAGTAGCTTAGTCGCAAGCTACTTATCGTCAAGCCGCTTTTCACTGATCTACTCAGTGTCCATCCACTCTCTTGTGAGCTACTTTCTTGCGACCGATCCGGCCTCGGCGGATACTCACCCGCATGAACACCCCCAAGGACCCCGTCGAGAACTCCGTCGACGACTCCGCCCAGGCCTCCACGGGCCCGGTCGAGGACCCGACCGAGGACCTGACCGAGGACCCGACCGAGGTCCCGGCCGAGGTCCCGGCCGACAAGGACGCCGTCGACGCGATCATCGAGCAGTGGGCCGCCGTGCGGCCGGACCTCGACACCACCGCGATGGAGGTCTTCGGGCGGATCTTCCGGCTCTCGCGGGCGATGGGCGACCGGATGGAGAAGGCCTACACGCCTTTCGGGATCTCCCGGGGCGAGTTCGACGTGCTCGCCACGCTCCGCCGCTCCGACACCCCGTACACGCTCTCCCCCCGGCAGCTCTCGGCGACGCTCATGCTCACCACCGGCGGGATGACCGGACGCCTGGACAAGCTGGAGCGCGCCGGACTGCTGCGCCGGTCACCCGATCCGCACGACCGGCGCGGACTCCAGGTCACGCTCACCGACGAGGGACTGCGCCTGATCGACGAGGCCGTCGGGGCGGGACTCGCCGTCCAGACCGACGCGCTCGCCGGCCTCGACGAGGCCCGGGCCGCCCAACTCGCCGACCTGCTGCGCCGTCTGCTGACCAGCACTGCCGTCTAGGCGGTCGTCCGGCGCGCCCAGCGCGGTGGTGAGCGCCGCCTCGACCGCCGCCGCGTCCGGGGACTCCGCGGCCCAGGCCACGTATCCGTCGGGCCGCACCAGCACCGTCGTGCTCCTGCCGTCCGCCCACCGCTCCACCGCGAGGCGGTCCGCGCGGCCTTGCGCGGTGAGGGGCCGCGGGGCGATCAGGACGAACCGGCCGCCGCGCAGCGCCTCGTAGAGCCGGCCGCTCCTCAGCGCGAGGTCCGGGACGCGCCGGCCGACCAGCGGGTGGGAGCCGTGCGGCGCCCCGTACGCGTACCCGATGCCCGTGATCCGGCCGAGCGCCCTGCGCCGGGCCGGGCCGACATGGCTCAGGAACGCGCCGAGCCCGGTGCGCAGCGCCAGCGTCCAGGGGTACTTGGCCATCGCGAGCCGCACGATGCCGCCGCTGCTGCGCAGCACGGCCCGGCCGACCGGGTGGCGCTCCGCCTGGTAGGTGTCCAGCAGGGCCGCGTCCACGTGTCCGCCGAGGACGGCGGCCAGCTTCCAGCCGAGGTTCGCCGCGTCCTGGAGCCCGGTGTTCATGCCCTGGCCGCCGGCCGGGGTGTGCACGTGCGCGGCGTCACCGGCGAGGAGGACACGGCCCACCCGGTAGGCGGGCGCCTGGCGTTCGTCGCTGTGGAAGCGGGACATCCAGCGGGCGTCCCGCATGCCGTAGTCGCGGCCGAGGGCGAGCCGGGTGATCTCCTTGACCTCGTCGAGATCGAGCGGCTCGTCGTCGCGGACGTCCCGGCCGCGATGCCAGCCGATCACCCGGTGGTAGCCGTCGCCGAAGGGAGCGAGGAAGGCGAAGGCGTCGCCGACCGCGGCGGCGGTCAGTACCGACTCAGGTTCCTCGTCGAGCCGGACGTCCGCGAGCACCACGGACCGGATCACCGACTTGCCGGGGAACGGCAGCCCGACCGCCGTCCGCACCACGCTGCGCATCCCGTCGGCCCCGACGACGTACGCCGCCGTCAGCTCCGCGGCCGCGCCGTCCGGACGGCGGACCGTCAGCGTCACGCCGTCCGCGTCCTGACTCAGACCGGTCACCTCGGTCTCGTACAGGAACCGCACCCCGGCGTCCTCCGCCCTGCGCACCAGCACCTTCTCCACCTCGTACTGCGGGATCACGAGCAGGTGGTTGAAGCGGGAGGGGAGGGTGTCCAGCGAGAGGGAGAACGCGCCGAAGAGCTGGAGACGGTCGAGCCGCCGGCCCTTGCGCTCCAGGTCGTCGGCGAGGCCGCGGGCGTCGAGCTGCTCCAGCGTGCGGGCGTGCACGACGAAGGCCCGGGAGAGGTTGCTGATCCTGTGCGGCCGCTTCTCGACGACGGTGACGGGAACGCCGGCGGTGGCGAGGTCACCGGCGAGCAGCAGCCCGGTGGGGCCGGAGCCGACGACGAGGACACCGCGAGGGTCGGCGGTGGGGCGCGCCGCCGCGCGGCGAGGGGCGCCGGCGTCCCCGGCGATGGCGTCCCCGGCGATGGCGTCCCCGGCGGTGGCGCGGGGCTCGGCGGGCCGGTCGTCATGCGTGTGGCGCATGAACTGTGCGTTCCGAGTGTGGTCCTTCATGGTGACCTCCGATGCCAACACCTGTCGGCCAACGGTGGTGGGCCAACCGTGGTTGACCCGCAGCGCCTGTCGACCGATCCGCACTCCCTGGCTTGCCAACGCTTGTTGGCCAACGCTCGTTTGCCAACATAGGACGACCTCACTGGACTGTCAACACGTGTTGGCCTACGGTCGTTGGCATGGCACTCAAGGAACACCCCGCGCCCACGTCGGCGGCGACGGACGCGCCCGCGCCCCGCCGCTCCGACGCGACCCGCACCGCGATCCTCGACGCGGCACGCGCCCGCTTCGCCGCCGACGGCTACGAGCGCGCCACCATCCGCGCCATCGCCAGGGACGCCCGGATCGACCCGTCGATGGTCATGCGCTACTACGGCTCGAAGGACGGGCTGTTCGCCGCCGTCCTCGACGTCGACCTGCGGCTGCCGGACCCGGCGGGCCTCGATCCGCGGGACGTGGGCCGGGTGCTGGTGAGCCACTTCCTCGACCTGTGGGAGGAGAACGGAGTCCTCACCGCGATACTCCGGGTGGGTGTCACCAATCAGGCGGGCGCCGAGCGCCTCCAGGCCATCTTCAAGGACCAGCTCACGCCGGTCGCACGGCGCGCCTGCCCCGATCCCGAGCAGGCGCCGGTACGGGCCGCGCTGTGCGCCTCGCAACTGCTCGGGCTCGCGCTCACCCGCTACGTGCTGCGGATCGGCCCGGCCGTCGCGCTGAGCCGTGCGGAGATCGTGGCCTGGCTTGGCCCGACGGTCCAGCGGTATCTGACGGCGCCGCATCCGTAGGCCGCGACTCCGATCCGATCACCCTCGCCACGAGGGGACCCTGCCCCACGAGGGGGACCCTGCGCCACGAGCGCGTGCGGACCCTGCGCCACGAGCGCGTGCGGATCCGGCGCCACCGGCGCGTGCGGGCGCGGTGGGGCTGGGCTCTACGGGCCGGCGCGGGAAGCGCCCCGGACGGGGGACAAACACATCGAGGGAGCCCGCGCGACACGTGCGCGGACTCCCTCGACGGAAGTGAAGAAACCGGTGTACCCGGGTCAGCTCTGCTTCTGCGGCCTGTCGGACTTGTCGAGGACCATCACGAGGCCGGCGATGACCAGGAACAGCACGATCGGCGCAGCTACGTACAGACCCAGAGTGTCGATCACGCTCAGGCCGGTGCCGGGGTCGTCGCCGTCGTCGCGGGTCAGCGCGAGCGCGGGGGACGACATGAGCAGCATCATCAGCGTCGTACCGGCAGCCAGGGCGCCGGCGCGCAGGGCGTTCTTCTTGTCCACGGTGCAAACGTAGCGAACACCTGAATGAGTCGCGCGCCCGGGGGTGCCGTACGGAGGCCCCGGGGCCGGAGGGCGCCCCTCCGCTGGGCCCGGGGCGCGGGCCCCGCTCGCCCTCAGGCCGGTGTCCCGGCCGTCTTTCCGCCGGCCTCCGGAACCGGCCCCGCCCCTCGGCCGCCTCCCGCACCAGCGCCGTCCCGCGCACCCGTGCGGTCCCCCGCACCTGTTCGGTCCCCCGCAGCCGTGCCGTCCCGCGGGCCCGAACCGTCCGCCGCACCCGCGTCGTCCCGCACGACCCGATCCCCCGCGGCGCGCCCCCGCACCACGTCGATCAGGGCGTGCAGCCGCGGCGAGGCGGCGAGGTCCTCCAGGGTCACCGGCCGGCCCTCGGCGTCGGCGACGGGCAGGCGCCAGTTGGGGTACTGGTCCCAGGTGCCGGGCAGGTTCTGCGGACGGCGGTCGCCCACGGCGTCCGGGAGCCAGACGCCGACCAGCCGGGCCGGGGTGCGCAGCAGGAAGCGGTGCACGGCCTGGATCTCGGCCTCCTCCGACACCGCCGCGCACCCGCCGCTCGCGCCGTGCAGCAGCCCGAGCCGGGCGAGCAGCGCCAGCCACTCCCCGGCGTCCGCTGCGGCCGCGGCCCGTTCCTGCTCCAGGGACCCGGTCAACAGGCCCAGCCGGTCGCGGAGTTCGACATGGTCGCCGGTGAGCCGGGAGGCGGTGGACGGCAGGTCGTGCGTGGTCGCGGTGGCCAGGCAGTCGGCGCGCCATCGTTCGGGGGGAAGCGGGAGCCCGTCGCCGTCCCAGTCCCGTTCGAACCACAGCACCGAGGTGCCGAGCACCCCGCGCGACTGGAGCGTCTCGCGCACACCGGGCTCCACGGTGCCGAGGTCCTCACCGATCACCAGCGCTCCGGCCCGGGAGGCCTCCAGGGTGAGGATCGCGAGCATGGCCTCGGCGTCGTAACGGACGTACGTGCCCTCGGTGGGCGGGTGTCCCTGCGGGATCCACCAGAGCCGGAACAGACCCATGACGTGGTCGATGCGCAGGGCGCCGGCGTGCCGGAACAAGGCACGCAGGAGGCGGCGGTAGGGGGCGTAGCCGGACGCGGCGAGCCGGTCGGGGCGCCAGGGCGGCAGACCCCAGTCCTGACCGCGGGAGTTGAAGGCGTCCGGGGGCGCGCCGACCGACATGCCCGCGGCAAAGTACTCCTGCTGGGCCCAGGCGTCGGCGCCGTCGGGGTGGACGCCGACGGCCAGGTCGTGCACGAGGCCGACCGACATGCCCGCGTCGCGCGCGGCCCGCTGCGCGGCGGCCAGCTGGGCGTCGGTGAGCCAGGCGAGGCGGCTGTGGAAGTCGACGCGGTCCATCAACTCACCCCGGGCGCGAGCGGTTTCGGACGAGCGGGGGTCGCGCAGGCCGGGTGGCCAGCGTCGCCAGTCGGAGCCGTACAGCTCGGCGAGCGCGCACCAGGTGGCGTGGTCCTCCAGGGCCTCGCCCTCTTCGGCGAGGAAGTCGGCGTAGGCGGCCTGCCGGCCGGGACCGAGCGGCACCGCGCGCACGGCTTCGAGCGCCTCGCGCTTGAGCTCCCAGACGGCGTCGCGGTCGATCAGGGCGCCTTCGGTGAGTACGGAGTCGCGGAGCCGTTCGGCGCGTTCCAGCAGCGAGCGGTCGCAGCCGTCGGCGTACGCGTACTCGGGGATGTCCTCGACGCGCAGGTGCACCGGGTCGGGGAAGCGGCGGGAGGAGGGCCGGTAGGGGGACGGGTCGGTGGGTGTGCCGGGCACGGCCGCGTGCAGGGGGTTGACCTGGACGAACCCGGCGCCGAGCGCCCGTCCCGCCCAGGCGGTCAGCTCCCCGAGGTCGCCGAGGTCGCCCATGCCCCAGGAGCGGCGCGACAGCAGGGAGTAGAGCTGGACGAGCAGCCCGTACGCGCGTCCGGGCGGCGCGGGCAGCCGGGCGGGCGCGACGACGAGGTGGACGTCGGCGGTGCGGCCGTCCGGCGCGGCGGCGTGCAGGGCGTGTACGCCGGGCGGGAGTTGTTCGGGCCGGGCGCGGGTCTCGCCCTGCTCGGTCACGATGCGGAGCCGGGTTCCGTCCGGCAGGGCGGCCAGCGCGGCGGGGGCACCCTCGCCCCAGGACACCACTGTCGGCGGCAGCAGCCGTCCCTTCAGCGCGTCCTCCCGCGCCGCGAGGGCGGCGCGCACGGCGTCCGGGGTGCCCGCGTCGACGCCGAGCGCCGCCAGGGCCGCGACGAGCGCGGTCTCGGACGCGGCGACCGTACGGCCCGGGGACGGCTCGTAGGACGTGGCGACGCCGTGCAGGTCACCGAGCCGCGACAGGGGCGTCGGTGACGGCGCCTGCGCTGATTCGGCGGGCCGGCGAGGTGGCATCTAGACCTCCGACACGGCGCCGGGGTAGGGGGGCGCCCCCTGGTCGGGGCAGGCCGAGAGCTGGGGGGAGGGTTCGCTGGTCAGGGGCACGGCGTCGGTGAGCGGCGGCTCGCTGGTGAGCGGTTCGGCGTCGGGCAGCGGGGGTTCGCTGGTCAACGGCGCCTCCGCGCAGGCGCCTTCGGCGCTGAGCAGGCACAGGTAGGCGCCCTCGGGCTCGGCGGACAGCTCCGCCTCGCGTTTGGAGAGGGCCGAGAGCAGAAGGTGTGCCGATGCGGCCACGGGGGCCTCCTTGTCGAGTACGTCGAGTACGGCGGCCCAGGGCGGTTCCCGCAAAGTCGTGCCGCGCGCTCCGGCCCTGGCGGTCAACGCAGCCCTACCCAGCGGACGCGATGGCAGACGTACAAGGGCGAACAAGGTGCTCCTGGTCACATTCTGTCCCCGTGGTGCGACTCCGAATTGGGGCAATCCTCGCACTTCCACCACTCTCATTGACACCCTCACCACGCGAATGGTGGGCTCGACGCCTCAGCGACAGGGCTGTCGGGGAACCGGGCACAGGGCTGCCGGGGAGCCGGGCCACGAGGAGGGGGAGCGTGCAGCTGCGGCGTGGGAAAGGGGCGGCCGCGCTCGCGTTCGCCGTTGTCGCGGGCGCACTGGGATCGGCGCCCGCCGCCGTCGCCGCGCCGCCCGCTCCGCTGCCCTCCGCGGACGAATCCGAGCCCACCGGGGGCGGGCTGCCCGCGGTCTGGCCGCGTCCCCAGTCGCTGCGCGCGGGCGGCGCGGCGGTCACGGTCACCGACGAGGTCGTCCTGGTCACCGAAGCGCCGGGCGCATCCGGGCCCACGGCCGGGTCCGGTCCGTACGCGCCCGGCGCGACGACCGACCCGTACGCCCTCGACGCACTGCGGGCGCTGTTGCGCCAGGCCGGCGCGCGGAAGATCACCACGGTGCGCGACGGGGACGCCCTCCCGGCGGGTGCGCTGGTGGTGCGCCTCGGCGAGGACCCGGCTGCCACGCCCCGGTCCGGCGTACGGGGCGCGTCGGGCACCGGCGACGCGACGGGCACGCCTGCCGCGCGTGGCCGCACGAGCACGAAGGTCACCGGCTCCTCGCACTCGCCGTCGGTCCCGGCCTCGCGCCACTCCTTCGGCGGGCACGCCGGAAGCAGGGCCTTTGAGGGAGCGCACGGCCTCGGCGCGCGTGCCGGTGCGAGCTCCCTGGAACGGGTCCTCACGGCTCTGGGCGCCGCCCCCCGCGCCGACCTGCCCGCCGGGGGCTACCGGCTGGCCGTCGGCCGCACGGACGGCCGGGACACGGTGGTCCTGGCCGGAGTCGGCGAGGACGGCCTCTTCCACGCGGTGCAGACGCTGCGTCAGCTCGTCGGCGCCGACGGGCGGATCAAGGGCGTCGTCGTCCGCGACTGGCCCGGCACACCCGCACGCGGCACCACCGAGGGTTTCTACGGCACCCCGTGGACCCGTGAACAGCGGCTCTCCCAGCTGGACTTCATGGGCCGCACCAAGCAGAACCGCTATGTGTACGCCCCCGGCGACGACCTCTACCGGCAGGCCCGCTGGCGGGAGCCGTACCCGGCCGCGCAACGCTCGGACTTCCGGGAGCTGACCGACCGGGCGCTCCGCAACCACGTCACCCTGACGTGGGCGGTGGCCCCCGGCCAGGCGATGTGCTTCTCGTCGGACGCCGACGTCAAGGCCCTGACACGCAAGCTCGACGCCATGTGGGCACTCGGGTTCCGGTCCTTCCAGCTCCAGTTCCAGGACGTCAGTTACAGCGAGTGGCACTGCGGCGCGGACGCCCAGGCCTTCGGCTCCGGCCCCGAGGCGGCCGCGAGGGCGCAGGCCCGGGTGGCGAACACGGTCGCCCGGTATCTCGCCGAGCGCCGTCCGGACACCACCGCCCTGTCCCTGATGCCGACGGAGTACTACGAGGACGGCTCGACCGACTACCGTCGGGAGCTGGCGAGCGCCCTGGACGAGGGGATCGAGATCGCCTGGACCGGTGTCGGCGTCGTGCCGAGGACGATCACCGGGGCCGAACTGGCGCGGGCCCGGGACGCGTTCGGCGGCCACCGGCTCGTCACCATGGACAACTACCCGGTCAACGACTACGCACAGGACCGGATCTTCCTGGGGCCTTACCAGGGACGCGAACCCGCGGTCGCGACCGGCTCGGCGGCGCTGCTGGCGAACGCGATGCCGCAGGCCGTGGCCTCGCGCATCCCGCTGTTCACCGCCGCCGACTACGCGTGGAACCCACGGGACTACCGCCCTCAGGAGTCCTGGAGGGCGGCGGTGGACGACCTGGCGGACGGGGACCCGGACCGCGGGGAGGCACTGCGCGCCCTCGCCGGCAACGACGCGTCCTCCGTCCTCGGCGTCGAGGAGTCGGCGTATCTGCGCCCGCTGATCGAGGCGTTCTGGCAGGCGCGGACGAGCACGGACCGGACGGCGAACGAGACGGCCGCACGTCGGCTGCGCGCCGCCTTCACCGTGATGCGCGAGACCCCCGAGCGACTGTCCGACAGCACCCTCGATGCCGAAGTGGCGCCCTGGGCGGAGCAGTTGGCGCGCTACGGGGAGGCCGGCGAGACCGCGGTCGGCATGCTGCGCGCCCAGGCGGACGGCGACGCGACGGCGGCCTGGACAGCGTACCGCGCCCTGGGCCGGTTGCGTGCCGGGATCGCCGCGAGCGAGGTGACGGTCGGCAAGGGCGTGCTGGACGCGTTCCTGAAGAAGGCGCGGTCGGCGTACGAGTCGTGGGCGGGGCTCGGCCACGAACCGGCCGCGGAGCACGGCGCGGCCACGGACGGCCGCACGGTCCGCTTCCCGCGCGCCCGCACCCTCACCGCCGTGAGCGTCCTCACCGAGCCTGGCACGGCCGGCTCCGTCGAGGCGCACGTGCCGGGCGAGGGCTGGCGGCGGCTCGGCCCCCTCGCGGCCGGAGGCGCGACGGAGGTCCCGGCCGGGAAGGACACGGGCGAGAAGGAGACGGGCGAGGAGGCCGGGGAAGGCTGGGCGACGGCGGCGGGGCTGCGCGCCGACGCCGTCCGCGTGACCGGCCCGCGGCCCTCCCAGGTGCGCCATCTCGTGCCGTGGTTCGCCGACTCACCGGCCGCCGCGCTGGAACTGGCGCGTTCCGAGACCGACGTGGAGATCGGCGGCACGGGCCGGGTGACGGCCCGGCTGACGTCGCTGCGCCCCGCCGACGTGCACGGCGAACTGACCGTGAAGGCGCCGAAGGGCATCCGGGCCGAGGTCCCGCGGGCGCCTGCCGCCCTGCCGCGCGGAACAGCCGTGGACGTCCCCGTCGAGGTCACCGTGCCGCCCGGGACACCGGCCGGCGCCTACAGCGTCACCGTCGCCTTCGGCGCGCAGACCCGCACCCTGACGGTGCGTGCCTTCCCCCGCACGGCGGGCCCCGACCTGGCCCGGACCGGCACGGCGTCCTCCTCGGGCGACGAGACGCCCGATTTCCCCGCCTCGGCGGCGAACGACGGCGACCCGGCGACGCGTTGGTCGTCACCCGTGGAGGACGGCGCCTGGTGGCAGGTACGGCTCGCCGAACCGGCGCACCTCGGCCAGGTCCTGCTGCACTGGCAGGACGCCCACCCGTCGGAGTACCGGGTCCAGGTCTCCGCCGACGGGCGCACCTGGCGCACGGCGGCGACGGTGCGGGACGGCCGGGGCGGGCGCGAGTCGGTCCGCTTCGACGAACGCGATGTCCGGTACGTGCGCGTCCAGGGGCTCAAGAGGGCGACGCGGTACGGGTATTCGCTCTGGTCGGTGGGGGCGTACGCGGTGGCTCGCGAGACGCACGAGGACGCGACGAAGACGTCACCCGCCCCGTGAGACCTGCCGGGCCCCGGGCCTGATCCGGCGTCCGGCGTCCGGCGTCCGGCGTCCGGCGTCCGGCGTCCGGCGTCCGGCGTCCGGCGTCCGGCGTCCGGCGTCCGGCGTCCGGAACGACCCGCGGCGACCGGAGTTCCGCCCGCGGGCGCGCACACCGCGCTCCCGGCCCCGCGTCGCCCGTCCGGGCCCCGCACCGCCCGTCCCGGACGCCCGCCCCCGTCCGCGGGTCCGTACACCGCCGGCGCACGCCCTGTACCGCACACCCCGCCCGCCCCCGGGCTCGCCCGTCACCCGTGGCACAGGCCCCTGACGGGCGCCTGCCGGTCACCGCCCGCCCGACCGCAGGCCCGGGCAGCCGTGCGCGCGACGGCAAGTGGCGGGTGCCCCGCGCGAGTTCGGGCCCGCACGTATCCACGCCCTCCCTGCCCGCGCGGACACACTTTTTCGCGAACACTATTCACTCAGTACATATATCGAGTGCATACTGATCTCCATGAGCACCCGTCACATCCTGTTGGGGCTGCTCGCCGGAGGGCCCAGCCATGGGTACGACCTCAAGCGACGCCACGACGAACGCTTCCCACAGGCCCGTCCGCTGGCCTACGGGCAGGTCTACACGACCCTTCAGCGGCTGGTCCGAGACGGTCTCGCCGAGGTCGACGGCACCGACTCCGACGGCGGCCCCGAGCGGACGCTGTACCGCTCCACCGACGACGGATCGCGAGAACTCGCCGAGTGGGCCGCGGAGATCACCCCGCCCGCCCCGTTCGTGACGAACGAGATCTTCGCCAAGGTCGTCGTCTCGATCCTCGCCTCGGCCGACCCGGCCGGCTATCTGCGGGCCCAGCGCGCCGCGCACATGGCACGGATGCGCGACCTCACGGCGGTGAAGACGGCGCCCGGTGCCGATCTCGCGACCGTACTCTCGGCCGACTACGCCCTCAACCACCTCGACGCCGACCTCCGCTGGATGAACACCACGGCGGCCCGGCTCACGACCCTGACCGCGGAGGTCGACGCAGCATGAGCAACCCACTCCTGGTGGCCCGGGACCTCGTCAAGACGCACGGCTCCACCCCCGCCCTGCGCGGGGCCTCGGTGGACCTGCACGCGGGCGAGATCCTGGCCGTCACCGGGGCGAGCGGCAGTGGAAAGTCCACGCTGCTGCACTGCCTCGCCGGCATCGTCCGGCCCGACGAGGGCACGGTCGACTACGACGGCGAACGCCTCGACCGGCTCCCCGAGAAGCGGCTCGGCGAACTGCGGCGCACCGACTTCGGTGTGGTGTTCCAGTTCGGGCAGCTGATCCCGGAGCTGACCGCCGCCGACAACGTGGCACTGCCACTGCTGCTCGCGGGCACCCCCCGCTCAGCGGCGCGGGAGCAGGCCGGCGAGTGGCTGGAGCGGTTCGGGGTCCGCGGTCAGGAGGCACTGCGACCCGGCGAGATGAGCGGCGGTCAGGCACAGCGGGTCGCGCTCGCGCGGGCCCTGGTGACCGGCCCGAGGATCGTCTTCGCCGACGAGCCGACCGGAGCGCTCGACTCCCTCGCCGGGGAACAGGTGATGACGGCGCTCGTCCACACCGCCCGGGAGACCGGCACCGCCGTCCTGCTCATCACCCACGACGCGCAGGTGGCGGCGTACACGGACCGGGAGGTGTCCCTGCGGGACGGGACGGTGACCGCGGAGGGCGCCTGGCACCCGTCCGCGGACGGCACGTCCGGCCCCTCCGCCGCGGGCACGGCCGGGTCCACGGGCACGACGTCCACGGAGGCCACCCGATGATCAACGATGCGCGGCTCGCGCTGCTCCTCGTCCGCGGTTCGGACCGGCGCGAGTGGTGGCGGATCACGCTCACCGCGCTGGGTGCCGCCCTGGCCACGGCGTTCGCGCTCGCGGCCACCGCGGTCGCCTCGCTGCGCGGCCAGTACCACGTGGCCTTGGCCGACGGCCTGCTCGACCAGCCCGGCGAGCGTTCGGGCGTCGTCCTCGCCCTGCTGCTCCTGCTGGTTCCGGTGCTGGGCTTCCTCGGGCAGTGCGCCCGCATCGGCGCCGTGCACCGCGACCGGCGACTGGCCGCACTGCGGCTGGCCGGGGCCTCCCCGGCCCAGGTCCGGCGGATCGCCGCTCTGGAGGCGGGGCTCACCTGCCTCGCGGGATCGGCCGCCGCCACCGTCTCGTGCGTCGTGGTGCTGCGCGGGCAGTGGCAGAGTCCGCCGGGCGTCGTCTGGGGCGGCTTCGCGGCGGTCCTGCTGGCCGTACCCGTGCTGGGCGTCCTGGTCAGCCTGCTGGCGCTGCGCGGTGTGGTCGCCTCACCGCTGGGCCGGGTGCGGCGGGTGCGCCCGGGCACCGGCCGGGGTCCGGGCCTCCCCTTCCTGGTGGCGGCGCTGGTGATCCTTCTCACGGGTCTCGTCCTGGCCCCCGCGAGCTTCGGCGGCTTCGGCACGGCCCCGCTGATCGTCTTCTCCGTGGTGATCCTCACCGGCACCGGCGCGGTGTGGGCGACGGGTGCCGCCGCCCGGTTCACCGGCCGCTTCCTCGCGGCCCGGACGCAGAACCCGGCGACCCTGATCGCGGCGGAGCGTTTGCGCGACGATCCGTGGGCCGCCGCCCGCACCCATGCCGCCGTCCTCCTGGTCACCGTGGTGGGGACGGGCTTCCTGGGGGTGCGGCAGGTCCTGCTGGACGGCCTGCACGGCCGCGACCGCAACACGCTGGCCGAGGACATGTCCTTCTACACGACCGGGGTGAACCTGACCGGCGCCGCCGTCCTGGTCGCCCTGGTGATCACCCTCTCCGGCCTCGCCGTGGGCACCGCCGAGTCCCTGGTCGGCCGCCGTCGCGGGCTGGCCGCGCAGGCCGCCGCCGGGGTGCCGCGGGCGGTGCTGGGCCGGGCGCTGCTCCTCGAAACGGCCCTGCCGCTCGCTCCGGCGGTCGCGCTGGCCGGCGTCGGGGGCCTGGGGATCGGCGTCTGGTACGGGCAGCTCGCCGGCGGTGGGACGGTGCCGCTGCTGCCGGTGGTCGTCCCCGTGGCCGTCTACGCGGCCTGTCTGCTGGCCGCGGCGACGTCCCTGCCGCTGCTGCGTCGCTCGGCACACCCGGCGGAGCTGCGCTACGTCTGACCGGGTCCGGCCGGCCCCGACTCGGGTCGGCCGGGCCGTGCGGACGGGCCGGCTCCCCGGGAGGCACGGGGGTCCTCTGGGGAGCCGGAACGGCGGCGGACGGCGCCGTGCGGCAACACAAAGGCCCGGATCGTCAGGCGGAAATGCCGTCGATCCGGGCCATCGCGTCGTCCGCGCCGTACGGCTGCAGGTATGGCAGCCAGCGCGGGTCCCTATGCCCGGTTCCGATGATGCGCCATGCGAGCCCCGTCGGCGGGGCGGGTTTGTGGCGCAGGCGCCAGCCGATCTCGACCAGGTGACGGTCGGCCTTGACGTGGTTGCAGCGGCGGCACGACGCCACCACGTTGTCCCAGACGTGCTGACCCCCGCGACTGCGCGGGATGACGTGGTCGACGCTGGTTGCGACGCCACCGCAGTACATGCACCGGCCGCCGTCGCGAGCGAACAGCGCTCGCCTGGTCAGCGGAACGGGCCCCCGGTAAGGGACCCGCACGAACCTCTTCAGCCGGACCACGCTGGGTGCGGGGACAGTAACGGTTGCGCTGTGCATGAAGGCGCCGGATTCCTCGAGACAGACAGCCTTGTTCTCGAGGACGAGGACGAGCGCGCGGCGGAGCGGTACGACGCCGAGGGGCTCGTACGACGCGTTGAGGACCAGGACATGCGGCACGGATGCCTCCTTGTACGCCGGCGGCGCGTGGCTCGCGCCGGGACGATCTGCAGTCAGTCTCCCCTCATGCCTGGTGGAAGCGCCACCATGTCCCGGTAACGGGCTGGGAGTGTTTTCGACCACACCCCCTTCATCCCCAGGTGAGCACGGTCTCTCCCTCGAACATTGCAACGATCCACACACGATGCCCCGTTAGTGTGGTGGGTCTGCCCGACGGTGCCCTTCTTGTGTCCCCTGCCGCGGGCGGACCGCTACGCCTGGAGGTACCTGCCGTGTCCCTGCCCGTCCTACTGGCCGTCGGTTCGACGCCGTCGCCGTCCCCCTCGACGTCGACGGACCCGGCGACCGCCACGCTTCAGGACGCCCAGGAAAGTGCGACCAACGCCGCGAGCTGGGTCCAGCAGAACTGGTCCACCTGGCTCGCCATCGGACTGCGGGTCCTGCTGATCCTGGTGATCGCGGCCGTACTGAGAGTGGCCGTCCGGCGGGCCATCACCAAGCTCATCGACCGCATGAACCGCACGGCGCAGGCGGTCGACGGCACCTCGCTGGGCGGTCTGCTGGTGAACGTGGAGCGCCGCCGTCAGCGCTCGCAGGCCATCGGCTCGGTCCTGCGCTCGGTGGCGTCGTTCCTGATCATGGGCACCGCGGCACTGATGATCCTCGGCACGTTCGAGATCAATCTGGCCCCGCTGCTCGCCTCCGCGGGTGTGGCCGGTGTGGCGATCGGTTTCGGCGCCCGCAACCTGGTCACCGACTTCCTCTCCGGCGTCTTCATGATCCTGGAGGACCAGTACGGCGTCGGCGACACGATCGACGCGGGCGTCGCCTCGGGCGAGGTCATCGAGGTGGGCCTGCGCGTCACCAAGCTGCGCGGCGACAACGGCGAGATCTGGTACGTCCGCAACGGCGAGGTCAAGCGCATCGGCAACCTGTCCCAGGGCTGGGCCACGGCCGGCGTCGACGTCACGGTGCGTGCCTCGGAGGACCTGGACGAGGTCCGGTCCGTGCTCACCGAGGTCGCCGAGTCCATGAGCAAGGCCGAGCCGTGGAACGAGCAGCTGTGGGGCCCCGTCGAGGTCCTCGGCCTGGACAGTGTGCTGCTCGACTCGATGGTCGTCCGTGTCTCGGCCAAGACCATGCCCGGCAAGGCGCTGTCCGTGGAGCGCGAGCTGCGCTGGCGCATCAAGCGGGCCTTCGACGCCGCGGACATCCGCATCGTCGGCGGCCCGACCGCGGTGCCCGAGGAGGACGCTCCCGACCCGACGGAGAACGTCGCGGCGCCCTCGGCCCTGGCCAACCCCGCGTCGCCGCAGACCGCCGCCGCCGCGCCGATCCCCGCACCGGCCGTCGCGCCCGGCACCCCGTCCGGCCCGGCGAGGTAGCGCGGCCCCGCAGGCAGGAACGCCGCCCCCGCAGGTAACGAGTCTGTTGCCTCGGGGGCGGTTTCTATTGACGCCCCCTCGGCCCCCGGCCTACGTTCCTCTCACCGAACAGGAAACTTTCCTAACAGTGATCTTGTGGTGGACCGCGCGACCTCACGCGGACCCCCCGTGGACTCCCCCGTCCGGTCACTGGGAAGCTGGGCAGTCGAGAGAGGCAGGTGTCGACCCCGATGGCAGGATCCGCCGGTACGCCGGGCACCCCGCGCGTCCTGCGCGCCATGAACGACCGCGCCGCCCTCGACCTGCTCCTCGCGCACGGACCGCTGTCGCGGACCAGGATCGGGAAGCTCACCGGGCTGTCCAAGCCCACCGCGTCGCAGCTCCTCGCCCGTCTGGAGGCGGCGGGCCTCGTCCTCGCCACCGGCACCAGTGAGGGCCGCCCCGGCCCCAACGCCCAGCTGTACGTGGTCAATCCGGGCGCGGGCCACGCCGCGGGCCTGGACGTCACCCCCGAGCGCATCCTCGCCGCCGTCGCGGACATCACCGGCCGCACGGTCGGCGAGTACGAACTGCCCACCCCCGGTCGGCACCCCTCCCAGCCGGTCGTGCGCCAGGTCACCGACGCCCTCGACGGCGCGGTGAAGGCGGCCGGGCTCGCCCGCGACGACGTCCGCCGGCTCGTCATCGGCACCCCCGGCGCCTTCGACCCGAACACCGGTCGGCTGCGCTACGCCTCGCACCTGCCCGGCTGGCACTCCCCCAGCCTGCTCGACGAACTGGCGGCCGCGCTGCCGATGCCCGTCGAGTACGAGAACGACGTCAACCTCGTGGCCATCGCCGAACAGCGGCTGGGCGCGGCCCGCGGTCACGACGACTTCGTCCTGCTGTGGAACGAGGGCGGTCTCGGCGCCGCACTCGTCCTGGGCGGCCGGCTGCACCGCGGCTGGACCGGCGGCGCGGGCGAGGTCGGCTTCCTGCCGGTGCCGGGCGCGCCCCTGGTCCGCCAGGTGACCAAGGCCAACAGCGGCGGCTACCAGGAGCTGGCCGGTTCGCAGGCCATCCCCAAGCTGGCGCGCGAGCTCGGCATCAAGGACGTACCCGCCGGCCCGTACACCGAGGTCGCCGCCGCCGTCGTCGAACGGGCCGCCGCCCGCGACGAGGGGCCGTACCGGCGGCTGTTGGAGACGTACGCGACGGGGCTCGCCACGGGTCTCGCCTCGCTCGTCTCGGTGCTCGATCCCGAGCTCGTGGTCCTCAGCGGCACCTCGCTCACCGCGGGCGGCGAGCCGTTGCGCACCCTGGTCCAGGCCGAGCTGGAGGAGCTGGCCGCGTCCCGGCCGCGCCTCGTCGTCGGCGACGTACACGAACACCCCGTGCTCCGGGGCGCGCTGGAAAGCGCCCTGGCGGCCACCCGCGACGAGGTCTTCGACACCTCCCGCTAGCCGGTTCCCGCCCCCTCTCATCCCCTTCACCGCCCCGCCCTGCCTAGGGAGACCCCGTCATGCCCGGAATGTCCAGGAACGCGGTCGTCGCGCTCGCCGCATCCGCCTCCATAGCCCTCCTCACCACCGCCTGTACCGGCCAGTCCGGCTCCGGCGCCGACGACGACGCGTCCAAGGAACAGACGATCAACTTCTGGCACGCGTGGAGTGCGCCGGGCGAGGTCAAGGCCGTGAAGTCGCTGGTCGCGGGCTTCGAGAAGGCGCACCCCAACATCCACGTGAACATCGTCGGCAATATGACGGACGACAAGATCAACCAGGCGCTGCGGGCCGGCGGCGACAAGGCGCCCGACGTCGTCTCGTCCTTCACCACCAACAACGTCGGCAAGTTCTGCTCGTCGGGCGCCTTCGTCGACCTGAACCCCTTCTTCAAGAAGTCGGGCATCGACCCGGAGACGACGTTCCCTAAGGCGATGAACGAGTACACCCAGTTCGACGGCAACCGCTGCACGGTGCCGCTGCTCGGTGACGCGTACGGGCTCTACTACAACAAGACCGCCTTCGAGAAGGCCGGGATCGACGGTCCGCCGAAGACCTGGTCCGAGTTCGAGAAGGACGCCAAGAAGCTCACCGTCTCCAAGGGCGACTCCTACGAGCAGCTCGGCTTCATGCCGAACTACCACGGCTGGGAGTCCACCACCGAGCACTACTTCGGGCAGTTCTCGCCGACGTACTTCGACAGCAGCGGCAAGTCGAACATCGCCAAGGACCCCGCCTTCACAGCCGGGTTCACCCTCCAGAAGAAGCTCGTCGACGAGCTCGGCGGCTTCCAGAAGCTGGAGCGCTACCGCTCCAAGCTCGGTGACGAATGGGGCCCCAAGCACCCCTTCCACACCGGCCAGGTCGCCATGCAGCTGGACGGCGAGTGGCGCCTCGGCATGGCCGAGGACGCCAAGCCCGGCTTCGAGATCGGCGTGGCGCCGCTGCCCGTGCCCGACGACCAGGCCGACCAGTACGGCAAGGGCTACATCACCGGCACCATCGCGGGCATCGCGTCCACCAGCAAGAAGCAGAACGCGGCCTGGGAACTGGTCGAATACATGACCACGAACACCGACGCGGTGGTCGGCTTCGCCAACGACATCCACAACGTCCCCTCCACGCTCGCCGCGCTCAAGTCGCCGAAGCTGAAGTACGACCCGCGCTTCAAGACCTTCCTGGACATCGCGTCCGACCCGAACTCGACGACGACGCCCGCCTCCATCAACGGCGGCACCTACCTCGTGACGATCCAGCAGTTCGGGTACGACTACGAGAGCGGCAAGGCCAAGGATCTGAAGGCGGGTCTGGAGAGCACCGCCAAGCAGATCGACACGGACATCGCGCAAGCGAAGTAGGCCCGGGATGACCACCGTCACGCTGGCTTCGAAGCGCCGCCGTTCGGCGCTTCGGACCCTCGCCTTCATGTCGCCCTGGCTGATCGGCTTCGCGGTCTTCTTCGCCTACCCGCTGATCTCGACCGTCTACTTCTCCTTCATGCACTACGACGGCTTCAAGCCGCCGACGTGGAGCGGAACGAAGAACTGGACGTACGTCTTCGAGAACTACCCGCTGTTCTGGCCCGCGTTGCGCAACACCCTGTGGCTGGTCGTCGTGATGGTCAGCCTGCGGGTCGTGTTCGGACTCGGGATCGGCCTGCTGATCACGAAGATCAAGACGGCTACGGGTGTCTTCCGCACTCTCTTCTACCTGCCCTACCTGGCACCGCCCGTCGCCGCCACCATGGCCTTCGCCTTCCTCCTCAACCCCGGTACGGGACCGGTCAACTCGATCCTGGAGAAGGCGGGCGTCCCCGCCCCCGGCTGGTTCAACGACCCGACGTGGTCGAAGCCCGCCCTGACCCTGCTGGCCCTGTGGGGCATCGGCGACCTGATGGTCATCTTCATGGCCGCGCTGCTCGACGTGCCCACCGAGCAGTACGAGGCCGCCCAGCTGGACGGCGCCTCCGCGTGGCAGCGGTTCCGGTACGTGACGCTGCCGAACATCTCGCCGATCGTGATGTTCGCCGTGGTCACCGGGGTCATCCAGACCATGCAGTACTACACGCAGCCGTTGATCGCCGGGAAGGTCGCCTCGGGCGTCATCCAGGGCGCCGGCACGCAGTTCGAGCCCGGCTACCCCGACAAGTCGACGCTCACCCTGCCGCAGCTCGTCTACAACCTCGGCTTCCAGCGCTTCGACTACGGCTCCGCCTGTGTGGTCGCGCTCGTGCTGTTCGCCCTGTCCATGGTGTTCACCGCGTTCCTGATGCGGCGCCGGGGCGGCCTCATCCAGGCAGGTGACTGACCATGACCCAAGTACTCGACAAGCCGGTGGGCCTGAGGGCGCCCTCCTCGCCCGCCGAGCGCACCGCCCGCCGCCGGGCCCTCCTGGAGTGGGTCGCGGTCCACGCGCTGGGCATCGCGGCAGCCCTCTTCTTCGTCCTGCCCTTCGTGTTCGTGTTCCTGACCTCGCTGATGAGCGACACCCAGGCCCTCAGCCGCGACCTGATCCCGCACACCTGGGAGTGGGGCAACTACAAGAAGGTCTTCGACACGCCCGGCTTCCTGACGTGGTGGAAGAACACGCTGCTGTACGCCGGTGCCGGCACCGTCCTCACGGTCGTGTCGTCCATCCCCGTGGCGTACGCGCTCGCCAAGTTCCGCTTCCGCGGCCGGAACCTGTCGCTGATGCTGGTCATCTCGATGATGATGCTGCCGCCGCAGGTCGTCATCATCCCGATGTACCTCTTCTGGGCGAAGCAGCTGGACCTGTCCGGCACGCTGTGGCCGCTGATCATCCCGATGGCCTTCGGCGACGCGTTCTCCATCTTCCTGCTGCGCCAGTTCCTGATGACCATCCCGAACGAGTACGTGGACGCGGCGAGGGTGGACGGCTGCGGGGAGCTGCGGACCCTGCTGCGGGTCGTCCTGCCGATGGCCAGGCCGGGCATCGCCGCCGTCGCGCTCTTCCAGTTCTTCTACGCCTGGAACGACTACTTCGGGCCCCAGATCTACGCGTCCGAGAACCCGGGCGCCTGGACCCTCAGTTACGGACTGGAGTCGTTCAAGGGCGCGCACCACACCGACTGGAACCTCACCATGGCCGCTACCGTGCTGGTCATGGCCCCTGTGATCCTCGTGTTCTTCTTCGCACAGAAGGCGTTCGTCGAGGGTGTCACGCTCACCGGAGTGAAGGGTTGAACCACACATGAAACTCACCGTGGTCGGCGGGGGATCGACCTACACCCCCGAACTCGTCGACGGGTTCGCGCGGCTCAGGGACACTCTGCCCGTCGAGGAACTGGTCCTCGTCGACCCCGCCGCTGAACGCCTGGAACTGGTGGGCGGCCTCGCCCGGCGGATCTTCGCGAAGCAGGGGCATCCAGGACGGATCGTCACCACGTCCGACCTGGACGCCGGAGTCGAGGGCGCCGACGCCGTCCTGCTGCAACTGCGCGTCGGCGGCCAGGCCGCCCGCGAACAGGACGAGACCTGGCCGCTGGAGTGCGGCTGCATCGGGCAGGAGACCACCGGTGCGGGCGGCCTGGCGAAGGCGCTGCGCACGGTCCCGGTGGTGCTCGACATCGCCGAGCGTGTCCGCCGCACCAACCCGGACGCCTGGATCATCGACTTCACCAACCCCGTGGGCATCGTCACCCGCGCCCTCCTCCAGGCCGGTCACCGGACGGTCGGACTGTGCAACGTGGCCATCGGCTTCCAGCGGAAGTTCGCCGCGCTGCTCGGCGTCGCCCCCGCCGACGTGCACCTCGACCACGTCGGCCTCAACCACCTCACCTGGGAGACCGGCGTACGCCTCGGCGGCCCCGAGGGCGAGAACGTGCTGCCCAAGCTGCTCGCCGAGCACGGCGACGCCGTCGCCGACGACCTGCGCCTGCCGCGCACCCTCGTCGACCGCCTCGGCGTCGTCCCCTCCTACTACCTGCGCTACTACTACGCGCACGACGAGGTCGTGCGCGACCTGCGGACCAAGCCGTCCCGGGCCGCCGAAGTCGCGGCGATGGAGAAGCAGTTGCTCGAGATGTACGGCGACCCGGCGCTCGACGAGAAGCCCGAGCTGCTCGCCAGGCGCGGCGGGGCCTACTACTCCGAGGCGGCCGTGGACCTCGCGGCCTCCCTGCTCGGCGGTGGCGGCAGCCCGTACCAGGTCGTGAACACGTACAACAAGGGCACGCTCCCCTTCCTGCCCGACGACGCCGTCATCGAGGTGCAGGCCGCCGTCGGGTCCCACGGGCCCGCACCGCTGCCCGTGCCCGCCGTGGACCCGCTGTACGCGGGCCTGATGGCGAACGTGACCGCGTACGAGGACCTGGCGCTGGAGGCCGCCCTGCGCGGTGGCCGCGACCGCGTCTTCCGGGCTCTCCTCGCCCATCCCCTGATCGGTCAGTACGCGTACGCCGACACCCTCACCGACCAGCTGATCGCGCACAACCGGGAGCACCTCGCGTGGGCATGACGTCATCGGGTCCCGGCGCCGGGACGGCCGCCGGGACCGGCCCCGCGCACCCCGCGCCCGCCCCGGCCTCCCGGGAGACGGCGTTGGTCCTGGCCATCGACGCGGGGAACAGCAAGACCGACGTCGCCGTGATCACCGCCGACGGCGACGTCGCCGGCACCGCGCGCGGCGGCGGCTTCCGGCCCCCGGCCGTGGGGGTCGACACGGCCGTGGACACGGTCGGCGAGGCGGTACGCAGGGCGTTCGCCGAAGCCGGCGTGAACTCCGCCTCGCACGTGTCCGCGTGCCTCGCCAACGCCGACCTCCCCGTGGAGGAGGAGCAGCTGGCCGCCGCGCTGCACGCGCGCGCGTGGGGGCCGAGCGTGGAGGTGCGCAACGACACCTTCGCGATCCTGCGCGCCGGGATCGCCGAACCGCGCGGCGTGGCCGTCGTGTGCGGGGCCGGCATCAACTGCGTCGGCATGCGGCCCGACGGCCGCACCGCCCGCTTCCCCGCGATAGGCCGCATCTCCGGTGACTGGGGCGGCGGTTGGGGCCTGGCGGAGGAGGCCCTTTGGTACGCGGCACGCGCCGAGGACGGACGCGGCGGGCCCACGGCCCTGGCCCGGACCCTGCCCGCGCACTTCGGGCTCACCTCCATGTACGCGCTCATCGAGGCCCTCCACCTGGGGGACGTCGACACCGCCCGGCGGCACGAGCTGACGCCCGTGCTGTTCGCCACCGCGGCGGACGGCGACGCGGTGGCCCGCTCCCTCGTCGACCGGCTCGCGAACGAGGTGGTGGCGATGGCCACGGTCGCGCTGACCCGTCTCGACCTGCTCGCCGAGGAGACCCCGGTCCTGCTCGGCGGGTCCGTCCTCGCGGCGCGCCACCCCCAGCTCGACGACCGCGTACGCGAACTCCTCGCCGCCCGCGCCCCCAAGGCGGTCCCCCGCGTGGTCACCACCAGCCCGGTGCTCGGCGCGGCACTCCTGGGTCTCGACCACGTCGACGCCCCGGACGCGGTGCACGCGCGCGTGCGGGCGCACTACGAGGAGGCCTGAGGCCACGTCGGGCCGCCGGACGGTCCGCGCCGGGAATTCCCGCACGTCCGGGGGAACGAACGGCGCGGACGGCGCCTCTGGTGGGTGTCGATCCCTACCGCATGAGGCCTCATGTCCGACCGCACGGGACGACGAGCCGCCGTACCGCTCGCCTCGGTGCTCACCGCGGACGCCCTGCTCCACCTCTTCCGGGCGACCGGCTCCACCTGGCCGGCCGCCGACGAGAAGGGCCTGTCGCACGCCGTCCTGGGCGTCGAGGCACCGTTCACGCCGCCCGTCCTCCTGCCGCTCGCCGCGCTCCTGCTGACGGCGAGCGGCATCGTCGTCGCCCAGTCCCTACGGCCCCGCCGCGTGCTGCGGCTGGGCACCCTCGCCGCGGCGGCAGGGCTGTCGCTGTGCGCTCTCGCCGGCGTCCACCGGGTCTTCGCCCAGGACACCTCGACGGTGTTCCACCGGCTCAACCTCGTGCTCTACACCCCGTTGTGCGCCTTGCTGTGCGTCGCCGCCCTGCGCGTCGCCCGGCACCGGCGCCCCGCCGCCTCCGGGTTCGCCGCGCGCGGGGAAGATGCCGTACGTGTCCGATGACGAAACGGCCCGCCTGGTGCGCGCCGCGCAGCGCGGCGACACCCTCGCCATGGCCGGGCTGCTCGACGAACTCGCCCCCTACGTGGCCCGTATCTGCGGTTCCCTTGGCACTCGACCAGGGTCCGGACGCCGCGCAGGAGGGAGGGGTGCGGGTGCCGGGACGCGCGGCGCTGGTGCCGCTCGGCGTGCGACGCGAGGGGGAGCGCGGCCTGCGGCGGCTCACCGGTCTGCTCTGACACGAACGGGAACCGAACAGATCCGGATCGCGTATTCATGGGAAGGGGGGTGGTGCGGGGGTTTCGCGCTGCGCTGCCGCCCGAACGGCCCGCTCTCGTAAGGAGGGTGCGGGGCAATCCGAACAAGATCCAGTCAAGGCCTGTGCGGATGTCAGCCACGGCGGGGATACTTGCGGCCGTGCACCTTCGTCCGCGCCCCGTACCACCGGCGCACGGGACGACGGTGACGGAACGGATGACCATGGGGGAGGTCAAGTGACACAGCCGCCGAAGGGCAGCACGGCACCACCGGGGCGGGCCACGCCCACGATGCCCGCGGTCCCGCCGCAGCCCGGTCCTCCGGGCCCGCCGGGCGGCCCCGCCGGCCCGCGGACGGATCCCTCGGCCCCCGCCCGGCGAACGGCCTGGGCGGAGGGCGTCGACCGTCTGCGCGCCGCCGCCACGACCGAGCCGGGCCGCCTGCGGATCATCGGCGCGCTGCTCGCGCTGCTGGTCGTCGCGTTCGGCGCGGTCACCGCCTGGCAGATGACGGAGCGCGCGGCGGCGGCGGACGACGTGCTGCACAGCAGTCAGCCGCTGAGCGCGAGCGCCGCCGACATCTACCGCTCGCTGGCGGACGCGAACACGGCGGCCTCCAGCGGCTTCCTGGCCGGCGGCCAGGAGACCAAGGCCTCCCGCGACCGGTACGAGCTGGACATCAGGACGGCGGCCGCCAAGCTGATCACGGCGGCGAACAGCTCGAAGCCGGGCTCCCCCTCGGCGAAGACGATCACCAAGCTGAACCGTCTGCTGCCCGAGTACAAGGGCCTGATCGAGCGGGCGCGTGCCAACAACCGCCAGGGCTACCCGCTGGGCGGCGCGTACCTGCGCTACGCGAACGACAAGATGCAGCACGAGATGCTGCCCGCCGCCGAGGACCTCTACAAGCGGGAGAACCAGCGGCTCGGGTCCGACTACGCGGACGCCAAGCCGTACCCGTGGGCCGCGATCGGCCTCGGTGTGCTCGCGCTCGGCGGTCTCGTGTGGGCGCAGCGGCGCAACTACCGCCGGACGAACCGTGTGCTGAACCAGGGCATGGTCGCCGCCTCCGCCGCCGCCACCGTCGTGCTGCTCTGGCTGGTCGTCGGGCACAGCATCGCGCGGGCCGGGCTCGATGAGTCGTACGACCACGGAGTCCGCTCGCTGAACGTGCTGCACGACGCCCGGATCGCCTCCCTCAAGGCCCGGGGCAACGAGAACCTGACCCTGGTCAGCCGCGGCGCGGAGACCAAGACGCTCGCCGACGGCAAGACGACCGTCGACCTGTACGACTACGACTTCCAGCAGGACATGAAGACGCTCACCAAGGGCCTGGCGAAGGCCGCGGAGCTCTCCGACGACGCGGCGGGCGAGACTCCCGTCAAGGCGGCGACGGCCAACATGAAGGTGTGGAAGTCCCGGCACGCCGATGCCCGTGAGGCCGACAACGGCGGCGACTACCAGGGTGCCCTGGACCTGGTGATCGGCTCCGACAAGGTCAAGCCGACCGGCGAGTGCTTCGACGGCGTGGACAAGAACCTGGAGAAGGCGCTCGACCACGAGCAGGCCGAGTTCAAGCAGGCGGCGGGTGACGGCCTGGACGCGATGACCGGTCTGCCGGTCGGCGCGGCGGTCCTCGCGGTGCTGGCCGCGGCGGGCGCCGTGCTCGGTATCGGGCGCAGGCTTTCGGAGTACCGGTGAGAGGGGGAGCGGCAATGACGGCACGACGTCTGAGGGCGAGCCTGAAGGGCTGGGGCGGCGTGGGCGCGATGGCCGTCGCCTGCGCGCTCGCCGTGGTCTTCGCCCTGCTGCTGCCCCTGAGCGGCAGCCGTGGGGACGGCAGCACGGGGATCGGCAGTCGGGGCGTGGCCGAGGGCACCCAGGCGAAGGCCGAGGAGTGCACCGACCCGCAGGACCGGAGCCCCGCCCCGTCCGGCGACGAGAGCGGCGACACCATCACCGCCATCAAGAAGCGCGGCTATCTGTCGGTGGGCGTCGACCAGAACAGCTACCGCTGGGGCTACCGCAACCCGAACCGCGGCGGCAGCGACCTGGAGGGCTTCGACATCGACCTCGCGCACCGCATCGCACGCGAGATCCTCGGTGACGAGAACGCGATCCGGTTCCACGCCATCCCCACCAACCAGCGCGTCCCGGCGATCCAGAGCGGCCAGGTCGACATGGTGGTCCGCACCATGACGATCACCTGCGAGCGCCTGGGCCAGGTCGCCTTCTCCGCCCCGTACTTCAAGACCGGCCAGCAGGTCCTCGCCCCGCGGACCTCCCCCATCAAGGGGTACGACAAGACGCTGGCGCACCAGCGGATCTGCACGGCCGCGGGCTCCACGGCCTACGACAAGCTGGACGCGGACAAGAAGGCGGACAAGCTCGTCTCCTCCGCCGACATCTCCACCACGGTCCCCAACCAGCTCGACTGCCTGGTGCGGCTCCAACTGGGTGAGGTCGACGCCGTGGTGACCGACGGCGCGCTCGCCGCGAGCCAGGCGGCGCAGGACCCGACGGTCGTGCTGAAGGGCGACACGTTCACGACGGAGTACTACGGCGTGGCGATGAAACTGGGCGCGGACGATCTGGTACGCCGGGTCAACCAGGTCCTCGTGGACTACCGCAAGAGCGGCTGGCGCGCCTCGTACGACGAGTGGCTGTCCGCCACCCTGGGCGAGAACTCGTTGTCGGCGGACCCGCCCGCGGCGAAGTACAAGTAACCGACCTGATACGACTGGAGAGTTACCCGGCGCGGACCACCGGCAACGGCGGGCGCACGGGGGACGACGGAGAGCGAGAGGTGATCGATGGGCGTCACGGGACCCCCCGGGCCGGTGATGGACCGGGACGAGGTGGACCGTGCGCTGGCGCGGCTCGGCGCGGAGCACGAGGCCATCGAGACCTCGCTCCTCGCCCTGCAGGACCACGCGGGCCGCAGGCTCCTGGAGGGCGCCGAACTCACCGGCACCACCAAGGAGCGCTGGACGGCCGCGGACGCGTCGATCACCCTGCTGTGGGCCTACTTCGACGCGTACACGGACGCGCTGCGCTCCGCGCGCGACATCCGCTCCCGCAGACGCTGGTCCAGCCGTGACGACCTGGTCGAACTCACCGAACTGCTGCGCGGCGAGAGCGTCACGGTCGCGGGCAGCGCGACCGCCACGGCGAACGCCCCGACGCTCTCCGCCGGCAAGCTCAGCGAACAGTTCTCGCTGGCCGCGCTCGTGGAGCGGATGAACGAGCTGTACGCGTCCTCCCTCGACATGGTCGTCGCCGCGGACGCCGTCTGGTCCGCGCTGCCCGCCCGCATCGATTTACTGGCCGCGGAGCTCCAGCGCACCCGCCAGCTCGCGCACTCCGTCGGTGTGCGCCCGGGCGAGCATCCGGCGGGCGACGACCTGGAGCGGATCACCCGCACGCTCACCGCGCTGCGTGAGCGGGTGGTGTCCGACCCGCTGGCCTTCTGGACCCCCGCGCAGGGCAGTTCGGCCCCGGGCGGCGGCCGTCCGGACACGACGACGTACGACCGCGAGGCGCGCGCCCTGGAGGACGTGCGCCGGGAGATCGACGCGGTGCTCACCGTCCGCCAGGACGCGGAGGCACGGCTCGTGAAGCTGCGGGACATACTCAGCCGCGCGGACCGCACGCTCGCCGAGGCGCGCAGTGCCCGCGGTGAGGTCCTCGCGAAGATCGCCGCGTCCGAGGTCCCGGTGGTCAGCGGTCCGCCGACCGCGCTCCAGGAGCAGCTGGCGACGGCCGCGGAGTACCGCAGACACGCGCAGTGGCACCGGCTCTCCCCGCTGCTCGAATCGCTGGAGGAGCGGGCCGAGGACGAACTCCTGCGCGCCCGCGAGTCGTTGACCGCGGTCACCGCGCCGCTGGCGGTCCGCGCGGAGCTGCGCGGCCGCCTCGACGCGTACAAGGCGAAGGTGGCACGGCACGGCCTCGCCGAGGACCCGTTCCTCGTCGAGCGGTACGACGCGGCGCGCCGCATGCTGTGGAGCGCGCCGTGCGATCTGCGGGTCGCCGGGGAGGCGGTGCTGCGCTACCAGCGCGCCGCGGCCGACCTGTTGAGTCCGCGCGTGCCTGAGCAGGGCGGCGGGCCCGTCGACCGGATCGACGGGGCGGACCGGAGGGGGGAATCGTGAGTCAGCAGGCCCCGGGTGGGCAGCAGAAGTGCCAGCGGCCCGGTTGCTCGGGTTCGTACGAGGACGTGGGCGGCGGAGAGCTGTACTGCGACACGTGCGGCCTGGCGCCGGTGGTGTCGGCGACCGGCATGGTGGGCTCGCCCCCGACCGGGATCACCGCGGGCGGGAAGGGCTCGCGCGGCTCCGGCCGGGGGTCCAGCAGCAGTTCACGGGCGAGCTCGCGCACTTCGTCACGTTCCTCGCAGTCGCGCCGCTCGGTCTCCGGACGCCTGTCGCGCTCGCTGTCGGGCCGGACGACGGGCCGTTCGGTGTCGGTCCGCAGCTCGGGTTCGACCGCCGGTGCCTCCGGGCGCGGCCGGCTCGGGGCGGGTCTCGTCGAGGTGCCGGGCGTGCCGCGGCCCGACCCGCGCGCGATGGTCCAGGAGAACCCCGAGGTCCCCGAGCGCAAGCGGTTCTGCTCGCGCTCCGACTGCGGGGCCCCGGTGGGTCGCGCCCGCGGCGAACGGCCCGGACGCACCGAGGGTTTCTGCACCAAGTGCGGCCACCCGTACTCGTTCGTGCCCAAGCTGCACGCGGGCGACATCGTGCACGGCCAGTACGAGGTGGTGGGCTGTCTCGCGCACGGCGGGCTGGGCTGGGTCTATCTCGCCGTCGACCGCGCGGTCTCCGACCGCTGGGTGGTCCTCAAGGGCCTGCTCGACACCGGCGACCAGGACGCGATGGCCGCCGCGATCTCCGAGCGGCGCTTCCTCGCCGAGATCGAGCACGCCAACATCGTGCGGATCTACAACTTCGTCGAGCACCTCGACCAGCGGACGGGTTCGCTGGACGGGTACATCGTCATGGAGTACGTCGGCGGGAAGTCGCTGAAGGAGATCGCCAACGGCCGCCGCACACCGGACGGGAAGCGGGACCCGCTGCCCGTGGAACAGGCCTGCGCCTACGGCATCGAGGCGCTGGAGGCCCTCGGTCACCTGCACAGCCGCAACCTCCTGTACTGCGACTTCAAGGTCGACAACGCGATCCAGACCGAGGACCAGCTGAAGCTGATCGACATGGGCGCGGTGCGCAGGATGGACGACGACGAGTCGGCCATCTACGGCACGGTCGGCTATCAGGCGCCGGAGGTCGCGGAGGTCGGGCCGTCGGTGGCGAGCGACCTCTACACGGTCGCCCGCACCCTCGCGGTGCTCACCTTCGACTTCCAGGGCTACACGAACGTCTTCGTGGACTCCCTGCCGGACCCGGACAACATCGAGGTCTTCCGCCAGTACGAGTCGTTCTACCGGCTCCTCGTCCGGGCCACCGATCCCGACCCGGCCCGCAGGTTCGCGTCCGCGCAGGAGATGTCCGAGCAGCTGACCGGTGTCCTGCGCGAGGTCGTCTCCCTCCAGACGGGGCGGGCACGGCCGGCGCTGTCGACGCTGTTCGGCCCCGAACTGAAGGTCACCGACACCGAGTTGTTCGGGAAGCTGGACGGCCAGGTGTCGCGCCTGGGCGCGCGGGCCCTGCCCGTACGCGGGAAGAGGGGCGCGGCCCCGCGGCCGGACGGGGCGTACGTGGCTCCCGCGCTGCCCCCGACGACGGCACCGAGCGCGCTCGTCAAGGCCGTCCAGGCGGGCGGCACGGCGCTCGCCCTGCCCGTCCCGCTGGTGGACCCGAGCGACCCCAACGCGGGTTTCCTCGCGGGTCTGATGACGTCCGCCCCGGCGGAGCTGATCACCGCGCTTCAGGCGGCGCCCGCCGGATCGCCCGAGCTCAGGCTGCGCGAGCTGCGGGCCCGCCTCGAAATGGGCGAGCTGACCAGCGCGGGCAAGGCCCTCGACACCCTGGAGGCGGACCATCCCGACGACTGGCGGGTGGTCTGGTACCGCGGTGTCGCGGCGCTGGCCACCGGGGAGTTCGAGATCGCGGCGCTGTCCTTCGACGCGGTCTACGACGCCTTCCCCGGCGAGCCCGCGCCCAAGCTGGCGCTCGGCCTGTGCGCGGAGGTGCTCGGGCAGCTGGACAACGCCGCCGAGTACTACCGGCTGGTGTGGACGACCGACCCCAGCTATGTGAGTTCGGCGTTCGGGCTGGCTCGCGTGCAGCTCGCCGCGGGAGACCGCCGCGCCGCCGTGGCCACCCTGGAGTCCGTGCCGGAGGCGTCCATCCACTACACCGCCGCGCGGGTCGCGGCCGTCCGGGCACGGCTGCGCCGGCGGCTGGCCGAGGAGGCGGCGGCAGCGGCGTTCCTGGACGATCTGACCGCGGCGGCGGGCCAGGTCGAGGCGCTCGACGGGTACGGTCTGGACGCGGTCCGACGCGAGCAGTTGTCGACGGAAGTCCTTGGCTGTGCGCTGGACTGGGTACTCTCCGGTAGCCAGGGTTCCGCTCCGGCGCCCGGAGGCGGACGTGTGCTGCTCGGCAGCGCGCTGGACGAGCGCGGTCTCCGCTTCGGACTGGAGCGTTCGTACCGCACGCTGGCCCGGCTCGCGCAGGGCGGCGAGGAGAGGATCGACCTGGTGGAACGTGCGAATCGTTACCGCCCCCGGACGTGGGTGTGATTGATGTCCCAGATGCCCCAGCCGACGGCCCTTTCGCGGTGCCCCGTGTGCGAGGAGCCGCTGGAGGCGGGTGACCGTTTCTGCGGTGCGTGCGGCTACGACCTGTCGGCCGTGCCCGCACCGCCGCAGGACAGCCCGGACGACGCGACGATCACGATGAACGGCACGTCGGCGCGGCCTCCGGCCGCCGCCGCGTCCGTGGAGTGGCCCGTCGCCCCCGAGGTCGACAGCTCCGACATGCCCGCGCCGATGCACCGGGCCACCGACATCCGCGGCACGGATTCGGGCGGCTCCGAACTCCCGCACCCGCACCCGGACCTGGAGTCCGCGGGTGCGCACGAGCCCGGTCCGGCGCGGCCCGGGACCGCCCCGGCCTCCGGTGCGCGGCCGCCCGCCCCGCAGTCTCCGACGGCGCCCCCCGCCCCTCAGGGCCCCGGCACCCCGGCACCGGGGGCGCGGCCGCCCGGCGGCCGGTTGCCGGGCGGACAACTCCCCGGCACGCAGGCACCCGTCGGACAGGTGTCCGGCGGACAACTCCCCGAGGCCCAGGCGCCCGCCGCGGCGGCGGGCGCACCGACTCCGGCCGGCGGGCCGTCCGGCGGGCAGGGGCACGGCGCGGAACCGTCCGGGGTGCGCTTCGACCGGCCCTCCGAGCCGGACGAGTACCCCCTGGCACCCCCGGCCGCCGAGGCCCCCGCGGCCGGCAGCGGTGCGGCCGGTGCCCCCGCGGATCCCCGCACCGCCGATCTGGCGAGCCCGTCCGCGGGTACCAAGCTGTGCGTCGCCTGCCGTTCGGGCCGCGTCGACGACGACGGCTACTGCGAGAACTGCGGCCACGCGCAGCCCCGGGAGCGCGATCACATGGAGCAGGAACTCGGCGCGGTCGCGGCGGTCAGCGACCGCGGTCTGCGCCACCACCGCAACGAGGACGCGTTCGCGATCTCGTCCACCGCGCTGCCCGACGGATCGCCCGCGGTCGTCGCGATCGTGTGCGACGGCGTCTCCTCGGCGACCCGTCCGGACGAGGCCTCGCTCGCCGCGTCGAACGCGGCCAACGAGGCGCTCCTGGCGGCCCTGCCGCGGGGCACGCATCCGCAGCAGGCGATGCACGACGCGATCGTCGCCGCCGCGGACGCCGTCAACGCGCTGGCCGACGCGTCCACCGCGCAGGGCGAGCACGCGCCCCACGTGAACGCGCCCGCGTGCACCCTCGTCGGCGCGGTCGTCACGACCGCCCTGCTGGTCGTCGGCTGGGTCGGCGACAGCCGCGCCTACTGGGTGCCCGTCGACCGTTCCTCGCCGCCGGCCCGGCTCACCGAGGACGACTCGTGGGCCGCCCAGATGGTCGCGGCGGGCCTGATGAACGAGGCGGAGGCGTACGCCGACGAGCGTGCCCACGCCATCACGGGCTGGCTCGGCGCGGACGCCTACGAACTGGAGCCGCACACCGCTTCCTTCAAGCCGGACCGGCCGGGTGTAGTGGTGGTGTGCACCGACGGTCTGTGGAACTACGCGGAGGCGGCCGAGGACATGGCCGAGGTCGTACCCCTCGACGCCGCCGAACGGCCGCTGCACAGCGCGCAGGTGCTGGTCGGTCATGCCCTGGACGGCGGGGGCCACGACAACGTAACAGTGGCCGTCCTGCCGTTCCCCGCCCCACCGCAGGGGGCAGGATCGGCCTGAGGCCGCGAAACCCGGACCAGCCGGGCCACGGAACCACCGGCCCGCGGACCGCAGGTCCGCGGGTGGTGGCACCGCGGGTCCCGGCACCGCGGACCGCGCACAGAGCGACGGCCTCGGACCGGAGGGGACCGGTCCGCATACAGTCATCACCTCCGCCAGCACCGGAGGCCCGAGGGGGACAGAGAAGGCATGGCCAATTTCTCGAAGTCGAACGTGCCGCAGTTCTCGGTCGACGTGTACCAGAACGAGTACCTGCCCGAGGGCGGTCGTGAGGTCAACGCGATCGTCACCGTGAGCGCGACCGGCGGCGGCACCATCGGAAGCGCCGTGGCGGCACCGCACCTCTACTCGCCCGGACAGGGACCGGACGCGGCCGTGGCGATCATGGTCGACTGTTCGGGGTCGATGGACTACCCGCCGACCAAGATGCGCAACGCCCGCGACGCGACGGCCGCCGCGATCGACACACTGCGCGACGGCGTGCACTTCGCGGTGATCGGCGGCACGCACGTCGCCAAGGAGATCTATCCCGGCGGCGGGCGGCTCGCTGTCGCCGACGCGGCCACCCGCGACCAGGCGAAGCAGGCCCTGCGCCGGCTGAGCGCGGGCGGCGGCACGGCCAT
Organism: Streptomyces siamensis; assembly: GCF_039543605.1. Classification (NCBI taxonomy): domain Bacteria; kingdom Bacillati; phylum Actinomycetota; class Actinomycetes; order Kitasatosporales; family Streptomycetaceae; genus Streptomyces; species Streptomyces siamensis. The sequence goes on along the minus strand of NZ_BAABKB010000002.1, from coordinate 400,460 downwards.
CGGCACCTGGCTGCGCCTGGCCGACCGGCTGCTGTCCTCCGCGGAGGTCTCCATCCGGCACGGCATCCTGCTCACCGACGGGCGCAACGAACACGAGTCGCCCGAGGACCTGAAGGCCGCGCTGGACTCCTGCGCCGGACGGTTCACGTGTGACGCGCGTGGAGTGGGCACCGACTGGGAGGTCAAGGAGGTCACCGGGATCGCCTCCGCGCTGCTCGGCACCGCCGACATCGTGGCCGACCCCGCCGCCCTGTCCGCCGACTTCACGCAGATGATGGAGACGGCCATGGGCAAGGAGGTCGCGGACGTCGCGCTGCGCCTGTGGACACCGGTCGGGACGCAGATCAAGTTCGTCAAGCAAGTGGCGCCCACGGTCGAGGAACTGACGGAGCGCCGGAGCGAGGCCGGTCCGCGCGCCGGGGACTACCCGACCGGCTCCTGGGGCGACGAGTCGCGCGACTACCACGTGTGCGTGGAGGTCCCGGCGGCCGGGATCGGCCAGGAGATGCTGGCGGCCCGCGTGTCGTTGGTCATCCCGCAGGGCGACGGCAGCGTGCAGAACCTCGGCGCGCAGGGTCTCGTCCGGGCGGTGTGGACGGACGACATGGCCGCCTCGACGTCGATCAACCCGCAGGTGGCGCACTACACAGGACAGGCCGAACTGGCGCAAGTCATCCAACAAGGCCTGGATGCCCGCAAAGCGGGCGATGTGGACGGCGCAACAGCCAAGCTGGGACGTGCCGTTCAGCTCGCCGGCGCCTCCGGCAACGCCGATACTGCGAAACTGCTTGCGAAGGTGGTGGACGTGGTCGACGCCGCGGCAGGTACTGTGCGATTGAAGGCAAAGGTCGAAGAGGCCGACGAGATGACTCTCGAGACACGGTCCACAAAGACTGTTCGTGTAAAGAAGTAGCGAGCCCGGTTCCCGAGGGGAGCCGGAGAAACCCGGCCCCGAGGGCCGGTGAGGAAAGGGGGAAGCGCCGACATGCCGACCTGCCCGAACGGACATCAGTCGGGTTCCGACGACTGGTGCGAGGTCTGTGGTCACCGCATGGCCGGAGCCGTGCCCCCGCCACCTCCCCCGCCGCCGCCCGGCGCCGGGTACGGCTATCCGCCGCCCGGTTCGCCCCCGCCGCCGCCCGGTGCCGGCGGGCGCCCGCACCTCTCCGCCGTGCCCGACCCCGAGCCGGAGCTCTGCCCGCAGTGCCGCACGCCCCGTGAGGGCGCAGCGCCGTTCTGCGAGGAGTGCCGGTGGAACTTCCTGACCAACACCGCCACGTCGTACACGCCGGCGGCGCCGCGTCCGCCGGCCGGCGGCATGGGCGGTCCCGGCGGCATGGGCGGTCCCGGCGGCAACCCCCCGCAGCGGTTCCCGCAGCAGGGCCCCGGCCAGCCGGGCGGTCCCGGTGCCGGTCCCGGTCACGACCCGTTCGAGTACCAGAGTTCGCGGCCCTCGCAGATGAACCGGCCCGCCGAGCCGATCCCGCCCGGCCCGCCCTCCTCTCCGTGGGGTGCGGACGGCCCCTCGGCCTTCGGCGGCGACCCCTCGCGGCCCGTGCCGCCGCCTCCGGGCCCGACGCCCGGCGGTCCCGGCGCCCCGCAGGCGTACACCCAGCAGCCCGCCGCGCCCTTCACCCAGGGCGGCCCGCCGCAGCCCGGCGTCCCGCAGCCCGGCGGCCCGGCCTTCGGCGGTGACGACGACTGGGTGATCTCCCCGCCCTCTGCGGGCGCGCCCGGCGGCCCCGGCGGTCCGAACGGTCCCGGCGCGGGCCAGGGCGGCTACGGCTACCCGCAGCCCGGCGTGACCCAGGCCCCGCCCGGCCCCGGCTACCAGCAGCAGCCGCTGGCGTGGAGCGTGACGATCGGTCCCGACCGCGAGTACTTCATGGCGATGATGCAGCGCTCGGGCCCCGAGGCCGCGGGACTGAACCTGCCGGCGTACTCGCCGGAGCAGCAGCGTCCACTCACCGGCAACCAGCTCACGATCGGCCGTCGCCGGCACTCCACCGGCGACACCCCGGACATCGACCTGTCGGTGCCCCCGGAGGACCCGGGCGTCTCGCACCAGCACGCCGTCCTGGTCCAGCAGCCGGACGGGGGCTGGGCGGTCGTCGACCAGAACTCGACGAACGGCACCACGGTCAACGGCGGGGAGGAGCCCATCCAGCCGTTCGTGCCGGTGCCTCTCCAGGACGGCGACCGGGTGCACGTCGGCGCCTGGACGACGATCACGATCCGCCGGGGCTGAGCACCGCCACACGAGCCCGTACGGGGTTCACGGCAGCGGCCAGGTGTGCGGCCCCTCGGGGTCGTCCAGCCAGGCCCGGGCGTGCTCCCCGCTGACCGTGACCCCGTAGCGCTCCCGCACCGGGTGGCCCTCGCGCTCCCAGAGCGCGTAGGCCTCCCGCGGGTCGAGACCGCCCACGGTCAGGGCCAGCAGGAAGCGGAGCAGTTCCTCGTTCCGGGCCCGGGTGGGCAGCCCTTCGACGTGCTCCGGCGCGCGTTCGGGCCGGGTCGCACCGCGCAGGGGCACGAAGTAGGCCGGTGTGTGCAGGAAGCGCCCCTCGGCGTGCCCGGCGTCCCGCACCCGCAGGGCGATCAGACCGGTGGCCAGCGGCGCGAGGATGCGGGCGCCCGGGGTGCACTGGGCGAGCCAGGGGTGCGGGATCGTGGTCAGTGTGCAGGTGGCGATGATCCGGTCGAAGGGGGCGCGCTCGGGGACGCCACGGGCTCCGTCGCCGGTGACGACGAGCGGGTGATGCCCGGCGGCCGCGAGATGCCGGCGCGCGGATTCGGTGATCTCGGCGTCCAGGTCGATCGTGGTCACCCGGTCGTCGCCGAGCCGGTGGGCGAGCAGGGCCGCGTTGTAGCCGGTCCCGGCACCGATCTCCAGGACGGCGTCCCCGTCCCGTACCTCCAGTTCGGTGAGCATGGCCGCCATCAAGGAGGGCTGGCTGCTGGAGGAGACCAGTACGCCGTCGCGCACGCGGGTGGCCAGCGGGGCGTCGGCGTACGCGCCGCGCACCCAGCGCTCCCGGCTGCGCGGATCGGGGTCCTCGCCCCACACACGCTCGAAGCCCCCGAGGACGCCGACGTAGTAGTACGGCACGAAGAGATGGCGCGGGACCGTCTCGAACGCCTCCCTCCAGACGGGGTCGGCCTCCCAGGCGCCGCTCGCCTCGATCTCGCGCACCATCGCGGCCCGCGCCTGCGCGGCGAGGTCGTCGAGTCCGTGGTCGAGTGTGTGCGCGCCCATGTCTCCACTGTGCTGCCGGACGGGCCGCCGGGCGAGCGACGGACCGGCCGACGACGAGGAGTCCTAAGCCTCGAGTCCTCGGTCACCCCGTCTGAGACCATGGACGGGTGAAAGAGATTCGGCGCGGCACGCTTCAGGAGCAGACCTTCTACGAGCAGGTCGGCGGCGAGGAGACCTTCCGGCGCCTGGTGCACCGGTTCTACGAGGGTGTCGCCGAGGACCCGCTGCTGAAGCCCATGTATCCCGAGGAGGACCTGGGCCCGGCGGAGGAGCGGCTCACGCTGTTCCTGATGCAGTACTGGGGCGGCCCGACCACGTACAGCGAGAACCGCGGCCACCCCCGGCTGCGGATGCGCCACGCCCCCTTCACCGTGGACCAGGCGGCGCACGACGCCTGGCTCAAGCACATGCGGGTCGCCGTCGAGGAGCTCGGCCTCTCCGAGGAGCACGAGACCACGCTGTGGAACTACCTGACGTACGCGGCGGCTTCGATGGTGAACACCGCGGGCTGATCCCCGCCCCGCCGGTCCGTCGCTCGGCGGCGGATCCGGCGCCGGTTCCGGACGGACCGGTTCCGGCCTCGCACGAAGGCTGACGCGCGCATTCCGGTCGCCGGACGCCGGATTCCGGTCACAATCCGGTCAAGGCCTGCCTACAAGCGCTTACCCCCGGCCCCGTCCCTCTGCCAGCATCGCCCGAAGGTCCCGGGACGACGACAGAGGGGCCGACGGGGTGACGGGGGCGGGCGGGGGTCCGGGTGACGGGGTTCGTACTACTGCGGGCGAGGGCGCACCGCCTGCTGCTCGCCGCTGCGCTGCTCACCGTCCTGCTGACGACGGCGGTGCTGGCCACCCTCACCGCCTACTCCGGCTCGATCGGCGACGCGTCCCTGCGCCACGCGCTCAAGGACCCCGAGAACGCCGTGAGCACCGCCCTGATCGTCCGGGCCGACGTGTCGGCCGAGGAGCGCGGGGCCGCCGACAGCGCCGTGCGCGCGGGGGCCCGGAAGACCTTCTCCGGGCTGCCGGTCACCCGGCGCACCCTGACGCGCTCGGGTCCGTACGCCCTGCCCCGCTCCCTGCAGCCCGCCGCCGCTCGCGCCGGGGACCCGGACCTCACACACTTCGCCGCCCTCGACCACAGCCAGGTGCGGGTCACCGACGGGCGGCTGCCCGGCGGCGCGGGCGGCCCGGTCGTCGAGGTCGCCCTGCCCGTCGCCGCCGCCGACCGCCTCGGCCTGAAGCTCGGCGCCCGGCTCACCCTCGTCGACCGGCTCGGCGGCCCCAAGGTCCACGTCCGCATCACCGGCCTCTACAAGCCCGTCCGCACCACCGCCCCGTACTGGCAGTTGGACGCGCTGCGCGGCCGGGGGATCCACAAGGTCGACTTCACGACGTACGGGCCGCTGCTCACCGATCCCGCGGTCCTCTCCGGGGGCCGGGTGAGCGCCGGGGAGACCGCGTGGCTGACGTCAGCCGACTTCTCCACGCTGACGCCGGGAGAGATCGGCGCGCTGCGCGAGGCCGCCCGCGAGGGCCAGCGGAAGCTGCGCAAGGACCCGGCCCTGACCAGGGCGACGGCCGTGTCGACCTCGCTGCCCGAGGTCCTGGACAGCGTCGAGCGCTCGCTGCTCGTCTCGCGTTCGACACTTCTGATCGTCGCGTCGCAGCTGGCCCTGCTCGCCGGATACGCGCTGCTGCTCGTCGCCCGGCTGCTGAGCGCCGAACGAGTCGGCGAGACCGAGGTGTTGCGGGCGCGCGGCGCCTCGCGCGCCCGTGTCGGAACACTCGCCGCGCTGGAGGCGCTGCTCCTCGCCCTGCCCGCCGCGCTCTGCGCGCCCCTCCTCGCCGGACCGCTGACCCGGCTGCTCGCCGGGCAGGGGGCGCTGGCGCGGATCGGGCTGCGCCTCGACACCTCGCAGGGGCTCGGCGCCGTGTGGCTGGTCGCGGCGGGCGTGGCGCTGGGCTGCGCGCTCGCGGTGATCGTGCCGGCGCTGACGGCGGGCGACAGCGACAGGGGCCGCGCGCGCACGCTGCCCGCGCCGGTGCGCGCGGGCGCGGACGTCGGGCTGCTGGCGATCGCGGGCGTCGCGTACTGGCAGCTGGACCGGCAGACGTCCGGCGCCGTCAGCGGCGACACCTCGGGCACGCTCGGCGTCGACCCCTTGCTGGTCTCCGCCCCCGCCCTCGCCCTGCTCGCCGGGACCGTCCTCACGCTGCGGCTGCTGCCGCCGGTGGCGCGGCTCGCGGAACACCGGGCCGCGAGCGGCCGAGGACTGCCCACGGCACTCGCGGGCTGGCAGCTCAGCCGCCGCCCGATGCGCGGCGCCGGACCGGTCCTGCTGCTCGTGCTCGCCGTCGCCATGGGCATGCTCGCCATCGGCCAGGGCGCGTCCTGGAACCGCTCGCAGGACGACCAGGCGGACTTCCGGGCCGGTACGTCGGTCCGTGTCCTCGCGGGCGACGAGGACGCGCTCGGCCAGGCCGAGGCGTACGCGGCCCTCCCCGGCGTACAACAGGCCGCCCCCGCCGTCCGCACCACGCTGCCGCTGTCGGGCAGCCGTACCGCGACGGTGCTGGCCCTCGACACGGCGCACGCGGCGGACGGTGTGCTGCTGCGCCGGGACCTGGCCGACCGGCCGGTGCGCCCGCTGCTCGCGGGTCTCGCGCCGAAGGGGGCCTCCCGGGGGACGCTGGTCCCCAAGGGCAGCGAACGGCTCGGCATGACCGTACGTCTGAGCAGCACGGGCGGCACGACGGCCGCGGACCTGTCGGTCACCCTGGAGGACCGCTACGGAACGCCGCACTCGCTGCGGATCGGCCGGCTCCCCTCCGACGGGCGGGCGCACCCGCTCGCCCTCGACCTCCCGCGGAGCACCGCGCCCCTGCTGCTCACCGGACTCCAGCTCGACATGACCCAGCCCACCGACACCGCGCAGCAACACCGCTTCGACGTCGAGGCGTTGAACGCGACCGGTGCCGACGGCAAGGAGCGCGAGCTGCCGCTGCCCACCGACTGGAAGACGGCGTCGGCGAGCACCAGCACCGCGGCGTCCCCCGACGAGGCCACCCGCCCCACTCCCCCGCGCGTGGACAAGGCCTCGAAGCGGTCGTTCTCCGTCCGCTACGGCACCGGCTACCTCCCGCTCCAACTCGCCTGGCAGATCACCTCGGTGACCATCCGTATGCAGGTGGTGCAACCGAAGGCGCCGGAGATCACGGCGGTCGCGACGGAACGCTTCCTGGCCTCGTCGGGCGCCCGGACCGGAGAGCGGGTGGACGTGCCGTTCGGCGGCCGTACGGTGCCGGTGCGGATCGTGGACGCCGTCCGCGCGCTGCCGACGACGGACAGCCCACCGGACGGCACGGCGGCCGGGGAGACGATCCGGGCCTCGGAGAACGGCGGTGCGCTGGTCATCGACCTCCGGTCGGTGAACCGGGTGCTCCAGGCGCGCTACGGGCAGAGCGTCCCGCCCAGTGAGTGGTGGCTGCGGGCCGCGCCCGGCGACTCGGCACGGGTCGCGGCGGAGCTGCGGGAGCGGCCCGGCATGGAGCCGTCGCAGGTCGTCGTCCGCGACGAGATCGCGGACCGGCTGCGCGACGACCCGTTCGGGGCGGGCCCCGAGGCCGCGTTCGCCGCGGCGGCCGTGGTGGCCGCCGCCCTCGCGGCGGTCGGATTCGCGGTGAGCACCGCCGGGTCGCTGCGCGAGCGCGGAGCAGAGTTCGCGGTACTGCGGGCACTCGGCGCGCCGCGCCGCCAGCTGGCCCGGCTGATCGCCGTCGAGCAGGGCGTCCTGGTGACCCTGGCGCTGGTGGTGGGCGTGGCCCTGGGCGCGGTGCTGGCACGGGCCGTGGTGCCGCTGATCGTGCTGACGTCCCAGGCGACCCGGCCGACCCCCGAGGTCCTGGTCCAACTCCCGCTCCCGCACGTGGCGGTGCTGCTGGCCGCCGTGGCGGTGACCCCGCTGGCGATCACGGCTTTCCTTTCGCTGCACCGCCCTGACCCGGCGACTTCACTGCGACGGCAGGGGGGTGAGTGACATGACCGGCCCCACGGACGAGACGAACGGCGCGGGCGACACGGGCGGCGCGAGGGGCACCGGCGCCGCCGCGACCACCGGCGTCGCGGCGGTGGTGGTGGCCCCGTGGGTCCGCACCCGGCTGCGCGCCGCACCCGGCGTGGCGGTCGCCCTGGCTCTGCTCGTGGCGCTGACCGCGTGTCTGGCCGCCGCGTTCCCGCGGGCGGTCGACCGCTACGAGGACGCGGGGCTGCGCCGGCTGCTCGACGACGCCACCGCCCAGCGGACCACCGTGCAGCTGTACGCCCCGCAGCCCGGCGTCGAACTCCCGCAGGCGGAAAGGGAACAGGCCCTGCGCGGCGCCGCCCTGCGCGCGGCGTACCGAAAGGTGCTCGGCGCCGTCGAGCGGCCCCTCGTGCCCGACCGCGACCAGTCCTCGTACGGGGTCCGCACCGCCAACCCCGGCGCCGCGCTGGACCCCTGGCTGCCCCGGCCCACCGGGCTGCCCGCCCGTATGTCGCTGACCGCGCAGAACGGTCTCGCCGACCATGCCAGGCTGCGCGAAGGCCGCCTTCCCCGCGTGCGGGGCTCCGTGACCGCCGCGACGCCCGAGGTGGAGGCGGCCGTCACCACCGCCACGGCCAGGACACTCAAGATCAAGGTGGGTTCGGTGATCCACCTGCCCGGCGTGGAGCGCGAGCCGCTGGCCGTACGGGTCACCGGGATCGTCGAACCACGCGAGCCCGACGGCTCGTACTGGTCGGCGATGCCCGTGCTGCGCAAGCCCTCCCTGGTCCAGCTGGCCACCCCGGCCGGCGTGCCGAACAGGTACTGGCTGGGCGCGCTGCTGCTGCCGCCGGACGCGGCGCCCGCCCTGCTCGGCACGGCCGGGAAGCCCGAGCGCTACTGGCAGCTGGCTCCCGACACCGCGTCGCTGACCGCGCACGAGGTGGACCGGCTGTCCTCCGCGATCGCCGCGCTGGAGTCGGGGCCGGGACTCGGACGTGTGCGCGAGAAGGTCGACCCGCTGGCGGACGCGACCACGGATCTGGACGAGGTCCTGACGTCGTTCGTCCGGCTGCGGTCCGGCATCGGCCCGCTGGTGGCCGTGGCCGCCTTCGGCACCGGCACGGTCGCGGCCGTCGTGCTGCTGATGGCGGGCGGCCTCGCCGTCGACCGGCGCCGCGCCGAACTGGCCCTGCTGCGCGCCCGCGGCGGCTCCCTGCGCGGCGTCGCGGGACGGCTGCTGGCCGAGACGGCCGTCGTCGCGGTGCCCGCGGGCGCGCTCGGCCTCGCGGTGGCACTGCTCGCCGTGCCCGAGGGCCGCCTCGCCCACGCCGTCAGCGCCGCCGTCGCGGTGACCGCCCTGGCCTGTGCCACCCTGCCCGCTCGGGCGGCGTTCGCCCACCGCGCCGTACGCATCCACGGGGGCCGCGAGGACCTTGCGTCCGTACGCCCCTCACGCCGTCGCACGGTCGCGGAACTCACGCTGCTGGTGCTGGCGTCGGGTGCCGTCGTCGCGCTGCGGCGCCGCGGCGCGTCCGGCGATCAGCTGGTCGCGCTGGCGCCGGTTCTGGTGGGCGTCATCGCGGCGCTGGTCCTGGTCCGGCTCTACCCGCTGCCGCTGCGCCGGCTGGCCCGGCCCGCCGGGCGGCTGAGGGGCGCCGTCGCCCACCTCTCGCTGGCCCGCGCGGGACGCACCTCCGCCTCCACCGTGCTGCCTCTCCTCGCCCTGCTCACCGCCCTGACCACCGCCGCGTTCGGCGGCTCGGTCCTCGCGGGCGTCCACGACGCCCGCGACCGTGCGGCGCTCCTGGTCACCGGTGCGGACGCCCGCATCGAGGCGACCCACCCGCTCCCGGCCGCCCTGCCGGACCAGGTCCGGCGGACGTCCGGCGTCCGCGAGGTCACACCGGTGAGCATCGCCTACGAGGCGCAGATCGGCGACGGCTCCGGAACCGAGCAGGAAGTGGTGGCCCTGGCGGGCGTGGAGCCGGGGGCGTACGGGCGGCTGGCCCGGCGCGTCGGCCTCGGGGGCTTCTCCGCCACGGAGTTGGCCGTCCCCGCCGCGCGCGGCTCCTCGGGGACCGGCACGGGGAGCACCGCGAACGCGAAGAAGCAGGTGCTCCCCGCGCTCGCCTCGCCCGCCGTCGCCGGCCGGTACGGCACACGTCCGTTCGCGGTGCGGCTGGAGGACGGCAGCCAGGTGACCGTGCGGATCACCGCCGTGCGGGACCTGACCCCGGCCGTCTCCGACCTCGACTTCCTGGTGGTGGACCGCGCGGGTCTGCCCGCCCGCTCCGCCCGGCCGACCGCGCTGCTCGTGACCGGCGGCCACCTCGACGGGGGCGCCCTGCGCGACGCGGCGGGCACCGGTGTGGAGGTGCGGCTGCGGGCCGAGGTGCGGGACGGGTACGTGGACTCGCCGTTGCAGTCCGGTGCGGAGCGGATCTACACGGCCGCGGTCGCCGCGGGCGCCGGGTACGCCGTGCTGGCGCTGCTGTTGGCCCTCGTGCGCGCCGCGCCCGAACGGACCGCGCTCCTCGCCCGCCTGCGCACCATGGGGCTCACCCGTGCCCAGGGCCGCCGCCTGCTCGTGCTGGAGGCCCTGCCGCAGGCTCTGCTGGCCGCGGCGGGCGGCGCGCTCACCGGCTGGGCGGCCATCCGTCTGCTGTCCCCCGGCATCGACCTGACGGCGATCGCCCTCGCCACGCCCGACTCCTCGTCGGGGGGCGCCCGGCTGCGCGCCGACGCCGTCTCGCTGATCCTTCCGTCCCTGACCGTCCTGGCCCTGGCGACGGGCATCGCGGCGGCGCAGGCGTGGTGGTCGGGTCGACGGGGGTCGGTCCGGGAATTGAGGGCGGGGGACTCCCGATGATCCCCTCGACCCCGGGCACGGCCCCGGCGCACGCCTCGGCCCGCCCGGTCATGTGCCGCGAGTCCCGCCCGGCTGGACAGGGCACGAGCGGAGTGGGCCGCCCGGCCCGGCAGGACCGTGCCGCACGAAGCGGCTCGGCTCGGCAGGTCCCTGGCCCAGGAAGCGGGCCGGCCCTGCATCACTCCGGCCCAGGAAACCCGCCGGCCGGGAAGATCCGCGGCCCTGGAGGCCACCCGGTCCGAGAGGTCACCACCCGCTCACGAAGCCACCCGGCCCGAGAGGCCTGTCGTCCTGGGAGCCGCCCGGACCGGCAGGCCCCCGGTTCAGGAAGCCGCCAGGCCCGGCACGGCCCTTCGGCTCGTCCGGCCGTGCGTCCGGACCCGTACTCGACCAGCGTCCCCGTGACCCCCGCCGGAGGCAGGCGATGACCACCACCGATCCCACCTTCGCCGATCTCGCCGACCGTGCCACCGCGCGCCGGGACCGTCCCGCCTACGGCCACGACGCCCTGATCACCTGTGACCGACTGGTCCGGATCTTCTCCACCGACGGTGTGGAGGTCCAGGCGCTCCAGGGGCTCGACCTGCTGGTCCGCGAGGGCGAGTTGATGGCCCTGGTGGGCGCTTCGGGCAGCGGCAAGTCGACCCTGATGAACATCCTGGCCGGCCTGGACACCCCCACCGCGGGTGCCGCGCGCGTCGCGGGACGCGACCTGCTGACCATGGGGTCGAAGGACCGGCTGCGCTATCGCAGGGAGGTCGTCGGGTTCGTCTGGCAGCAGACGTCCCGCAACCTCCTCCCCTATCTGACGGCGGCCCAGAACGTCGCCCTGCCGATGCAGCTGTCCGGCGCCGCCCGAGGAGGCCGCCGCACCCGCCGTGCCCAGTCCGAACGCGCCCTGGAACTGCTGGAGCTGCTGGGGATCGCCGACTGCCGGAACCGTCGCCCGCACCAGATGTCGGGCGGTCAGCAGCAGCGCGTCGCCATCGCCGTGGCGCTGGCGAACGCCCCCGCCGTGCTGCTCGCGGACGAGCCCACCGGCGAACTGGACTCCCACACCGCCGAGCAGATCTTCGCCGCGTTCCGCACGGCGAACGAACACCTCGGTACCACCATCGTGATCGTCACCCACGACCAGGCGGTCGCCGGCGAGGTCCGCCGCACGGTCGCGATCCGCGACGGCCGCACGTCCACGGAGGTGCTGCGCCGCACCGAGGTCGACGCCACGACCGGTCAGGAGGCGGTGGTGGCCCGTGAGTACGCGATGCTCGACCGGGCGGGCCGCCTCCAGCTCCCCGCCGAGTACACCGAGGCGCTGGGCATGCGGGACCGCGTGGCGCTGGAACTGGAGCCGGACCACATCGGCGTCTGGCCGGACGACAGCGCGCCCGGCTGAGAAGCCCGCGAAGGCGGTGCCTTGCGCCCGGCAGGCGGACGAGCCCGCGAAGGCAGTGCCCTGCACGGTCGGCGGACAAAGCCCACGCAGGCGGTGCCCTGCACGGTCGGCGGACGAGGCCCGCGAAGGCGGTCGGGCGCGCGGTCAGCGGACGCTGACGTCCAGCGCGCCGAGTCCCGTCCGACGGACCACGATCGACCCGTACGGCGTGCGCAGCCGCAGCCACGCGCCCGACGAGTACAGCCCGAGCGGGCTCTCCCCGGCCGCGGCCCCGGACCCCGTCCCGGGCCGCGCGGGTCGCAGGAATCCCAGTGACTGCGCCGCGTGCGCGGCCCGTACCGGAAGGCCGGTGTCGCCGATCGGCCGGGACCAGATCTCCCGCCCGATCCGGTCGAGTTCGGCGCGCGTACGCCGATCGGGCGCCAACTCCTGTGTACGGGAACGGAATTCGGCCACCGCACCGGCGACCATGGCGCGCACGGCGTCCGCGGCGGGCAGTCCCGGCTCGGGCCTCCAGCCGCCGCGCGGCGGGAGCACCCCGGCCCACGGCGGCCCGGTGACGGCGGCCGGCACCGCGGCGGTGGCCGCCGACTCGTCGACGGACTCCAGGAGTTCACCGGCCGAGACGGTCACGTCCAGGGTGAGGTCGAGCCCGTTCTCGTACGGCTTGGCGAGGCGCGCCGTACGGACGGCGAGGACCTCGAACGACGGTGGCCGGCCGAAGACCGCGAGCGTGGTGCCGTGCGCCTGAAGGCGCACGGCCGCCGCGCGGTCGTAGTGGACCAGCCGGGAGAGGAAGGCGGCGAGGTCCGCCGCCTCCCCCGCGTCGACGAGGTGCAGGACGGTCATGCCGCGACGGCCTCGCCGTCCTCGTCGAGCTTTCCGGCCTCGGCGGCCTCGGCGCCCTTGCCGCCCTCGTCGTCCCGGTACTCCTCCAGGAACTCACGTTCCTCGGCGGTGATGCGACGGGGGCGCTGGGCCTCGAAGTCGAACGGCACGACCACGGTCGCGGCGCGGACGTAGAGCTGCTCCGCGTCCTTGACCTCGTACGTGATCGTGAACGCCGCCGCCCTTATCTCCGTGATCCACAGCTCGATGTCCACCGGCTCGCGCCGGTGGACGAGCTGCCGCTTGTAGTCGATCTCGTGGCGCGCCACCACGGACCCCTGCTTGAACTGCTTGTCCGGGCGGGTCAGGAAGTCGATACGTGCTTCCTCCAGGTAGCGGAGGAAGACCGCGTTGTTGACGTGGCCGTACGCGTCCATGTCCGCCCAGCGCAGCGGGCAGCGGTAGATGTGCCGCAAGATCGATCAGCCCCGGGTCAGCTTCTTGTAGGTGGCACGGTGCGGACGCGCCGCGTCCGGGCCGAGCCGCTCGATCTTGTTCTTCTCGTACGACTCGAAGTTGCCCTCGAACCAGAACCACTTGGAGTCGCCCTCGTACGCCAGGATGTGCGTGGCGACCCGGTCGAGGAACCAGCGGTCGTGGGAGACGACCACGGCCGCGCCCGGGAACTCGAGCAGCGCGTTCTCCAGGGAGGACAGCGTCTCGACGTCGAGGTCGTTGGTCGGCTCGTCGAGGAGCAGTAGGTTGCCGCCCTGCTTGAGCGTCAGCGCCAGGTTGAGGCGGTTGCGCTCACCACCGGAGAGGACGCCGGCCGGCTTCTGCTGGTCGGGGCCCTTGAAGCCGAAGGCGGAGACGTACGCGCGCGACGGCATCTCGACCTGGCCCACGTTGATGTAGTCCAGCTCGTCGGAGACGACGGCCCACAGCGTCTTCTTCGGGTCGATGTTCTCGCGGCTCTGGTCGACGTACGAGATCTTGACCGTGTCGCCGACCTTGATCGAGCCGGAGTCCGGCGTCTCCAGGCCCTGGATCATCTTGAAGAGCGTGGTCTTGCCGGCGCCGTTCGGGCCGATGACACCGACGATCCCGTTGCGCGGCAGCGTGAAGGAGAGGTCGTCGATCAGGACCTTCTCGCCGAAGGCCTTGGAGAGGTTGTTGACCTCGACGACGATGGAGCCCAGGCGCGGGCCCGGCGGGATCTGGATCTCCTCGAAGTCCAGCTTCCGCATCTTGTCGGCCTCGGCCGCCATCTCCTCGTAGCGCGCGAGACGCGCCTTGGACTTGGCCTGACGCCCCTTGGCGTTGGACCGCACCCACTCCAGCTCTTCCTTGAGCCGCTTGGCGCGCTTGGCGTCCTTCTGGCCCTCGATCTTCAGGCGGGAGGCCTTGTTGTCGAGGTACGTGGAGTAGTTGCCCTCGTAGGGGATGGCGCGGCCGCGGTCGAGCTCGAGGATCCACTGGGCGACGTTGTCGAGGAAGTACCGGTCGTGGGTGACGGCGACGACGGTGCCCGCGTACTTCGCGAGGTGCTGCTCCAGCCACTGCACGGACTCGGCGTCCAGGTGGTTGGTGGGCTCGTCCAGCAGCAGCAGGTCGGGCGCCTCGATGAGCAGCTTGCACAGCGCGACGCGGCGCTTCTCGCCACCGGAGAGGTTGGTGACCGGCCAGTCGCCGGGCGGGCAGCCCAGGGCGTCCATGGCCTGCTCCAGCTGGGCGTCCAGATCCCACGCGTTGGCGTGGTCCAGGTCGTCCTGGAGCTTGCCCATCTCCTCCATGAGCGCGTCCGAGTAGTCGGTCGCCATGAGCTCGGCGACCTCGTTGAAGCGCTTGAGCTTGCCCATGATCTCGGCGGCGCCGTCCTGCACGTTCTCCAGGACCGTCTTGGACTCGTCGAGCGGAGGCTCCTGGAGCAGCATGCCGACGCTGTAGCCCGGCGACAGGAACGCGTCACCGTTGGAGGGCTGCTCGAGGCCCGCCATGATCTTGAGAACGGTGGACTTACCGGCTCCGTTCGGACCGACCACACCGATCTTCGCACCCGGCAGGAAGTTCAAGGTGACGTCGTCGAGGATCACCTTGTCGCCGTGCGCCTTGCGCGTCTTGCGCATGGTGTAAATGAACTCAGCCAAGAGAAACCGTCCGGACGCTTGAAATCGGCAGTGGGCAGATACACCCCATCTTGCCTGACGGCTACCCCTCGAAGGAAACCCGTTCGGTCGCGGGGCCGTGACCTGGCCATTCACCGCCTCCGTCCGTAGCTGATCTGTCGCCGGCCGTCGCCGTCGGTCGCTGCCGAGCGGGCGCGCACGGCCCAGGGACGGCCCGGGCGTGATCACCCGGACGACGGTCGGCACGGTGCGCCGCGGCCTGGCCTACAGTCCCTGTCCATGACTTCTGTGGACACCGTGTTCGAACTCGCGATACGGCGACGCGGTAGAGGTTTCCACTTCTACTACTTCGGCGGATCGGGCTGGGTGGTGGGGCTGCTCTGCCTCATCGTCGTCGTGGCGCTCGCGAGCTGGTGGCAGATCGCCAAGCGGCGCGGGTGATCGCCGGCCGGCTCCCCGCCGGGCCCTGTGGGTGACCGCCGCGTGACTGCGCGTCCTGGTCGACCGCCACCTCGTGCGGAGCGGTGCGAAGGGGCACATTCTGGTAGTAGGGGCTGGGGCCTGCCCCGGAGGTGATCACAATGATGGAGACAAAGACACGGACCGCGGTCGGATGGCATGTGGAGATGGAGTTCGAGGAGGACGACCACCGCACACGTGCCGCCGCGCTCCTGAGACTGCCCGACGGCAGTGAGGTACGCGCCCACGGATACGCCAGCCGCCACCCCTCCGACTCGAATCAGCCGAGGGTCGGCGAGGAGGTCGCGGGGGCTCGTGCTCTGAACGAGCTGGCGATGAGGCTGCTGACCAAGGCACACGACGAGATCGACGAGGCGTCGGGCAGGACCTCGCACCCGCTGAGGGCCTGACCCGAGCGGACCGGCCCCGGGCCCCTTCGGTCCGGGCAGCCGTGCCCGGTCGGCCGGAGACGGACCTTCCCGACCGGGGCGGGTCCGGGCAGCGCGCCCGGTCGGACGGAACCGGGCCTCCCCCATCAGGGTCGACCCGGGCAGCCGGGACGACCGGGCCTCTCCGGCCCGACTTCTTCGACCGGGCCGCCGACATCGGCGGGGCGTCCCGCACCGGATTCACGGTGCGGGACGCCTTCGTTCCCAGGGACTGCTCCGCACGCAGGGACACCGTGGCACGCACGGACGCCGTCGCACGCACGGACGCCCTCGTACGCAGGCACTCGCGCCCGCTCACGGCGGGCGGGCACGCGCCGGACGGAAGGGGCCGCTGCCGCCACTGAGGAGCCGTCAGCGCACCAGGCACGCGGCGCCTTTCGGCAGGCGGCGTGGACCGGTGCGTCGTCCACGATGACGGCCATCCGGGCGATGACATTCCGGAAATCCGAGATCGCGCCGGAGAGCCGCTTCCAGCGTCCGTACTCGCGCGGGCCGGCCCGGGGTCCGCGCCGTCAGGTCGTCCGTCGCAGCGCGCTGAGCACGCTCATGGGCGTACGGCCGGAGAGGAGGGCGAAGGTGGCCACAGGCGCTCGGCCCGAGCTCGATGACGCGGATGGATCACAGCCCCGAGTGCTTGATCGAACCGCGAATCCGCAGGTCTGAGCAGCATGGCGCCCCCGGCAGGACTCGAACCTGCGGCCAAGCGCTTAGAAGGCGCCTGCTCTATCCACTGAGCTACGGGGGCCGGGTGTGGTGGCCTGTGTCGCGGTGCCCGGGTGTGGGCTGATCCTTGACCTTGCCGGGCACAAGGATAGGGCTCTCGCCTCCTTGTCCCTCGTGCTTCGCCTCCGTGGCTCGATGTGGAGGTTCAGTGAAGCGGTCCCGATAATCGCAGGCGGGTACGAATCGTGCACCGCTTTTGGCGCCTCACGCATCGGGTGTTGTGCACTCGTTATGCCTGCGCCCCAGTCATCCCTTCCGCCCCGTGTGTCCTGTCGGCGCGCAGACACACCCATATGCTTCAGAATGCCGCCAAAATTGGGCATTCTTCGCATGTGGTGACCTTGGACGTACGGCCTCAGCTGCTCGACGCACTCTCCGCCCTGCGCGACCGTGTCGCCGCCGCACGCTTCCCGCTGCCCCTGGCGGGGGCTCCACGCGCGCGTGCCAACCGCGACGAACTGCTCGCACAGCTCGACGACTATTTGGTGCCCCGGCTGAGACAGCCCGAAGCACCGCTGCTCGCCGTGATCGGTGGATCGACCGGCGCGGGCAAGTCGACTCTCGTCAACTCCCTTGTCGGACGGCGTGTCAGCGAGGCGGGGGTGCTGCGGCCGACGACCCGTACCCCGGTGCTCGTATGCCATCCCGAAGACCATCACTGGTTCAGCGGGATGCGCGTGCTGCCCCAGCTCACGCGCGTGTGGAAACCCCATCAGGAGCCGGGCGACGATCTTCCCGGGCTCTCCGGGCACTCCATGGAGCCGGTGCTGCGCATCGAGACCGCCGACACCCTCCCCCGCAACCTCGCCCTGCTCGACGCCCCCGACATCGACTCCCTGGTCGCCGACAATCGTGTGCTCGCGGCCGAGCTGATCTGCGCGGCCGACATCTGGGTCATGGTCACTACGGCCGCCCGGTACGCCGACGCCGTGCCGTGGCACATGCTGCGCACGGCCAAGGAGAACAAGGCGACCCTGGTCACCGTGCTCGACCGGGTGCCCCACCAGGTGGTGACGGAGGTCTCGCGCCAGTACGGCGCCCTGCTCACCAAGGCCGGGCTCGGCGAGGTGCCCCGCTTCACCGTGCCCGAGCTGCCGGAGTCCGCGTGGGGCGGCGGTCTGCTGCCCGCCAGTGCCGTCGCGCCGCTGCGTACGTGGCTCGTGCACCGCGCGCAGGAGCCGGGCGCCCGCCACGAGGCGATGGCCCGGACGGCGCAGGGAGTGCTCGACTCTCTGATGAGGCGGATGCCCGAACTGGCCGGTGCGGCAGCCGCGCAGTACGCCGCGGCGCTGCGTCTCACCTCGGCCGTCGAGAGTGCCTACGACCTCGAACACGCGCGCGTGAAGGGCCGTTTGCAGGCCGGTGCCGTGCTCTCCGGGGGTGCGCTCAAGCGGTGGCGCGCCTTTCCCCTGGACTGCACCGCGGGCGAGCTGCTCGACTCCCTCGTCGAGAGCCTGAGCGCGCTGCTGCTGTGCTCGGTCACGGCGGCCGACGAGCGCGTGGACGAGGTGTGGCGGCGCGAACCGGCCGCGGAGGCCCCGGGCCTGATGGACCGCGATCCGACCCTGGAGAGCGCCGAGCACCGCATCGGGATGGCCGTACGGCGCTGGCGGCGCGTCATGGAGGAGTACGCGGAGGAGGAGGTGCGCGGTCTCGAGAAGAGCGTCGCGCCCGACACCGAGATGGTGGCCGCGCTGGTCGCCACCGCGCTCCTGGGCGGCCGCCGGGCGCGGAACGCGGGCGAGGGGCTCGCGGAGCGGATCGGCGCCCACAGCGCGTTGCGGCTGCGCGACCGGGGCGGCCGACTGCTGACGGACTACCTCGACAGGACCCTGAACAACGAGCGGGAACGCCGTCTCGCGCCGCTCGACGCACTCGACGTCCACGCGGAACCCCAGGCCGAACTCATCGCCGCGCTGTCCGTACTGCAGAAGGAGAGGTGACCGCGGTGACTGCCGTCACTGACCACACGGATCACGCCGACCGTCCCGGAGACGACCCGCAGGGGGACGATCCGCGCGGAGAGAGTCCCCGCGGGGAGGCCGCGCACGGTCAGGAGCGCCCCGGCGACGGACGCCCCGGGGACGGACGCCTCGGGGGCGACCGTCCCGCCGGTGGGCACGACGGGGACGCGCACGACGGTGAGAGACGCGGCACCCGGGGACCCGAGGGAGAGGGCCGCCCCGCGGAGGGCGGCCCGCGGGAAGGCCGCCCACGGGACGAACGGTCCGGAGGCGGCGGCACGCCGCAGGGCCGGGACAAGGGCGCCCGCCCGGCGGACGCCCGGTCCGCAGAGGCCCGATCAGCGGACGCCCACCCCGCAGGGGGCCGGTCGGACGAGGCCCGCCCCGCAGGGGCCCGGTCCGACGAGGCCCGCTCCGGGGGTACCGAGCCCTCACCGGCCCGTTCCGAAGGTCGGAATCCGCGAGAGGCCCGGTCCGAAGGAAGCGGGACTCAGGAGGGCCGCTCCCAGGACAGGCGGGCCGACGCCCGTACCGGGGCCACCTCGTCCGGAGGCGTCCGGTCCGGGGACGCCCCGTCCGAGGGCGGCGGCCGACCGGGCCGGAACCGCGCGGGCGACGAGCGCCCCGCGGGCGCCGCCAAGGATGACACCCCCTCCGAGGACACGCGCCGGAAGAACACCGGGCTCGCCAAGGAGCGGCCGGCGGTCCGCAAGGAGGCGGCTGCCGCCGAGGGCCGGTTCCGCAGGGGCGCCGGAGCCAGGAAGCCCGCCGCGGCCGGGCTCCCCCAGCGCGCCGCCGCCGGTGAAGGCGACGGGCACGCGCGCGTGAACGGCGACGACGGGTCCGCGCGCGCGGACGGCGACGCGGTCTGGGACGACGGGCTCATCGCACGGCGCGTGACGGAGCCGGCCACCGGCGGGGAACCGCCCGCGCCGGACACCAGACCCGCCGTGCAGGCCCCGCCGGCACCACTCGCGTACGACGCCCCGCTGCGCGCGCGTCTGGACGCACTGCGTGAACTCGTGGGCGTCTCGCGGGCGCGGCTCGACAGCGACACCCTCGCGGAGGCCGGCCGGGTCCTCGACGAAGCCGCGGCGCGGCGCAAGCTCTCCGGGCAGCACACCGTCGTGGCCATCGCAGGGGCGACGGGCAGCGGCAAGTCCCAGCTGTTCAACGCGCTCGCGGGCGTGGCCATTTCGGAGACCGGCGTCCGCCGGCCGACCACCGCGGCGCCCATCGCGTGCAGCTGGAGCGACGGCGCGGCCACGCTCATCGACCGGCTCGGCATCCCGGGCCGGCTCCGCAGACGGCCCTTGCAGAGCCCGGAGGCCGAGGCGCAGCTGCGCGGTCTCGTCCTGGTCGACCTGCCCGACCACGACTCCGCCGCCGTCCAGCACCGTGAGCAGGTCGACCGCGTCCTGAAGCTCGTCGACGCGGTCATCTGGGTGGTGGATCCCGAGAAGTACGCGGACGCCGTCATCCACGAGCGCTACCTGCGGCCCATGGCCGGACACGCCGAGGTCATGTTCGTCGTGCTCAACCAGGTGGACCGGCTGCCCGGGGAGGCCGCCCACCAGGTCCTGGACGACCTGCGGCGGCTGCTCGACGAGGACGGCATCGCGCTCGGCGAGCACGGTGAACCGGGCGCGACCGTGCTCGCGCTGTCCGCGCTCACCGGGGACGGAGTCGGGGAACTGCGTGAGGTCCTCGGCCAGTTCGTGACCAGGCGCAAGGCGCCCGGGCGCCGGATCTCGGCCGATGTGGACGCGACCGCCGCGCAGTTGCGCCCGGCGTACGTGACCGGTCGGCGCGTCGGGCTCAGCGAGGAGGCCCGCGACGAGTTCTCGGACCGGCTCGCGGACGCGGTGGGCGCCGTCGCGGCCGGGGAGGCGGCCGAGCGCGCCTGGCGCCGCAACGCCAACCGGGCCTGCGGCACGCCCTGGCTGCGGCTGTGGCGGTGGACGCAGGAGCGGCGCGATCCCCAGACGGCGCGTCTGCCGGTGCGGGACCCCGCGGACGAGGAGGCCACGGCACGCCAGCGCGTGGAGCAGGCCGTACGGGTGGTCGCGGACCGGGCGGCGTACGGACTGCCCGCCCCCTGGTCCCTGGCGGTGCGCGAGGCCGCCGTGCGAGGGGCGCAGGGGCTGCCCGAGGCCCTGGACGAGATGGCGGTGCGCGCCACGACACCGGCGAGGCGTCCACCGCGGCCCGGCTGGTGGCCGGTCGCCGTGCTCGCGCAGGCGTCGATGACGATCCTTCAGATCGTCGGCGGTCTGTGGCTGGTGGCGCAGATCGTCGGGGTGATGTCCCCGAACCTCGGGGTGCCGGTGCTGCTGATGGTGGCGGGCATCGTCGGAGGCCCGCTCGTCGAGTGGGGCAGCAGAATGGCGGCCCGCGGGCCGGCCCGGCGCTATGGGCAGGAGGCGGAACGGCGGCTGCGCGAGGCGGCCACCGGATGCGGCAGGGCCCGTGTGCTCGATCCCCTGGCCGCGGAGTTGCTGCGGTACCGGGAGGTCCGCGAGGAGTACGGGCGGGTGACGGGGGCGGCGCCGGCCTCCGTCGGGTGACGCGTCGTGCCGGACGGCTGCCACTCCTTCGAGTGAGACGGTTGTCCACAATCGGCCGGTGACCCACAGGGCCCGGCGGGCCCGGCCCGGCGGAGGCAGTCTGAACTCGCGGCGACCGCAGCAGCGCAGCGGTCGCCGCGTCGGACGCATTCGCACGGGAGAGGGGTTCGGGCATGAACGAGACGACGGTGTGCGTGGTGGGGAACGTCGCGACGCAACCGGTCTACCGGGAGGCGCCGACCGGGGCGTCGGCCCGGTTCCGGCTGGCGGTCACCTCGCGTTACTGGGACCGCGAGAAGAACGAGTGGGTCGACGGGCACACCAATTTCTTCACGGTGTGGGCGAAGAGGTCCCTCGCGACGAACGTGGGGGCGTCCGTTTCCGTGGGCGATCCGGTCCTCGTCCAGGGGCGGTTGAAGGTCCGTACGGAGACGCGGGACGGCCAGAGCTGGACGTCCGCGGACATCGACGCGACGGCGGTCGGACACGACCTGTCACGCGGCACATCGGCCTTCCGCCGACCGCCGAAGGGGGACACGGGACCGGTCTCGCCGCCCCGCCCTGAACCGAGTTGGGAGACACCTCCACCCGCCTCTCCGGACGCGGCCTCCCAACAGCGGTCCGAGCCTGTCGGAGTGACGTGATGTCAGAGGACCGCGCGATCTGACCGAACTGCGACTTATCGGCGAATTCAAACCGATCCGCCATCATTGATTTGTCGATAAGCGCAGCTCACAAGCAGGTGAGCGATAACGATTCCGAGTCGGATCGGTTATCGGATGGAATGACCGGGGAGCGTGGTGCGCCGCGTCTTTAGGATGCCGGGCATAGCTCACGGGGCTTCTGATTCTGCTGGCGGGACCTTCCCCCACATCAACGGGTCCTGCGCGAAGGGGAATTCTGTGTTTCGTTCGTTCTCTGCGTCGTTCGCGCGCAGGCGGGTGACAGCCCGTCTCACCGCCGCGACGTTGGTGTCGGGTCTCGTCGCCGCGGGGGCGCTCGCCACCGCCGGCACGGCCGCCGCCGACGAGACCCCGCAGAGCCTCGGTGGCGCGACCGCCACCATCGGCGACCTGAAGACCTACGGCTCCGCCGTCATCCACGACCACGGCGAGGACTCGTGGGTCTCCGCGGGTCTGTTCGAGATGTCCGTCGACGACGGCGGCATGCTGCAGACCTACTGCGTCGACCTCCACAACCCGACCCAGCGGGACGCCAAGTACCAGGAGACGCCCTGGAGCGGCACGTCGCTGGGCGCCAACAAGGACGCGGGCAAGATCCGCTGGATCCTGCAGAACTCCTACCCGCAGGTGAACGACCTCGCGGCCCTCGCCGCGAAGGCCGGCGTCGCGAGCCTCACGGAGAAGGACGCGGCCGCCGGCACGCAGGTGGCCATCTGGCGGTACTCGGACGGCGCCGACGTGGACGCGGCCGACCCCGGCGCGCAGAAGCTCGCGGACTACCTGCAGAAGAGCGCGCGGAACCTCCCCGAGCCCAAGGCCTCGCTGAGCCTCACCCCGCCCGCGGTCTCCGGCCATGCCGGCGAGCGGCTCGGCCCGGTCACGGTGCACACCAACGCGGACAGCGTGGCGGTGGCGCCCCCGGCGGACGCCGCAGGCGTGAAGATCGTGGACAAGGACGGCAAGCCGGTGACGTCCGCCGTCGACGGCGGCCACGTCTACTTCGACGTCCCGAAGGACAGCGCGGACGGTTCGGCCGCGCTGACGGTGCAGGCCTCCACGACCGTGCCGGTCGGCCGTGCCTTCACCTCCGAGACCCGCAGCCAGACCCAGATCCTCGCGGGCTCCAGCGAGTCGACGGTCTCCGCGACGGCGACCGCCAACTGGGCCGAGAAGGGCGCCATACCGGCTCTGTCCGCCAAGAAGAACTGCGCCGAGGGTGGCGTGGACATCACGGCGGCCAATGAGGGCGACGAGCCGTTCACCTTCGAGCTGATGGGGAGCGAGCACACCATCGGGGCGGGCGCGTCCGGGACGGTGACCATTCCGCTCCAGGAGGACCAGGCGTACGACTTCACGATCACCGGTCCGAACGGCTTCCAGAAGCGGTTCAAGGGCGTCCTCGACTGCAAGACCCAGGGCAGCGCGAACGACATCACGACCCAGACGGTCAGTGAGCCGAGCCCTGCCTCGGTGGGCGGCACGTCCGCCGGCGACAGCGATCTCGCCGAGACCGGCAGTTCGAACGCGACGCCTGTCATCGCGGGGATCGCCATCGCCCTCGTCGTCATCGGCGGCGCCGCGGTGGTCCTGGTCCGCCGCAAGAAGTCACCCACGCAGGACTGAGCCGCACAGGACTGAGCCACCCGGCAGCTCGGCAGCTCGGCAGCGGGTGACCGTACTCAGGACGGCTTCGTGAGCCCGTGGCCCCGGCCCGCCCCAGGCGCCCGGGGGCACGGGCCCTGCCGAGGGGCCGCTCCACCGGCCGGCCGGACGTGTCCCGCACCCCGGGTCAGGCGGTCCCGCGCCGCGGGCAGCCGTTTGTGATCTTCGATACCCGCACGGGCGCTCGGCTTTGCAGCGGGCCCGGGCCGCCCCTACGGTTGTCGGGCCGTGGTGTTCGGGAAGACCGGTGACGGCCCCTCAGGGGCCCAGGCCGGAGCGGCCCTCGCCACTGTGATCGGGGAGTTTCCGTCCCGTGCCGCCCTCCTCGGGCGGCGCCACTGGCCGTGCGGCCGGGAAGGCAGGGGCGGACGCGCGAACCCGTCAGCCAGGAGACCGGCCACGGCATCTCACGAAGTGATCCACGAGGTGCTGGAGCGTGACCGCATGACCCTGCCCACGCAGTCGTCCCCTTCCGCCGCCACGTTCCGCTGGCGGCGCGAGGACACGGTACGGACCGCCGTGCTCCTCGCCGCGATCGCGGGCCTGCACGTCGTCGCCTTCGGCATCCTGTTCCTGCTCGTGGTGCCCGAGCACTACGAGGTCGGTTCCAGGGCCTTCGGCATCGGACTCGGCGTCACGGCCTACACGCTGGGCATGCGGCACGCCTTCGACGCCGACCACATCGCCGCGATCGACAACACCACCCGGAAGCTGATGGCCGACGGCAAGCGACCGGTGTCGGTGGGCTTCTGGTTCGCGCTCGGGCACTCCAGCGTCGTGGTCCTGCTGGCCGCGCTCATCGCCGGAGGCACCCAGCTGGCCGGGCGCATCATGAACGAGGGCTCCAGCACGCATCAGGTGCTCGGTGTCATGGGCACCACGGTCTCCGGGTCGTTCCTCTACCTGATCGCGGCCCTGAACCTGGTGGCGCTCGTCGGCATCCTGCGGGTGTTCCGGGCGATGCGCGCGGGCGA
The DNA here is from genome assembly GCF_039543605.1 of Streptomyces siamensis. Taxonomy (NCBI): domain Bacteria; kingdom Bacillati; phylum Actinomycetota; class Actinomycetes; order Kitasatosporales; family Streptomycetaceae; genus Streptomyces; species Streptomyces siamensis. The sequence continues at coordinate 376,477 of NZ_BAABKB010000002.1, read as the reverse complement.
GTACGACGAGGCCGAACTCGAACAGCACCTGGATTCACGCGGGTTCATGAACCGCGTCCTCGGCCGTTTCACGAAGTCCATCACCCGGCCGGGACAGATGTATCCGCTGGGCTTCCTGTTCGGCCTGGGCTTCGACACCGCCACCGAGGTCACGCTGATGGTGATGGCGGGCAGCGGCGCCGCGGCCGGGCTGCCCTGGTACGCGATCCTGTGCCTGCCGCTGCTGTTCGCCGCGGGGATGAGCCTGTTCGACACCCTGGACGGCACGTTCATGAACTTCGCCTACCAGTGGGCCTTCTCCAACCCGGTCCGGAAGGTCTTCTACAACCTCACCATCACCGGCCTGTCCATCGCGGTGGCCTTCTTCATCGGCACCATCGAGCTGGTGGGCGTCCTGCACGACAAGCTCGAACTGAGCGACGCGGTGACCGGCTGGATAGCGGGCCTCGACCTGGACAACGTCGGGTACATCATCGTCGGCCTGTTCGTCGTCGTCTGGGCGGCGGCGGTGGCGTACTGGCGGCTCGCCAAGGTCGAGCAGCGCTGGGCGGTCCGCCCCGCCGACGGGAACTGACACCGAGCCGCCGCCCCACCGACCGGAACCGGCGGGGCGGCTGCCGCGCTGTGGACGGGCGCCCGCGTTCCGGTCGCGGGCGCCGCGCGGCGGCTAGGAGCGTGCGTTCCGGCCGCGGGCGAGGGCGAACCCTGCGGCGAGCAGCCCGAGGACACCCACGACCAGCCCGGCGACACCCAGGCCGCGGGCGGTCGAGTCACTGCTCTTGTCGCTCGCCGTCGAGGCCTTGGCGGTCGACTCCGACGCCGGCGCCGACGAGGAGGCCGAGGACGACCCCTCACCGGAGCCCGCTCCGCCCTCGCTCCCGGCGGTGAGCGAGAGCAGCGGCGCCGGGCTCTCCGGCTCCTCGCCGCCCTTCGGCGTCTCCTCGATCCAGCGGACCACCTTGCCGTCCGAGTAGGTCTGCAGGGTCTTGAAGGTCAGCTGGTCGGTGTCGTCGGGCAGTTGACCGAAGGCGACGTCGAAGTCCTGGAACTCGCCGTGCCGGATCCGGCCGCCGGTCCAGGTGATCTCCGAGACGGCGTCGGTGATCGTGCCGTCGTCCGTCTTGATCGGCTTCTTCAGCCGGGTGGTCGTCACCTTGGCGGTCCAGCCCGCCTGCGGAGTGACCAGAACACCCAGGACGGGATGGTCGGTGGGCAGGAACACCTGCACCTTCGTGGTGCTGGCGGTGTCCTCCTCATTGGGGACGCGGAAGGTCAGGACACCGTCCGTGGCGCCCTTGGGGTAGCTCTCGGGGTGGACCGTCACATGCGCGAAGGCGGCACCCGCCGCGGCCAGGACTCCGGCGGTGCTCAGGGCGGCGACGACGCCGGCGCGGCGCAGGGTGGTGCTCATCGGGGACATCAGGGGACTCCGTACTGGTGTGGAACGCGGTCAGGTCGTGTACGCGAGCCCGGCCGGCGGTCCCCGACGAAAGACGGCGTACCGCAGCAGCACCTGCCGCAGCGGACGCGCCGGCACCGACACGCGGTGCACGGCACCCCGGCGCGCCGGTGCGAAGGACGTTCCCGTCCGTACCCGCCACCACGCCACGAGACCCGGGACGAGCGTCACGGCCCACCGCAGCAGGGTCCACAGCGCGGCCTCACCGCGCCGCAGCCACCAGGTCACCAGCAGGGCCGCGGCCAGATGTGCGGCCGTGGCGTGCGGTGTCATGGCGTGCGTGTGCGTCATGTGCGCCCCGTGCATGGGCATCGCCATGCGTGGCCGGGCGGCCTCGAACCCGAAGTGGAGCCCGGCCTGCGCGGCCAGCATCCCGCCGCCGATCCCGAGCAGCGACCGTTCCCGGCCGCCCAGCAGACAGGCGGCGACGAAGACGGCGAGGATCCCGGCAGCGTCCGCCCGGAGCGGCGGTGCCTGTCCCGTGGCCAGTCCGTGTCCCCCGGCGGCAAGCAGCACGCACAGCACGGCGAACACCGCCGCGCGCAGGCTCCGTACTGCCGGGGACGCACTCATGGAGCCCAGATACTGCCATGCGGCGGGAGGGGCCGTCGTGGCTTCCCGGGAGCCGCCCCGCATCCGGACGCTCCGGCCCCGACACGGCTCGGATAGGGTCCGGTTGATCCTGGGAGGGACCTGACATGCGACTTCGCTGCGCCGTGCTCGACGACTTCCAGGGAGTCGCGACCGAGGTGGCCGACTGGTCGCCGCTCGCCGACGACGTGGAGGTCGTCAGCTTCCGCGAGCGGCCCCGGGCCGCCGGCTCCGCCGTGGGCGGCGAGGCCGCGGCGGAGGACGCGCTGGCGGCGGCGCTGGCGGACTTCGACATCGTCGTCACCCTGCGCGAGCGGGTGCCCTTCCCGGCGTCGCTGCTCGCCCGGCTGCCCCGGCTCAGGCTGCTGATCGCCTCCGGAATGCGCAACTCGGTGATCGACTACGCCGCCGCCGAGACGTACGGCGTGACCGTGTGCGGCACCCCCAGCTCCTCGACGCCCCCGGTGGAGCTGACCTGGGCGCTGCTGCTCGGCCTGGCCCGCGGCATCGTCACCGAGAACGACGCGCTGCGGACGGGCGGCCCTTGGCAGAGCACCGTGGGCGCCGATCTGCACGGCCGCCGGCTCGGCCTGCTCGGGCTCGGGAAGATCGGCGGCCGGGTGGCCCGGGTCGGACTCGCCTTCGGCATGCGGGTCAGCGCCTGGAGCCAGAACCTCACCGCGGAGCGCGCCGCCGAGGTCGGTGTGGAACGGGCGGCCTCCAAGGAGGAGTTGCTCGCGAGCAGCGACTTCGTCTCGGTCCACCTCGCGCTCGGCGAACGCACCCGGGGCCTGGTCGGCGCGTCCGAGCTGGCGCTCCTCAAACCGACCGCGTACCTCGTCAACACCTCGCGCGCGGCGATCGTCGACCAGGACGCGCTGCTCGCCGCCCTGCACGAGGGCCGGATCGCGGGCGCGGGCGTCGACGTGTTCGACATCGAACCGCTCCCCGCCGACCACCCGATGCGCTCGGCCCCGCGCCTGCTGGCGACCCCGCACCTCGGCTATGTGTCGCGGGCCAACTACGAGACGTACTACGGCGCGGCCGTCGAGGACATCCAGGCGTTCCTGGCCGGCGAGCCCGTGCGCCGGCTGGGCTGAGCACCCGGCCCGCGGGCGCCCGAGCCGGCGCCGCAGGCACTCGGGCCGTCGCCGCGAGCTCTCAGGCCGTCATCACGAGCCCTCAGGTCGTCGCCACGAGCCCTCAGGCCGTCGCCGCGGGCCGCCAGTAGAAGCCGTACTGGCGTTGCAGGTGATGCAGGTCCACGAGGTAGCGCCGCAGGGTCACATGGTCGACGGGGGCGTCCTCGCACCAGGCGCGGAGCTTCTCGTTGACGGTCCGCTCCGGGTACTCGACACCGAGCTCGAAGGTCCGCTCCGCGATGTGCCGCAGCACGACCAGCTTGCGCTCCCACTGCGACGGCAGCCGGACCAGGCGGCCGTCGCGCACGAAGGTCCGCAGCACCGTCTCGGACCGCTCGTCCCGCGAGCCGTAGTCCTCGGTGGCCGCCGCGCGCGGGCGGGCGGCACGTGCGAGATCCCGGAAGCGCTGGTGGGCGACGCCCAGGCGTCCGTCGGCCTCGGCGATCACGCCCTGGTCCCGGAGCCGTCGCAGGGCGACGGCGGTGTCCTTCGGGGAGAGTCCCGCCCGTTCCCTGACCTGCGTCGGGTCGTCCGCCCCGAGGGCCACCGCGGCGAAGGCGCGCACCCGCTTCTCCTCCGCGAACAGGCCGATCAGGCCGACGAGTTCGGCGGGGTCCGGCAGATCGGGCAGGTCGCTCCGACCGCTCGGCGGGTCGGTGGGCCGGTCGGTGGGAAGGTCGGTCGGTTCGTCGGTCGGCATGCCCGGCAGGCTAGTCCTGGGCGGGCCGGGCGCCGTAACGAATTTCCTCCCGTTCTTCCTCCCGTTCCTTCGGCCGTACGGCAGTGGACGCATCGAAAGCCCAGCTCGGAAAGGGTGATCCCCCGACCGACGCCGTGACCAGGTGTGGACGGGCGCGTTGAAGGGGCAGTGCGGTCGCGTCCGTGCAGCCGCGCTCATCGACTCAAAGGAGAACGTGATGTCTCGCATCGCGAAGGCCACCGTCGTCGCCATGGGGACGGGTGCCGTGATGCTCAGCGGGGCCGGTCTCGCCATGGCAGACGCAGGTGCCGCCGGCGAGGCCGTCCGCTCGCCCGGCGCCGTGTCGGGCAACGCGGTCCAGGCCCCGATCAACGTGCCGGTCAACCTGTGCGGGGACACCGTCGACGTCATCGGCCTGCTGAACCCGGCGTTCGGCAACCACTGCGGGAACGTCGACAACCACGAGGGCGGCGACGACCACGAGGGCGGCGGCTACGGCGACGACGGCGGCTACGGCAACTGAGCCCGACGCGCACGAGCGAGGCCCCTGGCGTTCACCGCCGGGGGCCTTCCGCTGTCTCCCATGTGTCCGGCGGCACCACCGCCGATCCGAACGCTCGCGCCGACCGCGCACTGCCGATGCGACCGCGCCCGCCGACCGGCCGCACACCACGCGTGGCGGCCACATCACCGTGCCGGCGGTCCGCGTGCCGGGCCCGCACCCCCGTACCTACGCGTACCGGTAGATGGCGCTGTGGTCCTCCAGCGAGTCCGGAGTCACGCCCCACGGCGGCATCTTCTCGTGCCGGGCGACGATCCGGCCGTGCTGCGACTCGCCCCGGGCCGGCGGCCGGTCGGGCAGGTACCGAGCGCCGCCGTGCCGCTTCTGCCAGCGTGACCACTGAAGGTCCACGAAGGCGTGGTGCAGCCAGAAGACCGGATCGTTCACGGAGGCGCCGCCGAGCATGTGTCCGCCGACCCAGCGATGGACGCGGTTGTGGTTGCGCCAGGCCGAGCTGCCGGAACCGGAGCCCCACCCTTCGATCTTGTTGCGGAACCCGCGGGTGGACGTGGAGTTCCACGGGGACGTGTCGTAGACGCGTTCGTCCAGTGCGGAGTTCAGCTCGTTCCGCGTGGGCAGCTGGATCGGACTGCGCGGGCGTCCGAGCTCGCGGGTGAGGAACTCGCCGTCGGTCACCGCTTCCCTGATCGTCCACTTGCCGTGCGCGTGGGCGAAGGGCCCGGTCATGACCTGCCGGTCCGAGCCCCGTCCGGTGCCGCCGAGCAGGTCCTCGGTCCAGGGCACCGACGTGGCCGTGCGGTCCCGCGTCCAGTCCCAGTAGGGCACGCTCACCGCCGGGTCCACCCGGCGCAGGGCACGCTCCAGTTCCAGCAGGAACCGCCGGTGCCACGGCAGGAAGGACGGCGCCATGTGGGCCGCACGCAGTTCGCCCTCACCGTCGGGGACGTAGTACTCGATGTGCATGCGGACGAACTCGTCGTACTCGCCCCTGCGTTTGACCGCCAGCAGCGCGTCGACGAAGCGGCGCCGCTCAGTGCGGGTGAGCGTGCTGACGTCCTTACGCGTGTACACCATGGTGGTGGCTGCCCCCCTCCGTGCCGCTCCCGAGAGCCCCGCCCCGGTCGGTCCCGCTGCCCCCGGTGTCCGTCCGCCCGAGGCCTCCGCGTCCGAGCGCCCCGTTCCCCAGGCCGCCTCCGCCGGCCGCCGGCCTGCCCATGTCCATGTCGCGCAGGTGCTCCGAGGGGCCGAGCCCGTCGACGGCCGCGCGGGCCGCGTCGAGCGGTGTCGGATACGACTGGTAGTGGTCGACCATGCTCATGTAACTGCCGTCCGCGCGACGCATCAGATGCAGCGGACGGCCGTCGACGGTGACCACCCACGCGCCGCCGGCCCCGTACGCGGCCCGGCCGTCGGAGCCGCTCCTCGTCCCGAGGATGTGCCGGCCGTGGTACATCTCGTCGAACGACTGGTCCACGGGGCGCAGGGCCCGCGGGGGCCGCGAGGCCGCGACGACCGGGGCCAGCGCGACGGCCACGGCCGACACGAGCAGGCCGCGCAGGGCGCCGCGCCGGGTCGCCGACATTCCGTCGGACACACGCCTCGGCACCCGCCTCGACGTGCTGCCCGGCGCCCCGCCGGACACCCCGGCCGATGCTCTACTGACGAACATGGTTCTCTCCTAGGCGGATTCGGTCCGGATCAGTGGCGGCGGCGGGCCGGAGCCGGACACCCGGGCCTCGCCCCCTGCTGCGGCCAGGCCCCAGGGGTTTCGTCGAAGCCCCTCAGGAGCCCGACCCCGCCTCCACGTTCGCGGCGGGAGTCGTCCTGAGCAGCGGCGTGAGCACGGCGGCCTGGGGGAGCTTGGTGTCCGGGAGCCCGAGGTGGTGGGGGTTCGGGGGACCGAGCGGGGCGTCCAGGGACAGTCCGGGGGTCAGCGTCCGCAGGCCGGTCGCGGGCGCGTCGACGCCGATGTGCTCGAAGCCGTCGCCGAGGACGTGCGGGAGGGGCGCATGCAGGTCCGCCCCGGGCAGTCCGCCGCTGAGCGGCAACTGCGGCAGGGCGCCTTCGGGGATCAGCCGTCCCTCGACGTACCGCGGGCCCTCGGGACTGCCGGGCGTCGGCAGCGGCACCTGCCCGGAGATCTTGGGGGCAGGCAGGTTGAGGGCGTTCTCGACGCCTTCCAGAGGTACGGGGACCGGGACCGTGCCCGCCGCGACGGCGGGGGCAGCGGCGGCGGCGCCCACCGCTGCCACGACGCCGGTCATGACGGCGGCGAGAGTTCCTCGTGTGGTCGGCTTCATCTCAGGTACGGCCCTTTCAGGGTTCGGCTGGCTCAGCGTCCGTACCGCGTAACGATGCCGAGAACGCCACCAGTGCAAGATTCCCCCGACGGACGCAATAGTCAGCTCGTCCAGAAATCCCACCAACGAGTCAGGATCAGCATGCCGATGATGCCGATGTGCAGCAGCGGCAGGACCCAGGTGAACTCCCCGAGGAATTGACGGATCCAGGCGGGCGCGGGCAGGAATTCATTTCGTACGTTGAATGACGTCACGTACCAGAACATGATGATCGTGGCGACCCAGGCGAGGCAGCACCACAGGCAGAGCGCGCTGATGCGGTAGAGAGACTGGAACTGCAGCCAGGTGCAGAATCCGACGCCGAAGAGCGTGCCGGCGTCGAAGGTGAGCCAGTACCAGCGCGGGAAAGCGGCGCGCGCCAGCAGGCTCATGCCGACGCAGACGACGATGCCGTACGTCACCAGTCCCAGTATCGGGTTGGGGAACCCGAAGGCGGAGGCCTGGTCGCTCTTCATGATGTTGCCGCAGGAGACGACCGGGTTCAGGCTGCACCCGGGCACGAAGTTCGGGTTCTCCAGCAGTTTGAACTTGTCGATCGTGATGACCCAGGCGGCGAGCAGCCCGGCGGCTCCGGTGATCACCAGCATCAGGGCGAACGCGCGACTGCTGCCCGCGGTCCGTACGGACGCGCCGTGCTCGCCGTGTGTCCCCCGCCCCGCGGTGGACGCCATCAGCCGCGCAGGGTGCGCGCGGGCAGGAGCACGTGCGCGGCGCTGAGCAGGGTCTCCTCGTCGCCCGCGAAGGCGCTCAGGCTCTCCGGCGCGACGGGCTTGCCGGGCTGTGCCTCGGGCCAGGCGCGGGTGGCGAACAGGAAGTAGGCGTAACCGCGTTCGGCCACGGCGGCGAGCCACTCCGGCGGTGCGACGCACTGGGCGTTGAGGTGCGGCATCGTGACGACGGCCTGACCGGCCTCGACGAGGAGGGTGAGCGGCAGGCTCGGCTTGCGCGAGGCGTCCAGGAGCGTCTCGCCGACGGGCAGGCCGTTGCTGGTGAGCAGCCGCTCGATGGCAGTCGCGGAGGCCTCGGGGCCGCCCGCGCCGTCGCCCAGGGAGTAGGCGAGGAGATAGGGCATGTCTCCGTCGGGGGCTTCACCGCTGAAGGCCATGACGGCGAGCGTGCCGAGGTCGGCGGCCCGGAAAGGGCGCGTTTCACTTGGGGTTGAAGTCACCGCGGAACCTTATCGACGCACCCGAACGGGTCCGACCGGTTCATCACCCGCCCGGGGGACGACCGGAGGGTCGACCACACGAATGAGGGACGCTTCTCGAACAGCGCGGAAGAGCCGGTCCCACTTCTTGTGGCACGAAAGGGCCGATTCTTGTGGCACGAAAGGGCCGACTCCGCGATTCTGCGGAGTCGGCCCTTTCCGTATCGCTTACGACGTCAGTCGGTGGCGCAGCCGTTGGCGGACGCCGGGTTCAGCAGACCGATGACGCTGACGGAGTCGCCACAGGCGTTCACCGGGACGTGCACGGGAACCTGGATCACGTTGCCGGAGACGACGCCGGGGGAGTTGGCCGAGAGTCCCTCGGCACCGGTGTCGGCGACGGCGCTGCCGGCAGCGACACCCATGGCCATTCCGGCGGCGGCAAGAATGAGAGCGACCTTCTTGGCAGTGTTCATCATCAACCCTTTCCTGGGAGATTTGCCCCAAATCCTAGGGAAATCGCCGCAGGGCCCCCGGAAAGACACGCGATGAAATGAACCGATCAGCTCTGGAGGGGAAGTCCGCCGAGGAGCTTCGCCGGGGTGCCGGAGGAGTTGACCGCCTCCGTGACGCCGTCCACGGAGTTGAGCAGCGAACCCTTGCTCTCGGTGTCGAGCGCGTTCGACTGGTGCTGGAGGGGCATCAGGTCCTCGGCGTTCAGCGTGCGCTGGCTGGTCAGGGTCTCCACGGCGCCGTTGAGGCTGCTGGGCGTGAGGTCGGAGGCATCGGCGGCAAAGGCGGGCGCGGCGGCACCAGCGACGACCACGGACCCGGCAACGACAGCGGCGGCCTTCAGGGACTTCATCGGGTTCCTTTCATCGGCAACTCAGGTCACCAGAGGGAATTCCTCTTCGCCCGGCTAACGAGCCCCGCCCCCGCCGGAAACCCCGCGTGCAGAAAATTCCTGCACCCCACCCGAACGAACGGCGTGTCGCATTCTCATACAAAACAGCCGTCATGCCGACCGGAGACGGTCGGCATGACGGCAGGGTGGCGACTGCTTCGCCTCAGACACCGCTCCCCGGGCTCAGCGGGTGGGCAGGAGACCGCCCGTCGGCAGCGTGCTGGTGACGTCGGACGTGGGCAGCGTGCTCGTCACGCCGGACAGCGAGGGCAGACCCGGCAGGTTGGCCGCGGGGAGCCCGCCGCCGAGGACCGTGGCGACGACGAAGTTGACGAGGCCGGTGACCACGGCGGTGACCGCCGGCACGACCTGGGCGGGGTCGCCGGAGGTGGCCGCCTTGAGCAGCGCGTCGACCGCCGCCTGGAGCGCGGTCAGGGCGTCGCCCTTGAGGTCCGTCGGCGCCTTGGTGGCCGGCACCTTGCCGTCCTTGGCCTCGGTGCTCTTCGTCACCGACGGCAGCGTGGTGGTGGTCGGCGTCGTGGTGTCGGGCAGCGCGACCGGCGGGGTCGCCGGGACGGCCGCGGTGACCTTGGCGATGGCGTCCTTCACGGCCTGGCCGAGCTTCGTCGCCTGGTCCGGGGTGAGCTGGCCGTTGTCCGCCTTGAGGACCGTGTTCAGCAGGTCGGTCACCGGGCTCAGCACGCCACCTATGTCGGCCAGGGACTGGACCTGCGCGAGAAGCGCGTCCGCGCCGGGGACGGGTGCCGCCGCCGCGTGGCTGTTGCCACGCGACGAGTCGCCGTCGGCTGCGATGGCGGCCGGAGCGGCGATCCCGAGCAGAAGCGTGGCGCTGAGAGCGGTGGAGGCGATGCGTCGTGCGGGCAGAGCACGCATGGATGTTCCCTTCGATGTTTGGTCGAACCTGGAATCACCGTGAAAGCGGTTGTCGCCGTGTGCAACCGAACGACTGCTCTGCGTAGCAACCTCGCGTCCATAACACCGTCATCGCCCCTGGTCAGGAGCCATGCGGGGGATTGCGGCACATTCCCCCCATTCGGGGCAACGCGAACCGGCCGCCCTCCGCTTCGGAGGACGGCCGGAAGGGTCCGCGCGGACGTCAGTCGTTGGCGCAGCGGTCACCGAACGACGGGTTCAGCAGACCGATGACGTCGACCGTGTTGCCGCAGGCGTTGACCGGGACGTGCACGGGGACCTCGACGACGTTGCCCGACAGGACGCCGGGGGACCGGACGGCCGCGCCGTGCGCGCCGCTGTCGGCGGCGGCGATACCGGCGGTACCGGCCACAGCGGCGGCGGCAACGGAGGTCAGGGCCAGGCCCTTCGCGATACGCGACATGGAGAAGTGCTCCTTGGAGATCGACACGACATCCGGGCGGGGCGCCCGGCACAGAAAGTCAACGCATGAGCCACGCGCGGGTTGTGCCCCGGAAGGGTGATGCCGCAAAACACGCAGCTTCACCATTCCGACACACTTCAAGGGTTTCGACGACAAATGCGGATAGAGGGCTAGAGTCGGGCTCCTCCTGGCGCCGCTTGGAACCGGACGTCGGCCAGACGTCAACAGGCCTCCGAAGGACGGGGAGTCGACTCGTATTCATGTGATGTACAGATTCCGACCGTCCGCTGATCCAGAACCTTTTCTCCCCGAAAGGGCATCGCCGGTCATGCGTCGTTCCCCGGGTCTTCCGCCGCGCCACGCGCCGGTGGACCGCTCGGCCCGCGCGGCGCTCCGGGCGCCGGGCCGGCCCCGCGATCCGGTGCAGGGGTGACCAGTTGGCCCCCCGGATCGTTTCGCAGCGGGACGCGGCCTGGATCGGCGCACAGTTCGGCGCCGTCGACGCGAAGCAGTGACGCGCGCGCCTTTGCGCGCCGCCCGTGAGCAAGGAACCGCGCATGCAACTGTCAACCGACCCTCCGTCGCGGGTCCTTCACGTCACCCAGCCCGTCGACGGCGGGGTGCCCCGGGTCGTCACGGACCTGGCGCGGGCCCAACTGGCCGCGGGTGCACACGTCACGGTCGCGTGCCCGGACGACAGCCCCCTGGCCCGCTCGCTGCGGACGCTCGGCGCCGACGTACGGCACTGGCGGGCGACGCGTGCGCCGGGACCGCGGTTGCCGCAGGAGGTACACCGGCTCGGTCGCCTCGTCGCGCGGGCACGGCCCGACCTGGTGCACGCGCACAGCGCCAAGGCGGGGCTGGCCGTGCGGCTGGCCGTGCGCGGGCGGGTGCCCACCGTGTTCCAGCCGCACGCCTGGTCGTTCGAGGCCGTCGGCGGGACCGCCGCCCGGATGGCGGTGGTCTGGGAGCGCTGGGGGGCACGTTGGGCGTCGCGCGTGGTGTGCGTGAGCGAGGCGGAGCGCAGGACCGGCGTGCGCGCCGGAGTGCACGCGCAGTGGCAGGTGATCCCCAACGGCGTCGACACGGCACGCCTGCGTCCGGCCGACGCCCGTTCCGCGCGGGCCGGGCTTCCGCTGCTCGCCGGGGCCGGGGTGGATCCGGCGGCTCCTGTGGTGGTGTGCGTGGGGCGGCTGTGCCGGCAGAAGGGGCAGGACGTCCTGCTCGAGGCCTGGAGTTCGGTGCTGCGGGAGATGCCCGACGCCCGGCTGGTCCTGGTGGGCGACGGGCCGGACGCGGCACCGCTGCGGGCCGCGGCACCCGACGGCGTGCTCTTCGCCGGGGCCGCCGACGACACCGCGCCCTGGTACTCGGCCGCGGATCTGGTGGTCCTGCCGTCCCGCTGGGAGGGCATGGCGCTCGTTCCGCTGGAGGCCATGGCCTGCGGGCGTCCCGTCCTCGTGACGGACGTGGACGGCGCCCGCGAGAGTCTGCCGCCGGCGCTCGCCACACGCTGTCTGGTGCCGGCGCAGGCGCCCGGACCGCTCGCCGAGGCGATCAGCGCCCTGCTGCGCGACCCGCTCCTGCGCGACTCGCTCGGCCGCGAGGGACGCGACCACGTACTGACCACGCACGACGTGCGCCACATGACCGACGCGGTCGCGGAGGTGTACCGCGACCTGCTGAACGGCCGACGGACACCGCACGCCGGGCGCGTCACGTGCGAGGACCACACCGAGTGCAGGGAGTCCATCCACACGTGACTGCGGAAAGCACCGTTCCCTCCCCCGGCGCCCAGCCCCGGGAGTACGGATTCTCGGCCGTCTCGGTCATCCCCGCCCGCAGCGCGGACGGCGGCTTCAGATTCCCTGCCGGGCGGCGGCCGTCGGGCCGACGGGCCGCGTGGCTGCCGCTGTTCACCGCGGACGTCGCCGCGGCTCTGCTGACGGGCCTCGCCCTCCCGCAGATCCAGCGCCGGCCGCTGCTCCTCGGCGCGCTGCTGCTCGGCATGGTCGCCGTCAACGCACGGTCGTCGCTGTACCGGCCCGAGCCGGTACCCGCCGTCCTCGACGAACTGCCCGCCCTGTGCGTGCGGATCACGGTCCTGTGGTGCGCGCTCGCCGCCGTCGTCGCGGCGCTCGCCCCGTCCGCCGCGCTGTCCGCCCCCACCCTGGCGGCGGGCTGCGCCCTCCAGTCGGCGACGAGCTGTGCGAGCCGCGCCACCGTGCACCGGCGACGCCGCAGGACGCTCCTCCTGCGCCCCGGCGCCGCCCTGGTGATCGGGCCCGCCGCGACCGCCCAGCGGGTGGCCGCCGCCTTCCTGCGCCATCCGCGCTGCGGTCTGCGGCCGGTGGGTGTCGTCTCCGACCGCGCGGCGAAAGGCGTGGGGCTGCCGGTCCTCACCACCGGCGAGGAGGTGCAGCGGGCGCTCATCCAGAACGGCGTACGGGCCGTGCTCGTCGTCGAGCCCCGCGGCGAACGCGAGCCGCTGCTGCGGGCGTTGGCCGAAGCGGGGTGCGCCCTGTGGGAGGTCGACGCGGACTCGCCCGCGTACGACAGGGGCAGCCGGCACACGCTCGCCGGGTTCCCCTGCCGCAGGCTGTCCGTGGGGCGGCGACGCGGCGGAGTCGGCAAACGGGTCCTCGACGTCGCCGTGTCCGGGACGCTGCTGCTGCTCGTCAGCCCGCTGCTGCTGATGTGCGCGGCGGCGCTGCGGCTGAGCGAGGGCCGCGGCGTGGTCTTCCGCCAGGAGCGCATCGGCAAGGACGGGCGGCCCTTCACGCTGCTGAAGTTCCGCACCCACCGGCCGGCCGACGCACACGAGGCCGCGACCCGCTGGAGCGTCGCAAACGAACAGGAGATGAGCCGCTTCTGCCAGTTCCTCCGGCGTACCTCGCTCGACGAGCTGCTCCAGCTGTGGAACGTCTTCCGGGGCGACATGAGCCTGGTCGGCCCCCGGCCCGAACGGCCCTACTTCGTCGCGAAGTTCAGCCAGACCTACCCCGGCTACGCGGCCCGTCACCGCATGCCGACCGGCATGACCGGGCTCGCCCAGATCCACGGGCTGCGCGGCGACACCTCCATCGAGGACCGCTGCCGTTTCGACAACGCCTACATCGACAACTGGTCGCTGTGGCAGGACGTCTGCATCCTGCTGCGCACCGCCGCCTCGCTCGTACGCCCGACGGGGAGCTGAGCCCCTTGAGCCACGCCCTGCCCCTCACGCCGCTGGACACGTTCGTGTCCGCCGTCCGGCGCGCGCTGCCCGTCCTGCCCGCCATGGCGGTGATCGCCCTGCTCGGTCTGGAGCACGCGCCCGGCACGGAGGGCGGCGCCACACCCGCGGACGCCATGTCGGGCCTGCTCGTGGTGTTGTGCGCCGTACGGCTCCTGCGCGGCCGCCTGCGCCCCCTGTCCGGCACGGCCGCCCTGATCGTCGGGCTGCCCGTGATCGGCATCGCCGTCGCCGCGGCCGATGCCGCGAGCCCGGGAGCGGGCCTCGCGGGGCTCGGCCGCTATCTGCAGATCTTCGTGCTCGTCCCGGCGGCCGTCCTGCTGTCGGTGCGCGACCGCGCCGACTTCCGGCTGCTGGCCTGGTCGTTCATCGCCCTGGCCCTGTGGCAGGGGGCGGTCGGGGTGCACCAGTACGCCACCGGGACGGGGGCCACGTACATGGGCGAGGACATCCGCGCCGTGGGCACCTTCGGGCCCACCGACGTGATGGGCATGGCGACCGTGGTCTCCTTCGGACTGGTGTGCGCGGTGGCGCTGGCGCTCGGGCCGTCCACGGCACCCGGTGGGCAGGGTGCGCCCAGGTCCTGGGGGCGGTCCGTCGCCGTGGTGTGCGCCGTGGCGTTGTCGCTGCCGCTCGCGCTCTCGTTCAGCCGGGGCGCGTGGATCGCCACCGCCGTGACCTGCGGAACGCAGCTGGCGCTCGCCGGGGCGCGGCGCGCGGTGAAGGCGGGCGCCGCCGTGGCCGCCGCCGCGGTGATCCTGGTGGGCGGGCTCGGTGTCGGCACCGCGATGCTCCAGGAACGGATCAACAGCATCACCCAGGTCGCCGACGCGCCGGACCAGTCGGTCGTCGACCGGTACACGATGTGGGCGGCCGCCGTCGACATGTGGCGCCGGCACCCGCTGACCGGGGTCGGTCTGAAGGGCTTCCCCGGCCACCGCGACGGCCACGCCTCCCTCGCCCTGTCCTCCGGCAGCGAGGTCGGCGGCGCCGGCGAGGCGTACCACCGCCAGCCGCTGCTCTCCCCGCACAACATGTATCTGCTGGTGCTCGGCGAACAGGGGCTGATCGGACTGCTCGCCCTCGCGGGCAGCTGGCTCGCGCTCCTGGTGTGCGCACTGCGCGGACTCGTCCGGGTACGACGCACCCCGTCCGGCCTCGACTGCGCGCTCGTCGCCTGCGGGCTGCTCGTCTGGCAGCTGACCGACTTCGTGTACGCGGACATCGGCGGGCCCTCGACCGTGCTGACGGGCCTCGTGCTCGGGCTGGCGGCGTGGTGGGCGCTGCTGGATCCCACGTCCACGACAGCTCCGGTGTACGCGTCCGCCGCGACGCCCGCCCCGGCGGAAGGAGCGACGGCACGATGACGGTGGATCCGCCCGGTACGGGCACGGAGGAACACCCGGAGCCCGGCTCCACGCCCGAGAACGTCCCCTTTGCCGACGGCGAGCGTAGGACCGGGCGGCACGGCGAACTCCCTGCGGACCCGGCGGGCGCCCCGAACCCGGCGGAGGCGGCGGGCACCGTGATCCGCTCGGCGGCCGGCGCCCCGAGGCCGGCGGACGCAGACCGGGGCGGAGCGCCGGGCGCGCCGGAGGCGAACCAGGTCGGCTCGCCGGGCGCGCCGGAGGCACGCCGGGGCAGAGCGGCCGGCACGGCTGAGGTCGACCGGGCCGGCGCGGCCGGCACGACAAAGAGAGTCCAGGTCGGCACGGCGGAGGCCGACCAGGCCGGCGCGGCGCAGGCCGGTGACGCGGCGGGCGGCGCAGGCGCCGGACGTGCCGGCGCCGGCTCGGTGCGCTCCTCGGTCCCGGCTCGCACCGTGAGTCCCCCGCGCCCCCGGCCCCCCGTAGTGCTGCCCACGGCCCGCAGAGCCGTTCCTGCCGCCCCCGCCGAACCGCAGGAACCGGCCGCCGGACGTTTCCTCGCCAAGGCCGCGCTCGTCACGATCGCCCTCTCCATCGCCGGGGCGCTGCTGGGCCTCGGCCGGGACCAGGCGCTTGCACGCCTGTTCGGGGCCGGTTCGGAGACGGACGCGTTCCTGGTGGCCTGGACGGTGCCGGAGTTCGCGGCGACGCTGCTGATCGAGGACGGTCTGGCCTTCGTGCTCGTACCGGCGTTCAGCGTGGCCGTCGCGCGCCGCGCCCGGGGGACGGCAGGTGACCCGGTCCGCGCCCTGGTCGGCGCCACCCTGCCCCGGCTGTCGCTGGCCTTCATGGCCGCGTCCGGGGTGCTGGTCGTCGGGGCGCCGTATTTCGTCGAGGCGCTGGCGCCCGGCCTGCCCGATCCCGGACTGGCCGTGGACTGCACACGGTTGACGGCGACCGGGGTGCTGAGCTTCGGGCTCGCCGGGTACTGCAGCGCGGTGCTGCGGGCACACCAGCGGTTCGTCGCGCCGGCGGCCATCTACGTGGCGTACAACGCGGCGATCATCACGACGATGCTCGTGCTCGGCGGCCACTGGGGCGTGCGCTCCGCGGCCCTCGGCGTGGCGCTCGGCGGCGCCCTGATGGTGGGGGCGCAACTGCCCTCGCTGTGGCGGCAGCTCAGGGCCGGGAAGGCGCCCGGCGACGACCTCGCCGTCATGGCGCGGGCCGTCGACGCGGACGCCGGCGCCCAGGCCCGGCCGGTGGACCTGACGCTGATCACGACAGTTCTGCTGTTCGCCCTGTGCCGGCAGTGCCAGGTCCTCATCGAGCGTTTCCTCGCGTCCTCACTGCCCGCGGGCGCCATCTCGCATCTGAACTACGCCCAGAAAGTGGCCCAGATGCCGATGGTGCTCGCCCTGATGCTCTGCACGGTCACCTTTCCGGTGGTCGCGCGGGCGCAGGCGGAGGGCGACACGGAGCAGGCCAGGGCACGGGTGGAACGCGACCTGGCGCTCGTCTCCTGCACGGTGCTGCTCGGCGCCGCGGCGGTCGTCGCGTGCGCTCCGCAGATCGTCGAACTGCTCTTCCAGCGCGGGGCGTTCACCGCACGGGACACGGCGGCCACCGCGTCGGTCATGCGCGTGTACACCCTGGGACTGCTCGGCCACACCCTGGTCGGCGCGCTGGTCCGTTCGTTCTTCTCGGCGGGACGGCCGACCTGGTACCCGCTGATCGCGATGACGGTCGGGCTCGTCGTGACGTCCTGGGCCGGCGCGCTGACCGTCGGCGTCTGGGGGGTGCACGGGATCGCGGCCGCCAACGCCCTCGGCATCACGGTCAGCGCCGTGCTCCTGCTGTGCGGCATGGGGCCGCGCAGTGTGCCGATCCGGACCCGTCGCGTGGTGTCGGAGCTCGGCAAACCCGTACGGGCGGCGGCCGTCGCCGCCGTGGCGGGGGCGGTCGCCGCGAGCGGCACCCGCTCCCCCGTGCTCGGTCTCGTGGTCGGCGGCACGGTCGTGACCGTCGTCTTCGCCCTGCTGGCCTGGGCCCTCAAGGTCCAGGCCTGCGCACCCGCATTCCGTTCCGTCACACGGAGGCTCCCGCATGTCCGTTTCCGCTGACAGCATCAGGCGTACCGGCACGCACTCCCCCGAAACGCCGCCCTGGATCGCGATGTACCACTCCGTGGGCGACTGTTCGGACGACCCGTACCGCATCACGGTCTCGCCGCACCGGCTCGACCGGCAGCTGGGCTGGCTGCGCCGCCGCGGTCTGCGCGGCGTGAGCATGACCGACCTCCTGGCCGCCCACGCGCGCGGCGCCGCGCACGGCCTGGTGGGCCTCACCTTCGACGACGGGTACGCCGACTTCGTCGAGACAGCGCTTCCACTGCTGCGGCGCCACGACTGCGGCGCGACCCTGTTCGTGCTGCCGGGCCGGCTCGGCGGCGACAACGCGTGGGACCCGCTGGGCCCCCGCAAACCGCTCCTGGACAAGCAGGGCATCCGGCTGGCCGCCGCGTCCGAGGGCATCGAGGTCGGTTCGCACGGGCTCACCCATGTCGACCTGACCCGGGCGGACGACGCCCTGCTGCACGCGGAGGTCGCCGAAAGCAGGGCGGTGCTCTCGGAGTTGACCGGCGCCCCCGTCGACGGCTTCTGCTACCCGTACGGGACCGTCGACGGGCGGGTGGTCGACGCGGTCCGCGCGGCCGGATACGGGTACGCCTGCGCGATCGACCCCGGCCCGCTCACCGGACGGCACGCCCTGCCCCGCCTCCACATCGGCGAGAACGACAACGCCGTACGCCTCCTGCTCAAGTACAGGCTGCACCGCCTGCGCCGGCGCCCGGTCGCGGGGCTCCGGTGAAGGCCCTGCACATCATCACCGGTCTCGGTGTCGGCGGGGCCGAGCAGCAACTGCGCCTGCTGCTCGGCCATCTGCCGGTCGACTGCGACGTGGTGACGCTCACCGACCCGGGTACGGTCGCGGACGGCCTCGCCGACGACGGTGTGCGCGTCATCCACCTCGGCATGTCCGGCAACCGCGACCTGACCGCCCTGCCCCGCCTGGTGCGGGTGATCCGCGCCGGCGACTACGACCTCGTGCACACGCACCTGTACCGGGCCTGCGTGTACGGGCGGCTCGCCGCGCGACTGGCCGGGGTGAAGGCGGTCGTCGCGACCGAGCACTCGCTCGGCGACTCGCAGATGGAGGGGCGCCGGCTCAGTGCCGGCGTACGCGCGCTGTACCTGGCCAGCGAGCGGCTGGGCCGGTCGACCGTCGCCGTCTCCCCGACCGTCGCCGCCCGGCTGCGGCGCTGGGGCGTGCCGGGGCCGCGCATCGAGATCGTGCCGAACGGCATCGACGTGGCCCGGTTCCGGTTCGACCCGCAGCTGCGCGACCTCACCCGTCGCCGGCTGGGCCTGCCGGAGGGCGCGTACGTCGTCGGCGGGGTGGGCCGGCTCACGGCGGGCAAGCGGTTCGACGTACTGATCCGCGCACTCGCCGAACTTCCTGACGACCACTGGCTGTTGCTGGTGGGCGGTGGCACCGGGGAGAGCATGCTGCGACGGGCGGCGCAGCGGGCCGGGGTGGCGGACCGGGTGCTGTTCACCGGTGAGCGCCCCACCGGCGACTGCCCCGGAGCCGATCTGCCGTCGCTGCTGGCGGCCATGGACGTCCTCGCCTCTCCCAGTGCGGAGGAGGCGTTCGGCCTCGCCGTCGTGGAGGCGCTGGCAGCCGGACTGCCCGTGCTGTACGTGTCCTGCCCGGCCGTCGAGGACCTGCCGCCGGACGCCGCGGGCGGGGCCGTGCGGGTCCGGGGCGACACGGCTTCCTTCGTCGGCGAACTGACCCGGCTCCGTGCGCGGGGCCCCTCCGCACGCTCGGCGCCGGACGCCGCACACCACTACTCCATCACCCGCAGCGCCGCGCAGCTCATGGACGTGTACGCGGCCGCCGTCTCGTGCACCTGACTGGGAGTGAGTTCCTCATGTCCGAAAACACCAGAGGCCATCGTCCGACGGGCAGGGCCCTCGCCCGCACGAGGGCCCTGCCGTCCTGGTCGCTGCTCGCCGCCGGCACGGTGCTCGGCGGCGCGCTGGGCGGCGCCTACGGGATGGTGAAGCCCCCGACGTACACCGCCACGAGCTACGTCATCGCCGTGCCGACCGACAAGGGCGACCCCGCGGCCGCGCTGGGCTTCGCCCAGGCCTACGGCCGGGTCGCCACCCAGCTCGCGGTGCTCGGGGACGCCCAGGTGTGGGCGGGCGTGCCGGTGCGCACGCTCCAGTCGGACGTGCGGACGGCGACCTCGCCCGACGCCCCGATGGTGTCCGTGTCGGCCACCTCCGGGCGCCCGGACGTCGCGGCCGACATGGCCAACGCCGTCGCCCGCTCGCTGACCCGGCACGCGAACGACAACCGGAGCAGCACCCACGTCGAACTGGTCTCGTTCTCCCGCGCGGTGCGTCCCACCCAGGCCTCCTCGCCGTCGCCGACGGTGACGGGGCTGGTGGGCGCCAGCGCGGGCGGGCTGCTCGGCGGCCTTCTGCTGCTCGTCCGCCCGCGGCGCGGCGCGGAGGCCGCCCGCCCGGCGTCCGTACCGAGCCCGGCGCCCGCCGTCGAAGTGCACGGACAGCTGTGAGCGGCACCCTGCAGACGGCGGTACGAGGCTCGTCGAGGACGGAACTCGTCACCGACGAGCGGGAGTTCGCCGCACTGGAACCGGCTTGGGGGCGCCTGTACCGCCGCTGCGGGGCCGCCACGCCGTTCCAGAACCACGCCTGGCTGCACTCCTGGTGGCTCTCGTACGGCATGCCGGGACGGCTGCGCCTGATGGTGGTCCGCGACGGCGGCGAACTCCGCGCCGTCGCGCCCCTGATGCGGCAGCGCAGACCGCTGCCCGCCCTCGTACCGCTCGGCGGGTCGATCACCGACTACGGGGACGTGCTGCTCGACGACGAGTACGCGGACCGGGCGGCGGCCACGCTCACGGAGGGGCTGTCCGAGGCCGCCCGCAGCGCCCTGATCGACTTCCGCGAGGTCCGCCCGGGCGGTGCGGCGGAGCGGATCTACGAACGCTGGCGCGGGCCGCGCCGGCGGGTGCGGGACTCCGTGTGCCTGGAGCTGCCCGCCACCTCGATGGACGAACTGGCGGGCCGACTGGCCTCCTCGAAGGCCCAGCGCGTCCGCGCCAAGCTGCGCAAGCTGACCGCGCTGGGTGTGGAGCAGCACGTCGTGGGCCCCGACGGGGTGGGCGCGGCGCTGCACCGGCTCCTCGAACTGCACCGGCTCCAGTGGGAGGGCCGGTCGATGACAGCCGAGCACGTCCAGGAGCGGTTCTGCGAGCATCTGGTCCGGTCGGTGGTCCCGATGGTGCGCTCCGGGGACGCGGTGGTCACCGAGTTCCGGCTCGACGACTCGGTGGTGGCCGTGGACCTCACCCTGCTGTCCCGGTGCCTCGTGGGCGGCTATCTGTACGGCGCGCATCCCCGGCTGCGCGAACGCAAGGCGGACGTGGCCGTGATGCTGCTCAGCGCCTGCACCCGGCACACCGAGGGGAGCGGGCGCGGAACGCTGAGCCTGCTGCGTGGCGACGAACCGTACAAGCACCACTGGCGCCCGGAGACCGTCGTCAATCAGCGTCTGCTGCTCGCCCGGCACCGCACCGCGCCGCTGATGTCGGCGGTGGTCTGCGACGTCGCCGCGCGCAATCGGGGCAGAGAGCTGATGCGGGGCCGGCAGGAGCAGGAGGGCGGCAGGCCGTGAACGGCCCGCCGCCTTCCTCGTCTCACCGGCTGCGCGACCACCAGTCGAAGCGCAGGCACAGCTTGCCGCCCATCCAGTACTCGACCCACTCCCCCAGGTCGACGGGGGTGCAGCCCGGCGGGTGCACCGGCGTCGGCTCCGGCGTGGGTGTCGGCGTGGGTGTCGGAGTCGGCTCCGGCGTAGGCGTAGGCGTGGGAGTCGGCGTCGGCGTCGGCGTGGGGGTCGGCGTCGGAGTGGGGGTCGGCGTAGGTGTGGGAGTGGGCGTGGGAGTCGGGTCGGTGCGTCCGAGGAGCGCCGCACGGTAGACCGCGGCCGCCTCCGGGTTCTCTCCGCACTGCCAGACGCCGTGCGGGCAGTAGTCCGTGATCGTGTTGTACACCGGCTTGTGCTCGTCGAACCACGCGAGCATGCCCTTCATGTACGACACGTCGTCGCCGTTGCGGTAGAGCCCCCACTCCGGGTAGGCGACGGGCTTTCCGTGGGCCTTCGCGAAGTCCACGTGCCGCTGGAGGCCGTACGGCTCCGTCACCTGCTCCTCGAAGGGCAGCCCGTTCGGCTGGTCGTACGCGTCCATGCCGATGATGTCGACGGTGTCGTCCCCCGGGTAGCACTGGGTCCAGGGAATGGCGTCGCGGCCGCGGTTGGGGGTGAACTCGAACCGGAACTTCTGCCCCGGCACGGCGCGCATGGTGGTGACGATGCGCTTCCAGTACTTCTTCCAGGCCGCTGGGTCGGGACCGCACCGGTGGGTGTACGTGATGCCGTTCATCTCCCAGCCGAGCACGATGACGGTGTCCGGCACCTTCAGCTCGACGAGACGTTCGGCAAGGGCCCGGAAGTGACCGTCGAACAACCCGGCCGCTCCCTGCCGCAGCCGCAGCCGGACTCCGGCGTCGGAGATGTTCTCCTCGTTGCGCTCCAGCATCGGCACGTTGAGGACGAACAGCCGGTCGTCCCGTTCGCGCCGCCATCGGGCCCAGTCGTCGAGGAAGTCGGGCGCGCCCTCGATATTGCTCCAGCGGTCACCCGGCAGATACGTGTGTCCGACCCGCACGTCGGCGCCGCCCAGCCACTTGCCGAACTTCGCGATGCGGGCGATGCCCGGGGGGCCGTAGTCGAGGTAGGCCCCGAAGGCGTTGCGGCCCTCGGTGGACGGCGGCGGCTCGGCGGACGGTGTCGCCGTCCCCGGCTGCGTCGCGGGGGTGGTCGGTGCGGCGGGAGCGCTGGGCGTGGCGGGGATCGCCGGTGCCGACGGCGTCGGGGCGGGCGGCGGGACTGCCGGATCGGTGACCTGGCCCGCTCCGGTTCCGGCGGCGTGTCCCGGACCCGCCGCTAGGACGACCGCTGCTACGACGCCGGCCGCGACGAACGCCGACCGCCCGCTTCGGGGCCGCAGTTGCTGTGGGGCCATGTCCGCTCCCGGCGCGCTCGGAACCGCATCATGCGTTTCGACTACTGACATACAGTCATACAAATACCCCTTTTGCCTGACATGGCATCGGTCTTCATCGGTGATGATCACTCGCACGGATGACCGTGGCCGGGAGCCGCCCCCTCTCTTCTCCGTCACGATCACGCCGGGTTCCCTGGACGCGTCGAGCGACCGGGCTCGGCCCGCCCGCCGCGGACACGGCGGGACCGTTGCTCCGAGTGGCCGCCGCGCGGGGTACCCGCTCGGGCGCCGGACGCGTTCCTGCGTCGTCCGGCACCCGCAGCGGGGTGCTACCGGCGGGAGGCGGCTCGGCCTCGCCGGTACAGGAGGATTCCGCCCGCCAGCAGGGCGGCGCTGGCGGCCGACGCCGCGAGGGTGCCCTCACTGCCCGTGTGCGGCAGCGTTCCGCCGGGAGGAGGAGGCGTCTGCTCCTCGACCGGGGGCGGCGGGGTGGACGCCGGGGGGGTGGACGCCGGCGGAGGCGTCGTCGGCGGAGGCGTCGACGGCGGCGTGGTCGTCGGCGGAGGCGTCGACGGCGGAGGCGTCGTCGGCGGAGGCGTCGTCGGCGGCGTGGTCGTCGGCGGAGGCGTCGACGGAGGCGTGTCCCCGTAGCCGCACTCGTTCCCGAAGGCCGGGTTGAGCGCGGAGACCACGTCCACGGTGTTGCCACAGGCGTTCACCGGCACGTCCACCGGCACCTGGAACAGGCCGCCCGACAGGACGCCGGGCGAACCGGTGGCCTCCCCGTGCGCCGAGGAGCCCCCGTACGGGCCGGGCGTCACGGTGTGCTCGGAGTCGTCGTACCCGTAACCGGTGTCGTCGTACCCGTAACCGGTGTCGTCGTACCCGTAACCGGAGTCGTCGTACCCGTAACCGGAGTCGTCGTGCTGCACGGGCTGGTGCGACACACCGGGCACACTCGACGTCCCGCTCGTTCCGCGCGAACCCGGACCGTTGGCACAGGAGTTGCCGAAGGCCGGGTTGAGCAGCGCGACCACGTCGACGGTGTTGCCGCAGGCGTTCACCGGTACGTTCAGCGGAACCTGGACGTTGTTGCCGGAGGCGATGCCGGGCGAGTCCGCGGCGACCCCTTCCGCGCCCGCGTCGGCGAAAGCCGGGTTCCCGTACAGGGACACGATGCTCGTCGCGGCCGCGGCCACGACCATTCCCCTACTCAGAGTCTGTCGCAATCTCGTTGATCTTCCTGCTGGTAGAAGTGAGGAAGGCCGACCCCGGACGCGAAGAGGCAGTCCGAGGCCGGCCGCGGCTCAGCCGATGCGGCTGATCCGTCGCCGCGTCAGTCGTTGTTGGCGCAGCCGTTGCCCAGCGCCGGGTTCAGCAGCCCGATGACGTCGACCGTGTCGCCGCACAGGTTGACGGGCACGTCCACGGGGACCTGGACCACGTTGCCCGACAGGACACCGGGGGACTCGGCGGCGCCGCCCTGGGCACCGGAGTCGGCGAAGGCGGGGACGGCCATGCCCAGGGCCGCGATCGTGCCGGCGACGACTGCAGCGCTCTTCTTGAGCTTCACGCACTTTCCCTTCTCTGCGGTCATGCCCGTTTGACGGCCGAAACCGAGCGAGCACAGCATGAACGGCTCGCACCATGACCTACGGGCTGCAAACGAGCGACAGCGGGGCGAAGAAACTGCGAAACCCGGTCGGCTTGTTAATTCACTCGAATCGCCCGCACCGAATGCGCACGAAAAATTCACATCGGAAGAAACGCTTCTCCCGGCCGCTCCCCATATCTCGTCGCCCACGGCGGGAAAACACGGAAAGGCTCGGGCCGGCCGCATGACGCGGAACTCGGCCCGAGCCTCCCGTGAACAGCCGTCAGCTGTTGGTGGCGCCGCTGCCGGAAGCCACCGGGATGTTGTCCAGGATGTGCGAGAGCGGCTCGTCACCCTTGGCCTGGGTGGAGTTCTCGGCGCACTGCTGGGTCTGCGCGGCCGACAGCACCGGCACGTCCTGGACGGCGGTGACGGGCACCAGGACACCCACGACCGAACCCACGTTGGCCTTGGCGGGAAGGCCCACGCACAGCTTGTTCAGGTCGCCCTGGGCGAGGGAGAGCTGGGGGCTCATGTTGCCGGCGGTGGCCTGGTTGCCGTAGGCCTGCTCGGCACCGGTCCCCTGGGTCGTGGTGACGCCGTCGTCGTTCCCGATCGCCAGCGCCTGCGGGGCGGCCGTCGCCGAGACACCGACGACGGAAGCCGCGACCGCCGCCGCGGCCATTGCCTTCTTGAGCATTACTCCGGTCCTTTCCTGGCAGAGACAGGTATTCCTGCTTCCACATCAACCGACGCCGACGCGATTGGTTTCGTCCCGTCACCCGGATGGTGCGTTCAGGGTTGCGGAATTCACGGAACCTCTGGCCCGAGGACTCGGCGAAGACGCCACCCGTATGGGCCATTGGGGTGAACCGGAGCAACCATGTGGACCGGTTCCAGTTGTCCAGAGCGCTCCGGTGTACGGGGTTACTCCAGAAGGGATCAGCAAGTGATCAAGAAGGTTATGGCCGCCGCGGCGGTCGCCGCTTCCGTCGTCGGAGCCACGGCTGCCGCCGCGCCGCAGGCGCTGGCGATCGGGAACGACGACGGTGTCACCACCACCCAGGGCACCGACGCCGCGCAGATCTACGGCAACCAGGCCACCTCCGGCAACATGAGCCCGCAGATGGCTCTCGTCCAGGGCTCGCTGAACAAGCCCTGCATCGGCCTGCCCGTCAAGGGCAACGTCGGCTCGGTCGTCGGTCTCATCCCGATCACCGCCGTCCAGGACGTCCCGGTCCTGTCGGCCCCGCAGACCCAGCAGTGCACCGAGAACTCCACCCAGGCCAAGGGCGACGAGCCGCTCTCGCACATCCTGGACAACATCCCGGTCCTGTCGGGCAACGGCGCCAGCGGCAGCTGACCTTCCGGCACCGCGCACAGCGGGCCGCCGGGTGTCCCGGCGGCCCGCTGCCGCTGTCGGCTCCACGACGACAGCGGCACCGGCACTCGGATCCCTCGGCCCCCTTGGGCCGTTCGGGGCACACGCAGCACCCGACGGCCCGCACCAGCGTTGATCATTACGCGGCTCCGCACCGGAGTCCGCCATCCGAAAGGGCAACGAACATGAAGAAGCTGTGGGCGACCGCGGCCATTGCCGCTTCTCTCGCCGGCGTCTCGGCTGCCGCCGCGCCGCAGGCGCTGGCGATCGGCAACGACAACGGCGTCACCACGGAGAACGGCACCGACTCCACGCAGGCCTTCGGCAACCAGGCCACGAACGGCGACCTGAGCCCCCAGCTCTCGGCGGTGCAGGGCACGCTGAACAAGCCCTGCGTGGGCCTGCCCGCCAAGGTCAACGTCGGTTCCGTCGTCGGCGCGATTCCGATCACCGCCGTCCAGGACGTCCCGGTCCTGTCGGCCCCGCAGACCCAGCAGTGTGCCGAGAACTCCACCCAGGCCAAGGGCGACGAGCCGCTCTCGCACATCCTGGACAACATCCCGGTCCTGTCGGGCAACGGCGCCACCGGCAGCTGACCTCCCGGTACCGCGGACAGCGGGCCGCCCTTCGGGGCGGCCCGCTGTTCCCGTGTGCGGGGTCCGGCCGCTCCCCCGTGCCGCCACGGGGGCCGCTCAGCTCCGGTAGAGCTCCTCGATGTCCGCCGCGTACGCGGTGGTGACCGCGTGCCGCTTCACCTTCAGCGACGGGGTGAGCAGACCGTTGTCCTCGGTGAACTCGCCCGCCACCAGGGCGAAGCGGCGGATCGACTCGGCCCGGGAGACCGCCGCGTTGGCGTAGTCCACGGCCTTCTGGACGTCGGCGCGCATCCGGGGGTCCGCGACGACGTCGGACAGCGGGGTGTCCGAGGGCAGTTTGCGCACGGCGAGCCAGTGGGCGACGGATTCGGCGTCGAGGGTGATCAGGGCCGCGACGTACGGGCGGTTGTCGCCGACGACGACGCACTGGCCGACGGGCGACCGGCTGCGCAGCCGGTCCTCCAGGACGGCGGGCGAGACGTTCTTGCCGCCGGAGGTGACGAGGATGTCCTTCTTGCGGCCGGTGATGGTGAGGTAGCCGTCCTCGTCCAGGGCACCGAGGTCGCCGGTGGCGAACCAGTCGTCGGTGAGGACGGCGTCGGTGGCGGCCGGATCGTTCCAGTAGGAGCCGAAGACGATGCCGCCCTTGATGAGGACCTCCCCGTCGTCGGCGATGCGCACGGCGGTGCCCGGCACCGGCAGGCCGACCGTCCCGGGGCGGGGTTCGAGGGGCGGGACGATGGTGGCGGCCGCGGACGTCTCGGTGAGGCCGTACCCCTCGTAGACGATGATTCCGGCCGCGTAGAAGAACAGGTTGAGATTGCGGTCGAGCGGGGAGCCGCCGCTGATGGCGTAGCGGGCCCGGCCGCCCAGTTCCTTGCGGATACGGCGGTAGACGAGCAGGTCGTACAGCGCCCAGGCTGCGTACAGTCCGGGGCCGGGGCCCTTGCCCACGCCCAGGAACTTGTTCAGGTAGGCCTCGCCGAAACGGACGCCGATACGGTCGGCGCGGTCGAAGGAGGCTCCCCGGCCGATCTTCTCGGCCGTGGCCCGCCCGGTGTCGTGGATCTTCTCGAAGAGGTACGGGACGCCGACGAGGAAGGTCGGGCGGAACTGCCGTAGCGCGGGCCGGAGTTCGTCCGGCTTGATGCTCGGGCAGTGGCCCAGTTCGATGCGCGCCATGAGGCAGGCGATCTGGAGGGTGCGGCCCAGGATGTGGGCGAGCGGCAGGAAGAGGAGGGTCGAGGCCGTCTGGCCGGTGACCTCCTTGAAGACGGGGTGCAGCAGCTCGACCGTGTTGGCGGCCTCGGCGTGCAGGTTGGCGTGGGTGAGGACGCAGCCCTTGGGCTGTCCGGTGGTCCCGGAGGTGTAGCAGACGGTCGCGACGGTGTCCGGGGTCAGCGCGGCGCGTCGCTTGGCCACCTCCTCGTCGGCGATGTCCCGCCCCAGGGCGGTGAGTTCGCCGATCGCGTCCGCGTCCAGCCGCCACACGCGCGGGGGTTCGGGGTGCCGTGCCGTGCCGGTGGCCACGGTGTCCGCCTTCTCGTCGGTCTCGACGACGACGAACCGTGCGCCCGAGTCCCTGACGATCCACTCCACCTGCTCGGCCGACGAGGTCGGGTAGACGGGGACGGTCTGTCCGCCGGCCGCCCAGACGGCGAAGTCGAGGACCGTCCACTCGTAGCGGGTGCGGGACATCACCGCGACGCGGCCGCCCGGCTCCAGGCCCGCCGCGATCAGGCCCTTGGCGGCATCGGTGACCTCGCGGGCGAAGGCAGCCGCGGTCACCGGCCGCCACACGCCCTTCTCCGCGCGGCGCAGGACGACCGCGTCGGGGTCCTCGGCCGCGTTGGTGAAGGGCAGGTCGGCGGTGCTGCCGGTGGCGGGGGCCGGGGCGAGGCGTGCGGCACGCGCCTCGCGGACCGTGCCGTCCTCGTCCCGGACCAGCTCCACCCTGCTGCGGTCCGCCAGGTCGGCGCGCCGCTTCGCCCGTTTCAGATCCTTGCGTACGCCCATGACGGCTCCCGGTCGGGGGGACTTGCTCGGGGTACTTACTCCGCAGTCAACTTACTCAGGCGTAACAGAAATTCAATGGGTTGTGCAGGGTCGATGAACCGGGCCGGACCGGCCGGACGGCGGCGGACGCCCGCTGTCCGGCCCTCCGGGGCCCCCGGTCGGCCCTCCAGGCCCCTCGGCTCAGTCCTTCAGCCGGTTCGCCTGCTCGACCGCGGTCGCCAGCCCGCGTACCGCCGGGTCCTCGGAGTCGTCGGCGAGCCGGTCGGCGCGGGTGGCGAGTGCGCCGAGCGGAAGCGCGCCGGGCAGGGCGTCGAACCGGGCGTCGCCCGCACGCAGACCGTCGGCGAAATAGGCGGCCACGGCGGCGACCTGGAGGGAGCGGTCGGCCGTCCACAGGTCGCCGTCGAGGGAACCGGCCTCCAGCAGGCCTGACTCCTCGTGCGGGGCGCGGGTGTCGGGGTCCAGCCAGCGGACGCTCGCGGTGGCGAGGTGGCCCGAGGCGCCGGGGCGGGTGCGGACGACGTAGAGCGCGGTGACCGTGTGCCCGGGGCCGACCTCGCCGCCGTCGACCCGGTCGTCGCGGAAGTCCTCGTCGGCCACCGCGCGGTTGTCGTAGCCGATGAGCCGGAACTGCTCGACCGTCTGCGGGTCGAAGGCGACCTGCGCCTTGGCGTCGCGGGCCGTCAGGTCGATGTTCCGCGGGAGCTGGTCGCAGAAGACGGTACGGGCTTCGTCGCGGTCCGAGACGTACACCGTGTGCCCGTCGCCCCTGTCGGCGAGGCGCTCCATGAGGGCGTCGCCGTAGTCGCTGCCGACCCCGACGCCGAACAGGGTGATGCCGTGCTCGCGACGGGCGTCGGAGATGCGTTCCAGGATGCTGTCGGCGTCCGTGTCGCCGGTGTTGGCGAGAGCGTCGGAGATGAGCACGACCCGGTTGGTGGCGCCGTCGCGCAGTCCCTCGACCGCCGTCTCGTAGCCCCTGTCCACGCCGGCGCCGAGGTTGGTCGAGTCCGTCGGCTCCAGGCTGCCGATCGCGTCGTGGACGCGACCCCGGCGGTCGCCGAGGCGGGTCATCGGCAGGACGGTCTCGGCCTTGTCGCTGAAGGTGACCAGGGCGACGGAGTCGTCGTCGCGCAGCCGGTCCGTCATCACGTCGAGGGAGTCCTTGGCCAGGTCCAGACGGCCGGGCTCGGCCATGGAGCCGGAGATGTCGATGACGAAGGTGAGGGCGGCGGGCGGCCGTTCCCGCTCGTCCTCGGCGGCGCGGGTGGCGAGGCCGACGCGGACGAGTGACCAGCGCTCGTCGTCGGTGCGGGCGCCGTCGACGGTGACGGTGAAGCCGTTGCCGTCGGGGCGCCGGTAGTTCTGGCGGAAGCTGTTGACGAATTCCTCGGGCCGGACGGTGGAGGGGTCCGGGACCCTGCCGCCCGCGAGGGTGCGGCGGGCGTAGCCGTAGGAGGCGGTGTCGACGTCCAGGGCGAAGGTGGAGAGGTAGTCGGGGGACGGCGCGATCTCCCGGTCGGGCGCCCCGGTCTGTTCGCCCTCCCGCGCGCCCTGGGCGTCGCCTGTGGGCCCGGCGGGGGCGGGCAGCGGGAGGGTGCGCCCGCCGGACTTGTCGGCGCGGTCCGCCGAATTGCTGCCGTCGCTCGCGCTGCATCCCGTCAGCAGGACGGCGCCCGCGGCCGTCAGCGCGAGCAGCGTGCCGCGCAGCCGGCGGCCTCCGGCGGCCCGTGCGCGTATTCGTGTCAGGTGCGTCCCCATGCTGCCCCCTCGGTGAGCGGCCGTGTGTGGGCCGACGTCTGTGACTGTGACGGCCGAGGGGGCCTGGACGTGCGCTCCGGGGTGTTGCGGATGGATCTCGAAGCGGCCACGACGGGGGGCCTTCGAGACCGGTGGGTGATCCTCCGGAGACCTAGGACACGATGTCCTTGCGCCGGAAACCGCGGAAGGCCAGCGCGAACAGCACGAGCGCGTACGTTATGGAAATCGCCGTGCCCTGGATCATGCCGCTCCACTCCGGGGTCGGCTGGACGGCGTCGGCCCACGCGAACTGCCAGTGCGCGGGCAGGAAGTCGCGCCAGTGGCCGAGGGCGGTGACGGCGTCCAGGACGTTCCCCACGATCGTCAGGCCGACCGCGCCGCCGACCGCGCCGAGCGGGGCGTCCGTCTTCGTGGACAGCCAGAACGCGAGGCCCGCGGTGACGAGTTGGGACACGAAGACGTACGCGATCACCACGAGGAGCCGCTGGGTCGCGGTGCCCGCGGGGAGCGCGCCGCCGGTGGGGATCTCCAGCGGCCCCCAGCCGTAGGCGGCGGTGCCCACCGCGATCGCGACGACCGGCAGCAGGATCATCGCGGCGAGGCTGAGGCCGAGGGCGACGACGAGTTTCGACCACAGCAGCCGGGCCCGGGGCACGGGCGCGGCCAGCAGATAGCGCAGCGACGACCAGCTCGCCTCGGAGGCGATCGTGTCCCCGCAGAACAGGGCGACCGGGATCACCAGGAGGAAGCCCGCGGACACGAACAGGTTCACCGCGGCGAAGTTGGCGCCGGACGCGGTGGCCGTGTCCATGAGGGTGACCTGGCCGTTGCGCGAGCCCGGGTCGCCGCCGATCGCGAACGCCACGACCAGGACGAAGGGCAGCGCCGCGAGGATCGCCCCCATCACGAGGGTGCGGCGCCGCTTCAGCTGCCGGATCAGTTCGACGCGCAGCGGCAGGGTGCGCCGGGCGCGGTACCCGTCGGCCGTCTCGCCGCGCTCGACGAGCGTGCTCATGCGGAGCCTCCGATCAGGGTGAGGAACGCGTCTTCCAGACGGCGGTGCGGGCCCATCGACGCCACGGGCACTTCGAGCCGTACGAGTTCGACGACCAGGCGCTCGGCGCTGCCCCCGGGGGCGAGCCGGACCAGCAGTCCGCCTTCGGTGGCGACGGCCGATGCCACGCCGGGCAGCGCGCCGACCTTCTCGACGACGGGCTCGTCCACGGGCGAACCGGTGCCGACGAGGAGGGTGTCGCCGGAGCCGACGATCTCGCTCACCCGGCCCGCCTGGACCAGCCGGCCGCGGTCCATGACCACGAGGTGCGTGCAGGACTGCTCGACCTCGGCGAGGAGGTGGCTGGAGACGATGACCGTGCGGCCCGCGGCGGCGTAACGGATCATGACCTCGCGCATCTCGCGGATCTGCGGCGGGTCCAGTCCGTTGGTCGGTTCGTCGAGGATGAGGAGGTCGGGCAGGCCGAGCATCGCCTGGGCGATGGCGAGGCGCTGGCGCATGCCCTGGGAGTAGGTGCGGACGGCGCGGGCCAGCGCGTCGCCGAGGCCCGCGATCTCCAGGGCCTCCTCCAGGTGGGCGTCCTCGGGCGGGCGGCCCGTCGCCCGCCAGTACAGTTCCAGATTCTCGCGGCCGGACAGGTGCGGGAGGAAGCCCGCGCCCTCGACGAATGCCCCGACCCGGGAGAGAACCGGCGCGCCCGGCCGGATCGCGTGCCCGAAGACGCGGATCTCGCCGTCGTCCGGCCCGATGAGGCCCATGAGCATGCGCAGGGTTGTCGTCTTGCCCGCGCCGTTCGGTCCGAGCAGGCCGAGGACCTGGCCCTTCTCCACGCGGAACGACAGGTCCCGTACCGCGTACCGGTCGGCTGACCCGGCGTACCGCTTGCTCAGACCGGTGATCTGGAGCGGGACTTCGGCGAGGTCCGGGTCGGGTCCGGCCGGTGCCGTGCGGCGGCGGGCGGTGAGCAGCAGGGCGAGCGCGGCCAGCGCTCCGGCGAGCGGCAGCCACCACACCCAGGAGGGCAGCGGCGCGGCGGCGGTCTTCACGCCGGGCGCCGTGGGGACCGTGAGGTCGCCCTTCAGCGACACGGTGTACGTGGCCGGGGCGGACGGTGAGGCGTAGCCGAGGTCGGTCGAGGCGAGGACGAGGCGCAGCCGGTGGCCCTTCTGCACTTCGTGGTCGACGGCGGGCAGGGTGACCGTGACGTCCTTGCCGGTCCTGGCGCCCTCGACGCGCAGCGGTGTGACGAGCTGGGAGGGCAGCACCTGCTGCCGGCCGCCCGGCCCGACGTCGTAGACCTTCGCGAACAGGACCGCCTCGTCGGCGCTCGACGTGACGTGCACCGTCGCCGTGGGGGTGCCCGTGATCCGCAGGTCGTCGCGGAGCACCGGGGAATCGAAGTGCGCGTACTGGCCGGGGAAGTCGAGCGAGACCCCGACGCCCAGGGAGGACAGCTGGGCGAGGCCGCCCGAGCCGCCGAGGCCCGGCAGCGCCGAGATGGCGGGCGGGCCGCCGCCGGCGGGGTTGTCGAAGCTCTGCTCGCGGCCGCTCAGCGGGACGGTGCGCCGCCCGTCGGTCAGGCCGGGATAGGTGTCCGCGCTCGCCCCGCGCAGCTGTGCGGCGCCGTCGGTGGAGTCGATGCCGCCGGTGCGGGTGACGCGGAAGGCGGGGCCGGTGTCGGCGCCCTTGTCGTCCTTCAGGTAGCGGTCGAACCAGGCGGCGACCCGGGACTCGACGCGGCCGGTCTCCATGTCGCCGCCGTCGTGGCCGCCGGAGATCCAGTCGACGTCCACGGGTGCTCCGTTGGCCCGGATCGCGCGGGCCGTCGCGTCGGCCTGGCCGAGCGGGAACAGCGAGTCGGACTGGCCCTGGACAACGAGCGTGGGCACCTTGATGCGGTCGCCGACGGCGGAGGGGCTGCGCTCCTGGAGCATCCGGGTGGCCGCCTCGTCGGGCTTGCCGGACTCGGCGACGCGGTCGTACATGGCGCACAGCCGGGGCTGGAAGCGGTCGCAGCCGCCACCGGTGTTGACGAACACACCGGCCCAGAGCTTCTTGAACACGCCGTTCGGGAAGAGGGCGTCGGCCAGGTTCCAGTACGTGACGGACGGGGCGATCGCGTCGACCCGCCGGTCGTACGCGGCGGCGAGCAGCGACACGGCGCCGCCGTACGAGGCGCCGGTGACGCCGACGCGCGGGTCGCCGTCCGCGTCGAGCCGGACCTCGGGCCGCCGCGCGAGCCAGTCGATCAGCCGGGACACGTCGGCGACCTCGGCGTCCGGGTCGTTCAGTCCGATCGTGCCGGTGGAGCGGCCGAAGCCGCGTGCCGACCAGGTCAGCACCGCGTATCCGTCACGGGCGAGCTGCTCCGCCTCGTCCCGGACGTCGGCCTTGCTGCCGCCGAAGCCGTGTGCGAGGAGCACGGCGGGGCGGCGGTGCGAGGACGGGCCCGCGGTGAAGTACGAGGTGTCGACGCGCACGCCGCCGCTCATCGCCATGACGCGGTCGGCGCGGTGCACGGGCGGCGCGTCGTCCGAGGCGACGGCCGTCCAGGTGCCGGCGCCGGCGAGCACGACGAGGGCGGCGGCCGCGGCGGCGAACCTCCCCCGGGTGCCCGGCCACGTCCGGCCGGAGAGCGGGCCCCGGCGCGGCCCGCGCGGTCGGGGCAGTCGAAGATCCATGCTCCAACGGTACGGGCGGGGACCGGCGACGGATGCAGCCACCGGGCTGAACCCCGGCCCCTCCCACAGGAGTACGGGCGGGTACCGGCGTACCGCGTCCGTGGTACGAACGGCCCATGGAGATGCGCCGCGCCATCACGGTCGGGGAAGTGACCGCCGTCGAGTACCTCTTCGACCACCCCCTGCGCCCCGAACGGGCCCGGCGTTTCCTGGGGACCCAGGGCCACCACCTGTTCCTGGCGTACGAGGACGGCGGGCCCGTCGGGTTCGTCAGCGGTGTGGAGACGGTCCACCCCGACAAGGGCACCGAGATGTTCCTGTACGAGCCGGCGGTCGCCGGACCGTTCCGGCGGCGCGGCACCGGGAGCGCGCTGGTGCGGGCGCTCGCCGCGCCGGCCCGGGAGCGCGGCTGCTACGGCATGTGGGTCGGCGTCGACACCGGGAACGACGTCGCCCTTGCCACCTACCGCAGCGCGGGTGGCAAGGACGACGGGTCGTGCACGGTGGTGACCTGGGACTTCGCCTAGGCCTGCGCGTCCTCCGGGATCGACACCAGCCAGCGGGTCTCGCGTCGGGGCCGCAGGTAGAAGGCCCAGTACAGGGTGGCGACGGCCGTGATGCCGCCGGTCCACAGCAGGTAGGAGGTCTCCTGCTGGCTGAGGACGTAGGCGAGGACCGCGATGAGCACGACGGGCATCGCGGGCCACAGCGGCATCCGCCAGGCCTGCGTGTGGCGGTGCTGGCCGCGGCGGGCGAGCAGCGCGGCGACGGCGACGAGGAGGTACATGGCCGTCACGGAGACGCCGGTGACGCCGTACAGCGTGTCCAGGTTGACGAAGCACAGGAGCGCTCCGGGGACGCCCACGAGGAGCGTGGCGACCCAGGGGGAGCCGAAGCGGCCGAGGCGCGACAGGCCCTTGTTGACGGGCTCGGGCCAGGCCTTGTCACGGGCGGAGGCGAACAGGACCCGCGAGTTCTGGATGACCATGACGATGCCCGCGTTGATGATCGCGAGGGCGACGCACAGGCTGACGAAGGTGCCGACGGCGGAGTTCGACCACGCGGTGACCATGCTGCTGATGTCGCCGCCGGTGAGGGCGGAGAGGTCCGAGGCGCCCATGGTGATGGCGACGACCGGGACCAGGATGATCACGGTGGAGATGGCGAGGGTGGCCAGGACCGTGCGGGCGACGTTGCGGCGCGGGTTCTCCAGCTCCTCGGAGAGGTAGACGGCGGTGGAGAAGCCCTGGGTGACGAAGAGGGCGATGGCGAGTCCGGACACGACCAGCATGGCCGTGACGGTGTCCGTGTGGCCTCCGGAGCCCGCGACCTGCATCGAGACCAGACTGCCCGGGCCGCGCTCGCTGTGGGCGAAGCCGAGGACCGCCACGACGGCCGCCGCGATGACTTCGAGGACCAGGAAGATGCCGGTGATCCAGGCGTTGGCCCGCAGGTCGAGCAGGCCCGCGAGGGTGGCGAGGAGCATGACGCCGGCACCGGTCATGGCGGGGTCGAGGTGCACGATCGGCGCGAGGTAGTCGGCGGTGCCCATCGCGATCACCGGCGGCACGATCATGACGACCAGCAGGGAGAGCACGAAGACCAGCCAGCCCGCGAGGCGTCCGGCCATCGTCGAGACCATCGCGTACTCGCCGCCGGCGCTGGGGATGAGGGTGCCCAGCTCCGAATAGCAGAACGCCACCGCTATGCAGAGCAGGGAGCCGATGGCGATCGTGAGGGCGGTGGCGGTGCCGAGCGAGCCGAACAGGTCGGGAACGACCACGAAGAGCGTGGAGGCGGGCGTCACGCAGGAGAGCGTCAGCAGGGTGCCGCCGACGACGCCGATGGAGCGCTTGAGCTTTCGAGGGCTGTCCGGCGCCGGGGAGGCGGCGTCCAGGACTGCGGTCTCGACAGGGCGGAGCGTGTCGGTCATGAAGCGGTTCCGATCGACTCGTGCGTCAGGTGATTCGGGCGGGAGCGATATCGCCTCCGGCGGCTCGCGTCGTACGTCTTTTCGTCCGCTCCCGACGTTGATGGAACCTTGACGGAAACCGTTGCGTCAATGGTCGTTTACCTTCGGAATCCGCACTAGCGGAGCGACCCATGTCACATCGCTTTCCCAGGCTTGTGCGCCCCTATATGGCAATCACCAAGACTCAGCAGAATCTGACCTTGCTTTCGAAGGCATGGGGAGCGAAACGCCTGCGCCACCCGTTTCATCACCCGCACACGGGAACCGCAGCTCGCCCGTTCAAATTCACCTGAATTTCTCGGGGGCCGGCACGGCTACCGAGCGGTAGGGATCCGCTCCCCGGACGCACCGGTGCCCCGGGACCGGCTCGCGGTTCCGGGGCACCGAGGGGCTGTGTCAGTGGTTGCGCGGGAAGCCCAGGTCGACGCCGGCCGGCGCCTCGGACGGGTCCGGCCAGCGGGTGGTGACGACCTTGCCGCGGGTGTAGAAGTGCGTGCCGTCGTTGCCGTAGATGTGGTGGTCCCCGAAGAGGGAGTCCTTCCAGCCACCGAAGGAGTGGTAGCCCACGGGCACCGGGATCGGCACGTTCACGCCGACCATGCCCGCCTCGATCTCCAGCTGGAAGCGGCGGGCGGCGCCGCCGTCCCGGGTGAAGATCGCGGTGCCGTTGCCGAACGGCGAGGCGTTGATGAGGGCGACACCCTCCTCGTAGGTGTCGACGCGCAGCACGCACAGGACGGGGCCGAAGATCTCGTCCTTGTACGCGTCCGCCGACGTGGGCACCTTGTCGAGCAGCGAGAGGCCGATCCAGTGGCCGTCCTCGTAGCCCTCGACGGTGTAGCCGGTGCCGTCCAGGACGACCTCGGAACCCTGGGCCGCCGCGCCGGCCACGTACGACGCGACCTTGTCGCGGTGCGCGGCCGTGATCAGCGGGCCCATCTCGGAGGTCGGGTCGTTGCCGGGACCGATCTTGATCTTCTCGGCGCGCTCGCGGATCTTCGCGACCAGCTCGTCGCCGACCGAGCCGACGGCCACCACGGCCGAGATGGCCATGCAACGCTCACCGGCCGAGCCGTAGGCGGCCGACACGGCGGCGTCCGCCGCGGCGTCCAGGTCCGCGTCCGGGAGGACCAGCATGTGGTTCTTGGCACCGCCCAGGGCCTGGACGCGCTTGCCGTTCGCCGAGGCCGTGGTGTGGATGTAGCGGGCGATCGGGGTCGAGCCCACGAAGGAGACGGCGGCGACGTCCGGGTGCTCCAGGAGGCGGTCGACGGCCACCTTGTCGCCGTGCACCACGTTGAAGACGCCGTCCGGCAGACCGGCCTCGGCCAGCAGCTCGGCGACCTTCATCGACGCCGACGGGTCCTTCTCGGACGGCTTGAGCACGAAGGTGTTGCCGCACGCGATGGCGATCGGGAACATCCACATCGGCACCATGGCCGGGAAGTTGAACGGCGTGATGCCCGCGACGACGCCGAGCGGCTGGCGGATCGACGACACGTCGACCCGGGAGGCCACCTCGGTCGACAGCTCGCCCTTCAGCTGCACGGTGATCCCGCAGGCCAGGTCCACGATCTCCAGGCCGCGGGCGACCTCGCCGAGCGCGTCCGAGTGCACCTTGCCGTGCTCGGCGGTGATCAGCTCGGCGATCTCGTCGCGGTGGGCGTCGAGCAGCGCGCGGAACTTGAACAGGATCGTGGTCCGCCTGGCCAGCGAGGACTGGCCCCAGGTCGCGTACGCGTCCTTCGCGGCGGCGACCGCGGCGTCCACCTCGTCGACGGTCGCGAAGGCGACCTGCGTGGTCACGGCGCCGGTCGCCGGGTCGGTCACCGGCCCGTACGTACCCGACGCACCTTCGACGGTCTTGCCACCGATCCAGTGGTTGACGGTCTTCGTCATGGCCAAAAACTCCTTCACAGATGGCGGCGTCGGGCGGCGACGTGCCGGTCGTACTCCTCGCGCGCCTTGACCGCCGACGATCGGGTCGCGGTCTCGGCCACAGGTACATCCCACCAGGCTTGCGCCGGGGGCGCGCCCGACACTGTGTCTGCCGTTTCGGTCTCGACGTAGACACATGTGGGAGTGTCCGCCGCGCGCGCCTCGGCCAGGGCGGCCCGCAGGTCACGCACGGTCTTCGCGCGTAGGACGCGCATCCCCAGGCTGGCCGCGTTGGCCGCGAGATCGACGGGCAGCGGAGCGCCCGTGTACGTGCGGTCCTCGGCCCGGAA
Source organism: Streptomyces siamensis (assembly GCF_039543605.1). Taxonomy (NCBI): domain Bacteria; kingdom Bacillati; phylum Actinomycetota; class Actinomycetes; order Kitasatosporales; family Streptomycetaceae; genus Streptomyces; species Streptomyces siamensis. The sequence continues at coordinate 339,280 of NZ_BAABKB010000002.1, read as the reverse complement.
GCGGTACGCCGTGCCGTACCGCTCGCCGCCCACGGCCTCGGAGAGACCGCCGATCGAGGCGTACCCGTGGTTCTGCAGGATCAGCACCTTGATGGCGACGCCCTCCTGCACGGCGGTGACGATCTCCGTCGGCATCATCAGATACGTGCCGTCGCCGACCAGCGCCCACACCGGGCGGCCCGGGGCCGCCATCCGCACACCGATCGCCGCCGGGATCTCGTAGCCCATGCACGAGTAGCCGTACTCGACGTGGTACTGGTCCCGGGACCGGGTGCGCCACAGCTTGTGCAGGTCGCCGGGGAGCGAGCCGGCCGCGTTGATCAGGATGTCGTCCTCGGTGACCAGCTCGTCGAGCAGACCGAGGACCTGCGGCTGGGTCGGGCGTATGTCGTCGTCCTCGGCCTCGTAGGCCGCCTCGACACGGTACTCCCAGCGCTCCTTGTCGTCCGTGTACTCGGTGACGTAGGCCGGCTCGGCGCGGTGGTCGTGCAGCAGCAGCGCCTCGGTCAGTTCCTCGAGTCCCGCCCTGGCGTCGGCGACCAGCGGGAGGCCGCCGAGTTTGTGGCCGTCGTACGGCGCGATGTTGAGGTTCAGGAAACGAACGTCCGAGCCGCCGAAGAGGGTGCCCGAGGCGGTGGTGAAGTCGGTGTAGCGGGTGCCGACGCCGATCACCAGGTCGGCGGTGCGGGCCAGCTCGTCGGCGGTCGCGGTGCCGGTGTGGCCGATGCCGCCGACGTCCTGCGGGTGGTCCCAGCGCAGCGAGCCCTTGCCCGCCTGGGTGGAGGCCACCGGGATGCGGGTGGCGGAGGCCAGCTCGGCGAGCGCCCCCTCGGCACGGCTGTGGTGGACGCCGCCGCCCGCGACGATCAGCGGACGCCGGGCCTCACGGATCGCCCGCACGGCGGCGGCCAGCTCGGCCTGGTCGACCGCCGGGCGGCGCACCGCCCAGGTCCGCTCGGCGAAGAACTCCTCCGGCCAGTCGTACGCCTCCGCCTGCACGTCCTGCGGCAGCGCGAGAGTGACGGCGCCGGTCTCGACGGGGTCGGTGAGCACACGCATCGCCTGGAGGGCGGCCGGGATCAGCGCCTCGGGGCGGGTGATCCGGTCGAAGTACCGGGACACCGGGCGCAGGCAGTCGTTGACCGACACGTCGCCCGCGTAGGGGACTTCGAGCTGCTGGAGGACCGGGTCGGCGGGGCGGGTCGCGAAGACGTCGCCGGGCAGCAGCAGGACCGGGAGATGGTTGACGGTGGCGAGGGCCGCGCCGGTGACGAGGTTCGTGGCGCCGGGGCCGATGGAGGTGGTGACGGCGTGCGTGGACAGCCGGCCGGACTGGCGGGCGTAGCCGACCGCCGCGTGCACCATGGCCTGTTCGTTGCGGCCCTGGTGGTAGGGCATGGCGTCGCCGTACTCGACGAGTGCCTGGCCGATCCCGGCGACGTTGCCGTGACCGAAGATGCCCCAGGTGGCGCCGATCAGCCGCTGCCGGTCGCCGTCCCGTTCCGTGTACTGGGCTGCCAGGAAGCGCACCAGCGCCTGTGCGACCGTCAGCCTCGTCGTTGAGGTCATCGGTATCCCTCTGTGGTCTCTAGGTGTCCCGGGTGGAAGCAGATCCGCCACTCCCTGTCCTTGCCCGGTCCGGCCATGACGTTCAGGTAGTACATCGTGTGGCCGGGCTGGGCGACGGACGGGCCGTGCCATCCGTCGGGGACGAGGACGGCATCGCCGGTGCGGACCTCGGCGAGGACGTCGGAGCCACCCTCGCGCGAAGGGAATACGCGCTGATAGCCGAAACCGTTCGGGCCGTCGATCTCGAAGTAGTAGATCTCCTCCAGTTCGCTCTCCTCGCCCGGCCGGTACTCGTCGTGCTTGTGCGGCGGGTACGAGGACCAGTTGCCGCCCGGGGTGATGACCTCGACGGCGATGAGCCGGTCGCAGTCGAAGGCGTCCGCGGAGGCGAAGTTGCGCACCTGGCGGGCGCAGTTGCCGCTGCCGCGGGCTTCGACGGGAACCTCCGGCGCGGGGCCGTAGCGGGCGGGGAGTCGGCGCTCGCACTTCGCTCCTGCCAGGGCGAAGCGGCCTCCCGCACCGGAGGCGATCTGGACCCGGGCGTCGCGGGGCACGTACGCGAAGTCGGAGACTCCGGCGAACACGTCTTCCCTGCCCAGGAGGGGGAACTCTGCTTCCTCGATGCCGTCCTTGACGCGGACCGTGCCGCCGCCGGCGAGCGGAAGCACGATCCACTCGCTGTCACCGGTGGTGAAGGTGTGGGTGCCGTCGGGCGGCAGTTCGACGACCCGCAGGCTCGCATGGGTCCAGCCGGCCCGCTCGGGGTCGATGTCGAGCGCGTAGTGCGCGTCGGCGGTGGCGCCTCGGGGGACGTACAGCTCTTTGCTCATGCGGCCCTCACAGGAGTCCTACGGCGGTGTCCACGGCCGCGGCGACATCGCCGTCCGCCGGGTAGAGCAGGGAGCGGCCCACCACCAGGCCCCGCACGGTGGGCAGTTGGAGCGCGCCGCGCCACTTCTCGTACGCGCCCTCCTGGTCCTCCGCGACGTCGCCGCCGAGGAGGACTGCGGGCAGGGTGGAGGTCTCCATGACCCGGGCCATGTCGTCGGGGTTGTCCGTGACGGGAACCTTCAGCCATGTGTACGCCGAACTGCCGCCCAGACCACTGGCGATGGCGATGGACTTGGTGACGGCCTCGGCGCTCAGGTCGTTGCGCAGCGTGCCGTCGTCGCGGCGGTGGCACAGGAACGGCTCGACGAAGACCGGCAGCCGCCGCTCGGCCATCTCGTCGATCACCCGGGCGGTGGACTCCAGCGTGCGCAGGGAGCCCGGATCGTCGTAGTCGATGCGCAACAGGAGCTTGCCCGCGTCGAAACCGAGCCGCTCGATGTCCTGTGGCCGGTGGCCGGTGAACCGGTCGTCCAACTCGAAGGAGGCGCCCGCGAGTCCGCCCCGGTTCATCGACCCGAGGACGACCTTGTCGTCGAGCGCGCCGAGCAGCAGCAGGTCGTCGAGGACGTCGGCGCTGGCGAGCACACCGTCGACACCGGGACGGGACAGGGCGAGGCAGAGCCGCTCCAGGAGGTCGGCGCGGCCGGCCATGGCGAGCCTGCGGTCGCCGACGGCCAGTGCGCCCCGGGCCGGGTGGTCCGCCGCGACGATCATCAGCCGTCCGGAGTCGCCCACCAGGGGACGGCGCACCCGGCGGGCGGCGGCCTCGGCGATCGCCTCGGGCTGCCGGGCGCGGGTGCGGACGAGTCCGGCGAGGTCGACCGTGCGGTACGGCGGGCGGAGTTCGCCGTGGACGGCGCGGGCACCGGTGGCCGCGCCGGCGGGGCCGGTCGCGTCGCCGCCCTGCTCGTGCCGGGCGCCCCCGACATGGCCCGCTCTCATCGCACTTCTCCCGCCGTGATCGCGTCCTCGATCTCCTCGGGTGTCGGCATCGCGGAGGAGCACTCCAGGCGGGACGCGACGATCGCTCCGGCCGCGTTGGCGTGCCGCATGACGCGCTCCAGGTCCCAGCCGGCGAGCAGTCCGTGGCACAGGGATCCGCCGAACGCGTCGCCGGCGCCGAGGCCGTTGAGGACGTCGACCGGCAGCGGCGGGACCTCGGCGCGGGAGCCGTCGCGGTGGACGGCGAGGACACCCTTGGGTCCCTGCTTCACCACCGCGAGTTCGACCCCCGCGTCCAGCAGGGCGCGGGCGGCGGCGTCCGGTTCGCGCTCGCCGGTCGCGATCTCGACCTCGTCGAGGTTGCCGACCGCGACGGTGGTGTGGCGCAGGGCCTCGGTGTAGAACGGCCGGGCCGCCCCGGGGTCCTTCCAGAACATGGGCCGCCAGTCCAGGTCGAAGACCGTCGCGGCGGACCGGGCGCGGTGGGCGAGGGCCGCGAGGGTCGCGGTGCGGCTGGGCTCCTCGCTCAGGCCCGTGCCGGTCACCCAGAACAGACGGGCCGCGCGGATGGCCTCCAGATCGAGGTCCCGTGCGTGGATCTCCAGGTCCGGGGCCTTGGGCTGCCGGTAGAAGTAGAGCGGGAAGTCGTCGGGCGGGAAGACCTCGCAGAAGGTGACGGGGGTGGGCAGTCCGGGAACCGCCGTGACCCAGCGGTCGTCGACCCCGAAACCGCGCAGCGCCTCGTGGAGGTATGCGCCGAACGGGTCCTCACCCGTCCGTGTGATCACCGCCGTACGCCGTCCGAGCCGGGCGGCGGCCACCGCCACGTTCGTCGCCGAGCCGCCGAGGAACTTCCCGAAGGACGTCACCCGGGCCAGCGTGACCCCCGTCTGCAACGGGTAGAGGTCCACACCGATCCGCCCCATGGTGATCAGGTCGTACGCCATCGCCTTCCCTTCGCTACGGCTGAACCCAGGTCTAGTCCCGCGCGGGGAACCCTGTCAACGTTTTGTCCAGACATTCGGACGATGGCTTGACAGCTTTCCGGGGCCGCCCGAAGCTGACGCCCATGACGTCGTTGCCGCCGCAGTCATCGCCTCGCCCGTCGCCGCAGTCGCCGCCTTCGTCCTCACTGTCCCGCATCCGAATCGGTTCGGCTCCCGACTCCTGGGGCGTCTGGTTCCCCGACGACGCCCGGCAGATCCCCTGGCGGCGATTCCTGGACGAGGTCTCCGAGTCCGGGTACGAGTGGATCGAACTCGGCCCGTACGGCTATCTGCCCACCGATCCCGGCGTCCTGAGGGAGGAGACGGCGCGACGCGGGCTCGCCGTCTCGGCCGGCACCGTCTTCACCGCACTGCACAAGGGGCCCGAGGTGTGGGAGTCCACCTGGGCGCACGTCGCGGACATCGCCGCACTCACCCGGGCGATGGGCGCCGAGCACCTCGTCGTCATTCCCGCCTTCTGGCGCGACGACAAGACCGGCGCGGTGCTGGAGGACAGCACGCTGACCCCCACGCAGTGGCGCAACCTGACCGCGCAGACGGAGCGGCTCGCCCACGAGGTGCGCGAACGCTTCGGGTTGCGGATCGTCGTCCATCCGCACGCCGACACACACATCGACAGCGAGGAGAACGTGACGCGTTTCCTCGACTCGACCGACTCCTCGCTCGTGTCCCTGTGCCTCGACACCGGCCACTACGCCTACTGCGGCGGGGACAGCGTCAAGCTCATCGAGACGTACGGCGAGCGCATCGGCTACCTCCATCTCAAGCAGGTGGACCCGCTGGTGCTGGCCGAGGTGCGGGCCGGCGAGGTGCCGTTCGGGCCCGCCGTGGCCCGCGGCGTGATGTGCGAACCGCCGTCCGGTGTACCGGCGCTGGAGCCCGTGCTCGCCGCCGCCCAGCAGCTCGGCGTCGAACTCTTCGCCATCGTCGAGCAGGACATGTACCCGTGCCCGCCGGACAAGCCGCTGCCGATCGCCCGGCGGACCCGGGCGTTCCTGAGGTCGTGCGGGGCGTAGCGACGCGCTCGCCCGTCGGGAACGGGCAGCGGGACGGGCCCCGCGGGGCGCAGCGGCGCGCTCGCCCCGTCGGGAGCGCGGGGTGAGACGGGCCTTCCGGCCGGTGGGGCCGCGTTGCACGATGGGGGTTTCCCCGGTGCTGACGGACGGCGGGAGGCATGGATGACGACGGGAATCGTCTCGCGGGCCGGGTGCGGACCCGGCGGCACCTGGGAGACCGCGCTCGCGTCGCCCCATCCACGACTACGGCCGGGCGTGCTCAGCTACCGCGGCATCCGGCTCGCCCTCGACGGCCCCCGGCGCAGGCTGGAGGCGCCGATCGGCGCGGCGACCCTGCTCCTCGGCTTCGACCAGCCCCTGCGCGTCTCCCGGGCGGGCCGGCCCCCCGCCACACTCGTGTCGGTGTTCTCCGGGCCGACCACCACTTCGGCCGTCGGCGAGCACGGCGGACGGCTGGCGGGCATCGAGGTCATGCTCGCGCCGTGGGCCGCGTTCACGCTGTTCGGAACACCCCAGTACGAACTCGCCGACCGGACGGTGGACCCCGACGAACTGCCGTGCCCGCCGGGCGCGGCGGCGGGCCGGGATCGCTGGGGCAGCATCGGTGAACTGTCCGCCGCACTGGCCGCGCTGCCCGGCTGGGCGGAGCGGTTCCGGCTGCTCGACGACGTGTTCGCACGGTGGGCCGCGGCGGGGCCGCCGAGCTCGGCGCGGGTCGTACGGGCCTGGGACCGGCTCCAGCGGACCTGGGGCGCCGTCCCCGTACCCCGGCTCGCCGACGAGGTCGGCTGGAGCGTACGGCAGTTGGAGAACCGGTTCCGGGAACAGATCGGACTCGGCCCGAAGGCCGCCGCCCGGGTGCTGCGCCTGCAACGGGCACGGCGGCTGCTCGCGGCGGGGCGTTCGCAGGCGGAGACCGCGGCGGCGTGCGGGTTCTACGACCAGGCTCATCTCAGCGGGGAGTTCAGGACGATGACCGGCTGCACACCGGGTGAGTTCACGGCGGCGCGGGTGGCTCCTCCCGTGGCTCCGCCCGGTCCTCCGGGAACGGACCGGATGGCGGGCGAGGCCACCAGCCTGCTCCTCACCGCCGACGGGGACACCGCTCCTCACGGCCGACGCGCGGCCTCCTCCCGACCGGCCCCCTCCCGACCGGGCCCGGACCGCTCCGGGGGAACGGCAGTCCGCCGGAACGTGATCGACCCGAGTGCGATTTTTTCCAAGACCCGCGGGACGCGCTGACGGCACGCTGATCCTTCCGGCCACGCACCAGGGGGGATGCGGGGAGCCGGTGGGCCGGGCCCGGCAAGGGCGGCTCCCGCGCGAACACGGTGGGAGAGCCCCGGGGGACAGGGGCCCGGCCCGCCGACGGATCCGCTCCGCGTGTTCGTCAGCGTCCTGTGCTCAAAAGGCACTTGATGCCCACGGCCACCTGGCGTACACCTCTTCGCTCGTTCGCCAATGCGTCACTCGTGTCACAAAAACCACCCCCCTGTCACACATGTCGCGTGTACGCGGGTCTTGCGTCACACCCGGTTCACAGCCACTGCCCGGTGCTCACGCCGCGTCGTTCACGGAGCACAGGCTTTGTGATCGCCAGCGCAGCGCCCGGCTCCCCCGACGGCCGCCCCCGGCCGCCGCCGCGGTGCGCGCAGGGAGGTGCCACTCATGACCGACCGTAGGCTCTGGTCGTACAAGGAGATCGCGGCGCACATCAAGGTGCAGCCGGACACCGTCCGGTCGTACCGCAAGCACGGGCTGCTGCCGGCACCCGACCACGTGGAGCGGGGAAAGCCCTATTGGTACGCCGACACCGTCCGGGCCTGGGTCGCCTCCCGCCCGGGAAACCGGGGCCGCCGAGACGACTGAGCCGCCCCGCCCGGCTGCCCCACCTCCGGGTGGGGCACCCTTCTTCGCATGAACTTCTCCATGAAACCCGTCCTCACCGGCGAGAAGACCGTGCTGCGCCCGTTCACCGCGGACGACGCGGAGGCGATCCTGGAGATCCTCGACGACCCCGACGTCATTCGCTTCACCTTCCCGTCGCAGCCGGGCACCCTCTTCACCCTGGAACACCTGCGGGCCGTCTACGGCGCCCGCGCCACCCAGCCCGACCGACTCGACCTCGCGGTGACCGACCCCGCCACCGGCGAACTCGTCGGCGAGGTCGTCCTCAACGAGTGGGACCCCGTCCAGCGCAGCTGCTCCTTCCGCACACTCATCGGACCCCGCGGCCGGGACCGGGGCCTTGGCACCGAGGCGGTCCGTCTCATCGTCGGCCACGGCTTCGAACAACTCGGCCTGCACCGGATCTCCTTGGGCGTCTACGGCAACAACCACCGTGCCCGGCGCGTGTACGAGAAGGTCGGTTTCGTGGTCGAGGGCGTCCTGCGCGAGGCCGCGCTGCGTGACGGTGAATGGGTCGACGAGGTGCTCATGGCGATCCTCGACCACGAGTGGGCCGCCCACAAAGGCCACCCGGAGGGCCGGGTCAGCTCCACGGCTCGATGACCGTCACCCCCGACCCCGGTGCCGTGCCCATCGCCGCCAGCGCGGACGGCGCCGCGTCCAGCGGGATCGTCGAGGTGACCAGGAGGTCGGGCCGCAGCACACCCGCGCGGACCAGCTCCAGCATGCCGGGGTAGGCGTGCGCGGCCATCCCGTGGCTGCCCAGCACTTCCAGTTCCAGGCCGATCACGCGGGCCATCGGGACCGGGGTGGCACCGGTCGGCGAGGGCAGCAGACCGACCTGGACGTGCCGGCCGCGGCGGCGCAGCCCGTGCACCGAGGCCGCGCAGGTGGCCTCGGAGCCGAGGGCGTCCAGCGACAGGTGGGCGCCACCGCCGGTCAGTTCCCGGACGGCCTCGGCGACATCCCCGGTCCGGGACCCGTCCACGCACTCCGCCGCCCCGAACTTCCGTGCCAGGTCCAGCGCCGCGGGCGACACGTCGACGGCCACGACCCGCGCCCCCGACGCCGCCGCGATCATCACCGCCGACAGGCCGACGCCCCCGCAGCCGTGCACGGCGACCCACTCCCCTGCCGCCACCCGGCCCTGCGCGACCACCGCGCGGTAGGCCGTGGCGAACCGGCAGCCCAGCGAGGCGGCCGTCGCGAAGGACAGCTCGTCCGGCACCGCGACCAGGTTCACCTCGGCGTGGTCGAGTGCCACGTACTCGGCGAAGGAGCCCCAGTGCGTGAAGCCCGGCTGGGTCTGGCGCTCGCACACCTGCTGGTCGCCCGCCGCGCACGAAGGGCAGCTTCCGCAGGCGCACACGAACGGAACGGTGACCCGGTCGCCGGCACGCCAGCCGGTCACCCGGGCACCCACCGCCTCGACGACTCCGGCGAGTTCGTGGCCCGGCACGTGCGGCAGGGTGATGTCGGGATCGTGGCCCATCCAGCCGTGCCAGTCGCTCCGGCACAGCCCGGTGGCCTCGACGCGCACCACGACCCCGTGCTCCGCGGGCGCCGGGTCCGCGACCTCGCGTACCTCGGCCGGTTCCTCGTACCGCTCGAACACCACTGCCCGCATCCGTCTCGCCCTCCGCCCGGAGATCAGCTTCCGCAGCGAACGCTAGCCGCGCGCCTCGACCTTGTCCCGGTCCCGGCCCTCCTGCTCCTCGCTCCCCTGCTCCTCTTCGCCGCCCCGGCGCCCGGCGTCCTCCTCCGGGTCGGCCCGGCGGGTGTGTCCGTCCCCGTCCAGTGCGGGCTCCGCGGGGGACCCGCCCTCGCTGAGTCCGAACCGGTCGTGGAACCGCCGCAGCGGTCCCGGCGCCCACCAGGTGGCGCGGCCCGTGAGGCGCATGACCGCCGGAACCAGCAGGCTGCGGACGACCATCGCGTCCATCAGCACCGCGAGGGCGATGCCCAGACCGAGCATCTTGGTGTTGGTCACCCGCGAGGTGCCGATGGCGACCATCACCACCGCGAGGATGACCGCCGCCGCGGTGATCAGACCGCCGGTGCGCTGGAGGCCGAAGCGGACCGCCTCCCGGTGGTCGCCGGTGTGGTCGTACTCCTCCTTGATGCGGGACAGGAGGAAGACTCCGTAGTCCATCGAGAGGCCGAAGGCGACGCAGAACATGAGCACCGGGAGGGTCGTCTCGATGGAACCCGGGCTGGTGAAGTCGAGCAGTCCGGAGAGATGGCCGTCCTGGAAGACCCAGACCACGGCGCCGAACATCGCCGTCAGGCTGAGCGCGTTGAGCAGGACCGCCTGGACGGGGATGAGCACGCTGCCGGTCAGCAGGAAGACCAGGAACAGGGTGACGACGGCGATGAACGCCGCGGCCCAGGGAAGCCGCTCGGCTATCGCGTGCTTGGAGTCGACCAGGACGGCGGCGGTGCCCGTGACCGACGTGTCGAACGGCGCGTCCGCCGACCGGAGTTCACCGACCAGGTGCTGTGCCTCCTCGTCCACGGCCTCGCCCTTCGGCAGCACCGTGAAGTACGCCGAGTCGCCCTGCACCAGGGGTCCGTCCACGCGGAGCACTTCGGGCAGCGCGGCGATCCGGGCCTTGTACTGCGCGTACTGGGTCTCGGTCGCCGGTCCTTCGGCGAGGATCTCCAGGCCGCCGCCGGGGCTGCCGGGGAACCCGTCGCGGATGTGCTGCTGGACGACATGGGACTCGGCGTCCGAGGGCAGCTGCCGGTCGTCCGCCGTGCCGAACTTCACGCCCAGGAAGGGCAGTCCGAGCACGATCAGGCCGACCGTGGTGGCCACCGCGAAGAGCGGGGCCCGGCGCATCACGAGAGAGGCCATGCGTCCCCAGGCGGCTCCGCCTCCGGTCGTCCGCCGCTCGCCCCGGCGGAACAGGCGCCGCAGGTCCAGGGAATTCACCCGGGCCCCGAGCAGGATCAGCGCCGCGGGCAGCAGGATCAGGGCCGCGCCCGCGGCCAGCAGCACCACGGCGATGCCCGAGTAGGCGAAGGAGCGCAGGAAGTACTGCGGGAAGAGCAGCATCGCGGCCAGCGACACGGCGACGGTGAGGGCCGAGAACAGCACCGTACGGCCCGCGGTGCGCAGGGTCGTGGCGACGGCCGCCAGCGGCACGGAACCGGCGGCCAGCTCCTCACGGAACCTGCGGACGATGAACAGGGCGTAGTCGATCGCGAGGCCGAGCCCCAGCGCCGTGGTGAGGTTCATCGCGAAGACGGAGACGTCGGTGAACTCGGTGAGGCCGCGCAGCACCGCGTTCGTGCCGAGGATCGCGATGATGCCGACGCCGAGCGGCAGGAGGGCCGCGACCGCGCTGCCGAAGACCATCACCAGCAGCACGAGGGTCACGGGCAGGGCGATCAGCTCGGCCCGGGTGAGGTCCTCACGGATGGTCGTCTGCATCTCGTGCCGTACGGCCACGGGTCCGCCGACCTCGATCTCGATCGGGCCGTGCTTCCCGCGGTACGAGGGGGCGAGGCGGTCCAGGGTCTCGCCCGCCGTCTTCTCGTCGCCCGTGATCCGCGCGGCGACCAGCGCCTCGTGCCCGTCCTTCGCCTTCAGCGCGGGGGAACCGGACTGCCAGTAGGAGCCGACGCCGGTGACGCCCCGCTCGGTGGCCAGCCGTGCCGCGAGCCGCTTCGCCTCCGCGGCGACCGCGGGGTCGTCGACCGAGGCGCCGCCCGCGTCGACGAGGAGCAGCAGATTGGGCTGCGAGGCGGGGAACTCCCGCTCCAGCGCCTTGGTCGCGTACGTCGACTGCGCGGCCGGGTCCTCCCAGCCTCCGCTGCCCAGCCGGTCGGCGACGTCGCTGCCGGCGACCACGGCGAGCGCGGTGAGCAGCAGTGCGACGAGCAGGGAGAGCCGGGGGCGTGCGGTCACGAACCGGGTCCAGCCGCCGATCCGTACGCCGTCACCCGCACCGGTCTTCGACGTGCCGTCACCTGCGCCGGCCGTCGATGCGTCGTCGGCTCCGGCCCCGCGGTCGCCGCCGCCCCCGCTCAGCGCGTCCCCGCCGTCGTCACGGCGACCCGCCCCGTCCCCGCCGTCGTCCCCGCGGCTCGCGTCGGCCGGGTCGGCGCCGCTTGCACCGACGCTCGGCGCCCGGTCGTCGCCGCCCCTCCCGCGGTCCTCACCTGCGCTCTTGACGTCGGTCATCGTGCGGTGTCCCCTTCACCGTGACCCGCTGCCTGCGGACGAGCAGGCAGCATGGATCGACCATTGCCATAGACTGGCAAACACGAGAGATCGCTCGCGTTTCACCAGAATGCGAGCGAGCACTCGCGTTTGTCAATCGCGTTCGGAGAGCTGGGGATAACTCGTGCCCGAGATGCCCGAGAAGCAGCAGGCCGGCGACGAGAGGCCGCGCCGCCGGCAGGCCCGTGGCGAGCGCCGCATCGCCCAGCTGCTGGAGGCCGCCGCCGCCGTCTTCTGCACGACCGGCTACACGGCCGCGAGCACCAACGCCATCGCACGCGAGGCGGGCGTCTCGCCGGGCACGCTGTACCAGTTCTTCCCGAACAAGGAGGCCATCGCGATCGAGCTGGGCGACCGGCTCATGCACGAGATGCGCGAGACGTACGGCGAGGCCCTCGCGCCGGTCGACCCGGCGACACCGCTGGAGCAGGCCGTCGGCGCCGCCGTGGACCGCTTCATCGCCTTCAACTGCGAACACCCGGTGTTCTTCGCCCTGATGCACGGTCCCGACGTCCCCGGCCGCATCACGGAGGAGCACGACGCCCTGCACCAGACGCTGGTCGCGCGGATCGAAGGTCTGATCCGTTCGTTCCTGCCCGGCGCGCCGGACGCCGACGTCACGCGCACGGCGCAGATGTGCCTGGGCATGTACAAGGCCGGCCTGGAGCTGGTCCTCGCCCACGAGGAGGCCGAGCGCGGCGCCTACGTCCAGGAGCTGAAGAACGCCCTCTTCCGCTACCTCGAACCCCTGACGCGCGACGGTGCCGCACCGGCCCCCGACCTCGCCGCGCCCCCACTCCGCTGACGGACCGATCCCGGCCGCCGGCCCTCACCACGCCCCCTTCAGCGGCCGGCCGACCGCCCTCACCACGCCTCTCACGGACCGGCCGACCGGTCCCCGCCACGCGCTCGCCCCGCCGAAGCCCACCGCCGGCGACGGAGCGGGTGCCGCGACGCCCGTGATCAGAATGAGCGTTCCGGCCTGCGACATAGGGAGCATTTCCCATAAGGTTCGGACAAATCGACTCATCGAATCGATGCGCGCCGCGGCGGAGATCGGCCCCCGGCCCCCCATCGCGCGCCGCATCGGATCGCACTGACGTCGGATCAGACTGCCCGAGCCCGAGGGATGAGCCGTGACCGAGAATCAGCCGCCCGGCGCGCGCCGGGCCCGCATTCCAGGCCCCTCACAGCCCCCGCTGCCGTACCCCCGCCCGCGCCCCGGCCTCTGGCGGCACTGTCTGGCGGTGGGGCTCGCGCTCTGGGCGCTGACGGCGACCGTCACGTACGCGACACGGGACACCGCCCTGCTGCCGACCCTGATCCTGCTCGGCAGCTTCCTCACCCCGGTCGCGTTCGTGCTCTGGGCGTACCAGCGACACGGCCGCGACCTGGGCGTCCATCTGATCCTGGGCTGCTTCCTGACCGGCGGGACCCTCGGCGTCGTGGGCGCGTCGATGACGGAGCGCCACCTGCTGCACCCCTCGTGGGGGATGTACGTGGGCGCCGGGCTGATCGAGGAGGCGGCGAAGCTCGCCGCGCTGGTGTTCGTGCTGCACCGCCACCCCCGCGTGCGCGGGCCGCGAGCGGGCCTGGTGCTGGGCGCGAGCGTCGGGTTCGGCTTCGCCGCCCTGGAGAGCGCGGGCTACGCCTTCAACGCCACCGTCTCGCTCCAGGGCATCGATCTGCGCGCACTGCTGGAGACCGAGATCCTTCGCGGGGTGCTCACCCCGTTCGGACACGGCCTGTGGACGGCCGTCACCGGCGCCGCACTACTGGCCTGCCGCCGCCCGAACGGGCGCTTCCGGCCCGCCTCGCCGGTGGTCGCCGCCTGGGCCGGGGCGGCCCTGCTGCACGCACTGTGGGACTCGACGCACGGCATCGCCCTCTGGCTGGTGGCCCGGCTGACCGCCAGGGGACTGGACCGGACCTTGTTCACCCAGGGGCACCTGCCGTGGTCCACCGACGAACAGAGACACCTCTTCACACTCTTCTCGGTCGGCGGCCTGGTCCTCGTCGCGCTCGCCGGAATCGCCTGGGTGCGTTCCCTGGCGCGCCGCGCACCTGCTTGGAGAAATACCCCCTAGGGGTATAGTGTGGTGAGTATCGAGGGAACCTGGCCCAACAGGACCCCCTCCGCACACGCACACCACACAGGTCCAGACGAGGAGAACGACATGACCGCCCAGACCGAAACCCCGGGTTCCGTCACCGCCGTCTACAAGGTGAGCGGAATGAGCTGCGGACACTGTGAAGGCTCGGTCGGCGGCGAGATCTCCGGGATCGCAGGCGTCACCTCGGTGAAGGCCGTCGCCTCGACCGGCGAGGTCACCGTCGTCTCCGCGGCCCCGCTCGCCGAGGCCGACGTCCGCGCCGCGGTGGACGAGGCCGGCTTCGAGCTCGTCGGCCCGGCCTGACCCGCGCCGGGACCCTGCCCGCGACTCTGAAACGCAACTCTCCCCACCGGGCCGTACCGACCAGCTGATACTGGCTCCGTGCGGCCCGGTCCGCTCCCTGGAGTACGGACGTGACGAGCACCACCGCTGCGACACCGATAGCCACGACCTCGGAAGTCGAACTCACCATCGGCGGCATGACCTGCGCCTCCTGCGCGGCCCGCATCGAGAAGAAGCTCAACCGCATGGACGGCGTGAGCGCCACCGTCAACTACGCGACGGAGAAGGCGAAGGTCTCATACCCCGAGGGGGTACACGTCGCGGATCTGATCGCCACCGTGGTGAAGACGGGGTACACGGCGGAGGAACCCCCGCCGCCCCCGCTCCCCGAGGACCTCCCCGGGGACGGCGACCGGGCGCGGACGGCGGATTCCGGCGACGACCCCGAGCTGGCCGCCCTGCGCGGACGCCTGCTCGTCTCCGCCCTGCTCGCCCTGCCCGTCGTCCTGCTGTCGATGATCCCGGCCCTTCAGTTCGACAACTGGCAGTGGCTCTCGCTGACGCTGGCCGCGCCCGTCGTGGTCTGGGGCGGGCTGCCCTTCCACCGGGCCGCGGCGACGAACGCCCGGCACGGCGCCGCCACGATGGACACGCTGGTCTCGGTCGGCACCCTCGCCGCGTTCGGCTGGTCCCTGTGGGCCCTGTTCTTCGGCGACGCCGGGATGCCGGGGATGCGGCACGGCTTCGAGTTCACCGTCTCCCGCACGGACGGCGCGTCGACGCTCTACCTGGAGGTCGCCGCCGGCGTCATCGCCTTCATCCTGCTGGGCCGCTATCTGGAGGCCCGCTCCAAGCGGCGCGCCGGAGCGGCGCTGCGGGCCCTGCTGGAGCTCGGCGCGAAGGACGTGGCCGTACTGCGGGGCGGCCACGAGGTCCGCGTCCCCGTCGGACAGCTCCAGGTCGGCGACCGTTTCGTCGTACGGCCCGGCGAGAAGATCGCCACCGACGGCACGGTCGTGGAGGGCTCCTCGGCCGTCGACGCGTCCATGCTGACGGGCGAGTCGGTGCCGGTGGACGCCACCGTCGGGGACGAGGTGACCGGCGCGACGGTCAACGCGGGCGGCCGGCTCGTCGTCGAGGCGACCCGGGTCGGCGCGGACACCCAGCTCGCACGGATGGCACGGCTCGTCGAGGACGCGCAGAACGGCAAGGCAGAGGTGCAGCGCCTCGCCGACCGGATCTCCGGCGTCTTCGTGCCCGTCGTGCTGCTGATCGCGGTCGGCACCTTCGGGGCCTGGCTCGGCGTCACCGGCGACACGGTCGCCGCGTTCACCGCGGCCGTCGCGGTCCTGATCATCGCCTGCCCGTGCGCGCTGGGCCTGGCCACGCCGACCGCCCTGATGGTCGGCACGGGGCGCGGCGCCCAGCTCGGCATCCTCATCAAGGGACCCGAGGTCCTGGAGTCCACCCGGCGCGTCGACACGGTCGTCCTGGACAAGACCGGCACGGTGACGACGGGAAGAATGCGGCTCCAGGAGGTCCACGTCGTCGCGGGAGACACCGAGGAGGACGTCCTGCGGCTCGCCGGAGCCCTGGAACACGCCTCCGAGCACCCGATCGCCCAGGCGATCGCGGCAGGCGCCCAGGACCGCACCGGAGCGCTTCCCCCGGTCGAGCGGTTCGAGAACGTGCCCGGCCGCGGAGTGCGCGGGCACGTGCAGGGTCACGAGGTCACGGTGGGCCGGCTCCTGCCCGACGCGCCCGCCGTCGACGGGCACCCGCTCCCGGACGGGCTGGCCCGTGCGAAGGACGCCGCCGAGGCGGAGGGCCGTACCGCCGTGGTGGTCACCCGGGACGGCGTGGCGGTCGGCGTCCTGACCGTCGCCGACGCGATCAAGGAGACCAGCGCCGAGGCCGTGCGCGAACTGCGGGCCCTGGGGCTGAGGCCGGTGCTCCTCACCGGTGACAACCGAGCGGTCGCGCAGGCCGTGGCACGCGCCGTCGGCATCGGCTCCGAGGACGTGATCGCCGAGGTCCTGCCGCAGGACAAGGTCGCCGTGGTGGAGCGCCTGCGCCGCGAGGGCCGGACCGTCGCGATGGTCGGCGACGGGGTCAACGACGCGGCGGCGCTCGCCACCGCCGATCTCGGGCTCGCGATGGGCACGGGCACGGACGCCGCGATCGAGGCGAGCGATCTGACGCTCGTGCGCGGGGACCTGCGGGTGGCCGCGGACGCGATCCGGCTGGCACGGCGGACCCTGTCGACGATCAAGGGGAATCTGTTCTGGGCCTTCGGGTACAACGTGGCGGCGCTGCCGCTGGCCGCCGCCGGACTGCTGAACCCGATGATCGCGGGGGCGGCGATGGCCTTCTCCTCGGTGTTCGTGGTGACGAACAGTCTTCGGCTCAGGACATTCTCATGACGACGGAGTAAGAGTCCCCCTAGAGTCCAACCGCAGCCTCACATAAGCTCTTCACAAGGCTCGCGCATCTTCCTTACGCTTGGGCACCCATTGACGTACCGGGGCTCTTGCGCATCTTCGGGACATATGCAAGAGACGCAGATCACAGTGATGTGAACGTAACCATCGAAGGGGTTCGTGAGTCTAAGTTGGCGATGTCAGAAGCGTCTTGGGGGGCGTGACTGACATCTGGGGATGTCTTGGGGGACGTTCCCGGAAATTGCGGTGCCGGGGCGCGTACACCGGGGAGCTTTGAGCGGCCCTCCCGTCGTGCGGGTCCCGGCAGATCGCACCGCAAGGCGGTACGCACCGCAGTACCGATGGTTTTGCTCGTTTTGCTCGCAGCGATTCAGGCGCTGTCCCACAGACGCCCGGCCGGATCCCGTGGGGGGAATCCGCACCGGGACAAGGAAAGCGCCCTGACTGCCGGCCCGTGGGGGGACCGGCAGCAGGGCGCTTTCCGTCTGTCCGGGGCCGGTTCGCCCGCGGAGCGCTTCCGGTTCAGGCGGAAACGGCTCAAGGGCGCCCCGGCAGGTGTGGAACACCTCCGGTGCGCCCTTCGGCTCGGGCTCCGGGACCGTCACGGCGACCGGGAGGCGGGCCCCCGGCCGTCACGCGTCGCTCGTCAGCGGCTCAGCGGGCCTCGACCGGGACGAAGTCGCGCTCGACCACGCCCGTGTAGATCTGGCGCGGGCGGCCGATGCGGGAACCCGGCTCCTTGATCATCTCGTGCCACTGGGCGATCCAGCCCGGGAGGCGGCCGAGGGCGAACAGGACCGTGAACATCTCGGTCGGGAAGCCCATGGCGCGGTAGATCAGGCCGGTGTAGAAGTCGACGTTCGGGTAGAGGCTGCGCGAGACGAAGTAGTCGTCGGAGAGCGCGTGCTCCTCCAGCTTGAGCGCGATGTCCAGCAGTTCGTCGGACTTGCCGAGCGCGGAGAGGACGTCGTGCGCGGCCGCCTTGATGATCTTCGCCCGGGGGTCGAAGTTCTTGTAGACGCGGTGGCCGAAGCCCATCAGGCGGACGCCGTCCTCCTTGTTCTTCACCTTGCGGATGAAGGAGTCGACGTCGCCGCCGGAGGCCTGGATGCCCTCCAGCATCTCCAGGACGGACTGGTTGGCACCGCCGTGCAGCGGGCCCCACAGGGCGGAGATGCCGGCGGAGATCGAGGCGAACATGTTCGCCTGCGAGGAGCCCACCAGGCGCACGGTGGAGGTCGAACAGTTCTGCTCGTGGTCCGCGTGCAGGATCAGCAGCTTGTCGAGCGCGGAGACGACGACCGGGTCGAGGTCGTACTCCTGCGCGGGGACCGAGAAGGTCATGCGCAGGAAGTTCTCGACGTACCCGAGGTCGTTGCGCGGGTAGACGAAGGGGTGGCCGATCGACTTCTTGTACGCGTACGCCGCGATCGTCGGAAGCTTGGCGAGCAGGCGGATCGTGGAGAGGTTGCGCTGCTTCTCGTCGAACGGGTTGTGGCTGTCCTGGTAGAAGGTGGACAGCGCCGAGACGACCGAGGACAGCATCGCCATCGGGTGGGCGTCCCGGGGGAAGCCCTTGTAGAAGTTCTTGACGTCCTCGTGCAGCAGGGTGTGCTGCGTGATCTCGTTCTTGAAGGTGGAGAGCTCGTCGATGTTCGGCAGCTCGCCGTTGATCAGCAGGTACGCCACCTCAAGGAAGGTGGAGCGCTCGGCCAGCTGCTCGATCGGGTAGCCGCGGTACCGGAGGATGCCCTGCTCACCGTCGAGGTAGGTGATCGCGGATTTGTAGGCGGCGGTGTTCCCGTAACCGCTGTCCAGCGTCACCAGCCCGGTCTGGGCCCGGAGCTTTCCGATGTCGAAGCCCTTGTCGCCGACGGTGCTGTCGATCACCGGGTAGGTGTACTCGCCATCGCCGTACCGCAGTACTACAGAGTTGTCGCTCACGTCATCCCTCACCGACGTTGTGCCTCTTCTTCGAGGTGCCCTGACTGTCTCTACCATCCCCCATTTGGCCCTGGAGAGTGCACTCGGGGTCGACCATTGGGCCTATTGGCGGCACTCAGTGCCGCCAACCTGCACATCCTGCCTCCCCTCGCGCCGGTTCCGGAAGTGCTCTGTGACCTTTACGACTCGTTTGATCGATCATTTTTCGTGACGGGGGCCGTCCAGGCGACGGCAGGGGCCTCTCCATGGTCGCGCGCGCACGGGCTTCAGGCGGTCTCAGTGCTGGGCGAGCCGGTGATCGAGGGCCGTGCACCGGCGCCCCGCCGACACCGTGCGCACCGCCTGCCCCATGGCCTTGCGCGAGCCGACGAGGACGACCAGTCTCTTGGCGCGCGTGACGGCGGTGTAGAGCAGATTGCGCTGGAGCATCATCCACGCACCCGTGGTGACCGGGATCACCACCGCCGGGTATTCGCTGCCCTGGGAGCGGTGGATGGTCACGGCGTACGCGTGGGCCAGTTCGTCGAGTTCGTCGAATTCGTAGGGCACCTCCTCGTCCTCGTCGGTCAGGACCGTGAGCCGCTGGTCGACCGGGTCGAGCGAGGTGACGACCCCCACGGTGCCGTTGAAGACGCCATTCTCGCCCTTCTCGTAGTTGTTGCGGATCTGGGTGACCTTGTCGCCGACGCGGAAGACGCGTCCGCCGAAGCGCTTCTCGGCGAGGTCGGGGCGGCCGGGTGTGATCGCCTGCTGGAGCAGGCCGTTGAGGTGGCCCGCGCCCGCGGGGCCCCGGTGCATGGGCGCCAGCACCTGCACGTCCCGGCGCGGGTCCAATCCGAACTTGGCCGGAATCCGTCGTGCGGCCACGTCCACCGTGAGCCGGCCGGCCTCCTCGGTGTCGTCCTCGACGAAGAGGAAGAAGTCCTTCATGCCGTCGGTGACCGGGTGCAGGCCGGAGTTGATCCGGTGGGCGTTGGTCACCACCCCGGACTGCTGGGCCTGGCGGAAGACGCGGGTGAGACGGACCGCGGGGACGGGGCTGCCGTCGGCGAGCAGGTCGCGCAGCACCTCGCCCGCGCCGACGCTGGGCAACTGGTCGACGTCGCCCACGAACAGCAGGTGGGCGCCCGGCGGAACAGCCTTGACCAGCTTGTTGGCCAGCAGCAGGTCGAGCATGGAGGCCTCGTCCACGACGACCAGGTCGGCGTCCAGCGGACGGTCCTTGTCGTAGGCCGCGTCGCCGCCCGGCTTGAGTTCCAGGAGGCGGTGCACGGTGGAGGCCTCGGCGCCGGTGAGCTCCGCGAGGCGCTTGGCGGCACGGCCCGTGGGCGCGGCCAGGAGGACCTTCGCCCGCTTGGCGCGGGCCAGTTCCACGATGGAGCGGACCGTGAACGACTTGCCGCAGCCGGGGCCGCCGGTCAGCACAGCGACCTTCTCGGTGAGCGCCAGCCGCACGGCGGCCTCCTGCTCGGGGGCCAACTCCGCGCCCGTACGCCCCTTCAGCCAGGCCAGCGCCCGGTCCCAGGCCACGTCGCCGAAGGCCGGCATCCGGTCCTGGCCGGCCCGCAGGAGGCGCAACAACTGGGCGGACAGGGAGAGTTCGGCACGGTGGAAGGGGACCAGATAGACCGCCGTCACCGGTTCGCCGCCGTCGGGGCCCGGCACCTTCTCCCGGACGACACCGGGGTCCTCGCCGTCCTCGGCCGGTGCCGCCAGCTCGGCCAGGCACTCGATGACCAGGCCGGTGTCCACCTGGAGGAGCTTCACCGCGTCGGCGATCAGCCGTTCCTCGGGCAGATAGCAGTGGCCCTGGTCGGTGGACTGCGACAACGCGTACTGGAGGCCCGCCTTGACGCGCTCCGGACTGTCGTGCGGGATGCCGACGGACTGGGCGATCTTGTCGGCGGTGAGGAAGCCGATTCCCCAGACGTCGGCCGCCAGGCGGTACGGCTGGTTCTTGACGACGGAGATCGACGCGTCGCCGTACTTCTTGTAGATCCGGACCGCGACCGAGGTGGACACCTCGACGCTCTGGAGGAAGAGCATGACCTCCTTGATCGCCTTCTGCTCCTCCCAGGCGTCGGCGATCTTCCTGGTCCGCTTGGGGCCCAGGCCCGGGACCTCGATGAGCCGCTTCGGCTCCTCCTCGATGATCTGGAGGGTGTCCAGGCCGAAGTGCTGGGTGATGCGGTCGGCGAAGACCGGCCCGATGCCCTTGACCAGGCCCGATCCCAGATAGCGGCGGATGCCCTGGACGGTGGCGGGCAGGACCGTCGTGTAGTTCTCCACCGTGAACTGCTTGCCGTACTGCGGGTGGGAGCCCCAACGGCCCTCCATGCGCAGCGACTCCCCGACCTGGGCGCCGAGGAGCGAGCCGACGACCGTGAGCAGGTCGCCGGCGCCCCGGCCGGTGTCGACCCGGGCGACCGTGTAGCCGTTCTCCTCGTTGGCGTACGTGATGCGTTCCAGTACGCCTTCGAGCACGGCGAGCCGCCTCTCGGCCGATGGGTTCCCCGCCTGCTGCGCCATGGTCCGACCGTACCGGTGCGGTGTGACAGGGGTGGGGCGTGCCCGGGGACGGGAACCGCGGACCAGGGAACAGGACCGGGGACCAGGGGCCAGGGACCGGGGAACGGCGGGCTCAGTGGTGCGGGGAGCGCATCACGTCCCGCCCCGTGAAGCACCTGGCCGGCGGTGTGCAGGGCCGGTGTTCCGTGCATCACGATCCGGTCTCAGGGGGTTGTATCCACGCGTGTAATCGTTTCCAATCCCTCGTGTAATCGATTCCACGAGGAGGTGGAGCGGCGATGGCGAGCATCAAGGACGTGGCCGCCGAGGCCGGCGTATCCGTCGCCACGGTCTCGCGCGTCCTGAACGACCATCCGTCGGTCAGCGCGGAGGCACGCACCCGCGTGATGGCCGCCGTACAGAACCTGGGCTACCGCCCGAACGCCGTCGCCCGCTCACTGCGCACCGACCAGACGCGCACCCTCGGCCTGGTCATCAGCGACGTGCTCAACCCGTACTTCACCGAACTGGCCCGGTCCGTCGAGGAGGAGGCCCGCGCCCTCGGCTACAGCGTCATCATCGGCAACGCCGACGAGCGGCCCGACCTCCAGGACCACCACGTACGGACCCTGCTGGACCGGCGCATCGACGGACTCCTGGTCTCCCCCACCGACGGCGGCTCCCCCGGCATGCTGGACGCCGCGCGCACGGGGACGCCGATGGTCTTCGTGGACCGCTGGATCGCCGGCGTCGAGGTGCCCGTCGTACGGGCGGACGGCCGCTCGGCCGTCCGGGACCTCGTGGCGCATCTGCACGCGCTGGGACACCGCAGGCTCGCGATCATCGCGGGACCCGCGGCCACCACCACCGGCAGCGAGCGCGTCCACGCCTTCCGGGAGGCCCTCGCCGAGCACGGACTCCCGCTGCCGGAGGCCTACATAGGGCAGGGCGACTTCCAGGCCGAGAGCGGACGGCGGGTCACCGAGGGCTTCCTCGACCTGCCCGAGCCGCCCGAGGTCGTCTTCGCCGCCGACAACCTGATGGCGCTCGGCGCGCTGGACGCCGTCCGCGCGCGCGGGATGCGGGTCCCCGAGGACATCGCGCTCGCCGCGTTCGACGACATCCCGTGGTTCGTGCACACCGATCCGCCGATCACGGCGATCGCGCAGCCGACGGGAGACCTGGGGCGGGCCGCCGTACGCGCCCTGGTCGACCGCATCGAGGGGCGGCCCCCACAGTCCGTCACCCTCCCCGCCCGGCTCGTCGTACGCCGCTCGTGCGGCGAGTCCCCCGCAACGAACAGGAGCGAGTCGTGAGCAACCAGGACGAGTTGCTGCGCATCGAAGGGATCCGCAAGACGTTCCCGGGTGTGGTCGCACTCGACAGCGTGGACTTCGACCTGCGCCGCGGCGAGGTGCACGTGCTGCTCGGCGAGAACGGCGCCGGCAAGAGCACGCTCATCAAGATGCTCTCCGGCGCCTACCACCCCGATGCCGGGCGGGTCCTCGTCGACGGCGAGGAGGTCCGCATCCATGGGGCGCAGGACTCCGAGCGCCTCGGGATCGCCACCATCTACCAGGAGTTCAACCTGGTCCCCGACCTCACGGTCGCCGAGAACATCTTCCTGGGCCGGCAGCCGCGCCGCTTCGGGATGATCGACCGCAAGGCGATGGAGGCGGACGCCGCGGAGCTGCTCCGGCGTGTCGGCGTGAACGTGTCCCCCCGCGCACGAGTGCGCGAACTGGGCATCGCCCGCCTCCAGATGGTCGAGATCGCCAAGGCGCTGAGCCTGCGGGCCCGCGTCCTGATCATGGACGAGCCGACCGCCGTGCTCACCTCCGAGGAGGTCGAGAAGCTCTTCGCGATCGTGCGTGCCCTGCGCGAGGACGGCGTCGGCATCGTCTTCATCACCCACCACCTGGAGGAGATCGCCGCCCTGGGAGACAGGGTCACGGTGATCCGTGACGGCAAGAGCGTGGGCCAGGTGCCCGCGTCCACGCCCGAGGACGAACTCGTACGCCTGATGGTGGGCCGTTCCATCGAGCAGCAGTACCCGAGGGTGCGCCCCGCGTCCGGGGACGGCGACGGAGCGGCGGCCGACGGCGCGCTGCTCACCGTCGAGGGGCTCACCCGGGACGGTGTCTTCCACGACGTGAGCTTCGAGGTGCGGGCCGGTGAGGTCGTCGGCATCGCGGGCCTGGTGGGCGCGGGCCGCACCGAGGTCGCGCGCGCCGTCTTCGGCGCCGACCCGTACGACAAGGGCGCCGTGAAGGTCGCCGGGGCCGCGTTGCGCCGGCACGACGTGAACGCCGCCATGGAGGCCGGCATCGGGCTCGTCCCCGAGGACCGCAAGGGCCAGGGCCTCGTCCTCGACGCCTCCGTCGAGGAGAACCTCGGCCTGGTCACCCTGCGCGCCGCCACGCACGGCGGGCTCGTCGACCTCAAGGGCCAGCGGACCGCTGCCGCCCGGATCGCCGAACAGCTCGGTGTCCGGATGGCGGGCCTCGGCCAGCATGTGCGCACCCTCTCCGGCGGCAACCAGCAGAAGGTCGTCATCGGCAAGTGGCTGCTCGCCGAGACCAGGGTGCTGATCCTCGACGAGCCGACCCGCGGCATCGACGTCGGCGCCAAGGTCGAGATCTACCAGCTCGTCAACGAACTGACCGCCGCCGGTGCCGCCGTCCTGATGATCTCCAGCGACCTTCCCGAGGTCCTCGGGATGAGCGACCGCGTCCTCGTGATGGCGCAGGGCCGGATCGCGGGCGAACTGTCCGCCGACGAGGCCACGCAGGACTCCGTGATGGCGCTCGCCGTCAGCACTCCGACTACCGACTCCGACTCCGAAACCGCTGTGGAGGGCTCCCGTGGCCACTGACACGCAAACGAGCACATCGCGCGCCAGCGGCGCCTCGGCGGTCCGCCGCCTCCTGCTCGACAACGGAGCGCTCACCGCGCTCATCGTCCTCGTCATCGCGATGTCGGCGCTGTCCGGCGACTTCCTGACGACGGACAACCTGCTCAACATCGGCGTCCAGGCGGCCGTGACGGCCATCCTCGCCTTCGGTGTCACCTTCGTCATCGTCTCGGCGGGCATCGACCTGTCGGTCGGTTCGGTCGCGGCGCTCTCCGCCACCGTCCTCGCCTGGACGGCGACCTCACAGGGCGTACCGGTCTGGATCGCGGTGATCCTCGCGATCGCCACGGGCATCGCCTGCGGCCTGGTCAACGGCGTGCTGATCTCGTACGGGAAGCTGCCGCCGTTCATCGCGACGCTCGCCATGCTCTCGGTGGGCCGCGGACTCTCCCTGGTGATCTCGCAGGGCAGCCCGATCCCGTTCCCCGACTCGATCTCGCACCTCGGTGACACCCTGGGCGGCTGGCTGCCCGTCCCGGTCCTGGTGATGGTCGTGATGGGCCTGATCACCGCGGTGATCCTGGGCCGCACCTACATCGGCCGCTCCATGTACGCGATCGGCGGCAACGAGGAGGCCGCGCGCCTGTCCGGGCTGCGTGTGAAGAAGCAGAAGCTCGCCATCTACGCCCTGTCCGGACTCTTCGCGGCCGCCGCGGGCATCGTGCTCGCCTCCCGGCTCTCCTCCGCGCAGCCGCAGGCCGCGCAGGGCTACGAGCTCGACGCGATCGCCGCGGTCGTCATCGGCGGCGCCTCGCTGGCCGGCGGCACGGGCAAGGCGTCCGGCACGCTGATCGGCGCGCTGATCCTGGCGGTGCTGCGCAACGGCCTCAACCTCCTGTCCGTGTCGGCCTTCTGGCAGCAGGTCGTCATCGGTGTGGTGATCGCGCTGGCGGTGCTGCTCGACACGGTGCGGCGCAAGGCCGGGGCGACTCCGGTCGCCGCCGGGGCGGGCACCCCGGGCGGCAAGGGCAAGCAGGCGGCGACGTACGTCATCGCCGCGGTGGTCGCGGCGGCCGTCGTCGGCGCGATGTCCTTCCTGCACACCGGTTCGTCCTCGTCGACGACGCAGAAGGTGGGCCTGTCGCTGTCCACCCTGAACAACCCCTTCTTCGTCCAGATCAAGGCGGGTGCGCAGCAGGAGGCGAAGAAGCTCGGCGCGGACCTGACCGTCACGGACGCCCAGAACGACGCCTCGCAGCAGGCCAACCAGCTCCAGAACTTCACCAGTTCCGGCGTCGGTTCGATCATCGTCAACCCGGTGGACTCGGACGCGGCGGGCCCGGCGGTCCGTTCGGCGAACAAGGCCGACATCCCCGTCGTCGGCGTCGACCGGGGTGTGAACAAGGCGGACACGGCGGCGCTGGTGGCCTCCGACAACGTCGAGGGCGGCAAGCTGGGCGCCGAGGCGCTGGCCGAGAAGCTGGGCGGCAAGGGCAAGATCGTGATCCTTCAGGGTCTGGCCGGCACATCCGCGAGCCGTGAGCGCGGCGCGGGCTTCGCCGAGGGCCTCAAGGCCTACCCCGGCATCCAGGTCGTCGCCCGGCAGCCCGCCGACTTCGACCGCACCAAGGGCCTCGACGTCATGACGAACCTGCTCCAGGCCCACCCCGACGTCCAGGGCGTCTTCGCCGAGAACGACGAGATGGCGCTCGGCGCGATCAAGGCGCTCGGTTCCAAGGCGGGCAAGTCGGTGTCGGTCATCGGCTTCGACGGCACCCCCGACGGTCTCAAGGCGGTCCAGGCGGGCACGCTGTACGCGTCCGTCGCCCAGCAGCCCAAGGAGCTCGGCCGGATCGCGGTGGAGAACGCCCTGAAGGCCGCCGAGGGCAAGAAGGTCGAGGAGACGGTGAAGGTGCCGGTGAAGGTGGTCACGAAGGAGAACGTGGCCGGCTTCGGCGGCTGACCCGGCCACGGACGGCGGGTGTACGGGAGGCCGCACCGGCCTCCCGTACACCCCGTCCCCCGGGCAGCCCGCCCGGACATGTGCGGGAACCCCCGGGGACACCGCCCCGGCCCATCTGACGGCGGTCGGCGCCATGCCGCACCGCCGCCCGACCCACCCAAGCAGGGAGACAGTTCATGTACGACTACGACCTTCTGGTCGTCGGATCGGCCAACGCCGACCTGGTGATCGGGGTCGAGCGGCGACCCGCGGCAGGCGAGACGGTGCTCGGCTCCGACCTCGTCGTCCACCCGGGCGGCAAGGGCGCCAACCAGGCGGTCGCCGCCGCCCGCCTCGGCGCCCGTACCGCCCTGCTGGCCCGGGTCGGCGACGACGCGCACGGCCGGCTGCTGCTCGACTCGCAGCGCGAGGCCGGCGTCGACACCGTCGGCGTGCTGGTCGGCGGGGCGCCCACCGGCGTCGCGCTGATCACGGTGGACCCGTCCGGGGACAACAGCATCGTGGTCTCGCCCGGCGCCAACGGGCGACTGACGCCCGAGGACGTGCGCGCGGCGGGAAGCCTGTTCCAGGCCTCCCGGGTGGTGTCGGCACAGCTGGAGGTACCGCTGGAGTCGGTCGCGGAGGCCGTACGGCATCTCGCGGACGGCGGTCGTTTCGTGCTGAACCCCTCGCCCCCGCAGGCCCTGCCCGCCGAGGTGCTCGCGGCCTGCGACCCGCTGATCGTGAACGAGCACGAGGCGCGGGTGATCGCCGGCACGGAGCTCGGGGAGCGTCCCGAGGACTGGGCGGAGGCCCTGCTGGCCCTCGGCCCGCGTTCGGTGGTCATCACGCTGGGCGCCCGGGGCGCGCTGGTCGCCGAGCGCGCCGGCGCCCGGGTCCGGGTACCGTCCGTGCCGGTGGCGGCCGTGGACACCACGGGTGCGGGCGACGCGTTCACCGCGGCGCTGGCCTGGCGGCTGGGCCTCGGCGAGTCGCTGGCACAGGCGGCCGGGTACGCCGCCCGGGTCGGCGCCGCCGCCGTCACCCGGCCGGGGGCGCAGGAGTCCTTCCCCACCGCCGAGGAGGTCGCGGCGCTGTGAAGAAGGCCGGAATCCTGAACCGTCATCTCGCGGGCGCGCTCGCCGGGCTGGGCCACGGCGACGGGGTCCTGGTGTGCGACGCGGGGATGCCCGTGCCCGCCGGCCCGCTCCTCGTCGACCTCGCGTTCCGGGCCGGAGTGCCGTCCTTCGCCGAGGTCCTGGAAGGTCTGCTGGACGAGCTGGTGATCGAGGGCGCGACGGCCGCGCGCGAGGTCCGCGAGGCCAACCCGGCGGCGACGCGGCTGCTCACGGGGCACTTCCCCGCCCTCGAACTCGTGTCGCACGAGGAGCTCAAGGCGCTGTCGGCGGGCGCGAAGCTGATCGTCCGCACCGGCGAGGCGCGGCCCTACGCGAACGTGCTGCTGCACTGCGGGGTCTTCTTCTAGGCCGGTCCTGCGGCGTCCGGCGGCACGTACGGGCGCTGCGGCGGCATGTACGGGCGCTGCGGCGGACCGTGGGCGCGCGCCGCACCGGCGCCGACCGCGGGGGCCTGCCGGGGCCGGCGGGCGCGGACATCGGTCCCGGAAAATGCGCGGGAAGACGTGCCGGAAGACTTCGAGGGGCCCGGTCCGTCGACCGGGCCCCTCGGCTTTCCCCTCCGTATCAGAACCCCCGCGGATCCCCCCAGATCCCCCCTCCAGAAGTCCTGATGCCAAGTACGACCCGCGAGGTATGGGGAGGGTTGCACGGGCTTTCCAAGATTTTTTTCCGATGGCCTGTTCCGGGCGCCGGGCGCCTCAGACGGCGTGGGTGAGGAACCGCTCCGCGGTCTCGGCCAGCACCTCCCGCCCGTCCCGCGCCCACAGCGCGTCGTTGAAGAGCTCGACCTCGATCGGGCCGTCGTACCCGGCCTTCTCGACGTAGGACCGCCACTCGCGCATGTCGATCGCGCCGTCGCCGATCTGGCCGCGGCCGTTGAGGACGCCCTCCGGCAGCGGGGTGGTCCAGTCGGCCAGCTGGAAGGAGTGGATGCGGCCGGAGGCACCCGCGCGGGCGATCTGGGCGGGTGCCGTGTCGTCCCACCAGAGGTGGTACGTGTCGACCGTGACGCCGACCTGCTCGGCGGGGAAGCGCTCCGCGAGGTCGAGGGCCTGGGCGAGGGTCGACACCACACAGCGGTCCGCCGCGTACATGGGGTGCAGCGGTTCGACGGCCAGGCGCACGCCACGGGCGGCGGCGTACGGGCCCAGTTCGCCGAGGGCGTCGGCGATGCGCTCCCGCGCGCCGTGCAGGTCCTTGGAGCCGGCCGGCAGACCGCCGGACACCAGCACCAGGGTGTCCGTGCCGAGCGTCGCCGCCTCGTCGACCGCGGCCCGGTTGTCGTCCAGGGCCCGCGCGAGCTCGGCCGGGTCGGTCGCGGTGAGGAAGCCGCCGCGGCACAGTGTCGTCACCGTCAGGCCCGCGTCGCGGACGAGCGCGGCCGTGGCCTTCAGTCCGTGGGCCCGGACGGGCTCGCGCCACAGGCCGACGCCCAAGACGCCCAGTTCCCGGCAGGCGTCGACGAGTTCCGGCAGGGACAGCTGCTTGACCGTCATCTGGTTGATGGAGAAACGGGCGAGGCTCATGGGGTCACTCCGTACAGGGCCAGCAGGGACTTCATCCGCGCCTCGGCGAGCTCCGGGTTCGGGAACAGGCCGAGTCCGTCGGCCAGTTCGTAGGCACGGGCGAAGTGCGGCAGCGAGCGGGCCGACTGGAGTCCGCCCACCATGGTGAAGTGCTCCTGGTGGCCGGCCAGCCAGGCCAGGAACACCACACCCGTCTTGTAGAAGCGCGTCGGTGCCTGGAACAGGTGGCGGGACAACTCGACCGTGGGGTCGAGGAGTTCGCGGAAGCCCTTGACGTCGCCGGTGTCCAGGACCCGTACCGCCTGCGCGGCGAGCGGGCCCAGCGGGTCGAAGATGCCGAGCAGCGCGTGGCTGAAGCCCCGCTCGTCTCCCGCGATCAGCTCCGGGTAGTTGAAGTCGTCGCCGGTGTAGCAGCGGACGCCGTGCGGGAGGCGGCGGCGCAGGTCGACCTCCCGCCGCGCGTCCAGCAGCGAGACTTTGATGCCGTCGACCTTGTCCGGGTGGGCGGCGATGACCTCCAGGAAGGTGGCGGTCGCGGCGTCGAGGTCGGACGAGCCCCAGTAGCCCTCCAGGGCCGGGTCGAACATCGGGCCCAGCCAGTGCAGGATCACCGGCTCGGCGGCCTGCCGGAGCAGATGGCCGTAGACCTCCAGGTAGTCCTCGGGTCCGGCGGCGGTCGCGGCCAGCGCCCGGGACGCCATGAGGATCGCCCGGCCGCCCGCCTCCTCGGCCACGGCGAGCTGTTCCTCGTAGGCCGTGCGGATCTCCGCCAGGGAGGCCGGGCCCGTCAGCTGGTCCGTGCCCACTCCGCAAGCGATCCGGCCGCCGACGGCGCGGGCCTCCGCGGCGCTGCGGCGGACGAGTTCGGCCGCGCCCGCCCAGTCCAGGCCCATCCCGCGCTGCGCGGTGTCCATGGCCTCGGCGACACCGAGGCCGTGCGACCACAGGTGGCGCCGGAAGGCGAGGGTGGCGTCCCAGTCGATCGCGGCGGGCGAGTCGGGCGAGACGTCGGCGTACGGGTCGGCGACGACGTGCGCGGCCGAGTAGACCGTGCGGGAGGCGAGCGGCGCCCCGGTGGTGACGGTGAGCGGCTCGGTGCGCGGCCGGTACGTCCTCAGCCGGCCGGCCGCGTCCGGGAGTCGGAGGGTCACAGGGAGATCTCCGGCACGTCGAGGCGGCGGCCCTCGGCCGAGGACTTCAGACCCAGCTCGGCGAGCTGGACGCCGCGGGCGCCGGCGAGCAGGTCCCAGTGGTAGGGCGTCCCGGCGTAGACGTGCTTGAGGAAGAGCTCCCACTGGGCCTTGAAGCCGTTGTCGAACTCCGTGTTGTCGGGGACCTCCTGCCATTGGTCGCGGAAGGAGTAGGTGGCGGGGATGTCCGGGTTCCAGACCGGCTTGGGGGTCGCGGACCGGTGCTGGACGCGGCAGTTGCGCAGCCCCGCGACGGCGGAGCCCTCGGTGCCGTCGACCTGGAACTCGACGAGCTCGTCGCGGTTGACGCGCACGGCCCAGGACGAGTTGATCTGGGCGACGGCGCCGCCCTCCAGCTCGAAGATGCCGTACGCGGCGTCGTCGGCTGTGGCGTCGTACGGCTTGTCCTGCTCGTCCCAGCGCTGCGGGACGTGGGTGGCGGTGAGCGCCTGCACGGAGGTCACCCGGCCGAACAGCTCGTGCAGGACGTACTCCCAGTGCGGGAACATGTCGACGACGATGCCGCCGCCGTCCTCCGCGCGGTAGTTCCAGGAGGGGCGCTGGGCGCTCTGCCAGTCGCCCTCGAAGACCCAGTAGCCGAACTCGCCGCGGACGGACAGGATCCGCCCGAAGAAGCCGCCGTCGATGAGCCGCTTCAGCTTCAGCAGGCCGGGGAGGAAGAGCTTGTCCTGGACGACGCCGTGCTTGACGCCCTTCTCGTGGGCGAGCCGGGCCAGTTCGAGGGCGCCGTCGAGGCCGGTGGCGGTGGGCTTCTCGGTGTAGATGTGCTTGCCGGCGGCGACGGCCTTGCGGATGGCCTCCTCGCGGGCGGAGGTGACCTGAGCGTCGAAGTAGATGTCGGTCGCCGGGTCGGCGAGGACGGAGTCCAGGTCCGTCGACCAGTGCTCGAGGCCGTGCTGCTCGGCGAGGGCCCGCAGGGCGTGCTCGCGGCGGCCCACGAGGACGGGTTCGGGCCACAGCACGGTGCCGTCCCCGAGGTCGAGGCCGCCCTGGTCGCGCAGGGCGAGAATCGAGCGGACGAGGTGCTGGCGGTAGCCCATGCGTCCCGTCACGCCGTTCATGGCGATCCGCACCGTCTTGCGTGTCACGTCATTCCCTTCGTACGCGATTTCCGCGCCGTCACGCCCTACTGGTGAGCAGAACAGCAAGCGCTTTCTATCCAGAGAGAAGCTAGCCTCTGCCGGGCCGATCGGACAAGACCACGCGGGCGAGGAGATGTTCGACCCTCCGGACGGCTGGACGTGGAGGCCATGGGCACGGTCGGATGTACCCGCACGTGACAGCCGTGCGTGACCGGTCCGGGCCACGGACCTGGGACCTTGCGGCTGCCCACGGGCACGGCCGCACGGCGTGCGGCCGGGACCGCCGCACGAGGTACGGCCGGACGGCCGCACGGCGTGCGACGGAATGACGTACGGCGGCACGACGGACGGCCCGACGGCCGCACGGCGTGCGGGCGTATGCCGTTACGGCGGGCGTCGTCGTCGGGGCGTACGGCGGTGCGGTTGCCCGGTGTACGGCTGCGGTGCGGATTGCCGCGGTCGGCGGCGTACGGCTGCGGTGCGGGTTGCCGCGGTCGGCGGTGTAGGGCTGGGGCATGGGCACGGACCGCATGACGCGCGTCCGCGTTCCTGAGAACCCCTGAGAACCCCTGAGAACGAGGACAACGAGATGCGTGACCGGAGGACGACGAGATGACCGTGACCCTGGCGGACGTGGCGGCCCGCGCACAGGTCTCGCCCGCGACCGTGTCCCGGGTGCTGAACGGGAACTATCCCGTCGCGGCGTCCACACGCGAACGGGTACTGCGCGCGGTGGACGAGCTTGACTACGTACTGAACGGACCCGCGAGCTCGCTCGCGGCGGCGACCTCCGACCTCGTCGGCATCCTGGTCAACGACATCGCCGACCCCTTCTTCGGGATCATGGCGGCCGCGATCCAGTCCGAGATCGGCGGACCCGGCGGACGCGCCGGCGGCGAGCGGCTGGGCGTCGTGTGCAACACCGGCGGCTCCCCCGAGCGCGAGCTCACCTACCTCACACTCCTGCAGCGCCAGCGCGCCGCCGCCGTCGTCCTCACCGGCGGCGCGATCGAGGACGCCACGCACGCGGCGGCCGTCTCCGCGAAGCTGCGCCGGCTGGCCGAGGCGGGCACCCGGGTCGTCCTCTGCGGACGCCCACCCGCGCCCGAGGCCCCCGACGCGATCGCGCTCACCTTCGACAACCGGGGCGGCGGCCGGGAGCTCACCGAGCATCTGATCGGCCTCGGACACCGGCGGCTCGGCTACATCGCGGGCCCGGAGGAACGCACGACCACCCGGCACCGGCTGGAGGGCCACCGCGCCGCACTGGCCGCGCACGGCGTCGAGGACGATCCGCGGCGGACCGTGCACGGCCGCTACGACCGCCGCTCGGGATACGAGGCGACCCTCGAACTGCTGCGCCGCGACCCGTCCTTGACGGCCGTCGTCGCCGCCAACGACACGGTCGCGCTCGGCGCCTGTGCCGCGCTGCGCGACTCCGGTCTGCGCATTCCCGACGACGTGTCCGTCGCGGGCTTCGACGACCTGCCGTTCAGCATCGACGCGGTGCCCGCGCTCACCACCGTGCGGCTCCCCCTGACCGAGGCGGGCGCCCGAGCCGGTCGGATCGCCATGGGGCGCGAGGAGCCGCCGCCGGGCGGGATCGCCACGGTGCGCGGGGAGTTGATGGTCCGCGGGTCCACGGGGGCGCCGCGGGCCTGAGGCACCCCCGGGTGCGCGGAGGTGCCGCGGGGCTCGGAGCGCACGCGGACCACGGGGCCGGCGCCCCGCGAGGGGCCCGTTCCAGAACGCGGTGCGCGGAGCGATGAGTTCTCGGCGGCACCGCGGTCTTCATTGCCGTAACGGAACGAACGATGAAGAACGACGAAGAACGACGAAGAGGAGCACCTCCCATGCGTATCGTGATCAGCGCCTTCATCAGCCTCGACGGTGTCGTGCAGGCGCCCGGCGGCCCCGAGGAGGACACCGACGGCGGCTTCGCGCACGGCGGCTGGTCCCACCCCTACTTCGACCCGGAGGTCGTGGGCGGCGCCTTCGCCGAGGGGCTCGGCAAGGCCGAGGCGCTCCTCTTCGGGCGCCGCACCTGGCAGACGATGGCCGCGGCGTGGCCCGAGCGCGCGGGCGACCCGTTCGCCGACCGGATGAACTCCCTCCCGAAGTACGTGGTGTCCGGCACGCTCGACGAGTCCGACCTCACCTGGAACAACACCACGCTGATCCCCGGCGACCAGGCCGTCGCCCGCGTCCGGGAGCTTCGCGCGGCCGAGGGCGGGGACCTGGCGATGATGGGCAGCCCCACCCTCGTACGGACCCTGCTGAGCGAGGGTCTGGTCGACGAGCTCCAGCTCATCCGGATGCCGGTGATCCTCGGCGGCGGCAAGTCGATCTTCCCCGTCGACGGGGTGAAGCGCCCGCTCGAACTGGTCTCCTCCGCCACGGGCAAGACCGGCGTGGAAGTGTGCGTGTACCGGCCGGCCGACGAGGCGTGAGGGCACGCCGGGGGGCGGAGTGCGCCACCCCGGCCGAGGGGGCGGGGCCGCCGAGGGCACGGCGGCCCGGCCGTAGCAGGCTCCGGGGGCGAGCGGTGCACGGTGGCCCGACCACGGCGGAAGGACACTCCCGGGGACGGACGCCATCCGGCCGAGGCCGAGGGCCCGAGGGGTGAGCGGTCCAGGTGGCCCGACCACGGCGGAAGGACACTCCCGGGGCGGACGGTATCCGGCGGCCCGGCTGGGGACGAGGGCCCCGGCGGCGAGCGGTGCACGGTGGCAGGGCCGAGGCCGAGGGCCCCGGGGGTAGGCGGTGCGCGCGGGTCCGGCCTATGCTCGGAGCGTCGACATCTCTGACTGAGTCAGTCATCCGGGGGCCGATCCTCCAGGGACCGCCCAGAACAGACCTCGCGGAGCCCACCATGACCGTGCAGGACATCCGCTCCTTCAACCGCTTCTACACGAACGTCATCGGCGCGCTCGACTACGGCCGCCACCTCTACGCGCCGTACACGCTCACGGAGTCCCGGGTGCTCTACGAGCTCGCCCACTCCCAGGGCGCCGACGCCGCCGACCTGCGTACCGAGCTCTCGCTGGACTCCGGCTATCTGAGCCGCATCCTCAACAAGTTCGAGCAGGACGGGCTGGTCGAGCGCGCGCCCTCCGAGACGGATCCGCGCCGCCGCCGCATCACCCTCACCACGCGCGGCCGGGACGCCGCCGGCCTGCTCGACGAGCGGGCCCGGGAGACGGTCGGCACGCTGCTCGCGACCGTGCCGCCCGCCGACCGGCCGCGGCTCGCCGAAGCGATGCGCACGGTGCGCACGATCCTGGGGGACGGCCGCTCCCCCGGCCCCGAGGACGTCGTCCTGCGTGAGCCGGGCCCCGGCGACCTCGGCTGGATCGTGCAGCGCAACGCCGCGCTGTACGCGGCCGAGTACGGCTGGAACACCGACTACGAGAGCCTCGTCGCGCGGATCGTCGCCGACTTCGCGGGGGACCACGACCCGCACCTGGAACGCGTATGGATCGCCGAGCTCGACGGACGGCCCGTCGGCTGCGTGATGTGCGTCCGGGACGACGCGCCCGGCACGGCCCGGCTCCGCCTCCTGCTCGTCGAGCCCGACGCGCGCGGACTCGGCATCGGGGACCGGCTCGTCGGCGCCTGCGTCGACTTCGCCCGCGGTGTCGGCTACCGCGAGCTCGTCCTGTGGACCAACGACGTCCTGTCCGCCGCCCGCCGGCTCTACCAGCGCCACGGCTTCGTCCTGGTCTCCGAGAAGCCCCACCGCTCCTTCGGGGCGGACCTCGTCGGCCAGGACTGGCGCCGGGACCTGCACGGCGGACACGAATGACCGGGACTCGACGGCCGCCTTCCTCGAGGCAGCACCAGCCCGTAGGGTCCGCCCCATGAAACTGGCGTTCTCCACCCTGGGCGTACCCGGGCTCCCGGTCCCCGACGTCGTGCGGCTCGCCGCCGCGCACGGCTACCACGGCGTGGAACTGCGCGCCCATCCCGAGGAGCCCGTGCACCCGGGCCTCACCGCGGCCGAACGGGCCGACGTGGCGGCCGCGTTCAAGTCCCTCGGCATCGAGATCCTGGGCCTCGCGGGGTACGCGCGGGTGGCGGCGCCGGGCGACGACGCCCCCGTACTGGCGGAGATCCGCGAGCTGGTCGACCTGGCCCGCGACCTGGGCGCGCCGTTCGTGCGCGTCTTCCCGGGCGGCGACGCGGACCAGGATCCGGGCGAGTGGGACGCGACGGCGGCCCGTCGCCTCGGCACGGCCGCGGAGCACGCCGCCGACGCCGGTGTCCGCATCCTCCTGGAGACCCACGACTCGCACCGCACGGGAGCCGACGTGATCCGGATCCTCGGACCGGTCGGCCACCGACAGGTGGGCGCGCTGTGGGACGTGATGCACACCTGGCTCGGCTGCGAACAGCCCGCGGACAGCTACGCGGCACTGTCCCCGTACCTCGGATATGTCCAGGTCAAGGACATCGCGTCGGCCGAGGACAGCACCCCGCTCCCGCTCGGCGCGGGCGCCCTGCCGCTCGCCGAGTGCGTGGAACTGCTGTCCCGCCGGGGCTGGGACGGCTGGCTGTGCTGGGAGTACGAGAAGCGCTGGTACGAGGGCGCGGCCCCGCTGCCGGACCTGCTGACCGCGGGCCGTGAGCACCTGGCCCGGCTGCTGAACGACTCCGCCTGAGAGCGGCGGTCCCGCCGGCTCCCCGCCGCGTCCGACGCTCCCCGGCACGTCCGCCGGTACGGCGACGCGGCGTACGGCTACGCCACGGTCTCCCCGGCCGCCAGGACCGCCCTGCGCACCCGCTCCGCCAGCCGGTCGCGGCATACGGGCCACTCGTCGGCCGTGATCGAGTAGATCGCGGAGTCCCGCAGCCGGCCGTCCTCGCCCGGGGCCCAGGAGCGAGACCAGTTGCGCAGGACTCCCTCGAAGCGGGCGCCGACGCTCTCGATCGCCGCGCGGGAACGGCTGTTGCGCGCGTCGGTCTTCAGGTCGACGCGGGAGACGTCCCACACTTCGAAGGCGTGCCGGAACAGCAGCAGCTTGGCCTCGGCGTTCACGCCCGTGCCCTGCGCGGACGCGGCCAGCCAGGTGAATCCGACCTCGATCGCGTCGAGCCGGTCGTCCGAGCGCCAGCAGCGCGGCTCCCAGTAGGAGGTCGCGCCGACCGCGCGCCCGGTGGCGACGGACACCTGGGCGTAGGGGGCGAGCCGTCCGTCGGCGGCACGCGCGAGCTGTGCGTCGATGTAGTCGCCGACCTCCGCGGCCCTGGGCACCCAGGTGAACGCGTACGAGTCGCGCTGCTCCTCCGCCGCCGCGACGAGGTCGGCGGTGTGACCGTGACCGAGCGGCTCCAAACGCACGAGCGCGCCTTCGAGAACCGGCCCCTCCAGATGAAAGCCCAACGCCCGGCACCCCTTCGTCCCGCACGGCCGCGCGGCCGGCCCGGCGAACGGCTCGCCGCGGCCCCGCAGAGTCTCCCCTACGCCTCCGGACCCGTCGAACGGAATAACCGGGCGGACCGGCGTGCCCCACGGGACCTCGGTCGACTCCCGCGTCCTGAAGGGGTGTTCACCCCTAGAATGGGCGCAGTTCGGAAACGGGGGACGAGATGGGCGCAGGCCGCAGGGACGCCCTCCTGATCGCGACCGGGGCGTACGACGACGGCAGGTTCCACGCACTGCGCTCACCCGCACAGGACTGCGCGGGCCTCGCCGGCGTGCTGTCCGACCCCCGCATCGGCGACTTCCGGACCGATCAGGTCAGGGACGCGTCGGCGAGTCGGGTGATGCGCGCGGTGGACCGCTTCTTCATGGACCGCAGCCGCGACGACCTGCTCCTGCTGCACGTGTCCTGTCACGGCATCAAGGACGACGACGGGCGCCTGTACTTCGCCGCGCGCGACACGGACCGCGACCTGCCCGCCTCCAGCGCCGTCCCGGCCGCCTTCCTGCGCGACCGCATGGAACGCTGCCGCGCCCGCACGGTCGTCGTACTCCTCGACTGCTGCTACAGCGGCGCCTTCCTGCACGGCGCGAAGTCGGCGGACGACCAGGTCCACCTGCGCGACGAACTCGGCGGCCACGGCCGTGTCGTGCTGACCGCGACCAGCCGCACCGAGTACGCGTGGGAGGGCAAGCGTGTCGAGTCCATGACGCCCCAGCCCTCCCTGTTCACGGGCGCGCTGATCCACGGTCTGGGCACCGGAGCGGCGGACCTGAACGGCGACGGCCGGATCACGGTCACCGAGCTGTACGACTACGTGTACGAGTCCCTGCGCGGCGCGGGGGTGAAGCAGACCCCGCGGATGTGGGCCGACCTGGAGTACCAGGTGACGATCGCGCGGACGGCGCGCGCCGGGGACACCCGCATCCCGCCCATGCCGCGCACACCGCCCGCGCAGGACGCCTTCGCCGCGCCGCCGCCCGCACCGGACGCCTCCGGGGCGCCCGTGTCCGGGGCTCCGTCCACGACCGGGACCGCGTCCTCTGAGCAGGCGGACCTGGCGGAGATCATGGACCGGTTCTTCGCCTCGGACGAAGCGGGGAAACGGAGCGGGACACGGACGGCCGACCGCCGCCGGTCGCGCAGACGCCGCGGCTCCGACGCGCTGATCCGGCTCGAACTCCCGCTGGAGGAGACCGCGTTCGGGGTCGACAGGGAACTCCAGCTGGACACGGCCGTGGTGTGCTCGGCCTGCTCGGGCGAGGGGACGGCACCGGGGACCCGGCACGTCCGGTGCGACACCTGCGGGGGCCGCGGCGAGACCGGGCCGCGACGGAGCTTCTTCGGCCAGGCCGCCGACTCCCGCGTCTGCCGGACGTGCGAGGGCTACGGCACGGTCCTGCCCACGCCCTGTCCCGCCTGCCACGGCGACGGCAGGGTCCGCTCCCGGCGCACGCTCACCGTGCGGATCCCGGCGGGCGTCGACAACGGCACCCGGATCAAGTTCGCCGGCCAGGGAGAGGTCGGTCCCGGCGGAGGCGAGCCGGCCGACCTGTACGTCGAGATCGTGGAACTCCCCCACCCCGTCTTCCGGCGTGTGGGCGACGACCTGCACCGCACCGTGACCGTCTCCCGCGCCCTGGCGACGACGGGCGGCAAGCTCACCGTGGACACCCTGGACGGCCGGAAGACGGTCGCCCTCCCCCAGGGCTTCCCGGACGGCCGGACCCTGCGGCTCCCGAGCCAGGGGGTGACGCACCTGCAGGGCGGCGGCCGCGGCGCGCTCCTGGCGCGTGTCGAGATCCGCGGCTGAATCCCGGGGGTCGGACGGCGCCGCGGACCGAGGCGTCAGGCCGGCAGTGCCGCGCGCAGCCGCGCGAACGCGTCGTGGAAGGCAGGGAACGTCTTGCGGACGCACTCCGGGTCGTCGAACGTGATCCCGGCGGTGCGCAGCGAGGTGACGGCGAACGACATGACGACGCGATGGTCCCCGTACGTCCTGATCTCGGCCGGAGCGGGGGTGCCGGGGTGGATCTCGATCCAGTCGGGGCCGGTCCGCGCCTGGACGCCCAGCCGCCGCAGGTTCTCCGCGCAGGCTTCGAGGCGGTCGCACTCCTTCACCCGGGTGTTGGCGACGGCCTCGATGCGCACCGGTCCGGAGGCGAAGGGGGCGATCGCGGCCAGTGTCGGCATCGTGTCGGAGATGTCGCGCATGTTCACCGTGACCCCTGCCAGCCGCCCGGTGCCCGACACCGTGGTGGCGTCACGGCCGACGTCCACCCGCGCGCCCATGCGGCGCAGTACGTCCACGAACCGCAGATCGCCCTGGAGCGCCTCCTCGCCGAGGCCCCTCACGGTGACCTCGCCGCCGGTGAGCGCGGCCGCCGCGAAGAAGTAGCTCGCGGTGGAGGCGTCCGGCTCGACGGCGTAGGTGGTGGCGCGGTAGCCGCCCGGCGGCACGGTGAAGACGTCGCCGTCCCGGCGCACGTCCGCCCCGAAGGCGCGCATCATCGCGACGGTGATGTCCACGTACGGCGCCGACACCAGGTCGGTGACCTCGATCCGCAGGCCCTCGCGGGTCAGCGGGCCCAGCAGGAGCAGCGCCGTCAGGTACTGCGAGGACTGGCCCGCGTCCAGGGTCACGTCGCCGCCCGCCACCCCGGCCGCCGCGATGCGCAGCGGATGGTGGCCCTCGGTCTCCTCGTGCCGCAGGTCCACCCCCAGGTCGCGCAGCGCCCGGGTGAGCGGGAGCAGCGGTCGGCGGCGCATCTGGGCCGACGCGTCGAAGCGGTACCTGCCGTGTCCGGCCGCCGCCAGTGTCGGCAGGAAGCGGGCGGTGGTCGCGCCGTCCCGGCAGTGGACGTCGGCCTCGGGGACGGCGGGACCCTGCGGGCGGCCGTCCACGTGCCAGGCCTCCGGGGCCCGTCCGACGCGGTAGCCGAGCCGGGTCAGCCCCTCCGCGAAGCCCTCCGTGTCGTCCGAGCGGAGCGGGCGCACGAGGGTGGTGACCCCGTCGGCGGCCGCCGCCAGGAAGAGGGCGCGGGCGGTGATGGACTTGGAACCGGGGATGTCGACGACGGCCATGCCCTCATGCTGGCTCCCGCGCCCGCTCCTGCGCTGGAACGTCCGCCAGATGGACCCGCGCCGGCGCCGCGAACGAGGTCAGCGCGACGCCTGCGACCAGCAGCGCCGCCGCACCCCACCGCAGCGGGCCGACCGGCTCGCCCAGGAGGAGCGCGGCCGAGGACATCCCGAAGACCGGCACGAGGAGCGAGAAGGGGGCCACCGTGGAGGCGGGGTACCGGTGCAGCAGCCGGCCCCACGCGCCGAAGCCGAAGACCGTGGTGATCCAGGCGACGTAGACGATGACGGCCGCACCCTGCGGGTCCAGGGCGCGCAGCGCGTCGAGGTCCCGGGACGGGCCCTCCGTCAGCAGCGACAGGCCGAGCAGCGGCAGGACGGGGACGGTGCTCACCCACACCATGAAGTTGAGCGAGTCGGGCGGGGACGCCTTGCGGGTGAGGACGTTGGACAGGCCCCAGCAGGCCGCGGCGGCGACGACCAGGGCGAAGGCGCCGAGGGGGCCGGACGCGCCCTCGTCCAGGGCGGCAAGGCCCACCCCGCACAGTGCCACCGCCATGCCCGCCAGCCGTACGCGGGTGGGGCGTTCGCCGAGCGCCGCGAAGGCGATCAGCGCCGTGAAGACGGCCTGGATCTGCAGGACGAGGGAGGACAGCCCCGCCGGCATGCCCGCGTCCATCCCGATGAACAGCAGCCCGAACTTCGCCACGCCCAGCACCAGTCCCACCGACACGATCCACTTCCAGGCGACCTTGGGCCGGCCCACGAAGAACACCGCGGGCAGGGCCGCCACCAGGAAGCGGAGCGCCGAGAAGAGGAGGGGCGGGAAGTGGTCGAGGCCGACCTCGATGACCGTGAAGTTGACGCCCCAGACGGCGGCGACGAGGACGGCGAGGCAGATGTGGGCGGGTCGCATGGGTCGAGGATCACCCGGCCGACCGTTAAGCACCAGCAAAGTCTGCTGCATGATGGGATGAAGCATTCCTAATGAAAGGGACGGGCCGTGCTCGATCTGCAACGCCTGCGCGCCCTGCACGCCGTCTCCGTGCACGGCACGGTCGGCGCCGCCGCGGCAGCGCTCGGATACACCCCGTCGGCGGTGTCCCAGCAGATCGCGAAGCTGGAGCGGGAGACCAGGACCGTGCTCCTGGAGCGGCAGGGGCGCGGTGTGCGGCTCACCGAGCAGGCCGAGCGACTCGCCGCCACCGCGCAGGAGTTGATGGCGCTCGTCGAACGGGCCGAGACCGAGCTGGAGGAGCGGCGGGGGCTGCCCGCGGGGCGGCTGACCGTGGCCGCGTTCGCCTCGGCGGCGCGCGGACTGATGCCGGGCGTGCTGGCGGATCTCGCGGTCCGGCATCCGGCGCTGGACACCCGGCTGTCGGAGGTCGACCCGCACCTGTCCATCGACCTGGTCGCCAAGGGCGCGGTGGACCTGGCCGTCGCGCACGACTGGGACATCGCGCCGCTGCCCGCCCCGGCCGGGGTGGAGCAGGCGGTGATCGGGGACGACCTGTGCGACCTGCTCGTCCCCGCGGGGCATCCGTTCGCCGGGCGGGCCGCCGTGCGGCGCGAGGACCTCGCGGGCGAGCGGTGGATCTGCCAGCCGCCGGGGCGGGTGTGCCACGACTGGCTGGTGCGGACGCTGCGGGCGGCGGGGTGCGAGCCGGACATCGTGCACCAGGCCGACGAGAACCCGACGCTGGTCGCGCTCGTCGCCGCCGGGCTCGGTGTGGCGCTCATTCCGCGGCTCGGGCGCGGGGCCCTGCCGGAAGGGGTCGTGGAGGTGCCGCTGGATCCGATGCCCGTACGGCGGCTGTACGCGCTGTGGCGGGCGGGGGCGGCGCGGCGGCCGGCCATCGCGGAGACGGTGCGGACGCTTCAGGCGCACTGGCCTC
Source organism: Streptomyces siamensis (assembly GCF_039543605.1). NCBI lineage: Bacteria > Bacillati > Actinomycetota > Actinomycetes > Kitasatosporales > Streptomycetaceae > Streptomyces > Streptomyces siamensis. The sequence goes on along the minus strand of NZ_BAABKB010000002.1, from coordinate 298,277 downwards.
TGGTCTCGGAGCACGCCTGATTCCACGGCCCGTCGGAGCCGCCGTCCCGCCCTCTGCCCATGGCGGGGCACCTTGCTGACGCCCCGTCCGGTCCACGGGCCTGCCGCCCGGCGGACGTCGGCACCCCCTTCGGTGGGCTCATTCGGCTCCTGGGGCACCCGTGTCACGACTTCCGGGGGTGGGGGGCGAAGTGGGGAACCCGGGAGGTACGGCCTTCGTCCCATGTGCGTGCTGCCGGACGAGTCTCCGCAGTGCGGTGTCGGCCTCGCTGCTGGCTGCGATCGCTGACCACCCTCTCCGCCGCCTGCGGCCGACAGCACGCCGCCACCGGCGCGCCCCCCTCCAACTGCGCCGGTGGCGGCCCCAACCCGGGTTACTGTGCACACTCTTGACTGGAAGAAACTTTCCGGATAATCGTGGCTCCTCGGAAGTTTCCTTCACGAGGGAAGGGGCGCACGTGCGCGACTCCAGCACGGGAAGCACCGCAAGACCGAACGACCCGTACAGACCGTCGGAGCGGTCGGGTACGCCGAGACCGTCCCGGCGTACCGTTCTCGCCGCGACGGCGGGCGTCACCGGCGCCCTGGCCACCGGCACCACCGCGTCCGCCGCCCAGGCCGCCGGCACGACCGCCCCGGCGGGCCGGCACGACGACCGGCAACTCCGCGCCCTGATCTCCCGTATGACGCTGGAGGAGAAGGTCGGACAGGTCTTCGTCTCGCGGGTGTACGGCCACTCGGCCACCGCGCCCGACCAGGCCGACATCGACGCCAACCTCAAGGAACTCGGCATCCGGACGGCCGCCGAGCTGATCGCCAAGTACCGCGTCGGCGGGATCATCTACTTCGCGTGGGCGCACAACACCCGTGATCCGCACCAGATCGCGGCGCTCTCCAACGGCCTCCAGAAGGCCTCGCTGGACCAACCGGGCGGGCTGCCCCTCCTCGTGTCCACCGACCAGGAGCACGGGATAGTGGCACGTGTGGGCAAGCCCGCGACGCTGTTCCCGGGCGCGATGGCGCTGGGCGCGGGCGGATCGCGGTCCGACGCGCGCACGGTGGGACGCATCGGCGGCGCCGAACTGCACGCCATCGGCATCCGCCAGGACTACTCCCCGGTGTCCGACGTGAACGTCAACCCGGCCAACCCCGTCATCGGCGTACGGTCCTTCGGCGCCGACCCGGACGCGGTGGCCGGCCTGGTGGCCGCCGAGGTGAAGGGGTACCAGAGCTCGGGTGTCGCGGCCACGGCCAAGCACTTCCCCGGCCACGGCGACACCGCGGTGGACAGCCACTTCGGCTTCCCGGTCATCACGCACAGCCGCGAGGTGTGGGAGACGCTGGACGCCGTGCCGTTCCGCGCGGCGATCCGGGCCGGCATCGACTCCATCATGACCGCGCACATCATGGTCCCGGCGCTCGACCCGGCGGGCGATCCCGCCACGCTCTCGCACCCGATCCTCACCGGCATCCTGCGTGAGGAACTCGGCTACGACGGGGTCGTGGTGACGGACGCGCTCGGCATGGAGGGCGTCCGGACGAAGTACGGCGACGACCGGGTGCCGGTCCTCGCGCTCAAGGCGGGCGTCGACCAGCTCCTCAACCCGCCCTCGATGGAGGTGGCCTGGAACGCGGTCCTGAACGCCGTGCGCGGCGGCGAGCTGACCGAGGCGCGCCTCGACGAGTCGATCCTGCGCATCCTGCGGCTGAAGTCGAAGCTGGGCCTGCTGTCCGACCCGTACGTCAGCGACGCCGGTGTCGACCGCGTGGTGGGCATCCCGGCGCACCTGAAGGAGGCCGACCGGATCGCCGAGCGCACCACCACTCTGCTGGTGAACAAGGAGGGTCTGCTGCCGCTGTCACGCAGGCGCACTCCGAAGGTGCTGGTCGTGGGAGCGGACCCGGCTTCGCCGTCCCTGTCGGACGGACCACCCACCACGGTCCTCGCGGGCGCCCTCACCGAACTGGGCTTCACGGCGACGGCCCTGTCCACCGGCACGGCACCCTCGTCGGCGACGATCGCCAAGGCGGTCGCTGCGGCGAAGGACGCGGACGCGGTGGTCGTCGGCACCTACAACGTGACGGCGGCCGGCAGTCAGAAGACGCTCGTCGACCAGCTGGTCGCCACCGGCGTCCCGGTGATCGCCGTCGCGATCCGCAACCCGTACGACGTCGCCCAGCTCCCGGGTGTGGGCGCGTGTCTGGCCGCCTACTCCTGGACGGACGTCGAACTGCGCGCCGCCGCACGGGTGATCGCCGGGCGGGTGCGTCCGCGGGGTGAACTGCCGGTGCCGGTCCAGCGGGCGGACGATCCGACGAAGGAGCTCTATCCGATCGGCTACGGGTTGCGCTTCTAGGGTCATCGGGTCGGACACCCGCTGTCGTACACCCGGTCCATCCGTCGTACGACGGCTACGCCGTACCACCTGCGCCCCGCCCCCAACTGGCGCAAAGGCCCCCGCACGTCTGGCGTGTGCCCGCTGCAGCGGGTCACGCTGGACGGGGGTATCGGGGGGGGAAGCCATGCGAGCCAGCGGGTCGGGTCGGGGTTCCATCGGGGCGGTGTGCGCGCTCGTGCTGGCCCTGGCCGTGCTCTGCGGCTGCCAGCGCTGGACCAACTCCGGCTCCGCGCAGGACACGCCCGGCACGGCCGCGGCGTCGAAGCGGCCGTCCGGCTACGGGGCGGAGTTCCTCGCCCGCGACGAGTGCAGTTCCTTCGGCACGACCAGCTTCACCGAGGTGCCGTGCTCCAGCGAACGGGCGGCGGCTCGGGTGGTCGCCCGCTACGACGGCAAGGTGGCGGACGGGCCGTCCTGCCCCGCGACCACCGACTTCGTCCTGCACATCAGCGAGACGCGGCCCTCCTCCGACGAGGACGGCGACGGCGCCATCCCCCAGGGCTACGCCTGCATGCGCAAGCTCGAACCCCCGCACCCCGGTGACCCGGGAGGCGGCGGAGGTCCCCGCACCGTCGTCGGCGACTGCGTCTACGGCGCGGGCACCGGGCAGGTCCGTGAGACGGCCTGCGACGGCAAGGGCAAGAACCCCCCGGAGTACAAGGTCACGTCGGCGGTCACCACCCGGGCGAAGTGCCCGGCGTCCACGGAGCTGTACGTGCAGCTCGGCGGCGACAGGCCGGTGGGCTGCGCCCGCCCCGTGTAGCGGACGGACACAGCCCACGCGGCGCGGGTCACGGACGCAGGGCGGGCTCCCGCTCCACGTCACGCCGGTCCAGCTTCGCGTCGAACGCGGCCAGCGGCTTCGCGGCCGACGGGTCCGACAGGACCGTGCTGGAAGCCACGCCCGCCCATTCCAGGATGCGCGCGGTCGCGAGCGCCTTCTCGTCGGCCACGAGACCGGCGACGTTGGCACCGTGGTTCAGGCCCGGTGCCGTGAAGACGTAGGAGTCGCGCGCGCCGGAACCGAGCCGGAAGCGCTCGGCTCCCCACGGGTCGTTCTGGCCGTAGACGAACAGCATGTGGTGGGCGTTGTGGCGGACCCAGGTGTCCACGTCGCGCATCGCCGACGGCTGGAACTTCATCGGGATGGACCGCGGCACGAAGTTGCGCGGCGGCTGGTAGCCGTACCGGAGGTACTTCTTCTCGATGTGCGGGAAGTGGATCGTGGGCGCGCCGAGCTGGGTGCCCGCCTGGTAGTAGTACGGGGTGTACGGCTCCAGGCCCTGGTCGGTGTAGAACGAGAAGCCGGAGATCGTGTCGACGGAGTTCCAGATGTCGTCGTCGCTGGCGTGCGCGGCGTCCGCGGGGATCGCGTCGCAGTCGGACAGCAGGCTGTACTGCCAAAAGCCCCACACGTAGTCGAGCACGACCGCCTCGTACGCCCGGTCGAGGCTGCCGACGGTGGTGAACGTGTAGCCGTTGTCGGCGGCGTAGGCCGCGTACTTCTTCTCCAGTGGCTCCCGGCGCACCAGCGCCTCGCGCTGCACGGCGTTCAGCCTGTCCCGGCACTCCTTGGTGCCGACACCCGCGAAGAAGCGGTCGTAGGCGGAGTCCTCCTGGTTGACGACGTCGTTGGGTGCGACGTACGCGACCACGCCGTCCATGTCGCGCGGGTAGAACCGCTCGTAGTACGTGGCGGTCATACCGCCCTTGGAGCCGCCCGTGGAGATCCACTTCTTGCCGTAGATCGGCTTCAGCGCCTGGAAGATGCGGTGCTGGTCGCTGGCCGCCTGCCAGATGTCGAGCTTGGACCAGTCGGCCGGGGCCGGACGGGACGGGGTGAAGAAGCGGTACTCCATGGAGACCTGGTTGCCGTCCACGATCTGGGTCGGCTCACGGCGGCTGGGCGTGGTGGAGACGTTGTAGCCGCCGGTGTAGAAGACCGTCGGGCGCGCGGTGTCCTTGTGCAGCACGGTGATCCGCTGCTGGAACGTGCCCTTGGACGGGTGCCGGTGGTCCACCGGCTGGGTGTAGTTGAGGACGAAGTACCGGTAGCCGGTGTAGGGCTTCTCCTGGATGAGGCTCATGCCCGGTATCGCGAGCAGCCGGTCCTTGATGTCCTCGCTGGTCGTGCCGCTGGTGCCGGTGGCCTCCGGCTGGGCGGCGGTGGCCGCCCCGGCCGTGCTCAGCGTGCCTATGAGCACCGTGAGCGCCAGCAGCCATCTGAGCGCCTTGCGCATGCACCCTCCCCTGGGATTACGCAGATGTCCGCCGGAACCTAGCGGAGCAACTCCCGTGACACCAGGGGTGCTTGCGTCAATGCGTCAGCGACTCAGCACAGAATCCAGCCCGAGTTCACCGAGCCCGAGCCCACCGAGCCCTTGATCCGGACGCAGCGGTGGCCGGCGTGCACGGTCACCGGGCCCGCGTGGTGGGCGAAGTGGCCGGAGTCGACCACGGGCCGGTTGCCGCGCGCCTGCACGCTGACGGACATCGTCCTGCGGCCGCCCTGCGTCTTGGGGAAGGTGACGGCGCAGACGTAGCCGCCGCGCTTGTAGACCTGTACCGAACCGGTCGAGAAGGGCAGGGTGCGGACCTTGCGTCCGGCGCAGTAGGAGGTGGCGGCCTGCGCGCTGCCGGGGCTCGCGAGGGCGAACAGACCGGAGGCGGTCAGCACGGCCATACCGATCGCCAGCCGTCGGCGTATCGCACCACTGTCCACTGTCGTCCCTCCCGCAGCAATCAGCGTACTGGTGTACGGACGCACGACGTACGGCGGATGGTTGCGTTCGCCCATGAGAGGTTTTTTCCGAGTTTGGGGCAACCGTGCCCGTTTACCCGAGGTCCAACTGGTCGGAAAACGAAAGGCGGTACTCCATGACCGGCATGAAGCCCTCTCGTACCACCACGCGCGCACTCGTCGCGGCGGCCCTCCTCGCCACGGCCGGCGCCTCCGTGCCCGCAGTCGCCAGTTCCACCGCCGCGCCACCGGCGCGCAGTGGCGGCAACGGCCCCGCCTACGACCGGGTGGCCGACTTCTACGGCGCGTACATCGACGCGGTGACCGACTCCGGATCCGGCCGCCTCGACAGCCAGTTGCGCGGCTTCTACCTGACCTCGGGCCTCCGCTCGCGCCTGGCCGGCTGGGAGCACCGCGAACACGCGGACGGCGTCCTGCGCGCCCAGGACGTGCCGCGCGCCTGGAAGGTCACGCCCGGGGACAGCGGCATGGGCCACACCTGGTCGACGGTCCGCCTGACCTGGGGGTCCGCCCAGCACCCGACCTACACCTATCTGACGGTGCAGTCCGACCTCGCCACGAAGAAGATCTCCGACATCAGGCCCAGGTCCTGACGCGGGGCACCGGACGGCCCCCGGCACCCGCCGCCGGGGGCGTCAGGCGGTGGATCCCACGGGTTCCTCCGGCTCCGGCGCCCCCACGAACGTCCGCCACAGCTCGGCGTAGCGGCCGTCCTGCCGCAGCAGTTCGTCGTGCGTGCCGTCCTCGACGACCCGGCCGTGGTCCATCACGACGACCCGGTCCGCGCGGGCGGCGGTCGTCAGCCGGTGGGCGACGACCAGAGTGGTGCGGCGCCCTGCGAGCCGGTCGGTCGCCTGGTTGACGAGGGCCTCCGTCGCCAGGTCCAGCGCGGCGGTGGCCTCGTCGAGCAGCAGGACGTCCGGATCGACCAGCTCGGCACGGGCCAGCGCGATCAGCTGGCGCTGCCCGGCGGACAGGTTGCGGCCGCGCTCGGCGACCTCGTGCAGATAGCCGCCCTCCAGGGTGGCGATCATGTCGTGCGCGCCGACCGCGCGGGCGGCTGCCTCCACCTCGGCGTCGGCGGCGTCCGGGCGACCGTACGCGATGGCGTCGCGGACCGTGCCCTGGAAGAGGTACGCCTCCTGCGGGACCACGCCGAGCCGGTGACGGTACGCGGTGATGTCGAGGGCCCGCAGGTCGGTGCCGTCGACGGTGACCTGCCCGCCCGTCGGGTCGTAGAACCGCGCGACCAGCTTCACCAGCGTCGACTTGCCGGCGCCGGTCTCACCGACGAAGGCGACGGTCTGCCCGGCCGGTATGCGCAGCGACACCCCGCTGAGGGCTTCCTCCGCGTCCTTTCCGTCGGCGGCGTTGTAGGCGAAGTCGACGTCCTGGAAGGCGATCTCGCCGCGCAGCGAGCGCACCTCCATCGGCGCGTCGGCGGTCTTCGTCGACGTCGGCTCCCGCAGCAGCTCCTGGATACGGCCGAGCGAGACGGTGGCCTGCTGGTAGCCGTCGAAGACCTGGGAGAGCTGCTGGACGGGCGCGAAGAACAGGTCGATGTAGAGGAGATAGGCGACCAGGGCGCCGGTCGTCAGTGTGCCCGCGTCCACCCGGTGGGCGCCCACGATCAGCACGGCCGCCGCCGCGACCGACGACAGCAGCTGCACGAACGGGAAGTACACGGATATCAGCCGCTGCCCGCGGATCCGCGCCTGGCGGTAGCTGTCGCTGCGCTCGGCGAACCGCCGCCCGCCGGAGCCCTCGCGCCGGAAGGCCTGGAGGATCAGCAGTCCGGACACCGACTCCTGGAGGTCGGCGTTGACCACCGACACGCGCTCGCGGGCGAGTTCGTACGCCTTCACGCTCGCCCGGCGGAAGAAGAACGTGGCGACGATCAGCGGCGGCAGCGTCACGAAGACGACCAGCGCCAGCTGCACGTCGATCACCAGCAGCACGCCCATGATGCCGAAGAAGGTGACGACCGAGACGAACGCGGTGACCAGGCCCGTCTGGAGGAACGTCGACAGGGCGTCCACGTCGGTCGTCATGCGGGTCATGATCCGGCCCGTCAGCTCCCGCTCGTAGTAGTCGAGCCCCAGGCGCTGGAGCTGCGCGAAGATCTTCAGGCGCAGCGTGTACAGGACGCGCTCGCCGGTCCGTCCCGTCATCCGGGTCTCGCCGATCTGGGCCGCCCACTGGACGAGCACGGTGACCAGTCCGAGGCCGGCCGCCGCCCACACCGCGCCGAGGGCCATGCGGGTCACGCCCTCGTCGATGCCGTGCCGGATCAGCACGGGCAGCAGCAGGCCCATGCCCGCGTCGACGGCGACGAGCCCGAGGCTCACCAGGAGGGGCGTCCCGAAGCCGCGCAGCAGCCGCCGCAGACCGTAGGAGTCCTCGGGGGTGACGGCGCGGGCCTCGTCGACGTGCGGGGCGTCCACGGCGGGCGGCAGGGCCTCCACCTGGGCGAGGAGCTCGGGGGTGGCGGGCATGCCGGTGAGCGCGTCGTCCTTGGGCTCACGGTCGCCGGTCCACAGGTGCGGGGTGACGCCACGCTCGGCGTCGAACTCGGCGTCCAGCTCCTCCCGTACGGAGGTGTCCTCCGGCGGGACGGACGGCAGTTCGTGGCCGGGCGAGACCCCGCCGAGCTCGTCCGGGTCGGTGAGCAGCCGCCGGTAGAGCGGGGAGCGGTCCTGGAGCTCCTCGTGGGTGCCGATGTCGGCGAGGCGCCCGGCGTCGAGCACGGCGATGCGGTCGGCGAGGTTGAGGGTGGAGCGCCGGTGCGCGATCAGGAGTGTCGTGCGGCCCTCCATGACCTGCTTGAGCGCCTCGTGGATCTCGTGCTCGACACGGGCGTCGACGGCGGACGTGGCGTCGTCGAGGACCAGCAGGCGGGGGTCGGTCAGGATGGCGCGGGCCAGTGCGACCCGCTGGCGCTGGCCGCCGGAGAGCGTGAGGCCGTGCTCGCCGACCTTGGTGTCGTACCCCTCGGGCAGCTCGGCGATGAACCGGTCGGCCTGGGCGGCACGCGCGGCCGTCTCGATCTCGTCCTGGGTGGCCTCGGGGCGGCCGTACGCGATGTTGGCGCGCACGGTGTCGGAGAAGAGGAAGGAGTCCTCGGGGACGAGCCCGATCGCGGCGCGCAGCGACTCGGTCGTCAGCTCGCGGACGTCGTGCCCGCCGATGAGGACGGCGCCGTGCGTCACGTCGTAGAAGCGGGGCATGAGCAGCGACACCGTCGACTTGCCCGACCCCGAGGAGCCGACGACGGCGAGGGTCTCGCCCGGCCGGATCTCGAAGCTGAGCCCGTCGAGGACCGGCCGCCCCTTGTCGTAGCCGAAGGACACGTCGTCGAACTCGACGCTCGCGGGCGCGTCGGCGGGCAGCGTCTTGGTGCCCTCCTGGATGGAGGGCCGGGTGTCGATCAGTTCCAGCACGCGCTCGGCACCGGCGCGGGCCTGCTGCCCGACCGTCAGCACGACGGCGAGCATCCGCACGGGTCCGACGAGCTGGGCGAGGTAGGAGGAGAACGCGACGAAGGTGCCGAGGGTGATCTGTCCGCGCACGGCGAGCCAGCCGCCCAGCGCGAGCATGGCGACCTGGCCGAGGGCCGGGACGGCCTGGAGCGCGGGGGTGTACTTGGCGTTCAGCCGTATGGTGCGCAGGCGACCGGCGAAGAGCCGGCGCCCGACCTCGCGGAGCTTCCCGGTCTCCTGTTCCTCCTGTCCGAAGCCCTTCACCACGCGTACGCCGGTGACGGCGCCGTCGACGACGCCCGCCACGGCGGCGGCCTGCGCCTGCGCGTACCAGGTGGCGGGGTGCAGACGGGAGCGGCTGCGCTTGGCGATGAACCAGAGGGCCGGGGCCACGGCGAGCGCGACCAGGGTCAGCGGCAGGGACAGCCAGGCCATGATCACGAGAGACATCACGAACAGCAGCAGGTTCCCGATGGTCATCGGGAGCATGAAGAGCAGGCCCTGGATCAGCTGGAGGTCGCTGGTGGCCCGCCCGACGACCTGGCCGGTGGACAGTTCGTCCTGACGCCGTCCGTCGAGCCGGGTGATCGTCTCGTACATCTCGGTCCGCAGGTCGTGCTGGACGTCGAGGGCGAGGCGTCCGCCGTAGAAACGGCGGACGTAGGTGAGGCCGTAGACGAGGACGGCGGCGCCGATGAGCGCGCCGGCCCACGGAGCCATGCCGCGGGTGTGGTCACCGACGACGTCGTCGATGATCACCTTGGTGATCAGCGGGACCAGCGCCAGGACCGCCATGCCCGCGAGTGAGGAGCCGAGCGCGAGCAGGACGTCCTTCGGGTATCGCCACGCGTACCCGGCGAGCCGCCGTGCCCATCCCCGCTGCGTCTCCACGCCGATGCCTTCCGTCCGTCCTGATCTGCCGGAAGGACCAACGCCGAAACAACCGGATTTCATCCCTCCGCAACAATTCAGGGCCGGGGACGACGACGGAGTCACGCTCGGTGACGAGAGAGATGCGCCCGGCCGGGTGAATCCCGGCCGGGCGCAGGAGCCGGACGCGCGAGCGCCGAGGCCTGTGGGGCGGGTCAGCCGTTGGACGGCACCGCCGGGAACGCCTCCTGGGGCGTGCTGGTCGGCACGTACCGCTGGACGGTGGCGCTGCTCGTGGACGTCGTCGGGACCAGGTCCCTGTGGATGACCTTGGCGACGTTCTGGATGGTGGTGACGCCGTAGTTCATGGTGCTGTTGCCGTGGGTGAGCACGGTGATCATGTAGTCGTGGCCGCCGCCGTTGAACGTGCCGACGCTGTGCACCCGCCAGCCGTGCGTGGACCGCGACAGCCAGCCGTTCTTGACGTGCACCGCGACGGACGAGGGCGCCCCGGCCGGCGTGCCCCAGCGCTGGGAGGAGATGACCTGGCCCATGAGCTTGAGGATGTACGCCCGGGAGTTGTCGCTCAGCACCGTGTTCTTGGCGGTGACGAGCTTGAGCAGCTTCTGCTCGTCCGTCACGGTGATCTGGGTCAGGCCCCAATAACCGCCGGTGCCCGGCTTGGTCTGGGTCATGGCCGCCGCCGTGAGGAAGCCCTTGATCTTCGTCATGCCGAGCTGGTTCCACAGGCTCGTGGTCGCGTTGTTGTCCGACTTGGTGATCATGGCCTTGGCGAGGTCGGCCTCGCGCTGCGTGAGATAGCGGTTGTGCTTCTTGGCGTCCCACAGCAGCGTGGCGAGGACGGTCACCTTGACGACGCTGGCGGAGTCGTAGGCCGTGCTCGAACGCAGCGAGCACGTCGTCTTCGTGGTCCGGTCGTAGAGACCGACGGCGACGGTGCCCGAACGGCCCGCGAGCGCGGCGGTGATGTCCCTCTGCAGTTTGGCGGCCAGGCCCGCCTTGGCCGATGTGCAACTGACCTGAGGCGTCGCGGCGGCGGCGGGCGCGGCGGACGCCACGAACGGCACGACCACCGCGGCACCGAGGCTCGCTGCGAGCACACGGGCACCCCGGGATATCCGGTGAGTCATGGAGGCTTCCCATCCCCTTGAACCGATACGAGGGCGCCTGAGGCGCGCTCGCCTCTGTTGACTCACACACCCGGCCGAAAGTTGTACGGACGTTCCCCGCGGGGTGGTTCCTGTCCGGCGCCCGGCCACGTCGCCCGGCGGGCCTCGGGCCACCCTGCCGGGCGGGTCCCCCGTCGCGCTCAAGGACGAGGCCGCCGGCGCGCCAAAGGGCCCTCACAGCAGGCGACTTGCGAGGTTCCGACACACAACGGTCACCTCGCCTTCACCACCTCGTACACATGTCCATGTCACGCTCCGGTTGCCCGCTCAATCAACCCGCGTAGATCGGACGGCCCCCACATGCCCGTGACGCACACGCACCGCTGGAAGACGCCGGCACTGGCCGTTTCGGCCCTGCTCGTCGGCCTCACGCTGCCCGCGGCGACCGCCGGACCGGCGAGCGCGACGACGACCTCGTACGACAGCACGTACTACAAGAACGCCGTCGGCAAGACGGGTGCGAGCCTCAAGTCCTCGCTGCACACCATCATCAGCAGCCAGAGCAAGATCTCGTACGCGGCGGTCTGGGACGCGCTGAAGGTCACCGACCAGGACCCGAACAACAGCAACAACGTGATCCTGCTCTACAGCGGCGTCTCGCGCGCCAAGTCCCTCAACGGCGGCGACACGGGCGACTGGAACCGCGAGCACGTGTGGGCCAAGTCGCACGGCGACTTCGGCGAGGTGACCGGACCCGGCACCGACCTGCACCACCTGCGCCCCGCGGACGTCCAGGTCAACAGCATCCGCGGCAACAAGGACTTCGACAACGGCGGCAGCACGGTCAGCGGCGGGGGCGGCAGCCTCACCGACTCCGACTCCTTCGAGCCGCGCGACGCGGACAAGGGCGACGTGGCCCGCATGATCCTCTACATGGCGGTCCGCTACGACGGGGGCGACGGCTTCGCCGACCTGGAGCCCAACGAGAAGGTCAACAACGGCAGCAACCCGTACATCGGCAAGCTGTCGGTCCTCAAGCAGTGGAACGACGAGGACCCGCCGAGCGCCTTCGAGGAGAAGCGCAACCAGGTCATCTACGACACGTACCAGCACAACCGCAACCCGTTCATCGACCACCCGGAGTGGGTCGACGCGATCTGGTAGCAGCACGACGGCGGCGAACTCCCCTCTCCATGGGGGAGTTCGCCGCCGTTCGGCGTCCGGCGCGGCCGGTCAGCCCAGGTGGGTCGGCGCGAACATCCGCAGGACCGCGGGGAGCAGCACCACCGACGGGCCGGGCGTGGCCAGCGCCTTCGCCAGGTCCTCCTCCAGGGTCTCGGGGCTCGTGCGCACGCCCGGCACCCCGAAGGACTCGGCCAGGGCCACGTAGTCCGGGCGGGACAGTTCCGTCGCGGTCGGCCGGCCGAAGGCGTCCGTCATGTACTCGCGGAGGATGCCGTACCCGCCGTCGTCGACGATGAGCCAGGTGACGTTCAGGTCGTGCTGCCGGGCCGCGGCGAGCTCGGCGATCGAGTAGAGGGCGCCGCCGTCGCCGGAGACCGCGAGGACCGGCCGGGTGGGGTCGGCCACCGCCGCGCCGAGGGCCGCCGGGAAGCCGTAGCCGAGGCCGCCCGCACCCTGCGCGGAGTGCATGGTGTTCGCGCCGCGCGCGTCGAACGCCGACCACGCCCAGTACGCCAGGATCGTCATGTCCCAGAACGACGGGGAGTCGTCCGGCAGCGCCCGGCGCACCGACGCCAGCACCTGCTGCTCCAGGGCGAGTTCCTGGGAGCCGATGCGCTCGGCGACCTTGTCGAGGACCGCGCGCACGCGCTCGGCGGCCGTCGGGTCCGTGCGCTCCCCGACCGTCTCCAGCAGGGCCTGGAGTGCGAGGCGGGCGTCGGCGTGGACACCGAGCGCGGGGTGGTTGGACTCCAGCTTGCCGAGGTCGGCCTCGATCTGGATCACCCGGCCGCGGGGCTTGAACGTGTGGTAGTTCGAGGAGAGTTCGCCGAGGCCCGAGCCCACGACCAGGAGGACGTCCGCGTCCTCCAGGAAGTCGGTGGTGTGGCGGTCCTCCAGCCAGGACTGGAGGGAGAGCGGGTGCTCCCAGGGGAAGGCGCCCTTGCCGCCGAAGGTCGTGACGACGGGGGCCTGGAGCCGCTCCGCCAGCTGGAGCAGCTTGCCCGCGGCGTCCGCACGGACCACTCCCCCGCCCGCGATGATCGCCGGGCGGGCCGCCTTCGACAGCAGGTCGGCCGCCACCGCGGTCAGTTCGGGGCGCGGCGCCAGGTCCTCGGGGGTCGCGTCCACTGCGGTCACCACCGGCAGGTCCGTCCCGGCGAGGAGCACGTCCTGCGGGATCTCCACCCAGACCGGTCCGTGCGGAGCGGTCAGCGCCGACTTCCAGGCCGCCGCGATCGCCGACGGGATCTGCGACTGCGTACGGACCGTGTGGACCGATTTCACGATGCCCCGGAACGACGCCTGCTGGTCGGGGAGTTCGTGCAGATAGCCGTGGCGTCCGCCGCCGAGACCCGCGGTGGGGATCTGGCTGCTGATCGCGAGGACGGGGGCGGAGGCCGCCGCCGCCTCCTGGAGCGCGGCCAGGGAGGTCAGCGCCCCCGGGCCGGTCGACAGCAGCAGCGGCGCGGCCTCGCCGGTGATCCGGCCGTAGGCGTCGGCCGCGAACCCCGCGTTGTTCTCCACGCGCAGGCCGACGTACCGCAGCGAGGAACGGCTCAGCGCGTCGAACATGCCCAGCGCGTGCTGGCCGGGCAGTCCGAAGACGGTGGTCGCCCCGAGACCCGTGAGGGTCTCCACGACCAGGTCTCCGCCGTTGCGGCCGGCGGGCGGGTCGAGCGCGGCCTGCGTCTGTGCCGCCGTCGGACGGAGTACCAGGTCGTGGTCGTGGGTCACTTGTTCCGGGCCTCCGCGATCTGGCGGGACATGATGGTGGTCAGCTCGTACGCCGTGTGGGACGCGGCCACGGCGGTGATCTCCGCGTGGTCGTAGGCCGGCGCGACCTCCACGACGTCGGCGGAGACCAGGTTGCAGGAGGACAGTCCGCGCAGGATCTCCAGCAGCTCTCGGGAGGTCATGCCGCCCGCCTCCGGGGTGCCGGTGCCCGGGGCGTGGGCCGGGTCGAGGCAGTCGATGTCGATGGAGATGTAGAGCGGGCGGTCGCCGATGCGCTGGCGGAGCTGGTCGGCGACCTCGTCCGCGCCGCGGCGGTAGATGTCGGCCGAGGTGACGATGCCGAAGCCCATCTTCTCGTCGTCGGTGAGGTCCTGCTTGCCGTACAGCGGGCCGCGGGTGCCGACGTGGGAGAGCGCCTCGGTGTCGAGGATGCCCTCCTCGACGGCACGGCGGAACGGGGTGCCGTGCGTGTACTCGGCGCCGAAGTACGTGTCCCAGGTGTCGAGGTGCGCGTCGAAGTGGAGCAGCGCGACCGGGCCGTGCTTCTTGGCGACCGAGCGCAGCAGCGGCAGCGCGATGGTGTGGTCGCCGCCCAGGGTCATCATGCGGGCGCCGGTGCCGAGGATCTCGTCCGCGGCGGCCTCGACGGTCTCCACGGCCTCGTTGATGTTGAACGGGTTCGCCGCGATGTCGCCGGCGTCGGCGACCTGCGCGAGGGCGAACGGGGAGGCGTCCTGCGCGGGGTTGTAGGGGCGCAGCAGCCGGGACGCCTCGCGGATCGCGTTGCCGCCGAAGCGGGCGCCCGGCCGGTACGAGACGCCGGAGTCGAACGGCACGCCGACCACGGCGACGTCGGCGGTGCCGACCTCGTCGAGGCGCGGCAGCCGGGCGAAGGTCGCGGGGCCCGCGTACCGCGGGATGCGGGACGAGTCGACGGGACCGCGGGGCGTCTCGTTGCTGCTCATGGTGAAGTGCCTTTCCTCTTACGCGTCATCGCGTATTTACAGCTATGCGCAGTCCTGTACATGTATGCACGGCTATGTACTTCTTTGTACGACTGCGAGGACTCTACTGGTGAGCCGGGACCGGCTCGGACTGGGGTTCGGCGCCCCGGCCGGCCAGGCGCTCCCGCCAGGCGGCGAGGACGGCGGCCTCGGTCGGCTTGGTGGCCAGGGAGACCACCACGTAGGCGAAGAGCGAGGACAGCAGGCCGTAGTAGACGGGCTCGTTGGCGAGGATGCCGTAGCCCGCCATCAGGCCGATGACCGCGAGGCCGCCGACGGCGACGGCCGCCAGTGCGCCGGCCGCGGTCCCGCGCTTCCACAGCAGGCCGCCGAGGATCGGCACGAGCAGGCCGCCGACGAGCAGGTTGTAGGCGACGGTCAGCGCCTCGACGACGTTGTTCAGCGCGATGGCCGTGCAGATCACCGCGACACCCATGATGAGGATGAAGACGCGGTTGCCCTTGACCTCGTCGTGCTCCTCGCCGTCCCGCCGCACGACACCGCGCAGCCGCGACCAGATGTCGTTGTTGGCGACGGTGGCGCAGGCGATGAGGGCACCGGAGGAGGTGGACATGACGGCCGCGAGGGCGGCGGCCAGCACCAGTCCGCGCACACCGACGGGGAGTTCGTCCTTGACGATGGTCGCGAAGGCGGTGTCGGCGCTGGGCAGCTTGGGGTACATCACCTTGGCGGCGGTGCCGATGACGGCGCCGGCCAGGGCGTAGACCAGGCAGTAGGTGCCCGCGACGGTGCCGCCCCACTTGGCCGTCTTGTCGCTGCGCGCCGTGAACACGCGCTGCCAGATGTCCTGCCCGATCAGCATGCCGAAGGTGTAGATGAGCACGTAGGTGAAGATCGTCTCGCCGCCGATGCCCAGCGGGTCGAAGTACTCGGTGGGCAGCTTGGCCTTCATCTCGCTGAAGCCGCCGGCCTTGACCACCGCGATGGGCAGCAGGAGCAACAGCACACCGATGGTCTTCACGACGAACTGCACCATGTCGGTGAGGGTGATCGACCACATGCCGCCGAGCGTCGAGTACGCCACGACGATGGAGCCGCCGAGGACGATGGCGAGCGTGCGGTTCATGTCGAACAGGACGTCGAAGATCGTGGCGTACGCGATGGTCGAGGTGACCGCGAGCATGAGGGTGTACGCCCACATGACGACGCCGGAGATCACGCCGGCCCGGCCGCCGTAGCGCAGGTCGAGCATCTCGGAGACGGTGTAGACCTTCAGCCGGGCGATGCGCGCCGAGAAGAAGATCGACAGGGCGAGCAGGCCGAGCCCGATGGTGAACACCATCCAGGCGCCGGAGAGCCCGTACTGGTAGCCGAGGCCGACGCCGCCGATGGTGGACGCGCCGCCGAGGACGATGGCGGCCATGGTGCCGGAGTACATGGCCGGGCCCAGCCGTCGTCCCGCCACCAGGAACTCACTCTTGGACTTGGCGCGGCGCATGCCCCACCAGCCCATGGCAAGCATGCCGGCCAGGTAGACGACGATCACTGTGTAGTCGACGGCCATGCTGGGCCCTCCTTCGCGCACTCTCGGTGGCGTGTCGTGCAGATGGTTGGGGGACGCGGCCGGGAGCAACGCCCCGGCCGGGAGACCGACAGCGGATCGCGGGGACATACGCCCGTACCCGCGGCTGCCGACGGCACTGACCCTAGGTGGCCGAAAAGCGGCGCTGAAGTGTACGTTTCATCCACTGTTCCTGAACCGGATGGAGGGAACGTCCACCATGCCGGACCCATCTGCCCCTTTCGCACCTCCCACCCCACCCACCACACCGGTGCCGCTGAGCGCGCTGACCGCCCGGGAGGACCTCGGGCTGCGCCAGATCGCCGGACCGGTGGACGAGCACACGCTGATCCACTGGGCGCACACGTCGGAAATGGCGGACCCCTATCCGTACCTGCTCGGCGGCGAGCTGCTGCTGACCGCCGGGGTGCACGTCCCGGAGACGGCGGGCCCGGACGGGGATCCGCCCCGGCCGGGCGGGGCCGGCGGCCTGGAGGAGTACTTCGACGCCTACGTCTCGCGGATCGTGGCGGCGGGCGGGGCGGCACTGGGGTTCGGGCTGGCCCCGGTGCACGACACCGTGCCGCGCGCGCTGGTCGCCGCCTGCGACACCCACGGGCTTCCCCTGCTGGAGGTCCCGCCCCAGACCACCTTCTCCGGGGTGGCGCGCGCCGTCTGGCAGCTGATGGCCCAGGCCCGCATGGCGGAGCTGCGGCGCACCACGGAGGCCCAGCAGAGCCTCGCCGCCGCGGCGGCACGGCCGGACCCGGTGCCCGCCGTACTGCGGCAGCTCGCCCGGCGCGTGAGCGGCTGGGCCGTGCTGTACGGACCGGACGGCGCGGTGCTGGCCACGGCGGGCCGGGCGGCCCCCGCCGCGAAGTCCCCGGCCGCGACTGCGCTCGCGGAGCTCGCCGGCGTCGTGCGGCCCGAAGAGGGCAAGGGCGCCGGCCCCACCTCCGCCGCCGACACCGCGGGCGGTCTGCACCTGTCCGCCTACGCCCTCGGCGCCGGGCGGGGCTTCGTGCTCGGCATCGGCACACCGCACCGGGAGCCGGGGGACCACACCATCGCCTCCGTGGCGGCCGTGCTGCTCTCCCTGCTCACCGGGGAGCACCAGAGCGGCAGCGGCGCGGCGCGCACGGCGGCGCTCGTCCGCATGCTTCTCGGGGCCGCGCCGCAGGACGTGGCCCCGCTGCTCGGCGACGACCGCTGGGTCGTCGTGCACGCGCGGCCCGCCGCCGACGGCCCCGCGCCGGACGCCGTCGCCGCGTCCGCGCTCGGGGCGGCGCTGGGCTCCGCGCTGGTCGACACCGGCGGTGACGTCGTCCGCGTCCTGGTCCCCGGCGACCGCCTGCCCGCCGAGCCGGCGGGCTGGACGTGCGGGGTCAGCGCGCCCGTCGACCCGCAGGAGTGGCCGACCGCCGACACCCAGGCCGCCCGCGCCCTGGCCCGCGCCCGCGCGACGCGCACCGCGCTGGTCCGGCACGGCGAACGTCCGGTGCTGGCCGACCTCGTCCCCCCTGCGGACGCCGAGGCCCACGCCCGCACCCTGCTCGCCCCCGTCGCCGGCACCCCCGCGCTCACCGAGACCCTCCGCACCTGGCTCTCCCTGCACGGCAGTTGGGACCGCACGGCGGTGGCCCTGTCGGTGCACCGCAACACGGTCCGCCAACGCATCGCACGGTGCGCCGCGTTGCTCGGGGCGGACCTCGACGATCCGGATGTGCGGATGGAGTTGTGGTTCGCCCTGCGGCAGGACTGACGCAGCCGGGAGGTTCGTCCCGGCGCGTCCGCGAGGCCGCAGGTCCGCGGGCCGGCACGCGCACATGAGTGCCCGTCGGCCGCCGAGTGACCCGTGTCCCAGCGGTCGGGACGGCCACCCCTGGGACCCGGCGCACCGGCACAATGGGAGGCATGCCGATACCCGGGACCCCCAGCCGCGCCGAGCTCGTCGACCACCTCGTACGGACCCGCATCGCGGGTGACGTCGCCACGCCCCGCGAGAACAACCTCTCCCACTACCGCAAGCTCGCGAACGGCGACCGCAACTTCTGGCTCGGCCTGGAGCTCGGCGACCGCTGGACCGACGAGCAGGACGTCCTCGCGGTGATGGCGGAGCGCTGCGGCGTGAGCGACGACCCGGAGTACCGGTACGGGCAGGACACCATCGACCCCGAGCTGACGGTGGACGCGCTGGAGCGGGCCGCGGCCCGGTTGCGCAAGGCGGCCGACGGCGAGCAGCGGGTGCTGTTCGCGACCGGGCACCCGGGGGGTCTGCTCGACGTGCACCGCGCGACCGCCGCGGCCCTGCGTGGCGCCGGCTGCGAGATCGTCGTCGTCCCGGACGGTCTGCAGACCGACGAAGGCTATGTCTTCCAGTTCGCGGACGTCGCCGTCCTGGAGCACGGCGCCACCCTCTGGCACACCCACTCGGGCGAGCCGATGCGGGCGATCCTCACCGGTCTGGAGCGCGAGGGCCGTCCGCTGCCCGACCTGGTCGTCGCGGACCACGGGTGGGCGGGCTGCGCCGGCCAGCTCGGCCTGGACTCCATCGGGTACGCCGACTGCAACGACCCCGCGCTGTTCCTCGCGGAGGCCGAAGGGACGCTCCAGGTGACGATCCCCCTGGACGACCATGTCAAGAGCCCTCGGTACTACGACCCCATGACGGCCTATCTGCTGGCCGAGGCGGGCCTGGCGTAGCCGGGTCCACGGCCGCCGGGCCGTGAACCGGCGCGATGTGCGACTCCGCTGACGGAGTCGCACATCGTCCTATTCGGTGCGGTCGGGATCAGTGTCCGCCACCGCCGCCACCGCCGCCGCCGTGGCCGCCGCCACCGCCGCCGCCGTGGCCGCCGCCACCGCCGCCGTGACCACCGCCGCCACCGCCGCCGTGGCCACCGCCGCCGTAACCGCCGCCACCGTGGTCGCCGCCGTAGCCGCCACCGTGGTCACCGCCGTAACCGCCGCCGTGGTCACCGCCGTAGCCGTAATCGTCGTCGTCGTAGCCGCCGTAGCCGTAGCCGTTGTCGTCGTCGTCGTTCCAGGAACTGCTGTAACTGGAGTCGTGGTTCGAGCTCGCCGAAGCGGTGCCCGCCGTGCCGATCGCGGCACCACCGGCCATCAGCAGACCGGCAGCCGACATCACGAAGACGCGCCTGGCGCGTTGTGATCGCATGGGAAAGTACCTCTCCATCGTCTCTCGCGGCTCCCAGAAGGACCGACGCGAGGTGGATGGCCGCCGCCGCAGTAGCAGGAAGAACGTGCGGCGCGGTCTATGGGCTTACCGCGGCATTCTGAGGAGCACGGCCCTGCCGCCGACGTCTCCAGAGTCCCCTGCGCCAGGTTGCGCTGGTGACCGCTGTGACCGGGTTTCCGCGGTGACGGAACCTCGTCGGACGGTATGCCGTGCGTCGCGGCATTTCACCCATAAAGACTAATCCCGCACCCGTCACACGTCATCTCGAGAGCAACTCAGGCATCATGCGCCCCGGTCGGCCCGCCGCTGCCGGGGCCCGGCGTGGGGTCGAGGTACACCCGGCTCACCATGGGAAACGCCGCCCGCAGACGCTCTTCGGCCCGCTCGCAGGCCCATTCGACCTGGGCGGCGGTCGACACGTCACGGAAGTCGACCTTGGCCGCGACCAACGCCTCCCGCGGCCCCTGCAGCAGGGTCGTCAGCTCCAGTACGGCCTCCACGTGCTCGACGGCCAGCAGTTCGGCCCTGATCCGCTCCCGCACCGGCCGGGGCAGGGGGCGGCCGATGAGCAGCTCCGCGTTGGAGCGGCCGAGAACCCAGGCCACGTACAGCAGCAGGAGGCCGATGCACAGCGACGCGACGCCGTCCCAGACACCCGAGCCTGTGAGCTGACCGCCCAGCAGGCCGCCCGCGGCGAGCAGCAGACCCACCAGCGCGGCCGAGTCCTCCATGACGACGGCCTTCACGGCGGTGTCGGGTGTGCGCCTGAGGTACCGCTGGAACGGCGCGCCGTGACGCTCGGCCTCGCCCCGCGCCTGCCGCACGCCCGTCCGCAGGGAGAAGGCCTCCAGCACGAAGGCGATGCCGAGCACGATGTAGGAGACGAGCGGGTCGCCGAGTTCCTCGCCCGCGACCAGGGTGTGGATGCCGTCGTACAGGGAGAACACGGCACCGCCCACGAAGGTGGCGACGGCGGCGAGCAGCGCCCAGATGTAGCGCTCCGGACCGTATCCCAGTGGATGGTCCTCGTCGGCCGGTTTCTCGCTGCGCTTCAGCGCCGTCAGCAGGAGCCCCTCGGTGACGGTGTCGGCGACGGAGTGCGCGGCCTCCGACAGCATCGCGCTGGAACCGCTGATGATGCCGGCGACCGCCTTGGCGAGCGCGATGCCGAGATTGGCGACGGCGGCGACGATCACCGTGAAGGTGCTCTCGCCGCCGCCGTCGCCGCGCTGTGCCCCAGCCTCTTCAGCCATGCCTCAGTCTGACCGAGGGATGCGGACCACGCCCTCCTGGATCACCGAGATCGCCAGTCGGCCGTCCTGGGTGTAGATGCGGGCCTGGCCCAGGCCCCGGCCGCCCGACGCGGACGGCGACTCCTGGTCGTACAGCAGCCATTCGTCGGCGCGGAAGGGGCGGTGGAACCACATCGCGTGGTCCAGGGAGGCCCCGACGACGTCACCGACCGCCCAGCCGCCGCGCCCGTGCGCGAGCAGGATGGAGTCGAGGAGCGTCATGTCGGAGACGTAGGTGGCGAGGACGACGTGCAGCAGCGGTTCGTCGATGGCCCCGTCGAGCTTGCCGTTGGTGCGGAACCACACCTGGGAACGCGGCTCGCGGATCTCCCCGACGGTGCCGTACGGCGGTGCGTCGACGTAGCGCAGGTCGACGGACTCGCGCGCCTCCAGCAGGCGCTCGGCGATGACCGGGTCGGCGAACACGTCCGCGTACCGCGGCAGCAGTTCGGCGCCCGTCGGCAGGGTTTCCGGGTCGGGCGCGGACGGCATCGGGGCCTGGTGCTCCATGCCCTCCTCGTACGTCTGGAACGACGCGGAGAGGTGGAAGATCGGCTGGCCGTGCTGGACGGCGACGACACGCCGGGTGGTGAAGGAGCGGCCGTCGCGGATGCGGTCCACCGAGTACACGATGGGCGCGCCGGGGTCGCCCGCACGCAGGAAGTACGCGTGCAGGGAGTGCGCGTGGCGGTCCTCGGGGACCGTGCGCCCGGCGGCGACCAGTGCCTGCGCCGCCACCTGTCCCCCGAAGACCCGGGGGACGACGGCGGAGCGGGACTGGCCGCGGAAGATGTCCTGCTCGATCCGCTCCAGGTCGAGCAGATCGAGCAGGGACTGAAGTGCCTGACTCATGTCGTCAGTTGTACCGTGAACTTTTTTCGCGGGCCTTACAGGCCCATGTCCTTGGCGATGATCGTCTTCATGATCTCGCTGGTGCCGCCGTAGATGCGGTTGACGCGGTTGTCCGCGTACAGGCGGGCGATCGGGTACTCGTTCATGAAGCCGTAGCCACCGTGCAGCTGGAGGCAACGGTCGATGACGCGGTGCGCGACCTCGGTGCAGAACAGCTTGGCGCTGGCGGCCTCGGCCGGGGTCAGCTCGCCCGCGTCGAGGGCCTCCAGGGCGCGGTCGGCGACGGCCTCGGCGGCGTCCACCTCGGCCTGGCAGGCGGCCAGCTCGAACTTGGTGTTCTGGAAGGACGCGACGGTCTTGCCGAAGACGGTGCGGTCCTGGACGTACTCCTTGGCGAACCGGACGGCCGCCTTGGCCTGCGCGTACGCGCCGAAGGCGATGCCCCAGCGCTCGGACGCCAGGTTGTGGCCGAGGTAGTAGAAGCCCTTGTTCTCCTCGCCGAGGAGGTCCTCGACCGGCACCTTGACGTCGACGAACGCGAGCTCGGCGGTGTCGGAGGTCTTCAGGCCGAGCTTGTCGAGCTTGCGGCCCACGGAGTAGCCCTCGGCCTTGGTGTCCACGGCGAAGAGGGATATGCCGAAGCGGCGGTCCTCGGCGGTGGGCGCGGAGGTGCGGGCGCAGACGATCACGCGGTCGGCGTGGACGCCGCCGGTGATGAAGGTCTTGGCGCCGTTGAGGACGTAGTGCGTGCCGTCCTCGGAGAGCTTGGCGGTGGTCTTCATGCCCGCGAGGTCGGAGCCGGTGCCCGGCTCGGTCATCGCGAGGGCCCACATCTCCTCGCCGGAGACGAACTTCGGCAGGAAGCGCTTCTTCTGCTCGTCGGTGGCGAGCATCTTGATGTACGGCAGGCCGAGCAGCACGTGCACGCCGGAGCCGCCGAACTGGACACCGGCGCGGGCGGTCTCCTCGTACATCACGGCTTCGAACTTGTACGAGTCGATGCCGGCGCCGCCGAACTCCTCGTCGACGCGGATGCCGAAGACGCCGAGCTCGGCGAGCTTGTAGTAGAAGTCGCGCGGCGCCTGGCCCGCGGCGAACCACTCGTCGTAGACGGGAACGACCTCGGCCTCGATGAAGGCCCGCAGGGTCTCCCGGAACGCCTCGTGATCCTCGTTGAACACCGTACGGCGCACTGCCGCCACCTCCACCGGATGCATGTCTAAGCGCTTGCTCAGATTTCAGGTTACCGGTGGGTCGCAAGCGCCGTCCAGAGTCATCCCCCCGAGACGCTCGTCACGCCCCGGCGGCCGCGAAGGCGCCGCGGGCCATGCGGTGCAGCAGCTCCGCGGTCCCCGCGCGGCCCGGCAGGGCACCCGGCCGGCCCAGGTGCGGCGTGGAGTTCAGCAGGCCGAAGACCGAGTGCACCGCCGACCGCGCGCTGGGCTCCGGCAGCGCCGGATACACCTCGCGGACGACCTCCACCCACAGTTCGACGTACTGCCGCTGGAGCTGCCGCACGAGCTTGCGGTCGCTGTCCCGGAGGCGGTCCAGCTCCCGGTCGTGCAGGGTGATCAAGGGACGGTCGTCGAGCGCGAAGTCGATGTGCCCCTCGATGAGCGAGTCGAGGACCGCCTCGGCATCCCCGTCCGCCTCCGCCACACGGCGCTTGCCGCCCGTGAGCAGCTGACCGCTGATGCCCACCAGCAGCTCGGCGAGCATCGCGTCCTTGCCGGGGAAGTGGCGGTAGAGACCGGGGCCGCTGATGCCGACGGCCGCTCCTATCTCGTCCACGCCGACGCCGTGGAAGCCCCGCTCGGCGAAGAGCCGGGCGGCCTCCTTGAGGATCTGCTCACGGCGGGTGGGGGCGTCGGTTCTGGTGGCCATGGAACCAATTCTAGACAGGGAGGTTAGCGGTCGTTAACCTGAAGGAAATGCGTTAACGCTCATTAACTGGTCGACCACTGGTGAGGGGACCGCAGGATGCACGAGGCACCGGAGCTGACGAGCGCGGCCGATCCCGCGTCGGAGGCCTGGCGGGCCAATGAGGAGGCGCACCGCGCGCTGGGCGAGGAGCTGCGCCGGAAGCTGGCCGCGGCCCGCCTGGGCGGCGGCGAGCGGGCCCGCGAGCGGCACACCGCGCGCGGAAAGCTGCTCCCGCGCGACCGCGTGGACACCCTCCTCGACCCCGGGTCGCCCTTCCTGGAACTGGCCCCGCTGGCCGCCGACGGGCTGTACGACGGGCAGGCACCGGCCGCGGGCGTCATCGCCGGGATCGGCAGGGTCAGCGGACGCGAGTGCGTGATCGTCGCCAACGACGCCACCGTCAAGGGCGGCACGTACTACCCGATGACGGTGAAGAAGCACCTGCGCGCCCAGGAGGTGGCCCTCGAGAACCGCCTGCCCTGCATCTATCTCGTGGACTCCGGAGGCGCCTTCCTGCCCATGCAGGACGAGGTCTTCCCCGACCGCGAGCACTTCGGGCGGATCTTCTACAACCAGGCCCGGATGTCGGGCGCCGGTATCCCGCAGATCGCGGCCGTCCTCGGCTCCTGCACGGCGGGCGGCGCCTATGTGCCCGCGATGAGCGACGAGGCCGTGATCGTGCGCAATCAGGGCACGATCTTCCTCGGCGGTCCTCCCCTGGTGAAGGCCGCCACCGGCGAGGTCGTCACCGCCGAGGAGCTGGGCGGCGGCGAGGTCCACTCGCGCGTGTCGGGCGTCACCGACCACCTGGCGGAGGACGACGCCCACGCCCTGCGGATCGTCCGGAACATCGCGGCGACCCTGCCGGCGCGCGGCCCGATGCCCTGGTCCGTGGAACCCTCGGCCGAGCCCAAGGTCGACCCGTACGGGATGTACGGCGCGGTGCCGGTCGACTCCCGCACCCCGTACGACGTGCGCGAGGTCATCGCGCGCGTGGTCGACGGCTCCCGCTTCGCCGAGTTCAAGGCGGAGTTCGGGCAGACCCTGGTCACCGGCTTCGCCCGGATCCACGGACACCCGGTCGGCATCGTCGCGAACAACGGCATCCTGTTCTCCGAGTCCGCCCAGAAGGGCGCCCACTTCATCGAGCTGTGCGACCAGCGGGGCATCCCCCTGGTGTTCCTGCAGAACATCTCCGGGTTCATGGTGGGCCGCCAGTACGAGGCGGGGGGCATCGCAAAGCACGGCGCCAAGATGGTGACGGCCGTGGCCTGTACCCGCGTCCCGAAGCTCACAGTCGTGATCGGCGGCTCGTACGGCGCGGGCAACTACTCGATGTGCGGCCGGGCCTACTCGCCGCGCTTCCTGTGGATGTGGCCCAACGCCAAGATCTCCGTGATGGGCGGCGAGCAGGCCGCTTCGGTCCTCGCGACCGTCAAGCGCGACCAGCTGGAGGGGCGTGGCGAGTCCTGGCCCGTCGAGGACGAGGAGTCCTTCAAGGCCCCGATCCGCGCCCAGTACGAACACCAGGGGAACGCCTACTACGCGACGGCCCGGCTCTGGGACGACGGCGTGATCGACCCGACGGAGACCCGGCAGGTGCTGGGACTCGCCTTGACCGCCTGCGCCAACGCGCCCCTGGGTGACCCCCAGTTCGGCGTATTCCGGATGTGAGGGGACCCATGTTTGACACGGTGCTTGTGGCCAACCGGGGCGAGATCGCCGTACGCGTCATCCGTACGCTGCGCGCGCTCGGCGTCCGCTCGGTCGCCGTCTTCTCGGACGCCGACGCCGACGCCCGGCACGTGCGCGAGGCGGACACGGCCGTACGGATCGGTCCGGCCCCGGCGGCCGAGAGCTATCTGTCCGCCGAGCGGCTGCTGGAGGCCGCGGCGCGGACCGGAGCCCAGGCGGTCCACCCCGGATACGGTTTCCTCGCGGAGAACGCGGCCTTCGCGCAGGCCTGCGCGGACGCGGGCCTCGTCTTCATCGGACCGCCCGCCTCGGCGATCGAGCTGATGGGCGACAAGATCCGCGCCAAGGAGACGGTCGAGGCGGCCGGGGTCCCGGTCGTGCCCGGTTCCAGCGGCAGCGGGCTCACCGACGCCCAGCTGGCCGAGGCCGCCCACGAGATCGGCGTGCCGGTGCTGTTGAAGCCCTCCGCGGGCGGCGGCGGCAAGGGCATGCGGCTGGTGCGCGACCCGGCGGCGCTGTCCGACGAGATCGCCGCCGCCCGGCGCGAGGCCCGCGCCTCCTTCGGCGACGACACCCTCCTCGTGGAGCGGTGGATCGACCGGCCCCGGCACATCGAGATCCAGGTCCTCGCGGACGGGCACGGCAATGTCGTGCACCTGGGCGAGCGCGAGTGCTCGCTCCAGCGCCGCCATCAGAAGATCATCGAGGAGGCGCCGAGCGTCCTGCTCGACGCGGACACCCGGGCGGCGATGGGCGAGGCGGCCGTCCAGGCGGCCCGCTCCTGCGGCTACCGCGGCGCGGGCACGGTCGAGTTCATCGTGCCCGGCGGCGACCCCTCGTCGTACTTCTTCATGGAGATGAACACCCGGCTCCAGGTCGAACACCCGGTGACCGAGCTGATCACCGGCCTCGACCTGGTCGAGTGGCAGCTGCGCGTCGCGGCGGGCGAGGCCCTGCCCTACGGACAGCAGGACGTCACGCTCACCGGACACGCGGTGGAGGCCCGCATCTGTGCCGAGGACCCGGCGCGCGGCTTCCTCCCCTCCGGCGGCACCATTCTGGCGCTGCACGAGCCCGAAGGCCCTGGCGTACGCACCGACTCGGGGCTCAGCGAGGGCACCGAGGTCGGCTCGCTGTACGACCCGATGCTGTCCAAGGTCATCGCGTACGGCCCGGACCGGGCGACCGCGCTGCGCAAGCTGCGGGCGGCACTCGCTCAGACCGTCACGCTCGGCGTCCAGACGAACGCCGGATTCCTGCGTCGACTGCTGGCCCATCCGGCGGTGGTGGCGGGCGACCTGGACACCGGGCTCGTGGAACGCGAGGCGGACTCCCTGATCGACGGCGCCGTACCGGACGAGGTGTACGAGGCCGCGGCGGCCGTGCGTCTGGACGCGCTGCGTCCCTCCGGCGAGGGCTGGACCGACCCGTTCTCCGTGCCGAGCGGCTGGCGGCTCGGCGGCGCGCCCCGGCCGGTCGGCTTCCCGCTGCGGGTGCTCGACCCGGTGGAGTACACCCCGCGCGGCGCTCACACCGTCACCGCCGACCGGGTGTCGGTGACCCTCGACGGCGTCCGCCACACCTTCCACCGCGCCGGGGACTGGCTCGGCCGTGAGGGCGACGCCTGGCACGTACGCGACCACGACCCGGTGGCCGCGTCCCTCACCGGCGCCGGCCACGCGGGCGCCGACTCCCTCACCGCGCCGATGCCCGGCACGGTGACGGTCGTGAAGGTCGCCGTGGGCGACGAGGTGGCCGCCGGGCAGAGCCTGCTGGTCGTCGAGGCGATGAAGATGGAGCACGTCATCTCCGCGCCGCACGCGGGCACCGTCAGCGAGCTGGACGTCACGCCGGGAGCGACGGTCGCCATGGACCAGGTCCTCGCGGTCATCACGCCCGCCGAGGAGGAGACGGCATGAGCACCCCCGTACCCGGCCTCCCCATGGTCGTGCCTGCGCAGGGACTCCCCGCGCGGGTCCGGATCCACGAGGTAGGCGCCCGCGACGGCCTGCAGAACGAGAAGTCGACGGTGCCGACCGAGGTCAAGGCGGAGTTCGTGCGGCGCCTCGCCGACGCGGGCCTGACCACCATCGAGGCCACCAGCTTCGTGCACCCCAAGTGGGTGCCCCAACTGGCGGACGCCGAGCAGCTGTTCCCGCTCGTCGCCGACCTGCCGGGCGTGCACCTGCCGGTCCTCGTACCGAACGAGCGCGGACTCGACCGCGCGCTCGCCCTCGGCGTGCGCCGCATCGCCGTGTTCGCCAGCGCCACCGAGTCCTTCGCGAAGGCCAACCTGAACCGCACCGTCGACGAGGCGCTCGCCATGTTCGCGCCCGTCGTGGAGAAGGCGCGCGCCCACGGGCTGCACGTCCGGGGCTATCTCTCGATGTGCTTCGGCGACCCCTGGGAGGGCGCCGTCCCCGTCCACCAGGTCGTGCGGGTCTGCAAGGCCCTCATGGACATGGGCTGCGACGAGCTGAGCCTCGGCGACACGATCGGCGTCGCGACGCCCGGTCACGTCCAGAGCCTGCTCGCCGAACTCAACGAGGAGGGCGTGCCGACCAGCGCGCTCGGCGTGCACTTCCATGACACCTACGGCCAGGCGCTCGCCAACACCCTGGCCGCCCTCCAGCACGGCGTCACGACCGTCGACGCCTCCGCGGGCGGCCTCGGCGGCTGCCCGTACGCGAAGTCCGCGACCGGCAACCTCGCCACCGAAGACCTCGTATGGATGCTCCAGGGCCTCGGTATCGACACCGGGGTCGACCTCGGCCGTCTCACCGCCACCAGCGTGTGGATGGCCGGACAACTGGGCCGACCCAGCCCGTCCCGCACCGTCAAAGCCCTCTCCCACCAGGAGTGATCCCCATGTCCCTGGACCACCGCCTCTCCCCCGAGCTCGAAGAACTCCGGCGCACGGTGGAGGAGTTCGCACACGACGTCGTGGCGCCGAAGATCGGCGACTTCTACGAGCGGCACGAGTTCCCGTACGAGATCGTGCGGGAGATGGGCCGCATGGGGCTGTTCGGCCTGCCCTTCCCCGAGGAGTACGGCGGCATGGGCGGCGACTACCTCGCCCTCGGCATCGCCCTGGAGGAGCTCGCCCGGGTCGACTCGTCCGTGGCCATCACCCTGGAGGCGGGTGTCTCCCTCGGGGCCATGCCGATCCACCTGTTCGGCACCGAGGCCCAGAAGCGGGAATGGCTCCCGCGTCTGTGCTCCGGGGAGATCCTCGGCGCGTTCGGGCTGACCGAGCCGGACGGCGGCTCGGACGCGGGCGCCACGCGCACGACGGCCCGGCTCGACCCCGACACGGACGAGTGGGTGATCAACGGCAGCAAGTGTTTCATCACCAACTCCGGTACGGACATCACGGGCCTGGTGACGGTCACCGCGGTCACCGGCCGCAAGCCCGACGGAAAGCCGGAGATCTCCTCGATCATCGTCCCGTCCGGCACCCCGGGCTTCACCGTCGCCGCCCCGTACTCCAAGGTCGGCTGGAACGCCTCGGACACCCGGGAGCTGTCGTTCTCCGACGTGCGCGTACCGGCGGCGAACCTGCTCGGCGAGCGGGGCCGCGGCTACGCGCAGTTCCTGCGGATCCTCGACGAGGGGCGCATCGCCATCGCCGCGCTCGCCACGGGACTGGCGCAGGGCTGCGTCGACGAGTCGGTGAAGTACGCCAAGGAGCGGCACGCGTTCGGGCGTCCCATCGGCGCGAACCAGGCCATCCAGTTCAAGATCGCCGACATGGAGATGAAGGCGCACACGGCCCGCGTGACATGGCGTGACGCCGCCTCCCGTCTGGTCAGCGGCGAGCCCTTCAAGAAGGAGGCGGCGCTCGCCAAGCTGTACTCGTCCACGATCGCCGTCGACAACGCCCGCGACGCCACACAGGTGCACGGCGGCTACGGCTTCATGAACGAGTACCCGGTGGCCCGTATGTGGCGCGACTCCAAGATCCTGGAGATCGGCGAGGGCACCAGCGAGGTGCAGCGCATGCTGATCGCCCGGGAGCTGGGTCTCGCGGGCTGAGCCCGAAATCGGACCGGCGGCTCCCGGACCATGCCGGGAGCCGCCGGTCCGCCGGGAGCCGAGGGCGCCCGGCGGTCCGTCAGGTCTGGTCGGAGCGCAGCCAGTCCCGGCAGTAGTTCAGCTCGGTGCCGCCCTCGAAGGTGGCGACCTCGATGCCGACGTCGTACATGCCCGCGGAGTAGCTCGCCGTGGTGCTCAGGGTCAGGCTCTCGCCGTACCCGTCGTAGTTGTGGTGCCACGGCCAGGGCGTGAGCACCCCGCCGCCGTCGTTCTTGGCGATCAGGCGGATGGCCACGTGGTGGCCGTCCGCCTTGGCGTCGTACACGGACAGGATCACGCCGAGGTTCGTCGCACCGCTGGCCCAGCCGTTGATCGTGCCGGCGCCCGACGCCGACGACGTGTCGCAGTACAGCGTGTACGAAGTCGCGGAAGCCGGCGCGGCCGACATCCCCACGGTCAGCGCGGCCCCCGCGACCGCCACTGCGAGCCCCTGCTTGTATCTGCCCACGTTCGTTCCCCTCTTCGGCTCACGGTCGGTCAACTCCGCGTGTGGCCAGAGTTGTTGATCGGAACGCTAGAGACAGCCGAAGTGATCGACAACTGATATCCGGGAGCACGCGGGGTGACTCGGACCACAGGGTGGCGCATCCCCGCTCCCCGGCACACAAACACCTGACTGCGCGTCTCCTAGCTGAACTGGGCCGGGATCATCGTGCCGGCCACGGCCGACGGCACCACCGGTGACGTCGAGTTCACCGAGGCGTCGTGCGAGAAGATCATGCGGCCCAACCAGGGCATGTACGACGCGACCGACCCCGACCTCAGGGCGTTCAGGGCGGCCGGCAGCAAGCTGATCCTGTGGCACGGCCTGGGCGATCAGCACATCCCGGCCGGTCAGGTCCGCGGCCGAGGCGAACCTCGCACCGAGGTGGCTCGGTTCGTTCCGCTCCGGGTACGAGACCGTCGGCAACTGGGTCGACGGCCGGTGGGTGGTCACCAAGGACAAGGCCTGACCGATGAGGTGACCGGAACGGCGGACCCCGGGCACGGCCCGGGTGCGGCTCGGGTGTGGAGAACCCGACGGGCCGCCGGGCACGGACCGGACGCGCGTGCCCGGCGGGGCGTGCGCGGGGCCCGGCGGGGCGTCAGACACGGTCCGGGCAGGGCGTGTCGGCGCGGCTTCGCGCCCGGGCCCGCGACCCCGCCCCCTGGACAATCGGTGAGGTTAGGCTAACCTACCTTCGAACTTGTCCGGCGGGCCCTCAGCCCCGTGCCGAAAGCAGCCACACTCATGTCCAACGCCCGTGCCACCCACCTCACCCGTCGCGGCATCCTCGCCGCCGGAGGCGCTCTCGGCCTCGGGGCCGTGCTCGCCGCCTGCGGCGACGACGACAAGAAAAACGGTGGCTCGGACTCGACGAAGGCCGCCGCCAAGTCCGGCCCCTGGACCTTCGAGGACGACCGCGGCACGACGGTGAAGACGGACAGGATCCCGGCGAACATCGTCGCGTTCACCGGTGTCGCCGCCGCCCTGTACGACTACGGCATCGAGGTCAAGGGTGTCTTCGGGCCGACCAGGACCAAGGACGGCAAGGCCGACGTCCAGGCCGGCGACATGGACGTCAGCAAGGTGACCGTGCTCGGCAACGAATGGGGTCAGTTCAACATCGAGAAGTACGCGGGCCTCGCGCCCGACGTCCTCGTCTCGACGATGTTCGACGGCGCCGGCACCCTCTGGTACGTGCCCGAGGAGTCCAAGGACAAGATCCTCAAGCTGGCACCGAGCGTCGGCATCTCCGTCTACGACGTCCAGATGCCCAAGCCGCTGGAGCGCATGCTGGCGCTCGCGGAGTCGCTGGGCGCCGACGTGAAGTCCGCCAAGATCACCGAGGCGAAGAAGAAGTTCGAGGCGGCCGCCGAGCGCCTGCGCAAGGCCGCCAAGGCCCGCCCCGAGATCAAGGTGCTGGCCGGCTCCGCGAGCCAGGACATCTTCTACGTCTCCGGCTCGAACCTCTCCATCGACCTGGAGTACTTCAAGGCGCTCGGCGTGAACATCGTCGAGCCCTCCGCGAAGGCCCTGAAGGCGAGCGGCGGCTGGTTCGAGAACCTCAGCTGGGAGAACGTCGACAAGTACCCGGCCGACGTCATCATCATGGACGACCGCACCTCGACCATCCAGCCGGCCGACATCACCGAGGCCACCTGGAAGAAGCTGCCCGCAGTGAAGGCCGGCCAGGTCATCGCGCGCACCCCCGAGCCGATCCTGTCCTACGACAAGTGCACCCCGATCCTCGACAACCTCGCCGAGGCCATCGAGAAGGCCAAGAAGGTCGCCTGAGCCCGACGGCTCCACAACAGCCCCCTGACGACGACTCAGGAGCACATATGACGACGGCCGTAGCCGCCCCGTTCCGTTTCTTCTCCCTCCAGGTGGTACGGACGAGGCGGCTCGGTCCGTCCCTGGTCCGCGTCACCTTCGCCGGCGACGATCTGCGGGCGTTCCACTCCGACGGACGCGACCAGTCGCTCTCCCTCTTCCTGCCGCACCCGGGCCAGTCCGCGCCCGTCGTCCCCGTGGAGCTGGGCGACGGCTGGTGGCAGGGCTGGCGGGACCTCCCCGACGACGTACGGGCGGTGATGCGCTCGTACACCCTGCGCGCGCTGCGGCGGAATCCCGACGAGATCGACATCGACTTCGTCCTGCACGGCGTGGAGCCGGGAGCGGCCGCACCGGCGGGCCCCGCCTCCCGCTGGGCGTCCGCGGCGGCCGCCGGCGACCGCGTGCTGCTGCTCGGGCCGGCCGTCCGCGACAACCGCGCCATCCGATTCCGTCCGCCCGAGGACTGCGACCTGGTGGTCCTGTGGGGCGACGAGACGGCGGTCCCGGCCGCCTCCGCCATCGTCGAGTCCCTCCCTCCGGGCGTCCGCGTGCGGGCCTGGCTGGAGGCCCATCACCCGGGCGACATCCAGGACCTGGAGACCCGGGCGGACGCCGAGATCACCTGGCTCGTGCGCGGCGAGACCCCGCACGACGCGGAAGGCGGCCGCGCCCCCTCCGCCCTCGAAGCCCTGCGGGCCGCGCAACTCCCGGCCGCCCGGGCCCCGTACGCGTGGATCGCGGGCGAGTCCGGTCAGGTGAAGGAGCTGCGCCGCCATCTGGTGCACGAGCGCGGCATCGACCGCAGACAGGTCACCTTCGTCGGGTACTGGCGGCGCGGGCTGAGCGAGGAAGAGCTGCGCGAGCAGGGCGAGTAGCCCTCCCGCACGGGCCGTTGATGTGACGTCGGCAGCCTGAGGGATCCGTACTCCCGGGCCTCGAACGTCGTTTCGCGCAGAGGCGCACGCACGGACGACACACGTGGGGCGGGGTCGCACGACCAACTTAGGTTAGGCTAACCTAAGTCGAACGCCGCGACTCCGTCCCGCTTCCGTTCAGTCCCCGCCCCCGTCCGCCCCGGACGCTCTCCCGCACGGAGGACCCCCACATGCGCACGCACCTGCTCAATGACACGACCGCGGATCGGTACCGCCGCTCCGTGACCGAGGGAATCGAGCGGGTGGCGGCCAAACTCGCCGCCACGGACCGACCGTTCACCGGCATCGCCGTCGACGACCTCGCCCCGCGCATCGACCGCATCGACCTGGACCGCCCGCTGCACGACACCACGGCCGTCCTCGACGAACTCGAAGAGGTCTACCTCCGCGACGCGGTCTACTTCCACCACCCGCGCTACCTCGCACACCTCAACTGCCCGGTCGTCATCCCGGCCGTGCTCGGCGAAGCCGTCCTCTCCGCGGTCAACTCCTCTCTGGACACCTGGGACCAGTCGGCCGGCGGCACGCTCATCGAGCGCAAGCTCATCGACTGGACGAACGAGCGGGTCGGCCTCGGCCCGGCGGCCGACGGCGTCTTCACCAGCGGCGGCAGCCAGTCCAACCTCCAGGCACTGCTCCTCGCCCGCGAGGAGGCCAAGTCCGACAACCCCGCGAAACTGCGGATCTTCGCCTCCGAGGTGAGCCACTTCAGCGTCAAGAAGTCCGCCAAACTCCTCGGCCTGAGCGCGGACTCCGTCGTATCGGTCCCCGTCGACCACGACAAGCGCATGCAGACGGTCGCCCTCGCCCGCGAACTGGACCGCTGCAAGCGGGACGGCCTCGTCCCCATGGCCGTCGTCGCCACCGCCGGCACCACCGACTTCGGCTCCATCGACCCGCTGCCCGAGATCGCCGAACTGTGCTCGCAGTACGGCGTCTGGATGCACGTCGACGCGGCGTACGGCTGCGGCCTGCTCACCTCGCTGAGGAACCGGGACCGCCTCGGCGGCATCGAACGCGCCGACTCCGTCACGGTCGACTACCACAAGTCCTTCTTCCAGCCGGTGAGTTCGTCCGCCCTGCTGGTCCGGGACACGGCCACCCTGCGCCACGCGACCTATCACGCGGAGTACCTGAACCCCCGCCGCATGGTCCAGGAGCGCATCCCCAACCAGGTCGACAAGTCCCTGCAGACCACCCGCCGCTTCGACGCCCTCAAGCTGTGGATGACGCTGCGCGTGATGGGCGCCGACGGCATCGGCGAACTCTTCGACGAGGTGTGCGACCTGGCGGAGGAGGGCTGGCGGATCCTCGCGGCCGACCCCCGCTTCGACGTCGTCGTCCGCCCGTCGCTGTCCACCCTCGTCTTCCGCCACATCCCGTCCGCCGTCACCGACCCGGCCGACATCGACCGCGCCAACCTGTACGCCCGCAAGGCCCTGTTCGCCTCCGGCGACGCCGTCGTCGCGGGCACCAAGGTCGGCGCCCGCCAGTACCTGAAGTTCACGTTGCTCAATCCCGAGACCACGGCGGACGACATCACCGCCGTCCTCGATCTGATCGCCGGCCACGCCGAGCAGTACCTGGGAGAGTCCCTTGACCGCGCTTCCTGAAGCCACCCGCGTCCACGACTTCGTCGGGATCGGGCTCGGTCCCTTCAACCTCGGCCTCGCCTGTCTGACCGAGCCGATCGCCGAACTGGACGGCGTCTTCCTGGAGTCCAAGCCGGACTTCGAGTGGCACTCCGGGATGTTCCTGGAGGGCGCCCACCTCCAGACGCCGTTCATGTCGGACCTGGTCACCCTCGCCGACCCGACGTCCCCCTACTCCTTCCTCAACTACCTGAAGGAATCGGGCCGTCTGTACTCGTTCTACATCCGCGAGAACTTCTACCCGCTGCGCGTCGAGTACGACGCCTACTGCCGCTGGGCCGCGTCCAAGCTGAGCAGCGTCCGCTTCGACACCACGGTCGCCGAGGTCACCTACGACGAGAGCGCCGGGGTGTACGCCGTGCGGACCCGGGACGGCGACACGTTCCGCGCCCGGCACCTGGTCCTCGGCACGGGCACCCCGCCGCACGTCCCTCAGGCCTGCGCGGACCTCGGCGGCGACTTCATCCACAACTCCCGCTACATGCAGCACAAGCAGGAGCTCCAGGCGAAGGAGTCGATCACGCTCGTCGGCAGCGGCCAGTCCGCCGCCGAGATCTACTACGACCTGCTGAGCGAGATCGACGTCCACGGCTACCAGCTGAACTGGGTCACCCGCTCCCCGCGCTTCTTCCCGCTCGAATACACCAAGCTCACTCTGGAGATGACCTCCCCGGAGTACATCGACTACTTCCACGCGCTGCCCGAGCCCACCCGGTACCGCCTCCAGACGGAACAGAAGGGCCTGTTCAAGGGCATCGACGGCGACCTGATCAACGAGATCTTCGACCTGCTGTACCAGAAGAACCTCGGCGGCCCGGTCCCCACCCGTCTGCTCACCAACTCCTCCCTCGACAGCGCCCGGTACGAGAACGGCACGTACACCCTGGGGCTGCGCCAGGAGGAGCAGGGCAAGGACTACGAGCTGCACTCCGCGGGCCTGATCCTCGCCACCGGCTACAAGTACGCCGAGCCGGAGTTCCTGAAGCCGGTCCGCGACCGGCTGCGTTACGACACGCGGGGCAACTTCGACGTGGCCCGCAACTACGCCGTCGACACCACGGGACGCGGGATCTTCCTGCAGAACGCGGGCGTCCACACGCATTCGATCACGTCGCCGGACCTCGGCATGGGCGCGTACCGCAACGCGTCCATCATCCGGGAGCTGCTCGGCACCGAGTACTACCCGGTCGAGAAGACCATCGCGTTCCAGGAGTTCGCCGTATGAGCACCGCCCTCGAAGAGACCTTCACCGTCCGCCCGCTCGACCCGGTCGAGGACGCCGAACTGCTGCACCGGTGGGTCACGCACCCCAAGGCCGCCTTCTGGATGATGCAGGAGGCGAAACTGCCGGACGTGGAGCGCGAGTACATGGCCATCGCGGCCAGCGAGCACCACGACGCGTTCCTCGGCCTGCGCGACGGCGAGCCCGTCTTCCTCATGGAGCGCTACGACCCGGCGCACGTCGAGCTCGTCGGCCTGTACGAACCGCGGCCGGGCGACGTCGGCATGCACTTCCTGGTGGCGCCGACCGACACCCCCTTGCACGGCTTCACCCGCGCCGTGATCACCGCCGTGATGCGGCACCTGTTCGCCGATCCGGCGACCGTACGCGTCGTCGTCGAGCCCGACGTGCGCAACACGGCCGTGCACGCCCTCAACGAGGCCGTCGGCTTCGTGCCCGAGCGCGAGATCCAGAAGCCGGAGAAGAAGGCGCTGCTGAGCTTCTGCACCCGCGAGCAGTTCGAGAAGGCGGTGTCCGCATGACCCTCGCCGACGCCGTCGCCCACCTCTCCCCCGAACGCTGGGCACGCGCCAACCGGCTGCTCGTCCGCAAGGCCCTCGCCGAGTTCGCCCACGAACGGCTGATCAGCCCCGAGCTGCTGCCCGACGGCCGCTACGAGGTCCGCAGCGACGACGGCCTCACCCGCTACCGCTACGCCGCCGTCGTCCGCTCGCTCGACCACTGGCAGGTGGACGCCGAGACGGTCACCCGGCACCGCGACGGAACCGAACTGCCCCTCGCCGCACTCGACTTCTTCATCGAGCTGAAGGAGTCCCTCGGTCTGAGCGACGAGGTCCTGCCGGTCTATCTGGAGGAGATCTCCTCCACGCTCTCGGGTACCTGCTTCAAACTCACCAAGCCGCAGGTCCCCTCCGCCGAGCTGGCCCGCGCCGGCTTCCAGGCGATCGAGACCGGGATGACCGAGGGCCACCCCTGTTTCGTCGCCAACAACGGGCGGCTCGGCTTCGGGGTGCACGAGTACCTCTCGTACGCGCCGGAGACCGCGAGCGCGGTCCGGCTGGTGTGGCTGGCCGCGCACCGCTCCCGGGCCGCCTTCACGGCGGGCGTGGGCATCGACTACGAGTCGTTCGTCCGTGAGGAGCTGGGCGACGGGACGGTCGAACGGTTCGCCCGCACGCTCACCGAGCAGGGCCTCGACCCCGACGACTACCTGCTCATACCCGTCCACCCCTGGCAGTGGTGGAACAAGCTGTCCGTGACCTTCGCCGCCGAGGTCGCCCGGCGGCACCTCGTCTGCCTCGGCGAGGGCGACGACGAGTACCTCGCCCAGCAGTCGATCCGGACGTTCTTCAACCGCAGCGCCCCCGGCAAGCACTATGTGAAGACCGCGCTGTCGGTCCTCAACATGGGCTTCATGCGCGGCCTGTCGGCCGCGTACATGGAGGCCACTCCGGCCATCAACGACTGGCTGGCGCAGCTCGTCGACAACGACCCGGTGCTGAAGTCCACCGGCCTGTCGATC
Source organism: Streptomyces siamensis (assembly GCF_039543605.1). Taxonomy (NCBI): domain Bacteria; kingdom Bacillati; phylum Actinomycetota; class Actinomycetes; order Kitasatosporales; family Streptomycetaceae; genus Streptomyces; species Streptomyces siamensis. The sequence continues at coordinate 261,466 of NZ_BAABKB010000002.1, read as the reverse complement.
ATCCGCGAGCGTGCCGCGGTCGGCTACCGGCACCTGGAGTACGAGGCCGCCACCGACCGCTACTCCCCGTACCGCAAGATGCTCGCCGCGCTGTGGCGGGAGAGCCCGGTGCCCTCGCTCCAGGACGGCGAGACCCTGGCCACCATGGCCTGCCTCCTCCATGTCGACCACGAGGGCGCTTCGTTCGCGGGCGCGCTGATCGAGCAATCGGGGCTGACCCCGGTGGAATGGCTGCGCCGCTATCTGCGCGCCTACCTGACCCCGCTGCTGCACAGCTTCTACGCGTACGACCTCGTCTACATGCCGCACGGCGAGAACGTCATCCTGGTCCTGGAGGACGGCGCGGTGCGGCGCGCGATCTACAAGGACATCGCCGAGGAGATCGCGGTGATGGACCCGGACGCGGTGCTGCCGCCCTCCGTCGAGCGGATCCGGGTCGACGTCCCCGACGACATGAAGCTGCTGTCCCTGTTCACGGACGTCTTCGACTGCTTCTTCCGCTTCCTCGCGGCGAACCTCGCCGCCGAGGGCGTCCTGGACGAGGCGGACTTCTGGCGGACGGTCGCCGGGTGCGTGCGCGACTACCAGGACGCGGCGCCCGAACTCGCCGACAAGTTCCGGCAGTACGACATGTTCGCGCCCGAGTTCGCGCTGTCCTGCCTCAACCGGCTCCAGCTGCGCGACAACAGGCAGATGGTGGACCTGGCCGACCCGTCCGGCGCGCTCCAGCTGGTCGGGAACCTCAAGAACCCCATCGCGGGGTTCTGAGCCGGACGGACGGGCGTCCCGGAGTACGGTCCTCCGGGACGCCCGTCGATCTCGTCGTGCCGCCGGCCGCGGACGGCCCGGCCCGGTGCGTCAGTTGCCCGGCCAGGGCACCTGCGGCGACCGGTAGTACCCGATGCCCAGCGCGTCCCAGCGCGGGCCCTGCGCCGCGAGCCGCACCCGGTAGGTGTCCCAGTCGTGCGTCGAGGCCGGCGACCAGCCGAGCTCGGCGACGCCCGGCAGCCTCGGGAACGCCATGACGTCGATGTCGGCGCCGGTCACGATCGTCTCCGTCCACAGCGGTGCCTCGACACCCCGGATCGCCGAGGCGGGTGCGCCGGGAAGGTAGTCACCGGGATTCCAGTCGTAGGAGCGCCTGACCTCCACCAGACCCGCCCAGTCCTGCCCGAGCGGGGTGTCCGCGGTGTACTTCATGTCGAGGTAGACCCGGTCGGCGGGCGACAGCACGAGGCCCGTGCCGTTCCGCGCCGCCTGGGCGACCTGGTCCTTCTCCTGCGCGCCGGTGTCGTCGAGACCCCAGTACTGCGCGATGGCCCCCTTCACGGGGTGCGCCCCGGTCAGCTGGTGCCAGCCGACCACCGTCTTGCCGTACTTGGCGACGACGGGCTGCACCTTGTCCATGAAGGCCACGTAGTCGGCGTGGCTGGTCGAGTGGGCCTCGTCCCCGCCGATGTGGAGGTACTTGCCCGGCGTGATCGCGGCCAGTTCGCGGATGACGTCGTCGACGAAGTCGTACGTCACCTGCTTGCCGACGCACAGCGAGCTGAAGCCGACGTCCGTGCCGGTGTAGAGGGGCGGGGCGACGCCGTCGCAGTTCAGCCGGTCGTACGAGGCGAGAGCGGCGTTGGTGTGCCCCGGCATGTCGATCTCCGGGACGACCTCCAGATACCGCGAGGCGGCGTACCGGACGATCTCCCGGTAGTCGGCCTTGGTGTAGTGGCCGCCGGTGCCGCCGCCGACCTGGGTGGAGCCGCCGTACTCGGCCAGGCGCGGCCAGGAGTCGATGGCGATGCGCCAGCCCTGGTCGTCGCTCAGGTGCAGATGCAGCTTGTTGACCTTGTAGAGGGCCAGTTCGTCGATGTAGCGCTTGACCTGGGGGACGGTGAAGAAGTGCCGGGAGACGTCGAGCATGGCCCCGCGGTAGGCGTAGCGCGGGGAGTCCTCGATGGTGCCGCCCGCGACCAGCCAGGGGCCGCGCTGCGCGGAGTCCTTCTCGACGGCGGCCGGCAGCAGCTGCCGCAGGGTCTGGACGCCGTGGAAGAGGCCGGCGGGCCGGGCGGCGGTGATGGTGACGCCGGACGGTCCGCTGTCGAGCCGGTAGCCCTCGTCGCCCGCGGACCCGGCCGCCTGCTTCGAGCCGATCCGCAGGCGGATGCCGCTGTCGCCGTGCGTGGTGACCGGGAGCCGGTAGCCGGTCGAGGGCCGCAGGATGTCCGCGAGGTACTCGCCGACCCGGCGTGCCTCGCGCGTGTCGTCGACGCGGATGCGGGTGTCACCGGTGATGCGGTAGGGGGAACCGCCCGGGTGGACCGAGGCGGGGGCGGGGACGACCTGCCCGAGGGGACGAGGGGTCGCGGCGGGTGCCGCACCGACGAGGGATATTCCGGCTGCCGCCACGAGCAGCAGCGTACCGAGAAGGCGGGGCGTTCTGTGGTGCTGTCTCACATGCGCTCCCTTCAAATTGGTAAAGACCACTCTCCCGCAGCACCGGTGAAACAATCCATCTCATGGCGGAAATCATCCAGAAGGACGGCACGTGGGCCTTCGACGGCGACGCGCTGCGACTGACTCCCGGACGCGACAAGAACGTCAGCCTGCTCCGCAGGGCTCTGGGTGAACTGGCCGTCCCCCTGGGCGCCCTGGCCGGCGTTTCCTTCGAACAGGGCAAGAAGAGCGGGCGGTTGAGGCTGCGGTTGCGCGACGGCGCCGACCCGCTGCTCCAGGCGACGGGCGGCAAGCTCACGGAGCCCAACGACCCTTACCAGCTGGCCGTCGAGTCCGACCGCTACGGGGTCGCCGAGTACTTCGTCGACGAGGTCCGCAACGCGCTGCTGCTCGACCAGGTGCCCGCCGGCCCGGTCGACGGCTATCTGCTCCCCGGCCCCGCCGTGCCGCTGTCCGCCTCCGCCGGTGACGGCACCGCCGGCTTCGACGGCGATCACGTACGCCTGGAGTGGAACTGGAAGACCGAGGACGCGAAGGCCGCCGCCGGCGCCCGGACGCTCGCCGTGGGTGACATCACGGCCGTCGAGTGGCATCCCGCGGTCGGCCTGGAGAACGGCTGTCTGCGCTTCACCGTACGCGGCGCGGAGACCAAGGCGCCGCCGAAGTACGACCCCAACTCGGTGGAGCTGTGGGGCTTCAAGAAGGATCCGCTGATGGCGCTGGTGGCGGCGGCGGTGCAGGCGCGGCTGCCGCATCCGGCCGCGCCGCCCGCCGAGGCGGACGCGCGGCCGAAGGAGCTGTCACCGACGGCGCCCGAGCCCGCGGCGGCCGAGGCCGACCACGACGCGCTGCTGCGCCGCCTGCGCGAGCTCGGCGAGCTGCACAGCTCGGGGGTGCTGACGGACGAGGAGTTCTCGCTGGCCAAGCAGGCGGTCCTCAGGCGCATGTGAGGACCGCCCGCCGTCCACCGGTGCGTCAGCGCGCCCGGCGGGCCACCGTGAAGTGGTCGACCTCTTCCCCGGTCTCCGCGATGCCCCGCACCTTCAGGGTCGCGGTCCGGCCCTTGGGCGCGGGCGTCACGTCGACCCGCAGGAACGAGTAGTTGAGGTAGCGCACGCGCGACCAGGCCACCGTCTCGTTCTGCCGGCCGTCCTTGAGGTTGATGAACGAGGCGACGGAGTCGACCTCGTTCTCGTGGCCCTCGTAGGACTGCGGGGCGCTGAACGCGTAGAGGCTGCGGCCCGCGGCACCCGCCGTCACGTAGACGACGCCGTCGGTCTCGGGGTACGCCGTGCCGCCGATCGGCAGCTTCTTGGAGACCTCGCCCGCCTTGATGACGTCGGTGCGCTCGTACTGGTGGTTGTGGCCGTTGATGACCAGGTCCACGGTGTACTTCTCGAACAGCGGCACCCACTCCTGGCGCACGCCCCCCTCCGAGGCGTGCGCCGTGGAGGTGCAGTACGCGCAGTGGTGGAAGAAGACGACGATGAAGTCGATGTCCTTCGACGCCCGGTAGGTCTTGAGCTGCCGCTCCAGCCACTTCGTCTGGGTTCCTCCGGAGATGCCCAGGTTCGCCGGGATCTCGAAGGAGATGTCGTTGGCGTCCAGCGAGATGACCGCCGTGTTGCCGTAGACGAAGGAGTACACGCCCGGGAGGTTCTTCGCGTCCGGACCGTTGTCCGGGAGGTTCCAGCGGGCCTCTTCGCCGCCGTAGCCGTTGGGCGAGTACCAGGCCTCCATGTCGTGGTTGCCGTACGCCGGCATCCACGGGACCTGCTTGGCGACCGTCTCGGTCTGGGCCAGGAACTGGTCCCAGATGCGGGAGTCGAAGCCGGTGTCCTCCTTCTTGCCCGCGCCGGACGGGTCCGCGTACGCGATGTCGCCCGCGTGCAGGTGGAAGGCCGGGTTCTGGCCGAGCAGCAGGGCGTCGTTGGCGAGGCCGTGGTAGCCGACGCCCTCGTCGCCGAAGGCGGTGAAGGTGAACGGCTCGGCGTGCGCGGGGGCGGTGGTGAAGGTGCCGAGCGTGCCCAGCAGGTGGGGCTCGGCCGGATCGAAGCCCGCGTGGCCGACGCCGTAGTAATAGGTCTTGCCGGGGCGCAGGTGGGTGAGCTGGGCGTGCAGGTAGTACTGGGTGTGGTCGCCGCTGGCGCCGACGCCCGCCGGGGTGTAGAGGGTGCGGACCTCGGCCTCGATCTTGCGGGAGAGGTCCCAGGGGTGGGCGCCGATGCGGATGTACGGCTTCTTCACCGCGGCCGGGACCTGCCAGGAGACCGTGATCTCGGTGCGCGGGTCGTTGCCGTAGGCGAGGTGGCGGCCGAAGGGGGCGACGAGCGCGCCGTCGACCGTCTCGGTGCTCGCGGCCGTCCGCTGGGTGGGGACCGCGGCCTGTGCGACGGCGCCCGGCACGAAGGCACCGCCCGCGACGGCGCCGAGGGTGACGGCGCCGCCTCTGATCATGTTGCGCCGGGAGAACTTGGCGCGGAGGTACTCGTGCTGCTCGGCCATGGTCATGCGCTCGGCGAGCTGCTCCGGTACGCCCATACGTGGAGTGTCCATGGCCGAAAAGTTGCTCCCGGCAATCGACGTGGCGCAAGACACAGGATGGACAGCTCCCGAACAGACCACCATAAGAGTTTCAACACAGCGCTGCCCGATATCGGGCAGGATTCTTGCGGATCGCTTTCCGGTACCCCAGGATCATCGGGTGCACGACGAACTTGTTGATCATCTGACGCGGTCCACGCCCCTGAACCGGGGCGAGGCACTGCGCGTGGTCCAGGACGTGCTCGCCTACTTCGACGAGACGACCGAGGAGTACGTCCGTCGCCGCCACCGCGAGCTCCAGGGCCAGGGCCTGGTGAACGCGTCGATCTTCGAACGGATCGAGGCGGACCTGAAGTACCGCGCGGTCGCGCCGCCGGAGCTCACCCTCCGCCAGCTGCGCCGCATCGTCTACGGCTGAGTGCCGGGCGAGAACAGAACTGAACGACCGAGGGACAGAGGTACTCCTGTATGTGCGGAATCGTCGGATACATCGGCAGGCGTGACGTGGCGCCGCTGCTGCTCGAAGGCCTCCAGCGCCTGGAGTACCGCGGCTACGACTCCGCGGGGATAGTCGTCACGACCCCCAAGTCGGCCGGCCTGAAGATGGTCAAGGCCAAGGGCCGGGTCCGCGACCTGGAGGCCAAGGTCCCCGCACGCTTCAAGGGCACCACCGGCATCGCGCACACCCGCTGGGCCACCCACGGCGCTCCCTCCGACGTGAACGCGCACCCGCACATGTCCACCGACAACAAGGTCGCGGTCGTCCACAACGGCATCATCGACAACGCCGCCGACCTGCGCCGGAAGCTCGAAGCGGACGGCGTGGAGTTCCTCTCCGAGACCGACACCGAGGTCCTCACCCACCTGATCGCCCGCTCGCAGGCCGAGAAGCTGGAGGACAAGGTCCGCGAGACCCTCCGGGTGATCGAGGGCACCTACGGCATCGCCGTGATGCACGCCGACTTCTCCGACCGCATCGTGGTGGCCCGCAACGGCTCCCCGGTCGTGCTCGGCATCGGCGAGAAGGAGATGTTCGTCGCATCGGACATCGCCGCCCTGGTCGCCCACACCCGGCAGATAGTGACGCTGGACGACGGCGAGATGGCCACCCTCAAGGCCGACGACTTCCGCACGTACACCACCGAGGGCACCCGCACGACGGCCGAGCCGACCACCGTGGAGTGGGAGGCGGCCTCCTACGACATGGGCGGCCACGACACCTACATGCACAAGGAGATCCACGAGCAGGCCGACGCCGTGGACCGCGTGCTGCGCGGCCGCATCGACGACCGGTTCTCCACCGTGCACCTCGGCGGCCTGAACCTGGACGCCCGCGAGGCGCGCCAGATCCGCCGCGTGAAGATCCTCGGCTGCGGTACCTCGTACCACGCGGGCATGATCGGCGCCCAGATGATCGAGGAGCTGGCCCGCATCCCCGCGGACGCCGAGCCCGCCTCCGAGTTCCGCTACCGCAACGCCGTCGTCGACCCCGACACGCTGTACGTCGCGGTCTCCCAGTCCGGTGAGACGTACGACGTGCTGGCGGCCGTCCAGGAGCTGAAGCGCAAGGGCGCCCGGGTCCTCGGCGTCGTCAACGTCGTGGGCAGCGCCATCGCCCGCGAGGCGGACGGCGGCATGTACGTCCACGCGGGTCCCGAGGTCTGCGTGGTGTCCACCAAGTGCTTCACGAACACCACCGTCGCCTTCGCGCTGCTCGCGCTGCACCTCGGCCGCACCCGTGACCTGTCCGTGCGCGACGGCAAGCGGATCATCGAGGGCCTGCGCAAGCTGCCGGCCCAGATCTCCGAGATCCTCGAGCAGGAGGACGAGATCAAGAAGCTGGCCGAGGAGTACGCCGAGGCCCGCTCGATGCTCTTCATCGGCCGCGTCCGGGGCTACCCGGTGGCCCGCGAGGCCTCCTTGAAGCTCAAGGAGGTCTCCTACATTCACGCCGAGGCCTACCCGGCCTCCGAGCTCAAGCACGGTCCGCTGGCGCTCATCGAGCCCGCCCTGCCGACGGTCGCGATCGTCCCCGACGACGACCTCCTGGAGAAGAACCGCGCCGCCCTGGAGGAGATCAAGGCCCGCAGCGGCAAGATCCTCGCCGTGGCGCACCAGGAGCAGGAGAAGGCCGACCAGACGATCGTGGTGCCGAAGAACGAGGACGAGCTCGACCCGATCCTCATGGGCATCCCGCTCCAGCTCCTCGCCTACCACACGGCGCTGGCCCTGGGCCGGGACATCGACAAGCCGCGGAACCTGGCGAAGTCGGTCACCGTCGAGTAGACCCTCCGTCAACTCCCCGGCCGACGGCCGGACATGAACGATCCCTGTGCGTGCCACCCGCGCACAGGGATCGTTCTTCCAAGGGCCGGAGCCGCCCAAAACCCCGGCCCGCGCCTGGCTCAGCCGGTGGCCGTCACCCCCCGGCCGGCGGCGCGTCGCGGAAGCGTGGTGGGCCAGTGGGCGAGGGCCGCGGTGGCGGCGTACCAGGCGACCGCCCCCGCCGCCACGGCGAACCAGCCGCCCGCCTTGGTGAGGCTGCCGCTGTCCGCGAACCGGGCGACGGCGAGGAGCAGCAGGGAGACGAAGAACAGCCCGTAGGCGCCCTGGCCGAGCGTGTCGCCGCCGGCGAGCGTCAAGGAGAGTGCCACCAGGGCGAACAGAAGCAGGAAGAGTCCTGCGGCATTGTCGGAGATCTGGTTCCCGGCCGAGACGGCCCAGGTGAACCACAGGGCGCCGAGCGCCGAGAAGGCCGTGCCGTTCGCCGCGTCGCGGTCACGGAAGGCCAGCAGACCGGCGACGAAGAGCGCAACGCCGCCTACGTAGTGGGCCAGTGATACGGCGTCAGCCGCCGTCACGCCGTCGATCACGTCGGTGGACCCGAGGCCGAAGGCCAACAGGGTGATTCCCAGGGCGAGTCGGCCGACGACCGTGGTGGTGCTTCCCGCAGAGACGTCGTTGTCCACGGCGGGCTCCCTTCATGCATGTGCAGTTGTGCGGTGAGCGATATATGCCCTTCACAAGGGCACAAACACCTCTACGCGCGGGTAGTTTCACGCTGCACAGCAGGAGCACCGCACTGCCCCGGGGCTCATCTCACCTGGGACGACGGCGAGTTACGGAATGACGACGACGGGGCGCTGCGCGCGCTTGGCGAGCCGGCCGGCCACCGAGCCGAAGATGCGCCCGACGATGCCGTGCGTGGAGCCGACGACGATGGCGTCCGCCTCGTACTCCCGGCCCACCTCTTCGAGCTCGTGGCAGATGTCACCGCCGCGCTCGACGAGGATCCACGGCACCTCGGCCAGATACTCGGCGCAGGCCAGCTCCAGCCCCAGCACCTCGGTGCGGTGGTCCGGCACGTCGACGAAGACCGGTGGCTCGCAGCCCGCCCACACGGTGGTCGGCAGCCGGTTGGCGACATGCACGATGATCAGGCCCGAGCCGGAGCGGTGAGCCATGCCGATCGCGTAGGCGAGGGCGCGCTCACTGGACGTCGAACCGTCGAAGCCGACGACGACACCGTGCTTGAAGGCGGGATCGCAGGACTGGCGGGGTTCTTCCGCCGCCAGGGGCTCGGCCGCCGTGGGGTCGGCGAGCGGGCGCTTGCGGTTCGCGGGATCGAAGAATTCGTGACCGGCCATGGGTATCTCGGCGTTTGGATCCTCGTGGTGGGGACGACGTGCGGCAGAGCAGTGTCCGGGAATCATCTTCCCAACCCCATACCCCCAAGGGTACGGCGGCACGCCTCCTCTGCCCAGATCCCGCGCGCGCTGTGCGGCGTTCCCCGGAGCATGCATGAGAGGCGCCCGTAACGCAATGGTTGCTGCCCCGTACAGGCGGTTTGCACAGGGTTCACCCGGCGACGGGGACTTTTCTCGTGGTACGGCCGCGATCTCCCGGGACGAGGCGCCCATACCGGGCAGTGACCGGCCGGTCGAACACGCGTTGAACAGGAGAGCCACCGCCACGGACAGCATGGAGAGCGGACGACCGGCCCCCGGACCGCGCCGCTCGCCATGGGGAGCACTGGAGCACTAGGGAGAAGAGCGTGCCCGGACCCGAGACCGCGCCCCGTCCCTCCCCCGGGGCGCGCTCCCCGGCACCGCCGGTGCCGGACACGGCGAGCGCCGTGGTGGGCTGGGCCGCCTTCAGCTGTGTCCTGGTCCCCGTGATCCTCGTCTGGTTCGGCGCCTCGCTCGCGGGTGCGACCGGGACGGCCCTGGGGCTGGCCACCGTGACCGGCGCCTGCCGGCTGCTGATGAGACAGTCCGAGCGGGGCGCGGCACGGCTGCGCGCCGCGGAGCGGGACGCGCGACCCACTGGGGAACGGTCCGCGCCGCGCGGCCGGCACGGCAGGGCCGCGTCGGCCATCGTGGCCGAACCGCGCGGGGGCGGGATCCCGGAGCGGCCGGCCCGCCCGCCCGGCGGGGTCCGGCCGGGCGTGATGCCCGATCCGCGGGGCAGGAGCGGAACGGGCACGGTGGCCGATCTGCGCGGCTGGAGTGGCACCGGGGCGCACAGAGGTGGTCGGCGCGGTACGGGAAACAAGCCGGTTGACTGACCGGTTTGTGCGCACGCCCCCGGTAGTTTTCGGCCAACTTCTGGGAACCGTCCCTCCCTTGCCCGAACGACCCCCCAACCCCCGTTCGACCTGCACCGAAAGGGTCCTGGGCGGCTCGCGCACCCTACGTGGATTGGCCACTGCCACGAGGCGCACTTCCCTGCACGGCCCACGAGTGCAACGCTTCGTGATCGAATGCTTTACGCCAAGTTGCCATGTCGACATTCTGCGGAGTACCGAACTGGTCACCTTGGCGCTACGCGACACAGTAGATTCGATCTTGTCTTACGGCGGGGGACTCGTGCAGGACCGAGGGGAAACGTGCAGGAGCGACACAACCGAGGAGCCGCGACCACCGAGGGGGGCTTAGCAGGATGAGCCACGACTCCACTGCCGCGCCGGAAGCCGCGGCCCGGAAGCTTTCCGGGCGACGCCGCAAGGAGATCGTCGCGGTGCTGCTGTTCAGCGGCGGCCCCATCTTCGAGAGTTCCATACCGCTGTCGGTGTTCGGGATTGACCGCCAGGACGCCGGCGTACCGCGCTACCGACTTCTGGTGAGCGCGGGCGAGGAAGGCCCACTGCGGACCACAGGGGGCCTGGAACTCACCGCACCACATGGCCTGGAAGCGATCTCCCGGGCAGGCACGGTCGTCGTGCCCGCCTGGCGGTCGATCACCTCGCCACCACCGGAGGAGGCGCTCGACGCACTGCGGCGAGCGCACGAGGAGGGCGCCCGCATCGTCGGGCTGTGCACCGGGGCCTTCGTCCTGGCCGCGGCCGGCCTGCTGGACGGACGGCCCGCCACGACCCACTGGATGTACGCGCCGACGCTGGCCAAGCGCTACCCGTCGGTGCACGTGGATCCACGGGAACTCTTCGTGGACGACGGAGACGTCCTGACGTCGGCGGGCACGGCGGCCGGAATCGATCTCTGTCTCCACATCGTGCGGACGGACCACGGCAACGAGGCGGCGGGCGCGCTGGCCCGGCGTCTGGTGGTCCCGCCGCGCCGGAGCGGCGGGCAGGAGCGCTACCTCGACAGGTCTTTACCCGAAGAGATCGGCGCCGACCCCCTCGCGGAGGTCGTCGCCTGGGCGCTGGAGCACCTCCACGAGCAGTTCGACGTCGAAACGCTGGCGGCCCGTGCGTACATGAGCCGCCGCACCTTCGACCGCCGGTTCCGCTCGCTCACCGGGAGCGCGCCCCTGCAGTGGCTGATCACTCAGCGCGTCCTGCAGGCACAGCGCCTCCTGGAGACCTCCGACTACTCGGTCGACGAGGTCGCCGGGCGCTGCGGATTCCGCTCGCCGGTCGCGCTGCGGGGTCACTTCCGGCGCCAGCTCGGCTCGTCCCCGGCCGCGTACCGGGCGGCGTACCGCGCCCGCAGGCCGCAGACCGAGCGCCCGTCGGACATGGACGGCGCGGCGGGACCGCTCGGGCCGCCACCGGTCGTGCACCAGGACAGCCCGGTCCCGATGCAGACGCGCCGCACGGCGGCGGCCGGCGCCCTGGGCCCGGCCGCGTCCGCCGCGGCGCTGGGCCCCGACCCGGGCAAGCACGGCCAGGAGCTGTACGCGGGAGGCAGGCCCAGCCTGCCCGGGCAGCGCAGCGCGCCCTAGCCGAGCGCCGGCGGGGACGTATGTGACGGGAGGGGTCCGTGCCTTCGGGTGCGGGCCCCCTTCCGTACGCCCACGCTCCGGACGCCGTACGCCCACGCTCCGGACGCCGTACACCTGCCCTTCGGAGGCCGTCCGCCTCCCGTCCGCCCACCGGGCGGAGCGCGGTCGCCGCGGCGGACCGCGCTTTTCGGTGCGGGCGAGCAGGTACGGGCGGGTCCACCCGGCCGGAGCGGGCCGTAGGGTGAGACGTATGAACGATCGCATGGTGTGGATCGACTGCGAGATGACCGGGCTCTCGCTGTCGGACGACGCGCTCATCGAGGTGGCCGCGCTGGTCACCGACTCGGAGCTGAACGTGCTCGGCGAAGGCGTGGACATCGTGATCCGCCCGCCGGACGCGGCGCTGGAGACGATGCCGGACGTGGTGCGCCAGATGCACACCACCTCCGGCCTGCTCTCCGAGCTCGCCGCGGGCACGACCCTGGCGGACGCGGAGGAGCAGGTCCTCTCCTACGTACGTGAGCACGTCAAGGAGCCGGGCAAGGCCCCGCTGTGCGGCAACTCGGTGGGCACGGACCGCGGCTTCCTGCTCCGCGACATGCCGACCCTGGAGGACTACCTCCACTACCGGATCGTGGACGTCTCCTCCATCAAGGAGCTGGCGCGACGCTGGTACCCGCGGGCGTACTTCAACAGCCCGGAGAAGAACGGCAACCACCGCGCCCTGGCCGACATCCGCGAGTCCATCGCCGAGCTCCGCTACTACCGCGAGGCGATCTTCGTCCCGCAGCCCGGCCCCGACTCGGACACCGCCCGCACCATCGCGGCGAAGCACGTCCTGCCCGCGGAATAGCCCTGCGACGGGGCCCCTCCCGGGCCCCCGCAAAAGCCGTGCGCGAGCACCCCTTCGGACCCTGTACACTTTTTCTCGGCCGGTCGGGGAAACCCAAGGACCGGTCGTGGTGGGTGTAGCTCAGCTGGTAGAGCACCTGGTTGTGGTCCAGGATGTCGCGGGTTCAAGTCCCGTCACTCACCCTGAACAGTCAGCCGGTGACCTGATCGACAGGTCACCGGCTGACTGCGTTTCCGCAGCCGGGCGGCACCGTCCGGCGCCCCGGCCTCACGCGTCCCCGCGCGGGTCGGCCGCCCGCCAGGCCGCCGCGAAACGGTGGACGTCGGCGAAGCGGTCGTCCGGATCGGGGAACGTGGCGCGCGCCACCACCGCCAGCTGCCGCGACGTACCGCGCCAGGCGCGCTCCTCGTCTCCCCCGTCCAGCAGCAGCCGGGCGGTACGGCCGAGCGTGAAGACGGTGGTCCGGGTGTCCACGACCGCCCCCCGCACGAACTCCTCGGGGGCCATGAAGCGCCGCGAGCCCGGCAGGCGCTCCTCCTCCACCACGAAGGGGCCCGGACGGTACTCGTCGAGGTCGATCAGGTGGGCCACATCGGCCGCGAAGTCGTACAGCAGCGCCCCGTCGTAGAAGTCCACCGCGACATGACCCGCGGCCTCCACCGCGAGGTGCGCGTCCAGGACCCGGTCGAAGGCGGCCAGCACACGGGCCGGCGGCAGGGCCCGGAACCGGGCGCCGGGACCGTACGGTCCCGTACGGTCCCGGCGCCCGGCCGCGGTCGCCCGGTACAGCACCTCGCCCTCCCGCCAGGGCATCACCACCGCCCAGCTGTCGCCGACGGCGATCCGGTGCACCTGGGGGACGATCGCCGGGTGCCGGACGGCGCGGTGAAACGCCCATCCTCGTTCGAGGGAACGACGGGCCCGGTCGTTGACCGCCTCCTTGACGAACCAGCGAGCGCCGTCGAGCAGCCGCACGCCGTACGACACACACCCCGAGTCCTGCCCCCGAAATGCCCTGAACACCTCGCCGACGCGGCCCAGATACGGCTCCACCGCGGGCACTTCACCGACTCCGAGCAAAGGATGCAGGACCATGGTCACCAGCCTGCCCCACCGGCGGCGGGCGGACGGACCGCCGGCCGGTCCCCGTGGTGCGGCAGGGGTCCACCGGCCGCACCGCGGCACGGTCCTCAGGAGGAGGCGCGCACCACCAGCTCCGCCGGCAGGACGAGTTGCCGCTTCTCCAGGCCCCGCGACACCGCCGGACGCCGGTCCGCGATCTCACCGAGCAGCAGGTCGATCATCGCGCGGCCCATCTCCTCGATCGGCTGTCGGACGCTCGTCAGCGGCGGGTCCATGTGGCGGGCGATGGCGGAGTCGTCGTAGCCGATCAGCGCCACGTCGTCGGGTATGCGGCGGCCCGCCTCGCGGAGCACCTGGCGGGCGCCCGCCGCCATGACGTCGGAGCCGGCGAAGACCGCGTCGAGGTCGGGGCAGCGCTCCAGCAGCAGACTCATCGCGCGGCGACCGCCCTCCTCGGTGAAGTCACCGGGGACGATCAGCCGGTCGTCCACCTCCTGGCCGGCGTCGAGCAGGGCCTGGCGGTAGCCGTCCACACGGCGCTGGGCGCCGTAGACGTCGAGGCGTCCGGCGAGGTGGACCACCTTGCGCCGCCCCTGGGCCATCAGGTGCTCGACGGCCGCGCGGCCCCCGCCGTAGTTGTCCGAGTCCACCGACGGCAGCGTCTCGTCCGCCGAGCGGCGACCGCTGATCACCGCCGGGATCTCCAGCTGGGAGAGGAGGTCGGGGAGCGGGTCGTCCGCGTGGACCGAGACGAGCAGGACGCCGTCCACCCGGTGCGCCGCCAGGTACTGGGCCAGGCGCTGCCTCTCCCGGTCGCTGCCCGCGAAGATCAGCAGCAGCTGCATCTCGGTGTCCGAGAGCTCCGCGCCGACACCGCGCAGCATGTCGGAGAAGTACGGCTCGGCGAAGAAGCGGGTCTCCGGCTCGGGGACGACCAGGGCGATGGCGTCCGTGCGGTTGGCGGCCAGGGCGCGGGCCGCCGTGTTCGGGACGTAGCCCAGCTCCGCGACCGCCGCCTCGACGGCGGCGCGGGTCGCGTCGCTCACCCGCGGGGAGCCGTTGATCACCCGGGAGACCGTGCCGCGGCCCACTCCGGCGCGCGCGGCGACCTCTTCCAAGGTCGGCCGGCCGCCACCCCGGCCCCGCGCTCCGTGGCTTGCCATGGTCCGCCTCCCGTCGACACCGCGCGCTCCGCGACTGGCCTGGAATCTAACAGTCGTGTTCATGGACGGGAGTCCCGGCGCGGGGTGCCGGTCCCGCCGGACTTCATCCTCCCGCACCGGGCGGGCACACTGACACGAGCCAGCTCACCCGTCCCGGGGCGGTCCCCGGCTCCGGCCCCGGAGTTAGCTAACGGGCCGATAACTGAACGCATATCTCCGCGCTCCCACCCTTGACACCCCCGCGCGAACCGACGACTCTTCAACACATCACCTGTGGGAGCGCTCCCACAGTACCTGACACATACACATCCCGCACGTTCCCCGCCCGAGCCGCAGCGAGAACCAACGGGCCCAACAGAGCAGTTGGCCGGGGGGTCGGCACGTCAGGCAACAGGAGGACTCAATGCGCACGAGTACCCGTCGGTCCCGCAGGCTGGGGGCCCTCGCGGCCGTCGCCGCGCTGACCACAGGGCTGCTGGCCGGCTGCGCCAACGACTCGGACGACGGCTCGTCGAACTCGGACGGCGGCAATGGCAAGGGTAAGACCACTCTGACCATCGGGACCTTCGGCGTCTTCGGCTACAAGCAGGCCGGCCTCTACGACGAGTACATGAAGCTCCACCCCGACATCTCCATCAAGGAGAACGTCACCACCCGTACCGACGTCTACTGGCCGAAGACCCTGACCCGCCTCCAGGCCGGCTCGGGCACCGACGACATCCAGGCGATCGAGGTCGGCAACATCACCGAGGCCGTCCAGACCCAGGCCGACAAGTTCGTCGACCTCGGCAAGGAGGTCGACAAGTCCCAGTGGCTGGACTGGAAGAACGCCCAGGCCACCACCAAGGACGGCAAGCTGATCGGGCTCGGCACCGACATCGGCCCGATGGCGATCTGCTACCGCAAGGACCTGTTCGAGAAGGCCGGTCTGGAGACGGACCGCACCAAGCTCGCCGAGCAGTGGAACGGCGACTGGTCCAAGTACGTCGCCGTCGGCAAGGACTACATGAAGAAGGCGCCGAGCGGCACCAAGTTCGTGGACTCCGCCTCCTCGGTCTACAACGCGGCGCTCGGCGGCGAGAGCCAGCGGTACTACGACAAGGACGGCAACGTCATCTGGGACAAGTCCTCGGGCGTGAAGACGGCCTGGAACACCGCGATGTCGGTGGCGACCAGCAACATGTCGGCGAAGCTGAAGCAGTTCGACCCGACGTGGGACCAGGGCTTCGCCAAGGGCTCGTTCGCCACGGTGGCCTGCCCCGCCTGGATGATGGGCTACATCCAGGAGAAGTCCGGTGACTCGGGCAAGGGCAAGTGGGACGTGGCGGCGGCGCCGACCGCGGCCAACTGGGGCGGTTCGTTCATCGGCGTGCCGACGGCGACCAAGCACCAGAAGGAGGCCGTCGCGCTGGCGAAGTGGCTGACCGCCCCCGAGCAGCAGGCGAAGGTCTTCGGCAAGCAGGCGAGCTTCCCGTCGACCCCGTCGGCGTACTCGGCGCTGAAGCCGCAGGCCGCCACCACGGCGTACTTCTCCGACGCGCCGATCACCCAGATCTTCTCCGACTCGGCGAAGACCATCCCGACGCAGATATTCGGCGTCAAGGACCAGCCGATCGGCACCGCCATCACCGACGTCGGCATCCTCCAGGTCGAGCAGAAGGGCAAGACGCCCGACCAGGGCTGGAACGCGGCCAAGTCGGAGATCAAGGACGTGCTCGGCCAGTGACCAGCTCCAAGCAGGCTCTCGCGCAGACCGCGTCGAGCGCCGACGCCGCGCCCGGTGACCAGCCGGGCGCGGCCCGCCGCGCTCACGGTCGCGGTACGCCGCCCCCGGGCCCGAGCTCGTGGCGCAGCCGGCTGTACCGCTGGGACATGAAGGCGTCGCCGTACGCGTTCATCGCCCCCTTCTTCATCGTCTTCGGCGCCTTCGGGCTCGTGCCGCTGCTGTACACGGCCTGGTACTCGCTGCACAACGTGCAGTTGTCCGGCCTGGACCACCAGACCTGGGTGGGCCTGGACAACTACAAGAACCTGCTGTCCTCGGAGTTCTTCTGGAACGCCCTGGAGAACACCTTCACCATCGGTGTGATCTCCACGGTTCCGCAGCTGCTGATGGCGATCGGGATCGCGCATCTGCTCAACTACCGGCTGCGCGGCTCGACCGTGTGGCGGGTCGTGATGCTCACCCCGTACGCCACCTCGGTGGCGGCGGCGACGCTGGTCTTCACGCTGCTGTACTCGTGGGACGGCGGCATGATCAACTGGCTGCTGCACTTCGTCGGGATCGACCCGATCAACTGGCGCGAGTCCGACTGGGGCGGCCAGTTCGCCGTCTCCTCGATCGTGATCTGGCGGTGGACCGGCTACAACGCGCTGATCTATCTGGCGGCGATGCAGGCGATCCCCACCGACCTGTACGAGTCGGCCGCGCTCGACGGGGCGGGCCGCTGGCAGCAGTTCCGCCATGTGACGGTCCCGATGCTCCGGCCGACGATCCTGTTCACGGTGGTGGTCTCGACGATCGGCGCGACCCAGCTCTTCGGCGAGCCCCTGCTGTTCGGCGGGGTGAGCGGCTCGAAGGGCGGCTCCGCGCACCAGTACCAGACGCTCGGCCTGTACATGTACGACCAGGGCTGGGGCATCGGCAACCTCGGTAAGGCGTCCGCGATCGCCTGGACGATGTTCCTGATCCTGCTGATCGTCGCCGCGATCAATCTGCTGATCACCCGACGGCTGAGGAAATCCCAATGACCACAAGTGAACTGACGCTCCCCGAGGCGAAGGGGAGCCGCGCGGACGGCGGGAGGCCCGGACGGCGCCGTGTGCTCGGTGCGGGCAAGCAGCTGCACGCGGGCCCGGTCACCTACGTCGTCCTGGCGGTTCTCGCGCTGGTCTCGCTGGCGCCGCTGCTGTGGACCGCGATCGCGGCCTCACGCAACAACGCGCGGCTCGCCCAGACACCGCCGCCGCTGTGGTTCGGCGGGAACCTGTTCAAGAACCTCCAGACCGCGTGGGACCAGGCCGGGCTCGGCACCGCGATGGTCAACTCCGTGATCGTCGCCGGGACCATCACCTTCGGTACGGTCCTGTTCTCCACGCTCGCCGGGTTCGCCTTCGCCAAGCTGCGGTTCAAGTTCTCCAGCACCCTGCTGCTGCTCACCATCGGCACGATGATGATCCCGCCGCAGCTGGCCGTGGTCCCCCTCTATCTGTGGATGAGCGACCTGGGCTGGTCCAACCAGCTGCAGACGGTCATCCTGCCCACCCTGGTGAGCGCCTTCGGCACGTTCTTCATGCGGCAGTACCTGGTGCAGGCGCTGCCCACCGAGCTGATCGAGGCCGCGCGGGTCGACGGAGCGAGCAGTCTGCGCGTCGTGTGGCACGTGGTCTTCCCGGCGGCGCGGCCGGCGATGGCGGTGCTCGGGCTGCTGACCTTCGTGATGGCCTGGAACGACTTCCTCTGGCCGATCATCGCGCTCAACCAGCAGAACCCCACCGTCCAGGTCGCCCTGAACGGCCTCGGCACCGGCTACATCCCCGACCAGTCGGTGATCATGGCGGGCGCGCTGCTCGGCACACTGCCGCTGCTCATCGCCTTCCTGCTGTTCGGCAAGCAGATCGTGGGCGGCATCATGCAGGGCGCGATCAAGGGCTGACGGGCCGCACCGGGGCCCTTCGGGGCCGGGTCACCGTCGCCCCGGCCCCCTTCTCCCCTCCCCCTCCCCTCCCCCTCCCCTCCCCCTTCTTCCTGTTTCTTTTCTCCCCTACTTCCGTTCCGTCGGTCTCCTCGACCCCCTATGGGAGCGCTTCCATGTCTGAGCCCGTTACCCCCGTGACCTTCCCCCAGGCCTTCCTCTGGGGCGCCGCGACCTCCGCGTACCAGATCGAGGGGGCGGTGCGGGAGGACGGCCGCACCCCCTCGATCTGGGACACCTTCAGTCATACGCCCGGCAAGACGGCAGGCGGTGAGACCGGCGACGTGGCCGTCGACCACTACCACCGCTATCGCGACGACGTGGCGCTGATGGCGGACCTGGGCCTGGGTGCGTACCGCTTCTCGGTCTCGTGGTCCCGGGTGCAGCCGACCGGGCGCGGCCCCGCCGTGCAACGCGGCCTGGACTTCTACCGGCGGCTCGTCGACGAGCTCCTCGCCCACGACATCAAGCCCGCGATCACCCTCTACCACTGGGACCTGCCGCAGGAGCTGGAGGACGCGGGCGGCTGGCCGGAGCGCGACACCGCGCTGCGCTTCGCCGAGTACGCGCAGATCGTCGGCGCGGCGCTGGGCGACCGCGTCGAGCAGTGGATCACCCTCAACGAGCCGTGGTGCAGCGCCTTCCTGGGGTACGGCTCCGGCGTGCACGCCCCCGGCCGCACCGACGCGGAGGCGTCGCTGAGGGCGGCCCACCACCTGAACCTGGCCCACGGGCTCGGCGCCAAGGCCCTCCGGTCGGTCATGCCCGCCCGCAACTCGGTCGCGGTGAGCCTGAACTCGTCGGTGGTCCGGCCGCTGTCGCAGGAGCCGGCGGACCTGGCGGCGGCCCGCCGCATCGACGACCTCGCCAACGGCGTCTTCCACGGTCCGATGCTGCACGGCGCCTACCCCGAGACCCTGCTCACGGCCACCGCCCCGATCACGGACTGGTCGTACGTCCAGGACGGGGACCTCGCGGCGATCCACCAGCCGCTGGACGCGCTCGGCCTCAACTACTACACCCCGACGCTGGTGTCGGCCGCCGACTCGGCCGTCGCGGGCAACCGCGCGGACGGCCACGGCGCCAGCTCGTACTCCCCCTGGCCGGGCGCGGACGACGTCGCCTTCCACCAGACCCCGGGCGAGCGCACGGAGATGGGCTGGACCATCGACCCGACGGGCCTGCACGACCTGATCATGCGCTACACGCGCGAGGCCCCGGGCCTGCCGCTGTACGTGACGGAGAACGGCGCCGCCTACGACGACAAGCCGGACCCGGACGGCCGGGTGCACGACCCGGAGCGGATCGCGTACCTGCACGGCCACCTGTCCGCGGTGCGTCGCGCGATCACCGACGGCGCGGACGTCCGCGGCTACTTCCTGTGGTCCCTGATGGACAACTTCGAGTGGGCGTACGGCTACGAGAAGCGCTTCGGCGCGGTGTACGTGGACTACGCGACGCTGGCCCGTACGCCGAAGTCGAGCGCCCACTGGTACGCACAGGCCGCGCGGACCGGCGCGCTGCCGCCGGTGACGACCGCCGAGTAGGCCCCGGCCCACCGGGCACACGGGGGACGGGGCGCGGCGCCCGAGGGGGGTGCCGCGCCCCGCCCGCGTGTCGGCGCCCCGGCCGGGTGGGGGGAGGTCCGGCCGGGGCGCGCAACCCCCGTGGGGGGATGGCTACTTGAAGGCGGCGAAGGCCTTCGAGAAGGCGTTCGCGTCCTGGACGACGGAGCTGCACGTCGCGTCGGCGGAGTTCTTGGCGCCGCCCGGGCACTGCTTGTCGCGGGTGGCGGACCACATGGAGAGCCAGCCGAGGCCCTTGGACCGGGCGAAGGTCACCAGCTGCGAGGCGTCGTCGACCTTGAAGATCTCGGAGGAGACGTCGTTGACGCCGATCATCGGGGTGACGGCGACGGCCTTCCAGGCGGCGCTGTCGGAGAGACCGAGGACACTCTTGACCTGGGCCTGCGTGGCCGTGGCCGCCTGCTCGGCATAGGTGCCCATGTCACCGCTGTACGCCGGACCGTAGTCCATCGCCATGATGTTGACGGTGTTGATCTTCACGCCGTTCGACTTGGCGTTGGACAGCAGGTTCACGCCGTCCTGGGTCAGACCCTCCGGCATCACCGGCAGGGTGAAGGACACGTCCAGGTCCGGGTGCTGCTGCTGGAGCTTGGCGATCGCCTTCGCCCGGTTGGTGTTCGCGGTGGTGTTGGGCAGCGCGCCGCCCTCGACGTCGAAGTCGACCTTCGTGAGGTCGTACGCGTCCACCGCCTTCCCGTACGCCGCCGCCAGCGTGTCGGCCGAGGAGCAGCTCGTCGCCAGCTCGGTGCCGGAGGCCCCGCCGAAGGACACACGGACGTCGCCGCCCTTGGCGCGCAGGGCGCCGATCTGCGATGCCACGCCGTCGCTCGCGAGGTCCGTGACGCCGCCCCACTTGGGGGTGCAGCCGCCGCCGTCGGTGACGAAGGCCAGGTTGTAGTTCTTCACGCCGGTGGCCGCGGCGCTGCCGACCAGGTCGAAGGCGGGGTAGAGCGAGGTGTCGACGTAGGGCGCGAAGCCGGCCGTCGTCGTGTTGCCGCTGCCCGAGCTCTGCGAGGGGGAGGGGGTGGCCGTCGCGGTCGGCGTCGGGGTGGCGCTCTGCGAGGCGGTCGCGGTCGGGGTGGGCGTGGGGGTCGCGGACTGCGTCGGGCGGCCGCTGGGCTCGGGCGTCGCGCCGTCGTCCACCGAGCACTTGGTGTCGTCGACGAGACAGCCCGTCGGGTCGGCGGTGCCGTTCACGACGAAGCCGACGGTGACGGACTCGCCTGCCTTCAGGCCGTCCTTGTCCCAGGAGGGCGGCTTCACGGTGACGTGCTTCCCGCTCACGCTCGACTCGCCGTTCCACAGGGAGCTGAGGGTGGCGCCGGAGGGAAGGTCGAACTCCAGCGTCCAGTCGGCCTTCACCTGGGCGCTGTCGTTGGTGATGACGTACTGCGCGGTGTAGCCCGTCGACCAGTCGCTGGTCCTGGTGTACGCGGCGCCGACGCCGGCGGCCTGGGCGGTTCCGGTGAACAGGAGGGCGCCGCCGCCGACCACGGCCGCGGCGACGAGGCCGCCTATCGCCTTGTTCCTGCCACTGACCTTGCGCCGGTGCGTGCTGCTCATCGCGTGCCTGCCTTCGCGGTTTCACGGGGGTTCACGGGGATTCCCAGGGGTGGGTGCGGCAGCACGCTAGCGATCCGGAATCGGGCAAACCGCTTCATCCGGACGAGGGTCGAGGATCTTAGGGTGCGCTTAAGGAAGGCATCGGGGGCGGTTAAAGGTCGAGACCAATTGAAGGTGCCGCGGGGGTCAGCGCACCCCGACGCCGCCCCGCCTCCTGCGCCGTACGGATCCCCGGTGCCCCCGCCGCTCCGGGGTCCGTCCGTCCAGCTGGATCCAGATGCGCACCTCGGTGCCACCCAGTACGGAGGAACCGATGCGCACGTCACCGCCCGTCGACTCGGCGAGGCGCCGCACGATGTCCAGCCCCAGGCCGGTCGAGCCGTCGCTCCCCGACCCGCGGCCGCGCGCCATCGCCGCCTCGGGGTCCACGATGCCGGGGCCCGCGTCCGAGATCAGCACGATCACGGCGTCCTCGCCGTTGTGCACGTCGACCGCGAAGGCCGTGCCCTCGGGCGTGTGCCGGAACACATTGCCGAGGAGGGCGTCGAGCGCCGCCGCGAGGTCGGCGCGGGCGACGGGTATCCGGACCGGCCTCTCGACCCCGGCCATGCGTACCTTGCGCCCTTCGTCCTCGGCCAGCGCGGACCAGAAGTCCATGCGTTCGCGGACGACTTCGGCGGCGTCGCAGCCGGCGCCCACTCCCTTCGCCGCGGTCTGCGGCTTGGCCTCGCGGGCGGTCCGGATGATCGTGTCGACCTCACGCTCCAGCTGCGCGACGGCGGCCCGGGTCTGCTCGGCGGCCGGACCGTCGCCCAGCGAGGCCGTGTTGAGGCGCAGCACGGTCAGCGGTGTGCGCAGCCGGTGCGACAGATCGGCGGCCAGCTCCCGTTCGTTCGCCAGGAGCTGGACGACCTGGTCGGCCATGGAGTTGAACGCGACGGCGGCGAGCCGCAGTTCGATGGGACCCTCTTCGGGCACCCGGGCGCCCAGTTTCCCCTCCCCCAGCTCGTGCGCACTCTCGACCAGCCGCTGGGCGGGCTGCACCATGCGCACGCCGAGCCGGTCGGCCACCGCGACGGAGCCGACGATGAGGGCGACGCCGACCGCGGCGAGCACCGCCCAGGCCGTACCGACGCCGTTGCTGACCGCGGACTCGGGGACGTAGACCTCGACGACCGCGATCTCTCCGGAGCTCAGCGCGACGGGCTGGAGCAGGGTGGAGCCGCCGGGGACCTCGGTGGTGGAGGCGCGGCCCAGCTTGCGGGTGGTGGCGATGTCCTTGCCGGCCGCGCGCCGCTTGCCGATCTCCACCGCGGCGGTGCCGTCGGCGGCGGGTATGTGCACGGCCATCCCCGAGTCCGAGCCGGCGGAGGCGACGACCCGCTCCAACTTGTCCCGCTCGGTGGTGATGGAGAGCGCGGGGGCGATGGCGGCGGCCTCGCGCTCGGCGTTCGAGAAGGCACGGTCCCGGGCCATCTCCTTGATGACGAGGCCCAGCGGCACCGCGAAGGCGACGACGACCATCGTGGTCACCGCCACGCACACCTTGACCAGCGCCCACCTCATGACGCCCACTTCCCCGCCGGTGCCCGCCTCATAGCGGCGGCTCCGCTCTCGGTGGCTCCAGCTTCACGCCGACGCCCCGCAGGGTGTGCAGATAGCGCGGCCGGGCGGCCGTCTCGCCCAGTTTCCGCCGCAGCCACGACAGATGGACGTCGATGGTCTGGTCGTCGCCGTAGGCCTGCTGCCACACCTCGGCGAGCAGTTCCTTGCGCGGCACGACCACGCCGGGCCGCCCCGCCAGGAAGGCCAGCAGATCGAACTCGCGGCGGGTGAGGTCCAGTCGGGCGCCGTCCAGTTCGGCCTGGCGCCGCAGCGGATCGATGGCGAGCCCGCCGACACGGATGACGGTCGACGGCGGCACGTCCCCCGTGCCGCCGCGTGAACGGCGCAGCACGGCGGCCATCCGCGCCGACAGGTGCTCGACCGAGAACGGCTTGGTCAGATAGTCGTCCGCCCCGTCGTTCAACAGGCGGACGATTTCGCTCTCGTCGTCCCGCGCGGTGGCGATGATCACCGGCACGTCGGTGATTCCGCGCAGCATCTTCAGCGCCTCGGCCCCGTCGAGATCCGGCAGGCCGAGGTCGAGGATGACCACGTCGAAGGAGAAATGGGCGACCTCGCGCAGCGCCTCGAGGGCGGTGCCGACACTGCGCACGGTGTGTGCGGCGTCGGTCAGATGCCGGATGAGGGCCGAGCGCACGAACTGGTCGTCCTCGACCACGAGCACACTTGCCATGGGCGGCACCGTACGCCATCCGGGGGATGCCGGTCCGGCACCTGTGGACAACCCCCGTTGTGACGCGGTCGAGAGACACGCGTGGGGCCGGTGGTGCAGTATGGCCGGGAAATGCGCAGAGGACTCGTACACGGACTTGCTTGGTCGCTCGCCACGGGCGCGGCGGTCACGCTGTCGTGGTGGGGTGTCCACACGGTGATGGCGGGGACGGCGTACGACCCTCCGCGCGCCCTGCCCATCACGGCGGGCGACGCGACGACCCAGGAGTCGAAGCCGCTCGCCTCCTCGACCCGGCGGGCCGAGCCGTCGCCGAGCTCGTCGGGCCGGCCGAGCGCGAGCCGGCGCCCCGGCGCCACCGCGTCGCCGTCCCGTTCGGCGACCCCCGGCCCGAGCCCCTCGGCCTCCGCCTCCGGCCGGGTCAGGAGCTACGACACCGACGGAGGGCGGGCGGTCTTCGACCTGGGGAAGACGTCCGCGACGCTGGTGTCGGCGACCCCGGGGGCCGGCTGGTCGATGCAGGTGTGGAAGACGGAGGCGTGGATCCGCGTGGAGTTCAGCTCGGGCGCGGACCGGGTGTCGGTGTTCTGCACGTGGCACGACGGGCCGCCGCGTGTGGAGGTCGGCACCTACTGAGCGACGGGCCGCCCTCCGGGGCGGCGGGGCCGACGGCCCTAGCGGAAGACGGACGGGGGCGGCGCCGGTGAGGCGACCGCCGCCGCGTCCGTGACCGGGGCCGCGCCTCCGGTGAACCCGGTGAGCTGCCTGCCGTGTTCGACCCGCGCGGGGTGCGGGTCGCAGGCCGCGAGCCGGGTCAGTTCGGCGACCGGCAACGGCCGGGCGGCGGCCACCAGGACGGCGTTCCCGAAGCGCTTGCCGCGCAGCACCGTGGGGTCGGCGACCAGCGCGAGTTCGGGGAAGACGACCCCGACGGTGGCGATCTGGCCGCGGAGGTGGGCGAGCGGGGGCCCGTCGGCGAGGTTCGCGGCGTAGAAGCCGTCGGGCTTCACCACCCGTCGCACCTCCGTGACGAACTCGACGGATGTCAGGTGGGCCGGTGTGCGCGCCCCGCTGAACACGTCCGCGATCACCAGGTCCGCCCACCCGTCGGGCACCTTGGCGAGACCGGCTCGGGCGTCAGCGGAGCGCACCCGGACCCGCGCGCTCGGATCCAACGGCAACTCGCGGCGGACGAGTTGGACGAGGGCGGCGTCACGCTCGACGACCTGTTGGGTGGAGCGGGGGCGGGTCGCCGCGGTGTAGCGGGCGAGGGTGAGGGCGCCGCCGCCGAGGTGCACGGCGTGCACGGGCCTGCCGGGCGGGGCGACGAGGTCGATGACGTGGCCGAGGCGGCGCTGGTACTCGAAGCTCAGGTAGGTGGGGTCGTCGAGGTCGACGTGCGACTGCGGGGCGCCGTCGATCAGCAGCGTCCAGGCGCGTGCCCGGTCCCGGTCGGGCAGCAGTTCGGCGAGTCCGCCGTCGACGGGCTCGACGACCGCGTCGGCCGCCCGCTGTCCGCGCCGCGCGCCCCGCCCCGTCTCACGGCCTTCGTCCGACCGCTTGTTCCTCGCCCTTGCCATCAGACCATTATCCGGGGGTACGGGCGGCTCGGCCCACCGGCCGGGGCCCGGCGGGCCGGGGCGGGGCCCCGAGGGCGGTGCCTGGGTCCGGCGGGCGCTGTCCGGAGGTGGCGGCGCGGCTCCGGGAACGGCAGTCGCCACCGGCGGCGGGCGTCCAGGGGCGGCGGCCGGTCCGGGGTCAGCGGCAGTTGTCCGCGGCCTCGATGAGCCGGGCCGCCTCTCCCAGCGCGGCCCGCAGGACGGCCGGGTCGGTCGCGAGGTCCGCCTCGCCGGGCGGCAGGAGCCAGTCGGAGCCCTCGACCGGGGGCTCGGGGGGCAGGCTGAGACCGCGGCCGTTGGTCTGCGTGCAGGTGCTGCCGGGCACGTCCCAGGCGTCGGCGGTGCCGGGCGGCACCAGGAAGCCGAGGGTGTCGCAGCCGTCGTCGTGGAGCACGGGGCCGACCGCTTCGCAGGCACCGCGGCGGATGATGTCGACCGCCTCCAGGCCCTGACGTGCGGGAACGGTCACCAGCTCGCACTCGGACGCAGGCTCCGGCGGGGCGCTGCACTCCGGGGACGGCCTGTGCTGCGCGGTCGTCGTCGACGTACGGAA
Organism: Streptomyces siamensis; assembly: GCF_039543605.1. Lineage (NCBI taxonomy): Bacteria > Bacillati > Actinomycetota > Actinomycetes > Kitasatosporales > Streptomycetaceae > Streptomyces > Streptomyces siamensis. The sequence goes on along the minus strand of NZ_BAABKB010000002.1, from coordinate 235,874 downwards.
ATCGGTGCTCTGCCTGGTCTCCATCCCCGCCTCCAACGGAACCCCTCCTCTTGACGAGTGGGTCGGGAGTTCGGGTGGCTCCCGGTCCACAGGGTTCAACGCTCCGGGACGTCAACGGCTACGGCGTAACACCGCCGCAAAGGATGGCAGTTCATGGCAGATCGTGGATGAGATATCCGGTTTGTAGCCAAACCCAGCGTGGCGGCCCTGTCACAGCAGGTACGTTCTTGCCGCGCCGGAAGCAGGGCACCACTGGTCACGAACCAGTGCAACTCGTCCTTGGTCCGGCATGGTTCGACGGTTCGCAAGAGAGGGCCCGGCCATGGCGTCGTCAGCGGTGACCTCGTCCCCGTCCCCCCGGCCACCGCGGCCGAACCTCGCCTTCCGGCGGTTGCGCGGACAGCGCTCGCCGAGCGAGTTCGCGGCGGCGGTCCGGCGGGCGGCGCGCGAGATCGGGGAGCGGGTCAGCTGCGACGCGCGCTACATCGGGCGCGTCGAGGCGGGCGAGATCCGCTGCCCGAACTATGCGTACGAGCGGGTGTTCCTGCACATGTTCCCCGGCCGCACGCTCACGGACCTGGGCTTCACTCCCCGCTCATGGGTACGCGGGCGCGGGGCGCGGGGCACGGGAGAGGCGCCCTCCTCGCACTCCGCGAGCCTGTCGTACGCCCTGCATGAGACGGAGGAGGCGTACGAGACGTATGAGACTCCGGAACCGCACCGCGTTCCGGCGCAGCACGCACCGCACCACCCGCACGATCCGCATCACCCGTACGACCCGCATGACAGGCACCACCCGCACCACACGTGCGATCCGTGCGACCCGTACGAGGACCACGATCAGAACCACGAGGAGAGCGACGTGCAACGTCGCGCATTCATGACCGGAGGCACCGCCACCATGGCGGCGGCCTCACTGGGGCCCTTCGCGGGCGCGTTCGGCGGCAGCGCCGCGGCCGCCGAACGGCGCGTCCACCGGGCCGGCACGTCCGAGGCCGGCGCCCTCGAAGAGGCCGTACGCAAGATCCGGCTGCTCGACGACCGCCATGGGGCCGACGGCCTCTACCGGCGCGCGGCGGCCCCGCTGCGGACGGCGTACGCGCTGCTCGACGCGGGCACCACACGGCAGTCGATCGCGGAGCGGCTGTACGCGGGCGCCGGTGAACTGGCCATCTCGGTGGGCTGGCTGGCCCACGACTCGGGGCGCTTCGACGACGCCCGCTCGCACTACGCGGAGGCGCTCGCGACCGCCCGGATGGCGGGCGACCCGGGCCTGGAGGCCCACGCCTTCTGCAACACGGCGTTCCTCGCGCGCGACGCCGGGCGTCCGCGTGAGGCCGTGCGTGCCGCACAGGCCGCGCAGCGCGCCGCGCGCCCCCTGGGCTCCCCCCGCCTGCTCTCCCTGCTCGCGCTGCGCGAGGCGGGCGGCTGGGCGGGGCTCGCCGACCGCGCCGGCTGCGAGCAGGCCCTGGCCCGTGCGCAGGCCCTCTTCGAGCGGGGCCCCTCCGAGGCCGACCCCGAGTGGATGACCTTCTACGGAGAGGCCGAACTGGAGGGACTGGAGGCGCAGTGCTGGTCGACGCTGGGCGACTGGCCCCGTGCCGCCCGGCACGCCCGCCGCGCCGCCGAGCTCCAGGACCCGCACTTCACCCGCAACATCGCCCTCTACACGGCGGAACTGGCCGACGACCTCGCGCGCGGCGGCCGCCCCGACGAGGCCGCCCTCGCCGGTCTGCGCGTCCTGGACCTGCTGAACGAGGTCCAGTCCTCCCGCATCCAGACGATGCTCGCGGGAACGGCGCGCGTCCTGCTCCCGCACCGCAGGGCGTCGGGTGTCTCGACGTTCCTGGAGCGCCACGCGAGCCTGCCGCGCCCGGCCTGAGGGAGGGCCGACGGCACCGGGCCGCCCTACGCGGACAGGTGCCCGCAGTCGTTCCACACCTCGATCGCGGGCTCTCCGTAGGCCCAGCCGAGGACCGACAGCGAGGTCGGGTTGAGGCGGATGCGGGCCGCGAAGTCGAGGGGGAGGCCGAGCCAGCGGGCGCCGATGGAGCGCAGGATGTGGCCGTGGGCGAAGACCAGGACGTCACGGTCCTCGGCTCGCGCCCAGGCGACGACCTCGTCCGCGCGCGCGGAGACCTCCTGGAGGGACTCTCCCCCGGGAACGCCGTCGCGCCAGATGAACCAGCCCGGCCGGACGGCCTGGATGTCCGCCGGGGTCATGCCCTCGTAGGCGCCGTAGTCCCACTCCATGAGCGTGTCCCAGGTGGTCGCGCGGTCCCCGAACCCGGCGAGCTCGCAGGTCTCACGCGCGCGCGTGAGCGGGCTGGTGCGCACCTCGACCCCGTCGAGGCCGTCGAAGGGCGGACGGTGCAGCCGCTCCCCCAGCAGCTTGGCGCCGCGCCGGCCCTCCTCCAGGAGCGGGATGTCGGTCCTGCCGGTGTGCTTGCCGGACAGCGACCATTCCGTCTGTCCGTGCCGGGCCAGCAGGATGCGCGGTGCCATGGAAGAGGACCTTTCCGGGACGAGTGGGTGAGGGGGAACGGGTCACTCGGCGACGAGCGAGGGGGTCACTCCATCATCGCTCACGGGTCCGCGGAGCAACCCGGCGGGCGATCTCCGCGTCTTTGAGGACCGGGGCGCCCACCGAGGGCGTTCACATACACCGTAAAATCGCATGCGGCCACCGATCGTCTCCAGACACTGTGCAGACTGTGGGGTCACAGCAGAAGCAGATGGGGGAGGGCGATCGGATGCCGCAGACCGATGCACCGCGTACCGGGACGGCACCACGCGCCCGGTTTCGCAGGTGGACCGACCTGCGCGACGTCTCGGGAGCGCACGCGCGCCTGCGCTGGTGGACCGAACTGCCGCTGATCCTGCTGGTGTACGCGTCGTACTCGGCGGGCCGGCTGCTCGCCCGCGGCGACACCTCCAGCGCGGTCGACCACGGCCTGGAGATCCTGCGGATCGAGAAGGTCCTCCACCTCAACGCCGAACACCCGCTGAACCGGCTGTTCACCCGCGAGGCCTGGCTCGGCGTCCCGGCCGACTTCTGGTACGCGTCGCTGCACTACCTGGTGACGCCCGTGCTCCTCGTCTGGCTCTTCCGCTCCCGGACCGCGCACTACCGTGCGGCCCGCACCTGGCTGATGACCTCGACCTTCATCGGCCTGATCGGCTTCACGCTGCTGCCGACCTGCCCGCCCCGGCTGCTGTCCGAGGGTCACGGCTTCGTCGACACGATGGCCCAGTACAGCTCGTACGGCTGGTGGGGCGGCGAGGCGAGCGCGCCACGGGGCATGGGCGGCATGACCAACCAGTACGCGGCGATGCCGAGCCTGCACGTGGGCTGGGCGCTGTGGTGCGGGGTGATGCTGTGGCGCCACGGCCGCACACCGCTCGCCCGGCTCGCGGGTGTCGCGTATCCGCTGCTCACCACGATCGTCGTGATGGGCACCGCGAACCACTACTTCCTCGACGCCGTCGCCGGTGCCGCGGTGATGGGGGCAGGTCTGCTGCTGACCCCCGTCGTGATGCGGCTCGCGGACCGGGCGAGGACACGGCTGGTCGCGCGGTTCCCGCGGTCCGCCACCGCCTCGGGCACCACAGGTTCCTCAATTGTCAGTGCGGGGTGCCAGACTTCCGCGGGTGAGCGAATTCCCCGACAGCGCGAGTCCCGAACCGGGCCGGGAGCCGAACCGGGTGCCTCTCCCACGGACGCGGGGGACGGGGCTCCGGCAGCGGCTCGCTGAGCTGCGCGGCCCGGACGTACCGCCCAAGTCCCTCGACGCGCGCGCCCTCGCGGCGCTCGCCGCGAACCCCGGGTGCGAGCGTCGCGCCCTGCTCGACGGCGCGGGCGTGGACAAGGCGAAGCTGGCCGGCGCGCTGGGGGCGCCGTCCGGCTTCGGGCAGTCGCAGTTCGCCTTCATGCGCGGCAACGCGTTCGAGGCACGGGTCAAGGCCGACGGCGGCGCGGAGCTGCTGCGGCTGGTGCACGAGCGGCTGGACCCGCGCGCCGAGCCTCCCACGACCGGTGTCGTGCCCGACCTGAGCGCCGTCGGCCCCGAGGGACGCGCCGCCCGGACGGCGCTCGCGCTGCGCGAGGCCACCGGGGCCGGGGTCTGGACGCTGCTCGACCACCCCATGGTCGCCCTCGACGTCGCCGGCTCCCCCGCCTTCCTGGAGCCGGACGCCGTGGTCGTGCACCCCGACGGCCGCTGGACGGTCGTCGAGATCAAGTCCTTCCCGATGCTCGACGGTTCGGCGGACCCGGCGAAGGTGGGCGCCGCCGCCCGGCAGTCCGCCGTGTACGTCCTGGCCCTGGAGGAGGTCGCCGCCCGCCTCGGCACACCGCCGCAGGAGCACGCCGCGGCCGCGCGGGGGGCCGGGGAGCCGGACACGGCCGCCCCTCCCGCGCCGGCCGAGGCACCGGGCACGGCAGTCCCGGCCGGGGCGCCCGTTGCGCACGGCGCCCGGACCGGCGCCCCCGAGGTCTCCCACCGGATCCTCCTGGTGTGCCCCAAGGACTTCTCCAACCTGCCGGCCGCCTCCGCCGTCGACATCCGCAAGCAGCGCGCGGTCACCAGGCGCCAGCTCGCCCGCCTCACCCGCGTCGAGGACATCGCCGCCGCCCTGCCCGAGGGCACCTGCTTCTCCCCCGACCTCCCCGCCGCCGAACTGACGACCGCCGTCGAAGCGGTCCCGGCGGCGTACGCCCCCGAGTGCCTGTCCGCCTGCGACCTGGCCTTCCACTGCCGCGACCGCGCGCTCGCGGAGGGCGCGGTCACGTCCCTGGGCCGCTCGCTGCGCTCGGAGCTCGGCGGCCTGACCTCGGTCACGGACGTCCTCGCGGCGGCGCACGGCGAGGCGGGCGACCCGCGCGACCCGGCGGTCGCCATGCTGCGGCGGGCGGCCCGGCTGCGGGCCGAGGCTCTGGACGGCCACCCCGCCGGCGCGGGTGCGTCCGAAGTCCGGGAGGGCGCCGCATGTCGCTGATCGCCACCCTCGCCCGGCTCGAAGCCGTGGAGAGCGGGCGGGCCCAGCCCGCCGCCACCGTGCGGCACCGGCACCTCACCGAACGGCCGCTGGTGCTGGTGCCGCTGACCACCGCGGGCGAGGCCGGGGCACCGCTCGGCGCGCTCGTCGGAACCGACCGGGACGCCCCCCGGCTGCTGGTCGTGCCACAGCCCCGGGACCGGGACCTGCGGTCCGCGTTCCTCGCCGAACTGGCCGACGTCGTACTCCCGTACATCGACACGTACGCGGACGCCGTCGAGCCGGCCGAGCGCAGCGAGACGGACCCGGAGACCGGCAAGCGCGTCAAGGTCGAGGTCGAACTGTGCGCGGACGCCCCGCAGCTGATCGTCCCGAGCCGGCCGGGCATCGAGTTCGTACGGCTGCTCGGCCGCTCCACCCGCTTCCGGCGCACCGCCGAGCAGGACCCCGAGACGCCCCATCCGGCACCGCCCCGGGTCCCGTTGTTCGGCCGGTGGCTCACGCACTACGCGGAGCGGGCCCGGGTGCCCGGCTCCGCACTGCTGCTCGCCCTCACCGACGTACTGTCCCGGCACTGGGCCACCGGCCAGAGCAGTCTGGAGGACCAGCACCTGGGCGCGCTGCTCGCATGGATCGACCCGCCCGAGGGGATGCTGGGCGCGGAGGCCGCGCTGCGCGCGGGGACGACGCGCGACGCACGGGGGCAGCTCGTCCGCCCGGCGGCCGGACCGGCCACGGACCCCGCCTTCGACAACCAGCTGCTGGCTCCGGCCATCGAGCGCTACGACCGCGCGCGTGCCGCGTTCGCCGCCGCCGAGGACGGTGTCGAGGCCGACGACCGGCTCGGCCTCGTCACCGCCGCCGAGCAGCAGATCCGCGACCTGGTGGCCGACGTCACCCGTCCCACCTGGGACGCGGTGTGGCGCGGCCTCGACCTGCTGCGCGGGCTGCCCGAGGGCGCGCACGCCGCCGACCGCTGGACCCGCGACCGCTGGTCGTTCACCGGGCACCGCGACCGGGTGTCCGCCGGAGAGCCGCCGCAGCCCCGCCGGGACGACGCGGTCACCGCGGCGAACAAACTCGCGACACGCGAGCGCGAACAGGCCCGCCTGGAAGCCCAGGAAGCCCTGGACGACCCGCTCGTCATGGCCGGCCGCCGGCTCGCCGGGGAGGCCTTCGCGGGTGAGGTCGTCGATGTGGTCATGGCGTACAGCGAGGGCAAGCGTCCCAGTCCGCGCCCGCTGGTGACGGTGCGCACGGACGACCGGCCGTATCTGGGGGAACGCGTCAAGGTGTACCGCTCACTGGGCGGTAAGCCGCAGTCCGCGGAGTTCGTCGGCTACGAGACGCTCCCCGGGGCCGGGAAGTCCGACGGAGCCGACGACTCCGACGGCACCGCGCCGTCCGGCGGGGACGTGACGTCCGCCCAGGACCTGGACGGCGGCGACGTCCTCGTGGTGCTGCGCATCGTCGACAAGATGGGCCGCGGCAAGGAGCCCGAAGCCGGATCCGTGCCCGAGAAGGGCGAGATCGTCTGCTTCACGCTCTTCGAGCACGAGCAGCGGGGCGGCGCGAAGCTCCCCGACCCGGAGGAGACACCGTGGACGCACGGCGGGCCTCCCGGCGAGCCCGACGCGGTGCCCCTGCCGGATCCGACGACGCCGGAGGACATCCTGTGACCACCGTCTTCGATCCCGGTGCCGCGGCGGCCCGCGCCACCAGCGCGATCCTGCACGACACACTGCACGGCACGCACCGCGGTGTCGTGGTGGACTCCCCGCCCGGTGCCGGGAAGTCCACGCTGGTCGTCCGGGCCGCCCTCGAACTCGCGTCCGCGGGACGGCCGTTGATGGTCATCGCACAGACCAACGCCCAGGTCGACGACCTGGTGCTGCGGCTCGCCGAGAAGGACGCCGACGTGTCCGTCGGCCGCCTGCACAGCAGCGACTCCGACCCCTACGACAAGGCCCTCGACGGCCTGGACAACGTGCGCAAGTCGACGAAGGCCGCCGACCTGGCGGGCCTCGACGTGGTCATCTCCACCGCGGCCAAGTGGGCCCATGTCAAGGGCGTGGAGCCGTGGCGGCACGCGATCGTCGACGAGGCGTACCAGATGCGGTCGGACGCGCTGCTGGCCGTGGCGGGGCTCTTCGAGCGGGCCCTGTTCGTCGGCGACCCGGGCCAGTTGGACCCGTTCGCCATCGTCGGCGCCGAGCAGTGGGCAGGGCTGTCGTACGACCCGTCGGCCTCCGCGGTGACCACCCTGCTCGCCCACAATCCCGAGCTCCCGCAGCACCGTCTGCCGGTGTCCTGGCGGCTGCCCGCGTCCGCGGCACCGCTGGTGTCCGACGCGTTCTACCCGTACACGCCGTTCCGCAGCGGGACGGGACACGAGGACCGGCGGCTCGACTTCGCGGTCGCCTCGGACGGTTCGGGTCCCGACCGCGTCATCGACGAGGCGGCGCGCGCCGGTTGGGGGCTGCTGGAGCTGCCGGCCCGGCACACTCCGCGCACCGACCCCGAGGCGGTGCGGGCCGTGGCGCGGGTCGTGCGGCGGCTGCTGGACCGGGGCGGCGCCGCCACCTCGGAGCGGTCGGAGGAGCCCGTGCCGCTGACCGCCGACCGGATCGCCGTCGGCACGGCGCACCGGGACCAGGCCGCGGCCGTGCGGGCCGCGCTGACGGATCTCGGTGTCGCCGACGTCACCGTGGACACGGCGAACCGGCTGCAGGGCCGGGAGTTCGACGTGACGGTGGTGCTGCACCCGCTGTCCGGGCGCCCCGACGCGACCGCCTTCCACCTGGAGACGGGCCGGTTGTGCGTACTGGCGTCCCGGCACCGGCACGCGTGCATCGTGGTGTGCCGGGAGGGCGTGACGGAGCTGCTGGACGACCATCCGTCGACCGAGCCCGTGCAACTGGGCGTCACGGTGAAGTTTCCGGACGGTTGGGAAGCCAATCACGCGGTGTTGTCGCACCTGGCGGAGCATCGGGTGAGCTGGCGGCCCTGACCGGCCGCGGCACCGGACGCGGGCAGCCGTGGTGCGGGACCCGTGCGGCCCCGGCGCGGGAAAGGGGCGGCACCGGCGCAGGAAACGGGCGATCGCGCGTGGACGCGGATGGCCGACCGGGGCCGACCGGGGCCGACCGGGGACCCGCGCACCCGCCGGGGACGCACGCGGTCCGGTGACCACGCACGATCGCCGGTGACCGCGTACGGCCGTCGGCGACCGCGGCGGCGGAGCGCACAGGCCCGTTCCGCGCTCGGGTCCCGCCGTCCGCGGCCCACTTGCGCGGCCGGGGGACAATGGACGATGGCCCACCCACAAGGCGGGTTCCCAACCGTACGAGGAGGAGAAGACATGGCGGAGCCCACGCCGCGTCGGAACGAACCGCGGCTACGCCCCGCGCCCCTGCTCTTCGAGCCCGCGGAGGCCGCCGGGGATCCGGAGCACTTCTTCGACCTGGAGTCGATCGACGACCCGCGCGCGCTGCTGGACCGCGCCACGGAGCTGACGCAGGCGTTCCGGGCCGCCGCCGACCGCGCCGTCGAGTTCCAGGCGATCGCCGCGGCACAGCTCGCCGACCCGCGCCGGTTCGACCGGCTCACCCCTGCCGCCATCGGCGAGCGCGCCGAATGGACCGAGGACTACGCGAAGAAGATGGTCGAGTTCGGCCGCGATCTGCTGCGGGGCGTCGAGGGGAACGGGCACGGACACGGGGTCGTCGACCCTCTGTGAGCCCGTGGCCCGGCCGGGCCGGCCCGCGCGCACGGCGCGGGTCACGCCCCGGCCCGGCACGGCCACCCTTCGGCATATGCCAGAGGGGCACGCAAAATACTCCACCCCGCCCCTCCCTGTCCCGGTTTCCGGCAACCCTCGGAGACGGACCGCTCACCGCCGGTAGATGTAGTCGGCATGAGCGGCACTCGGAACCCGGAACTCACCACCCCCCACGCCCCCGGCGCCCCGCCGACGCTGCCCGACCGGTCCGACATCTGCGGGGCCACCCCCGAGGGGGCCGCCTGGCTCGCCTCCGCGGGGACGTATCCGCGCAGCACCCTCGCCCTCTGGGCGGAGCGCCCGCACGCCCCGGTCGTCCTGCCCTGCGGCACCGCCTTCGACGTGGTCAGCGCCCCCGCGATCTTCGGGCGCCGGATGCTCGACCGGCTGTGGGAGGAGGGACCGGGCTCCGGGCCGGTGGCCGCGTACCGCGGGCGGATGATGCTGTTCGCCGCGCCCGGCACGGCGCAACGGCTGCCTTCGCTCTTCGAGTGGGAGGAGTGGGGCTCCCGTGACGCCGGACACCCGGGGAGCACCGTGCACGCGGGCCGGTGCGGAGCGGTCCCGCCCCTGCTCTGCCACGGCACGGGCGACGCGGTGACCGTGCCCGCGCCGATCCCCGACACCTCGGGACCACACCCCGCCGAGCGGCTGGAATCCCGCTGGCTCGTCGCGCCCGACACCCGCCATCCGTGGCTCCCGGGCCCCGAGATCCTGCTCTGGGCGGCCGTCCGGGCGGCCCGTGCGGCCGCCTCCGCCGCGGTCCGCATATCGATTTTTCCTCCCGCCGATCAGGATGCTAAGGTCTACGACGTCAGCAGGCGCCGCTAGCTCAGTTGGTTAGAGCAGCTGACTCTTAATCAGCGGGTCCGGGGTTCGAGTCCCTGGCGGCGCACGCTCACGATGGCGAGGCAGGATCGCGGAAACGCATCCGGTCTCGCCATCGTCATGTTCGCGCACGACAACCGCGCCATAGTCACCCGAACGGCGTACAGCGGATCGTCCCGCCCCTCCGTGCCGCCCGCCCCGTCGGCGCCGGCCACCCGCCCGTGCCGATCGTCTTCCGCCCCGCCCGGCGCAATCCCCCTCGGTCGACGCGCTCCCCCCAGCCGACGCAATCCCCCCAGTCGGCGCGATCCGCCTCAGCCGGTCGTGATCCGCACCGTCCACTCCCCCGAGGGCGTGCGGCCCTCGACCTCGACGCGGACGTTCTCACCCGGCACCGTGAAGCTCTCCCCGAGCCCCACGGGGGCGTCCGCGAGCGGCGGGTACACCGATTCCTCCCAGCAGGACTCGGTGTGCGGGTGCGCGTCGACGACCTCGATGGGGCCGCCGCCCGACGCGGCCCCGCTGTGCACGCGGTAGACGAGCACTCCCTGGGCGCAGGTCGCGCCGTCGTTCCCGCCCGGGGCGCGCACCTCGAAGGCGAGGGCGCTGTCCGGGCCGGTGGGGACCACCGCCAGCTTGGCGCCCCGGCCGGCCCCGAAGTTCCGCCCGTCCGGGAGGCCCGCGCCGGTCGACGGCGCCGCGAAGGCACCGGATCCGGAGGTGTCCGGCCCGGAGGCGTCCGGCCCGGAGGTGTCCGAGCCGCTCACACCCGGGAGGTGGGCGCCCGAGCCGCTCACACCCGGGAGAGGGACGTCCGAGCCGCCGCCCGGTCCTGAAGCGCCGGGGTCGGAGGCTCCCGCACGGACACCCTTGGACGCGGCCGCCATGGAGATGCCCGACCCGGCCGCGAGCGCACCCGCGGCGGCGGCACCCCTGGCGGCCGACCCCGCGGCGGCAGCACCCCTGGCGGCGGCACCGGCAGCCGCGGCCGCACCGGCGGCAGCACCCGCCGCACCGGCACCCGCTCCCGCACCGGCACCGGCACCGGCACCGGCACCCGCAGCCGCGCCCACACCCGGACCGACGGTGTCCGGTCCTTGCCCCAGCGGCTCCAGCGTCAGCCGGGTACTGCCCGGGCCCTGGACACACGCAACCTGGTGCGGATCCAGCCAGCCCAGCTTCCACTTGTGCCAGGCGAACAGGTCCGGGGCGAGCCCGAACTGGCTGCCCATGAGGTCCCAGTCGCCGACGTAGGTGTCCCAGTCGCCCTTGCCGTCGGAGGGCCGGTGGTAGAGGTCGGGCAGGTCGAAGACGTGGCCCGTCTCGTGCGCGAGGACGAGCCGGTCCGGCGGGTGCTTCTCGAAGACCGTGACGACCCGGCGGATGTCCTTGCCGTCGGCGTGCAGGGGCGTGTCGAGGTTCACGACCTTCGTGGCGTCCGAGTCGACGCCCGGCGCGTCCGGGTCGGCGACGAAGTAGACGATGTCGTAGCGGGAGAAGTCGACCTGCTTGTCGGCCGCGGCGAGCGCGTCGCGCAGATAGGCGGCGCGGTCCTCCGCGTCCCAGTCGCGCTGTATGGCGTACGACGTGGAGGGGTGCGGCATCCGGATCCAGCGGGGCTGCGGATGCGCGCGCAGGGTGAACCTGCCGTACGAGGCGCGCTCGAAGAAGTCGCTGGTGGCCGGGAAATGGTCGGCGGCCAGTTCGGCGGGGGTGGTGAGCGGACGTGCGTCCGGGAAGGACAGGAACACCATCACCGCGTCGAGCGGATGAGTCGGGCGCACATAGGCGGAGTTCCAGGTGTCGACGCCCTCGGAGTGGTGCGCGGCGGTCCGCTCCAGCGCGCACGGGGCCGCGTGGGGTTCGGCCAGCGCGGGTCCCGGCACCAGGGAGGTCGCGGCGAGCGCCGTCATCGAGGTGAACACGGCCGCGGTGCTGCGCCAGCGTGGCGCCCCGTCACGAGCCAGGCCCCGCAAGGCCTCGCGGGTGAAACCCCGGCGGGCCCCGCGGGTGAAACCGCGACGGGTCTCCCGGACGGGACCCCGCAGGGGGAGCGGACACGGCACGTGGACCTCCGGATGCGGATTCGGGGATACCGCACCCAGCCTGGGCGAGTTCGCCATACTTCGCCCTGTTTGTCTGCACCAGAAGGGTGAGGGCCGTCCGGGGCCGACACCCCGAACACTCACGCAACGTCACATGCGGTCGGCGCAAGGAAGGAACCCGTCCAGATGCAGGCAGAAACGATCTGTCAGAACGGGTGGTTGTTCCGGGACACTGGACAGTGGCTGCGATGCCCCGAGGCCAGCCTCTATGATCGGCACTTTCCTGCACGGACACGGCTTGTGCGGCCGTACCTCACCGGTCGACCGCCCCGAGAGACCCATACGACGAACGAGTGCACTGCGGGAGCGAGCGGTGAGCGGAACCTCCGAAGGGCAGGCGCCCGCGGCAGACCTCGTCCGGCCGGCCGTCACAGAGCGTCACATCGAGTCATCTCCTCGTGCGTCGGCCGAGGCGCATCACGGCACGTCCCGATCCCCTGCCTCCCCTGCGGGCACATCCGTCGCACCTGGGGCCCCTGACGCCTCGTACGTCCCGGGCGAGCCCCTCCCCGGTGCGGCCGCCGCATCCGACGGAACGTCACCCCGCACCCATCAAGCCGCGTTCGCCGCCGCTCCCCTCGCCATGGCCGTCGTCGACCGCGAGGGTCTCGTCGTCACCGCCAACGCGGCGCTGAGCACGCTGCTGGGCGCCGGGGCCGGGACTCTCCCCGGCAAGAACGCCGCCGACCTCGTCGACCTGGCGTCCGACGCCCGCACCTGGCACGCGTACCGCGAGGTGCTGCGCGGGCGCCAGGCACGGCTGCGTTTCACCCGCCGTCTCAAGCATCCCGACGGCCACTCCCTCTGGGTCCAGGTCACCGTCGCTCCGCTGTCGCCCCAGGAGCCCGCGGTCCTGCTGTCCGTCACCGACATCAGCGCACGGCGTGAACTCCAGGCCCGTCTGCGCCACTTGCAGATGCACGACCCGGTGACCCGGCTGCCGAACCGCGCGCTGTTCTTCGAGCGCCTGTCGGCCGCGCTGGAGGCGGAGGCGTACGAGGAGGGCGGCACCGGCCGGATCGGGCTCTGCTATCTGGACCTCGACGGGTTCAAGGCGGTCAACGACACACTCGGCCACCGGGTCGGGGACCGGCTGCTCGCGGCCGTCGCCGAACGACTGACGCGCTGCGCCGACGAGGCGGGGTACACGAGAGCGGCCACTCCCCTGGTGGCCAGACTGGGCGGCGACGAATTCGCACTGCTCGTCGAGGACTCCACGGGGACCGACCAGGTGGCGGACCTCGCCGAATCCGTCCTCAAGGCACTCCAGGCCCCCTTCGACCTCTCCGGCCAGCGGCTGTCGCTGTCCGCGTCGATCGGGGTCGTCGAGCGGCGCGCCACCGGCACGACCGCGACCGGTCTGATGCAGGCCGCCGACACGACGCTGTACTGGGCGAAGGCCGACGGCAAGGGCCGCTGGACCCTGTTCGACCCGGAGCGCAACGCCCACCGCATGACCCGCCAGGCCCTCTCCTCCACGCTGCGGGCGGCCGTGGACCGGGGTGAATTCGCCCTGGAGTACCAGCCGTTGGTGGGCATGGAGGACGGCGGCGTGCGCGGGGTCGAGGCGCTCGTCCGCTGGCACCACCCGCAGTTCGGCATGCTGACGCCGAATCGGTTCATCGGATTGGCGGAGGAGGACGGCTCGATCGTGCAGCTCGGCCGCTGGGTGCTCGCCACGGCGTGCCGGCAGGCCCGCCGCTGGCAGCTGGACCACCCGGACGCGCCGCCGATCTTCGTCAGCGTCAACGTCGCGGTCCGGCAGGTGTGGGACTCCGACCTGGTCGCGGACGTGGCGGAGATCCTCGCGGAGACCGGCCTCGCGCCGCACCTGCTCCAGCTGGAGCTCACCGAGTCCGCGGTGATGGGCTCGGCGGGCCGCCCGCTGCAGGCCCTCCAGTCGCTCAGCGACATGGGCGTCCGCATCGCCATCGACGACTTCGGCACGGGCTACTCGAACCTGGCCTACCTCAGCCGTCTGCCGGTGTCCGTGCTGAAGCTGGACGGCTCGTTCGTCCGCGGTTTCCAGTACGAGGCCCCCGACGGCGGTGCCCAGGGCGACGACGGCGCGGCCGCGCAGGCGGGCGCGGCCGACGAGGTCATCGTCGAGGCACTCATCCAGCTGGCCCACCGGCTCGGCCTGACGGTCACCGCCGAGTGCGTGGAGACCGCCTCGCAGGCCTCCCGGCTGCGCGGGATCGGCTGCGACACCGGCCAGGGGTGGCTGTACTCGCGGCCGGTGGCGCCGGATCGTATCTCCGCACTGCTGACCAAGGCCTGCGCGCAGGCCTGAGGCCGCCGGGGTCAGGCCTTCGGCAGGCCGTAGGCGTCCGCGATCAGCTCGTACGAGCGCAGCCGCAGGTCGCCGCTGTGGGCGTGGCTCGTGATCATCAGCTCGTCGGCGCCGGTGCGCTTGTGCAGGTCGTCCAGACCCGACCGCACCTCGTCCGCCGTGCCGTGGACGACGTTGACGTTCCAGGAGTCGATGAACTCCCGCTCCATCGGGCTGTAGTCGTACGCCTCCGCCTCCTCGGGCGTCGGGACCAGACCCGGGCGGCCGGTGCGCAGACGGACCATGTTCAGGGCGGCGGCCATGACCTGGCGGCGGGCCTCCCGCTCGTCGTCCGCGGCGAGGGCGGAGACGCCGATGAGGGCGTACGGGGCGTCGAGGACGGCGCTCGGCCGGAAGGACTCGCGGTACAGGTCCAGGGCCGGGATCGTGTTCTGCGCGGAGAAGTGGTGGGCGAAGGCGAACGGCAGGCCGAGAACGCCGGCGAGGCGGGCGCTGAAGCCGGAGGAGCCCAGCAGCCAGATCGGCGGGCGGTGCGGGGACTGGACGCCACCCGGGGAGGTCGCCTGGACGGGTCCGGGGACGGCATGGATCCGGGCGTAGGGGTGGCCGTCCGGGAAGTCGTCGTCGAGGAAGCGGGTGAGTTCCGCGAGCTGCTGCGGGAAGTCGTCGGCGCCCTCGTCGAGGCGGTCGGCGCGGCGCAGGGCCGCCGCCGTGGCGCCGTCCGTGCCGGGGGCGCGGCCCAGGCCCAGGTCCACCCGGCCCGGCGCGAGCGCCTCCAGGGTGCCGAACTGCTCCGCGATCACCAGGGGGGCGTGGTTGGGGAGCATCACTCCGCCCGACCCGAGGCGGATGCGGGTGGTGTGGGCGGCCAGGTGGGCGAGGATCACCGCGGGCGAGGAGGAGGCCACGCCGGGCATCGAGTGGTGCTCGGCGACCCAGTAGCGGTGGAAGCCGCGGGACTCCGCGAGGCGCGAGAGGGCGACGCTGGTCCGCAGCGCGTCCGTCGCGGTGCGGCCGGCACCGACCGTGACCAGGTCCAGTACGGACAGGGGTACGGGCGCGCTGCCGTGCGCGGTGCCTCGGGTCTCGTCCGTCTCGTCCACCGGGGTGCCTCCTGCTTTCGCTTGCGTACGACGCGTGGTTCGCGGAGTACGAACAGGAGGGTGTCTCCGTTTATTCCCGGTGCCGGGCCGTGGCCCGGCACCGGGAACCGCTCACCGGGCCCTTCCCCGGCGCCGGACGGGCCAGGACCCGGACCGTCCGGCACGGGCGGGCCCTACGGCATCTGCACGATCGGCTCCCGCGTGAAGAGCGTGCCGAGGTCGGGGGCGTTGACCCGGCGGTCCGCAAGGCGGAGCGCCTCCCACACGGTGACCTGGTTGGCGGTGAGGACCGGCTTGCCCAGGGCTTCCTCCAGGGCGGGGATGTGCGAGGCGGTGTGCAGGGCCGTGTCCGGCAGCAGGACGGCCTCCGCGTCGGGATGATCGGCCGCGCGGGCCATGGCGAGGACCTGGTCGGGCCCCCAGGTGCCGACCTCCGCGGCCGTGACGACCCCCGAGCCGCGCACGCCGACGACCTCCACCCCCGCGTCCTTCAGGAACGCGGCGAAGAGCGCGGCCACGTCGTCGGGGTAGGTCGCCCCGACCGCGACGCGGTGGGCGCCGACCTCCCCCGCGGCGTGCGCGAAGCCGAAGGAGGTGGAGGAGGCGGGCAGACCCGCCGCCCGGGCGAGGGCGCGGACCTGGTCGTGGGCGCCCTGCCAGCCGTACACGAAGCTGGCACTGGTGCAGGCCCACACCACCGCTTCGGCACCGGACAGGCGCAGCTCCTCGACGCCCGCCGCGAGCCTGGCCTCCGAGCCCATCTCCAGCAGCGCGTCCACGCGGTGGGCGTCCTCCCCGATGTCCGTGTGGACCAGGGCCAGGCGGATGTCGCTGCCGAGCAGCTGCTCCATGCGCGGGTAGTCGTCCTCGGCCGAATGACCGGGGTAGAGGAATCCGAGTGCGGTCATGCCCAACCTTCCTGTTCTTCCGGCAGTACCGGTCCCCCACGGGCGGACTGGTCCATCAGCCGCTGATAAGGGCCCACCGCCCGGGTACCCAGCTGGCGCAGCGCCGCCCACATCGTCACCTGGTTGGCCGAGATCACCGGGATGCGCAGTTCGGCCTCCAATTGGGGGATGACGTCGTACGTCGGAAGGTTGGTGCAGCTGATGAAGAGGGCGTCGGCGGGGGTGCGCGCCGCGTGCCGGGCCATCGTCACCACGTCGCGGTACGGCACCTTCCAGATGTGCCGCGTCAGGCCCAGCGAGGACCGCCCGGTGACGTTGATGCCGGCTTCGGCCAGGTACTCCTCCAGGGACTGGGTGACCGAGACGGTGTACGGGGTGACCAGGGCGATCCGCCGGGCGTGGAGCTCCCGCAGCGCGTCGAGGAGGGCACCGGAGGTGGTGAGCGAGGGGACCGCGCCCGCCCGGGTCATCGCCTCGCACATCGCCCGTTCGCCCGCGACACCGCCGACGAAGCTGCCGGAGGTGCAGGCGTACGCGACGACCTCGGGCGCGACGGCGTTCAGCGCACGCACCGCGTCGCCGAGCGTCTCGTGCTCGGAGACCAGCCGGGCCAGGTCGAGACTCACCTCGACCGGCACGAACGGCGTACGCGTCAGATGCAGGGAGACGTCGTCGGGCACCCATCGCCACAGCTCACGGTCGAGAGCGAAGTCGAAGGGCGCGACGACGCCGATGCCGCGCTGTTCGCGGGGACCGCCGAGAAAGGAGACATCCATCGCAGTCACCGGCCTCACGAAGGGAAACGGGTGGACAACGGACCGTAGGTGGGCCCGTGTTGACGAAGGTAGGTTCGGGTGCGAGCGTGGTCAATCCGCGCATCTCAGACGGCCCCGAGCGCACGTCCGACCTCATGATCCGCCCGGGGATCCCGCCTCCGGCGCCCCGGAGAACCGCCTCACACCTTCCCAGGAAAGCGGACCCGCGTTGCGAAACGGTTTCACCCGATGAACGCCTCCACGTCACCTCACGGACCCGGCCCGCAGTCCCCGACCCGGCTGCTCGTCCTGGACGCCGAGCCGCCGCCCAGGCTCGGCAGACTCACCGGCCGGGTGCAGATCGAGCACGCCGACGCGACCACGCTGGCCGAGCGGCTGCCGTACGCGGACGTGCTGCTGGTGTGGGACTTCACCTCGGACGCCGTACGCCGTGCCTGGCCGGGCGGGGGCCCGCGGCCGCGCTGGGTGCACACGGCGAGCGCGGGCGTGGACCATCTGATGTGCCCCGAGCTCACCGAATCGGACACGGTGGTGACCAACGCGCGCGGTGTCTTCGACCAGCCGATCGCGGAGTACGTCGCCGCGCTGGTGCTCGCCATGGCGAAGGACCTGCCGCGCACCTGGGACCTCCAGCGGCAGCGGGAGTGGCGGCACCGCGAGTCGCAGCGGGTGGCGGGCACCCGCGCCTGTGTGGTCGGTTCCGGGCCGATCGGGCGGGCGATCGTCCGCACGCTCAAGGCGCTCGACATCACGACGGCGCTGGTGGGGCGGACCCCGCGCACCGGGATCCACGGCCCCGGGGAACTGGACCGGCTGATGGCGCGCGCCGACTGGGTGGTGTCCGCGGCGCCGCTGACGCAGGACACGTACGGGATGTTCGACGCGCGGCGGTTCGGCATGATGCAGCCCTCCGCCCGCTTCATCAACATCGGACGGGGTCAGCTGGTGGTCGAGGAGGCGCTCGCCGAGGCGCTGAGGAAGCGGTGGATCGCGGGCGCGGCCCTCGATGTCTTCGCACACGAACCGCTCGGCCCCGAGAGCCCGTTGTGGCAGGTCCCGGGACTGATCGTGTCGCCGCACATGAGCGGGGACACAGTGGGCTGGCGGGACGAACTGGGTATGCAGTTCGTGGAGTTGTACGAGAGGTGGGCGGCGGGCATGCCGCTGCAGAACGTCGTCGACAAGAAGCGCGGGTACGTGCCGGGACACTGAACTCCCTTTGGAGGGGCCGATGTCGGAACTCACCGAGCTGACCGCGGTACAACTCGTCGACGGCTACCGCAAGGGCGAATTCAGCCCCGTGGAGGCGACGCGGGCGGTCCTGGAGCGGGCCGAACACGTCCAGACGGCCGTGAACGCGTTCGTACGGCTGGACGCCGAGGAGGCTCTCGCCCGGGCCGGGGAGTCGGAGGCGCGCTGGCGGCGCGGCGAGCCGGCGGGCCTGCTCGACGGTGTCCCCGTCACCGTGAAGGACATCCTGCTGCAGCGCGGGCATCCCACACTGCGCGGATCGAGGACCGTCGACCCGGGGGGCCGCTGGGAGGAGGACGCGCCGTCGGTGGCCCGGCTGCGCGAGCACGGCGCGGTCCTCGTGGGCAAGACGACCACGCCCGAGTTCGGCTGGAAGGGTGTCACGGACTCGCCGCTGTCCGGGGTGACCCGCAATCCGTACGACTTCTCGCGCACCGCCGGCGGCTCCAGCGGGGGCAGCGCGGCGGCCGTGGCGCTCGGCGCGGGCCCGCTGTCCCTGGGCACGGACGGCGGCGGCAGCGTCCGCATCCCGGCCGCGCTCTGCGGGATCTTCGGTCTGAAGCCGACGTACGGAAGGGTGCCGCTGTATCCCGCGAGCGCCTTCGGGACGCTGTCGCACGTGGGTCCGATGACGCGGGACGCCACCGACGCGGCGCTGCTGCTGGACGTGATCAGCGGTCCGGACGCCCGGGACTGGTCCGCGCTCGGGCCGGCGGCCGGTTCCTTCGTGGACGCGCTGGAGGGCGGGGTGCGGGGGCTGCGGGTCGCGTACTCGCCCTCGCTCGGCGGGCAGGTCGCGGTCCGGCCCGCCGTCGCGGCGGTGGTGCGGGGGGCGGTGGAACGGCTGGCGGGTCTCGGCGCGTACGTCGCCGAGGACGACCCCGACTTCACCGATCCGGTGGACGCCTTCCACACGCTCTGGTTCAGCGGGGCCGCCCGGGTGACCCAGCGGCTGGGGCCCCACCAGCGGGAGTTGCTCGACCCCGGCCTGCGCGAGATCTGCGCGCGCGGCGCGCGGTTCGGCGCACTGGACTACCTCGCCGCGGTGGACGTCCGCATGGAACTGGGCCGGCGCATGGGCCGGTTCCACCAGTCCTACGACGTCCTGGTCACGCCGACGCTGCCGCTGACGGCCTTCGAGGCGGGCGCGGAGGTGCCCGCCCGCTCCGGTCACCGGCGCTGGACGGGCTGGACCCCGTTCACGTACCCGTTCAACATGACGCAGCAGCCCGCGGCGACCGTGCCCGTCGGGGTGGACGGGGACGGCCTGCCGGTGGGCCTGCAGATCGTGGCGGCGCGGCACCGTGACGACCTCGTCCTGCGGACGGCGCAGACGCTGTACGAGGCGGGTGTCGCCGGGGTCGCCGCCCCGGTGCTCTGACAGCCGGCCGGGGACGCCCGCCGGCGCTCTGCCACCGGGCCGTGGGACGCCTACCGGCGCTTCCGGTACCGCACCGGGGGCACTCCCCCGGTGCTTCGGCGCCCGGCCGGCCGCGACCGCCGCGCCGGGACGGTCACGCCCGGCGGAACCGGAGCGCCTCGCCCTGCGCGCCGGTGCGCCACAGGTCGTTGCAGGCCTCGGCCATCGCGTCGAGGCCCTCGACCACCTGGCCCCAGACGATCCCCGGCACCCAGCCGACGTCCCCGTTCAGGAGCAGGTTGTTGCGCTCGTAGAACAGGGCCAGGTCCACCACCGTCGTCCCGGCGCGGACCTCACGGTCGTATCCGTAGGCCTGCGTGCCCAGTTCCGCGCCCGCGAAGGAGAAATAACAAAGGTCTCCCGGAATAGGGGTAACTGTCGGATTTTCCAGAGGTGGCTCCGATTTCGCGAAAGGCGGGAAAAGGGCGTAGATCTCATTGCGCGCGTATTTCGCGTGGTAGACGTCTCCGCTCAGCGGAAGCGCGTCCCACACCGCCGCGCAGGTGATCGGCGCCCGGTCGTCGAGCAGTTTCGCCGTGCAGTCGACTCCCCTTTTGACCAGGGAGACTTCGATGTAGCGATCAGCCATGCATTCCATGGTCCCGCGGGAGTCAAGAGGGCCCCGGACATCCGGCGGCGTGTACGGGCGCAAATCGATCCGCATGGATCGCATGGCATCGGGTAGCCGCGCGGCCATGGCTCCACCACTTGGCAAGGACGGTTATGGCGCGGAGAAACGAGGCCCGTTCAGGGCCCCCGGCGAAGGCCCGAGCCGGCGGTCGCTGCTCGCGGGTGTCTCCGCGCTCGGTGCCGTCGGCGCGCTGGGCGCCGCCGGTTGCAGCCGGGTCGCCACGGCGTCCGGCACGGACGGTGGTGATCTCCTCGACCGGCTGAAGGCGCAGGGCGTCGTACGGCTCGGCATCGCGGGCGAGATCCCCTTCGGTTACATCGACAGGAACGGCGAGCTGACAGGGGAGGCGCCGCAGCTCGCGAAGGCCGTCTTCGAGCGGCTCGGAATCGACCGCGTCCAGCCGGTCCCCACCGAGTTCGGCTCGCTCATCCCCGGACTCAACTCGCAGCAGTTCGACGTCGTGTCGGCCGGGATGTACATCAACCCCGAGCGCTGCGAACAGGTCATCTTCGCCGACCCGGACTACCAGATGCTCGACGCTTTCATCGTGCGCAAGGGCAATCCCATGGATCTGCACGACTACAAGGACGTCGTGGCGAAGAAGGCGAAGTTCGCGACCGGCACGGGCTATGCCGAGATCCAGTACGCGGTGGAGGCCGGGTACAAGGAGAGCGACATCCTGATCGTGCCCGACCAGGTCGCCGGGCTGAACGCCGTCGAGGCGGGGCGGGCCGACGTGTTCGCGGGGACCGCGCTGACCACGCGTGAGGTGGTCAAGAAGTCCCGCAAGACGGAGAGCACCAAACCCTTCGCGCCCCTGGTCAAGGGCAAACCGCACGTCGACGGCGGTGGCTTCGCCTTCCGGTCGAGCGAGACGCGGCTGCGGGACGCCTTCAACGTGGAGCTGCGGAAGATGAAGGCGAGCGGCGAACTGTTCCGCATCCTCCAGCCGTTCGGATTCACCAAGGCGGAGATGACCGACATGACCGCGAAGGAGCTCTGCCGCGGATGACATCGGGACTCTGGGAACTCGTACTCGAAGGCATATGGGTCACCGTCCAGCTGCTGTTCTTCAGCGCCCTGCTGGCCGGCGCCGTCTCCTTCGCGGTCGGGATCGCGCGCACCTCGCGGCTGTGGATCGTCCGCTTCCTCGCGGGCTTCTACACCGAGGTGTTCCGCGGCACCTCCGCGCTGATCATGATCTTCTGGGTGTACTTCGTGCTGCCGCTCGCCTTCGGCTGGCAGCTCGTCCCGATGTGGGCGGGCACGCTGGCGCTGGGGCTGACGTACGGCGCGTACGGCTCGGAGATCGTGCGCGGCGCGCTCAACGCGGTCGATCCGGCACAGCGTGAGGGCGGTATCGCGCTCAGCTTCACGCCCTGGCAGCGGATGCGGCTGATCCTGCTGCCGCAGGCGGTGCCCGAGATGATCCCCTCCTTCTGCAACCTGCTGATCGAGCTGCTCAAGGGCACGGCGCTGGTCTCCGTCATGGGGATGGGTGATCTGACCTTCAGCGCCAACCTGGTGCGGCTGGCGCTCCAGCAGAGCGCGGAGGTCTACATGTACGTGCTGCTCATCTACTTCGTCATCGCCTTCCTGCTCACCCGGGTCATGCGCGGTCTGGAGAAGCGGCTGAAGGCCGGCATAGGCAAGGAACCGGAGCGCGGCGCGAACCGGCGTGAGCTGCGCCGGGCGGAGAGCACCGGCGTGGGCGCCGGTGCGGGCGCGGCGGGAGGTGGCGCATGAACTGGGACTGGAGCGCGGTCGGTGACTTCATGCCGCACTTCTGGGACGGCCTGCTGGTCACCCTGCAGGCGCTGGCGCTCGGCTCGCTGATCGCTTTCGCCCTCGGTCTGGTGTGGGCGCTGCTGATGCGGACGCCGACGCGGTGGGTGCGCTGGCCGGTCGGTGTCGTCACCGAGTTCGTCAGGAACACCCCGCTGCTGGTGCAGCTGTTCTTCCTCTTCTACGTGCTGCCCGAGTGGAACATCACGTTCTCCGCGCTGACCACGGGTGTCGTCGCGATCGGGCTGCACTACTCGACGTACACGATGCAGGTCTACCGGGCCGGCATCGAGGGCGTGCCGGTCGGCCAGTGGGAAGCGGCCACGGCGCTCAGCCTGCCCGTGCGGCGCACCTGGACCGCGGTGATCCTGCCGCAGGCGATCCGCCGCGTGGTGCCCGCGCTCGGCAACTACGTCATCGCGATGCTGAAGGACACCCCGATGCTGATGACGATCACCGTGCTGGAGATGCTCGGCGAGGCGCGGCTGTACTCGCAGCAGCACTTCCAGTTCACCGAGCCCCTCACGGTCATCGGCGTGGCCTTCATCCTCATTTCCTATCCGGCTTCCCTGCTGCTGCGAGCCCTGGAGCGACGTCTTGTCCGCTGACACCAATCCCGTACCCGCGAACGAACTGAACGCCAATCCGCCGGTGGACGGTGCCGAGCTGATCCGCTTCGAGAAGGTCACCAAGCGCTTCGGCGACAACACCGTCCTCGACGAGCTGGACTTCCGCGTCGACTCCGGGAAGCACGTCACCCTGATCGGCCCGTCCGGTTCCGGCAAGACGACGATCCTGCGTCTGCTGATGACGCTGGCCAAGCCGGACGCCGGCACGATCACGGTCGCCGGGGACCGGCTCTTCCCGGCGGGCGAGAAGGAGGTCCGGGAGGTCCGCAAGAAGATCGGGATGGTCTTCCAGCAGTTCAACCTGTTCCCGAACATGAGCGTCCTCAGGAACGTCACCGAGGCGCCCGTCACCGTCCTCGGGATGTCCAAGGACGAGGCCGAGACGCGGGCCCGTGAACTGCTCGACCTGGTGGGGCTCGCCGACAAGTGCGACGAGCGTCCGAGCCGGCTGTCCGGCGGCCAGCAGCAGCGCGTCGCGATCGCGCGGGCGCTGGCGATGCGGCCGCAGGTGCTGCTCCTGGACGAGGTGACGTCCGCGCTCGACCCCGAACTGGTCGCCGGTGTCCTCGACGTCCTCCGTGACATCGCCCACACCACCGACATCACGATGCTCTGTGTGACCCACGAGATGAATTTCGCCCGGGACATCTCGGACCAGGTCCTGATGTTCGATTCCGGCCACGTCATCGAGTCCGGCCCGCCGGAGAAGATCTTCAGCGATCCGGAGCAGGACCGCACCCGCGAATTCCTCAGCGCGGTTCTTTGATTACCGGGAGTGAACGAGGGGCGGGCGGGGAGCGCGCGGGGCAAGGCCCGAGGTCCGGCAGTCGGGTCATGCCCCGCGTGTCGTGACCGGGGCATATGCCAGGGTGTCGCGCCGCTGCTGAGGGCGTCCGGGTACGGCATCAATCTCGTCAACGGACGCTCACAGCCCGCTCTTTGACGGTTATCGTGGAGTGAGCCCGGCCGTCCGGGCCGTGTCGTTTTTGAGCCGGTCCCATGAAGCGCAGGGGGAAACCGTGGCGCTGAAGAACGAGCCGACCGCGCCGTACCACTCGGCCCAGGACGCCCTGCGCGTCCTGGAGACGGTGGCACGGCACTCCGCCGGTGTCACCGACACCGACCTCGCCCGCCAGACCCGCCTCGGCATCGAACGCCTGACCGCACTCCTGCGGATGCTGCGCCGGGAGGGATACGTCGAGCAGATCGCCGACGGCGCGTACGTCACCGGTGCGTCGCTCAGCCGCCTCGGCTCCTCCCAGCAGCGTGACCGGGCCCTGCGCGAGAAGCTCCAGCGCACCCTCGACCGGCTGCGGGACTCGGTGGGCGCGGCGATCTACATCAGCCGCTACATCGACGGCGAGGTGCACGTCACCCAGTACGCCGACAGCCCCGCGGCACCGGCGGTCAACGAATGGGTCGACTTCCGCTCCTCCGCCCATGCCAGCGCGGTCGGCAAGAGCCTGCTCGGCCAGCTCGACCACAACGGCCGGCGCGACCATCTGGCCCGCCACAAGATGGCCCGCCTCACCTCGCGGACCATCACCGACGAGCGGCTGCTGCTGTCCCGCCTGGAGGCGCAGGCGCCGACCGTGCCCGTCCTCGATCTCCAGGAGTACGCGGTCGGCACGGTCTGCGCGGCCGTGCCCATCACGGCCGGCTCCTCCGTCGGCTGCCTCGCGCTGTCGCTGCCGGTCGAGCACGCGCACCGGCTCCGGCAGGCCGCGGACACGCTGAACCGCGGCGCGGCACCCGTCCTGCTCTCCCTGGCGATCTAGGGTCTGGACGGGTGGTCGGGAGCACCCCTTCGGACCAGGTAGTATTTCTTTTGTCGCCGACCGCGGGAGCGGGAGGCGGGAGTCATGCGCCGCTAGCTCAGTTGGTTAGAGCAGCTGACTCTTAATCAGCGGGTCCGGGGTTCGAGTCCCTGGCGGCGCACATCGGTGAAGGCCCTCCACGCGAGTGGGGGGCCTTCACGCATGTCCCGGTCCTACCGTGCGCCGCCCCTCAGCGCGCCGTCACGAACTCCGTCAGCGCCCGGGCCAGCAGCCCCGGGTCCCGCGCCCCGCACAGCTCACGCGCCGAGTGCATCGACAGACCCGGCACGCCCACGTCCACCGTGGCGACCCCGAGGCGGGCCGCGGTGATCGGGCCGATCGACGTGCCGCACGGCATGACGTTGTTCGAGACGAACGGCTGCCACGGCACGTCCGCCCGTTCGCAGGCCGCGGCGAACGCGGCGACCCCGGCGCCGTCGGTGGCGTACCGCTGGTTGGCGTTGACCTTGACCACGGGTCCGGCGTTGGGCAACGGCCGGTGGTCCGGGTCGTGGCGTTCCGGATAGTTCGGGTGGACGGCGTGGGACATGTCGGCGGAGATGCAGAAGGCACCCGCGAGGGCCCGGCTGACGTCCTCCCCGCCGCCGCCCCGCGCGGCGACGCCCCGGCCCAGCACCCGCTCCAGAAGAGGGCCCTGGGCGCCCGACTCCGAGCCGCTGCCGACCTCCTCGTGGTCGAAGGCGGCGAGCACGGGGACGTACGCGGGCGGCCGGGAGGTGGCGGCGGCGACCAGGGCGGTGACGCCGGCGTGGACCGAGATCAGGTTGTCCAGACGCGGCGAGACGATGAACTCCTCGTCCATGCCCAGGTAGCCCGGTGGCTGGAGGTCGTGCAGCATCAGGTCCCAGCCGAGGACCTCGGCGACGTCGGCGTCGGCCTCGGCGGCGATCCGGCCGAGCAGCGCGCCCGGTGCGACGTCGCCGAGCCCCCACAGCGGGGTCATGTGGCGCTGCCGGTCCAGGGCGAGGCCCTCGTTGACGTTGCGGTCGAGGTGGATCGCCAGCTGCGGCACGCGCAGCAGCGGCTTGTCGACGCGGACGAGCCGGGTCGATCCGTCCCGCAGTGCCAGCCGGCCCGAGACCCCCAGGTCGCGGTCGAGCCAGGTGTTCAGCGGCACGCCGCCGTAGATCTCCACGGCGATCTGCCGCCAGCCCGCGGCGCCGGTGTCGGGCGTGGGTTTGACCCGCAGGTTCGGCGAGTCGGTGTGGGCGCCGATGATCCGGAACGGGGTACGGGCCGGCGCGCCCACGGGGACGTACCAGGCGATCAACGCCCCTCCCCGTACGACATATCTGCCGCCTTCGGCACCGGCCGTCCAGTCGTCCGTCTCGCGCAGCTCCGCGAAGCCCGCCTTCTCCAGGCGCTGCGCGGCGCTCGCGACCGCGTGGTACGGCGAGGGGCAGGCCGAGACGAAGGAGAGCAGGTCGTCGCTGTGACTGCGGTCACGCGTGGGGGACATGGGTGCCTTCCGGGTGCTGTCGAGGGTCGAGGTGGTGCGGCAGCGGGGCGCCGGGCCGGGTGCACGGGTCGGCCGGTACGGCGGTCCGGTCGTCGGGAATCTCCTGAACGTCGTGTGCGGACGGTGTCCGGTGACGGGAAGGACGCACGGCGGGGCCCGGGCGATGAGTCCGGGCCCGCGCCACGGACGGCACGGTGGTGTCCGGCCGTGTCCGGCCGGCGGGTCAGCGCCCGGGCACCCCGGCGTCGTCCCGGCGTTCGCTGTACGCACTCGGCGCCCCCTCCGCGTCGGCTCCTCGGACGGCGTACAACCGCAGCAGGTAGACGCCCGCGACCACGACGGCGACCCCGTGGGACCAGGCCACGACGGTGAGCGCCGAGAACCGTTCGAGGGCCGCGGACACGGCGATCATGCCGAGTCCGAAGCCGAGGTTCTCGACGGTGGCCGAGAGACCGAAGGCATGACCGCGCAGTGTCTCCGGAAGGGTCTGGAGGTGCGAGGTGTAGGACACCTCGGTGAGCCCGTCCGCGGCCCCGGCGACCAGCGCGACCCCGATCGTCACGGCCACGGGGAACCCGGCGAATCCGAGGATGAACGCGGAGGACATCACCGTGGTGCCCAGGCCGAAGCCGAGCGCTCCGACGGACCGGCCGGTGCGCCGCGCCCAGCGCTGGATCACCTGCTGCGCCAGGACGTTGCCCAGCGCCCAGAACAGCCAGAAGCGGCTGACGAACGCGGCCGGGTCGTCCGGGTCCAGCGCGCTCGAATAGACGGGCAGGGCGGCGTTGTGCGACGAGGAACCCAGCGCGTCGACACCGCGCAGCAGGACCATCAGCCCCAGTGCGGGTGCGGCGGTCAGGGCCGTCGCCGCACCGAACACGCCCTCGCCGCGCCGGTGTTCGCGGCCCGGCGACTTCTCGGCGGCGGACCGGGCGCCCTTCGTCGTGTCCCGTTCCGGCGCCGGGAGCCATCCCACCGCGGCCGCACAGACCAGGAAGCTGGCCGCGTCCACCAGGAAGGCCGCGGTGAATCCCAGCCAGGGCACCACGACGCCGGACGAGGCGAAGCCCGCCACCATGGCCAGTGAACGGCCGCCGACCATCAGGGAGTTGGCCCAGCTGCGCCGGTCCGCGCCGACCAGGTCCGGGACGGAGCTGCGCAGCGCGACCATGAAGACGGTGCCGCACGCGCCGACCGCCGCGGACACCGCGAACAGCACGCCGGTGCGCAGTCCGCCGTCCGGCGTCACGACCAGCAGGAGCATGACAAGCGCCTGGGCGACGGTGGACCACAGCATCACGGGCTTGACCGCGTACCGGGCCAGCAGCCGCCCCGCGACCGTGCCGGCCAGGAACCCCGCCCCGAGCCGGACCGCCATGAACAGGCCCATGGCGAGCGCGCTGCCGGTGGTGGCGTAGACGAACAGGTTGAGCGCCACCATGTTGAGGAAGGTGCCGTACGACGAGACGGAGTACCCGGCGACCAGGACGCGGTAACGCCCGTCGCCCGTCACCGGCAACACGCCACGAGCCGCCCCCGCACGGAGCGCACCGCGAGCCGTGCCCAAAGGCGGTGCGTCGCGAGCGGCGCCCGGGAGGACGGCGTCCCGAGCCGGAGCGGCAGGCTCCGACGCCCCCGCACCACGCCGGCATGAATGGCTTCGACGTCCGCGACCCGGATCAGGCGACGCATGTTCCCCCTCTTCCCTCGGCTCCTCCGCACAGGTGTACGGGTGCATACTCCCCCCGAGGAGCGGTGGGAATTCCTCTCCCGCACCCCCCTTCGAGAGCGGGTCCCGCCGCGGGGACCGGGACTGGGCCTAGCCGCGCAGATAGGCGAGCACGGCGAGCACGCGCCGGTGGGTGTCCTGCGCCGGGGGCAGGTCCAGCTTTCCCAGGATGTTCCCGATGTGCTTGCCGACGGCCGCCTCGGTGACGACCAGCTCCCGGGCGATCGCGCTGTTGGACCTGCCTTCGGCGACCAGACCGAGCACCTCACGTTCGCGCGGGGTCAGCGCCTCCAGCGGATCACGTCTGCGGCGCAGCAACTGCCGTACGACTTCCGGGTCCACGACCGTCCCGCCCGCGCCGACCCGCTCCACCGCCTCGGCGAACTGCTCGACCTGCCCGACACGGTCCTTGAGGAGGTAGCCGACGCCGGTGCCGTCCCCGGTGTCGAGGAGTTCGGCGGCGTAGGCCCGCTGGACGTACTGGCTGAGGACCAGGACCGGCAGGCGGGGATCCGCGGCGCGCAGGGCGAGGGCCGCGCGCAGCCCCTCGTCCTGGAATCCGGGCGGCATCCGTACGTCGGTGAGGACGAGGTCGGGCGTGTGTGCCGCCACCGCGTCCCGCAGCGCCCGCGCGTCCCCGACCGCCGCCACCACCTCGTGCCCGAAGCGGCCCAGGAGTCCCACCAGCCCCTCCCGCAGCAGCACGCTGTCCTCGGCGAGCACCACTCTCAGCAAGGGATCTCCATGTGCAGCACGGTGGGCCCACCGGACGGGCTGTCGACGGTCAGTGTGCCATCGAGGACGGCGAGCCGGTCCGTGAGTCCGGTGAGGCCGGTGCCGCCCCGCGCGTCGGCGCCACCGCACCCGTCGTCGCGCACCTCGATCCGCAGCCGGCCCTCCCCCGGCCCTCGCCCCGCGTACCGTCCGCTGATCCACACCCGCCGCGCCCCGCTGTGCCTGCCCACGTTGGCGAGCGCCTCACGCACCGCGAAGTACGCGGCGGACTCGACGGGTTCGGCGAGCCGCGGCAGCTCCACGTCCAGCTCGACCGGCACGGCGGAGCGGTCGGCGGCGTCGGCTATGGCGTCCCCGAGCCCGTAGTCGGCGAGCACCTGCGGATGGATGCCATGGATCAATTCCCTGAGCTCTCCCAGCACTTGGTCGGCCTCGCGGTGGGCGGCCGCGAGCCGCTGCGCCAGCTCGGGCGGGGCGTCCAGGCGGGCCAGGCCCAGCTGCATGCTCAGCGCCACCAGACGCTGCTGTGCGCCGTCGTGCAGGTCCCGTTCGATGCGCCGCCGTTCGGCCTCGAAGGCGGCCACCAGGCGGGCCCGGGACCGGGTCACCTCGGCGAGTTGCTGCTCGGTCTCGCGGGGTGCCAGCAGCAGCCGGGCCACGGCGGCGCGGGCGCGGGCGTACCGTGCGAGCGGCCGCAGCAGGACGAGCAGGAGGACGGCTCCGCCCGCCGCGCACAGGCACGCCTGGGCGTAGGAGTCGATCAGCCAGAGCTTGGCGACGCGGGTGTCGTCGCCGGCGAGGGCGAGCTGTGCCGGCGCCCCGATCATGGCGCCGGGTATCCCGGCCGCTCCCGTCAGCACCAGCAGGTCCAGCGGCCACAGCACGGCCGCGAGCAGCACCGTGTACCCGAGTTCGCGCCAGGTCGCCCGCTCGGTGAACCGGAGCCCGGCCCAGGCGGCGAGGCCGGGCTCGTCCGGGGTGCGGTGCGGGGCCGGCACCGGAGCCGGGTCGACCAGCCGCAGCCGCCACCGCTCCATGGCCCCCACCGGCACGCCGGCCAGCGCGAGGAGCGCGAGGAGCGGGAGCCCGACGAGCAGCGGGGTCAGTGCCGCGCCCGCGACCGCGAGCACGAGCAGGGCCACGAGGAGCGGGGCGCCGACGAGCACACCGGTGACGAGGTATCCGGCCGCACGCCACGGCCCGGCTCTGCTGATCATGCGGTCACGGTAGGCGGCTGCGGGCGCCCCGGACCATATGCGCAGCGGGTGTCCCCGGGGTGGGGCCGGCCCTACCCCGCGAGCAGTTCCTCGCGTCCCCGGGCCCGGTACTGGGCGAGCAGCGCGTCGACGTCGGCCGTGTCCAGCGGCCGGTAGGCCGGCTCGCCCGGAGGCCGCCACCACACCGGGTCCGGGCAGCGGAAGCCCTCCCGCCGCAGGCCCACCCGGTGGATCTTGCTGGTGGCGGTGACGGGCATCCGCTCCACGATCCGCAGGTAGCGGGGGGCCATCTTGGTCCCCAGGTCCGGCTGGGAGAGCAGGAACTCACCGAAGGACAGCGGGTCGAAGGCGGCTCCGGACCGCAGGGCCAGCGCCGCCATCACCTGGTCCCCGGCCGCCTGGTCGGGCACCGCGTACACCGCCACGGCGGCGGCGTCCGCGTACCGGGAGAGGATGTTCTCGATCATCGCCGCGGCGAGGTTCTCGCTGTCGACGCGGAGCCGGTCGTCGGTGCGTCCGGCGAAGTAGAGGAAGCCGTCGGCGTCGCGGTAGAAGAGATCGCCGGTCCAGTACCAGCCGTCGCGGCGGCGTGCGGCATCGGCGTCCGGGTTGCGCCAGTAGCCCTCGAAGGGGTTGGGTCCGCGATTGACCAACTCGCCTATCGCCTCGGTGCCGTTGAGCAGCCGGCCGTCGCCGGTGAGGACGGCGGGCGGGCACTCCTGCCGGGTGCCGGGGTCGACCACCGCGAGGTCGTCGCCGGGCGCGGCCCGTCCGATCGCGCCGGGGGGTGTGCCGGGGGCGCGCTGGATGGCCGCGCCGCCCTCCGAGGAGCCGTACCCCTCCACCAGCCGCACCCCGAAGCGCTCCTCGAAGGCGGCGGCGTCCACGGCGCCGGCCTCCGTGCCGAAGCCGGTCCGCAGCGGGTTGTCCCGGTCGTCGGGACGGGCGGGCGTGGCCAGCAGGTACTGGACGGCGCGGCCCACGTAGGTGAAGTACGTGGCCCCCGAGGCGCGTACGTCGGCGAGGAACCCGGAGGCGGAGAATCGGCGCCGCAGCGCGACGGTCGCGCCCGCCGCGAGCGCGGGCGCCCAGTCGGCGATCACCGCGTTGCCGTGGAACATCGGCATGCAGATGTAGTGCGTGTCGTCCGGGCGCACCCCGAAGTGGTCCACGAGCGACTGCCCCGCGGCGGCGAGCCTGCCCTGGGTGCAGATCGCGGCCTTGGGGGCGCCGGTCGAGCCGGAGGTGAAGTAGAGCAGGAGGCGGTCGTCGGCGCGGGCGGTGCCGGTGTCGGGCCCGGCGTCCGCGTAGGGCGCCAGGAGACCGGCGTAGGCGTCCGTGTCGGTGACCAGGACGCGTACCCCGGGCAGGTGGAGGCCGTCGAGCAGTGGCAGATGGGCCCGCTCGGTGACCAGTACCCGGCACTCGGTGTGCAGGATGTCGCGGGCCAGTTCGGGGCCCCGCCGGGTCGGGTTGATTCCGGCGACGGCCGCGCCGGCGAGGGCGGCCGCGCTCAGCCACAGCGGGTACTCGGGGGTGTTGTCGAGCAGTACGCCGAGGTGCGGTTCGGCACCGGGCGGCAGCAGGTCGGCGAGGAGCGCCGCCCGGGCGGCGGCGCCCGAGGCCACCTGGTGGTGGCTCAGGAACCGGCCCTCGAACCACAGTCCCGGCCGGTGGTCGCCCCACCGTTCCCGCACGAGCTCCGCGACGGTGCGCTTCATGGACCCCATGGGCGCGCACCTTAATTGACGCACCGTCAGATGAGGAGGGGTGCGACGCCGTAGCCCGGGCGGCCGCCTCAGAATCCGCCGAGGGCGTCGTTCGCCGCGAAGACCTCGTGATACGTGACCATGAAGCCGATGCAGAAGGCGATGATCACGCCGAAGAACACCAGGAAGCCGACGGTGCCGGCAGCGGCCCTGCCCGGGTGCGGCGGCCGGGCCGTGGCCTTCTCGGGGCGTCCGGCCGCGTAGTGCACGGTGACGATGTCGCCCTCGACGACGGTGGAGGGGCCACCCGCCTCGTCGAAGCGGACCGTGCGCCCCTCACGCGTCGTGTACTCGTAGACGTGGTGCAGCGTCGTGGTGACCGAGGTGCTGCCCCCGCCGCTGGTGGTCGTGTACGAGCGCAGGCAGCGCGCCTCGGCGGTCAGTCCACTGCTCCAGGCGCTCCTCAGCTCCAGTGAGCGGCGGACCACCTTGACGGCCATGAGCATCGTCACGGCCATGATCAGTGCAGGAATGGCGTAGAACAGCGCGTCCATCTCGTTCCCCCGGTGTCCGGTGCGGTTCCCCGCACGCCGCCGCGGTCCGTCGGCGTGCGGGGAACATACCCTCCGGGGAAGGAGGGGCAGCTCAAGGAAGCCTCAGAATGCGGGCGTCGCGCGAGCCGCCCCTTGGCGGGCCGGACTAGAACGTGACGTCCGCGCACGAGTAGAACGCGTTCGCCGTGTCGTTGATCGTCCACACGCCGAGGATGATGTGGTGCCCGCTCTTGCCGCCCGGCAGCGTGCCGGTGTGCGAGAACGTGGACGGGGGGCGCTGTCCGTTGTAGGGAACGGTCAGGAACGGTGTGGTCTCCAGGTCCGCGCGGGTCAGCGCGTGGTTCTGGTTCCAGCCGTTCTTGGTGATGAAGTACTTGAAGTCGGTCGTGGCGTGCACCGCGGTGAACTGCCAGCGGAAGCCGTAGCTCTGACCCGCGGTCACCTTTGTCGTCGGCCAGGCCGTGCCCGCTGGGGTCTTGGGCTGGTCCAGCTGACTGAAGTTGGTGTGGTTCGCGGAACAGATCCGGCCGTCGGCCGGGCCGGCGGCCGGGAAGCCCTTCGGGCCCTCGACGCTCTGGGGCTCCCACTGGATGTCACCGCAGTTGGCGACGGTGCCGCCGTTCGCGGCGCACATCTTCTGCCGGCTGAGGGGCTGGTCGGTGTAGCCGTGGGCGTCGGCGCCGCCGGTCGAGAGCACGAAGGTGCCCGCGGTGGCGAGGCCGAGCACGGCCGCGTACAGCTTGGCTTTCCTGGTGGTACGGATCTCGGTCGTCCGTATGCGCATGCTGCCGCTCCTGGAGGACGTGGGGGAGGTTCTCGGTGAGCCGTGCGCGCGATTTTCAGGTCTAGACCAAGTCCCAGATTATTGCCGGTAGTTGAACATGTCCATACCAATCGCGAAGCTCTCCGCCACGCGCGCCGGGACCCGGCCGCGGCGCCGCCTCCCTCGGCCCGGCCGCACGGGATCCCGGAGGGCCGGCCGGTCCACGCCTACGAGGACGCCTCCCTGCGCCCGGTGTAGAAGGCCACCGTCAGGTCCTTCACCAACGCCTTGCGTTCGTAGTCGTCGAGCTCCACGAGCCCTCGCATGGTCAGCCGGGTCACCGTGTCCTCGACCGAGTCGACGACGGAGCTCAGCACGGTGTCGCGGTGCTGGGCGTCCAGGGCGGCGACGCGGCGGCGCTGCATCACGGCCGCGACCTCGGGCGCGTACTCGATCCGGATCGGCTGCACCGAGAACACCTCGAGGCCCACCGGGGTCGTGTCGGCGGCCACCAGCCGGGTCAGCGCCTCACCGACCGCGTCCGTGTTGCGCAGGGTCACGTCCTTCACGACGGCGGGCGGCAGTTCCGCCGGAAGCTGTGACAGCAGCCGGGTGAGCGCCGCCTCCACACACGCCCGCAGATACTCCTCGTGGTCCTCGATGCCGAGCGTGGCCCGCGCGGTGTCCTTCACCCGCCAGACGACGAGCACCACCACGCGCAGCGCGACCCCGTTCGCGTCGACCACCGACATCGGCTCGCTGCGCCAGTGCCGCAGCCGCACGTCCACCCGGCGGCGCAGCACCAGCGGGTTGATCCACATCAGTCCGGTGCGCCGGACCGTGCCGCGGTAGCGCCCGAACAGGCCGAGCACCCAGGCCCGCCCGGTCCGGCCGCGGGCGAGGCCGCCGAAGCCGAACAGGCCGAGCGCACCGGCCCCCGCGTACGCCGCCCACTGCGCGGGCCCGAGCCCGGCGCCCGCGGCGGCCGGCAGCTCCAGCGCCCCGGTCACGGACGGCGGCAGCGCACCCGACCACCACGAGGTGAGCACGCACCCGGCCACCCCGCAGGCCCCGGCCAGCACCCCCGCCGCTCCGGGCAGCACCCGGGCGGGCCGCTCCACCAGCTCGGGCTCGACCTCCGGCACCGGGCGAGGCGCCCGCCCGGGAACGGGCCGTCTGACCCTCGGCTGTTCACCGGTGCCGCGCCTGCGGCCCACGACGGCGGGCGCGAGCGGCACGGAGACGGGCTCCGGGTCGTCCCGGAAGAGCAGGTGGACGGGGATCTCGGTGGTCACCTCGTTCTGGATGAGGCGCCCGGACCGGGGACCGCCGGCGCCCTCCGCGGCCGCATCGGACCCGCAGGCCGGGGAGGACGCCCCCTCCGACTCCGGGGTGTGTGACGTCGTCGTGCTCATAGCTGCCTCCATGCCTCCGCGCCTGGAAGTTTCGTGAGAACCCGGGACGGGCCCGGGAATCGCCGGGCCGTGACGGACGGACCCGGAACCGACGGACGAACCAGATGTTCACGAGCCCCGAACGGTGCTCAGGAGAAGAGCCGCCGCCACGTCTCCGGCCCCGGATAGCCGTCCGCGGCGCCGCCGCGCCAGCCCTGGGACCGCTGGAACGCCTCCACGTTGCGCCGGTCCGCCTCACCCCAGCGCGGACCGGGCCCCGAGGTGTAGTACTTGCCGAACCCCTTTATGACCAGCTGCCGCCCGAGCCGGGTGACATGGGCGTTGTCGGCCCCGGGGCGGAACATGCCGCGCCCCGGATAGCCGGGCACGCCGTGCGAGGATCCGCCCGGCGCCCGGCCGCCGTCCTGTCCGGTGCCCTCCTTGCCGCCGGAGGACCCCGTGGACCCCGAACCCCCCGCCGCCGCACCGGGGATGTCCTTGCCCTTGCTTCCCACCAGGTACGACCAGGTCTGCGGCCCCGGCAGCCCGTCCGCGGCCGTCCCGGTCCAGCCCTGCGCCCGCTGGAACGCCTGGGTCGCCCGCCGGTCCGCGTCCGACCAGCGCGGCCCCGGCCCCGAGGCGTAGAAGCGGGCCGCACCCCGGTCGACGAGGAGGCGGCCCAACTGGGTGACGTAGGCGTTGTCCGCGCCGGGTCCGAAGTACGCCGAGCCCGGATAGCGTGCCGTCGCGGTGCCCGGGGAGGACGCGCCCGCACCGGTCGTGGTTTCCGCGAGCCCCTTGTACCGGTAGGCCAGATAGCCGGTGGAGTGCGTCCAGTAGGCGTACGGCGTGGACTGCTTGCGAGCGTGCGGGCGGGTCTGCTCGTAGGCGATGTAATAGGTGTGCGTGTAGTCGGTCCAGCCGCCGAACAGGACGACGTGCGAGCCGTTCTGCGGGTCGGCGGGATTGTGGAACAGCAGGATGTCGCCGGGCTGGAGCTGGTCGCGGGAGACGCGCACCCCGAAACCCGCGAGGCTGCCCGTCCATTCGTTGCCGGGCAGGTTCCAGGCCATCGAGACGAAGCCGGAGCAGTCCTGCCGGTACCCGTCCGACCAGTACGCGCTCATGCTGTACGGCACCTTGCCGGAGACCCAGGCCTTCGCCCGGTTGATGATGGCGGCCCGGGTGGTGGTGGGCACCGCGGCCCCGGGCCTGGCCGGCTTCGCGGGTCTGCCCGCCGGACCGTGCAGCGGAGCCCGGCCGCCCTGCGGGGTACCGGGCTCGTCAGCCGCGGGGGCGCCCGGCCGTGCGGGTCCGTGCGCGACCGCGAGCGCCGGCACCGACTGGCCGGCGCCGAGGACGGTGCCCGCCGCGGCGGCCAGGACGAGCGCCCTGCGTGCCGCCGGATGGCCCACGGGTCCGGGCAGCACGGAAGCGGGCATCACACGCCGCCAGTGCACGCATCCGGGACAGTCGCAGTCGCTCGCGGGATCGATCTCCTCGAACACCGGAGCATCCATGCGACTCCCCTCACACTCCCCGTCAAATTGTCCGCATTTCTGCACATTCGCCAGTCTGGCAACTGTGCCCCGGTGTCGCATGTTGACGGTCCGAATGATGTACGCCACCCGGGGCCCCCGCCTCACCCGGAGCCGGCCGCGACCGCCGGAGCCCGAGCCCCCTCCCCCGGCGCCGACCACGCCCGCCCGGCCCGCGGCCGCTCCCCCCGGAGCCCTCCGCATGCGTCCGGCCCACCCCTCGCCCACCCTGCAGCCCGGGCGGTCCGGCGGTCCGGCGGTCCGGAGCACCCTCCCGGGTCGGGTAGAGTTCTGCCGTCAGCAGGCGCCGCTAGCTCAGTTGGTTAGAGCAGCTGACTCTTAATCAGCGGGTCCGGGGTTCGAGTCCCTGGCGGCGCACCGACCGACGGGCCCTCTCGCCACCGCGAGGGGGCCCTTCGTCGTACGCCACATCACCCCCGCCGTCGTACACGCGTCCCAATGAGCGCGTATGACCGGTTAACACATCGTTTCGCATCTTGCGATCATGATGAACGGCGTAGAACCCTGGGCTTCAAGGGACTGTCGATACATGACAGTTGGGGGCAGGGCCGGTTGCGGGCATGGGGGGTTGGGGGCCCCGTTCATGAACGGATGCCGAGGGGGGCATCATGCAACCGGAAGGTCGTCGTTCCATGTCTATAGGGTGTGGAAGATGTGGTGACTGCGGCCTGCCAGTGATGCGTCCGGGAAGGTCGAGGGGGACCTGAGCGGGCGCCAAGAACCGACGAACACGCACGTGACCGTGCGTGCGGGGGGATGACTCATGACGTCGACGCCGACGGGCGCCCGGCAGAATTTCGACCCGTCCGAGACGACCCAGCTCCGTGTGCCGTCGCACCGGACGGGCGGCTTCCGGAGAATCAAGAAGTCGCTTCCGAGGTACGACTACGAGCACTACAGCCGGCTCGCGGGGCCCCTCACTCAGCCGGACCCGGGCAAGCCCTACAAAGTGCAGTACCGCTCGCTGCTGTCGCAGGAGCCGCACCGCATACGGGCGGCCCTCATGCTGGGCGCGGCGCCGCTGCTCTCGCTGATCCTGCTGGGCTGGCTGCTCCAGCCCGAGCACTGGACCGAACGCGACTACCCGGCCTACGACTTCCTGCCCGCGCTCGACATCGTCATGCTGGTCTCGATCGGTCTGATCGAGTTCTTCCGCTGCATGAACGTGCTGTCGAACGCGCACGCCACCCTGGTCGCCCGCGACCCGATCCCGGTGGTGCCGCAGACCGGCACCAGAGTCGCCTTCCTCACCTCCTTCGTGCCCGGCAAGGAGCCCCTCGCCATGGTGACGAAGACCCTGGAGGCGGCGGTCAAGCTGCGCCACCGGGGCCTGATGCACGTCTGGCTCCTCGACGAGGGCGACGACCCCGAGGTGAAGGAGGTGTGCGCGCGTCTGGGCGTGCACCACTTCTCCCGCAAGGGTGTCTCCAAGTGGAACCGGGCCAAGGGCCCGCACCGCGCCAAGACCAAGCACGGCAACTACAACGCCTGGCTGGAGGCGCACGGCGACGACTACGACTACTTCGCCTCGGTCGACACCGACCACGTGCCGCTGCCCAACTACCTGGAGCGGATGCTCGGCTTCTTCCGTGACCCGGACGTCGGCTTCGTCATCGGCCCGCAGGTGTACGGCAACTACGACGCGTTCGTCACCAAGGCCGCCGAGTCCCAGCAGTTCCTCTTCCACGCCCTCATCCAGCGCGCCGGCAACTTCTACGGCGCCCCGATGTTCGTGGGCACCTCGAACGCCGTACGCATCAAGGCGCTGAAGCAGATCGGCGGCCTGTACGACTCGATCACCGAGGACATGGCGACCGGCTTCGAGATCCACCGCGCGAAGAACCCCGCCACCGGCCGGAAGTGGAAGTCGGTCTACACCCCGGACGTGCTCGCCGTCGGCGAGGGGCCGAACGCCTGGACGGACTTCTTCACCCAGCAGCTGCGCTGGTCCCGGGGCACCTACGAGACGATCCTCAAGCAGTACTGGAAGGGCTTCTTCTCCATGCCTCCGGGCAAGCTCTTCAACTACACGATGATGATCATCTTCTACCCGATGTCGGCGCTGAACTGGATCCTCGCGGCACTGAGCTGCGCCCTCTTCCTGGGCCTGGGCGCCTCCGGCGTGAACATCGACCCGACGGTCTGGCTGATGCTCTACGGCAACGCGTCCGCGCTGCAGATCGGCCTGTACATCTGGAACCGGCGCCACAACGTCTCGCCGCACGAGCCCGAGGGTTCCGGCGGTGTCGCGGGCATGGTGATGTCGGCGCTGTCCGCGCCGATCTACGCCCGCTCGCTGATGGACGCGGTGCTGCGCCGCAAGAGCAAGTTCGTGGTGACGCCCAAGGGCGATTCGGCCAGCCCCGACACACTGTTCGGGACCTTCCGGATCCACCTGTTCTTCATCCTGGTCTTCGCCGGCTCGATCACCGCCGGCTTCGTGCTCGGGCACTCCCACCCCGCGATGATCACCTGGGCCACCTTCGCCCTGCTGATCACCGCCTCGCCGATCTTCGCCTGGCGCTGGACCATGCGCCAGGAGCGGAAGAAGCCGCCGACGCCGCCCGAGGCCGCCAGCGTCCCGCCGCAGGCCTCCGTGCCGCAGCAGGAGCAGCACGCCCCGCACGCGCCGCAGCAGCGGCCCACCTGGGCCTCGGCCGGGGGCAACGACCAGACCATGCAGATCGCCCTTGGGGGACGTAAGAAATGAAAGACGGTGCCCGCCGCCGCCGTGCCCGCCGCCTCGGCATAACCGGGGTGGTGGTGCTCGCTCTGGCCGGGATGAACGGGCCCTGGCTGTATCGCTTCGGGACGGACAAGTACCACCAGTACACGATCAACAAGCCCGAGTACAAAGCCGACAACGGCCACTGGGACATAGTCCAGTTCCCCAAGGAGTACCGGCAGAACACCATCCACGCCGCCCTGCTGCACACCGGCAAGGTCCTGCTCGTCGCGGGCTCGGGCAACAACCAGAACAACTTCGACGCGAAGAGGTTCGACACGCGGATCTGGGACCCGGTCAAGGGCACCATCAAGAAGATCCCCACGCCGAGCGACCTGTTCTGCACGGGCCACACCCAGCTGTCCAACGGCAACCTGCTGATCGCGGGCGGCACCAAGCGGTACGAGAAGCTCAAGGGCGACGTCACCAAGGCCGGCGGCCTGATGATCGTGCACAACGAGAACCCGGACAAGCCGATCACCCTGCCCGCGGGCACCAAGTTCACCGGCAAGAAGAACGGCAAGACGTTCGTCTCCAAGGACCCGGTGCTCGTACCGCGCGCCAAGAAGGTCTTCGACCCGGCGACCGGCGTGTTCCTGCGCAACGACCCGGGCCTCGGCCGCATCTACGTCGAGTCGCAGCGCAGCGGCCAGAAGCACGAGACCGGCACCCAGGACAACTACCGCGTCCAGGGCCTGACGGGCACCGACGCCCGCAACACGTACGGCATCGCGCAGAAACTCGCCCTGGACAAGAAGGACTTCCAGGGGATCAGGGACGCCTACGAGTTCGATCCGGTCGCCGAGAAGTACATCAAGGTCGACCCGATGAACGAGGCCCGCTGGTACCCGACGCTGACCACCCTGTCCGACGGCAAGGTGCTCAGCCTGTCCGGTCTCGACGAGATCGGACAGCTGGTCCCGGGCAAGAACGAGGTGTTCGACCCCAAGACCAAGAAGTGGACCTACACCAAGGGCATCCGGCAGTTCCCGACCTATCCGGCGATCTCCCTGATGCAGAACGGCAAGCTCTTCTACTCGGGCTCGAACGCCGGGTACGGCCCCGACGACGTGGGCCGCAAGCCCGGTGTCTGGGACGTGGAGACCAACAAGTTCACCAAGCTCAAGGGCCTGAGCGACGCGAACATGATGGAGACCTCGGGCACGGTGCTGCTGCCGCCCGCCCAGGACGAGAAGTACATGGTGATCGGCGGCGGCGGGGTCGGCGAGTCCCAGCTGTCCAGCAAGAAGACCCGGCTCATCGACCTCTTGGACAAGAACCCGAGGTTCGTGGACGGTCCCGAGCTGGAGAAGGGCACCCGCTACCCGCAGTCCTCGATCCTGCCCGACGACACCGTGCTGGTGTCCGGCGGCTCCGAGGACTACCGCGGGCGCGGTGACTCCAACATCCTCCAGGCGCGGATCTACGACCCGAAGTCGAACACCTTCGACCGGGTGGCCGACCCGCTGGTGGGCCGCAACTACCACTCGGGCTCGCTCCTGCTGCCCGACGGCCGCGTGATGTTCTTCGGGTCCGACTCGCTCTACGCCGACAAGGCCGACACCAAGCCGGGCGTGTTCGAGCAGCGCATCGAGATCTACACGCCGCCGTACCTGTACCGGGACTCGCGGCCCTCGCTCTCGGGCGGGCCGAAGACGATCGCGCGCGGCGGCTCGGCCACGTTCTCCTCGCAGCACACGTCGTCGATCAAGACGGCCCGGCTGATCAGGCCGAGCGCCTCCACGCACGTCACCGACGTCGACCAGCGCTCCATCGCGCTGGACTTCACGAAGACGAAGGACGGCATCACGGTGACGGTTCCCAAGAGCCGGAATCTCGTGGAGTCCGGCTGGTACATGCTGTTCGTGACGGACGACCAGGGAACGCCGAGCAAGGCCCAGTGGGTCAGGGTGCCCTGATCCCGGCCGCCCGGCACCGGGTGCGCCTCGCCCCGGAGGGCGAGGACCACGGACGAAGGGGGCGCCCTCCGCTTCGAGCGGAGGGCGCCCCCTTTTCCTCGTGTTCGGCCGTCGGTGCCCGGCGGCCCACGCGCTACTCGGTGGCCCGTGCGAGCTTCAGCGCGTACTCCGGCCACCACTGGCCGGCCTTCGGCCCGCCCTTGCACGTGCCGTCGGACTCGCCCGGCCGCTTGACCCACAGATAGGCGTCGACGAGCGGGTCGGCCGTCTTCGTCGTCGGAGTCTCACCGAGCGCGCGGCCCGGCGGGTTGCACCAGTTCTCGTCCGCCTTGCCGCCCGTGTACGGGCCCTTGCCGTTGCGGCTGGTGTCGACGACGAAGTGCTTGTTGCCGACCTTCGCGGACAGCTGCTTGCCGTACGCGATGGAGTCCTCGGTCGAGTAGAAGTTGGAGACGTTGACGGAGAAGCCGTCGGCCTGGTCGATGCCCGCCCACTGGAGGGGCTGGAAGATCTGGTCGGGGTGTCCCCAGCCGGCGTTGCCCGCGTCCAGGTACACCTTCGTGTTCTTCAGCGACTTGAGCTTGCCGATGGCGCCCTTGAGGAGGTCGTAGCGCTCCTCGTGGTACTCGTCCGGGGTGCACTGGTTGACCAGGTGCAGGACCGCGTCCGGCTCCAGGATCACCGTGGCGGGCCGGTCGCCGATGCCCTGGGCGACCCCGTCGATCCAGGTCCGGTAGGCATCGCCGTCGGCGGCGCCGCCCTGCGAGAACTGTCCGCAGTCGCGGTGCGGGATGTTGTAGAGGACCAGGATCGCGGCCCGGTCCGCCTTCTCGGCCGCCTCCGTGAAGCCGCGTGCCTCCGACTCCGGGTTCTCCGGGCCGATCCACTCGCCGGTCGGCTGCTCCGCTATCTTGCGGATCTGCTCGGCCTCGTCCTTCTTGTCCGCCTTCAGGTAGGCGGCGACCTGCTCGGCCGCGTTCCCGTCCGGATTGACCCAGAACGGGTCCGAATTCTTGGGCTGTTGCGTGACCTTGGCACCCGAGCCGTCGCTCTTGCCGTCTCCCCCGGAGGAGGAACATCCCGCGAGAAGCAGTGCCGCCCCCACCACCGCCACGGACGCCCGTGCCCCGGCCCCCCTGCTGCCGTACATCCAACTCCCCCTTGGGTGCACCGTCCTAAGTCTCAATCCTGACATAGGTGTCGCGCGGCTCACGAGGTCGCCCACCCCTTGTCGGAGAGCTGTTACAGCCCCGGACCTTCCGGGACCCGGAGACATCCGCCCCGGGCGCGCGCAGCGCACGCTCCGGGCGCCGGGCCACCCCGGCCCCTCCCGTGGCCATGCCCACCTGCGCCCATCACACAGAGCCACGGGTCGTGGACTTGGCGTCAAACGACCTCTAGGCCGGAACGCTCATCCGTTCTAGAGTTGCCACAAATGGCCACGGCCCCGAGCCGGTTGCCTCCGCCCGCGTACCCGCGCGGACGGATCCAGAACCTCCCGCGCCGGTCGCCGGGTTACTCCCGCAGCCCGTGCGCGCGCGGTCGAGGACCAGCCCGGTCGGCGGCTCCCGGGGGAGCGTGTCGTCGACCGGGCCCGGTACCGCTCGTCAACCGCTTCCGGTGAGGTACGCCGACACCACCACGTTCGCCGTGTAGGTGCGGCTCGCACGGTCGAAGGTGCCGCCGCAGGTGACGAGCCGCAGCTCGGCCCGCCCCGGCTCGTGGGCACCGTAGGCCTGCTGGGCGTCGAAGTGATCGCGCGGGATCACCTGGACCTCGTCCACGGTGAACTCGGCGACCTTCCCGTCGTCGCGGACGACACGGACCGTCGCTCCGGGCCGCACCGCGCTGAGCTTGTAGAAGACCGCGGGCTTGGTGTCGGTGTCGACGTGCCCGACGAACAGGGCGGCGCCGGCCGCTCCCGGCCGCACGCCGGCTGCGTACCAGCCGACCACTCCGGGCTGCTCGAAGGGCGGCGGCTCGATCGCGCCCTGCCGGTCGAGCCCGCGGGCCACGACGGGGGCCTGCACCCCCATCGACGGGATGTCGAGGCGCTGCGGGCGCGCGTTGCCGAGCGGTTCCAGCGCGGGCGGCAGCGGGACGTCCGGGCGCCCGACGGCTGCGATGTCCCCGGTGGTGGGCGTCGTGAGGCCCTGCCGCACATCGGTCACGTCGCGGCCCCACAACCACAGCCCGAACAGCAGCACCAGCCAGGCCACCGCGGTCAGCAGCCGCCCTGTGCCGGAAGAACGCTCGTGCTCGGACATGTCAGTCGCGGTCGTCCCCCCGGCGCGTGACGGTCCGGGCGGAGCCCCGGACCCGGGGGAGGATCGCGACGGCGACGGCGGCCACGCCGGCCAGGACGAGGCCGATCACGGCCTGCCGGGTGCCGGGGCCGGCCGCTCGCGCGTCCGGGGTGGCGAGGAGCACGGTGCCGCCGCCGCCCGCGTGCACGGGCGCGACCGGCGAGGCCGGGACGTCGGCCGGTGCGGACGCGAAGCCGGAGCCGTGGTCGGTGCCGGAGTCCTCGTCGGGGTCGGAGTCCCTCCCGGGCTCGGCGTCCGGCCTGTCCTGCGGCAGGAGAGCCGTCGGGATGATGCCTGTAGGCACGATGCCGGTCGGCACGATGCCCGTCGGGAGGATGCCCTGCGGCACCCGGATGGTCGGCCCGATGTCCTGCGGCAGCAGGTGCTGCACGATGTCGTTCGGCAGGAGGTCGGGCACGGCGCCCTGGGTGGCGGAGCTCCGCGGCACGATCTGCGCGACTCCCGTGACCTTGCCGTCCCGGCCGTCGCAGTCGACCTCGACGGCGTACGTGCCGGGCGCCAGCCCGCTGGTCACCCGGGTGTCGCCGGTCAGGACACCCCCGCCGGCGGCGGTGAGCCGCGCGTCCGAGACGAACGCGGAGGACGTGGCGGTGCCCGTCCTGCCCGAGCAGCCGGTCGCCCGAAGCCGGACGTCGGTGCCGGGCGCGGGGGCCGCGGGCGTCAGCAGCACGCCCGTACCCGGGTCGGCCGCGAAGGCGAGGGGGGCGAGCCACGCTGTGGGTGCGAACGCGGCCACGACCGCCGCCCCGGCGCAGAGAGTGATTCTCTTGGAACGCATCGTGAACCTCCAGACAACAGGAGGTTCCCTCCAGCGGCGCCGGGGCGCATCTTCAGAGCGGTCCGGTTGCTCCGTCCGAGTCCGTGTGCCTTCGTGCGGGTTTCGAACGGTCCGGTGGGTATCAGACCAGGTCGACGAGGTCGGCGATCGAGTCCACGACCTTCGACGGCCGGTACGGATACTGCTCGATCTCCTCGGGCGTGGTCAGGCC
Organism: Streptomyces siamensis; assembly: GCF_039543605.1. NCBI lineage: Bacteria > Bacillati > Actinomycetota > Actinomycetes > Kitasatosporales > Streptomycetaceae > Streptomyces > Streptomyces siamensis. The sequence continues at coordinate 192,449 of NZ_BAABKB010000002.1, read as the reverse complement.
CGTGAGGACCAGGAAGGTCTGCATCCCGGCCTCCAGCCCCGCCAGCACGTCGGTGTCCATGCGGTCGCCGATCATCGCGCTGGTCTCGGAGTGCGCCCCGATCGCGTTCAGGCCGGTGCGCATCATCAGCGGGTTCGGCTTGCCCGCGAAGTACGGCTGCTTGCCGGTCGCCTTGGTGATCAGTGCCGCGACCGCGCCGGTGGCGGGCAGCGGTCCCTCGGTGGACGGACCCGTCTCGTCCGGGTTGGTGGCGATGAAACGGGCACCTTCCTTGATCAGCCGGACCGCCTTCGTCATGGCCTCGAAGGAGTAGGTGCGCGTCTCGCCGAGGACCACGTAGTCCGGGTCGTGGTCGGTGAGGACGTATCCGATGTCGTGCAGCGCCGTCGTCAGGCCCGCCTCGCCGATGACGTACGCGGTGCCGCCCGGCCGCTGGTCGTCCAGGAACTCGGCGGTGGCCAGGGCCGAGGTCCAGATGTTCTCGACCGGCACGTCGAGGCCCATGCGCCGGAGTCTGGCGTGCAGGTCGCGGGCGGTGTAGATGGAGTTGTTGGTGAGCACCAGGAACGGCTTCCCGGACTCACGCAGCTTCTTGACGAAGGCGTCGGCGCCGGGGATCGGCACGCCCTCGTGGATGAGCACACCGTCCATGTCGGTGAGCCACGATTCGATGGGCTTGCGCTCTGCCATCTGCTGGGTCTCCTGCCGTCCTGGCGTACCTGCACGCACTCGATCCGGGGGCGCCGGAACGACGTTGTGCCGGCGCCCCCAGCCTAGGGGGTGCCGTTCGGATCTGTTCGAGCCCGGATCCGAACGGCATCCCTGGTCACGACGGCGTGGTCCCGGCCCCGGTGGTTCCAGGGGCGTCGCGGGTGGGGCGGGGTTCAGCTGCCGGTGGCGGACTTCCAGTCCTCGACGTACGAGGTCAGGTTCTTGTCGATGTCCGCCCAGTCGGGCTCGAAGACCCCGACGCCGTCCATGAGCTTGGCCAGGGCGATGGCGTCGGCGTCGGTGGCGGTGATCTCGTCCCCGAGGGCGGGCGGCCGCTGCAGTTCCCGCAGGTCCGCCTTGACCCGGTGGCCTCCCACGTCGACGGACAGCCGATGCGTGGCCCCCGCCACCGCACCTCGGCGGCCGACCCGGTCAGGGCGTTGGGCCCGGCACCGAGACCGACGAGGTGCGGCCGTACGCACAGCGTCGCGGTCGCGCCCCGGGCGGCGCCCCCGGTCGGCACCTTCAGCTCGGTCCCGGCGAAGACGACCCCGTCCGCCCCCACCGTCACCGGCAGCAGGTTCGCGTTGCCGACGAAGGACGCCGTGAACTCGGTCCGCGGGCCCCGGTACAACTGCCGGGGCGTGCCGACGTCCCTGAGCCGGGCCTGTCCATGACCGCGATCCGGTCGGCCAGCGTGAGTGCCTCGATCTGGTCGTGGGTGACGTACAGGTCCACGAGGGGATCGTCGCAGACGGCGTCGGGGCCCCGCGGTACGGGTGTCAGCGGTGCCGGCCCGGGCGCTCCCGGCGGAAGACCACGAAGAGGGCGGCCCCGGCGGCCGACAGCAGCAGGCCCGCCGCCACCCCGACGGCGTTCGGCGCGCCCGGTCCCGTACTGGCCAGCACGTCCGCGGACGGGTTCGCGTTCTCGTCCGTGCCGGTGGCGTCGCGGCTCGCGCCCCCGGTGGCGGTCCCGTCCCCGGCACTCGCGGTGGCCCCGACGCCGGGGTCGGCCCCGGCGCTCTCGCCGTCACCGACGCCCTGCTCCGGATCCCGCCCTTCCCCCTGCTGCTCCTCTCCCGGCGACTCCTCGCCCCGCTCCTCGTCCTCCTGCGGGTCCTCGCCCTGGTCCTCGACGCGGAAGCGGTAGTCGTTCGACTCCCCCACCCAGTCGCCGTCGTCGTCCTGCCGCTGCACGACGGCCGCGTTGGCGACGACCTCGTTCGGCACGGGCGCGTCCGACGTCAGCGACAGCCGCACCTTCACGGTGAGGGTCCGGCCCGCGCCCACGGTGAACCCCGGGAACCCGTCGTCGAACGCACCCACGTTCTCGGCCTCGTCGCTCTTGTCGAACGTCACCGCGTGCGACTTCTCTCCCTCGTAGAACTCCAGCCGCGCCTGCTCCGGCCGCAACGCCCGCTTCTCGTCCACGAGCACGACGATCGGGTGGATGCCGCCGCAGGCGTGCGCGGTGGTGTTGGTGAGGTCGATGTACCAGGTCGAGAAGCCGCCGCCGACGTCGTACACGGCCGGACCACCGTGGATACGGGTCTTGATGGGGAAGTCCCGGGTGTCGGGCGCGGCGCAGGCGGGACGGGGCTCCGAGGCGGTGAGCGCCGGGGCCGGGGTCGACGCGAAGGCCGCCGGGGCGAGACTCCCCAGAGCGGCGGGGGCGGCGGCGGTCAGGGTGAACGGAAGCAGGGAACGCAGTCGCATGAGGGGCCTTTGCCGATCGGGGGCGGCTGGGAGCGGGATCGAAGGCGGCAGGGGTACCGGGCAACGGCCTCCCCGACCGTTCCATGCGGCTCCGCCCGTGGCACCCCACCACGCCGGACAAGTCGCACAAATAGCCCGAACGGCGGCCCCTTTCGAGTGCCGGGGGCCATCCGGCCGCCGGGCGCCGGCTCCCGTTGACAGAGGCCTTTCTCCACCGGGGAACGCAGCACCCGTCCGACGCCGGCGCCGGCTCGCCGAGTCCTTTCGGCACCAGGGGACGCTCAGTCCGTACGGCGTCGGCCTGCACTCCGAAGTCCTTCCGGCCTGGGGGCGGGAGGCGGGAGGCGGGAGGCGGGAGGCGGGTTTGGAGCCGGTGCCCGGTGTGCCGGGTGCGCCGGGTGCGCCGGGTGCGCTGGGTGTGCCGCGTGCGCTGGGTGTGCCGGGTGTGCGCCGGACAGGTTTCGCCCCCCGCCACCCCTGCCCGTCCCTTGTTTCCGGGGGCTCCGCCCGCAGACCCCCGGATCGGCCTGGACGGCCTCGTCCTCAAGCGCCGGACGGGCCGGTGGGTCCCCGGCGCTGCCACCCCTGCCCGTCCAGGTACGGCAGAGCGAGCCCCGCCCCTACCCCTCCCCCCGTCCGAACAGCGGAGCCAGCAGCAGCTGGGCCGCCCCCTCGGCGACGCCCCGCGCCCCGCCCGGAGCCACCCGCACGGGCACTCCCGCGGCAACCCCTTCACGCAGGGCCCGCTCCTCCAGCACCGCCCCGACCCCGCGCACGAAGACGTCCTCCGCCGCCGCGACGGTCCGTCCGCCCAGCAGCACGAGATCGATGTCCAGCAGCCCCACCAGGTTCGCGGCCCCCGCTCCGAGCACCCGGGCCGCCTCCTCCGGCGCTCCCCGCCTGACCGCGTCCAGGCACAGCACCTCGATGCACCCCCGGTTTCCGCACCCGCACAACGGTCCGTCCAGCTGGATGACCTGGTGCCCGAACTCGCCCGCCCCGGTGCGGGCCCCGCGATGCACGGCCCCGCCGATCACGAGCCCGGCCCCCAGACCCGTACCGAGATGCAGATAGGCGAAGGACCCGCCGCCCGAGCCCGCCGGAGCGGCGAAGCCGGCGGACCCGGCGGGCTCGCCCCCCGCCACCGCGACCCCCAGGGCGGCGGCGTTGGTGTCCTTGTCCACCACGACCGGCAGGCCCAGCCGTCCCGCCAGCGCGTCCCGCAGCGGGAACCCGTCCCACTGCGGGAACCCGGTGACGCGGTGCAGCACCCCGCGCGTGTGGTCGAGCGGTCCGGGCAGGGCGACGCCCACGCCCAGCACGGACACGCCGGCGAGCAGGGCCTCGACCTCCCCTGCCGCGCCCTCGACGACCGCGTCGCCCCCGGCGCCCAGGTCCAGCGGGGCCCTGCGCTCCGCCACCACCGCTCCGGTGAGGTCGCACAGCACCGCCGTCAGCTCGTCCCGGTCGAGATGGAGTCCGACGGCGTGACCGGCCTCGGGGACGAGCCGCAGCACCGTGCGCGGCTTGCCGCCGGTGGAGGCCCGGCGGCCCGCCTCCGCCGCGAGCCCCTCGGCCCGCAGCCGGGCGGTGATCTTGCTGACGGCCTGCGGGGTCAGCCCCGTCCGCTCGGCGAGTTCGAGCCGGCTGATCCCGGCGGGCCCGGCGGCACGCAGCAGGTCGAGCACGAGGGCGGCGTTGTGGCTGCGCAACGCCAGCAGGTTCGCCCCGGCGGGCCCTGCCATGCCCACGGCCCCGCCCGCACCCGCACCCGCACCCGCACCCGAGGAGCCGCCCGAGCCGACCGCCTCGCCGACCCCGCCCGGCCCCGCAGCCCCGTGCGCACCGCCCGCCGACCCGGCGGCGCCCGCCCGTGTGCGGCCCCCGGCCGCCGTCGGCGCCGGTGCCTGTCCCGCCTCTCCCGCGTTCGTCCTGTTCACATCGGCCATTGTCCCCCGCGCTTGCACTTTGGCAACAGCGTTGCGAAAGTGGGAGGCATGACTCGTACTCCCCTCCGTGTGGGCCTCGTCGGCTACGGCCTCGCGGGCTCCGTCTTCCACGCCCCGCTGATCGCCGCGACCGAAGGGCTCGCCCTCGACACGGTCGTCACGTCGAACCCGGAGCGGCAGGAGCAGGCCCGCGCCGAGTTCGGCGACGGCCTCCGGATCGCCGCCACGCCGGACGAGCTGTGGGCGCGCGCCGACGAGCTGGACCTGATCGTCATCGCCTCGCCGAACAAGACCCACGTGCCGATCGCGACGGCCGCGCTGAAGGCCGGTCTGCCCGTGGTCGTCGACAAGCCCATCGCCGGTACGGCCGCCGAGGCCCGCGAGCTGGCGGCCCTGGCCGACGAGCGCGGACTGCTCCTCTCCGTCTTCCAGAACCGCCGCTGGGACAACGACTTCCTGACCCTGCGCAAGCTGCTGGCCGAGGGGGAACTGGGCGACGTCTGGCGCTTCGAGTCCCGCTTCGAGCGCTGGCGCCCGCAGCCCAAGGGCGGCTGGCGCGAGTCCGGCGACCCGGCAGAGATCGGAGGTCTTCTCTACGACCTCGGCAGCCATGTCGTCGACCAGGCGCTCGTCCTCTTCGGCCCCGCGACCTCGGTGTACGCCGAGTCGGACGTCCGCCGCGACGGCGCCGCGGCCGACGACGACACCTTCATCGCGATCACGCACGCGAACGGCGTCCGCTCCCACCTCTACGTCTCCGCGACGACCGCCCAGCTCGGCCCGCGTTTCCGCGTCCTGGGCTCGCAGGCCGGCTACGTGAAGTACGGCCTCGACCCGCAGGAGGCGGACCTGCGCGAGGGCAGGCGGCCCGCGGCGGGCAGGGAATGGGGTGTCGAGCCCGAGGCCCTGTGGGGCCGCGTCGGTTCCGGGGAGTCCCCGCTGAGCGGCGGCGGGCGCCCCGAGCCCACGGTCCCGGGCGCCTACCCGGCGTACTACGCGGCTGTCGCCGCCGCCCTCCGCGACGGCGGCCCCAACCCGGTCACCGCGTACGAGGCGGCCGCCGCGCTCGACGTCCTGGAGGCGGCCCGCCGGTCCGCCCGCGAGTCCGTGGTGGTGTCCCTGTGAACGCGCCGGAGATCGCCGAGCTGGAGGAGCAGGAGCGCCGTCTGACGCTGCCGCACTTCACGTACGACGACGCGTGGGCCCTGGGCACGCTCCTCGTGGAGCTCGCGCGCGAGCGCCGTGCGCCCGTCGCCGTCGACATCCGCCGCGGCGGGCAGCAGCTCTTCCACGCGGCGCTGCCGGGCTCGACCCCGGACAACGACGCCTGGATCGACCGCAAGCGCCGGGTCGTCGAGCGCTACGGCTGCTCGTCGCTCCTGGTCGGCTCGCGTTTCCGCGCCAAGGGCACGACGTTCGAGGAGTCCTCGCGCCTGGACCCCGACACGTACGCGGCGCACGGCGGCGCGTTCCCGATCATCGTCGAGGGCGCGGGAGTCATCGGCACGGTGGTGGTGTCGGGCCTGCCGCAGGTCGAGGACCACGCCATGGTCGTGGAGGCCCTGGAAAAGCTCAGGACCCCCTGAACAACCCCACCCGGCCCCGCCGACAGGCGGGGCCGGAAGCGCCCCGCAGGAAACGCCGGACCGGGGAGCGCCCCGCCAGGGGCGCGGGGAACGGCGCGCCCAGCCACACTCGACCCGCACGGGCCCTCGCCCGAAAAACCCCACCCCAGAGCCCCCGGCACCCCGGCCCCCGGCCCCGCCCTCAGAAACCGCAGCCCGAGCGGAGCGCCTACGCGTTCTTGAGGGCCTGCCGCTGCCGCCCCAGCCCCTCGATCTCCAGCTCGACGACGTCACCGGCCCGCAGGTACGGCTTCGGTTCGGGCTGCCCGAGGGCCACGCCCGCGGGCGTACCGGTGTTGATGACGTCACCGGGGTAGAGCGTCATGAACCGGCTGACGTAGCGGACGACTTCGGCGACGGGGAAGATCTGCTCGGCCGTCGTGCCGTCCTGCTTGAGTTCGCCGTTGACCCAAAGCTTCAGCGACAGGTTCTGCGGGTCCGGGACCTCGTCGGCGGTCACCAGCCACGGCCCCAGCGGGTTGAACGTCTCGCAGTTCTTGCCCTTGTCCCAGGTGCCGCCGCGCTCGATCTGGAACTCGCGCTCGGAGACGTCGTGCGCGACCGCGTAGCCCGCGACGTGCGCGAGCGCCTCCTCGTCGGTCTCCAGGTAGCGGGCCGTACGGCCGATGACGACCGCCAGCTCCACCTCCCAGTCGGTCTTCACCGATCCGCGCGGCACGAGCACCGTGTCGTTCGGGCCGACGACGGTGTCCGCCGCCTTGAAGAAGACGACCGGCTCGGCGGGCGGCTCGGCGCCGGTCTCGCGGGCGTGGTCGTGGTAGTTCAGCCCGATGCACACGACCTTGCCGATGCGGGCGAGCGGCGGCCCGACGCGCAGCCCGGCCGCGTCCAGCGCGGGCAGTTCCCCGGCCGCGGCGGCGGCCCGGATCCGGCCGAGCGCCGCGTCGTCGGAGAGCAGCGCCCCGTCGATGTCGGGGACGATGCCCGACAGATCCCGGAGGGTCCCCTCGCCGTCGAGCAGCGCGGGCCGCTCCGATCCCGCCGTACCGACTCGCAGCAGCTTCATGATCACAATCTCCCTCGATCGCGGGCTGTCGACCGACGGGTGCAGCCATCGGAGGACTGGTCGATCCTCCAAGTTCGGCGTCCAGTCCGCAATACCCCGTTCACGGACTGGACCGTAACCCCGGCGGCCGGGCTCAGGTGAGGACCGCCGCCGCGGGTGCCGCGCCCGGCATGTCGCGGTACAGCACCGCCCGCTCGACCGCGCTCCACGTCGTGCTGGTGACCACGTACAGCGCGGCGGCCAGCGGCACCACGGCCACGGTGAAGAGCGTGAAGAACGACAGGAACGGCATGAACCGGTTGACCGAGGCGAGTCCCGGCAGCTGCTCGTCGCCGGCCGCCGGGGCGGCCGCCGCCATCGTCCGCCTCGTGCGCCGGTAGTTGAAGGTGGCGACGGCCGCGACGACCGCGAACAGGCCGAGGTACACGAGTCCCGGGGCGCCGATGAGCCCGCCGTCGCCCAGGGCGTCCGCCCACCGGCCGCCGAGCGGCGCGGCCAGCAGCCGGTGACCGAGCAGGGCGTTGGCGTCGCCGCCGATCGTCGAGCTGGAGAACAGGTGGTAGAGGAGGAAGAAGGCCGGCATCTGGAGCAGGCTGGGCAGGCATCCGGAGAGCGGCGACACCTTCTCCTGCGCGTGCAGCTCCAGCACCGCCTTCTGGAGCGTCTCACGGTCCTTCCCGTGCTTCTTGCGCAGTTCCGCGATGCGCGGCTGGAGTTCGGCGCGCGCCCGCTGCCCGCGCGCCGCCGCCCGGGACAGGGGGTGCACGAGGAGTCGTACGAGCGCGGTGAACAGGATGATCGCCGCGGCGGCCGCCGAGTCGTGGAACAGCGGGCGGAGCAGGTCGGCGAGCTGCTCGACCAGGTCGGCGAAGGCGGACATGAACGTGGACATGGGTGAGCCCTCCGGGGGTCTCGTCGTGCCGGAATCGGACACCTCGACGGCGTCGGGGGCGACGTGTGTCGGGGTTGCGGCATGACGGGCCCGCGCGGGGTGCACGGAGCGCCGGTCGGCGTGACCGGTGACGTGATGGCGCGGTGCGTCCCTACGCGGCCGTCAGGAGGGCACGGCCGGGTGCGCGCGGGCGGGTGCGCCCGGCGGCGTCGGGATCGCGTTGGGGCAGGAACGCCGTACGGTGCTCACGGTCGCGGATGGCCGTCCGGACCCGTGTGCGGGGGACGGCGGGCGCGCAGCGCGAGCCGGTGAGGGCGCAGACGGCGAGTGCGGAGCCGGCCGCCGCGGTCGCGGTGAACGCGACGGCCACGGCGGCGGAGAGGCTGCCCGTGTCGAGCAGCGCGACCTCCAGGAGAAGCACCAGCAGCACGGCGACGGGACGCGCGTTCGCCCAGCTCCGTGTCATGGACCGCTTCCCCTCTCCGCTCGTGCGCGTACGCATGCCTGTGGCCGTGCGGATACGCGAGCCTGGGCTCGTACCCGCGTGCGTACACGTGCCTGGGCTCATACCCGCGTGCGTACACGTGCCTGGGCTCGTATCCGTGTGGGTACACGTGCCTGTGCTCGTACCCGTGCGGGTACACGTGCCCGTGCTCGTGCCCGTGGTGCGGCGGGCCCGCGTCGGCCGTCCCGCACCACGGCTTCCCGCCGTGTCTGACGTTCCTGCCGTTATACAGGATCCGTCTCGATCGGCCGCAGCAGCCTTCTCGGCCTGAGCAGGGCCCGGCTGACCGGATCCGCCGGGTCCGGATCGAGTCCGGGTCCCGGCACCATTTCGACGTCCGGGACGGGCACGACGGTTCCGCAGGCGGAGCATTCGCCGTACGGACCGAGCTCAGTGCCGCAGTCCGCGTGACGGAACGTCCGCAGTCGGGTCTCGGTGAAGTGCTCACGGCCCCACAGTCCGAGTGCGCGCAGCGTGGGCCACAGCGCGATGCCGCGGTCGGTGAGGACGTACTCGTCGCGCGGCGGCGACTGCTGGTAGCGGCGCTTCTCGAGGATCCCCTCGGCGGTGAGCGTCTGGAGGCGGGCGGCCAGGACGGCGCGCGGGATGCCGAGGTGCACGAGGAAGTCGTTGTAGCGCCGCACGCCGTAGAGCGCGTCGCGGATGACGAGGAGCGTCCAGCGCTCGCCCACGACTTCGAGTGCGCGGGCGATCGAGCACTCCTGCGTCGCGTAGTCCTTGCCCAGAGCCATGCCCCCACTGTAGCCACTTTCCGACATCTTGGTTCAGTGAACGAACCTAGGGTGCTACGGTCGGAACATCCGAAGGTTCAATGAACGAACTCACGCTCCGAAGGGGCAGGCCATGACCCGGCTCGACCGGACCGACACCTCCACCGACGCGACCGCCGAGGCCACCCGGGCCGCCGGGACCGGCGGGTCCACCGTGGCCGCCCGGGCCGCCATCGCCGTCGACACCACCCGGGCCTCGGACTCCACGAGATCAAGGGAGGCCCCCGCACCCCCGCCGCCGGGCACCACCCCGCGCGCCGCCCCGACCCTCGCCGTCACCAGCGCCGCCACCGCGGTGGCCCTGATGACGTACACGGCGCCGATGGTCACGCTGCCCGACACCGCCGCCGCGCTGCACACCTCGGTCTCCGCCCAGGCCTGGCTGCTGAACGGCACCCCACTCGGCCTGGCCGCGCTGCTCCTGGTGGCCGGCAGCCTCGCGGACGACTACGGGCGCCGCCGGATCTTCCTGTCCGGCACGGTCGCCCTCGGCATCACCACGGCGCTGGGCGCGCTCGCGAACTCGACCTGGCTGTTCACGCTGACCCGCATCGCGCAGGGCGCGGCGAGCGCGGCGGTCCTCGCGAGCGGCCTGGGCCTGATCGTCCACGCCTTCCCCACCCCGCGCGGCCGGCTGCACGCGACCGGTGTGTGGGGCGCGTTCGTCAGCGGCGGCATCGCCGTCGGTCCGCTGCTCGCGGGCGGCATCGCCTCGACGCTGAGCTGGCGGGTGGCCTACGCGGTACTGGGGGCGGCGGCACTGGTCGTCGCCCTGCTGGGAACCCGCGCCCTCACCGAGTCCCGCGCGCCCCGGGGCGGCCGACCCGACCTGGCCGGAGCCCTGACGTTCGGCCTCGCCCTGGTGGCCCTCGTCGCCGCGCTCACGATGGGCCGCGACGGCTGGCTGCGCGCACCGGTGGGCCTGCTGCTCGCCGCCTTCGTCGTCCTGACGGCGGCCTTCGTGGCCGTCGAACGCCGCACCGCCACTCCCATGATCGACCTCGGCCTGCTGCGGCACCGCCGCTTCCTCGCCTCGTCCGCGGGCGGAATGTTCACGGGCCTCGCGGTGATCGGCCTGTTCAGCTTCCTGCCGGCACTGCTCCAGCGGACGCTCGGCCTGTCCGCGATGGACACGGCCTGGCTGTTCCTGCTCTGGTCCGGACTGTCCTTCGCCGTCGCCCTCCAGGCGCGGCGCCTCGCGGGCCGGGTCTCCCCGCGCCACCAGCTCGTCCTGGGCTTCGCCCTGCACGCGGCCGGTGTCCTGACCATGCTCGGCGCGGTCGACGCCGGTTCGTGGACCCGGCTGCTGCCCGGCTTCGTCGTCTCCGGCGTGGGCAGCGGTCTGCTCAACGCCTCCCTGCCGCTGCTCGCGGTGGAGTCCGTACCGGCCGCGCGCGCCGCGATGGGCTCGGGAGCCCAGCAGACGTTCCGCTACATCGGGTCCTGCGCCGGGGTCGCCCTCACCATCGCCCTGGTGACCTCCACCGGCGGGCCGGGACACGGCGCGGACATCGCGATCGGCGTCTCCGCGGGGCTGTCCCTGCTGGCGGCGGCCGGCGTGCTGGTGCTGCGGGAACGGACCTGACCGAGCACGCCCGGGGGACCGCGGTCCCCCGTAGGGTGCCGGTCATGGCGACTTCGGCAGCGGAGGGCGACGCCTCCGCCCAGTACCGGCTCGGCAGCGACCTCATGGACCAGGGGCGTCACGAGGAGGCGAAGCGGTATCTCGTGCCCCTCGCCGAAGCCGGCCACCTCGAAGCGGTACGCCGACTGGCCTGGACGGCCAGCGGACTCGCCCACACCGACCCCGCTCACGAGGCGGAGGCCGAGCACTGGCTGCGCCGTGAGGCGGAAGTGCGCCGGGACCCCGACTGGCTGGTGACCATGGCCCAGGAGATGCGCCGGTGGGCGTCGGGCCGGGTCGCCGAGGCCGAGGAGCTGGTGGCCGGGATGGCGCGGGCGGGCAGCGCGCGGGCCGCGGGCCAACTGGGCTACTGGAGACGGCTGGACGGCGACCTGACGGCGGCCGTGGAGTGGTACCGCCTCGCCGTCACGCTCGGGCACCGCTTCGCCTGGCGCGACCTCGGCTCCTGCCTGGCGGCGCTGGGCCGGTACGCCGAGGCGGAGGAGCTGTACCGCCCGCAGGCGGAGGGGGGCGACGTGGTGGCGCAGCACGAACTCGCGGTGCTGTTGCACGCGCAGGGCAAGGGCCCGGCGGTGTCCCCGCCGGGGCCGCCCCGCCTCTAGCCGACGGCTCCCCGGGCACAGCCCGGCCGGCCGGACCTCTCGTGCGGCCCTGCCCCGGACCTCTCGTCACGACCCTGCCGCGGACTTCCCCGAGAGCCTCAACGGGGCCGCATGGAGCGCAGTACGCCCCACACCGCCAACCGGTACCTGGACGTGTACTCGGGGGTGCAGGTGGTGAGGGTGATGTAGTAGCCGGGCTCGCTGTACCCGTACGACGGCCGGACGGTGCTGCGCGGCACGCTGCGGATGACCCCGCCGTCGCTCGGCGAGGTCTGCGGCAGGGTCCGGTCGACGACGTACGTGTACAGCGCGGTCCTGGTCTCGACGGTGATCGTGTCGCCGCGCCGCAGCCGGTTGATGTACCGGAACGGCTCACCGTGCGTGTTGCGGTGCCCGGCGAGCGCGAAGTTGCCTGCCTGGCCCGGCTGTTGGGTGCCCTTGTAGTGGCCGACGTATCCCTTGTCGAGCACGCCCGGCTTGCTGACGCCCTCGGCGACGGGGACACGCAGGGAGAGGCGGGGGACGGTGAGCACGGCGTACGCCTGCGACCAGCGGGGGTGCTGCCCGGAGCCGCCGGCGGTGGCGGTCCGCCGGCCGCCGGCCGGGGAAGCGCCCTCGGCCGGGTCCGGGCCGCCGGCGGAGTCGCCGTCGCCCGCCGCGCCGCCACCGGGGTCGCCGGCCGGTGCGGAGGCGTCCGCCCGGGGTTCGCCCCATTCCCGTTCCAGCGCCTGCACCTTGCGCTCGGCGTCGTGCCGGGCCTGTCGGTTCGTCCACCACAGCTGGTGGACGACGAGGAGCAGCAGCACGAGGCCGACGGTGACGAGGAGTTCGCCGCCGGTCCACAGGGCCCGGCGGAGCAGTGCGCGCCGTCTGCGGGTGCCGTGGTGCACGACGCCGGGACCCCGGCCGCGCACGCCCCCTGGGTGAGCCCGCATGCGTACGCCTCCTTCACCGCCCGGCGGGCAGCCGGGCCCGCACGGTAGGCGATCCCCCCGCAAGTCTCCAGACCCGCGCCTCCCGGCCCCCGGACTCCTCTTCGTACACCGGTTTTAGAAAGGGCTGTCGCAACTCTCGACAACCCCACGCGCCACACCCGATCCTTCCTGTGGCAGCAGCGCGACGGCCAGTGCCGGCGGACGGCCGGCAGCCGAGTCGACACGCCGACCCCGTGAGAACGGCCGGGAGTCGGCCGGACGGAGAAGCCATGATCCGACGCAGAACACTGCTGGCCGCCGCGGGCGGCACCGCCCTCGCCGGCACCCTGGCGACGGGCACCGCCCGCGCGGACGCGACGATCACCGTGAACCCCGCCACCACGTACGGGACTTGGGAGGGCTGGGGCACCTCGCTGGCCTGGTGGGCCAACGTCTTCGGCGCCCGGGACGACTTCGCCGACATCTTCTTCACCACCAAGTCGACGACGTACAGCGGCACTTCACTGCCGGGCCTCGGCCTGAACATCGCCCGCTACAACCTGGGCGCGTGCAGCTGGAACAGCGTGAACGGCGAGAGCATGGTCGCCTCCTCCGGCATCCCCGCCTTCAAGCAGATCGAGGGCTACTGGCAGGACTGGAACGACGAGGATCCCGCCTCCTCGGCCTGGAAGTGGACGGCCGACGCCGCGCAGCGCGCCGCCCTCGTCAAGGCGACCGCGCGCGGCGCGATCAGCGAGCTGTTCGCCAACTCCCCCATGTGGTGGATGTGTCTGAACCACAACCCGTCCGGAGCGTCCGGCGGCGGCAACAACCTCCAGTCCTGGAACTACCGCCAGCACGCCTCCCACCTGGCCGCGGTCGCCCTCCGCGCCAGGAACGACTGGGGTGTGGACTTCGCGACGGTCGAGGCCTTCAACGAACCGTCCTCCAACTGGTGGACGGCCACCGGCACCCAGGAGGGCTGCCACATGGATTCCTCCGTCCAGGCCGCCGTCCTGCCCCACCTGAGGAGCGAGCTGGACAAGCGGGGCCTGACCGGCACGCGGATCGCCGCGTCCGACGAGACCGGCTACGACCTGGCCCGTACGACGTGGAACTCCTTCGACTCGACGACGAAGGCACTGGTCGACCGCGTCAACGTGCACGGCTACCAGGGGGCCGGCGGGCGCCGCGACCTCCTCTACACGGACGCCGTGACGACCGCGCGCAAGAGCCTGTGGAACTCCGAGTACGGGGACGCGGACGGCAGCGGCGCCACCCTCGCGAGCAACCTCCTGCTGGACTTCCGCTGGCTGCACCCGACCGCCTGGGTCTACTGGCAGGTCATGGACCCGTCCGCGGGCTGGGCGATGATCGCGTACGACGCCGGGACCCTCACCCCCGGCACGGTCCAGACGAAGCACTACGTCATGGCGCAGTTCAGCCGCCACATCCGGCCCGGCATGACGATCCTCGACACGGGGGCGGACCACGCGGTGGCGGCCCTGGACCGGAGCGCCCGGCGTCTGGTGATCGTCGCGCTCAACAAGGCGTCCTCCGCCCAGACCCTCACCTTCGACCTCTCCCGCTTCGGCACGGTGACCGGCTCCACCGGCGGCCTGGTGCGCCGCTGGAACACCCTCACCGGAGGCGGCGGCGACCGCTACACCGCCCACACGGACACGTACCTGACCGGGAAGACGGTCGCCGTGCCGTTCGCGGCGGGAGCGGTGCAGACGTTGGAGGTGGACGGGGTGGCGGTCTGAGGGGGCGGGGTCGGGATTGGGTCGGGACCGGGGTGGGCCGAGGGCGGGGTCGGGATTGGGTCGGGACCGGGGTGGGCCGAGGGTGAGGCCGAGCCGGGGCCGGGGCGTGATGTCCCGGCCCCGCGTCCCGGCACTCGGGGATGCCCAACTCCCCAGCCCCGCAGGCCCCCTAGGCCCGCTCACCCCCATAGACTCCCCGGCCATGAGCGCGTACTGGCTGCTGGCCCTGATCCCCTTCCTCGCGGGCGTGGCGGTGACCGGCCAACAGGGCATGGTCGCCGTGACCGAGCGCGTCGTGCGCCGCACCGCGCGCCGCGTCGAGGGCACGGTCACCGGGCATCTGGCCTCCCGCGAGGCGACGTACGCCGCCCTGCACCCGGTGGTCCGCTGGACCGGCGACGACGGCGTGGAGCACGAGCGCGCCGTCCCCGACACGATCGGCGCCCACGCCCTGCCCGAAGGCAGCCGGGTCCGCCTCCTGTGTGTCCCCGGCGCCCCCGACTCGGTCACCCTGGACGCTCCGGACCGCTACCGGTCGGCGGTCGTCGGCGCCTGGGCGGGAGTCCTGCTGTGCGCGGGCACGCTGACCGCCGTCCTGATCCGCATCGCGACGCTGCTGCCCGAGGGGTACGGCTACTGATCCGCGCCGGGGGCGGGTACCGGGGTTCCGGTACCGGGGTCAGGCTCCGGGGTTCCGGTACCCGCGGTCAGGCTCCGGGGTTCCGGTACCCGCGGTCAGGCTCCGGGGTTCCGGTACCCGCCGTCAGGCTCCGAGGTTCCGGTACCAGGGTCGGGCTCCGAGGTTCCGGTACCAGGGCCACGTAGGAGGTTCCGGTACCGAGCTGCGGCAGCGGGCTCCCGGGTGCGCCGCCGACGGCTCCCGGCCAATGCCCTGGCCTGCCCGTATCTCACTTTCGTACGGTGACGGCAGTACGGTGTCCCCCATGCGCCCCGACACGCCTGCCGAGAACGTCGACCACAACGCCGAAGCAGCACGCCTGGAGCGGACTGCCGAGCTCTACCCCGAGGACGCCGAACACCTGCTCGTGCAGGCCGCGGCCCACCTCGAACTGGCCGGCGACCGCGCCCGCGCCACGTCGCTCTACGACAGTCTGCTCGCTTCCTCGACGCCCCTCGACGACCCTTCCCTCGTACGCGCCCTGAAGGCGTCGAACCTGTGGGAGTACGGCCACGAGGCCGAGGCGCGCGCGATCATCGACGGCGTCCGTGCCGCGGCCCCGCGCGACGCCGCCCCCTGGGTGATCGTCGCGGAGGCGCTGGAGCACCACGACGAGCTGGAGGCGGCGCAGGAGACGTTCACGGAGGCGGCCACGCTGCTGCTCGCGGACGTGGCCGAGCCCCCGTACTCGACGCTGCCCGTGCTCTTCGGCCGGCACCGGGTGCGCAGGATGCTGGGCGCGGCGCACGACGACTGGGACACCCTGGCGGACACCCTGCACTCGTCGTCGGTCTCCCTGGACGAGCTCCACGACCCCAAGCGGGTCTGGTCCCTGGGCTCCGACAACCCGGCGGACATCCAGGCGGAGATCAGCCGGCTGCGGGCCGAGCTCGGCACGTACCGGGAGGCACTCTCCCGTCCCTTCCCGGTGGCGGTCCTGCACTGGACGGCGCCGGAGCTCACGGAGCTCGTGAGCGCCTACCCGGACCTCTCCGCCGAGTACCCCTCGCACGAGGAGCACCTCGCGACGATAGAAGCCTCCCTGCGCGAACTGTCCGCCTCGGGCACCCCGAACCTGGGCATCGTCACCGGCACGGTCCCCTCCTACGAGGCCTTCGCCGCCTCGGAGGCCACGTCCCCCGCCGACCCGGCCCTCCTCCCCCAGTACGCGACGACCCTGGCAGCCCGAGGCCGCGCGGAGGCGTGGCCGCCGCAGCGGGCGGCGGCTTGCTGGTGCGGCTCGAACCGGCAGTACAACGCGTGCCACGGGATCACGGCGGCTTGAGTCCGGCGGCGCCGTTCTCTCGGCATCCGTCCCCGAAACACGTCCAGGGATATCGAGCACATCTATTCCGCACCCACTGTTCCTTCACAACTCGCTCGCGCGCGGGCAGGGACATGCCCGGTCGGCGTGCGGGCGTGCCAGTTCAGCGTCCGTGGCTCGGTGCGTTCACAGCAACGGGCGAGTGTGGGCTTCCCCTGCGCACCCTGCAGCGCGGTTCGTCGGCGGTGTGGCAGCCGGTACTGAAGTCGGCGCTCTCCATCCCCCCTTGGAGCAATGGCCGCGCAGATCCGCTCGCCGAACACTGGGAGCAGCTGCGCAAGCTGAACAGCCGCGCAGAGGTCGAGATGTGCCTCGACTTCGTCTTCAAGGGTGAGAGCCCGGTTCCGATCGACGAAGTCATGGCCTTCCTCGACGCCGAGCGGGAGGAAGACCCCACCGGCGACGAGGCGCCCTCCTTCGACCACCGCTACCGCGCCCTGCGGCACAAGGAGTACGAGCGTCTCCGCTCGGGCAACGACGAGAGCGAGCACTCCCGCGACGAGCAGTTCGTGTGCGAGTCCCCGCTGGGTGACAAGAGCGTGCTCGATCCGCTCGGTGTCACCGGTCCGATGCTGGTCAAGAAGCTCCGCGAGGTGCGGGCTCTGAAGGCGTTCACCCGGCTCGTCGACGCCGAGTCGACGACCGATGCCAAGGAGATGCCTCTCTCCGAACGCCCACTGCGCTGGCTCCCGGCCATGGAGGTGCGTGGCGAGGGGGTCTTCCTCTGCCTGGACGAGGAGCGACTCGGCGCCTGGGAGAAGACCACGGCGGTGGCGGCCAGGACCGAGCGGATACGCGCGGCTCACCAACGGGTGCTGGAGCGGCGGGCCGACGATCCGAGCCGGGTCGTCCCCTCCCCGGCCACTCCTCGCATGGTGCTGCTGCACACTCTGGCCCACGTTCTCATCGACGAGTGGAGTCTGGAGGCGGGCTACCCGGCCGCGGCCCTGCGTGAGCGTCTGTACGCCGCCGTCGACATGGCGGGGGTGCTCGTCTACACGGCGACGAGCGACTCGGCGGGCAGCCTCGGCGGCCTCGTCGCTCAAGGCGAACCGGAGCTCCTGGACCGCACGGTGCGTTCGGCGGTCCACCGCGCCGAGTGGTGCTCCTCGGATCCGCTCTGCATGGAGACCGAGGCCTCCGGTGCCGGCGGAACCAACCTCGCCGCCTGCCACGCCTGCGTGATGCTGCCCGAGACGAGCTGCGAGCACAACAACATCCTGTTGGACCGCGCTGCTCGTCGGTACCCCCGACGATCGTCGTCTTGGCTTCTTCGCGGACGTACTCACCGGGTGACAGCGAGGGGCCAGCCGGCAGTCTGCATGATGCCCGCGCCGGCCCCTGCCCTGATGCCTCGATTGACCTCGATGCACGTTTGGTGAGGGTGGGCGCCGGGTGACGGAAGGGCCGGGTTAGCCTCGGTTCGTTCGACTGACGCAGCAGCGGGAGGCAGTGATGGCGAAGGTACCGGCCGCGGTGGTGGCCGCGAGCGGGCTCATCGGCGGCTACGGCGTGGCGCGCTGGACCAAGAAGCGGCAGCTGGGCGGGGTCGTGCTCGCCGCCGCGGGCGCCACGGCCGCGCAGCAGTGGCGGCAGGCCGCCGGCGGGAAGGCCGCCGGTGCGCTGACCGCCGCCTACGTCGCCGCCTTCGCCGGGTCCCACCCGCTGGCCAAGAAGGTCGGCGCCTGGCCCGCCGTGTTCGGCGTCGCCGGGGCCGTGGCCCTCGCCTCCTGGGCCGTCGCCGACCGCAAGGCCTGAGGTAAGCGGGGGGGTGACGCCGACCGCCCACCCCCGGGCGCGGGCTCACCCCGCCGGACACCGAGCGTGGGCGCGGGCTCACCCCACCCGCCCCGCCCCCTCCCCCCGAAACGCCCGTCGATACGCGTGCGGGCTCGTCCCCGCCACCCGCTTGAAGCGTTCCCGGAATGCCGTCGGTGAGCCGAATCCGGCCTGGGCCGCGATGCGTTCGACCGGATACGTGGTCGTCTCCAGCAGGTACTGGGCGCGCCGCACGCGGGCACGGTGCAGCCACTGGAGGGGCGTCGTGCCGGTCTGTTCGCGGAAGCGGCGGTTGAGGGTGCGGGTGCTCATGCCGGCATGGGCCGCGATGTCCTCCAGGGTCAGGTCGCGGGCGGCGTTCTCCTCCAGCCAGTCCAGGAGCGGTTCCAGCGTCGTCCCCGTCGGCACCGGCGGCTGGGTGTGGACGATGAACTGGGCCTGGCCGCCCTCGCGTTCCAGCGGCATGACGCACATCCGGGCGGCGTGCGCGGCGACGGCCGAGCCGTGGTCCTTGCGGATCATGTGCAGGCACATGTCGAGGGCGGCCGCCGCGCCCGCCGAGGTGAGGAACTGGCCGTTGTCGACGTAGAGGACGTTCGGGTCGACGGTGACGGCCGGGTGCAGGGCGGCCAGGTCGGGGGCCGCGATCCAGTGGGTGGTCGCGCGCAGTCCGTCCAGCAGCCCGGTGGCGGCGAGGACGAAGGCGCCCACGCAGACCGACGCGATGCGGGTGCCGTTCGCGGCCGCCGCACGGAGCGCCTCCGCGACGCCCGGCGGGAGCGGGGCGGTGGGGTCGGCGACGCCCGGCAGGATGATCGTGTCCGCCTCGGCCAGGGCCCGCAGACCGTGCGGGGCGCGCAGGGTGAACGGTCCGGCGCCCACCTCTCTGCCCGCCTCGACCGCGCAGACCCGAACCCGGTACGCCTCCCTGCCGTCGGGCAGCCGGGCCCAGCCGAAGACGTCGATCGGGGCACTGAGATCGAACGGGATGACCTGGTCGAGCGCCAGTACGGCCACGGTGTGCATGGCGAGAGCGTACGTGGACAACGGTTTCCGGTCACTCCCGTGACCTGGGTGTCCGTGCTTGGCCGGGACGGCCCCTCCGGTGTGACTCCGGGATTCTGGCCGGGTGAGAGGCCTCCACGGGATCCAGGGGGCCCACTGGCGAGAATCCGTTGGGGCCTGGCAGAACCGCCACTTCTGCAAGATCCTCCCCCGCCCTACCGTCACCCCGTGACGAAGTTCCTCCTCGCCGTCCACGTCATCGCCGCGATCGTCGCCGTCGGGCCCGTGACGGTCGCCGCGAGCATGTTCCCGCCCGCCGCGCGCAGAGCCCTCGCCGCGCCGGACGACGAGCGTGCCCTCGCCACCACGCGCCTGCTGCACCGCATCTGCCAGGTGTACGCGGTCGTCGGCGTCGCCGTCCCCGTCTTCGGCTTCGCCACGGCGAGCGACATGGGGGTCCTCGGTGACACCTGGCTGATCGTCTCGATCGCGCTGACCGCGCTGGCGGCGGTGGTCCTGGGCGCGCTGGTCCTGCCCCGTCAGAGCGCGCTCGTGGAGGGCACGGGCGACCGGCGGACGACCGTACGGCTCGCCATGTTCACCGGGATCTTCAACCTCCTGTGGGCGACCGTCACCGTCCTGATGATCGTGCGGCCGGGGTCCACCACGGGGGCTTAGGATCCCGCCCATGTACCCACAGCAGGAACAGTCGGCGCCGGGGGCCTACCTGGCCTTCGTGGAGCGCCAGTTGACGGCCGACGGATGCGCGACGCGCTGGGAGGACTGGGCCGGGGTGCCCGTCCTCGTGGGGCGGCGGGCCGACTTCAAGATGCGCTGGATGGCGACCAGGCTGCATCTGTTCACGGTGGCCGCGGCGGTCCCGGAGATAACCGTGCCCGTCGTCTCGGCCTTCACGGACCAGGTGATGAAGTACGCCAAGGACACCAAGGGCGGTCTGCCCGTGGGGATGCAGAACGGCATCGGCGCCTTCCCGCTGCTCGTCAGCGACCGGGTCGATCCGGCCGCCGTGCAGTGGGCGGAGGCGCAGCAGCGCATCAAGTTCGCCTGCATGACGCGGCCCGTCGTGGTCGACAGCTCGCGCAACCACGTGGGGATGTACCGCGGGAAGCCGGCCCTCGGCCGCGTCTACGCCTCGTACTTCATCGAGAAGGGTTCGCGGTACTTCTACGGGCAGTGACCGACCGCCCCCCGGGGCGCCCGGGGTTCCGGGCTCCCCGGGTTCCGGGCGTCCGGCGCGAGCGGCTCACGTCCGGTGCTCCAGCACGTTGACCACCCGCCCGTTCGGGTCCCGTACGAAGAAGCGCCGTACGCCCCACTCCTCCTCGCGCAGTTCGCGTACGACCTCGGCGCCCGAGGCGAGGACCTGCTCGTAGACCGCCTCCACGTCCTCGACCTCCACGCTCAGGTCGGGGACGACGGGGGCGGTGCGCTCCTCGGTGAAGAAGCTGATCTGGGCGGTGGGGTTGGAGGGGGAGGCCAGTGTCATGACCCAGCCCAGGTGCATGACCTCCTCGAAGCCGAGCAGGCCGTAGAAGTCCCGGCTGGTGGCCATGTCCTTCTCCGACCCGACGTGGACGTCCGGGACGATCCTGCGCACGGTCATGCGGGGCTCCTCACACCTTCGTGGCCGCCGGTGACGGCTCCTCGCGCCTCGTGGCCGCCAGTTACGGCTCCTCACGCCTTCGTGGCCGCCGGTTACGGCTCCTCGTGGCCGTCGGCGACGGCTCCTCGCGCGTCACGGGCGGCGGGCCAGGCTCAGTTCCTCGTTGAAGTCGTCCGCCAAGTCTGCCCTGAACTGCCGTGCCACCGCCGCCGCGACGAGCACCCCGGTCGCCATCAGCAGCGTGAAGAACGCCCATACCAGCGGCCATGCGCCCGCGAACCCGTCCGGGGGGCCGGGATGCGTGCGCAGCGACACGTACAGCAGCGTCGCCGGTCCGACCGCGACCAGCAGCAACGCCCAGGCCAGCGCGTCCCGGTGGCCGAAGTAGGCGGCCAGGAGCAGCAGGACCACGGCGAGGGTCACGACGCCGGCGCCGGTCACGGGGCTCGTCTCCGTGAGGGAGCCCTCCGTCGTCCGGCGGTTGCCCAGGTCCCAGGGCAGGCACAGGAGATACGCCGTGCAGGAGAGCACGGCGCCGAGCAGGCGCGTCAGCCGGCGTTCCGGCCCGGGGCACGTTCGCAGGGGGCTCAACAGCTTCTCGGTCATGCGTACGAGGGTTCCCGTCCGGGCGGCGGGCCGACAGAGTACGCGTACTCAGGTGCCCGTACTCAGTTCCGTGTGCCCGGGGGCGTCTGCCGGGCCGTGCCCGAAAGCCGGGGCCCGCCGCGGGCCCCGGGGGCTGGGAGCCCAGCCGCGGCCCGGGGCCCGTGCGGGGGGTCAGCTCCTCGTCGACGCGGACGACGCGGCGGCCCCGGTCGGTTCCACCGACAGTGGCGTGGCGATGTCCTCCAGCGAACGGCGCTCGGCGTTCACCGCGAGGAACGCGGCGACCAGGCCCGCCGCGCACATCAGGGCCGCGCCGATCCGGAAGGCGAGCACGGTGTCGCCGACCACCCCGGACTCCGTGAGGTCGGCGAAGACCAGCGGGCCGCTGATGCCGCCCGCGGCGGTGCCGATGGCGTAGAAGAAGGCGATGGCCATGGCGCGGGTCTCCATCGGGAAGATCTCGGAGACCGTGAGATACGCGCTGGAGGCACCCGCGGACGCGAAGAAGAGGACCGCGCACCAGCAGGCCGTGAGCGTCGCCGCGCTCAGCGAGCCGCGGTCGAAGAGCCAGGCCGTGCCGAACAGCAGCAAGCCCGAGAGCAGGTACGTCGAGGAGATCATGATCCGGCGGCCGACGGTGTCGAAGAGCTTGCCGAGCAGCAGCGGGCCGAGGAAGTTGCCGGCCGCGATGACGGCGAAGTAGTAGCCGGTGCCGCCGGTGGGCACGTCGAAGAACTTGGTGAGGATGGCGCCGAAGCCGAAGGTGATCGCGTTGTAGAGGAAGGCCTGGCCGATGAACAGGGCGAGGCTGAGGACGGCACGCTTGGGATAGTGCGCGAACACGGTCCTGGCGATGATGCCGAAGCCGATGCTCTTGCGCTGCCGGATGGTGATCTCGCCGCGGGCGCGGGGCAGCGGTGCGCCCTTCTCCCGCTCCACGTCCCGTTCGACGGAGGCGACCAGTTCCTCGGCCTCCTCGCCCCGGCCGTGGATGAACTGCCACCGCGGGCTCTCCGGCACATGCCGCCTGACCAGCAGGATCACCAGTCCGAGGACCACACCGAGGCCGAAGGTGAGCCGCCAGCCGATGTTCGCGGGGAAGATGTCCGTGTTCAGCATGACGATGGACAGCAGTGCGCCGCCGATCGCGCCGAGCCAGTAGCTGCCGTTGATGATCAGGTCGACCCGGCCCCGGTACTTGGCGGGGATGAGTTCGTCGATCGCGGAGTTGATGGCGGCGTACTCGCCGCCGATGCCGAAGCCGGTGAGGAAGCGGAAGGCGAAGAACCACCAGGCGTCGACGGAGAGCGCGGTCAGCGCGGTCGCCGAGAGGTAGACGGCGAGGGTGACCATGAAGAGCTTCTTGCGGCCGTAGCGGTCGGTGAGCCGGCCGAAGAAGAGGGCGCCCGCGCAGGCGCCCGCCACGTACAGGGCCGCGGCGGTGCCGGTGACCTGGGCGGAGGTGATGGCGAGGCCGCTGCCCTCCTCGGAGAGCCGTCCGGCGATGTTGCCTACGGTGGTGACCTCCAGACCGTCCAGGATCCACACGGTTCCCAGGCCGATCACGATCATCCAGTGCCAGCGGGACCAGGGTAGCCGGTCGAGGCGGGCGGGCACGTCCGTGGTGACGGTGCCGGTGGGGGCGGGTCCGGAGGCGCCCGGGGCTGGTGCGGTCATGGCTCCCTCTTTCCTGAGCGAACCACGTCCGGGTGCCCCTGCCTCCGGCCTTCACGCCTGCGCACGGCGCCGGCCGGGCGGACGTGCGGGCCTGCACGCGGCATCGGCGGGAGGGACCTCCAGCCCTGTACGCGGCACCGGCGGGAGGGGTCCACCATGCCTGCACCCGGCAGCCGCGGGGGAAGGGCCTCCATCCCTCCAGCCTGCACCGCACGCCCTGCACTCGCACCCGGCAGCAGGGGCCCGCATCCGGCCCCCCGCACCCGCGCCCGGCAGCACAGGCCCACAGGCCCGCCACCGGCCGGCGCTCGGGCCGACGACCCCGGCCAGGGCCGACGACGGCCGTTCGGGCCGACGACGGCCGCTCGGGCCGACGGCCGGCGTTCGCCGCTCAGGCCCCCAGCGCCCGCGACACCACGTAGATCAGCAGACCCGCCAGCGAGCCCACCACCGTGCCGTTGATCCGGATGAACTGGAGGTCGCGTCCGATGTGCGCCTCGATCTTCCGGGTGGTGTGCTCGGCGTCCCAGCTCGCGACGGTGTCGGTGATCAGCGAGGTGATCTCCGTGCGGTACGTCGTCACCACGTACACCGCCGCGTCCTCCACCCAGGAGTCGACCTTCGCCTGGATCTTGGGCTCGGTGGCCATGCGGGCGCCCAGCGACAGCAGCGAGGCCCGCACGCGCAGCCGCAGCTCGCTCCGCTCGTCCTCGGCGGCGGACACGATCATGGAGCGTACGGCGGTCCAGGCGGAGGCGATGAGGTCCTGGACCTCCCCGCGGCCCAGGACCTCGCCCTTGAGCCGCTCCACGCGCGCGCGGGTGTCGGTGTCGGACTGGAGGTCGGAGGCGAAGTCGGTGAGGAAGCGGTCGAGTGCGCCGCGCGCCGGGTGCGAGGGGGCGTCGCGCATCTCGGTGACGAAGCGGAGCAGCTCCTTGTAGACCCGTTCGCCGACCCGCTTGTCGACGAACCGGGGGGTCCAGCCGGGGGCCCCGCCCTGCACGGCGTCCAGGACCTGCTCGTCGTGCAGCACCAGCCAGTCGTGGGCGCGGACACAGATCAGGTCCACGACGCGTCTGTGGCCGCCGTCCGCGACGATCCGCTCCAGCAGCTTGCCAATGCCGGGGGCGATCTCCTGGGCATCGGCGCGGCGCGTGATGGCCTCGCCGACCACGGCCTGCACGTCGGAGTCCCGCAGGACGGCCAGCGCGCCGCGCAGCGCGGTCGCCAGTTCGGCCGTCACCCGGTCGGCGTGTTCCGGTTCGGCGAGCCAGGAGCCGAGCCTGCTGCCGATGCCGACGGCCCGCAGCCGCTGGCGCACGACCTCCTCCGACAGGAAGTTCTCGCCGACGAACTCGCCGAGAGAGACCCCGAGCTGGTCCTTCTTGGTGGGGATGATCGCGGTGTGCGGGATGGGCAGGCCGAGCGGATGACGGAACAGGGCCGTGACCGCGAACCAGTCGGCGAGGGCGCCGACCATGCCCGCTTCGGCCGCCGCCGCCACATACCCGGCCCAGGCGCCGGCGCCCTCGTGGGACGCCCACTTGGCGAGGACGTAGACGAGCGCGACGAGCAGCAGCAGACCCGTCGCCGTCGCCTTCATACGGCGCACTCCGCGGCGGCGCTCCTCGTCGGCGGGGCTGAAGGTGGTCATCGCCCGGCCCGGCCGCCCGGCGGTCGCCGTCGTCGCGGTGTTCACGGCGGCGGCGGACCGGGCAGGCTGCTCTGGATCGCTTGTTTCACCTGATTTCGTGCGTTCCATCCACTCCATCCGTTCTCAGTGCCCGTACACATTGTCCCTTCCTGGGCTCCTTCCTGACCGACTCCTGGAACGGACCAGGAGTTCCCGGCGTCTGTTCGGAGGGGGAATCGACCAAGGGGTCCCGTAGGGGGCGCTGTCGGTGTTCTTCCGCCCCATGACGCATCATGGGGTGATCACATCGGAGCCTCGGGCTCCCATCGTCCGAGGAGACACGCACCGCATGACCAAGCGTCACGTCGGGGGTGCGGGGCACGCTGTGGACCCACAGACGTCCGCAGTCCCCGTGAGACACGGCGCCCTGTTGGCCGCGATCATCGCCCTGGTCGTGGTCCTTTCCGCCGGCATCTACATCGGTGTCTCGGCCGACGACGGGAGCGGCGACCACAACAACCTCGCCGCGGGCCGTGCACCGCACAACTCGGCGGCGCCCGCCTCCACGGGCACCTGGGTCGGCGCATGGTCGGCCTCCCCCGTGGGGGCCGAGCCCGGCACCGAGACGCACGGCATGGCGGGCCGCTCCATACGCAACGTCGTGCACGCGAGCGCCGGTGGTACGAGTGCCCGCATCACGCTTTCCAATCTTTACGGGCAGCAGCCGCTGACCCTCACGCACGTCTCGCTCGCCGTCGCCGCGACGCCGAACAACGCCGCCGCGGCGGCCGACACCATGCGCCGCCTCACCTTCGGCGGCAGCCCCACGGTCGTCATCCCGGCGGGCGGGCAGGTGATGAGCGACGCGGTGCGCGTGCGGATCCCGCACGGCGCGGACGTCCTCGTGACCACCTACGCGCCGACCGAGTCCGGCCCGGTCACCTACCACCCGCACGCGCGGCAGGTCTCGTACGTCGCGGACGGCGACCGCACGGAGGACGTGACCAGCACTGCGTACACCGAACAGAGCGATTACTGGCGGTACTTGACGGCGCTGGACGTGCTGAGCGACGAGGCGGCGGGCACCGTCGTCGTCCTCGGCGACTCACTGACCGACGGCATCACGTCGACGGTCGGCGCCAACCACCGCTGGACCGACGTCCTTTCGGACCGGCTGCGGGCCGCGGCCGGGTCGGGCGACACGCCCCGCTACAGCGTCGTCAACCAGGGAATCAGCGGCAACCAGGTGCTCGCGGCGGGGCTCGGCCGGCCGGCGGACAACCCGAGCGGGCTGTCGCGGTTCGGGCGTGACGTCCTCGACCGCACCAATGTCAGGGCCGTCGTGATCGACCTCGGCGTCAACGACATCCTGCGCAACCCGAACCAGGTCGACCCGGTCACCGTCACCGACGGCCTGCGGAAGCTGGTGCGTCAGGCGCACGCCCGCGGACTGCGGGTCGTCGGCGCCACCCTGATGCCGTTTCAGGGGCACCGCGGCTACACCGCCGCGCGCGAGGCCGTGCGGCAGGCCGTCAACGCGGAGATCCGGTCGGGGAAGGTGTACGACGACGTCGTCGACTTCGACGCCGCGCTGCGCGACCCGTACAACCCGCGGCGGCTGCGGTCCGACTACGACTCGGGCGACCACCTGCACCCGAGCGACAAGGGGTACCGGAAGATGGCCGAGGTCTTCGACCTGGACGACCTGAAGGGCTCGGCCCCGGCAGAGCTGTAAGGCTTCCCCACGTGCCGGCGAGGCGCTCCCTGGGGGACCATGCCCCGGGGCCGGAGGAAGGTGCGGGCCGGACGGACACCGGCCCCCGGAGCCTGAAGGGGCCTGAAGAACCGAACCCGGGCCGGAGGCGCCTCAAGGGCTCAGGCAGCACCACAGGGCGCCGGCAACAGCACGGGGCGCGGCAGCACCGCAGGACCCGGCAGCGGCCCGGCTCCCGGACCGTCCGAGGCCCGCACGGCCCAGGCGGGCAGCCGGCGACCGGTGCGGTCAGTAGTCCCCGTCGCGGTACCGGTCGCGGACCGTCGGGGGCCCGCACGGGGCGGTCGGCGGCCCGGGCGGGGCGGTCGGCGGCCCGGGCGGGGCGGTCGGCGACCGGTGCGGTCAGTAGTCCCGGTCGCGGTGCTCGCGCCGCTCCCGGTGGCGCTCGCGGCGCTCCTCCTGCCGGGCCCAGTGCCGCTCACGGCGCTCCTCGTGGCGCGCCCAGCGCTCCTCGTGGCGCTCGCGGATCAGATCGCGGGCCTCGTCGAGCGCGTCGAACATGTCGCCGAGAGCCTCCCGCCGGGACCCCCCGGCCTCCGCTCCCTCCAGCTCGGCGCGGGCCGCCTTGCGGTCCAGCTTCTCCTGCCGGCGCTCCGCCTTCAGACGCTGCCGCTCGGCGCGGGTCAGCTTGCGTTCGACGCCGACACCGCCCCAGAACGCGAAGCCCGTGACGATCACCCTGGGCGCCCCGGGCTCCCCGGGCCGTCCCTCCTCGCGGTGGTCGAACCCGCCCATGATGCCGATGCCGCGGACGACCACCTCGACACCGGGCGGCACGATGACATTGACACCGCCCATGACCGCCACACAGTTGATGACCACGTCACGGTCCGCGAAGTTCGCCTCGCGCAGGTCGATCTCGCCGCCGCCCATGAACGCGAAGGAGTTGAAGCGCCTGGGGACCGTCCAGCGGCCCCTGCGCTCGAAGCCCGACAGGATCGCGACGCCCCACGAGGACGACCCCTCGCCGCCTACGATCCGCCCAGCCCAACTGCCCTCCCCCACAGGCTCCTTGACCATGGAGACCGGGGCCGCGACCGCCGAGCCCGGAAGGTCGCGGGTGATCGGCGCCAGCTCCCCGTACGTACGGGCCTGGTAGGTCGCCTCCAGCCGCTCCTCGAACTCCTCCATGTCGAGACGGCCTTCCGCGAGGGCGTCCCTCAGCTGCTCGGCGACTCGTTCACGGTCGGCGTCGGAGGCTCGCAGTTCCGGCACATCGTCGGTCATGGAGGTCAGCCTACGAGACTGCCTTGCCCGCGTACATGCGGCTGATGACCGCCTCGATGTCCGGCTCGCGCACCGAGAGGTCGACGAGCGGGTAGCGTGCCGCGATCCTGGCCACGAGCGGAGCGGCCGACTCGGAGGCGGGGAAGGCCAGCCACTGGCGCGGCCCCTCCACCTTCACCACCCGCGCCGGCTCCGCCTCGATCGGCGGAAGCTCCCGCTCCAGGTCCACGACCAGCGTCCGCTCGCTCTCCCCCACCTCGTGCAGCCCGGCCGGCGAGCCGTCGTACACCAGCCGGCCGTGGTCGATGACCATCACCCGCCGGCACAACTGCTCGATGTCGGTGAGGTCGTGGGTGGTCAGCAGCACGGTCGTGCCGCGTTCGGCGTTCAGGTCGCGCAGGAACTCCCGCACCCGCGCCTTGCTGATCACGTCCAGGCCGATGGTCGGCTCGTCGAGGTAGAGCACCTCGGGGTCGTGCAGCAGCGCGGCAGCGATGTCACCGCGCATCCGCTGCCCCAGGGAGAGCTGCCGTACCGGCACGTCCAACAGGTCACCGAGGTCGAGGAGTTCGACGCAGCGGTCGAGGTTCTCGCGGTAGCGGCCGTCCGGGATGCGGTACATGCGGTGCATCAGCCGGTAGGAGTCGATCAGCGGGAGGTCCCACCACAGGGTCGTACGCTGCCCGAACACCACCCCGATGCGCCGCGCGAGACGGGTGCGCTCGCGGGACGGGTCGATGCCCGCGACCCGCAGCCGGCCGCCACTCGGTGTCAGGATGCCGGTGAGCATCTTGACGGTGGTCGACTTACCCGCGCCGTTCGGCCCGATGTAGCCGACCATCTCACCGCGCCGCACGGCGAACGACAGCGAGTCCACGGCGCGCACCTGCCTCCGTTCGGCGCGCAGGAAGCCGGTCCTTCTGCGCACCTCGAAGACCTTCTCCACACGGTCGAGAAGGATGAGGTCGGCGTCCTCGTTGTCCATGGGTCAGCTCCCTGTGCTGCGGTACGACCGAAGGCCCGCGCGCCAGGCGAGACCCGCCGGCACGCAGCAGACCGCCGCGACCAGCGGCGGTGCGAAGGCGACCCACGTCGGCAGGTCGAGCGGATAGGGCCGCCCCAGCACGTACAGCGCGGGCAGCCAGTTGACGAACGCGATCGGGAACACGAAGGTCACCCCGCGCAGCAGCTCCGTGGCGAAGACGGTGGGCGGGTACTGAAGGAGCGTGCTGCCGCCGTAGGTGAAGGAGTTCTGCACCTCGGAGGCGTCCTGGGCGACGAACTGGAACGCCGCGCCGCCCACGAACACCGCGGCGAAGATCACTCCGCCGCTGAGCAGCATCAGCGGGACCATGAGGACCTTGAGCGGCGTCCAGGACACGTCGAGCACGGCGACGGCGTACCCGAGGACCAGCAGTCCCTGGGTGATGCGGCCGAGGCGGCGCAGCGCGAAGCGGTCCGCGGCGACCTGCGCGAGCACGGGCGCGGGACGCACCAGGAGGGTGTCGAGAGTGCCGTCGCGCACCCGCCGGCCGAGCCGGTCCATCGAGCCGAACGCCAGGTCGGCGAACCCGAAGGCGGTGCCCGCCACCCCGTACAGGAAGGCCACCTCGGGCAGCGAGTAGCCGCCGAGCCGGTCGACCTGCGAGAACATCAGCAGGATCGCGGCGAAGTCGAGAGCGGTCGCCGCGAAGTTGCCGAAGGTGGTCATCGCGAAGGAGGCACGGTAGGCCATCGTGGAACGGATCCACATGGCGGCGATCATCCGGTAGGCCCGCAGTCCCTCGCGGACCTGCTCGTACCTGCCCTGCGGGGCCCACACGACGTCCGCCGGACCCCGCTCCGCGGGGCGTGTGCCGTCGCGCGCGGGGCTAACCACCCTGCACCACCACCCGTCGTGTCGCCGCGGACTGGACGAGCCGCCCGGCCGCGAGCAGCGCGGCGGCCCAGGCCGCCTGGAAGAGGTAGGTGCGCGGCAGGTCGGCCGTGCCGAGCAGGACGTCCACGGGCGCCTGGATCAGCGACGACCAGGGCAGGGCGCGCACCACCTCGCCGAGGACACCCGGGAACACGTTCAGCGGCAGCAGCATCCCCGAACAGAAGATGCCCGCGATCCACGCGAGTTGGGCCACCCCGGCCCCGTCGAGGAGCCAGAACGCGCAGAGCGCCACCAGGAAGCGCAGGGCGAAGCTGACGACCACACCGAGCGCCACCGCCACCAGGAACGCGATCCAGGCCAGCGGGTCGGCGGGCAGCGCCAGGTCGAAGAAGAGCGCGCCGAACGCGAGCGGGACGACACCGCGGCCCAGCAGATGGAACAGGGCACGGCCCGCGTCCTGGGCCAGCCACCACAACTGGAGGTCGGCGGGCCGGTACAGGTCGATCGCGATGTCACCCGTACGGATTCTCTCGATCAGCTCGTCCTCGAAGCCGCCGCCCATCACCGCGACGACCATCAGCAGTGCCTGGCCCAGCCACACGTAACTGAGCGCCTGCGCCTGGTCGTAGCCGCCGAGATGCG
Source organism: Streptomyces siamensis (assembly GCF_039543605.1). NCBI lineage: Bacteria > Bacillati > Actinomycetota > Actinomycetes > Kitasatosporales > Streptomycetaceae > Streptomyces > Streptomyces siamensis. The sequence goes on along the minus strand of NZ_BAABKB010000002.1, from coordinate 162,455 downwards.
GTCTGTCGTCCCACAACGCGATGAAGATGTACGCCAGGATCAGCCCGAAGACGGTGTTGGTGAACACCCCCGCCGCCGTGGCGGTCCGGTACGTGGCGTAGCGCCGGAACCCGCCGACCGCGACGGCGGCGTACAACCGCCCTGTGCCCACGAGGAGATCCTCTCTGGTGTGCCCGAGCCCGCCGGCAGCCGCGCCGAGGCCAAAGGTCCGGAGCCTAACCGCGGGGCCGAGACACCCGCCATGCATTTTCCGGGCGGGACGCGTGCCGGGAACCGGGAACGGAATGACGGGTGCGAAAGTCTTCAAGTGGGGGCGCACAAGGCGTACGAGGTCGTACGGCGACGTACGAAGCGAAACGGGAGTCCGGCGAACAGATGAGTGACGAGCCGCAGCACGGAGCGGGTCCGCAGGAAGGAGCACCGGGCGAGCCCGGCAAGAAGCAGAAGCGGGGGCGCACCGGCTGGCGCCGGCTCGTGCCGACCTGGCGGATGGTGTTCGGCACGTTCCTCGTCGCGATGCTGCTCCTGATCGGCTTCTTCGCGCTCGGCTACTACCTGGTGAAGATCCCGCCCGCGAACGCCGCGGCGACCAAGCAGAGCAACGTCTACCTGTACGCCGACGGCAGCCAGCTCGCCCGGGACGGCGAGGTCAACCGCGAGAACGTCTCACTCGCGAAGATCTCCAAGGACGCCCAGCACGCCACGCTCGCGGCCGAGGACCGGGACTTCTACAGCGAGTCGGCCGTCGACCCGCAGGCGATGCTCCGCGCCGCCTGGAACACCGCCACCGGCAAGGGCAGGCAGTCCGGCTCGACGATCACCCAGCAGTACGTGAAGAACTACTACCTGGGCCAGGAGCAGACCGTCACGCGGAAGGCGAAGGAGTTCTTCATCTCCATCAAGCTGGACCGGGAGAAGAGCAAGGACGACATCCTGGAGGGCTACCTCAACACCAGCTACTACGGCCGCAACGCTTACGGGATCCAGGCCGCCGCCCAGGCCTACTACGGCGTCGACGCGGACGAACTGACGGTCGGCCAGGGCGCCTACCTCGCCGCCCTCCTCAACGCGCCCAGCGAGTACGACGTGATCGCGCACCCCGAGAACAAGCCCGCCGCCCTCGCCCGCTGGAACTACGTCCTCGACGGCATGGTCGCCAAGAAGTGGCTCACCCCCGCGGAACGCACCGGCGTGAAGTTCCCCGCGCCCAAGCAGGCCAAGGGCTCGGCCGGCATGTCCGGCCAGCGCGGCTATCTCGTGCAGGCCGTCAAGGAGTACCTCACGAGCAACGAGATCATCGACGAGGACACCCTCGCCGCCGGCGGCTACCGGATCACCACCACACTGCAGAAGCCCAAGCAGGACGCCTTCGTGAAGGCCGTCGACGACCAGGTGATGGACAAGCTCGACAAGAAGAACCGCAAGACCGACACCTACGTCCGCGCGGGCGGCGTCGCCATCGACCCCGCCAACGGCAAGGTCGTCGCCATGTACGGCGGCATCGACTACACCAAGCAGTACGTGAACAACGCGACCCGCCGCGACTACCAGGTCGGCTCCACCTTCAAGCCGTTCGTGTTCACCTCCGCCGTCGAGAACCACTCGACGACCCGCGACGGCCGCATGATCAACCCGAACACCGTCTACGACGGCACCAACAAGCGCTCCGTACGGGGCTGGAGCGGCGCCGCCTACGCCCCCGAGAACGAGGACGGCTACTCGTACGGCGACATCACCGTGCGCACCGCCACGGACCGGTCCGTGAACTCGGTGTACGCGCAGATGGCCGTCGACGTCGGCCCGGACGAGGTCGAGAAGACGGCCGTGTCCCTCGGCGTCCCCTCGAACACCCCCGACCTGACCGCCTCCCCCTCCATCGCACTCGGCCCGGCCACCGCCAGCGTCCTCGACATGGCGGAGGCCTACGCCACCCTCGCCAACCACGGCAGGCGCGGCACGTACACGCTCGTCGAGAAGATCACCAAGGACGGCGCGGAGGTCGTGGACCTGCCGAGCCACGACACTCACCAGGCGGTGAGCCGCGAAGCGGCGGACACCACCACCTCCGTCCTGCGCAGCGTCGTCCAGGGCGGCACCGGCACGGCCGCACAGGCCGCGGGCCGCCCCGCGGCCGGCAAGACCGGCACCGCCGAGGAGGACCAGGCCGCCTGGTTCGCGGGCTACACCCCGGACCTCGCCACCGTGGTGTCCGTGATGGGCCAGGACCCCGACACCGGCGCTCACAAGCCGCTGTACGGCGCCCTCGGCGAGAACCGCATCAACGGCGGCGCCTACCCGGCCCGGATCTGGGCGCAGTTCACCCGGACCGCGCTCCGCGGCACCCCGGTGTCGGACTTCGACCTCCAGCTCCAGCCGGGCGCCGAGCAGACGCAGACCCCGACGACCGAACCCAGCACGCCGGACACCATCGGCGGCCAGGACGACGACGGCGGCACGTCGGACGGCCAGGACATCCAGGGCCAGGACCAGGGCCAGAGCCAAGGACAGGTCGAGGGCCGGACCGAGGGCGGGACGGAGGGCCAGGACCAGGGCCAGAGCCAGGGGCAGATCGAGGGCCAGACGGACGGCGGCACCACGGACGGCGGCACGATCGACGGCGGCACCACGGACGGCGGGACCACCGACGGCGGCACCACCGACGGGGGGACCACCGACGGCACCGGCACCGGAGGGGCGACGGACGGTGGCACGACCGACGGCGGCACGACCGGGACGATCGCCGGCACCAACCCCTTCGGCCGGGCCCCGCACCGCCGCTCCTAGTACCTCGGCCCGGCCGGTGACCGGGCCGGTCGATGGCCGGGTGGGTCAGCGGCCGGGCCGGAGGCCGGGCCGCCGACCGGACCCGTCAGTGGCCCGAGGTCGCCTTGAGACCCACCACGGCGACCAGCAGCAGACACACGAAGAAGATCCGGGCGGCGGTCACCGGCTCGCCGAGCACCACCATGCCGAGCACCGCCGCCCCGGCGGCGCCGATCCCGACCCAGACTCCGTAGGCGGTACCGATGGGCAAGGACCTCGCGGCGTACGAGAGAAGAAGCATGCTCGCGACGATCCCGGCACCCGTGGCCAGGCTCGGCCACAGCCGGGTGAAACCGTCGGTGTACTTCATGCCGATCGACCAGCCCACCTCCAGCAGACCGGCGACGACGAGCAGAACCCAGGCCATGACGGCACCTCCGAGAATCGGACGACAGGGGGTGCGTCGTCTTTGCGATCCCGGTACGGCGCGTCTCGTCGGGTTCCTCCACGGTAGCAAAACCCAGGCAAAAAGGGCTGGTGACCATGGTCACCAGCCCTTTCGGCAGACGTACGCCTACAAGTACAAGCCGGTCGAGTCCTCGGAGCCCTCGAAGCGGTCCGCGGCGACGGCGTGCAGATCCCGCTCGCGCATCAGCACGTAGGCAATCCCGCGCACCTCGACCTCGGCACGGTCCTCCGGGTCGTACAGAACGCGGTCGCCCGGCTCGACCGTCCGGACGTTCTGCCCGACGGCGACGACCTCGGCCCAGGCCAGACGGCGGCCGACCGCCGCCGTCGCGGGGATCAGGATGCCGCCGCCGGAGCGGCGCTCACCCTCCGCGGCGTCCTGCCGCACCAGCACACGGTCGTGCAGCATGCGGATGGGCAACTTGTCGTGATGGGTGCTGTGCTTATCCCGATTGGCGCTCACGACCCGAACCTACCTGCCCCGGCCGCTTCCGCACGCGAGTGGGTCGATCCTCGTCCCGCGGAAACCACCCGGCGGCCCCCGGGGCGGGCCGCGCCCGCCCCGCCCCCGGACCCCGGCGGATCAGCGCTTGCGGCGCCGGGAACCGACGGCGAGCAGCCCGACGACACCGACCACGACCAGGGCCACCGGCACGATGCGCTCCAGGCGGGGCGCGCCCTCCTCGGTGACCAGCTGGCCCTTCACATCGCTGACGACGCGATTGACGCCGACGTAGGCGCGGCCGAGCGTGTGGTCGATGTGCGAGGCGACCTTGGCCTTCGCGTCACCCACGATCGTCTTCGGGTGCACGCGCACGCCGATCTCGTCGAGGGTCTCGGCGAGCGTTTCGCGGCGGCGCTTGATGTCCGCCTCGATCTCCGCCGGAGTCCTGGTATCCGACGTTCTCGACGTATCCGACACCGCACTGCCTCCGTGGTCGTGTTCTGACTCCCTGCTTTCGACAGTCTGTCAGCTCGGGCAGCCGCGCACCCCTCGGCACCCCCATTACGCTCGTCACCCATAGGTCCGTAAACCATCTCCCGGCCACGTGAGGTACCGATGAGCGAGCGACTCCAGCCCGGCGACACCGCCCCCGACTTCAGCCTGCCCGACGCCGACGGCAACGAGGTCTCCCTCTCCGCCCACAAGGGCCGCAAGGTCATCGTGTACTTCTACCCGGCCGCCCTGACCCCCGGCTGCACCAAGCAGGCCTGCGACTTCACGGACAACCTCGACCTGCTGGCGGGCGCCGGATACGACGTCATCGGCGTCTCCCCCGACAAGCCCGAGAAGCTCGCCAAGTTCCGCGAGAAGGAGTCCCTGAAGGTCACCCTGGTCGGCGACCCCGACAAGACCGTCCTGGAGGCCTACGGCGCCTTCGGCGAGAAGAAGCTGTACGGCAAGACGGTCGTCGGCGTCATCCGCTCCACCGTGATCGTCGACGAGGAGGGCAAGGTCGAGCGGGCCCTGTACAACGTGAAGGCGACGGGCCACGTGGCGAAGATCATCAAGGACCTCGACATCTGAGCCCCCACCCCTCCCGCAGCGGCTCGCCCCGCCCCGTCGGCGCGAGCCGCTCCGCGTTTCCCGCGTGACGGGACGGGCGTGGGTTCGTTACTCCGTACGAGGGTGCGACATCCGAGCGAACGACGTGGGGACTGGACCCACTGCGAGACGAGCGGTCCCGTGCCCGACAGGCCGTACGGGAGCGGCACAGGGACGGGGGACGCATGACAGCACGAAGGACGTCCGAACGCTCGGACCTCTATCGCAGGGAGACGTTGGAACACGAGGTGGCCGCAGCGCGCAGCTGGGCGGACCTCATGCGGCGCCTCGGCCTGAAGCCGAGCGGGGGCCGTCGCCGGGTGCTCCAGGAAAGAGTGGCTCGATACGGCCTCGATACCGGCCACTTCGTCAAGAGCAGTCCATGGCGCACGTATCCGGACGCCGCTGTCGCCGAAGCCGCCGCATCGGCCGCCTCCTTGCGGGAGGTGGCCCTGAAGCTCGGAGCCGTCCCGGCCACGGGAACGCTCTCCCACCTCCGGCGCCGTATCGACGCGATGGGGATCGACATCGGTCACTTCCCCGGTATCGGGCGTCGGAATGTCGACCTGCCCCTCACCCGTGAAGAGCTGCGGACAGCGGCGGCCGAGGCCACCAGCGTGCGTGGCGTCGCCCGCGCTCTCGGGGTCCCCGACGACGGCCGGTCACGGGCGGCGCTGGGCCGCATGCTCGCCGAGCACCGCATCGACGTCAGTCACTTCACCCATCGGCGCGCGGCGATTCCCGTGGAGGCACTACGGAGCGTCGTGCCGCGCTGCACGAGTTTCGCCGATGTCATGCGCGCTCTCGGCATGGAGGTCGACGACACCAATCATCGGCGGGTGCGTCGGGCCGCCTCGCGCCTCGGACTCGACACCGGCCACTTCAAGCGCCGGACCTGGGCGCGACCTGAGCGACCGGCGCCCGCACCGACCGCCTGCCGCGTGCTGGTCGTCCTGCCGGAGCAGGCGGGACGCCCCAGAAGGGCCCAGCTCCATCGGGCGCTGGCCGAGGTCGGGGAGCCGTACGCGTGCGCGGAATGCGGCAACACCGGTGAATGGCGAGGCCGTCCGATCACCTTGCAGATCGACCACATCAATGGGGACTGGCGCGACAATCGCCGGGAGAACCTGCGGTATCTGTGCCCCAACTGCCATTCGCTGACGGCGACGTGGTGCCGGCAGAAGGCGAAAGTGGTCCCTCTCGCCAGCTGAGCCGCGGCCCTCGTACACTGAGTGCCGCCGGTCGGGCGTGATGACCGTTTTGAGCGGCCGTTGCTGAATGGTATAAGCGGAGGTTTTAGGTGCCTCTGGGCGTTTGCCCATGTGGGTTCGAATCCCATCGGCCGCACGCAGGAGAGGGCCGCCGGACCCGGCGGCCCTCTCGCATGCTCAGCCCAGCAATTCCCCCACCACCGGTACCAGGGCCCGGAACGCCTTGCCGCGGTGGCTGATGGCGTTCTTCTCGGCGGGGGAGAGTTCGGCGCAGGTGCGGGTCTCGCCGTCCGGCTGGAGGATCGGGTCGTAGCCGAAGCCGTTGGTGCCGGCGGGGGTGTGGCGGAGGATGCCACGGAGTTGTCCCTCGACGACGCGTTCGGTGCCGTCGGGCAGGGCGAGGGCCGCCGCGCAGGCGAAGTGGGCGGCGCGGTGGGGTGCGTCGATGTCGGAGAGCTGGGCCAGCAGCAGGTCGAGGTTGGCCTGGTCGTCGCCGTGGCGGCCCGCCCAGCGGGCGGAGAAGATGCCGGGTGCGCCGTTGAGGACGTCGACGCACAGGCCCGAGTCGTCGGCCACGGCGGGCAGGCCGGTGGCCTGGGCGAGGGCGTGGGCCTTGAGCAGGGCGTTCTCGGCGAAGGTGACGCCGGTTTCCTTGACGTCGGGGATGTCGGGGTAGGCGTCCGCGCCGACGAGTTCGTGGGGCAGGCCTGCGTCGGCGAGGATCGCCCGGAGTTCGGTGATCTTTCCGGCGTTGCGGGTGGCGAGGATCAGGCGGGTCATGGGTGTCAGTATCTCCGGTGCCGGTGGGCGGCATCTCCGGTACCGGTCAGCGGCATCTCCGGTGCCGGTGGGCGGCCCGGAGCCCGTGGCCTTTTCGCGTCGGGCCGGCCGGCGGTGTGTGGTGCGGGTGTGGCGGGCGGCCCGGCGCGAGGGGCGGGCGGGTGTTATGGCGTGCAGACCTTGGTGAGTTCGCCGGCGGCGTCGGTGACGGGGCTGACGTCGGGGGTGTTGTCGCCGTTCTTGATGGCGGTGCGGACGTTGCCGACGGCTTTGTCGAGGTCGTCGACGGCTTTGTTGATGTCGGCGTTGTCGGTCTTGTCGCCGATCTTGTCGAGGTTGTTCTCGATGGAGTTGAGGGATGCGTCGGTCTGTGTGGGGTCGTTCGCCGCGTTCTCGACGGCCTGTTGGAGGTCGGTGACGCTGTCGGCTATGGAGTCGGCGGTCTGGACGCAGTCCAGGGCCTTGTCGACCGCGTCGCATCCGATGGTCGTCGGCAGGGCGACGAGTGCGGCGACGACGGCGATGGTGGCGGTGCGGCGGCGATGGCGCGCGGCCATGGAACGGTCCCTCCCCGTGGGCGTGATGTGGTCCCCGGCCGTCGCGGGCCGGTCCGGCCGGTGGTGGGTCGGCTCGGCCCGCGGTGCGGTCGGTGGGCGCTCGGCTGGACCGTACGCCCGTACCTCTTAGAACGCGAAGGGTTATCGTCCGGTTGCCTCGAGGGTCGTTTCGAGAGCGGCGCGCTGGATGGCGGCGAGTTCGTCGCAGCCGGCGACGGCGAGGTCGAGGAGGGCGTTGAGTTCCTTGCGGTCGAAGGGTTCGGCTTCGGCGGTGCCCTGGACTTCGACGAAGCGGCCGTCGCCGGTGCAGACGACGTTCATGTCGGTGTCGGCCTTGACGTCCTCTTCGTAGCGGAGGTCGAGGAGGGGGATGCCGTCGACGATGCCGACGGAGACGGCGCTGACGGTGCCGGTGAGGGGTTTGCGGCCGGCCTTGACGAGTTTCTTGCCCTGGGCCCAGGTGACGGCGTCGGCGAGGGCAACGTAGGCGCCGGTGATGGCGGCGGTGCGGGTGCCGCCGTCGGCCTGGAGGACGTCGCAGTCGAGGACGATGGTGTTCTCGCCGAGGGCTTTGTAGTCGATGACGGCGCGCAGGGAGCGGCCGATGAGGCGGCTGATCTCGTGGGTGCGGCCGCCGATCTTGCCGCGTACGGATTCCCGGTCGCCGCGGGTGTTGGTGGCGCGCGGGAGCATGGAGTATTCGGCGGTGACCCAGCCTTCGCCGCTGCCTTTGCGCCAGCGCGGGACGCCTTCGGTGACGGAGGCGGTGCAGAAGACTTTGGTGTCGCCGAAGGAGACGAGCACGGAGCCTTCTGCGTGCTTGCTCCAGCCGCGCTGGATGGTGATGGGGCGCAGTTGTTCGGGGGTGCGGCCGTCGATGCGAGACATGGCGACGAGCCTAGTCGTATACGGGTGAGGGGCTGCGTCCGGTGATGGATGCAGCCCCTCGGGGGTGAGCGGGGTGGCTCACATCATGTCTTCGATCTCTCCGGCGATGGGGTCGGCGTCGGTGCCGATGACGACCTGGATCGCGGTGCCCATCTTGACGACGCCGTGGGCGCCGGCGGCCTTCAGGGCGGCTTCGTCGACCAGCGAGGGGTCGTTGACCTCGGTGCGCAGGCGGGTGATGCAGCCTTCGACCTCTTCGATGTTGTCGATGCCGCCGAGTCCGGCGACGATCTTCTCAGCCTTGCTGGCCATGTCCTACTCCCTGATCCGAACCGCTTTGTCGCAGTAACCCACAATTGGCCCATCTTTGCGAGCGGTCATGTCGTTCGTGCCGAATGATGGCGGTCACGACAGAGCGACCGGTCATCAACTGGTCTACACCAGTGGACGGGCGGGCGCCAAACCCGGCCCCGCCCGGAGGACGCCCATGACTGCCGACAGCACCGCTCCCACTGCGCGCGACCGTTGGAACGGTCTGTTCCAGGGGATGCAGAAGATGGGGCGGAGCCTTCAGCTCCCCATCGCGGTGCTGCCGGCGGCGGGCATCCTGACCCGGCTGGGCCAGCCGGACGTGTTCGGGGCGGACGGGCTCGGCTGGGACGGCGTCTCGAAGGTGATGAAGGGGGCGGGCACCGCTCTGCTGGACGGTGAGCTGGGTCTGCCGCTGCTGTTCTGCGTCGGGGTGGCCATCGGCATGGCGAAGAAGGCGGACGGTTCCACCGCGCTCGCCGCGGTCGCGGGGTTCCTCGTGTATCTGGGCGTGCTGCACCAGTTCCCGGAGACGTGTGCTCAGCAGGCGAAGGTCATCAAGGACATCGGCTGCCAGGCGCCCGACTTCTCCGTGACGGCGTTCACGTACCAGAATCCGGGGGTCTTCGGCGGGATCATCATGGGCCTGATGACCGCGTACTTCTGGCAGCGGTATCACCGCACCAAGCTGGTGGACTGGCTCGGCTTCTTCAACGGGCGCCGGCTGGTGCCGATCGTCATGTCGTTCGTGGCCATCGTGTTCGCGGGGCTGTGCCTGTGGATCTGGCCGCCGATCGGCGACGGCCTGGAGAGCTTCAGCGACTGGCTGGTGAGCCTGGGCGCGTGGGGCGCGGGTGTGTTCGGCGTGGCGAACCGGGCGCTGCTCGTCATCGGTCTGCACCAGTTCCTGAACGTGCCCATCTGGTTCCAGTTCGGCAGCTTCACCACGCCGAGCGGGGAGGTGGTGCACGGAGACATCAACATGTTCCTGCACGGTGACCCGGACGCGGGCCAGTTCACCTCGGGGTTCTTCCCGATCATGATGTTCGCGCTGCCGGCCGCCGCGCTGGCCATGACCCACTGCGCGAAGCCGCATCGCCGCAAGGAGATCGGCGGGATGATGCTCTCGGTCGCGCTGACGTCGTTCGTCACGGGCATCACCGAGCCGATCGAGTACTCCTTCCTGTTCATCGCCCCGCTGCTCTATGTGATCCACGCGATCCTGACGGGTGTGTCGATGGCGGTGACGTGGGGGCTCGGGGTGCACGACGGATTCAGTTTCTCGGCGGGTCTGATCGACTACGCCCTCAACTGGCATCTGGCGACCAAGCCGTGGCTGATCATCCCGATCGGGCTGTGCTTCGCGGTCGTGTATTACGCGATCTTCCGCTTCGCGATCACCAGGTTCGACCTCAGGACTCCGGGGCGGGAGCCGGAGGACGAGGTGGTGGACACGACCAAGCCGTAAGTAAGGTCTTTCCCGTACCCGTCAGGGGCCTTCGGACCGTGTGGTCCGGGGGCCCTTCGTCACGTCTGCAACCCCGTGCGGCCACTTCTTCCGACTATGGCCCAGCCCACAAAATCCGCGGGTTCCTTATCCAGCCTTCACCGTGCTACAACAGGTCTACACCACTGAGTGGTGTAGACCACGCCGTCCCCACCCCCTTGTCCCCCGGGCGGCGCCATGTTCACTGGAGGAACCTGTGTCCACGGCCAGCGCCGCTCCCGCGGCCGCGAAGAAGAAGGGCTCCGGCGCGATGGCTGTTCTGCAGCGCATCGGCCGAAGCCTGATGCTGCCGGTCGCCACCCTGCCCGCCGCCGCGCTGCTGGTGCGCCTCGGCAACGCCGACATGCTGGGACGCGAGTCGTTCCCCACGTTCCTCACCAAGATCGCCGGGTTCATGACGGCCGGTGGCAACGCGATCCTCGACAACATGGCGCTGCTGTTCGCCGTGGGCATCGCGATCGGCTTCGCGAAGAAGTCGGACGGCTCGACGGCGCTCGCGGCCGTGGTCGGCTACCTGGTCTTCAAGAACGTGCTGGCGACGTTCTCCGACAAGAACCTGCCGAAGGTGGCCACGGCTGTCGACGGCAAGGTGGTCATGGTCGACGCACCGGTGGACGCCAAGGTCCTCGGCGGTGTGGTGATGGGCATCGTCGTCGCCCTGCTCTACCAGCGCTTCTACCGCACGAAGCTGCCCGACTGGGCGGGCTTCTTCGGCGGCCGCCGACTGGTGCCGATCCTCTCCGCCTTCGCGGGCCTGCTCATCGGCATCGTCTTCGGCTACATCTGGCCGGTCCTCGGCACGGGGCTGCACAACTTCGGTGAGTGGCTGGTCGGTTCGGGCGCCGTCGGCGCGGGCATCTTCGGTGTCGCCAACCGCGCGCTCATCCCGATCGGCATGCACCATCTGCTGAACTCGTTCCCGTGGTTCCAGGCGGGCGAGTACCACGGCAAGAGCGGTGACATCGGGCGCTTCCTGGCCGGTGACCCGACCGCCGGACAGTTCATGACCGGCTTCTTCCCGATCATGATGTTCGCGCTCCCGGCCGCCTGCCTCGCGATCGTGCACTGCGCCCGTCCCGAGCGCCGCAAGGTCGTCGGCGGCATGATGTTCTCGCTCGCCCTGACCTCCTTCGTCACGGGTGTCACCGAGCCCATCGAGTTCACGTTCATGTTCATCGCGCCGGTCCTGTACGCGATCCACGCGGTCCTCACCGGTGTCTCGATGGCGCTGACCTGGGCGCTCGGCATGAAGGACGGCTTCGGCTTCTCGGCCGGCGCGGTCGACTTCGGCCTGAACCTCGGCATCGCGACCAACCCGTGGGGCCTGGTCCTGGTGGGCCTGTGCTTCGCCGCGGTCTACTACGTCGTCTTCCGCTTCGCGATCACCAAGTTCAACCTGCCGACGCCGGGCCGCGAGTCCGACGAGGAGCTCGCGGAGCTCCAGAAGGCCGAGGCCAAGTAACGGCACCGCCCGCGCACGAGGAGGCCCCCGGAACCGTTCGGTTCCGGGGGCCTTGTCGTGCGTGGGGGCCGCGGGCTGCCGCGTCCGGGCGCTAGATCTCGTACGACACCCGGGGCGCCGCCAGGTCCACCGGGCCCGCGTAGACGGCGCGGGCGTCCGCGAGGTTGGTCCGCGGGTCCGTCCACGGCGGGATGTGCGTGAGGACGAGGCGGCGGGCGCCGGCGCGGGTCGCGGTCTCGCCCGCCTCGCGGCCGTTGAGGTGGAGGTCGGGGATGTCCTCCTTGCCGTGGGTGAACGCGGCCTCGCACAGGAACAGGTCCGTGTCGCGGGCCAGTTCGTCCAGTGCCTCGGTCACCCCGGTGTCCCCGGAGTACGTCAGTGACTTTCCGCCGTGCTCCACGCGGATGCCGTAGGCCTCCACGGGGTGGCGGACCCGCTCGGTGTGCACGGTGAACGGGCCGACGTCGAACGTGCCCGGCTTGACCGTGTGGAAGTCGAAGACCTCGCTCATCGAGGAGGCGGACGGCGTGTCGGCGTAGGCCGTGGTGAGCCGCTGCTCCGTGCCCTCGGGGCCGTAGACCGGGATGGGCTCGCAGCGACCGCCGTCGTGGCGGTAGTAGCGTGCGACGAAGTACGCGCACATGTCGATGCAGTGGTCGGCGTGCAGATGGCTGAGGAAGATCGCGTCGAGGTCGTAGAGACCGCAGTGGCGCTGCAGCTCGCCGAGGGCACCATTGCCCATGTCGAGAAGCAGCCTGAAGCCGTCGGCCTCGACGAGGTAGCTCGAACAGGCCGATTCCGCGGACGGGAACGACCCCGAGCAGCCGACGACGGTGAGCTTCATAAGAGCTGGAACCTCCGCGCTGGCAGGAAGTGCAGAGAGTAGATGCGATATGCAGATACTCGGAGCGGGTACGGGAACGGGGGTCGTGCGGTCCGTCGAGCGTAAGGCGCAAAAGGGCCGGTCGCTCCTCCGCCAGGGGCCGTTGTGGGCGAACTCACCTGTGGTGTCACCGTTTCGGTGGACGTCGGGACGAGCGTGCGACGTCAAGTGTTCGCGGCGAGGAGCGCGCTGGGATGCGCGCCGGTACCTTCGTTGCTATGGACACGTCCTGGTGGCTCGCGCTCGCGGCCGTGGTGCTGCTCGCGCTGGTCGCGACGCTGGTGGACGGCTGGGGGCGCCGCGGGCGCCGGCCGGCCGGGCGTACGCGCCCGCCCGGGCGTCCCCCGGGCCGCAGGCGCGGAGCGCCGCGGCCCCGGCCGGCGGAGATCTGGTGGGCGAACGTCCCCTACGAGGACACACCGGGGGCGAAGGACCGGCCGTGCCTGGTGCTGGTCGTGCGCGGGGACCGGGCCGTCGTCGCGAAGATCACCAGCAAGTACCACGACGAGCGGGCCGGAGTGATCCCGTTGCCGCCGGGCGCCGTGGGCGACGCCCATGGACGGCCGAGCTTCCTGGAGACGGACGAGCTGCGGGACGTGCCGGTGTGGGACTTCCGCCGGAAGGTGGGCGTCATGGACCCGGTGCTGTGGGACCAGGTCCGCTACCTGGCGGGCTGACCCGACGGTCGCCCGCGCGCGGCGGGACCCGGAGTGGGGTATCCGGCACGCGGGCGCTGCCCGCGCACGGCGGCCCAAGGCGGTGGTTGGCCACGCGCGGCGAACCGAGACGGTGAGGGCCCGCGCACCGCGGCCCGAGGCTCGTCACCCCCGTGTCGCGGGCCGAGGCTGCGGTCACCCGCGCATCGCGGCCCGAGTCAACGGCTCCCCGCGCGCCGCGGGCCGAGATGCGAGGTGTCCGGCGTCAGAGGCGGGGCCGTCCCGACGTGGCTGTCGTGGGACGAGGGCGGGCGCTCGTCGCCCGTGTCGCCGGACCGGAGGGGCCGCCGCTCACCCGCGTGGGCGGACCGGACGGGCCGGCGGTCGCACGGGCGGACCGGGCCAGCCCGGCAGTCGCGCGGGCGGACCGGACGGGCCCGCAGTCGTGTGTGTGGGCGGACCGGACGGGTCCGTGGACCCGTCCGGTGGGCGCGTCACGCCCAGAGCTGGCCCTGGAGCGTTTCGATCGCTTCCTCCGTGGTGGCCGCCGTATAGACGCCCGTGGAGAGGTACTTCCAGCCGCCGTCGGCCACGACGAAGGCGATGTCGGCGGACTCGCCCGCCTTCAGCGCCTTGTTGCCGACGCCGATCGCGGCGTGCAGTGCCGCGCCGGTGGAGACGCCCGCGAAGATGCCCTCCTGCTGGAGCAGTTCCCGGGTGCGGGTGACCGCGTCCGCCGAGCCGACGGAGAAGCGGCTCGTCAGGACCGAGGCGTCGTACAGCTCGGGCACGAAGCCCTCGTCGAGGTTGCGCAGGCCGTAGACCAGGTCGTCGTAGCGGGGTTCCGCGGCGACGATCCTGACGTCGGGCTTGTGCTCGCGCAGGTAACGCCCGACGCCCATCAGGGTGCCGGTGGTGCCGAGGCCCGCCACGAAGTGCGTGATGGAGGGGAGGTCCGCGAGGATCTCCGGACCGGTCGTCGCGTAGTGCGCCCCCGCGTTGTCCGGGTTGCCGTACTGGTAGAGCATCACCCAGTCGGGGTGCTCGGCCGACAGCTCCTTGGCGACGCGGACGGCGGTGTTGGAGCCCCCGGCGGCCGGGCTGGAGATGATCTCCGCGCCCCACATGCCGAGCAGGTCACGGCGCTCCTGGGAGGTGTTCTCGGGCATGACGCACACCATGCGGTAGCCCTTGAGCTTGGCCGCCATGGCCAGAGAGATGCCGGTGTTGCCGCTCGTCGGCTCCAGGATCGTGCAGCCGGGAGTCAACCGGCCGTCCTTCTCCGCCTGTTCGATCATGTGCAGCGCGGGGCGGTCCTTGACCGAGCCGGTCGGGTTGCGGTCCTCCAGCTTGGCCCAGATCCGGACGTCCGCGGACGGCGACAGCCGCGGCAGGCGCACCAGAGGGGTGTTGCCCACCGCGGCGAGCGGGGAGTCGTAGCGCATGAGGGATCAGCGGCCTATCAGGCCATGCCGCCGGCGACGGCCGGCAGGATCGTCACGGTGTCGCCGTCGGACAGCTTGGTGTTGATGCTGTCGAGGAAGCGGACGTCCTCGTCGTTCAGGTAGACGTTGACGAAGCGGCGCAGCTTGCCCTCGTCGACGATGCGGGCCTGGATGCCCGTGTGCCGGGTCTCGAGGTCGGCGAACAGCTCGGCGAGGGTGTCCCCGGTCCCCTCGACGGCCTTCTGGCCGTCGGTGTAGGTGCGGAGGATGGTGGGGATGCGGACCTCGATGGCCATGGTTGCGGGCTCCTGTCGGAAGTAGTCAGGGTCGGGGCGCCCCCTGCTCCGGCGAGGCCGGGAGCTCGGGGGAAGGCGCGCTACGGGGGCGAAGCAAGGGGCACGTGGCGTGCGGAGCCGCGGCTCACGGCCGTACGGCGGCAGGTCAGCGCGTACAGATGGCGCTCTGCAGCCTGCACAGGTCGACGTGCAGCCGCGCCACGAGCAGCATGCCCGGCGTCTTGTCGCTCACGTCAGGGGAAACCATGGGCTCATCGTATCGATTCCCGGTCCGGGTCCCGGAATGTGATCTCATATTCCGGACGCTTTTCGGCCGCCAGGTGAGATCAGTAGGACTCCACGACGGTGACCTCCTCCTCCGTCACCTCGCCCTCCACGATCCGGTAGGAGCGGAACTGGAAGGGTCCGGCGTCGTCCGCGTCGGCGGTCGAGACGAGCACGTAGTGGGCTCCGGGCTCGTTCGCGTACGAGATGTCCGTGCGGGACGGATAGGCCTCGGTGGCCGTGTGCGAGTGGTAGATGACGACCGGTTCCTCGTCGCGGTCGTCCATCTCGCGGTAGAGCTTCAGCAGGTCGCCGGAGTCGAACTCGTAGAAGGTGGGCGAGCGGGCGGCGTTGAGCATCGGGATGAACCGCTCGGGGCGGCCGGTGCCCGCCGGGCCGGCGACGACGCCGCACGCCTCGTCCGGGTGGTCCTGCCGCGCGTGCGCGACGATCTGGTCGACGAGGGCCTGGGTGATGGTCAGCATGCTGGTCAGGATAAGCAGAAGGGCCGTCCCGTACCGAAGGGTGGTACGGGACGGCCCACATGGTGAGCGCTCAGGCCTGGAGGGCCTGGCCGCGCGGCCCTGCCGGGTCCGCCTGCGCGGCCCTCAGGGCCCGGGGTGCCGGCTCAGCCGACCTTCTCGAGCTCCGGCTCGCGGCGCTCGGTGACCTCCGGGTTCCGCGCCTTGAGGATCGCCCAGCCGATGCCGAGGGCGACGGCCCAGCCGGCCATCACGTAGAGGCAGACGCGGGAGTCGGCGTCGTACGCGATCAGTCCGGTGACGAAGAGCAGGAACACGACCGCGACCCAGCTGCACTTCGCGCCGCCGGGGGCGGGGAAGGAGGACGCGGGCAGGCGGCCGGCGTCGACCGCCCGGCGGTACAGGATGTGGCTGATCAGGATCATCAGCCAGGTCCAGATGCCGGCCGCGGTGGCGACGGAGGTGACGTAGCCGAAGGCCTTCTCCGGGACGACGTAGTTCAGGACCACGCCGATGCCCATGAAGAGCACCGAGACGGTGATGCCGATCGCCGGGGTCTTCGTCGAGGAGAGCTTGTTGAAGACCTTCGGGGCCTCGCCGTTGTCCGCGAGGGTGCGCAGCATGCGGCCCGTGGAGTACATGCCCGAGTTGCAGGAGGACAGGGCCGCGGTGAGCACCACGAAGTTGACGATGCCGGCGCCGGCGGGGATGCCGATCATGGCGAACGCCTTCACGAAGGGGCTCACACCTGGTGCGAACTCGGTCCACTTCACGACGCAGAGGATGACCGTGAGGGCACCGACGTAGAAGAGGGCGATGCGCCAGGGCAGGGTGTTGATGGCCTTCGGGAGCGTCTTCTCGGGGTTCTCGGACTCACCCGCGGTGACGCCGACCAGCTCGACGGCGAGGTAGGCGAACATGACGCCCTGGAGGGTCATCAGGGAGGAGCCGATGCCCTTGGGGAAGAAGCCGTCGAACTGCCAGAGGTTGGTGACGGAAGCGGTGTCACCGGCGGCGCTGAAGCCGAAGGTGAGCACGCCGAGGCCGATCACGATCATGCCGACGAGGGCGGTGACCTTGATCATCGAGGCCCAGAACTCGATCTCTCCGAAGACCTTCACCGAGATCAGGTTGGCCACGAAGAGGACCACCAGGAAGACCAGCGCCGACACCCATTGGGGGATCGACGGGAACCAGTAGTGGATGTAGATGGCGGCGGCGGTCAGCTCCGCCATGCCGGTGACCACCCACATCAGCCAGTAGGTCCAGGCCGTGAAATAGCCGAAGAACGGGCCGAGGAACTCGCGGGAGTACTCCGCGAAGGAGCCCGACACCGGGCGGTAGAGCAGGAGCTCGCCGAGCGCCCGCATGATGAAGAAGATGATGACGCCGGCGAGGGCGTACATCAGGATGAGGCTGGGTCCCGCCTTGGCGATGTTCGCCCCGGCGTTCAGGAACAGACCGACGCCGATGGCGCCGCCGATCGCGATCATCTGGACCTGACGGCTGCCGAGCCCGCGCTCGTACCCCTCTTCGGGGGTGTCGCCGCCCACGGCCTCACTGCCGTCGTACTGCTTGTCGACCTGCGATGAGGTCATGTTGGTGCGCCTTTCTCCATGCCGAACCGAGCCAGTCCCTTGGCTTCGGATCGGGTCCCGATCCCCCCGGATGGTGGAGCTTTGTGCCTGGCCGGCGATCCGCCGGCTCGGTGGCGCACCCGGCGGGACATGGGTGGTGTCCGCCGGGCGGTCGTGAAGATCTATCACGGCCGCAACAGTGATCGGCGGCGGCCGGTGTGCGGCACGCCACAGGAAGAACCGGACAAATAAGTACTCCGGTCCGCATTGCGGGCCGGAGCGGTGACGCGATCGTTATTCGGATTTGAGCGTCCGTTGAGCGAACGTCGGAGGGTAATTTGTCCTGACAGTTCAGGGCATAAGGGTGGTCACCAGGGTTTCCTGGAGGCCGCCCAGCCAGAGGTAGGCCATCACCATCGGCTTGCGCGGGTCCTCGTCCGGGAGCCGGTAGAGGTGATCGGTGTCCTCCTCATCGGTGACGTCGAGCCGGGAGCCGATCGCGAGGCGCAGGTCGTTCAGGGCGCGCAGCCACGACTGGGACTCGTCCAAGGACAGCTCGAGGACGGCGGCGCCGTCGCCGCCGGGGGTGAGCGCGTCCAGGGAACGGATCACCGTGAGGGCGTTCTCCCGCTTGGCCGCGCGCAGGTCGTTCTCGGTGAAGCGGCGGAACTCCGCGGAGTGGGCGCGCTGCTCCTCGGCCTCCTCGGGCGTGGCCGCCTCGACGCCGGGGCCGCTGTAGGCGTCGGGGAACAGGCGCTGCAGCACGGGATCGCTGGGCGGCTCGCTGGGGCCCTCCGCGAACAGCTCGGCGAGCGGGTCGTCGGGGGCGTTCTCCGCGGGGCCCGGACCGATGAGCTCCAGGAGCTGCACGGCGAGGGAGCGGATGATGGAGATCTCGACCTCGTCGAGTGCGACGGCCGCGCCGCCGCCGGGGAGCGGTTCGAAGTGTCCAGGCATGGAGTGAGTTCGCTACTTCCGGTCCTGCTGAAGGGTGGCCCACAGACCGTAGCCGTGCATGGCCTGAACGTCGCGTTCCATCTCCTCGCGCGTGCCGCTGGAGACGACGGCACGACCCTTGTGATGGACGTCGAGCATGAGCTTGGTGGCCTTGTCCTTCGTGTAGCCGAAGTACGTCTGGAAGACATACGTCACATAGCTCATCAGGTTGACCGGGTCGTTGTGGACGATCGTGACCCAGGGGACGTCCGGCTCGGGTACGGCGAAGACCTCCTCGGCCGATTCGGTCTTTTCGATCTCTAGGGGTGCGGGAGCCGTCACATCGCCCATGCTGCCACCAGAGAGGGGGGCCCGCACAAACGGGCCCCTCTAAACGGGGGCCCTAAATCGTCAGAGTGACGAAATGGGGGTACGATCCCGTCCATGAACACAGCGGACCTCGGGCTGCCGGTGAATGTCCCCTCGACGGCGCTCTTCACGGACCAGTACGAGTTGACGATGCTGCAGGCCGCGCTCGCGGCGGGGACGGCCGAGCGCCGGTCGGTCTTCGAGGTCTTCACGCGCCGGCTGCCCGAAGGGCGCCGGTACGGAGTGGTGGCGGGCACCGGACGCGTCCTCGACGCCGTCGAGAACTTCCGCTTCGACGCGGACGTCCTCGGCTTCCTGCGCGAGCGCGGGATCGTCGACGAGCCGACCCTGGAGTGGCTCGCCTCCTACCGCTTCAGCGGGGACGTCTGGGGCTACCCCGAGGGCGAGGTGTACTTCCCGGGCTCGCCGATCCTGCGCGTCGAGGGCTCCTTCGCGGAGTGCGTGCTCCTGGAGACGGTGATCCTCTCGATCCTCAACCACGACTCGGCGATCGCTGCGGCCGCCTCCCGGATGGCCTCCGCCGCCGGCGACCGGCCGCTGATCGAGATGGGCGCCCGGCGCACCCACGAGCTCGCCGCCGTGGCCGCCTCGCGGGCCGCGTACATCGGCGGGTTCGCGACCACCTCCGACCTGGCCGCCGGGTTCCGCTACGGGATCCCCACGGTGGGCACGTCCGCGCACGCCTTCACCCTGCTGCACGACCGGGAGCGCGACGCCTTCCAGGCGCAGGTGGACTCGCTCGGCCGGGGCACCACCCTCCTCGTGGACACCTACGACGTCGCCGAGGCGGTCCGCACGGCCGTCGAGGTCGCCGGGACCGACCTCGGTGCCGTGCGCATCGACTCCGGCGACCTGCTGCTCGTCGCCCACCGGGTGCGGCAGCAGCTGGACGAGCTGGGCGCGACCAGGACGAAGATCGTCGTGACCTCGGACCTGGACGAGTACGCGATCGCCTCGCTGGCGGCGGCGCCGGTGGACGCGTACGGCGTCGGCACCCAGCTGGTCACGGGGTCCGGCCACCCCACCTGCTCGATGGTCTACAAGCTGGTCGCCCGCGCCGGGTCGACGGACGCGAGGGCCCCGCTGGAGCCGGTCGCCAAGCGATCGAGGGGCGGGAAGACGTCCATCGGCGGCCGCAAGTGGGCCGCGCGGCGCCTCGACGACCGCGGGGCCGCGGAGGCCGAGGTGATCGGCACCGGGCCGGTACCCGACGAGCTGGTCGACCGGCTGCTCCTGGTCGAGCTGGTCAAGGGTGGCCAGGTCCTCGCTCGCGAGCCCCTGGACGTCGTACGCGACCGGCACTCCAGCGCCCGTGCCGGCCTCCCGCTGTCGGCGACCCAGCTCTCGCGCGGCGAACCGGTCCTCCCCACGGAGTACCTCTGAGACACCGGGAGCCGGCTGCGGCGGGAGGGGCCCGGCGCATGAACCTCCGGTGAGCGGGAATGCAACGGCAGCGTGCCTGCGCACCTCGCGGAAACCGTTTGCCCCCTCCCGCACCGCACCCGAAGTCTCTACGCTCGGTAGTTCAACGGCCGGGCCCGCACCCTCCCGTCGCATCCCACCGTCGAAGGACACCGACCATGCGCCGCGCCTTGATCGTCGTAGACGTGCAGAACGACTTCTGCGAGGGAGGCAGCCTCGCGGTGGCCGGGGGCGCCGACGTGGCCGCCGCCATCACGGAGCTGATCGGGCAGGCGCCCGCCGGCTACCGGCATGTCGTCGCCACCCGTGACCTCCATGTCGCCCCCGGCGGCCACTTCGCCGACAACCCCGACTACGTGCACTCCTGGCCCGCGCACTGCGTGGCCGGCACGGAGGGCGTGGGATTCCACCCGAACTTCGCCCCGGCCGTCGCCTCCGGCGCGATCGACGCCGTCTTCGACAAGGGCGCGTACGCGGCGGCCTACAGCGGCTTCGAGGGCGCCGACGAGAACGGCGTCCCGCTGGCCGACTGGCTGCGGGCCCGCGAGATCGACGAGGTCGACGTGGTGGGCATCGCGACCGACCACTGCGTACGGGCGACCGCGCTGGACGCCGCCCGCGCGGGCTTCCGCACACAGGTGCTGCTCGACCTCACGGCCGGGGTGGCCGAGGAGACGACCGAGCGGGCGCTGGAGGAGCTGCGCGCGGCCGGCGTGGAGCTCACCGGCAAGCCCGTCGTCTAGGCACGCGACCGCGTCGTCCGGCCACGTCGTCCGGGCGTGCCGCTCGCGCACCGGCGGCGTCTACCCGCGGCCGACCGCTCACGGGTGGCCATAAGCGATCACGGATGGTCACACCTGAGGTGTCGGACGTCTGAGCAGGGCCCTGATGGGATGCCACAGCTCCTGCGAGAGCTCGACACCGTTGTCGGGCGCGGTCCGCCATATGAGGCCGTCGGGATGGTGCAGGACCGCGGTGACCTCGTCCGGAGTGGGCGGGGCCGCGTTGCCGCGGAGGTAGACCGCCCGCAGCCCCAGGTTCCGCAGCCGGGTCAGGGCGCGGGCCCGGTTCTGGGCGAGCACCAGGAAGCGCACGCAGCCGCCCGCCGAGCCCGCCGGACTGGGCAGGTTCAGCGCCACCACCACGCTGCCGTTCGGCAGCTTGCAGAAACCTCCTGCGGCCATGCAGTCACACCCCCGTGCGCACCGGTGTCAATAAGAAAACCACAGCACGCACCTAAACACGATCGGCGGCAACCCGCCAGGGGGTTGCCGCCGATCGCCTTCTGACCTGCGTAAACGCGGTTTACTTCACCGCGGGGTCCACCCGGAGCGAGATCGTCGAGCCGTCCTTGGCCTCCTTGACGATCGTGATCTTGGTGTTGGTGTCAGTGATCTTGACACCACCGGTGGGGTTCCGGTTGTCGTAGTAGTCGCTGGTGTGGTCGTTGAAGACCGACACACCCTTCGACGACGGGATCTTCGTCGCGACGTCCGCGCTGTGCAGCGTGATGCCGTCCGTGCGGTACAGGCTGAACGTCGAGTCGTAGGCCTGGATGCGGTTGCGCATCAGCGTCCCGTTGTCCCACCACAGGGCCTTCGGGTGCGAGTCGACGGGCAGCGCGAGACCGACACCCGGGTGCTGGCTGGTGTTGTTGTCCGCCTGCGAGGTGTCCCACTTCCAGATCAACAGGCCGTTCTGGTACGGGTAGTGCTCCACCCAGTCCGGACGGGTCGTCGAGAAGCCGAAGTTGTACGGGCCGACCTTGAGGGTCTTGTCGTACGAGACGTACTGGCGGTTCTCCGCGAGGTAGTACTGCGCGTAGTCCTTGGTGAACGAGGCGCCGATGCGGGAGAAGCCCGCCGCGGTCCAGGCGGCGTCCGCCGACTCGGCGTTGTCCGAGAAGAGCGGCGAACCGTCCGCGGTCACGGAGATCTCGTCGGCCGCGAAGCCCTTCTGCGCCACGCCGCCGTCGGTCTGGTAGCGGAAGCGGAGGTCGATCTTCTTGCCGGCGTAGGCGTCGAGCGAGTACGACAGCTTCTTGTAGCTGTCGACCGTGCCGGTCAGGGCGGGCTTGTCACTGCCGTCGCGCGGGATGGCGGCGCCGTCCACCGTGCCGTCGAGAGCGGTCCAGTTGGCGCCGCCGTCGGTCGAGACCTCGGTGTAGAGGTAGTCGTAGTTCGCCTCGATGTCGTACCAGCCGTCGAGGGTCAGCTTCGCCGCCGACTTGCCCGTGAGGTCCACGGAACGGGTCAGCGTGTTCTTGAGGTTGTCGCCGCTGCCGCTCCACCACTGGGTCGAGCCCTGCGCGGGGTTCACGACCGTGGTCGTGACCGCCTTGTCGGGCAGCGAGACGACGAGCGCCTGCTTGTTCCAGGTGTTGTACTCGGCGACGCCCAGCTTGTGCGTGGACTGCTTGCCGGCCTTGGCCGTGTCGTAGTTCAGCCAGCCCAGCTGGAGCTTGTCCCAGGCGTTGAAGTCGCCCGGCAGGTCGCCGATGGACTCCTTGCCGGTGCCGAGCCACGAACCGGAGGACATCAGGGTCCAGAAACCGGTGGAGTTGTCGCCGCCGGCGGTGTCGTAGTGGTCCGGCAGACCGAGGTCGTGGCCGTACTCGTGGGCGAAGACGCCGAGTCCGCCGTTCTCCGGCTGGATGGTGTAGTCGCCGACCCAGATGCCGCTGGAGCCGATCTGCGCGCCGCCCAGCTTGTTGTTCGCGGGGCCGGTGGCGCCGGCGTCGGTGCCGAAGGCGTACCAGCGGTGGGCCCAGATCGCGTCGGTGCCCTCGACGCCGCCGCCCGCGGACTCGTCCTCACCGGCGTGCACGATCTGGAAGTGGTCGATGTAGCCGTCGGGCTCGTTGAAGTTGCCGTCGCCGTCGTAGTCGTAGCGGTCCCACTGGTCGAACCGTGCGAGGTCCGCCTTGATGGCCGCGTCGGACTTGCCGGCCGCCTTCTGCTGGGCGACCCAGGAGGTGACGCCGTCGCTGACGACGTTCCACACGCTCGGGCAGTTGGTGGAGCCGCAGGCGTTGTTGCCGTAACGGGCCTCGTTGTAGGGGACCTTGACCCAGTCCGCCACCTCGCCGTCGACCGAGTAGCGGCCCGAGGACTGCTTCTCGTAGAACTTCTTCATCGACTCGGTCTTCTTGCCGGTGCCGAAGTAGAGGTCCTGGAAGTGCTTCTGGTTGTAGTCCGCCTGCCAGGCCGTGCTGTTGTCCTTCTTGCGGTCCGGCGCGGCGATCTTGTTGTGCAGCGGTCCGGCGCTGCCCCCGTACTTCGGGTCCGTCTTGTCGCCGAACTCGACCAGGATCGTGAAGATCTTGTCGGTCTTCTCTCGACCCAGCTCGACGTACTTGCTGTCGCCCTTCTTGCTCTTCAGCTGGACGACCTGCGAACCGTTGCGGTTCTGCACCTTGGCGTCGCCGGATATGACCTGGTTCAAGGCCTCCTGGCGCTGTGCGTCCTGCGTCTTGCTGAGCGGCCCGTCGAGGTCGTGGTCGACCGTGTTCTTGGCCGGCATCGGGTCGTGGCGGTCCGCACGCACCGACGGCGCGTCGTCGGCCTGGGCCACGGCGAACGTCGAGAACGTGGCGGTGGCCGCCGCGAGGGCGACGCCCACCGCGGTCGCTCTGAACGTCCATGGTCTGCTGGTCACTTGATGTCCTCCCCCGCGTCCGCTCACGCGGAGGGGGGTCCCGGTCTCAGGAGTGTCCGCGCGCGTATACGCGATTCAAGTGACGACATTCGACCGGAGTTGACACAGAAAAACCAGACCTTGACTTGAACCTGGCAAGTACACTATACGGAGTGGGCGTTCGGTATCCGAACGCCCGTAAAGCACCCCAACAGGCGCGTCCTCATGTCCACTTGATGGACGTAATGACTCCGTGCGCCCCCTGTGCACCGGCACCGTGGGTAAGGTCACGCTTACCGGTCGTTCCACTCGGGCATGCAGGCGAATAGAGTCGATTGGCGGAGCGTCGGAAGTCGGCGGAAAGCCAAGTCGACACCGTTGTCTCACCCCCGATTCTTATCCGCACCCTCCCCCATCGCGAGAGGCACGGGGGGAGTACCCCCATCCGAGGACACGATTGCCATGCCTCGTCCGACCGCCGCACAGCTCGCCTACGGTTCCTGCACCGTGATCTTCTCCACCCTCGCCATGCTGTTGCTGTCTCAGACGAGTTCGGGCCTGGGGATCGCGCTGATCACCGTCTCGGCACTCGCTCTCGGTCTGCTCGTCGCCATGACGGTGCCGTTGCCGAGGACCGCGCCACCGGCCGCGGCTCCGGCGGCCCGGCCCGAGCCCCGGCGCGTGCCCGTGCAGCGGGAGCCCGTCTCCGCCGGGGTCGACCCGGTGCGGGAGCCGACGGCCTCCTGACGACACGACGGCGGGCCCGTGGATCACGGGCCCGCCGATCCGTTGCCTCTGCCCCGCCTCAGCCCGCGCTGACCACCACCGTCTTGGCCGCCTTGTCGTGCAGGCCCTGCTTGTAGGGCTTGTCGAAGAAGCTCCAGCCACCGGCGATCGCCGTCCAGATGCACGCGCAGCAGAACGCGAACGGCAGCCACAGGACCAGCGATCGGATCAGCATGGTCTGCACGGAGGGCGTGGCGCCGTTGTCGAGGTCGGCCACCCGCAGCTTGAACAGCTTCTTGCCGAGGGTCTGGCCCGTCCTGCTCATCATGATCGTGTCGTAGGCGACGTAGAGGACGGCGGCGATCACCTCCTTCCCGAAGGAATCGGCGAACTGCATCTTGTCCGTGTCCACGGTGTACTGGCGGAAGCCGAAGGCCAGCGACACCAGCCACACCACGATGCCCACCAGGATCATGTCGATGATCCTCGCCAGCACCCGCTTGCCGCTGTCGGCGAGCGGGGGCATGCCGGCCAGCGGGTCGCCGCCGTAGGGGCCTCCAGGGCCGTAGGGATCGCCGCCGCCCCCGCCGTACGGAGGCGGCTCTCCGCCGCCGTAGGGGGGCGGCTGGCTGCCGTAGGGGGTGTCGTACGGTGAGCCGCCGCCGGGAGGCGGGGGGCCGCCCGGGGGCGGAGTGCCGTCGCCCGGGGGCGGAGTGCCCCAGCCGGGAGGCTGCGAGCCGCCGCTCGGGGACGCCGGACTGTCGTACGGCGAACCGCCGCCCTCGGCGGGCGGGGGCTGCTTCTTGAACGGGTCGTCGTCCGGTGGCTGGCCGGACCCGGGGGGCGGCGGTTCGCTGCTCATGGCCCGAGTCGACCGTGAACCCTCCCCCGCCGCATCCGGCGAGCGGCCGTACGGGGGACCACCGGTCCCGGCGCCCCCGCTGGGGGCCGGGGGCTAGGAGGACGCCACGAAGGTGTGGGCCGCCTTGTCGTGCCAGCACTGGCGCCACGGCTTGTCGAACAGGCACCACAGCACCCCGACCACACCGACGACCAGGATCCCCGGGACGCTGTAGACCAGCCAGCGGCGCAACGCCAGGCCGAAGCTCGGCGGTTCGTGACCCTCGATGTCGCGCACCTCCAGGCCGAACAGCTTCTTGCCCAGGGTGCGGCCCCACTTGGCGGTGGGCAGCGCGTCGTACAGGACGCCGAAGACGAGCAGGACGGCGAGGACGATGCCGAGACTGCTGCCGGTCGTGCCGTCGAGCAGCCAGACCGTCACCTTCTCACCGGACAGCTTGGCCGCGTCGATCTTCTCGTTCACGTGGTCGATCGCCCTGGTGCCCAGCGGCACGGCAACCACGGCGGTCACGCCGGCGAGGACGACGGTGTCCACGAGCCGAGCGGCGAGCCGCTTGCCGAGGCCCGCGGGCCGCGCCGCCGCCTGCCGTCGCGCCGCGGCCTGGAACACGTCGTCGACCGGCGGCTTCCACGGCGCGACCGGCCGGCCCTCCTCGGCCGGGGCACCCGCGAGCCGGTGCACCTGCTGTGCCCAGGAGGGCTGTCCGCCACCGGGACCGGAGGTCACCGGAGTGGAGCCGCCGGACTGCTGGGGGACGGCCGGAGCCGGAGCCGACGGTGCGGCGGCGTTCCGCGCCGCGGCGGCGGCCTGCGCTGCCTGCCCGGCGCCGAAGCCGCCTGCCGGCGGGGCAGCCGCGCCGGACGTGGCGGGAGCACCGGACGCGCCCGCGGCCGGGGCCGTGCTCCCCTTCTGCGCCCCGCCCTGCCGGTCCGTGCGCGGGGAGAGCGCGCGGAAGGCCATGGTGCCCTCGGCGGGAGGGGAGTCCTGGGAGCCCTGGGAGCCGGGTGCGGCGGAGCCGGCGTTCCCGGCTCCCTCCGCGCCGCCGGAACCCTGGCCGCCCTCCTGGCCCGCGGGCCGCACCGGACCCGTGGGCCGGCGGAAGACGACGGTGCCGCCGGACGCGGGAGGCTGGGCGCCGCCGGCGGAGTCCGCGGGCGGGATCGTCGCCGTGCCGTCCGTGCGGGCGGACACGCCGTCGGGCTGCACGGCCGGTTCGGCGGGCTGCGCGGCGCTCGGCAGGCGGGGGTCGACACCGTGCGGCGCGCCCCAGGAGACCCGCCGGTCCTGCTCACCGCCGAAGCCGGTCTGCCGGGACCGGTCGGCGCCCCACGCGCTGGCGGGTTCGGGCCGGCTGCCGTGCTGCGCCTCGGCCGGGGACACCCGCGGGGACGGATCGGCGGGCTGCGGGTCCTCGTCGAAGAAGTGCGGCCCCGTCTCCTCCGTCGTGGGAGTGCCCGCCGGTTCGCGCGACGTCCCGTGCGGGACCGGGTACTCGGGAGAAGGTGCCGGGGCGGGCACATGGGCGGGGGCCGCACCCGGCGGAGGCGCGAGCCGTTCGCCCTCGGACGGCGCCGGACGGCTCGTGCCCGGCACCCACGCAGCGCCGTTCCAGTACCGGACGTAGCCGGGGATGGAGGGGTCCGGGTAATACCCTTCGCGGGGCCTGTCGTCGCCGGGGGCCGGGGTTGGGGCGCTCATGTCCGTCGTCCCGTATCTGCTCGGTGGTCACTTGGGGGCTCCACATCTATCAGACCGGCGCTCCCGCCACGGCCGCTCCCGCCGTACCCACTCCTTTCGGGCGCGGATCCGCCACGTACGGCCGTGATCCGGAACCGGTCCGGAAGAAATCCGCGGAACCCGCGTAATGGTTCCGCGGCGACGCGCTCTCCACTCGTACAGGGACCGCCCGGCGGCCCTGTACGACGAAAGGAAGCGCACCGGCATGAACACCGTCGTGGAACGCGAACTCGAGCTGAGGCTCGTCCTGTCGCCCGAACGCAGCATCCCCGTCCCGGCACGGCTCACCTACCGCGCCGACGACCCGTACGCCGTCCACATCACCTTCCACATCGGCTCCGACCACCCGGTCCACTGGACCTTCGCCCGCGAGCTGCTCGTCGAGGGGGTGTTCCGGCCGTGCGGTCACGGCGACGTGCGGGTGTGGCCGACGAAGGTCGCCGGGCGCAGCGTCGTCCTGATGGCACTCAGCTCGCCGGACGGGGACGCGCTGCTCGAAGCGCCCGCCGCGCAGGTGTCGGCCTGGCTGGAGCGCACCCTGCGGGCGGTCCCGCCGGGCACCGAGGCCGAGGAGCTCGACATCGACGACGGTCTCGCCGAGCTGCTGGCGCCGACCCCGGCCGACGACCTGTGGATGGGCGACCCATGGCCCTCGGACGAGTCCGGGGACGGGGAGTGACGCGCGGCGCGCGGACGGATCAGAACAGCTTGCCCGGGTTCAGGATGCCCAGCGGGTCGAAGACCTCCTTGACCGCCCGCTGCATCTCCACCCCCACCGGGCCGATCTCACGCGCCAGCCACTCCTTCTTCAGGACGCCCACGCCGTGCTCGCCGGTGATCGTGCCGCCGAGCTCCAGACCGAGGGCCATGATCTCGTCGAAGGACTCGCGGGCGCGCCGGGACTCGTCGGGGTCGGCGGCGTCGAAGCAGACCGTGGGATGCGTGTTGCCGTCACCCGCGTGCGCGCACACCCCGATGGTCAGGGCGTACTTCTCCGCGACGCGTTCGATGCCTTCGAGCATGTCGCCGAGTCGGGAGCGCGGCACGCACACGTCGTCGATCATCGTGGTGCCCTTGACCGCTTCGAGCGCGGTGAGGGACAACCGCCTGGCCTGGAGCAGGAGTTCGGACTCGGCCGCGTCCTCCGCCGGCACCACCTGGGTGGCGCCCGCGGCCTCGCACAGCGCCCCCACGGCGGCGAGGTCGGCCGCCGGGTCGTGGGTGTCGAAGGCCGCGAGGAGCAGCGCTTCGGTGGTCTCCGGGAGTCCCATGTGCGCGAGGTCGTTGACGGCCTTCACCGTCGTACGGTCCATGAGTTCGAGCAGGGACGGGACGTGGCCGCCCTCCATGATCCGGCACACCGCGTCGCAGGCGGCGCGCGCCGACCCGAACTCGGCGGCCAGCACCAGTTGCGCGGGGGGCTGCGGCCGGAGCGCGAGGACGGCCCGGACGACGATGCCGAGGGAGCCCTCGGAGCCGACGAACAGGCGCGTGAGGTCGTATCCGGCGACGCCCTTCGCCGTGCGGCGGCCGGTGCTCATCAGCCGTCCGTCGGCGAGGACGACGTCCAGGCCGAGGACGTACTCGGCCGTCACTCCGTACTTGACGCAGCACAGGCCGCCGGAGGCCGTGCCGATGTTGCCGCCGATCGTGCACATCTCCCAGCTGGAGGGGTCCGGCGGGTAGTAGAGCCCGTGTTCGTTGACCGCGCGGGAGAGCGTGGCGTTGACGACGCCGGGTTCGACGACGGCGATCCGGTCGACCGGGTTGATCTCCAGGATGCGGTCCATCTTGGTGAGGGACAGCACGATGCAGCCCTCGGAGGCGTTGGCGGCGCCGGACAGGCCGGTGCGGGCGCCCTGCGGGACGACGGGTACGCGCAGGTCGCTGGCGGTCCGCATGACGTGCTGGACCTGCTCGACGGTGCGCGGGAGGACGACGACGGCGGGCGTGCCCGCCTCGCAGAAGCTCGCCATGTCGTTGGCGTACGAGGCGGTGACGTCCGGGTCGACGAGGACGGATTCGGCCGGCAGGCCGCCGCGCAGGCGGTCCACGAGGTCGCCGGTCGCCGCCGTGGCTTCGTCGTGCGGGGCTTCGATACGGCTCATGATCACAGGTTCGCACCCGCGGCCATCGGTGTGAACCCCATCCGCGCGAGCCTTGCCGTACCGCGATGTGGTCTTCGTATTGACGCACAGTGAGCCGCATGGAGAACGAAGAGCGACAGCCGGTCCTCACCGGGCTTCAGCCGCACGGGCCGGCCGCTCCGCGGCGGCGCCCCCGCACGGTCAGGCGCGTGCTGATCGGCGTGACCGCGGGCGGCGGCGTCCTCGCCGGTGTGCTGGTGCTGCTGCCCGTGCTGCGGCCCGCCACGGCACCGCGGCCCGCGCCGGGTTCGGTGGCGCGGGCGATGACGGCGGTGGGGGCCGGGGTTCCGGTCGCGCTGCCCGATCTGAAGGCGCTCATCGGGGATCGCGAGGCGCATGTGCGGGCCCATCCCCGGGACGGCCAGTCGTGGGCGGTGCTCGGCAGCGCGTACCTGGAGCAGGCCCGGCGGACCGCGCTGCCCGCGTACTACCCGAAGGCCGAGCAGGCGCTGCGCACCTCGCTGCGGGTCAGGACGCAGGGGAACGTGGAGGCGCTGGACGGCCTGGCCGCGCTCGCCGACGCCCGCGGCGACTTCCGCGAGGCGAAGAAGTGGGGCGAGGCCGCGGTGGAGCTGGCGCCGAAGCGGTGGACGACGTATCCGCTGCTCATCGACGCGTACCGGGGTCTCGGGGACTTCAAGGCGGGCCGCAAGGCGCTCGACAAGCTGACGGCGCTGCACACCGGGCCGACCGTGCAGGCGCAGGCCTCACGGGTGTACTGGGACCGCGGCTGGCGCGAGGACGCGGTGGCCGTGATCACGGACGCGGCGGCGGGCGCGGGGAGCCCCGCCGAGCAGGCGGTCCTCATGGAGCAGGCCGGTGAGCTGGCGTGGGAGCGCGGCGAACCGGAGGAGTCGCTGCGCTACTACCGGGCCGCGGTGCGCGCCGATCCCGACGAGCACGGGGCACTCGCCGGACAGGGGCGCGCGCTGGCGGCGCTGGGGCGCAGCTCGGAGGCCGTGCGCGCCTACCGGGCGGCGATCGCCAAGCGGCCCACGCCCCGGTACGCGCTGGAGCTGGGCGAGCTGTACGAGAAGCTCGGCATGGACGCCGACGCGCGCACCCAGTACGACCTGCTGCGGCAGCGGGTGCGGCAGGAGAGCGCGGAGGGCGTGGACGACGAACTGGTCCTCGGGATCTTCGAGGCGGACCACGGCGACCCGCTGGAGGCGGTGTGGCGGCTGCGCGAGGCATGGGAGCGGCACCCCAGCATGCCCGTCGCGGACGCGCTGGGCTGGGCGCTGCACCGGGCCGGGGAGGACGAGGAGGCGATCAAGTTCGCCAACCGGATCACGGACAAGGAGCACGGCGGCGGGGTGCGCAGCGCGCTGTACATGTACCACCTGGGTCAGATCGAACTGTCCCTGGACCGCACCGGCTCGGCCCGCCGCCATCTCTCCGAGGCGCTGCTGCTCAATCCGCACTTCTCCCCGCTGCTGGTGCCGCAGGCCCGGCAGGCCCTGGCGGACCTGGGCGAGCCCCCGGCGGTGGGGCCGGAAGAGCTGGAGGCGGAGGAGCCGGAGGAGGAGGCACCGGCCGTGGGGGCGGCCGGCGCTCCGGCCCCGGCCCCGGCCCCGGCGCCGGGCACGGGCGCGGCGCCGACCGCCGGCACGGGCAGGACCCCGTCCGGGGGCGCCACCCGCACCCCGGCCGCCACCTCCCCCGCCGCTCCGGCCCAGCCCTCGGCCGGGCCCACGGCGGGATCGACGGCGCGTCACCCGGCGACGCACTGAGCGGCCGCGCGCCGGACGGGCCCGGCGGTTCAGACGGCGGCGGTGCCGATCAGCGCGTTGCGGGTGACCAGGGCGGCCAGTTCCGTCTCGTCGAGGGACTCCGTGCCGGCCGGGCGGCGCGGCAGGACCATGTAGCGGGTCTCGGCACTGGAGTCCCAGACGGAGATCTCGGTGTCCGCCGGCAGGCCGAGCCCGAACTCGGCGAGCACCGCGCGGGGTTCGCGGACGACGCGGGAGCGGTAGGACTCGGACTTGTACCAGCTCGGGGAGGGGCCGAGGAGCCGGAGCGGGTAGCAGGAGCACAGCGTGCAGACGATGACGTTGTGGAGGGTCTCCGTGTTCTCGACGACCCGCAGCCGCTGGTACGAGCCGTCCATGAAGCCGAGTTCACGCACGGCCGCGGTGCCGTCGGCGAGCAGACGGGACCTGAAGGCCGGGTCGGTCCAGGCCCGGGCCACCACCCTGGCGCCGTTGGCGGGGGACGCGCCCGACAGGAAGGCGTCGATCACCTCGTCCAGCGCGCCGCCCGAGAGCACCCCCTTCTCCTCCAGGAGGGTCTCCAGGCGGCGCACCCGCCGGGAGATCAGGGCGTCGTCGTGATGGTCACCGCTCATCTTCGGGGTCCTCTTCCAGATAGCTTTCCCACAGGTCCAGTACGACGTGGTGGTCGCCCTCACCCCACAGGTCACGGGCCGCGAACCGGACCGCGTAGACCTGCTCGACGGGGGCGTCGTCGCGTCCCTGGGCGCTGACGTCGGCGAGCTGCGCGCCGCCCTCCGCCTCGACGACCACGCCGCGCTTGCCGCGCGCGTAGCGGGGCAGGCGGGTGTGGTGCGGCGGGTCGTGGAGGTAGGTGCGCACGAGGTCGCCGGGCGCGAAACGGTCAGGCATCGGGTCCGCCCGGCTGCCCGGGTCCGGCGGAACCGCCGGGCCGCGCGAGGCCGTCCGGCCCGTCCGCGCCGACCGCACCGTCCAGTTCACCCGGTGCGAGGACGCCCTTGCGTTCCAGCAGGACGCAGATCGCGATGAACCACCGCTCGTAGTACGACGTCGTGAGGTACCGCGCGGGCGGGATGGACTCGATGGCGTCCCGGAACTCGTTCGTGTTGAACAGCCCCTGCGCGCGCAGGGCGTTGAAGAGGCCGACGACCCGGGCCTCCCAGTCGGCGTGGAAGGGTTCGGTGTCGTCGGTGGTGTCGACGGCGCCGAACCCCTGCATGCCGCCCACGTCGTTGATCCTGGCCATGCAGTCAGCCTATGTCCGGGGCTACGGCTCAGGGGGCGCGAACGGCTTGCAGTAGACGGAGAACCTGCGGGCCCCCCGCTCGCCCGAGGCGAGCCCGATACACAGCCGCAGCCCGCCGGCGCGGCGCACGGCGAGGCCCTCGGGTTCACGGTGGTCGAGCGAGTACCCCGCCTCCGTGCGCGCCCGCTGCATCAGCGCGCCGGTGCGGACGTCGAGGCGGGAGACGTACGTGTTGCCGTGCCCGGAGGGCGGGTCGGCGGTCTCGTCGTACGCCGCGCCCGCGAGCTGGTAGAGGTGGTCGCCGTGCAGCGCGTACCCCTGGAACGGGACCGCGGGGTCCGGGTGGGCGCCGGTCTGCGGGAAGTCGGCGAGGTGCGCGGTGTAGTCGCCGGCGACGAACGCGTCGAGGTCCCAGACGCGATAGCGCGGCACGCCGTCGACGCGGTGGCGTACGGCGATGCGGCGGGTGGCCATGCAGACGGCGGGCTGGTTGCCGGTCGAACCCGGTACCGGTCGGCGGACGTGGACCTGGGCGCGGGTGCGGGTGGCTCCGTCGACGAAGCGGAAGCGGGTCACGCCCTGCCCGTAGCCGTCCACCGCGTCGGCCTCGGTCCAGATCCACACGGTGCCGTCGGAGGCGTTCTGCACGCCCATGGACACGCCGTGGCCGAAGCCGGGCAGGTACATGTGGCCGAGCCGGTCGCCGGCCTCGTCGAGCCGGGTCAGGCACAGGTCGCCGGCCTCACCGCCGCCCTCGGTGACCTGGAGCGCGTAGAGGTGGCCGTTCACCTCGTCGAAGGCGAACGACTGGAGGATCGTCGGCTCGCGGAGCGTGTCCTTCTTCCACAGCCAGCGCTCGGACGGTGTGGTCAGGTCGACCGGTTCGTCGACGGTGGTCCTGTCGGACCGCGGATCACCCATGCGGCCTCGTCCCTCCCGCGTCCCGTGGGCGCCCCCGTGGCGCCCACAGGACTTGAGAGTCCCCTCCCGGCCCCGCCGGTTGCGGGTTCTACAGGTTGCCGCGCTTCTCCTGCTCGCGCTCGATCGCCTCGAACAGGGCCTTGAAGTTGCCCTTGCCGAAGCCCATCGAGCCGTGCCGCTCGATGATCTCGAAGAAGACGGTCGGACGGTCCTGGACCGGCTTGGTGAAGATCTGCAGGAGGTAGCCGTCCTCGTCGCGGTCGGCCAGGATCTTCAGCTCGCGGAGCGTGTCGACGGGCACCCGGGTGTCGCCCACCCACTCGCCGAGGGTGTCGTAGTAGGAGTCCGGGGTGTCGAGGAACCGGACGCCGGCCGCGCGCATGGTGCGTACGGTCTCCACGATGTCGTTCGTGTTCAGCGCGATGTGCTGGACGCCGGCGCCGCCGTAGAACTCCAGGTACTCGTCGATCTGGGACTTCTTCTTGGCGATGGCGGGCTCGTTGATCGGGAACTTGACCTTGAGCGTGCCGTCGGCGACGACCTTGGACATCAGCGCGCTGTACTCGGTCGCGATGTCGTCGCCCACGAACTCCTTCATGTTCGTGAAGCCCATGACCTCGTTGTAGAAGCCGACCCACTCGTTCATGCGGCCGAGTTCGACGTTGCCGACGCAGTGGTCGATGGCCTGGAAGGTGCGGTGGGCGGGCGGCTCGACGATCGGCTCGGCGGCGACGAAGCCGGGGAGGTAGGGGCCGTCGTAGCCGGAGCGGTCGACGAGCGTGTGGCGGGTCTTGCCGTAGGTGGCGATCGCGGCGAGGACGACGGTGCCGTGCTCGTCCTTGATCTCGTACGGCTCGGCGACCGAGCGGGCACCGTGCTCGATGGCGTAGGCGTACGCGGCGCGCGCGTCCGGCACCTCGATGGCCAGGTCGACGACGCCGTCGCCGTGCTCGGCCACGTGCTCGCCGAGGAAGCGGCCCCAGTCCGTGGTGGCCTTGATGACGGAGGTGAAGACGAAGCGCGCCGAGCCGTTCTCGAGGACGTACGACGCCGTCTCGCGGCTGCCGTTCTCCGGTCCGGAGTAGGCCACGAGCCGCATGCCGAAGGCGGTGGAGTAGTAGTGCGCGGCCTGCTTGGCGTTGCCGACGGCGAAGACGACCGCGTCCATTCCCTTGACCGGGAAGGGGTCGGCCTGCCGGGCGGTGTCGGGAGTGTGGTGTGTGGTCTGCGTCATGCGCGCAGACTCCCTCTGTTCCACAAGGTGCGCAATAGTTCGCGTATTCACTGGACAATATGCTCAACCAGAGGGCTGCCTCGTCGGGCTTTCTGTACATGATGACCATCTCGGAGGTCCGCATGGCGATCGATCATCTGGACGGCCGGCTCATCGTGCTGCTGGCCGAGGAACCGCGCATCGGGGTGCTGGAGATGTCCCGGCGGCTCGGGGTCGCGCGCGGCACCGTGCAGGCGCGGCTCGACCGGCTTCAGTCGAATGGCGTCATCCGGGGCTTCGGCCCGCAGGTCGATCCGGCCGCCCTCGGCTACCCCGTGACCGCGTTCGCGACGCTCCAGATCCGGCAGGGGCAAGGCCCCGACGTGCGAGCGCACTTGGCGACCGTGCCGGAGATGCTGGAACTGCACACCACGACCGGCAGCGGGGACATGCTGTGCCGTCTCGTGGCCCGCTCGAACGCGGATCTCCAACGTGTGATCGACCGGGTTGTCGGTTTTGATGGCATCGTCCGGGCCTCCACGGCGATCGTCATGGAGAACCCCGTTCCGCTGCGGATCATCCCGCTCGTGGAACAGGCGTCGGGAGACACCTGACGCCCGTGGCCCCGGGCGCCGTCGAGGTGAGGGCCGGTGCCGTGAACTTCTGGGAGTACCTGGGCAGCCGCCACCAGCAACTGTTCACGGACGCCTACCAGCACGCGAGCGCCGTCTTCCAGTGCATGGTCGTGGCGACGGCCATCGGCGTGCTGATCGGCATCGCCACCTACCGCAGCCAGTGGGCGGGCAACGTCGCGACGACCACCACGGCCACGTTCCTGACCATTCCGTCGCTCGCCATGATCGGTCTGCTGATCCCCGTCGTGGGGCTCGGCGTGCCGCCCACGGTGATCGCGCTGACGCTGTACGGGCTGCTGCCGGTCGTGCGCAACTCGATCGTCGGCCTGCGCGGCGTCGACGCGTCGCTGGTGGACGCGGCGAAGGGCATCGGCATGTCGCGGCCGGCCCGGCTCGTCAGGGTCGAACTGCCGCTGGCCTGGCCGCCGATCCTCGTCGGCATCCGTGTCGCCACCCAGATGATGATGGGCATCGCGGCCATCGCCGCGTACGCCTCCGGACCCGGCCTCGGCAATGAGATCTTCCGCGGCATCGGCTCCCTGGGCAGCAAGAACGCGCTCAACCAGGTGCTCGCGGGGACGCTCGGGATCATCATCCTGTCGCTGCTGTTCGACGCCGCGTACGTGCTCATCGGACGGTTGACCATTCCGAGGGGGATCCGTGCCTGAACCCGCGTCCGACACGACGGCCGCGTCGCCCGCAGGGAACACCCCCGAGGAGCGGGCGGCCGGGAGCGGGCACGCGTCCACGACCGGCGCCACCATCGAGCTGGAGCACCTCACCAAGCGGTACCCGGGCAGCCGTGACGCCGCCGTGGACAACGTCAACATGGAGATCAGGGCGGGCGAGATCGTCGTGTTCGTGGGCCCGTCCGGATGCGGGAAGTCCACCACCCTGAAGATGATCAACCGGCTGATCGAGCCGACCGGTGGCCGCATCCGCATCGGGGGCGAGGACGTCACCCACATGGACCCGGTGAAGCTGCGCCGCAAGATCGGCTACGCGATCCAGTCGTCCGGGCTCTTCCCGCACATGACGGTCGCCCAGAACATCGCGCTGGTACCGAGGATGACCGGCTGGCCGAAGGGCCGGATCAAGACGCGGGTCGAGGAGATGCTCGACCTCGTCGGGCTCGACCCCGGCGAGTTCCACGGCCGCTATCCGCGCCAGCTCTCCGGCGGCCAGCAGCAGCGTGTCGGGGTGGCGCGGGCGTTGGCGGCCGATCCGCCGGTGCTGCTGATGGACGAGCCGTTCGGGGCCGTGGACCCGATCACCCGGGACCACCTCCAGGACGAGCTGATCCGGCTCCAGCACGAGCTGCACAAGACGATCGTCTTCGTCACCCACGACTTCGACGAGGCGATCAAGCTCGGCGACCGGATCGCGGTACTGCGGGAACGCTCGCACATCGCGCAGTTCGACACCCCGGAGGCGATCCTCACCAACCCGGCCGACGACTTCGTGTCCGGGTTCGTGGGCGCGGGCGCGGCGCTGAAGCGGCTCAACCTCACCCGCGTACGGGACGTGGAGGTCACCGAGTATCCGACGGTCACCGTCGACGACCCGCTCCAGGAGATCTTCAACAGGCTCCGCTCCAGCGGGACGAACGAGATCCTGCTGCTCGACAAGCGGGGCCGCCCCTACAAGTGGCTGCGGCGCGGCGACCTGATGCGGGCCAGGGGCTCGCTGGCGCGGGCGGGCACGCTGGTGCACGACACGGTGACCCTGGACGCGACGCTGCGGGACGCGCTGGAGGCGGTCCTCACGGACAACGCGGGCCGGGTCGCGGTCACCGGGCGGCGCGGGGAGTACATCGGCGTCGTCGACATGGAGACGCTGATGAACTCCGTGCACGAGCTCCTGGAGGCCGACCGGCTGGACGCGATGGAGCACCAGCACGAGCTGGAGGAGACCCGCGCGCAGCAGACCCACTTCGAACAGGAAGGTGTCGACACCGGGGAGGCGAAGGCGTGAGCACACCGCCCACGGATCGGCGGCCCGAGGGCGAGCACGAGGTCGAGGGGCTCGCCTTCCGCGACGACAGCGACGGCTCGGGCGAGGGCGAGCGGGAGGCCCCGCCGCCGCCCCCCACCGCGCCGAAGCGGCGGATCACCTGGCAGAAGCTCACCTTCCTGCCGGCCACGCTGGTGGCGCTGCTGCTCGCCACCTGGCTCTGGTTCCAGCAGGCGGACCTCGACGAGATCTCCCGCAACGCCCTGTCGAACGGCCAGGTGTCGAAGGCGCTGTGGCAGCACATCGAACTGAGCGTGATCTCGACCTTCTTCGTGCTCGTCATCGCCATCCCGCTGGGCATCCTGCTCACCCGCAAGGCGTTCCGGAAGGCGACGCCGCTCGCGATGACCATCGCCAACATGGGGCAGGCCACCCCGGCGATCGGTCTGCTGGCGCTCCTGGTCATCTGGCTCGGAACGGGCACGAAGGCGGCCCTGATCGGCATCATCGTCTACGCCGTCCTGCCGGTGCTGTCCAACACGATCGCCGGCCTGAAGGCCAACGACCCGACGGTCCTGGAGGCGGCGCGCGGCATCGGCATGTCGCCGCTGGGCGTCCTGACCCGCATCGAACTCCCGCTGGCCGTGCCGCTGATCCTCGCCGGCGTGCGGACGGCGCTCGTCCTGAACGTGGGCACGGCGACCCTCGCCACCTTCGGCGGCGGAGGCGGCCTCGGCGTCCTCATCACCACCGGGATCACCAACCAGCGCATGCCGGTCCTGGTGCTCGGCTCGGTCCTCACCGTGGCGCTCGCCCTGCTCGTCGACTGGCTCGCCTCACTGGCCGAACTGTTCCTGCGGCCCCGCGGGCTGGAGGTGGGGACATGAGGCGTCCGCGTGCCTGCCCAGCACTGGCCGGCGTCCTCGTCCTGGCCGCCGGGTGTGGGCTGACCAGCGGCTCCCCCATGACCGACGACGTCGGACCCGGCTCCATCGGGCAGGGCGAACCGCTCAAGGGCGCGCATCTGACGGTGACGTCCAAGGAGTTCACCGAGCAGCTGATCCTGGGAGCGATCATGGGCATCGCCTTCCAGGCGGCCGGCGCGGACGTCCTCGACCGCACGGGCATCCAGGGGTCGATCGGCGCCCGCGAGGCCCTCAAGAACGGCGACGCGGACGCGATGTACGAGTACACGGGCACCGCCTGGATCACCTATCTCGGCAACAGCAAGCCGATCCCCGACCCGCAGGAGCAGTGGCGGGCGGTGCGCGACGCGGACCTGAAGAACGGGGTGACCTGGCTGCCGCCGTCCGCCCTCAACAACACGTACGCGCTCGCCATGAACCAGGCCGGCTTCAAGAAGTACCGGACCAGGACGCTCTCCGAGGTGGCCGCGCTCTCCAAGTCGGACCCGGGCGCGGTGACCCTGTGCGTGGAGAGCGAGTTCGCCAACCGGGCCGACGGGCTGCCGGGCATGGAGAAGGCCTACGGGATGAGCGTGCCCGCGAAGAACATCACGCAGATGGACACCGGGATCATCTACACCCAGGTCGCGAAGGGCAGTTGCACCTACGGGGAGGTGTTCACCACCGACGGGCGCATCAAGTCGATGAACCTGGTGGTGATGCAGGACGACAAGAAGTTCTTCCCCAACTACAACGCCGCACCTGTGATCAACACCGAGGCACTGAAGAAGTATCCGGCGATCGCCCAGGTCATCGAGCCGGTGACGAAGAAGCTGAACAACACGGTGGCCCAGGACCTGAACGCGAGGGTCGACGTCGACGGCGAGGATCCGCACCAGGTGGCCCTGGACTGGATGAAGTCGGAGGGGCTGGTGAAGTGAGGGGCGGGCGAGGCGCCTCGCCCGCCGCGCCGGCGAGTTGCAAAGAAACCGTTGCAAGGGTTTCTTTGCAAGACTATCTTTGTACCCATGACGGAGCAGCCCCCTCGGCCACCCTCGCCCCCGCCACCACCCGCGCCCCCCGCTCCACCGCCGCCTCCCCCACCGCCCCGACGCCTCGATGCACGTTCACTGCGCGGAATCGCCCATCCGCTCCGCATGGAACTGCTGAGCATGCTGCGGCAACGCGGTCCGGCCACCGCGTCGATGCTCGCCGAGCGACTGGGCGAGTCCAGCGGAGCGACCAGCTACCACCTCCGCCAGCTCGCCGCGCACGGCTTCGTCGAGGACGCCCCGGAGCAGAACAAGGGACGGGAGCGCTGGTGGCGGGCCGTCGACCGGGGCGTGGGCTTCGACGAGGAGCTGCTCGACCACCCCGACCCGGCGGTGCGCGGGGCCGCCGACCTGTTCCTGCACGAGGTGGCGACGAGCCACGGCCGTGAACTGTCGACGTGGCTGGCCACGCGCGGCGACTGGTCCGAGGAATGGTCCCACGCCGGCGACATGAGCGACTTCACCCTGCGCCTGACACCGGGAAGTGCCCGTGAACTCGTCGAGAAGATGCACGAACTGATCGAGAGCTACAGCGCCCGCGAGGCCCCCGCGGACGACCCCACGGCGGAACAGGTCCGCATCCACACGCACGCGTTCCCGCACGTCTCCGACTGACCGGCCCGATCAGGCCGCAGAAAGGTCGCCCCGATGCACCCGGACAACGCTCTTGGACTGCACCACGCCCGCGCCGCCGACCTGCGCGCCCGGGCGGACGCCCACCGGCTCGCGGCCTCGGCCCGGCCCCCGCGCGAGCTGCGCACCCGCCTCGGCTGGACCCTCGTGGAGGTGGGCCTGCGGCTGGCCGCCACGCCCGGGGCGGCCGTGGCGCACTGATCCGGCCGTCTCTTCGGGGGACGCCCTCCAGGTGTCCGGTGCGGCGAGCGTGCGTGCATGGCGTCGCCGGGCAGGCGGGAACGGTCGGACGGGGCCTAGCAGCCGGGGACCCCGCCCTTGCCCGCGTCCAGGGCCACCAGGGCGTCCACCGCACCCGCCAGGCTGGTCACCGGGATCAGGCGGAGTCCCTCCGGGAGTTCCGCCTTCGCCTCCGAACACTCCGCCTTCGGCACCAGGAAGACCGTCGCGCCGTCCCGCCGGGCCGCCTGGGTCTTCAGCGACACACCCCCGACCGCGCCGACCTTCCCGTCGGCGTCGATCGTCCCCGTACCGGCGATGTTCCGGCCGCCCGTGAGGTCGCCGCCGCTGCCGTCGCCGTCCAGCTTGTCGACGATGCCGAGCGAGAAGAGCAGTCCGGCACTGGGCCCGCCGACGTCGGCGAGCTTCAGCGTCACCTTCACGTCGTCCTTCTCGTGGAGGTACGACAGCGCCGCCTCGGTGGCCGTGTCCTGGGACTTCTTCATCTCGTCCGCGTTGTGCCGCTCGATCTCCTCGACGCTGTTCCCGCTCGGGTAGACCGAGTCGCGCGGCATCACGGCGCGGTCCGTGGCGAACCAGCCGCCGAGCACGTCGCCGAGCGAGACGTTCGCGTCGGGGCCCGTCGCCTCGATCGTGGTCATCCGCAGCTGACCGCTGGTGTCACGGACGGGCGCGCCGCTGATCGTGATCACGGGGACGCCCTTGTTCTCGCCGAGGACGTTCGCCGTCAGGCCGGGCTGCGCCACGGAGAACGGCAGCGGCGCGAACACCGCCGTGGCGAGCAGTGCCACGACGGGAACGGCGCAGACGGCGACGGCCTTGGGACGTGTGAGGCGTGAGAGCACGGGATCAATCTAACGTCACCGCCCGGCGTGCCCCCCGTACAGGTCCCGCCGCGCGGTCGTGAAGCGGCGCAGCGCCTCAGGAAGCGGTTCGGTCCCGATCCCCGGGGTGCGCGGCACCGGCAGATGCCCGTCCTGCAGGACGAAGGGTTCGGTGATGTCCTCGGCGAAGTAGCGGCTCGACGCCGACGTGTCGCCGGGGAGGGTGAATCCGGGCAGGG
Organism: Streptomyces siamensis; assembly: GCF_039543605.1. NCBI lineage: Bacteria > Bacillati > Actinomycetota > Actinomycetes > Kitasatosporales > Streptomycetaceae > Streptomyces > Streptomyces siamensis. The sequence continues at coordinate 121,911 of NZ_BAABKB010000002.1, read as the reverse complement.
CGGCGAGCGCCAGGTTGGGGGCGCGGCCGATGCCGGTCTCCAGCATGCCGCCGCACCAGGCGGGGACGCCGTGCGCGTGCGCGACGTCGTGGATGCGGCGGGCCTCCAGATAACCGCCGACGCGGGCGGGCTTCACGTTGACGACCCGGCACGCGTCCATGGCGATCGCGGACGCGGTGTCGCGGGCGCTGTGCAGCGACTCGTCCAGGCAGACGGGGGTGGCGATACGGCTCTGCAGCAGCGCGTGCTGGTGGAGGTTGTTCTCCTCCAGGGGCTCCTCGATCAGCAGCAGCCCGTACGCGTCGAGGCCGCGCAGAAGCTCGGCGTCGGCGAGGGTGTACGCCGTGTTGGCGTCCACCTGGAGCGGCAGCGCGTCCCCGAAGCGTTCGCGCACGGCGCGCACGGGATGCAGGTCCCAGCCGGGTTCGATCTTCAGCTTGATGCGGACGTACCCCTCGGAGAGGTAGCGCTCGACGTCGTCGAGGAGGGCCGGGACGGAGTCCTTGATGCCGACCGAGACGCCCGCGGGCACCCGGTCGCGCACCGCGCCGAGGTAGGTGGCGAGCGACATGCCGTGCGCACGCAGTTCGGCGTCGAGCACGGCGGTCTCCAGCGCCGCCTTGGCCAGCTCGTGTCCCTTGACCTTCGCCAGGGCGGGTGCGACGGCGGCGGCCGTGAGGTCGGGGAGGGCCGCCACGCGCGGCAGCAGGAAGTCCCGCAGCACGATCTCCGCGCCCGTCACGAACTCCGAGCAGTACAGCGGCTCGGGGTCGGCGGCGAACTCCGACCAGCCCTCGGCCGCGTCCGTGACGACGTGCAGCAGGAAGGTGTCCTTCGTCGTCATGGTGCCGAAGGACGTCCGGAAGGGCGTGACCAGCGGGAGGGCGATGTGGACGACCTCGACGCGTTCGAGCTTCATGCGGTGCCCTCCTCGGGGCTGCGGGTGAGCGTGTACCAGCCGTCGCGGGACATCCCCGTCGCGGTGAACCCCTCGGCGAAGGCCTCCGTGAAGACCTCCCGGACGGCGTGCCGCCAGCGCAGCGCCAGGACCGGGTCCGCGGCCCGCAGCGCGACGGCGTCGTGCGGCACACGGCACCACACGTGGCGGCCACCGGGGTCCCGGCGGGCGAGCGGACCGCCGTCGGGGGCGCGACGTGTGGCGGGCGCGGCGTCGCGGGCCGCGGCGTCGGGCACCGGGCGCGACGGGGTGGGACGGACCAGGTCCCAGGTCACCGTGAGCCGGTCGCTCTCGTCCCCGTCGTTGACCCCGTCCGCCATGGGCCCGTAGAAGTCGACGAGGTACTCCGTGCCGACGGCGCCGAGCTTGACCAGGTTGAAGCGGGCGTTGCGGCCGACCAGCGGGTCGAAGGTCCAGCGCATCGACCTGGCGCCGCGCTCCAGGGCCCAGAGGCGCTGGGCCTGCTTCACGGCGTACCCGACACCCCGGTCGGAGGCACGGGCCGCGGCCACGAAGGAGTACACGTCCGCCCCGCAGGGCGGGCCGAAGACGGCGACCGAGGCGCCGGCGGGCCGCCCGCCGTCGAAGGCGGCGTGCACCGCGCCGCCCGCGTGGACGAGGCTGTGCAGCACCTCGGCCGGGTACGGCGGAGTGCTGCGCGGGGTCTGCCAGACGTCGCTGAAGAAGTCGGTCACGGCGGCGATGCCGGCGACGTCGTGCACCGTGCGGACCTCGACGCCGGCGGCACGGGCCGCGGCCCGCGCGACCTCCCGCGCCTCCGCCGGCACCCCGGCCGCCGCGCTCTCCGCCACCCCGGGAACCCCTGCCGTGGCACCCGCCGCCCTGGGGGCGACTGCCGTGGAATCTCCTGTCATGGGTCGAGTCTCCGAGCTCACCGCCGCCCTCGCGTTGTGCATCAGGACAACGAGCACGTACGTTCCTGATGAGATCGGCCAAGCCACTGCCTGGAGGGAGGTCCCGTGGACGCCTGCACCCTCGGCGACCTGCTGGACGTCGTCGGCGGCCCGGTCCGGCTGCACACCGCGCCCCACGGGCTCACCGTGCCCGTGACGGAGGCCCTGCTCCACGACGCCCACACACCACTGCCGAACGCCCCCGGGGCGCTGCTGCTCGCCGTCGGCGTCCGCGCGTCCGCGGCGGCGCCGTTCGCGCGGGCGGCGGCACGGGCCGGGATGAGCGGGCTCGTCGTACGCGGCCCGGACGGACCGCTCGCGGAGGCCGAGGCGGCGGGTGTGGCCCTGCTGTCCGTCGACGAGGACGCCGCCTGGCACCACGTGCACCTGCTGCTCGCCTCGGCGATCGGGGCCGCCCCCTCGGCCCTCGGCAGCGGCGCGGCCCTCGGCGACCTGTTCGCGCTCGCCGACGCCGTCGCGGCGGCCGTCGGCGGCGCCACCGCCATCGAGGACCCGCGCCAGCGGATCCTCGCGTACTCGACCGTGCCGGGGCAGTCCGTCGACGAGGACCGCAGGCAGGGCATCCTCGGCCTCCAGGTGCCGACGAGCCCGGAGAACTCCGATCAGTACCGGGTGCTGTTCGCGGCCGGCGGGCCGGTACGGCTGCCCGCGCTCGGCACCGGCACCGGAGCCGACCTGCTGCCCCGTCTCGCCGTCGCGGTGCGCGCCGGCGGCGAGACCCTCGGCTCGCTGTGGGTGGTCGACGACGGGAATCTCGCGCCGGACGCCGAAGCGGCCCTCGCGCAGGGCGCGTCCACCGCGGCGATGCTGCTGCTGCGGGCCCGGGCCGCGCAGGAACTGGCCCGGCACCAGAACGGCGACCTGCTGCGCCGGCTCCTCGACGGCACCGCCGACCCGGCCGCCGCGGCCCACCGGCTCGGCCTGGGCATCGGTCCCGACGGCGGCCCGGCCCCCGTCCGGGTGGCCGCCTTCGTGCTCGGTCCGGCCGCCGCGGCGGCCGACGTCGAACAGACCGCGCTGCGCCTGCTGGACCTCGTACGCCTCCAGTGCGAGGCGCGCTACGGGCGGCACGCCTGCGTCCTCGCCGACGGGGTCGTCTACGCGCTGCTGCCCGCGATCGGCGAGCGCGGCGGGGCGCGGCACAAGCAGCTCGTGGAGGACGTCGTGCGGCGGGCCGGGCAGGCGCTGCGGGTGCCCGTGCGGGCGGGTCTCGGCGAGGTCGTGCCGGGGCTCGCCGAGGTGACGGCCTCCCGCGACGACGCGGACCTGGTGCTGCGCGTCCTCGGACCGGAGCTGCCCGTGGCGTCCGTCGAGGAGGTACGGGCCCGGGTCACCCTGCTCCGGCTCACCGAAGTGCTCGGCGAAAGCCGGGAGTTGAGCGCCGGGGCATGGCGCACGGTCCTCGCGTACGACGCCGAGCACGGCACCGACTACGCCCACACCCTCGTCTGCTGGCTGGACGCGGGCTGCGACATGGCGGGCGCGGCGCGGCTGCTCGCCGTGCACCCCAACACCTGCCGCTACCGCCTGCGGCAGGCCCGGCAGCAGCTCGGCATCGACCTCGACGATCCCGACGAACGGCTGGTGCTGTGGCTCCAGTTGAGGGCACTCGCGGGGCTCAGGGGGACGCCGACAGCCAGCTCCTGAGCCGCTCCTCGCACGCGTGCAGCTGCGCCACCGGAACGTACTCCCCCGCCGTGTGCGCCAGCACCGGGTCGCCGGGGCCGTAGTTGAGCGCGGGGACGCCGAGCGCGGCGAACCGGGCGACGTCGGTCCAGCCCAGCTTCGGGCGCGGCGCCACGCCGAGGACGGCGACCAGCGAGGCCACCGCCTCCTGGCCGAGTCCGGGCAGCGCTCCGGTCACGACCTCGGTGACCTCGACGTCGTGACCGGGGAACAGGTCCCGTACGTACGCCTCGGCCTCCTGGGCCGAACGGCTGGGCGCGAAACGGGAGTTGACGGTGATCACGCACTCGTCGGGGACGACGTTCCCGGCGACCCCGGCGCGTACGGCGACGGCGTTCAGTCCCTCCCGGTACTCCAGCCCGTCGATCACGACCCGCTGCGGCGTGTGGTCGGCGAGCCGCTGGAGGACGGCGGCGGCCCGGTGGGCGGCGTTCACGCCCATCCAGGACCGCGCGGTGTGCGCCCGCTCGCCGCGCACCGTGATGTCGGCGCTCAGCACGCCCTGGCAGCCGGCCTCGACCCCGGCGTCGGACGGCTCCATGAGGATCGCGAGGTCCGCGGCGAGCAACTCCGGGCGCGCGGCTGCGATCACCCCGAGCCCGTTGCGGTCGCCCTCCACCTCCTCGCACTCGTAGAAGACGTACGTGACGTCACGGGCGGCCGGCGCGGGGACGGTGGCCGCGAGGCGCAGGGCGACGGCGACACCGCCCTTCATGTCGCAGGCACCCAGGCCGTGCAGGAGGCCGCCGTCGAGGCGGGAGGGGAGGTTGCCCGCGGCGGGCACGGTGTCCAAGTGGCCCGCGATCAGGACCCGTTCGGGGTGACCGAGGTCGGTGCGGGCGACCACCGAGTGGCCGATCCGCTCGACGGTGAGATGCGGCAGCGCGGCGAGCGCCGCCTCGACGGCGTCCGCGAGCCGGGCCTCGTGGCCGCTCTCGGAGGGGATGTCGACGAGCGCGCGGGTGAGGGCGACGACGTCGGCGAAGAGATCGAGCCGGGTCATGCCGCTTCCTCACGTTCCGGAGCCTGGTCGAGCTTGGAGTGCCTGATCCCGTACAGCCGGTAGATCACCAGTCCGGCCGCCATCCACGCGCCGAACGCGACCCAGGTGTCGGTGCCCAGGCTGAACAGCATGTACGCGCAGAAGCCCACGCCCAGGATCGGCGTGACCGGCGAGAAGGGCACCCGGAACGAACGCGGCGCCTCGGGGCTGCGCCGCCGCAGCAGCACCACCGCCAGGTTCACCAGCATGAAGGCGAACAGCGTGCCGATGCTGGTGGCGTCGGCGAGGGCGCCCAGCGGGACGAGCGCGGCGAGCACGGCGATGAACAGCGACACGATGACGGTGTTGGCCCGCGGCACCCCGGTCCTCGGGTGCACCTTGGAGAACAGCGGCGGCACCAGGCCGTCCCGCGACATCGCGAACAGGATGCGGATCTGCCCGTACTGCACGGTCAGCACGACGCTGGTGGTCGCGACGACCGCGCCCACCGACAGCAGCACCGGCCACAGGTTCCCGCCGCCCACCGACTGCACGAGCACCTGGCTGAGCGTGGCCTCCGTGCCCTCGAACCGCTGCCACGGCATCGCCCCGAGCGCGGCGACCGCGACGAGCACGTACAGCGCGGTGACCAGGACGAGGGAGAGGATGATCGCACGGGGCAGGTCGCGCTGCGGGTTCCGCGCCTCCTCGCCCGCCGTGGAGGCGGCGTCGAAGCCGATGTAGGAGAAGAACAGCGACGCGGCGCCCGCGCTCATCCCGGCCGTGCCGAGCGGGAACAGCGGGCTGAAGTTCCCGGCGTGGAAGGCCGTGAAGGCCACCGCGCAGAACATGACCAGGGCGGCGATCTTCACACCGACCATCACGGTGTTCGCGACGGCGCTCTCCCGGGCCCCGCGCAGCAGTACGACCATGGACAGGACGACGATCGCGGCGGCCGGGACGTTCAGGACGCCGCCGTCGCCCGGCGGTGCGCTGAGCCACTCGGGCAGGGTGACCCCGACGGTCAGGTCCAGCAGTTCGTTGACGTACTGGCCCCAGCCCACGGCCACGGCGGCCACCGACACCCCGTACTCCAGGATCAGGCACCAGCCGCAGACCCAGGCGACGAGTTCACCGAGGGTGGCGTAGGCGTAGCTGTAGGAGGAGCCGGAGCCGGGGATCATGCCGGCCAGCTCGGCGTACGACAGCGCCGAGAACAGCGCGGTCACCCCGGCCAGCACGAACGACACGACGATGGCGGGGCCCGCCTCGGGGACGGCCTCCCCCAGGACCACGAAGATGCCCGTCCCGAGGGTCGCACCCACGCTGAGCAGCGTGAGCTGCCCGACCCCCATGGTCCGCTTCAGCGGGCTCCCGGCGGCGTCGGCGACCAGCGCCCCGACGTCCTGCCGCCGCGTCAGCCGGCCGGCCCACCCGCTCCCCGGACCGGCCTTCGGCCGTGTACGCACTGTCTCCACCGTGCTGCTCCCTCCACCGCACCGTCCGCTTCAGTGCCCTGATGATGCGGACGCCACAGCTCCGGCCGGTGGGAGCATCGGCCAGAGATAGGCGAAAGGGTTTGTCGTCCCGGCCAAAGCGGAGGGAGCGCGGCGGGCCTGCGCGGCCGGCGGGCGGGGACTCCGGTTTCCGCGCGGGGCGCGGGGTGCGGTTTCCGCGCGGGGCGCGGGGGTGCGGTTTCCGCGCGGGGCGCGGGGGTGCGCGGTGCGGTCCGGGCTCGGCGCGGGAACGGGGTTGCCCGGGTACGGGGTTGCCCGGGGACGGGGTTGCCCGGGGACGGGGTTGCCCGGGGACGGGGTTGCCCCGGGCCGTCCGGGCTCGGCGTGGCGACGTACGCACCCGGCGTCGGCCGGGCTCGGCTTGGGGACGGGGTTGCCCCGGGGCGTCCGGGCTCGGCGTGGCGACGTACGCACCCGGCGTCGGCCGAGCTCGGCTCGGGAACGGAGTTGCCCGGGGACGGGGTTGCCCCGGGCCGTCCGGGCTCGGCGTGGCGACGTACGCACCCGGCGTCGGCCGGGCTCGGCGCGGCGCTGAGCCCGCGCCGTGGCGTCCGGGTTCAGCGGAGTGCGTCGGCGACCTCGCGCGCGGCGTCGACCACGCGGGGCCCGACCCTCTCCGGCACGGAGTCGGCGAGCATGACGACGCCCACGCTCCCCTCGACCCCGGTCACACCGAGAAGCGGTGCCGCGGCACCGCTGGCCCCGGCCTCCAGTTCGCCGTGCGTGAGGGTGTACCCGGGCTCCTCCGCCGACGCCTGCCGGGCGGAGAGGATCGCCCGCCCCGCGGCCCCCCGGTCGAGCGGATGCCGGAACCCGGCTCGGTAGGCGACGTGGTAGTCCGTCCACGTCGGTTCGACGACGGCGACGGCGAGCGCCTCCGTCCCGTCGACGAGCGTGAGATGAGCGGTCGCCCCTATGTCCTCCGCCAGCGCGCGCAGGGCCGGCAGCGCGGCCTCCCGCACCAGCGGGTGCACCTGACGGCCCAGTCGCAGCACGCCGAGCCCGACCCGGGCGCGACCGCCCAGGTCGCGGCGGACGAGAGCGTGCTGCTCCAACGTGGCCAGCAAGCGGTACACAACGGTCCGGTTGACGCCCAGTTTGTTCGAGAGCTCGGTGACGGTCAGCCCGTGATCGGTGTCGGCGAGCAGCTTGAGGACCCGCAGTCCCCTGTCGAGCGTCTGAGAGGTCTCCGCGGTCACGACGCCCACTCCTTAGTGGTGAGGTCGACGGCCCCCTCGCGGCTGTGCGTCACCGAGTCCCGTCGGCGACGCGCTTCAGAGGCCGCCGGTCGGCTGGCGACCCGGCTGATCCCGGGCGGAGTCGCTTCACGGCTGCGCTCCGCGGCGGCGCTGCCACGGGGCGTGTGCGTAGCGGGACAGTAGCGAGCCGGTCCGCTCAGCGGAAGTCTCCGTCCAGAATCCGGGCATCGGCTGGTACGGACTGATTCCGTTTGCCCCGAATCATGGGGTGTGCGGCGCCCGAAGCGGACCGCGCGCACGCCCGGCGCACATGCGCCGCCGCGCACCGGCGGGGGCCGCGACGCGGAGGGGCCGCGTACCGGCGCGGAGCCGGACTCGGGGGGCGCGGCGCACCGGCACTCGGCCGCGCGCGTACTCGGCCGCGCAAGAGCGGGGGCGCGCAAGAGCGGGGCCGTGGCGCGACGGGTCCCTGCCCGACGCCCGCGCCCTCAGCCGACAATCCGGAAGCGGGCACCTGGCAGCAGGCACCCGGCACCCGGAAGCGGCGCCCGCGCCCGTACCCGATGACGGCGCTCGGACCCGTACCCGGCCCCGGCAGCGGCACCCACGGGTGCGGCACCCACGCCGGCGGATCGGCACCCCGCACCCGGGGTCACCGCATGCGGGTGGCCCACTCCTGCACCTTGGCGATCCGCTGCCGCAGCTGACCCGCCGTCGCCTCCGCGCTCGGCGGACCGCCGCACACGCGGCGCAGCTCGGTGTGGATCACTCCGTGCGGCTTGCCGCTCTGGTGGACGTACGCGCCGACCATCGTGTTGAGCTGCTTGCGCAGCTCCAGGAGTTCCTTGTGGGTGACCACGGGCCGCCGCTCGGCGGGGAGCTCCAGCAGGTCGGCCTCATCGTCGGGCTTCTTGCGGCTGTGCGCGATCTGCCGCGCCTGCCGCTTCTGGAGGAGGAGCTGCACCTGCTCGGGTTCGAGGAGCCCCGGGATCCCCAGGTAGTCCTGCTCCTCCTCGCTCCCCGGGTGGGCCTGCATCCCGAACTCGGCGCCGTCGTACAGCACCCGGTCGAAGACGGCCTCGGACTCCAGCGCCTCGAAGGAGAACTGCTCCTGCTCTCCGGTGTCCTCGTCCTGCTCCCGGTTCGCCTCCTCCATCTCCTTCTCGGACTCGGCGTACGGGTCCTCCTCGCCCTCCTTCTTGGGCTTGTCGAGCGCGTGGTCCCGCTCGACCTCCATCTCGTTGGCGAAGGTCAGCAGGTCGGGGACGGTCGGGAGGAAGACCGACGCGGTCTCGCCGCGCCTGCGGGACCGCACGAAACGTCCCACGGCCTGGGCGAAGAAGAGGGGCGTGGAGATCGTGGTCGCGTACACCCCGACCGCGAGCCGGGGCACGTCGACGCCTTCGGACACCATGCGGACGGCGACCATCCACCGGTCCTGGTTGTGGCTGAACTCGTCGATGCGGTCCGAGGCGCCGGCGTCGTCGGACAGCACGAGCGTCGCCTTCGTCCCGGTGATCTCACGGATCAGCTTGGCGTAGGCGCGGGCCGAGTCCTGGTCGGAGGCGATGACGAGCGCACCCGCGTCCGGAATGGCCTTGCGGACCTCGGTCAGCCGCTGGTCGGCGGCGCGCAGCACGCTGGGCATCCACTCGCCCCGCGGGTCGAGCGCGGTGCGCCAGGCCTGTGAGACGGCGTCCTTCGTCATCGGCTCCCCGAGCCGCGCCGCGATCTCGTCGCCCGCCTTCGTACGCCACCGCATGTTGCCGCTGTAGGAGAGGAAGATGACGGGCCGCACGACCCCGTCGCCGAGGGCCGATCCGTATCCGTACGTGTAGTCGGCGGCGGACCGGCGGATCCCGTCGTTGCCCTCCTCGTAGGTGACGAAGGGGATGGGGTTGGTGTCGGACCGGAAGGGCGTGCCGGTGAGCGCGAGCCGGCGGGTGGCCGGCTCGAACGCCTCCAGGCAGGCCTCGCCCCAGGACTTGCTGTCACCGGCGTGGTGGATCTCGTCGAGGATGACGAGGGTCTTGCGCTGCTCGCTGCGGTTGCGGTGCAGCATCGGCCGCACACCGACACCGGCGTACGTCACGGCGACGCCGTGGTACTCCTTGCCGAGCGGGCCCGCGCTGTACTCGGGGTCCAGCTTGATCCCTATGCGCGCGGCGGCCTCGGCCCACTGCTTCTTCAGGTGCTCGGTCGGCGCGACCACGGTGACCTGTTGCACGACGTGGTGGTGCAGCAGCCAGGACGCGAGCGTCAGCGCGAAGGTCGTCTTGCCGGCGCCGGGCGTGGCGACGGCGAGGAAGTCGCGCGGCTGCTCCTGGATGTACTTCTCCATCGCCCCCTGCTGCCAGGCACGCAGCTTGTTGGCGGTGCCCCAGGGGGCGCGGCCGGGGAAGGCGGGCGAGAGGTGGTGCGACGAGGAGGCACTGGCGGCGGTGGTAGTCACGGTCTCCGTGGGTGGTCGAATCAAAGGCCGCGCGCCGGACGTCGGACGGATCGGTGGGGGGAGACGGGCGGGCGGCTCGGCTACGTATGACAACCGGGCCACCCTACCGGCGCGCCCCTCGTGTCAACGCGCGGACGGTGCCGGGTCACCCGTGGATGGGACTGAGGTCACAGCTCGCGCTGACGATGCCGGGGAAACCTTCGTGCGGGCACCGCGGAGAGGACCGAGGTCACGCGGCCGCGGCCGGCGCGGGACCGCGTTTCCGGGCGGGCGACCGGCGGTCACCGCTCCCGGTCACCGCTCCCGCAGGCGTGTCGTCACCCAGGCCCCCAGCAGCGCGAGGGCCGCCATCGGCAGGAACACGGCGGCGAAGGCGGCCGGGCGGGAGCCGTCCGCCGAGGCCGTGACCTCCGTGATCGAGCCGCCGCCCAGCGCCGCGAAGGCCGCGCCGCCCGCGGCCAGCAGCAGGGCGTTCGACAGGGCGTCGGAGATCTGGAGGGAGGCGGAGTTGGTGCCGGCCTCCGCGGGCGGCGACAGCCGGAGCATCAGCACACTGGTGGAGGCGACCACGAGCCCCATCCCGAAGCAGCCGAAGCCCCAGGCGACGGCGACGACCCACACGGGCACGGCGTGGATCAGCACGGTGGGCGCGGTGCCGATGGCCGCGGCGACCAGGACCATGCCGAGGAACATCAGCCGCTCCCGGTACGGCTCCGTCCGCGGCCGGGACTGCACGTAGGACCCCAGCGCCCAGGAGCCGCCGCCCGCGGCGAGCGAGAGCCCGGCGAGCGTCGGGGACAGGCCCCGCTGGGTGACGAGCATGAGCGGCACGAAGGACTCGGCGGCGATGAAGGTGCCGTCCGCGACACCGCGCAGCAGCACCACCGACGGCAGACCGCGGGCCGCCCGGCAGGTGCCGTGGGGCAGCAGTGCGAGCACGGCCGGGACGAGCAGCGCGGCGCCGACGAGGGCGGGGACGAGGGACAGCGGGCGCAGGTCCTGGGCGGCGTACTGGAGGAGCCCCGCCCCCAGGGAGATGCCGAGCGCGAGCCGGATGCGGCGCCGGTCGAGGCGGGCGCGGCCGGCCCGTCCCGGGGGCCGCTCCCCTCCTGAGGCGCGTCGCCGCATCTCCGGCAGGGCGAGCGCCAGCGGGAGGGCGACCAGGGCCGGGATGCCGACGAACACCCAGCGCCAGCCGAGATGTTCGGTGACCGCACCGGCGGCGAGCGGTCCGACCACCGAGGGGACCACCCAGGCCGCGGCGAACGCCGCCATGATCGACGGCCGCAGCCGTTCCGGGTAGGCCCGCCCGACGACGACGTACAGGGCGACGCCGACGAGGCCGCCGCCGAAGCCCTGCACGGCCCGGCCCAGGACGAAGACCCACATGCTCCCGGCGGTCCCGGACACGAGCAGCCCCGCCGCGAAGGACGCGATCCCGGCGGTGAGCGACGCCAGCGGGCCGTCCCGGTCGGACAGCTGGCCGGCGAGGACCATCCCGAACAGGCTCGTCGTGAAGTACCCCGAGAACCCGAACGCGTACAGCGACACCCCGTCCAGGTCCCGCGCCGCCACGGGCATCGCCGTGCCGACGGCCGTCGCCTCGAAGGCGATCACCAGCACCACGGACACGATGCCGATGCTGAGCGCCCGGTGGGGCCGGCTCAGCACGCCGCCCTCGTCCGGTGACGGGGCGGTCGTGGCATCGCGGGCTTCCAGGGCGGTCATGGCGTCAGCGTAGGAGTCCGGGCACCGCCCTGGCCCCTGTCCGAGGACGGTGATCCACTGGGCCTTTGGTCGTACGACCAGCACGTTCCACGCGCCCACCGGGCCCGCACGCCCGTCCACTGGGGCCGCATCAGGGCCCGTCCACTGGGCCTGTACCAGGGCCCGTCCACAGGGCCCGCATTGGGGCACCGCCCATCGCACCGCTCGCCGCTCGCCGCTCGGCCCGCCGCACCGCCCGCCGCTCGGTGCGCCGCGGGGCGCCCGCCGGGACGCCTCCTCGCGTGCCGCCCGCCCGTTCATGAACGGCGTGTGGCAGTCGCGTTGCAGCGCCCCCGCAGCCCTTGAGCCCCCTCCTCACCCGCCCCTACGGTCGACTCATCGGGTTCGGAACGAGTGAGCCGTGCCGCACCTGATTCCGGCCGTGTGCCCGAGTGGCTCAGGGGCTCGCCTGCAAAGCGAGTTACGCGGGTTCAATTCCCGCCACGGCCTCCACCTGCCTGGCCAGGCAAAACGTTAGGGGCGGCACTCCACGTGGGTGCCGCCCCTCAGTCGGTCCGTGGCCCGCTCGGGGACACCGAGGATCAGCCTCCCCCGTACCGCCGCTCCGGGCGCGCAGTGCCTCATGGCCTCCCGGCCTCCCGGCCTCCCGGCCTCCCGGCATCATGCCTCGGCCCGTTGGGTGATGGCTGCCTCGGTGCGGTCTCCCAGGAATTCGTACCACCGGCGTTCCAGGCAGACGTAGCGCACGTCCGCCTCGACGAGGCTGAGGAAACCCGACACGGTCTCTGTGAGGCGTTGCTGCAGCCCCGGGTCGGCCAGCGTTCCGTCCTCGGTGAATGCCTCGTAACTGTTGGCCACGCTGAACATGTCCGGGTAGACACGGGTGCCCAGGTGCTCCAGGGGAATCCTCAGGGCCCACAGCCCGCGGTTGCCGCCGACCAGGGACGGCGACGCGGAGACGAGCATCGCGTGCTTGGTCTTGAACGGCTGCGGCCGGACACGGGAGACCCAGTCGATCGCGTTCTTCAGTACTCCCGGCACGGAGGCGTTGTACTCGGGCGAGGAGATGACGAAGGCGTCGCTCTGCTCGAGTCGGTCACGCAGGGCGAGGGCACCGTGCGGCAGCCCTTCGGTCGCCTCGGTGTCACCGTCGTACAAGGGCATGTCGAAGTCGCGCATTGCGGCGAGGTCGACAGCGGCACCGGTGTCGGAGATGAGCCGGGCCACGAGGGAGGCGAGGCGGGCGTTGGCCGAATCGGACCGCAGTGCCGCCCCGAAGACCAGGAATCGGAGCGGGCCGGGATGCGTGTCCGTGGGCATGGGTCCGTCCTTCCGTCGTGGGCACGCTCCTCCAGCGGCAGCCTCACTGACCAGTGTGGTTCCGCGAGGGACAACACGCGACCGACAGCCCGGAGCCGGCCGGGCCGACGGCGGCCACGACGTTCAGGGAGCTTCGGTCGGGCGTGAGGGAACGTCCCCGGACCTCACGCGTACAGCACGCCCCCCGCCTGGTCGTCGAAGGCCTCCGGCCAGTAGCGGTGGCCGTCGTCGCCGGGCAGGGTCGGGGTCGGGTCGCAGGCGACGGGGTCGACCGTGGCGAGGGTCTGGGACATCGTGGCGGCGAGCTGCTCGTAGGCGTCGCTGAGGTCGTGGGCCGCGTCGAGGGCCTTCTCCCGGTGCAGCAGCCAGAGCGTGAAGGCGAGGGTGGAGATGTCGGCGTTGAGCGGGCGGAGGGTGAGGTCCGGCTCGCTCCAGGCGAGGACCGCGCCCGTGCCGCCGTCCACCACGAGGCTGATGTCCTCCACCAGGTGGCCGAGGCGTATCAGCCGGTCGGCGCCGGCGGGGAGTTCGTCGGCGGAGAACTCGCCGGGGCGCTCGTCCGCGTAGTACTCGGTGAGGGCCGGCAGCGGCACCTCCGTGTCGAGCTGGAAGAGGAAGCCGTCCTCGGGCAGCCCGGTCTCGCGAAGGAAGCGGCGGGTCGGCTCGTGGGTGAGCGCGGACGGGAAGTCGACGTCCTCGAACCGCATGATCCCGCCCGCGCCGAACTCCTCGTCCAGCAGCCGCTTCGGCAGGTCGAGGACGAGTCCGTCGCCGGGGCCCGCGATCCGGGTGAGCGGGCGGATCAGCGCGGCCATCCGCCAGAACGGCGGCACCCGGTCCCCCGCGGCCTCGGCGAAGACGGCGCTGAGCCGCTCCGAGGCCTCCGTGACCGCCTTGGGGCCGAACCGGCCGCGGGACGAAGCGAGTTCGGTCGCGGCTGTTCCGAAGTCGAACTGGCCACGAGGAGAGGAGAGTTCAGTCGCCACCGCCTCGGATCCGCCGTCCTGCGGCACGAGGTCGGTCGCGGTGGTTCTCTTGCCGAACCGCCCGCGGGACGGAACAGGGGCCGCCGGGCTCGTCTCCAGGGCGAAGGCGGTACTGGGCCCGAACCGGCCGCGGGGCGCGGACAGTTCCTCCGTGACCGCGGCGAAGCGCAGCAGGGCCTCCAGGGAGGGGGCCAGCGGGGTCAGGTCCATGAGGGCGGGGTGGCCGCCGATGTACGTCGTGGAGATCTCCCCGGTCGTGCCGTCGAGCACGATGGACTCCAGGTCCCGGTCCAGACTGCGCAGGGCTCCCACGACGACCTGGTCCCGGAGCTCCCCGGCGAGTCTGTCGGCGTCGCCCGCCAGGTCCGCGAGCCGCCGCAGGCCGTGCTCGCGTAGTGCGCCGAACGCCAGCAGCGCGCCGTCGTGGGGCAGTCCGGGGCCGGTCAGCAGGTGCCGCGTCCCCGTGTGCGTGACGTACGGGTCCAGCTCGTCGTCCGTCAGTGTGATCGCACCGCCGACGCCGGTGTCAGTCGTGCTCATGGCTCCCCCGCGCATGTGAACGCATCGTGCTTCCCCCTGTGGGGAAACAGCTCCGCGTCCCGCGGCGGTTCCCCATGTCCGAGAACCATACGCCGCGGCACTGACAACGCCTCAAACTCCCAGGAACGAGCCGCCCACGGCACAAAGCGACGGTCCGTCGCTCAGCCGAAGTACACGCCGCCCGCGACGACGACCACGGCGGCCAGGACGAACAGCAGCACCCAGAGCGCCAGTTTCCCGACGCCGGGCGCGGGTTCGTAGCGCGGCTCCTCGTTCCCGGGGGCCTGCGCGGGGTCGCCCGCCGTCGGCCCGGGCGCGCTCACGCGCCCGTCACCACGGCCGCCTGCGGGCGGATCGGCAGGCGGTTGACGGGACGGCCCGTCGCCGCCCGTACGGCGGAGGCGACCGCCGCCGGGGACGTCACGACCGGTACCGCGCTGACCGCCTTGGCGCCGAAGGGGGCGACGACGTCGCGCTCCTCGACGAGCTTGACGATGTGGATGTCGGGGGCGTCCAGGGCGGTGGGAAGGGCGTAGCCGGTCAGGTCGGGATGGCGGACGAGGCCACGCGCCGTGCGCAGGTTCTCCGTCAGCGCGGCGCCGACGCCCTGGGTGACGCCCGCCTCGATGCGGGCGGCGAGCTGCGCCGGGTTGAGCACCCGGCCGACGTCCTGGGCGAGCGCCAGTTCCACGACCCGTACGGAGCCGAGCTCGATGTCGACGTCCACGACCGCGCGGATCGCGCAGAAGGCCAGGCCCACGAAGGCGTCGCCCTGGCCGGCCTCGTCGAGCGGCTCGGTGGGGTGCGGGCGACACTGCGCGGTCGCCCACAGCTCCTTGCCGTCCATCGCCTCGGTGACGGTGGTGGACAGCACCCCGTCGTACGAGGTGATCTTGCCGTCGGTGATCTGGAGCAGTTCGGTCGACATCCCGAACTTGTGCGCCAGGGGCTGGAGCAGCTGGGTGCGGACCATCTTGGCCGCGCGCTCCACCGCTCCGCCGGACACCCAGGTGTGGCGGCCCCGGCAGCTCGCGCCGGCCGGGGGCTGGTCGGTGTCGACGGGTGCGACGTGCACCTCGTCGATGCCGAGCGTCTCCTGGACGATCTGCCGGGCCAGCGTGGTGAAGCCCTGGCCGGTCTCCACGGCAGCGCACAGCACCGTGGCGACGCCGTCGTGGACCTTCACGGTGGCCGTCGAGACTTCATCGGCGCCCTCGGCGCCGAGCATGTGGACCATGCCGAGGCCGTAGCCGACGCCGCGGCGCACGGCGCCGGGCTCGCCCGCGCCCTCGGGCCCGCCGGGCAGCAGCCACTCGTCCTCGGGCGTGTCCTTGGGGAGCGCGGGAAGCGGATGGTCCCGTACGGCCTGGAGCAGTTCGGCGACCGGGGCCGGGCACGTCACCGTCTGTCCGGTCGGGAGCACGTCGCCCGTGGCCATGGCGTTGCGCAGGCGCAGTTCGGCCGGGTCGACGCCGAGCTTCTTGGCCAGCTTGTCCATCTGCGCCTCGTAGGCGGCGCACACCTGCATGGCGCCCTCGCCGCGCACGTGGCCGGAGGGCGGGTTGTTGGTGCGTACGGCCCAGCCCTCGATGAAGGCGTTCGGGACGACGTAGGGGCCGCAGGCGAAGGCGACGGCGGCGGCCAGCGACTCGGCGGAGGTGTCGGAGTAGGCGCCGGCGTCGAGCAGGATCTGCGCCTCGACCTTCACCAGCTTGCCCTCGGCGTCGGCGTGGTGCCGGTAGCGCAGCAGCGTGGGGTGCCGGTGGGCGTGGCCGAGGAAGGACTCCTCGCGCGTGGCGGTGAGTTTGACCGGGCAGCCGGTCTTCAGCGCGAGCAGGCCGAGGGGCAGCTGGAAGCCCTGGTCCTCGCGGTCGGCGGTGGCGCCGGGGACGCCGGTGACGACGACCTTCACGCGTTCGGGTTCCAGGCCGTAGCAGGCGGCGGCGGTGTCGCGGTCGGTGTGCGGGTCGGTGGAGGCGAGGTAGAGCTCGACGCCGCCGTCGGGGCGGGGCACGGCGAGGCCGGCTTCCGCGCCGATGGGTGCCGGGTCCTGGCGGCCGATGCGGTACTGGCCCTCGACGACGATCTCGCCGACCGCGTCCGGGTCGCCGTGGCGCAGCGGGATGTGGCGGATCAGGTTGCCGTCGGGGTGCAGGGGTTCGGCCTCGAAGGCGAGCTCCGGGTCGGTGACCGCGTCGAGCACCTCGTACTCGACGATGACGGCGGCGGCGGCCATGCGGGCGGTGTCGGGGTGGTCGGCGGCGACGGCCGCGATGGGCTCGCCGTGGTGGCGGACGACCTCGGAGGCGAACACCGGGCGGTCGGCTCTGCCGCGGCCGTGCAGCGGGTTGCCGGGCACGTCCTCGTGGGTGACGACCGCGCGTACGCCGGGCATCTCGCGCGCGTGGCTGGTGTCGATGGACACGATGCGCGCGTGGGGGTGCGGCGACCTGAGCACGGCGGCCCACAGCAGGCCCTCGGCCCACAGGTCGGCGGCGTACGGGAAGGTGCCTTCGGTCTTGGCGCGGGCGTCCGCGGCGGGCAGCGAGACGCCGATCCCGTGCGGCAGGGGCTCGGGGCCCGTCTGGGGCACCGCCGGTGTCGCGGTGACGGTCTCGTTGCTCACGCCTGGCCTCCGTCCTGGCCGTACGGCTGCTCATGCGGCGCCTGGGGGTCGTACGGAGAAGTGTCCTCGAAGGAGCCCGCTTCGTAGGCCGCCGGGTTGACGCCGCCCGCTCCGGGGCCCGCCTGGTGCGGGATGCGTGCCTCGTCGACGTCCGGTGCGGCATCGGTGGCGGAGTGCGCCTCGCGTTCGGCGACGACCTCGCGGACGGCGTCCAGGACGCCCCGGTAGCCGGAGCAGCGGCAGAGGTTGCCGCACAGTGCCTGACGGGTCTCGAGTTCGGTCGGCGCCGGGTTGCCCTCCAGCAGGTCGTGCAGGGTCATCGCCATGCCCGGCACGCAGAAGCCGCACTGCACGGCGCCGCACCTGGCCAGCGCGCGCTGCACGTCGGAGGGCTGTCCGTCGGCGGCCAGGCCCTCGACGGTGCGCACCTCGCTGCTCGCCGCGGTGACGGCGGGCACCAGGCAGGAGGCGACGAGCCGGCCGTCGACCTGGACGTTGCAGGCGCCGCACTCGCCCTGCGAGCAGCCGTCCTTGGCGCCGGCGAGGCCGAGGCGTTCGCGCAGGACGTAGAGCAGCGACTCGCCGATCCAGGCGTCGGTGACGGGGCGGTCCGCGCCGTTGACGCTCAGGACGTACGAGGCGAGGGGGTGTTCGTCGTTCGAGGGTGCGGCGGGCTTTGCGTCGTGGGCCGGACCGGTCTCGGTGTCCGCCTCGGGGGCGGGCGTAGCGGTCCGGTCGTCGTCGGGTGCCGCGGCGGCCTCGTGCGCCCGGTCCTGCGCGTGCTCCGCCGGCCCGGCGGGGTCGGCCGTGCCGGTCTCCTCAGGGGCCTCGTGCGCGGGCCCGGCGGGCTCCTGGGCGTCCTGGGCGGGCCCGTGCGGGTGCGGGTGCGTCGAGGTGCTCCCGGAGCCCCCAGCGGGCCCCTGCGGCGGCTCGGCGGTCCACGCCTGGCCGATGACTTCGGACGCCCAGGGCGCGGCGGCACCGCCGGGGAGGGTGGCGGGCGGGTTCCCGCCCCACTGCTCGACGAGCGCCGACGTGGTGAACTCGCCCGATTCGTCCGGGAGGTCGCCTCCGGCGACGGGGATGGACCACTGCCCGGTCACGTCGTGGCCGGGGGCGGTGCCCTCCTGGGCGGCCTCGCTGAAGTCCCACTGTCCGGTGGCGGGCGGCTGGTACGAGAACCGGTCGTCCGGAGCCTCCTGGGCCCCGGTGCCCGGCTCCGGCCAGTCCGCGTTCCCGGCCGGCACGTTCCAGGTCCCGGTGGCGGCCGGGTCGGTGGCGCCCGGGGTCGCCGGCTGCACGCTGATCTGCGGGGGCACGTAGCCGTGGCCGGGGGCCGCGAGCGGGCTCTCCCGTTCGGCGAGGAGGGCTTCGATGCCCCCCTCGGGGAGCTTGACGAAGGCGGTGGCCCCGTCGTCGTAGTCGCCCTGGGGCAGCGGGTCCCAGCGGCCCCCGCTCTGCGGGGTGCCCTCTCCGTGCTGGTCGTCGGTCACGACAGCGCCCTCCCCAGTGCTCGTCGGGCCAGCGCGGCGACGGTGCGCCGCAGGTGCAGTACGGCGGGCGGAAGCTGCCCCGGGGAGCCGTCCTCGGCGGGCCCCGGATCCGGGATGCAGGCCGCGGCGACGTACTCGCCGAACGCGTGGAGCGCCTCGGGCACGATCGAGCGGCTGTTGTCCCAGTCGATCAGCTGGGCGACCCACGCCTCGGCGTCCAGGGGGCGCAGCGGCATCGGCGCTATGGCCCCGACCGCGCACCGCACGCCGCGTCGCGCCGGGTCGAGGACGAGTGCCACCGAGGCGACGGCGCGGCCGGGCCCGGTGCGTCCGGTCGCCTTGAGGAAGACCTGGGGGGCGTGCAGCAGCGGCACGCGCACGTAGCCGATGAGCTCGCCGCCGCGGAGCATCTCCATGCCGGCCAGCAGGTGCGAGACGGGGACCTCGCGGCGGGCTCCGCCCGGGCCCGCGACGATCAGCGTGGCCTCCAGGGCGGCCAGCACGGGCAGCGCGTCGCCGGTCGGCGCGGCGCTCGCGATGTTGCCGCCGAGGGTGCCGGCGTTGCGGATCTGCGGCGGTCCGGCCGCGCGCGCGGCGGCCGCCAGCGCCGGGATGAGCGCCGCGAAGTCGGGGCGCCCCATGCGGGCGTGGGTGAGGCCGGCGCCGAGCAGCGCGTGGCCGTCCTGGTACTGCCAGCCGCGGATCTCGCTGATCCGGCCGAGGCCGACGAGGGCGGCGGGCCGCAGCTGTCCGGAGTTGACGGCGGCCATGAGGTCGGTGCCGCCGGCGACGGGGACGGCGGCGGGCATGGCGGCCAGAGCCGCGACCGCCTCGTCCAGCGAGGCGGGCAGCGTCACGGCCTGCGCCGCCTGCGGTGCGTGCGTGGTCAAACCGGCTGCCCCTTCCCGCTGCCCCACCTGGTCCCACCTGTGCTGCCGTACGGTACGTGCTGACAGGGCGGACGTGGCAACTCTGGCACATCTTCCCCGGACCTCGACGCGGGGGTCCGCTAGGAGGCATTCGCCCCCCTCACCAGCGAGATGGTCCGTTTTCGTACGGCATCGCCAATGAGAGCGAATTGCCACTCTTCGGTGATCCTTGGGGGCCTTTTTCCTCGTGAGGCCGCGGTGCCGGGGTGAACGTCGTGTGACACACCGGTGGGGAGTCACCTCACACGTTTGGGGGCGCCCCCTCGATCGGACGTCCGAGCACACCCGGTCGCTTCTGCCACGGCAGCGGTCCGGTGGGCGGGCGGTAGGCAACTCCCAGGGCGTCGAGCCGCCCGTAGTGGGCGGCCATCCGCCGCTCGAAGGCGGCGAAGTCCCGTGCGGCGGGGGCGGGCAGGGCGCTCCAGGCGACCTCGGCGAAGGCCGCGAGCCGCGGGAACGCCTGGTAGTCGACGCGTGCCCGGTCCTCCATCACCTCGGTCCACACGTTCGCCTGAGTGCCCAGCACATGGCGTTCCTGCTCGGGCGTGAGACCCGCCGGCACCGGTTCGAAGCGGTAGACGTCCTCCAGGGTGCGGACGTACGCGATGGGCACCGGCTCGTCCTCGCCGCCGTCCTGACGGTAGTCCAGGTACACGTGCTGCTCGGGGCACATGACGACGTCGTGGCCGGCACGGGCGGCCGTGACGCCGCCCTCGTAGCCGCGCCACGAGGACACGGCCGCGCCCTCGGCGAGCCCGCCCTGAAGGATCTCGTCCCAGCCGATGAGCCGACGCCCGCGCGCGGAGAGCCACTTGTCGAAGTGCCGGACGAACCAGGACTGCAACGCGTCCTCGTCCGCGAGGCCGAGTTCCTCGATGCGGGCCTGGACCGCCGGGGACTGCCGCCACTGGTCCTTGGGGCACTCGTCCCCGCCGATGTGGAAGAACTCCGAGAACCGCGGGAAGCACGCGGGGTCCGCCGGGAACAGGTCGAGGAGTTCCTCGAACACCCCCTCGTAGAACCGCAGTGTGTTGTCGGTGGGGGCGAGTACGTTTTCGGAGACACCCCAGTTGTCCCAGACGCTCAGGGAGGCCGTGTCGACGACGTCGGTGTTGCCGAGTTCCGGATAGGCGGCGATGGCCGCCTGCGAGTGGCCCGGCACGTCGATTTCGGGGACGACGGCGATATGCCGCTCGGCCGCGTACGCCACGATCTCCCGGATGTCGTCCTGCGTGTAGAAGCCTCCGTGCGGCTTCTCGTCCCACAGCGGTGAGGCGCGGTGACCGAATTTCGTGCGCGCCCGCCAGGATCCGACCTCGGTCAGCCTCGGGTACTTCTTGATCTGGACACGCCACCCCTGATCGTCGGTGAGGTGGAAGTGGAAGACGTTGAGTTTGTGGGCGGCCATCAGATCGAGATGGCGCAGCACCGCGTCCTTGGGCAGGAAGTGGCGTGAGACGTCGAGCATGACGCCGCGCCAGGGGAATCGGGGCGCGTCCTCGATCACCTGCTGGGCGAGGGCGTAGGTGGTGCCGGGCCGGACGGGGGCGCGGCGGAAGGCGTCGGGACCGAGGAGCTGACGCAGCGTCTGCGCCCCCCAGAAGACGCCGGCCGCGTCGCCGCCACGGATCTCCACGCCCTCCCCGGCGACGGCGCGGAGCCGGTGGGCCTCCGGCTCCAGGGTGTCGTCGAGGACCAGCCGTACGGCGTTGCGGGCGTCCTGCGGCCCTGGTGGCAGGCCCAGACCGAGCGCCGCGCCGAGGGTGGAACGCAGCCAGCGTTCGGTGGTGCCCGTGCCGGGCGCGGCCCACAGCGTGGTGTCTGCGTCGAGGCGGACCTCGCCGGGCACGGATTCGTCGACGGCGCGGGGCGCCGGGATCACATCGCTCACGTCAGTCAGTCCTTCACCGCTCCGCCGAGTCCGGAGACGAGTCGTCGTTGTACGAGTACGAAGAAGATCAGTACCGGAATCGTCATCACCGTGGAGGCGGCCATGACGCCGCCCCAGTCCGGCTCGTCCGGCTTGTAGAACACGAGAAGCGCCATCGGCAGAGTCGACTGCGAGGTGTCGCTGATGATGAAGGACTTGGCGAACAGGAAGTCGTTCCAGGCCGAGATGAAGGAAAAGACGCTCGTGGCCACCAGGCCCGGGAAGACGAGGGGGAACAGAATCCGCCAGAGGAATCGCGCGCGGCTCGCCCCGTCGATGTAGGCGGCCTCCTCCAGCGCCTCGGGCACGGCCTTTACGAAACCGCGCAGCATCCAGATGGCGAAGGGCAGCGAGAAGGCGATGTGCGGCAGGATCAGCGAGCCCAGGGTGTTCAGCTGGCCGAGGTCCCGCATGAGGAAGAAGAGGGGGATCGTCAGGGCTTCGACGGGCACCATCTGCGCGACCAGGAACATGATCAGCAGGGTGGTCCGGAACCGGAAGCGGAATCGCGTCACGGCCGTCGCCGCGAGAAACGCCACGAGCGCCGAGACGATGACGACGGTTCCCGCCACGGCAAGGCTGTTGAGGAAGTAGCGGCCGAATTCCTGCTGCCCGAAGACGCGTCGGAAGGAATCCAGCGAAGGCGAGAGCGTCCAGGGCCGCGGCTCGGTGGACTCGATCTCCCCGGCCGGTTTGAAGGCGCTGAGCACCATCCAGTAGAGGGGGAAGGCGACCACGACGGCGATCAGCAGTGCGGACGCCTCGGCGGCGAGCCTCCACGGTCGGCGGGGACGCCGGACGACTCCGCGCAGAATGCTCACAGTTCCTCCCCCTGCCTGCGCAGCAGCCGCAGGTACACCAGCGTGACCGCCAGCAGCAGCACCAGCATGACCACGCCGATCGCGGAGCCGAGGCTGTACTGCGAGGCGGCGAACGCCTTCTGGTAGGCGTACACGTTCAGGACCAGGTTCTGGCCCGCGATGCCGCCGCCGTTGGTCATCACGTAGATCTGTGTGAAGACCTTGAAGTCCCAGATGACCGACTGGATGGTGACGACGACGAGGATCGGCCGGAGCATCGGCGCCAGCACCGAGCGCCAGATCCGCCACTGCGAGGCGCCGTCCAGGGCGGCGGCCTCCAGCACCTCGCCCGGCACCGCGCGGATGCCCGCGTACACGGTCACCATCACGAACGGGAAGGAGCACCAGACCACTTCGAGCAGTACGAGCGCGAAGGCGCTGAGCCGTCCGTACGTCCACGAGTGGTCGCCGAGCCCGAGGACACGGTTGACGGGGCCGAAGTCGGGGTCGAAGAGGAACAGCCAGACCGTGGAGCCCGTGACGGCCGGTGTCGCCCAGGCACCGAGCGCGGCCAGCATCAGCGCCAGCCGCGGCACCGCCCGCACCCGGGTCAGCAGCACCGCGAGCGCGCAGCCGGCGGCCAGCGTCGCCAGCACGCAGGCCGCCGCGAACAGCACGGTCGCGAGGAGTACCTGCCAGAACTGGTCGTCGGCGAAGAGCGTCGCGTAGTTGTCGAACCCCTGGAACGTGGTCGGCTCACCGCCGCTGACCTGCGCCTGGGTGTACTCCAGGAACGAGATCAGGCCGAGCTGGTAGATCGGGTAGACGAGCAGGCCGCCGAGGACGGCGAGGGCGGGGGCGAGGTAGAGCCAGGGAGTCCAGCGGCTGCCCGTGCGCCGGGACCGGGCGGGCGGGCCGCCCCGGCGCCCGGGACGGCGTGGGGCCGCCTCGGTGACCGGGGCGCGCGCGGCCCGCTCGGCGAGTGCGTCGTGCGTCATCGGATCAGCCCACGGAGCTGAAGGCGTCGTTCATCTTCTCGGCCGCGTCCTTCGAGGCGGCGGCCACGTCCTTCTTGCCGCTGATGACCTCCTGGAACATCGTCGGCAGGACGAGCGAGGCGTCGATCTGCGCCCAGGCGGGCGAGGCCGGTACGAACTTGGCACCCGAGGCGAGTGTCTTGACGAAG
The DNA here is from genome assembly GCF_039543605.1 of Streptomyces siamensis. Lineage (NCBI taxonomy): Bacteria > Bacillati > Actinomycetota > Actinomycetes > Kitasatosporales > Streptomycetaceae > Streptomyces > Streptomyces siamensis. The sequence goes on along the minus strand of NZ_BAABKB010000002.1, from coordinate 98,644 downwards.
GGCTCGACGAAGGGCTCCTCGGCCGCGACCTGCTGCCTCACGTCGGTGTAGGTCGGCAGGAAGCCCATCGCGTCGAAGAGCGCGCCCTGGGTCTTCTTGGACGCCAACTGCTTCATCAGGTCCACCGCCAGCGTGCGGTGCGAGGTGCTCTTCAGTACGCCGATGTTGTTGCCGCCGGCGAAGGCGGGCGCCACCGAGCCGGGCTTCACTCCGGGCAGCGGCACGACCTCGTACTTGCCCTTGACCTTCCCGGCCTCGATCGCCGCATGGCTGAAGTCGCCGCCGATGGCCATGCCGGCCTTGCCCGAGGCGAAGGCGGTCACCGTGTCGTTGCCGCCCATGCCCGCGCACTTGGCGGCGGGACAGTTCGCGGAGCCGAACAGCGAGGTGTAGGCCTTGATGCCCTTCTGTGCCTGTGCGCTGTCGATGGTGGAGGAGTACGAGCCGCCCTTGCCCTCGGCGAGTTCACCGCCGCGGGACCAGATGAACGGCATGGCGCCGTAGGTGTAGGCGCCGCCGACCGCGAGACCGTACAGGTCGGGCCTGGCCGCGTGGATCTTCCGGGCGGTCTCGGCCAACTCGTCCTGCGTCTTCGGGACTTCGAGGCCGAGGTCCTTGAGGACGTCGGTGCGGTAGTAGAGGGCGCGGACGCCGACGAAGTACGGGGCGCCGTAGATCTTCCCGTCGACCGTCACGGACTGCCGGGCGGTCGGGTCGGTGTCCTTGGCCTCGCTCCAGCCGTTGAACTCCTTCGTGATGTCGGCGAGTCCGCCGTCCTTCACATAGCCGGCCGTGTCCGTGTTGCCGTACTCGATGACGTCGGGGGCGCTCTTCGGGTCGTTGAAGGCGGCCTTGACGCGCTGGGCGCGGGTCTCCACGGGGATGTACTCGACATTGACCTTGACGCCCTCGTGCGTCTTCTTGAAGGCGGCGACGGCCGCGTCGACGACCTTCTGCTTCGGCGCGTTGTCGACCTCCTGGAAGAGCCAGACGCGCAGGGTGCCCGTCTTCTCGTCCTTGCCGGAGGAGGAGCCGCCCGAGGTCTGGGGGGCGCAGGCGGTGGCGACGGCAAGGGCCGCGACAGCGGCGGCCGTTCGGACAGAGAGCTTCACGAGCATCCTCCGATGGGGGGCGCGTTGCAACATGCGCAATGGCGGTTTCGCTCTGTACAACACACGGAGGCTATGGAGTACATGAACATGCCCACAAGAGGTCTCAACCACTCTGTGACCACGGGACGCACTCCGTGCAACGCCGGACCGCGATGCCCCCCGGCCGGCCCCGGGCGGGGGCGCCGGTCCCCGGCGCCCCGATCCCCGGACCGGCGCCCGGCGCGACGGCACGCCCGATCCCGGGCACGACAAAGCCGCGGCACCCCGTCTCGGGGTGCCGCGGCCTTGCTCAGCGCGCGACCTGCCGCGCCCGGGGCGCGGCGGTGCTACTTCTTGTCGCCGTCCTTGCCCTTGTCGCCACCGGCGCCCATGGACTCGTAGATCTCCTTGCACATGGGGCACACGGGGTACTTCTTCGGGTCACGGCCCGGGACCCACACCTTGCCGCAGAGGGCCACGACGGGCGTGCCGTCGAGGGCGCTCGCCATGATCTTGTCCTTCTGGACGTAGTGGGCGAAGCGCTCGTGGTCCCCGTCGCCGTGCGACACCTGCGGCGTCGGCTCCACGAGGGTCCCCGTCCCCGTGCCTCGCTGGGGCTGGGTCTCAGGCTCAAGAGTGCTCATGAGTGCAAGGGTACTGAAGCGCACGGGCATCAGTTGAGCGAAGGGTCGTCCGGGTACGTCGCGACCATCGCGAGCTCGTTGCGCTGGCGCCGCAGGACCTCGCGCCACAGGCGTTCCGGCGACGGGGAGGAGACGTCGCCCGGCTCCGACTCGACCACGTACCAGGCGCCCTCGACGAGTTCGTCCTCCAGCTGGCCGGGACCCCAGCCCGCGTATCCCGCGAAGATGCGCAGCGAGCCGAGGGCCGAGGCGAGCAGCTCGGGCGGGGCCTCCAGGTCCACCAGACCGATCGCGCCGTGCACGCGCCGCCAGCCCAGGGGCGCGCGCTCGCCGGCCCCGCCGCCCGGGATCACCGCCACGCCGAGGGCCGAGTCCAGCGACACCGGTCCGCCCTGGAAGACGACACCGGGCTCGCCGGCCAGGTCGGCCCACGCCTCCAGGATGTCGCCGACGTCCACAGGAGTGGGCCGGTTGAGGACGACACCGAGCGAGCCCTCCTCGTCGTGGTCGAGGAGCAGCACCACCGCGCGGTCGAAGTTCGGGTCCGCCAGGGCGGGCGTGGCCACGAGCAGCCGCCCTGTGAGCGAGGACACCTCGGTCATGCCAGACATGATCCCGCATCTTCCCTCCACATGGGGAGCCAATGCCCGTAAGGGAGTGAATGCAGCTCAGGGCGCAGAGGAGCGCCCCCCGCGCACGCCGGTTCCGGTGACCCCGTGTGCCCGATTCGGAACGGTTCGTGTTGTGGCAAAGCTATGACGGACCTGAGTGGTCCTTGGGCTTTCTGAGGGGGGGTGGGCGGCGATTACCCTAGCCTCTCGGCTCCTGCACGACGGGCCTGCCGACCGCTCACACCTGCCCAACTCATCGGAACGCGAGATACATGACCGTCAATGACGATGTCCTGCTTGTCCACGGCGGAACCCCGCTCGAGGGCGAGATCCGTGTCCGCGGTGCGAAGAACCTCGTACCCAAGGCCATGGTCGCCGCCCTCCTGGGCAGCGCGCCGAGCCGGCTGCGCAATGTTCCCGACATCCGCGACGTGCGAGTCGTACGCGGGCTGCTCCAGCTGCACGGTGTGACGGTCCGTCCGGGAGAGGAGCCGGGCGAGCTGGTGCTCGACCCGTCTCACGTCGAGAGCGCCAACGTCGCCGACATCGATGCCCACGCCGGTTCCTCGCGCATCCCGATCCTGTTCTGCGGCCCGCTGCTGCACCGGCTGGGCCACGCCTTCATCCCGGGCCTCGGCGGCTGCGACATCGGCGGCCGTCCGATCGACTTCCACTTCGAGGTGCTGCGGCAGTTCGGCGCGCGGATCGAGAAGCGCGCGGACGGCCAGTACCTGGAGGCTCCGCAGCGACTGCGCGGCACCAAGATCAAGCTGCCGTACCCGTCCGTCGGCGCGACCGAGCAGGTGCTGCTGACCGCGGTGCTCGCGGAGGGCGTCACCGAGCTGTCCAACGCGGCCGTGGAGCCGGAGATCGAGGACCTCATCTGCGTACTGCAGAAGATGGGCGCGATCATCGCGATGGACACCGACCGGACCATCCGCATCACCGGTGTCGACAGCCTCGGCGGCTACACCCACGCGGCCCTCCCGGACCGCCTGGAGGCCGCCTCGTGGGCCTCCGCGGCGCTGGCGACCGAGGGCAACATCTACGTCCGCGGCGCCCAGCAGCGCTCGATGATGACCTTCCTGAACACCTACCGCAAGGTGGGTGGCGCGTTCGAGATCGACGACGAGGGCATCCGCTTCTGGCACCCGGGCAGCCAGCTCAAGTCGATCGCGCTGGAGACGGACGTCCACCCGGGCTTCCAGACCGACTGGCAGCAGCCGCTGGTCGTCGCCCTGACGCAGGCGACCGGCCTGTCCATCATCCACGAGACGGTCTACGAGTCCCGTCTCGGATTCACGTCCGCGCTCAACCAGATGGGCGCGCACATCCAGCTCTACCGCGAGTGCCTCGGCGGCTCGGACTGCCGCTTCGGCCAGCGCAACTTCCTGCACTCGGCCGTCGTTTCGGGCCCGACCCGGCTCCAGGGCGCCGACCTGGTCATCCCCGACCTGCGCGGCGGCTTCTCGTACCTCATCGCGGCGCTGGCGGCGCAGGGCACCTCCCGGGTGCACGGCATCGACCTGATCAACCGCGGCTACGAGAACTTCATGGAGAAGCTCGTCGAGCTCGGCGCGAAGGTGGAGCTGCCGGGCAAGGCGCTCGGCTAGTCACCGTCGTACGTACGCCAATGGGGCGGCCCCCGGTGAAAGGGGGGCCGCCCCATTGGCGTTGCTGCGCCTCGTACGCGTCCCGTGGCGTACAGGACGTACAAGCGGGCTTACTTGCCCTTGGCGGCTTCCTTGAGCTTGCTGCCCGCGGAGACCTTCACGCTGTAGCCGGCCGGGATCTGGATCGGGTCGCCGGTCTGCGGGTTGCGCGCGGTGCGAGCGGCACGGTGGGTGCGCTCGAAGGTCAGGAAGCCGGGGATGGTGACCTTCTCGTCGCCCTTGGCGACGATCTCGCCGACGGTCTCGGCGAACGCGGCCAGAACGGCGTCGGCGTCCTTGCGAGTCACCTCGGCGCGGTCGGCCAGGGCGGCCACCAGCTCACTGCGGTTCATGTTCTTACTCCCGTGTTCTTCTTGCCATTGAGGCGTGCCACGCGGCGGAGCCGCATGTCGGGCACGTCTAAGCCGATGCTGCCAGGGTCCTCGTTCGGTCCCCGCACCCGGGTCCGTGGCCAGACCCTCGCGCCCGAAGACGCATCCTGCCCCCACCTGCGGCGGGAAAGCCAATCCGGCACCCCTGGGAGTCACACGAACACCCTTGGGAGTCACACGAAAAGGCCTGCGAGGCCTGAACCTGGCCGCCACCTTAGGGGGCGCCCACAAGCCCGGCGTCCCGCGACGCGCCGGTGCGAGGGGGGCCGTGGCTATCGTCACAGCCCCCGGAACACCGGGCGTGGACCCGGTAGCGGGGTGCCGGGCGCCTACTCGGCGGCGGGCGCCGTGCCCGCCGCCTTCGCGGCGTTGCGCACCGCTCCGGCGACCGCTCCCGCGACCTTGTCGTTGAAGACGCTGGGGATGATGTAGTTCGGGTTGAGCTCGTCCTCGGTCACCACGTCCGCCAGGGCGGTCGCGGCGGCCAGCATCATCTCCGTGTTGACGGTACGCGACTGGGCGTCGAGGAGTCCGCGGAAGACGCCCGGGAACACCAGGACGTTGTTGATCTGGTTGGGGAAGTCGGAGCGTCCCGTGGCGACAACTGCCGCCGTCTGGCGGGCGATTGCCGGGTCGACCTCGGGGTCGGGGTTCGCGAGCGCGAACACGATGGCGTTGTCGGCCATGGCGGCCACGTCGTCGCCGTCGAGCACGTTCGGGGCGGAGACGCCGATGAAGACGTCGGCGCCGCGGACGGCTTCCTTCAACGTGCCGGTGAGGCCTTCGGGGTTGGTGTTGTCGGCGATCCAGCGCAGCGGCGAGTCCGTGGCGGCGTCCACCAGGTCGGCGCGGTCCGCGTGCACGACGCCGTGGATGTCGGCGACGACGGCGTTCTTCACACCGGCGGCGAGCAGCAGTTTGAGGATGGCCGTACCGGCCGCACCGGCGCCGGACATCACGACGCGGATGTCGCCGATCGCCTTGCCCGCCACGCGAAGTGCGTTGGTCAGGGCGGCGAGGACGACGATGGCGGTGCCGTGCTGGTCGTCGTGGAAGACGGGGATGTCGAGGGCCTCGCGCAGCCGGGCCTCGATCTCGAAGCAGCGCGGCGCGGAGATGTCCTCCAGGTTGATGCCCGCGAAGCCGGGGGCGATCGCCTTCACGATCTCGACGATCGCGTCGGTGTCCTGGGTGTCGAGGCACAGCGGCCAGGCGTCGATGCCGGCGAACCGCTTGAAGAGGGCCGCCTTGCCCTCCATGACGGGCAGCGCGGCCTTGGGGCCGATGTTGCCGAGACCGAGCACGGCGGAACCGTCCGTCACGACCGCAACGGAATTGCGCTTGATGGTGAGGCGGCGGGCGTCCTCGGGGTTCTCGGCGATCGCCATGCAGACGCGGGCCACACCGGGCGTGTAGACCATGGAGAGGTCGTCACGGTTGCGAATGGGGTGCTTGGACTGCATCTCGATCTTGCCGCCGAGGTGCATGAGGAACGTACGGTCGGAGACCTTGCCGAGGGTGACGCCCTCGATGCCGCGGAGCTTCTCGACGATCTCGTCGGCGTGACCGGTGGACGTCGCCGCGATGGTGACGTCGATGCGGAGCTTCTCGTGCCCCGAGGCGGTGACGTCGAGGCCGGTCACCGAGCCTCCGGAGGACTCCACGGCCGTGGTGAGCTGGGAGACCGCGGTTCCGCTCGCGGGCACCTCCAGCCGGACCGTCATCGAGTAGGAGACGCTGGGCGCCGTTGCCATGGCCGACTTCCTCTGCTTTCACCGTGTACTGCGTGTACTGCGCGGCCTTGCCGGGTCGCGTCATGCCGTCCGATCGTCGCACCTACCGCCGAGTACGCGGTAGCCGCCCCGGATTGCGAACGTTTTGTTCGCGACCTGCCGCACGCTTTCGGAAACTTGTTTCCACCATACGAGAAGTTGCGGGCGCAGCAAAGAGACCCACGTCACTGGATGACGTGGGCCTCTTCGGTGGTGCTCCGTTCAGTGACACCGACCCGCCATGCTCGCCTCGCGGCAAGTGGTCGCTCGTAGCGACGAAGGTTGGGCCCGGGGGCTTGGATCGGGCCGGTGCCACACCAAGGCTAACAAACAGATCCCGTAAGGCCATTCCCGCGCCGGAAGTTCATACGGGGTCCCGTGGGCTCAGTCACGCAGCAGGTCCGGCACCCCGTCCGCGTCCGGCTCGTCCCGCTCGCCCGACACGAGCGTGAGCTGCTGGGTCGCACGGGTCAGCGCGACATACAGCACACGCAGGCCGGCCGGCGACTCGTCGGCGATCTCCGCGGGCGAGACGACGACCGTCGCGTCGTACTCCAGTCCCTTCGCCTCCAGGCTGCCGAGAGCCACCACGCGGTCGCCGAGACCGGCGAGCCAGCGGGCCGCCTCCTCACGCCGGTTCATCGCGACGACCACGCCCACGGTGCCGTCGACGCGGTCGAGGAGCCGTGCGGCCTCGGCACGCACCGTCCGGGCGAGCGATTCCTCCACGACCGCGAAGCGCGGCTCCACACCGGTGGAGCGGACCGCCGACGGGGACTGCGAGCCGGGCATGGCCAGGGCGAGGACCTTGGCCGCGAGCTCGGCGATCTCGGCCGGGTTGCGATAGTTCACGGTGAGGGTGAAACGGCGCCTCGGGCGGGTTCCGAGGGCCTCGTCGCGCGCCTCGGCGGCCTCGTCGGGGTCGGACCAGGAGGACTGGGCCGGGTCGCCGACCACGGTCCAGGTGGCGTGCCGGCCCCGCCTGCCCACCATCCGCCACTGCATCGGCGTGAGGTCCTGCGCCTCGTCGACGATGACGTGCGCGTACTCGGTCCGCTCCTGGGCGAGCCGCTCGGCGCGCTCGCGCTGCGACTCCTCGCGCACCGGCATCAGCTCCTCCAGACCGGTGAGCTGGTCCAGCGGATCGAGCTCGCGCCGCTTCCTGGGCCGGGCCGGGGTGCCGAGGATCGCGTTCAGTTCGTCCAGCATCGCCACGTCGTGCACGGACAGCCCGTCCCGCTTCAGCGAGCGGGCCACCCGGCGCACCTCGCCGGGGTTCAGGATGCGCCGCGCCCAGCGCCCGAGCCGCCGCTCGTCGGCCATGGCGGCCAGCACGCCCCGCGGCGTCAGCTCCGGCCACCAGGCGTCCAGGAACGAGACGAAGGAGTCCTCGGACATGATGTCCTCGTCGAACGACGACCTCAGCTCGGCGGCCAGCTCCGGGTCCGTGTGCCGGGCCCCGGCCCCCGACTGCGCCCACAGCGCGTCGAGCAGCAGCTTGCGGGCGCGCGGGCGCAGCAGGTTGACGGGCGCGGTCCCGCCCAGCGCGTTGCGCCGGATGCGGTCCAGTTCCGCCGTCTCCAGCTCCAGCCGGCGGCCGAAGGCGACGACCCGCAGACGGGTGGGTGCCGTCGCCGCGTCGTCCCGCGTCCCGGGCTCCTCGCCGAAGGCGAGCTGCCCGGTGCCGCCCGCGCCCTCGGCGCCGCCCCGCGCGAAACGGCCGGCCGGGCCGGACCGCCCGCCCTGGGCGGGCGCCGGCTCCAGCGCGCCCCGCGCCGCCTTCCGCAGCACCTTCAGCATCCGGTACGAGCCCTTGGCCCGGGCCACCGCCGGGGAGTCGTACAGGGTCGCCTCGACGCCGTCGACCAGCGAGCCGATGGCGCGGATGGCGACCTGGCCCTCCTCGCCGAGGGAGGGCAGGACGCCCTCGGTGTAGGCGACCAGCAAGGGGGTCGGGGAGACGATCAGAATGCCGCCCGCGTAGCGGCGGCGGTCCTGGTAGAGCAGGTACGCGGCCCGGTGCAGGGCCACCGCCGTCTTGCCGGTGCCCGGACCGCCCTCGACGTACGTCACCGAGGCGGCGGGCGCCCTGATCACCAGGTCCTGCTCGGCCTGGATCGACGCCACGATGTCCCGCATGGTGTGGCTGCGGGCCTGGCCGAGCGCGGCCATCAGCGCGCCGTCGCCGATCACCGGGAGTTCCCGGCCGTCGAGAGAGGCCTTCAGCTCCGGGCGCATCAGGTCGTCCTCGACACCGAGCACCTTGCGGCCCTTGGAGCGGATGACCCGGCGGCGCACGACACGGCCCGGGTCGACCGGGGTGGAGCGGTAGAAGGGGGCCGCGGCGGGCGCCCGCCAGTCGATGACCAGCGGCGCGTACTCCGCGTCGAGGACACCGATCCGGCCGATGTGCAGCGTCTCCGCGATGTCGGCGTACTGCCCGGTCGCGTCCTCACGGACCGCGCCCTCGGCGGGCTCGACCGCCGTGTACGCGCCGTCCGGGCCCTTCTTGCCGTCCTTGCCGAGCAGCAGATCGATCCGGCCGAAGAGGAAGTCCTCGAACTCGTTGTTCAGGCGGTTGAGGTGGACACCCGCCCGGAACACCTGGGCGTCCCGCTCGGCGAGCGCGCCCGGCGTACCGACCTGCCCGCGCTGGGCGGCGTCGTTCATCAGGAACTCCGCCTCGTCGATCTTCTCCTCGAGGCGCCGGTACACCCGGTCCAGATGTTCCTGTTCGACGCTGATCTCCCGGTCCCGTACGGAGTCGTCCCGTAGGGAGTCCTCCTGCGCGGAGTCCCCTACGGGTTCGTGGACCGAGCCGAGCGCGGTTTCCTGCTGAGCCTGAGCGGCCACCGGGCCCCCTTCTGACGTGCTGGGCAGCCGTCAACCGTACGCGAAGGGGACCCCGGCAGGCTACGTGCGCGCCCGGGGTTCGCTCAGGCGGCCACCTCCACGAGGCGCTTCCCGTCGAACGTCATGACCTCGAAGTGATCGATCTGGTTGGGCGAGAAGGCCGCCCCGCCGTGCACGTAGAGCGGGTTCTTCGCCTCTTCGGTCTTCGCGTTCGTGATGCCGTAGCCCCATTTCGGGACCGCCCAGGAGGTGACCGTCTCGCGCTCGCCGTTCTTGCCGACGGCGATCAGGGAGCACTTGAGCGGGCCCGTGACGTTCTTGAGCTGGAGGACGGCGTGGGTGCCCCAGTCCTTCTTCTCGACGGCGACGACGGCGTTGACCTGGGTCTTCGGGTCCGTCGCCTCCTTCTTGTCGGTCATGACCTCGAAGGCCGCCTTGGCGGGGCTGGTGGCGTGCGCCTGCGGCATGTTCGTCCCGGTGTCGCTGCCGCCGTTGACCGCCATCACGGTCAGCGGGCCGCCGATGATCAGCGCCGCGGCCGCCGCCACCAGGTACATACCGCGCCGGCGCTTCTTGGCGCGCCGCTCGGACACCTCGTCGACCAGCCGCTCCGCGAGCCGTGGGCTCGGGCGCGCGGACAGGGACTCGGCGATGGCCGGGCTGCCCTGGGAGGCGGGCAGGTCCGCGAGCGCGGCGAGCATCGGCTCCATCCCGGCCAGCTCGTCGAGCTGCTGGGCGCACCACTCGCAAGTGGCGAGGTGTGCCTCGAAGGCGGTCGCCTCGGCGTCGTCGAGGATGCCGAGGGCGTAGGCGCCGACGGTCTCGTGAATGTCGCCGGGGCCTTGCTGTCCCCGTGGACCCTGCATGGCTCCTGGACCACCCGTTCCGTATCCCCCGTATGTGTTCATGCCGTCACCCCCCGCTCCTCCAGAGCCAGCTTCATCGAGCGCAGGGCGTAGAACACCCGTGAGCGCACGGTGCCGCTGGGGATGCCGAGGGTTTCGGCCGCCTCATTGACCGTACGCCCTTTGAAGTAAGTTTCGACCAGAACTTCCCTGTGAGCAGGGGTCAGGTCGTCCAACGCGTCCGACAGTGTCATCAGCCACAACGCCTTGTCGATCTCGTCCTCCGCGGGGATGACCTCCAGCGGCGACGGGTCGACCTCCTGAGGCCGGGCCTGCCGGCTCCGGTGGCCGTCGATGACGATGCGCCGGGCGACCGTCACCAGCCAGGGGCGTACCGAACCGGTTGCTCGATTGAGCTGACCGGCGTTCTTCCAGGCACGGATGAGCGTTTCCTGCACGACGTCCTCGGCGCGCTGGCGGTCTCCGGCGACCAGTCGCAGGACATACGCCAGCAGGGGCCCCGCGTGTTCCCGGTACAGCGCACGCATCAGCTCCTCGTCGGGTTCGGTCGACGAGGACTGGGACATGCGATGTCGGGCCCTTGGCCTTCGTTCATCAGCCACGGCGGAATCCTTGCGCACGCCTACCTCCGGTGTCCGGGGGTTCCCCCAGTCGGTCGCTCATCCCCGGGTACGTGCACTGGCGTGCGTGTGTTCAAAGTGACCGCACATATTTCTTGATCGGGGTTTGAAAGGGGAGTTGAAGGGCTTTCTGAAAACTGGTTGCGGTCGGGGGGTCACGTACGGGTCATCTGCCGGCCGCACTCCGGTCCGCGGCCGGAAGGGCAGCCCGGCGCCGGAGTGGGCAGGATCACACCGTCCCGGACGTCCGGACCTGCCACTCAGCGGGGGCCGTTGTCGCGTACGGCGAGGTGACGGGCACCCCGCGCGACGAAACCCGGGGCGGGCTTCTGCTCAGGCGCGGGCGAGTGCCGCCCGGCGCCGGTGCCGGGCCACCCGCTCGCGGTTTCCGCACACCTCGCTGGAACACCAGCGCCGGCGCCGGCCCCGCGAGGTGTCGAGGTAGACGATCGGGCAGTTGTCGCCCTCGCACTGCCGCAGACTCGCCCGTGCCGTCGGATCCGTGACCAGGTCGAGTGCGTCCCGGGCGACGACGGAGAGCAGTTCGGCGCAGCCCGGCGGGGCGTGCAGCCTGCGGTGCAGCGAACCGTCCTCCGCGCGCGCCGCCCAGGGGGCGGGCGGAGCGGCGAGGGCGGCCGCGTTGACGCGGGCGAGTGCCGCGTCGGCCGGCCGGCCGTCCAGTTCTCCGCGCACCAACCGGGCCACGTGTCCGCGCAGTTCCCTGAAGGCGAGGAGCCAGGCCGCGTCGGCCGAACCCAGCGGGGTTCCCGCGGGGACCAGCTCGGAGGCGGCGATCCAGGCCCGCAGCCGGGCGGTCGAGTCGAGCCGTTCCTCGGGATGGGTCGTCGCCGTCAGGTCCAGGCAGATCCGCCCGGAGTCGAACCGCAGCTCGTACGAGGCCGTGGCCATGCCCGATGCCATGTGCCTGTCACCGCCTTGGGGTTACCGCCGTGAGGGGCCGGTGAGGGTCGTACCCCCTACAGTGCATGCCCGCACGCCCGGCCGGAAGACTCAGTACCGCTCCCTTACCGCGTCCACACGGCGCCGGCTCCCCCGGCCCGCGCCGGACCGGGCACCGGCACGGGCTGGACGCCCGCTTATGCGGCCGCGCGCCTGGGCCATGTCACCTGTTCCGCGGCACCGGTTGACTGAGGGACATGACGGACAACAGCACAGGGCGGCACAGCTCCGCCGGGGGTGTACTGGGTGCGGCCACGGTCGCGATGGGCCTGATCGCCGGGGTCTTCTACATCTTCGCCTGCGACATCATGCCGTCGCTGGCGCGCAGCGACGACCGCGTCTTCATCGAGGTCATGCAGAACATCAACGACGTGATCCAGAACCCGGTGTTCTTCGTGAGCTTCCTGGGTGCGCCGGTGCTCGCCGCCATCTCCGCATGGCAGTTGCGGGGCACGAAGGGCGGCGCGCGCCGCTGGGTGCTCGCCGCCCTCCTCGCCTACGGACTGGCCTTCCTGGTCACCGTCGCCGTGAACATCCCGCTCAACGACGACCTGGCGAACGCCGGCGACCCGGCGAAGATCGGCGATCCGGCCGCCGTACGGGAGAAGTTCGAGGACACCTGGGTCGCGTGGAACGCCGTACGGGCGGTGCTGTCGACGCTCGCGCTCGCCTTCCTCGCCCGCGCCCTCTTCCTGTGCCGCAGGCCTCACACGTCCGCGTACTTGGAGTCCGCGACCGGGTCGAGCGCGAGCCGGTAACCGCGCTTGACCACCGTCTGGATGAGCTTGGGAGCACCGAGCGCGGTACGCAGCCGGGCCATCGCCGTCTCGACGGCGTGCTCGTCCCGCCCGGCGCCCGGCAGCGCGCGCAGCAGCTCGGCCCGGGCCACCACCCAGCCGGGCCGCCGCGACAGCGCCCGCAGCAGCGACATCCCGGCGGGCGGCACGGGCCGCAGCGTGCCGTCCACCATCACCGCGTGCCCGCGGATCTCCACCCGGTGCCCGGCGATGGGCAACGATCGCGCGCGCGACGGGAGTTCCTGGCACAGCAGCTGGACGAGGGGGCCGAGCCGGAAGCGCTCGGGCTGGACCGTGTCGATGCCGCGGGCCTGCAGCGGCAGGGCGGTGACGGGCCCCACGCAGGCGGGCAGCACGTCGTGGCCCAGGGCGTCGAGGAGTTCGGGCAGCAGCCCCCGGTCCTCCGCTCTCGTCAGCAGGGAGGCGGCGGCCGGCGCGCTGGTGAACGTGAGCGCGTCCAGACCGCGGGTGACGGCCGCGTCCAGCAGCCGGTCGACCGGTCCGAGGTCCTCCGGCGGCAGCCACCGGTAGACCGGGACGCCGACGACCTCCGCGCCCGCGGCACGCAGCGACTCCACGAACCCGGGCAGCGGCTCACCGTGCAGCTGGATGGCGATGCGCCGACCTTCGACGCCCTCCTCCAGCAGCCGGTCCAGAACCTCGGCCATGGACTCGGACGACGGGGACCACTCCTCGGTCAGGCCCTGGGCCCGGATCGCGCCCTTCACCTTGGGGCCTCGGGCGAGCAGCTCCACTCCGCGCAGTCTGCCCAGCAGGTCCTCGCCGAGGCCCCATCCGTCGGCGGCCTCGATCCAGCCCCGGAAGCCGATGGCCGTGGTGGCCACGACGACGTCGGGTGCCTGGTCGAGCAGTTCCTTGGTGGCGGCGAGCAGTTCGCTGTCGTCGGCGAGCGGCACGATCCGCAGGGCGGGCGCGTGCACCACCGAGGCACCGCGGCGCTGGAGCAGCGCGCTGAGCTCGTCGGCCCGGCGCGCGGCGGTCACGCCCACGGTGAATCCGGCGAGGGGACCGTTGTCCGGTCGCTGCTGTTCGTCGTACATGGCTCTCGTCTCGCGCTCGTCGAGTCGTCGTGCGGGGATGTGCTGCCCGGTGCCGTCGTCCCGGCGGCCCGTTCTCGTCCGCGGCGGCCCGCTGCCGTCCGCGTGTGGCTGATCCGAGCCTGTCAACGTGCCGTGACAGGCTCGGATCAGCTTGATGTCGGGCGTGTTACGTCAGACCTCGGCGTAGCTGAGCTGGGGCTTCGCCTCCGTGGTGGCCGTGGCCGGCGCCCCGGCGGCGGCCGGGCGGCGAAGGTATACGGCCCAGGTGACCACGAAGCACACCGCGTAGAAGGCGAGGAAGGTGACGAAGGCGCCGGTGCCGGAGCCGTAGGAGAGGAAGGACTGCCGGAAGGCGAGGTTGATGCCGACGCCGCCGAGCGCGCCCACCGCGCCGATGAGTCCCATGGACGCGCCGGACAGCCGCCGCCCGTGCGCGGCCGCCTCCTCCGCGCTCAGTCCCAGGGCGAGGGCCTTCGCCTGGAAGATGCCGGGGATCATCTTGTACGTCGATCCGTTGCCGAGCCCGCTGAGCACGAAGAGCACGACGAACACCGCGACGAACAGCGGGAGCGACTTCTGCATGCTGGCGACGACGAGGACGGCGGTCGCCGCGGCCATGCCCACGAAGTTCCACAGGGTGATCCGGGCGCCGCCGTAGCGGTCGGCGAGCCAGCCGCCGACGGGCCGGATCAGCGAGCCGAGCAGCGGGCCGATGAAGGTGAGGTACGCCGCCTGGAGGGGCGTGCGCCCGAACTGGTTGGTCAGCACCTGACCGAAGGCGAAGCTGTAGCCGATGAACGACCCGAACGTCCCGATGTACAGGAAGGACATGATCCAGGTGTGCCCGTCGCGTGCGGCGTCCTTGGCAGCGCCGGTGTCGTTCTTGACGGAGGCGATGTTGTCCATGAAGACGGCGGAGAGCACCGCGGCCACCAGGATGAGCGGGATGTAGATCCCGAGGAGCACACGCGGTCCGCCGCTCGCCCCGATGATGGCGAGCGCCACCAGCTGGATGACGGGCACGCCGATGTTGCCGCCGCCCGCGTTGAGGCCGAGCGCCCAGCCCTTCTTCCGCAGCGGGAAGAAGGCGTTGATGTTGGTCATGCTGGAGGCGAAGTTGCCGCCGCCGATGCCGGCGAGCAGACCGACGAGCAGGAAGGTGTCGAAGGACGTCCCCGGCTTCATCACCATGAACGCGGCGACCGTCGGCACAAGGAGCAGGCTCGCCGAGACGATCGTCCAGTTCCGGCCGCCGAAGATCGCCACGGCGAAGGTGTACGGCACGCGCACGGCCGCTCCGACCAGCGTCACCACCGACGTGAGCAGGAACTTGTCCGCGGGGGTGAGCCCGTACTCCGGCCCCATGAACAGGACGAGGACCGACCACATGGTCCAGATCGAGAAGCCGATGTGCTCGGAGAGCACCGAGAAGAGCAGGTTCCGCCGGGCGATCTTCTCGCCCTTCTCCTGCCAGAAGGCCTCGTCCTCCGGATCCCATTGCTCGATCCAACGGCCTCCCCTGCTCGGTGCGGGGGCTGTATTAGGGGCTGTCATGACGCCTCCACGGTTCCGGTGCGGTGCGCGTGTCGTCCTGGGGATGACAACCGAAGGTAGGGAGGACGCGTTTCCGGCCTGTGGCCATGAGTGACCGGAAGGGAACTTTGCTCTCACTCGGGGCCGGGGCCGACGG
Source organism: Streptomyces siamensis (assembly GCF_039543605.1). Classification (NCBI taxonomy): domain Bacteria; kingdom Bacillati; phylum Actinomycetota; class Actinomycetes; order Kitasatosporales; family Streptomycetaceae; genus Streptomyces; species Streptomyces siamensis. Next base: position 83,635 of record NZ_BAABKB010000002.1, on the reverse strand, counting down.
TGAGGCCCCGCCCGGGGCCGGCGGTGAGGCCCCGCCCGGCTCAGACCTGCGGGGGCTGACCGCCGGGGGGCTGGGGGGCCTGGGGCGGCTGGGAGGCTTGGGGCGACCGGGGCTGGGCGTACGGGTTCGGGGGCTGGGCGCCAGGGGCTTGAGGCTGGGCGTACGGGGACGCCGGCTGGGCGCCAGGGGCTTGAGAGTGGGGCGGCTGAGCCTGGGGCTGGGGCTGGGCGTACGGGGTGGCCGGCTGGGCCCCGGGAGCCGGGTAGGGCGGGGCGGGGGCCGGGTGCGGGCTGCCGTAGGGGCCGGGGGTCTGGGGCTGGGGCTGGGGCTGGGAGTACGGGGTCCCGGGCTGGGCGGCGTACGGGGTTCCCGGTTGAGGCGCGTACGGGGTCCCCGGTTGGGGGGCGTACGGGGTTCCCGGTTGGGGGGCGTACGGGGTTCCCGTTCCCGGCTGGGACGGGTACGGGGTCCCCGGCTGGGGCTTGTACGAAGCGCCGGGAGCCTGGGCGTAGGGGCCTGGTCCCGCTCCTGTCCATGCCCCTGCCCCTGCCGCGGCCTGTGCGGCGTACGGCGCCGGCGGCAGGTACCGGACCCGGCCGCCCTCCTCCGTCACCGGCGTGAACCCGGCGTTCTGGAGCCGGGCCGCGAACTTCGCGTTGCGTTTGCGCGTGACGACCAGGCCGATGCCGAGGACGACCATGAGCAGCGCCCACAGCGCTCCGGCCACGGTGAACGCGACGGAGTCCCCGCCCGCGCGCACGCCCAGGACCACACACCCGACGGTGGCGCCGACCGCCCCGTACAGCATCCGCTTCTCGGCGTGCCTGCCGGTCAGATCGAAGTTGATCCGGGCCTTGAGCAGCTCCAGCGCGTCGGGGACGACAGGCGGCAGCGACTCCCCGTCGGCCGCCTTCGGGAACTGCGCCCGGTTCTGCGCGGCGCGCGCCTGCGCCTGGGGGCTGTGGTCGGGCACGATGAGCATGGTGAGCGCGTTGTTCCGCCCGCTCCCCTGCCGCACGTCCGCGTACTCGTAGCCGAACTGCTGGGCGACGAAGGCGAGCCGGGCGAGCTTCTTCACGGAGGCCATGCCGCTGGTGAGCTGCACGGGCTCTCCGCCGGACATGAGCTGGAGCATCTTGCGAACCTGACGCCTACTCACCCGCGTTCACTCCCCCACCGCCGGGTCACACTGTTCACTTCCGCAACTCGGGCAGTCTTCCACAGCGGCGCGCCGCGACGGAACAGCGGACCGACGACGTTGACCGGCCCTTGACTTGCGTCTTTGAATCCGACGAGGCGCGTCTGAGGATGCGGTTCGCTCAGCGATTGACGGCCTGGATCTCCTGGACGACGACGTCCTGTTCCGCGCCGAACGTGCCGTCCGGGAGGTCGTCTCCGGTGTTGCCGGTGCCCGTCCAGTGGATCTTCCAGGTGATGGTCGCCCTGAGCTTGTACGAGCCGTCGCCCGACGAGCGCAGGTACTGCACCCCGCACGGCGGCGTCTCGTCCGACTTCCCCTTCGCGTACGCCTCCCCGATCCGGCCGCCCTTGATCTCGCAGACACCGGAGGCCGGGTAGGTGGTGGCGTCCTCGGTGCCGGGTTCGATCTTCAGGGAGACGGGCTCCGCGGTGGTGGTCGCCGAGACGCCGAGCAGCGGTACCCGCGCCGTGACGGACACCGGCTTGAACTCCGCCGTGTCCAGCCATGCCCAGGTCGGCAGATTCACCTTTGTCGTACCCGCCGGGGCCAGATCCACCTTCGTCGACGGGACCCGGATCTCGGCGTACGCGAGCTGCGCCAGCATCTTGGGCGTGATGGCCTCGGGGATGTTCGCGGGTGGGGGATCGCCCTTGTCCACCCAGAAGATGGGCTTGTCGCAGTCGAGCGCGCCGGGGTCGCCCTCACGCCCCTGGGTGACGTACGAGTCCCACCAGTAGCCCTTGTCGGCCTTGTCCTTGTTGAAGTCCTTGTACGGCTCCCCGTTCACATAGCGATTGCGCTGCTCCAAGTCCCACTGAGAGCCGGTCGACTCGGCACTCCAGATCGGCTCCAGGTACTTCTGGAGCTGGTCCGGGGAGTACTTGGGGGCGTAGTAGCAGGCGGGCGGAGTCCACGTCGTCGTGGAGACCACGGGTCCAGCGGAATCGCCGGAGCCGTTCTTCGAACGATCGAACACCACGGCTCCGGCGGTCGCCGACAGCGTCTTGTCCTTCTGCTGTCCGTCGACCTGCGTCTCGGAACCCGTACCCTTGCCGCCCGGTGTGAAGTCCGCCCAGGCATTAGAACAGTTGACGAGCACGAGAACGCCGGCGAGCAGAGCGACTCCAGCGGCGTTCCTGGTCATGGCTGGCACTGCGCTGCCCCCCGAGTGGAAATGATCTGCGAGGTCTGCCACACGCCTTCGGAGTTCTTGTCCAGGCGTGTGTTGTAGAAGACGTAGCTGTTCTTGGTGACAGGCGTCTTCGCGACCTTGTTCGTCTCCTTGTCCTTGCTGAAGCCCTTGCTCTCGTCCGCACAGAAGGTGAGCGAGGCCGTCGTCTTGTTCTTGAGAGTCACGGTGCGCTCGTAGTAGCGCGCCTCGCCGGTGAGCGTGGCGTCGGCATCCTTGAACTGCTTGACCCAGGTCAGCGCCGCTTCGAGTGCCTTACCCGTGTTGTAGTAGGCGAGCGCCTCACCCTTGGCGTCCGTCCCGGTGATCGCCGCATCGACCGCCCGCATGCGCTCGGCATTGTCGGCGAGCACGGCTTCCTTGACGGCGTCCCCGCCCTGCGGAGTCTCAAAGGTCAGCGTCAGGTCGGAAGGCAACGTGATCTTCGGTCGCCCCGCGGCAGCCGTGGCGCTCGCGCTCGGCGACGCCGACGTCTCGCTCCCCGTGTCGGCCCCGGCGATCTTGTCGTTGTCCTTCGAGCTGCCGTCGCTCCCGCCGCAGGCGGTGAGGAGGAGAGCCGCAGCCGCACCGACGGCGGCTGTGGTGAGCAGGCGAGGACGGCGATTCACAGCGGGCTCCTGATGGGGCGTATGGGGTCTGGAGAGCAGCGACACGCTATCGGTGACGCGTGAGGCGACACCAGAGCGAATTGCATACACGGAGGGAACAAGCCACTCAAAGTCCCCCGCACCATGCCCAATGCAGCCCCGAAACCACCCCCTGAGTGACGTAAACGACCAGGCGTCGACGGAGAGTTGGCCACCGCAAAGGGCTGCGCCGTCACTCCGTCGTGCCCGGCCCTCGTTCCAGCGGATCGTCGAAACTGACCAGCTCCGCCATCTGCCGGAGGATCAAGCGGTACTGCTCCCGGCGGGCCGTGGCCGTCGTGCTCAGCGTCAGGACGACCAGACGTCTGCAGTCCGGGTGCGGCACATAGGCATGAACCTGGAGCAGCGCTACTCGGGGGAGGCGACTGCAAGCAGAAGGAGTGAGCGTGGTCTCGCTCAGCGCCGCCGGTCCGCAGGGCAGTTCGACGTACTCGATGTGCGTGTGCCCCTCGGCGGTGGCCACGGCACGTGCCGCCGTGGCACCCCTCGACGCGACGGCCGTCTGCTTCCACGAGACCGTGAAGAGGGACAGCAACGGCGGGCCACCCCCTGCGACATCGTCACGGTGCAGGCCGATCGAGCAGTGCACGGTGCCGACCTCGCACAGCGCGCCCAGCAGTTGTTGCCCCTGCGCCAAGTGGGCGAGGAACACTTGGCGAGCCATCTCGTCGGGCGCCGCGTCGAGAAAGGGCGCGAGGGCCCTGCGTACGTTCTCGTCGCGGACGTCGGGCGCGGAGAGCAGGGCGCCCATGGGAACGGCCACGAAACCCGCCGGCTCCGCGAACCAGACGTCGACATCGGGGTCCCTGGCCGAATCGGCAACGGTGACGAAGGAAGCCGTGGTCATGAAGTCCTGTCCATCGCAGATCAGTTCGGACGCGGAAACGGCGGTACGGATTCGGGCACGTGCGCTCCGGCCCGGCGGGCGCGTTCCAGTGCGGCGGGGCAGGCGTTCCAGTGCACCGGATCTGCACCCCGGCGGCCCGCAGCCGCGCGCTGATAGAGCAGGTGCAGCCTCTTGGGCCCCTTGCCGCCTCGGCCGGGGGCCGCGACGACCGCGACGAAACGAGGGTCTCCGGCGAACCAGAGCGGTTCGATCTGAGCCTTCAGCTCCGGCTTCGTACGGGTCGTTCCGAAGCGCCGCATCCACCAGAAGGTGCGCATCGTCGACAGGAACGGCAGCGGAATCCGCTCCTCGGGATCCTCCGGGTTGGGCAGTTCGAACCACATCGCGTCGTCCTGGAGCCCAGGGTGCTTGTTGCGGCCACGGGGAACATCCGTGAGGAACTGCCACGGGTACTGCCAGAGGACCCGCTGCATCTGGATCGACGGTCCGATGTGGGCGAGTTGGAGGACGGCGCGGAAGGTGGCGTACACAAGCAGGAGGAGGAAGGCCCAACCGATCCAGCGTGGTGTGGCCACAACGAGGAACAAGCTTCCCAGCCAAGTGGCGACCCATCCGACCGAGCGCACAACGATCAAGACCATGTGCTGTACCCACGCCCGTCTCGTGGGTGGATGATGCCAGGCCGAGGGGTATTCGGTCGGATGCATGCGTACTCCTCTCCGTTCCTGAGCTCAGAAGACATGACGGGCGAGACTGACGATCCCGCCGGCGTCGAGGCCGAGCCGGGATCCGTCGACGCCTGCCACTGAGCCGTCCTTGATCCCGTCGTCGTCGGTGTCCACGGCGGTCATGGCCAGGCCGAAACCTGCCGTGGTGACACCGGTGGTGGCGGAGGTGGCTTCGATCGCCTTGGTGATCTGTGCCGCCCGGGCACCTCGCACCGTGACGCCGAGCAGTGCGTTGTCCAGGCCCGAGATGGACTTCGCCTGCTCCAGCGTGCTGCTCCCGACACGGGCCAGACGCTGACCGAGCGTGAGAACCTCCCCCGTCTCGCCTGTGGCCCGCAGGGCGGTCTCGACTCCTTTGCCCGCCGCGCCGACCCCAGGCATCAGGCCCAGAGCATCTCCCCCGACGGTGACCAGGTTGCTCCAGAAGTCCGTGTCGAGCTCCCCCTCGGTAAAGCCGTCCCACAGCGAAGCGCGCATCGCTGGATCACCGATCGCCCTCATCGCCAGCGACGCGCCGCTCAAGACCGAAGCCGCAATCAACAAAACCGCCGCAGCCGTCCCGCCCGACACCACGAACAGGGCCGCCAGTCCGATCACGGCGCCCACGGTGCTGAGAATGTCCGGCAGGTTCTCGCCCACCCACTCCAGCGCCTGATCGAAGGCGCCCGGTTCGTGAGGGGCGAGTTTGTTCGTCGCGGCGCGGATCTTTAAGGCGCGGTGCTGGGCCTGGTGTTCGTGTTCGGCGGCGAGCTTCCGGGCGCGGGCGCGGATCTTTTCGAGTTCGGCCTCGGCGTGCTCGACGGCGGCGTTCGCCTTGGTGCGGGCCTTCTGGGCCTCGTCCCGGCGGGCACCCTTTGCTTGCAGGTCGGGGCTGGTGCCGGCCGTGGCGGCGTGGCCCTTCGCCCGGTCCACGGCGGCCTGCGCCTCCCCGGCGTCCTCCTCCAGCCGCCTCGCCCGGCGCTGGAAGTCGTCGAGTTCGCCCTCCCAGCGGTCGAGCTGCCGGGCCGCCTTGCGGATGGAGTGCGCGGCGTTCTTCAGGTTCAGCGGCAGCGGGCCTCCGTCGAGCTGCTCGCGGAAGGCGACGGCGGCGTCGCCCTGCCAGTAGCTGCCCTCCATGAGCCTGGTGACCAGTTCGTGCGTCTCTTCGAGCACCTTCGCGCAGCCGCCGAGCTTCTTGCGCAGGCCGCGTACGGTGCCGGTGCTGCCCGGCACCGGGTTGAAGCCGAGGTGCGGATGGTCGGGGTGGGGGATGCGCGGGGCGGACTTGAGTCCCTGCGGCCGGCCGAGGTCGGCCCGGGAGCGCGGGTCGAGGGCCGCTCCCGATCCCCCGGCGGGCCCGTGCGTCATCGCCCGCCCCCGGCGCCGGTCCCGCCGGTCCGGGACTTCCGCAGGGCCTCCTCCAGCGCCCTGTCCACCTCGCGGTAGCTGTCCTTGCTCTTGCCGATGATCTCGGCGAGGTCCTCGGTCTGTTCGCCGATCCGGTCGGCGCCGTACTTCCAGTCGTCCTGGAAGTCCTCGCAGGCGGAGTCGAGGTTGTCGGTGCCCAGGCCCGTGACCGTGGCGTCCTCCAGGGCTCTGCGCAGCCCCTTGAGCGAGTCGCCCGACTTCCTGAGCATCTTCATGAAGTGCGCCAGTTCGTCGCCGTCGACAGCCAACCGCTCCGCCACGCGTGCTTCCTCTCTGCGGGAAGGGTCCGCTTTCGGGACACGCGGAACGACACCAGAGCAGGTCACGTCGACGCGAACGACAAGTCGGGCAATTCACCGCAGAGTGCGAGTAATACCAGGTGGGAAACCTTCGATCGGGTGACACGAAGCGAGGGGCGGGACATGGCGTCCCACCCCTCGGCATCCGGTCATCTCAGTCCCGGGCACCTCGGCCCAGGTCACCTCAGCCCCGGGTCATCTCGGCCCCGGTCCCCTCGACCGGAGATCACCCCAGCCCCGGGCCTCCTCGCCCCCGGGCCACACCGGCCCCCGGCCACACCGCCGGGTCCGTCCTACCCCCGGTGCGAGGCCACGCGGCCGGCCCGGCCCCGGGAGCGGCCCTTCTTCGCCCCGTTCGGCCACAGCCGAGGACTCCGCTTCGCCGCGATGTCCTCGATCCAGCCGAAGGCGAGGATCGTCAGACCGATCAACGGCCAGACGAGGACGAACATCCACAGCATGTATGTCGAGTCCAGGGCCGCCGTGGCGCGCTCGCTCTCCATGAAGGGGAGGTTGTACACCTGGTCGATGATCGGGACCGTGGCCATGATCAGCATGTTGTGCCACAGGTAGATCGTGACGGCCCGGTTGTTGGACAGGGTGACGAGCTTGTCCCACTTGGCCAGGCGGCCGGGGAGTTCCTGCCAGGACGGCGAGTACTGGAGCAGGATGACGACGAAGCCGAACGACCACGTGGCCTGGGCCAGCGGGATGTCGTTCAGGTCCCAGCCGTCCGGGCCGAGGTGGCCCGAGGCCCACCACAGGCCGAAGGCCATGACGAGGGCCGAGCAGGACACGGCGACGTAGCGGGGCACACGTTGCAGGACGCCCTCGTGGTGGGCGAACCCGAGGACCCAGCAGCCGCCGTACACGGCGAAGTCCGTGATCGTGTTGCCCGTCTCGCCGGGGATCGTCACGATGCCGGTGCCGACGACAGCGGTGAGGGCGAGCGGGAAGAACAGCGTCGCCCACGGCACCCGGCGGAACGCCCACAGGAGCAGCGGCGACGCCACCACGAACCACAGGTACGCCCGCAGGTACCAGAGCGGGCCGACCGCCTGGACCGCCCACGTGTCCTCCAGAAGGCCCGCCTTGTCCCCGATGTGCCAGGGGAACGGCGGCGCGCCGAACGGGAAGACGTAGTTGATCATCTCGACCAGGCCCCAGGTGCCGCCGTGGTCGGGGTCCTCGGTCACGCTCCAGCCGCCGGCGAACATCAGGACGAGCGCCACCGCGCTGAACGCCCACAGGGGCGGCAGCAGTCGGCGGACACGGCCGCGGATCACGCTGAACGCCGGGCGGTTCAGCGAACGCGCCATCAGGGATCCGGCCAGCGCGAACATCACGCCCATGGAGGGGAACAGGACCGTCAGCCACGCCCAGCCGAAGAGGTGGTACACGACCACGCGGACCAGGGCGATGGAGCGCAGCAGGTCCAGGTAGCGGTCGCGGCCCGGGCGGCGCGGCGCGGACGGTGCCGGCGACTCCGGCTGCGCCGGGGGTCCGGGCTGCTGGTGCGACGGCTGGTGCGGGATGGAGACCCGCGGCGCGCCGAGCGGCGGCGTCGGGGTGGCTCCCGTCGTGTACTCGTGCGTCGTCATCCCACCGGCCTCCGATCGTCACCGCTGTGTGCCGCCCGCTGCCGCGGGATCGCCCCGGGCGCCTCCACCACTCCGGTGCGCCGCAGCTTCTGCCAGCGCAGACGGCCTCCGGTGAGGGCGGTGATCCAGGACTGGAGCAGCACCACGTACATCAACTGCCGGTAGAGGATCTGCTGGAGGGGGAGGGAGATCAGGTGTGTCATGCGTTCTCTGTCCAGCCGGAAGGCGTACGCGGCGCAGGCCGCCTGGACGGCCAGGACGCCCAGCCAGGCGATGATCGTCTTCTGGGTCGGGCCGAAGACCACGCCGTAGAGGAGGAAGACGTCGATCAGGGGGGCGAGCAGCGGGGCCAGCACCATGAAGAGCGAGACGAGCGGCAGGCCGACCCGGCCGAAGCGGCCCGACGGACCGCGTTCGATCAGGGCCCTGCGGTGCTTCCAGATCGCCTGCATGGTGCCGTACGACCAGCGGTAGCGCTGGGACCACAGCTGCTGGACGGACTCGGGAGCCTCCGTCCAGGCGCGTGCCTTCTCCGCGTACACCACGCGCCACCCGTCGCGGTGCATCGCCATGGTGATGTCGGTGTCCTCGGCGAGTGTGTCGTCGCTCATCCCGCCGACCCGTTCCAGGGCGGAGCGGCGGAAGGCTCCGACCGCGCCCGGGATCGTGGGCATGCAGCGCAGGATGTCGTACATGCGGCGGTCGAGGTTGAAGCCCATCACGTACTCGATGTGCTGCCACGCGCCGATCAGCGAGTCGCGGTTGCCGACCTTCGCGTTGCCGGCGACCGCGCCGACCTGGGGGTCGGCGAAGGGCTGGACGAGTTCACGGACGGTGGCCGGTTCGAAGACGGTGTCGCCGTCCATCATCACGATGATGTCGTACCGGGCGTTCGCGAGACCCCTGTTGAGGGCGGCGGGCTTGCCCGCGTTGAGCTGGCGCACGACCCGTACGTTCGGCAGGCGCAGGTTCTCGACGATCCGCGCCGTGCCGTCGCTCGAACCGTCGTCGATGACGATGACCTCGATGGGGTGCTCGCTCGCCATCAGTGAGTGCACGGTGTTCTCGATGCACTTGGCCTCGTTGTACGCCGGGACCAGGACCGAGACCGGTTCGGTGATCGGCATCGGGCCCCAGCGGAAGGTGCGGCGCCGCACCCGGCGCGCGTGCGCGGCGGACAGCAGGAGCATCAGGCCGAAGCGGGTGAAGACGAGGACACCGGTGATCGCGATGCCGACGACGAGGGCGTCGGTGATCCCGTCGGAGGCGCCGACCAGGAAGATCCACGCCTTGCCCTTCCACAGGTCGAGGCCGGTGACCGGGGTGTGCGCGCTGGGCGCGTTGAGCGCCTCGGTGAGGTTCTTGAACTCGTAGCCCTGCTTCTGGAGCTGAGGCAGGAACCGGTCGAGCGCCTGCACGGTCTGGTGGCGGTCGCCGCCGGAGTCGTGCATCAGGACGATCGCGCCCTTGCCGCCCTTGGGGGTGGCCCGGCGGATGATCTCGTCGACGCCCGGCTTCTGCCAGTCCTCACTGTCGGTGTTGTTGACGACGGTGATGTAGCCGCGCGTGCCGATGTACTGCGTCACCGGCCAGGACTTGTTGTCCATGGCGTCGGCGAAGGAGGAGTACGGCGGGCGGAAGAGGGAGGTGCGGATGCCCGCCGCGCCCTCCAGCGCCAGCTGGTTCTGGGACAGCTCCCAGTCGATGCGCTTCTTGGACTGGTACGAGAGGTCGGGGTGGTTGAAGGTGTGCAGGCCGACCTCGTGGCCCTCCTCCACCATGCGGTGCACGAGTTCGGGATAACGCGAGGCCATCGTGCCGGTGACGAAGAAGACGGCGTGCGCGTGGTGCGCCTTGAGGACGTCCAGGACCTTGGGCGTCCACTCGGGGTCGGGGCCGTCGTCGAAGGTGAGGACGAGCCGGTGGTCCGGCACGCTCATGCTGGTCTCGCGGCCGCTGCGGGTGTCGATGACCGGGCCGCCCTCGAGGATCTTCTCCGGCACCTTGTCGGTGGCGGCCTCGGGCCGCACGCGGTGGTCGGCGAGGATCTCGCTGTGGACGTAGCCGCGCAGCATCAGCATCGCCATCAGGGCGACGAGGAGGAGCAGCGGCAGCAGCAGGCGCAGGGGAATGCGGCGGCGCCGGGCTTGGGGGGCCGCGCGACGCGAGGTGCGTGCGGGGCCGTGACGGCTGGTGCGGGATGCCATCAGAGGACGTTCTCCGGGGACGAAAAGGCGTACGAGGAGCTGTCGGCAGCCTGCTGCCCGAGCTCCGGGGAGGTCTGTTCGAGGGACGCGGGAGCACCGTGGGCGACGGCGTCGGTGCCGGCACCGGCGCCGCCGGCGGTCTCGGTCGGATCGGCTGTGGGGCCGCCGGTGTCCGTCGGGCCGGGGGTCGTGGGTTCGACGACCGGGTCGGTCGGATCGGGGTCCGGGTCCGGCTTCTTGGTGGTGCTGGTGCCGGAGCCCGGCTTCTTGGTCGTGGACGTCGTGGGGTCCGGGTCGGCGGACGCGCCGGGGGCGGCCGCGCTGCCCGAGGCGCCCGGCGTCGGGCTCACGCCCGCGGACGGCGTGGTGCCGTCGCTCGCCGTGGCGCTCGCGCCGGGCGAGACGCTGCCGGTGCCGGACGGGTCCACCGAGCCGGTGGGCAGCGGTGAGCTGTCGACCTGCCCGGCCGGCGGGTCGTCCGCCTGGCCCGGCACGGGGAGCCAGGGCGCGTCGGAGCTGCCCGACAGGAGCGTCGCGACGATGACGACGGCGTAGACCGCGCAGGCGAGGCCCACGAGGATGCCGAGGCGGCGGAAGCGGCGGCTGCGGCGGCCCGACTCGTCGACGAAGACGGGACCGTCCGAGCCGTCCTGGGCGCCGGGGGCGTCCTTGGCCTGCTTGACGAGCCACTCCTCCAACTGCCGTCCGGCGCCGTCGAGCTGGACGGTGACCTCGTGCGGGTCGTGGGTGTGGCCGGGGTCGTCGGGGTGTTCCCAGGACGTCCGGTCGTCGGTCCGGGCCGTGAGCGGGCGGTCCGGTCCGCCGGGGGCGGCGGAGGGGAGCCGTCGGGTCTCCGGCTCGTCGCTCATGGAGTGCGCGGCGCCGGACGGGAACGGGCTGACACCGCGGGTCGCGGGCCAGGACGAGGTGGTGCCGGTCGCTCCCGGCCAGGACGCCGTTCTGCCGGCCGCGTCGGGCCAGACGACGGCGTCGTCGGCCGCTGCCCCGGGTGACGGATCGGTTCCGTGCCCCTCGCCCTGATCGACGTCACGCCGACCCGGTTGGGCATCTTTCCGCCAGTTTTCCACGCGCACGCACATCCCCCCACGGGACAGTTCTCGGGTGCGCAACGACTCCGGGCACTCCACGTTCGCCGTCGGACCGGGCCCCCACCCAGCCCGAGCGCCCCCCTTATCACACTGTGCCCGGAGGAAGAATGTAGCGCACGTGGCGGAGACGTGCGCTTGCAGCTCATGTATGGCTCATCATGATGAGTGCATCCGTGGCCGGAATCCACCCATTCTCGGGGCGATGCAGCCACCCTTCCTCGGCCGCGAGTTCGACGGCGGCTCGTCGAAGCGCGTCGATCCCGGGATGCACCAGCCCCTTCCGCCACACCAGCGACAGGGGTGACAGGGGAACGGGGTCGACCAGAGGTCTCAGCACCGTTTCAGGCATGGCCGGAAACTCCACGACGGCGAGGACGGGGTTCCGGTTCTTGGCCATGATCCGCCGGAACTCCTCGGCTCCCACGGCCATCGGAGCGGGCGGCGCGAGCGCGATGCCACGTCCCTCGAACAGGTGATGGGCCAGGTCGGTCCATTCCAGCGTCCGGGGATTGCCCGCCCCCGCGTACACGGTCTCGCCCGCGAGCGCGGCCAGCGGGACCGCCTCCAGCGCGGCCAGCGGGTGGTCCTCGGGCAGCAGGACGGCCATCGGCTCGTACCGTACGGGCTGCTGTTCCAGACGGGCCCGCACCGCGGGGTCGAGCCCGGCGAACCGGCCGAACGACGCGTCCAGCCGGCCGGTGAGCAAATCCTGCGCCGCGCCCGTGAGGCCGCTCTCGAATCGGGCCATCAGCTCACGGTCGGGCGCGAGTTCACGAGCCCGGTCGAGGACGCGGCCCGTGGCGAGTCCCGGGGTGTTGACGTCGACGAGCAGCGGACGCTGGTCCTGTCCGCGCGCGAAGGCGGACAGCAGGGCCTCGTGCGCGGCGAGCACCCGTCGCGCGTACGGCAGCAGGCGCTCCCCGTCCGCGGTCAGCGTCACCTGCCGCGTGGTCCGGGAGAACAGCTGCGCGCCGAGTTCCCGCTCCAGCCGCCGGACGTCCCGGCTCAGTGCCTGCTGGGCCACGTACAGCCGGGCGGCGGCGCGGGTGAAGTGCAGCTCCTCGGCGACGGCGAGGAAGGCGTGCAGCAGGCGCGGGTCGAGATGACCGCCGGCGGGTGACTGGACAGACATCACGCGAACCTACAACCCAGGTGCGTCAATCACCACGGACAAGGTGTTGGACCTCGTGATCCGCTCCGAGCGACGGTTGATCCATGCCGCACCAGCCCGCCCCCGGTCCGACGCCCGCGCCGCCTTCGCCCGCCCTCGACCCCCTGCCCGCGCCGCCTTCGCCCGCCCTCGACCCCCTGCCCGCGCCGCCTTCGCCCGCCGCCGACCACGCGCCGAACCGGTCCGCCCGGACGCGGACGCCCCGGGGCCGCACCCCGTACCACCGTCTCTTCGCCGTCCCGGGCGCCCGTGCCTTCACCGTCGGGAACCTGCTGGCCCGGCTGCCCATGGGGATGTTCAGCGTGAGCGCGGTCATCATGATCGCGGGCTCGCGCGGCTCGTACGCGCTGGCCGGCGCGGTGACCGCGACCGGGCTGGCGGCGACCGCGGTGGTCGCCCCCTGGACCGCGCGTCTCGTCGACCGGCACGGGCAGGCCCGGGTGGCCGTGCCCGCCACCCTGTTCGCCCTGCTGGGCGGCATCGCGCTGGTGCTGTGCGTGCGCTGCGGCGCACCCGACTGGACGCTCTTCGCCGCGTACGCCGCCACGGCCACGACCCCCAACACGGGCGGCATGTCCCGGGCCCGCTGGGCGCATCTCCTCAAGGGCGACCCGGCCGCGCTGCACACCGCGAACTCCTTCGAACAGGCCGCGGACGAGCTGTGCTTCATGCTGGGGCCGGTGCTCGCGGCGTTCCTGTGCGGGACGTTCTTCCCGGAGGCGGGCACGCTGGTCGGCGGCGCCCTGCTGATCACGGGCGTGCTGGTCTTCGCGGCACAGCGCGCCACGGAGCCGCCGCCCCAGCGGCGCACGAAGGCCCCGTCCCCGGTGCTGTCGCCCGGCATGCCCCCACTGCTGCTGTGCTTCCTGGCCACCGGTGCGGTCTTCGGTTCGATGGAGGTGGTCACGATCGCATTCGCGGACGCCCAGGGGCACAAGTCGGCGGCGGGCGCGGTCCTGGCGCTCCAGGCGGCGGGGTCGTGCGTGGCGGGTCTGCTGTTCGGCACGGTGCGGCCGGCCGGCCCCGCCGAGCGGCTCTTCCCGCGCTGCGTCGCCGCGATGGCGGCCCTGCTGACGCTGCCCCTGCTCGCGGCCTGGCTGACCGGTTCGCTGCCGGTCCTCGCGGGCGCGCTGCTCGTCGCGGGGATGGCCACCGCGCCGACCATGGTCACCGGCATGACCCTGGTCCAGGCCCGCACGCCCGAGGGCCGGCTGAACGAGGGCATGACCCTCGCGGTGACCGGTCTGCTGGGCGGGATCGCCGGGGGTTCGGCGGCGGGCGGGTGGGTGGTGGAGCGTGTGTCGGCGACCGCGGGCTACGGCGTTCCGCTCGCCGCGGCGACGACGGCGCTCCTGATCGCTGCCGCCGGTGCCGTCCTGCACGCGCGTCGCGCCGCGCACCGGCGGGCCGGGTCGGCCCACCACGCGTAGGTCGGCGGCCCACCACGTGCGGGACACGCCGCCCGACCGCGATCGAGCGCCGTGTCGTCCGGCCCGTCGAACCCGCGCCCCAATTCCGGCGCACCCCATTGACGCGCCCCCGGCCCCCACATACCTTCCCCCGTCGAAGCGCTTCGACGTCACGCATCGAAACGATTCGACGATTGCTGCGTGACGCTTCCGTGACCCATCCAACTCCCCCGGAGGCAATGGATGTCGACGAAACGAAGGCGCACGGCGGCGACGGTGGCGGCGGCCCTGGCGGGCTCCCTGCTGCTGGCCTCCTGCGGCGGCTCGGACAGCGGGGCCGAGGACGGCAAGACGCTGCGGCTGTGGCACTACGAGGCGCCGAACAGCGCGATGGGAGTGGCCTGGAACGAGGCCATCAAGGAGTTCGAGGCGAAACACCCGGGCGTGAAGGTGAAGTTCGAGGAGAAGGGCTTCGAACAGATCCAGAAGACGGCCCCGATGGTCCTCAACTCCGGCGACGCGCCGGACCTCATGGAGTACAACAAGGGCAACGCGACGGCGGGCAAGCTCTCCCAGCAGGGACTGCTGACCGACCTGACCGCGGAGGTCACCCGGCACGGCTGGGACAAGAAGGTCAGCGGCGGGGTGCGGACCATCAGCCAGTACGACACGGACGGAGTCATGGGCTCCGGGAAGTGGTACGGCGTGCCCAACTACGCCGAGTACACGATGGTCTACTACAACAAGGACCTCTTCGAGAAGTACGGGGTCGCCGAACCCACCACGCTCGGCGAACTCACCTCCGCCATGGACACCTTCGTCGCCAAGGGCGTCACCCCGCTCGCGAACGGCGGCGCCGAGTACATCGCCCAGCAGTACCTCTACCAGCTGGCGCTCTCCAAGGCGGACCGCTCCTGGGTCGACGCGTACGAGCTCTACAAGGGAAAGACCGACTTCCACGACGCCGCCTGGACGTATGCCGCCGAGACCTTCGCCGACTGGGTGAAGAAGGGCTACATCAGCAAGAAGTCGACGGGTGTGAAGGCGGAGGACGCGGGCGTCTCCTTCATCCAGGGCAAGAGCCCCATCCTGTTCAGCGGCAGCTGGTGGTACGGCCGCTTCAAGGAGGAGAACAAGTTCGCCTGGGGCACCTTCCTGTGGCCGGGCAGCAATCTCACGCTCGGCTCCGGCGGCAACCTCTGGGTCGTCCCCAAGGGCGCCAAGAACAAGGAACTCGCCTACGACTTCATCGACATCACCATGTCGAAGAAGATCCAGAACCTGCTCGGCAACAAGGGCGGCATCCCGGTGGCCGCCGACCCCGCCGCCATCATCGACCCGCAGGCCAAGACGCTGATCGCCGACTTCAACACCCTTTCCGGCAAGGACGGACTGGCCTTCTACCCGGACTGGCCCGTCGCCGGCTTCTACGACGTACTCGTCTCGGAGACCCAGAAGCTGATCACCGGGAGCGAGAAGCCGGACGCCTATCTGAGCGCACTGCAGAAGGCGTACGACAAGGGCGTACCGAAGACATGACGGTCACCGTCGAGCGGGGCGGCCGGGTCGTCCGCAAGCAGCACGGCGGCGCACCGCGCCCGCGCCGCCCCCGCGACTCCTACCTGCCCTTCCTGCTGCCCGGCGTCCTCGCCTTCCTCGCGGTGGTCGTCGTCCCGTTCCTGATGAACACCGGTGTCAGCTTCACCGACTGGCAGGGCGTCGGCAGTCCCAGGTGGTCCGGGCTCGCCAACTACCGCGAGCTGATGGACGACGCGGAGTTCTGGGCGTCGTTCCGGCACAGCCTGTTCATGGTCGTCGCCATGGCCGCCGTACCCACCGTGCTCGGCCTGGTCCTCGCCGCCGCACTGTTCGACTTCGTCGGCCGGCACTTCGGCGGCAGGGTCGCCTCCGTGCTGCGGGCCTGCTTCTATCTGCCGCAGGTGCTGCCCATCGCGGTCGCCGGCATCGTCTGGAGCTGGATCCTCGCACCGGACAACGGCTCGCTCAACGAACTGCTGAAGGCCGTCGGTCTCGGCTCCTGGCAGCAGGACTGGCTCGGCGACCCCGACCTCGCCCTGTACAGCGTCATGGGCGTGATGGTGTGGGTGCAGCTCGGCTTCCCGCTCGTCGTCTTCATGGCGGGCCTGCAACGCGTCGACCCGCAGCTCCACGAGGCCGCCGAGCTGGACGGCGCGGGCTGGTGGCGGCGTTTCTGGCACGTCACGCTGCCGCAGATCAGGCCCGAGATCTACGTGGTGCTGCTGTGGTGCACGATCGCCGCGCTGAAGGTGTTCGGGGCGGTGTACGTCCTGACCAAGGGCGGACCGGGCGGCGCCACCGACGTCCCCTCGTACTTCTCCTTCACGACCTTCTTCGAGAAGACGCAGGTCGGCTACGGCGCCGCAATCTCCACCGTGCTCACCGTGATCATCCTCGTCCTGGCCCTGGCCGGGCTGAAGTTCCAGACCCGCGCGGAGGACGCGGAGGAAGGGGTCCGCACATGACAGCCGTCCGCACCGGCGCGGTCAGGACGCGCGGTCCCGCCCGCGGTGTCCTCGCCCGCTACCCGGTCCTCGTCGCCCTGGTGATCGCGGCCCTGTTCATGGTGCTGCCGTTCCTCGTCGTGGCGGTCAACGCCGTCAAGTCGCCCGCCGAGTACGCGGAGAACGGGCCGCTCAGCCTGCCCCGCGGCCTGTACCTCGACGGCATCGAGGACTTCTGGGACCGCGTCGACTTCGGCCGCAAGCTGGTCAACTCCGTCCTGATCTCCGGGTCGGTGGCGGTCGGCGCCGCCGTCCTGTCCGTCCTCAACGCCTACGCGATCGGCATCGGCCGGATCAGGGGCCGCACCTGGGTGCTCGCCTTCTTCGTGCTGGCGAACATGCTGCCGCAGGAGGCGCTGGTCTACCCGGTCTACTACCTGAGCAAGCAGGCCGGCCTGTACGACACGAGGCTCAGCGTGATCATCGTCTTCACGGTGATCCAGGCGGCCTTCGGCACCTATCTGCTCGCCTCCGTCCTCGGCCGGTTCCCGCGCGAGATCATCGAGGCCGCCCGGATCGACGGGGCGAACAAGTGGCAGGTGCTGTGGCGGATCGTCGTCCCCGTCAGCCGCCCCACCATCGGCGTGCTCCTCGTCTTCTTCTTCATCTGGACGTGGAACGAGTTCCTGCTGCCGCTGGTCATGCTGATCTCCAACGACAACCAGACGGTGTCGGTGGCCCTCGGCGTCCTCCAGGGCCAGCGCCTGATGGACGCCACCATGACGAACGCGGCCGCTCTCCTGGGCGTCCTGCCCGCCATCGTCTTCTTCCTCGTCTTCCAGCGGACCCTCACCCGCGGCATCGCCGCCGGCGCAGTGAAGTAAGGGGTACGACAGTGAAGTTCACGGACGGCTACTGGCTGCTGCGCGAGGGCGTCACCGCGGCCCATCCGGTCGAGGTCCTCGACGTGACCTCCGGACCCGGCGGCCTGGAGATCCACGCGCCGACCCAGCCCATCCGCCACCGCGGCGACCTGCTGAAGGGACCGGTCGTGACGATCACCGCCCATGCGCCGATGCCCGACGTCATCGGTGTCACCCTGACGCACTTCGAGGGCGAGCAGCCGCGCGGCCCCGAGTTCGAGGTGCGGGCCGAGGAGGGCGCCGCCCAGGTGTCGTACGACGAGGAGTACGCGACGCTGACGTCCGGCGCGCTGTCCGTCCGGGTCGCCCGCGGCGGATCCTGGCACGTCGACTTCCTCGCCCACGGCCGCACGCTCACCAGCAGCGGCCCCAAAGGCATGGGCATCATGAGGGACGCCGACGGCTCCCACTACCTGCGCGAGCAGCTCGGCCTGCGGGTGGGCACCAGCGTCTACGGTCTCGGCGAGCGCTTCGGCCCGCTGGTCAAGAACGGCCAGGTCGTCGACATGTGGAACGCCGACGGCGGCACCGCGACCGAACAGGCCTACAAGAACGTGCCGTTCTACCTGACCGACGCGGGCTACGGAGTCTTCGTCGACCACCCGGGCCGGGTCTCCTTCGAGGTCGGCTCGGAGGCGGTGTCCCGGGTGCAGTTCAGCGTGGAGAGCCAGCAGCTGACGTACTACGTCATCCACGGCCCGACCCCGAAGGACATCCTGCGCAAGTACACGGCCCTCACCGGGCGTCCCGCGCTGCCGCCCGCCTGGTCCTTCGGACTCTGGCTGTCCACGTCGTTCACCACCTCCTACGACGAGGAGACCGTCACCTCCTTCATCGACGGCATGCGGGAGCGCGAACTGCCTCTCTCCGTCTTCCACTTCGACTGCTTCTGGATGCGCGAGTTCAACTGGTGCGACTTCCGGTGGGACCCCCGGGTCTTCCCGGACCCGCAGGGCATGCTGGCCCGGCTGAAGGAGAAGGGCCTGCGCATCTGCGTGTGGATCAACCCGTACATCGCGCAGCGCTCGCCCCTGTTCGCGGAGGGCAAGGCGCTCGGGCACCTGCTCCGCAAGCCCGACGGCAGTGTGTGGCAGTGGGACCTGTGGCAGCCCGGCATGGCGCTGGTGGACTTCACCAGCCCGGACGCCCGGGACTGGTACGCGGCCAAGCTGGAGGCGCTGCTCGCGCAGGGCGTCGACTGCTTCAAGACCGACTTCGGCGAGCGGGTGCCCGTCGACGTGGCGTACGCGGACGGCTCGGACCCCGAGCGGATGCACAACTACTACGCCTACCTCTACAACCGGACCGTCTTCGAGGTGTTGCGCAAGCACCGGGGCGAGGCGGAGGCAGTCGTCTTCGCGCGCTCGGCGACGGCCGGCAGCCAGCGGTTCCCGGTGCACTGGGGCGGCGACTGCGAGGCGACCTACGAGTCGATGGCGGAGTCGCTGCGCGGCGGGCTCAGCCTCGGCATGTCGGGGTTCGGGTTCTGGAGCCATGACATCGGCGGGTTCGAGGGGACGCCGTCGCCGGCGCTGTTCAAACGGTGGATCGCCTTCGGTCTGCTGTCGTCGCACAGCCGGCTGCACGGATCGTCGTCGTACCGCGTGCCGTGGCTGTTCGACGAGGAGGCCGTCGACGTCCTGCGGCTGTTCACAC
Organism: Streptomyces siamensis; assembly: GCF_039543605.1. NCBI lineage: Bacteria > Bacillati > Actinomycetota > Actinomycetes > Kitasatosporales > Streptomycetaceae > Streptomyces > Streptomyces siamensis. The sequence continues at coordinate 64,758 of NZ_BAABKB010000002.1, read as the reverse complement.
GGCTGAAGCTCAGCCTCATGCCGTACGTGTACGAAGCCGCGCGTGCCGCCCACGCGGAGGGCGTGCCGGTGATGCGGGCGATGGTCCTCGAGTTCCCCGACGATCCGGGGTGCGCACACCTGGAACGGCAGTACATGCTCGGCCCCGATCTGCTGGTCGCGCCGGTCTTCAGCGACGACGGCGACGTGTCGTACTACGTGCCGGAGGGCACCTGGACCCACTTCCTGAGCGGGCGGACGGTGACCGGGCCGCGCTGGGTGCGCGAGCGGCACGGGTTCCTGAGCGTGCCGCTCCTGGTCCGGCCCGGTGCGGTGATCCCGGTGGGCGCCGTGGACGACCGGCCCGAGTACGACCACGCCGACGACGTCACCCTGCGCGCGTACGGCCTGGGCCGTGGCACCCAGGTCACGGTGGCGGTCGGCGGCGTCACCTTCACCGTCGTACGGGAGGGGAACACACTCCGCGCCTCGTCGAGCGATCCGGCGGCGCCCTGGGGGCTCGCGGCGCAGGGGCGCGAGGTGCGGGCGCGGGCCGGCACCGGGTTCCTGTCGCTGGAGCTGGAGTCCGACTGATGGTCAAGATCACCGATGTGGCGCGGCACGCCGGGGTGTCCCCGAGCACCGTCTCCTACGCCCTGAGCGGCAAGCGCCCGATCTCCGAGGAGACCCGGCAGCGCATCGAGGCCAGCATCCGCGAGCTGGGCTACCGGCCGCACGCGGGCGCGCGGGCGCTGGCCAGCAGCCGCTCCAACGTGCTGGCGCTGGTGGTGCCGCTGCGGACGGGCATCCATGTGCCGGTCGTGATGCAGTTCGCGGTGTCCGTGGTGACGGCGGCCCGCCGGCACGACCACGACGTCCTGCTGCTCACCCAGGAGGAGGGCGAGGAGGGGCTGCGGCGGGTCGCCGACACCGCTCTGGTGGACGCGCTGATCGTGATGGACGTCCAGTTGCACGACGCCCGGCTGCCGCTGCTGCGCGCGCTCGACCGGCCCTCCGTGCTCATCGGCTTCCCCGCCGCCGCGGAGGGGCTCACCTGCATCGATCTGGACTTCAAGGCGGCGGGCGAGCTCTGCGTGGAGCGGCTGGCGGGGCTCGGGCACCGGGTCGTGGCGCTGGTCGGCTCGCCGCCCGAGGTGTACGTGCGGGGGACGGCGTTCGCCCAGCGGGTGGTGGAGGGGTTCACGGCCGCCGCACACCGCAACGGTCTGTCGTCGTCCGTCCACCCCTGCGAGGCCTCGCCGGCCGCCGCGCGCCGGATCGCCGAGCAACTGCTGCGCGAGCACCCGGCGCTGACGGGCGTCGTCGTCCACAACGAGCCGGTCCTGGAACCGCTGATCGACGCGTTCGAGCAGCTCGGGCTGCGGGTTCCCGGCGATCTCTCCGTCACCGCCATCTGCCCGGACGAGGTCGCCGAGAGCCTGCGGGTGCCCGTCACCTCCATCGCCCTGCCGTCCGCCGAGGTCGGCGCGCGGGCCGTGGAACTGCTCATGCGGAAGCTGGACGGCGCCGACGTGCCCGGGGCGACGCTGCTGGCGCCCCGGCTGACGGAGCGCGCGAGCACCGCACCGCGCAACGCCCCCTGAACGTCCCGAACGCCCCGTGCAAGGCCCTATCCGAAGGAGCCCTGACATGAAAGGCACGAGAAGAAGACCCGGCGCCGCCCTCGTCGTGGCGCTGGCCCTGCTCGCGGTCCCCGGCGTCTGCCCACCCGCCCACGCCGACGCCGACGCCGCTCCCGCGTTCCGCGACCCGGACCTCCCGGTGGCCGCGCGCGTCGACGACCTGCTCGCCCGGCTCACCCTCGACGAGAAGGTCTCGCTGCTGCACCAGTACGAGCCGGCGATCCCCCGCCTCGGCATCGGGGCGTTCCGCACCGGCACCGAGGCCCTGCACGGAGTCGCCTGGCTGGGGAAGGCGACGGTGTTCCCGCAGGCGGTCGGGCTCGCGTCGACCTGGGACCCGGCCCTGATCGGACGGGTCGGCTCGGCGGTCGGCGACGAGGCGCGCGGCTTCCAGCAGGAGCGCCCCGACGGCTGGGGCCTGAACCTGTGGGCACCGGTGGTGAACCTGCTGCGCGACCCGCGCTGGGGACGCAACGAGGAGGGCTACTCCGAGGACCCGTACCTGACAGGGTCGATCTCCACCGCGTACGGCGACGGTCTCACCGGTGGCGACCCCGACCACCTCAAGACGGCACCCACCCTCAAGCACTACCTCGCCAACAACAACGAGGCGCACCGCACGACGACCTCGTCCGACCTGCGCCCGCGGGTACTGCACGAGTACGACGAGGCGGCCTTCCGGCCGGCGATCGCGGCGGACGCGGCGACGGGGGTGATGTCCTCCTACAACCTGGTCAACGGCCGTCCCAACACGGTCGATCCCGACCTGGACGACGTCGTGCGCGGCTGGACGGACAAGGATCTCCTCAACGTCACCGACGCCTTCGCCCCCGGCAATCTGCTCCCCGGCAACCAGGACTACTACCCCACGCTCACCGAGGGCGACGCCGCCGCGCTGAAGGCGGGCATCGACAGTTTCACCGACAACAGCGCCGACCCCGGTCCGACCACGACGGCCGTCGAGTCCGCCTTGGAACAGGGCCTGTTGAAGGAGTCGGACGTGGACACGGCGGTGTCCCACATCCTCGCCGTCCGTGTCCGGCTCGGCGAGTTCGATCCGGGCGGCGGCCGGTACGGCTCGATCGACAGCTCGGTGATCGACAGCCCGGCGCACCGGAAGCTGGCCCGCGAGGCGGCGACGAAGGCCGCCGTCCTGCTGAAGAACGACAAGACGCTGCCGCTGAAGGCGTCGGCCAGGAACGTCGCCGTCGTCGGCCCGCTCGCCGACACCCTCTACACCGACTGGTACTCGGGGACGCTGCCGTACGCGGTCACCCCGCAGGACGGCATCGCGGCGAAGCTCGGCACCCCGGTGGCGAGCAGTGAGGGCGCGGACCGCATCACCCTCAGGAACACGGCGACCGGCCGGTACGTCACCGCGGGGGCGACGGCCGACGGGGCGGCCCTGAAGGAGAGCGCCGAGAACGGCACCGCGTCCCGGTTCGACGTCTTCGACTGGGGATCCGGCATCGTCACGCTGCGCTCCGCCGCCAACGGCAAGTACGTCGGCTACAACTGGTCCGGCTTCGTCAACGACCAGGTCCAGCCCAACGGCTGGTACGTGCAGCAGCAGTTCGTGCTGGAACGGCAGGACGACGGCAGCAGCCTCCTGCGGTACGCGGGATACGAGACCGCCGAGTCCTGGTGGTCGAACCCCGTCTACCTCGGTCCGACCGGCGACGACGGCACCCTCGGCCTGGTGCCGAAGGAACGGGCCGCCCACTACGACAAGGACGTCGTGCGCAGCGGCGTCGACGAGGCGGTGGCCGCGGTGAAGGGCCGGGACGCCGCGGTGGTCGTGGTCGGCTCGATGCCGTCGATCAACGGCCGCGAGGACCACGACCGCACCGACATGGGTCTGGCACCCGCGCAGGAAGCCCTGGTCGAGGCGGTGCGCGCGGCCAACCCGAAGACCGTCGTGGTCGTCGAGAACAGCTACCCGACCACGCTCGGCGCCCTCCAGAAGAAGGTCCCGGCCGTGCTGTGGACGACGCACGCGGGCCAGGAGACCGGCAACGCGCTCGCCGACCTGCTGTACGGGGACGCGAACCCGGCCGGCCGCCTCACCCAGACCTGGTACGCCTCCGAGTCGGACCTCCCGTCGATCCTGGACTACGACATCATCAAGTCCGACCGCACGTACCAGTACTTCAAGGGCCGGCCGCTCTACCCGTTCGGCCACGGCCTCTCCTACACGTCGTTCCGCTACGGCGGGCTGAAGCGTGTCGACGGCGGTTACGAGGTCTCCGTCACGAACACCGGTGCCCGGGCGGGCGACGAGGTCGTGCAGCTGTACACACACCAGCGGACCTCGCGCGACAAGCAACCGCTGAAGCAGCTGAAGGCATACGCGCGGGTGTCGCTGAAGCCGGGCGGGACGAAGACGGTGCGGCTGGGGCTGCGCACCGAGGACCTCGCCCACTGGGACGTCACGCGCTCGCGCCCGGTGGTGGAGAGCGGCACGTACGACGTACTGGTCGGGGCGTCCTCGTCCGACATCCGCGCCCGTGCCTCGCTCGCGGTGCGGGGCGAGACGATCCCGCCGCGGGACCTGACGAGGGCGACGCGAGCCGAGAACTTCGACGACTACGCCGGGGTGCGGCTGGTCGACGAGTCCAAGGTGCGCGGTACGGCGGTGGGCGCCACCGGCGACCGTGCCTGGCTGAAGTTCGCGGACGCCCGGCTCGGACCGGGCACCGGACGGTTCACCGCCCGGGTGGCCGGGACGGCGGGCACGGTCGAGGTGCGCCTCGGCGCTCCGACGGGCACCCTGCTCGGCACCGCGCACACGGACGGCACGGCGTCCCCGTACTCCTACGAGACGGTGTCCGCCACCATGGCCGCCGCCACGGGACGCGAGGACGTCTACCTCGTACTGAGCGGCGGTCTGCGCCTGTCGTCGTTCACGCTGCGGTGAGCCGGCCCGACGAGGTGATCCGCTGAGGTCCGGGGGCGCCGCCCGGGCCACCTGAAGGAAAGGCCCCGCTGCCGTGGCAGCGGGGCCTTTCCTCTGTGTCCAAACATGGGATGAGTGGAGATGGCGGGAATCGAACCCGCGTCCAACGGTGCAAAATCAGGGCTTCTCCGTGTGCAGTTCGCTGTGATTTTCTCAGCCCCGGCGATCACGCGAACAAGTCGCCGACGGGCTCAGTCACTGTTTGATTTCCTTCTGCACCCCGCGACCGGGTTCAGAAGTTTAGTTCCCTAGCTGATGCCAGGATCCGGGTCGGGAACAGCCCCGGGCTGACACTTCGCAAGTCGCTACTTAGGCAGCGAGGGCGAAGGAATCGCGCTTGGTGTTGGCGATTATTTTTTGCGACATATGGTTTACGAGATCATTGCCGCTTCCTCGACACGCTTCCCCTGCTTCAACAGCCGCTGTCGAAACCGATCATCCCCATGTTGTTTTTTCAAACCGGGACCTTCCGGCCCCTGGACCTTTCGGTCCGCGCACCCTCTGTGAGGTGCGTTGCCATCGTACGTGACCAACGCACGACGATGCCAGCCTATTCCTGCGGGCGGCGGCCTAGGCGCCCCGCTGCTTCCGCTTGGCCGCCGCGATCGCGCGGTCCGACTCCCGCCGGTCCTGCTTCTCACGCAGTGTCTGCCGCTTGTCGTACTCCTTCTTGCCGCGGGCGAGGGCGATCTCCGCCTTGGCACGACCGTCCTTGAAGTACAGGGCGAGGGGCACGATCGTGTGACCCGTCTCCTGCGACTTCGACTCCAGCTTGTCGATCTCCTCGCGGTGCAGCAGCAGCTTGCGCTTGCGCCGCACGGTGTGGTTGGTCCAGGTGCCCTGGCTGTACTCGGGGATGTGGGCGTTGTGCAGCCACGCCTCGTTCCCGTCGATCTGGACGAAGCCGTCGGTCAGCGAGGCACGTCCCTGGCGCAGCGACTTCACCTCGGTGCCGGTCAGCACGAGCCCGGCCTCGTAGGTGTCGATGATCGCGTAGTCGTGGCGCGCCTTCTTGTTCTGCGCGACGATCTTGCGCTTGCCGTCCTTGGCCTTGGCGGAGCCGCCCCCGCCCTGCTTCGGCTGGGACTCCTTCGGTACGTACATTCCCTTGCTCATAGTGCTGGCCATTTTCGCACCACACAGGGGTGTGGGGGAAAGCCGATTACGCGGACCGCGAGCAGCAGCTCAGCGGGCGTCCCCGAGACCACTCAGCACGGTCTCGGCCCGCTCCAGCGACTGCTTGTCCGCCTCCAGGTCGGGGGTGATGCCCCGGCCGTCGACACCGCGCCCGGACGGGGTGCGGTAGTGCCCGACGGTCAGCTCGGCGACGGAGCCGTCGGGCAGCCGGCTCGGCATCTGGACCGAGCCCTTGCCGAAGGTCCTGGAGCCGACGACGACCGCGCGGCCGCGGTCCTGGAGGGCGCCGGTGAGCAGCTCGGCCGCGCTCATCGTGCCGCCGTCGACGAGCGCGACCAGGGGTCTGGCGGTGTCGCCGCCGGACTCGGCGTGCAGGGCGCGCTGACGTCCGTCCACGTCGTACGTGGCGACGAGGCCGCCGTCGAGGAAGGCGGAGGCGGCGGTGACGGCCTCGGAGACCAGGCCTCCGGAGTTGCCGCGCAGGTCGAGGACCATGCCCGCCTCGCTCGGTGCCTGGGTGACGGCGGTCCGTACCCGGTCGCCGACGCCCTTGGTGAAGGCGGCGACCTTGATCACGACGACGCCGCCGGGGAGCCGGTGCACGGTCACGGGATCCGTGGAGAGCCTGGCCCGGCGCAGGGTCTCGGTCCATTCGCGGGTGCCGCGTTCCAGGCCGAGGGAGACCTCTGTGCCGGCCGCCGCGTCGTCCGCGTCGCCGCGCAGTAAGGACACGACCTCGGTGACGGGCAGGCCGTCGACCTTCTCGCCGTCCACACTGCGCAGCCGGTCGCCCTCGCGGATGCCGGCGCCCGCCGCGGGCGAGCCGGTCCGGACGCGCGTCACCTCGATGTGTCCGTCGCGCTCGCGCCGGGCCGACAGCCCGACGCCGGTGTACTGGCCGTCGAGCGCCTCCTCGAACTCCTCGTACTCGCCCTGGGAGTAGACCGCGCCCCAGCGGTCCCCGCTGCGGCTGACGGCGCGCTCGGCGGCCTCCATGGGGGACTTGCCGTCGGCCATCGCCTCGGCGGCGGCCGCGGTGACGTCCTCGTGGTGGGCGGCCGGCGTGGAACGGGCGTCGGAGGAGCCGGGAGTGCGCGGTCCGCGGCCGGCGTCGGAGAAGGATCCGGTCGCCGCTCCGGCGACGAGGACGCTCGCGAACACCAATGTCAGGGCCGCCCCGCGGCGGATGCGGCGGGGCTCACAGAACAGGTCACGGCCTGACATGCCGGTGAGTCTAGGACAAGGCGAAGGGCCGCACCGCCGGTTGACGGTACGGCCCTCTTGGCATGTGTCACACCTTCAGGTACTTGCGCAACGCGAAGAACGCGGCCAGCGCGGGCATCAGCAGACTTGTCGCGAGGATGAGCGGCAGCTTGGTCAACACGGCGTCCCAGCCGATGAAGTTGATCAAGTTCAGCTTCTCGGACAGGGCCAGACCGTGGTCGATGATGAAGTACCGGGCGATCAGCAGGAATCCGCAGGCGACACCACCGCCGATGAGCCCGGCGACCGCGGCCTCCATGATGAACGGCGCCTGGATGTAGAACCCGGAGGCGCCCACCAGGCGCATGATCCCGGTCTCCCGCCGACGGCTGAACGCCGAGACGCGCACCGTGTTGACGATCAGCATCAGCGCGACGACGAGCATCATCGCCATCACCGCGCGTGCGGCCCAGTTCATGCCGTTGAGCAGCCCGAAGAGGTTGTCGAGGATGCCCTTCTGGTCCTGCACGGACTGCACGCCGTCCCGCCCGTTGAAGGCGGTCGCGATGACCCGGTACTTCTCCGGGTCCTTCAGCTTGATCCGGTACGACTCCTGCATCTGGTCCGGCGTGAGGGAGCTGGCCAGCGGGGAGTCGCCGAACTGCTCCTTGTAGTGCTTGTAGGCCTGGTCCGAGGACTCGTACGAGACGTTCTCGACGACCGTCATCTTGTCCAGGTCGGCGAGGATCTGCTTCTTCTGGTCGGCGGTCACGGCGCCCTTGGCGCACTTGGGGTCGGACTCGGCGTCGCTCTTGTTGCAGAGGAAGATCGAGACGTTGACCTTGTCGTACCAGTAGCCCTTCATCGTGTTCACCTGGTCGCTCATCAGGAGCGAGCCGCCGAACAGGGCGAGGGACAGGGCGACCGAGACGACGACCGCGAAGGTCATCGTCAGATTGCGGCGGAGACCGACACCGATCTCCGACAGAACGAACTGGGCGCGCATGGCGTCTTCTTCAGACCTTTCCGTGGACGATGATCAGTGCTGGTAGCCGTAGACGCCGCGTGCCTGGTCGCGGACGAGACGGCCCTTCTCCAGCTCGATGACGCGCTTGCGCATCTGGTCCACGATGTTCTGGTCGTGGGTCGCCATCACCACGGTCGTGCCCGTGCGGTTGATGCGGTCGAGCAGCTTCATGATGCCGACGGAGGTCTGCGGGTCGAGGTTTCCGGTCGGCTCGTCGGCGATGAGCAGCTTCGGGCGGTTGACGAACGCACGCGCGATGGCCACGCGCTGCTGCTCACCACCGGACAGCTCGCCGGGCATCCGGTCCTCCTTGCCGCCCAGGCCGACGAGGTCGAGCACCTGGGGGACGGACTTGCGGATCTCGCCGCGCGACTTGCCGATGACCTCCTGCGCGAAGGCCACGTTCTCGGCGACGGTCTTGTTCGGCAGGAGCCGGAAGTCCTGGAACACGGTCCCCAGCTGGCGGCGCATGTGCGGCACCTTCCAGTTGGAGATGCGCGCGAGGTCCTTGCCCAGGACGTGCACCTGACCGTGGCTGCACCGCTCCTCGCGGAGGATCAGCCGCAGGAAGGTGGACTTTCCGGAGCCCGAGGACCCCACGAGGAACACGAACTCACCACGCTCGACCTCCAGGGAGACATCCCTGAGAGCGGGGCGGGTCTGCTTGGGGTAGACCTTGGAGACATTGTCGAATCGGATCACGGATGCACCACGGGTCGCCGGGGGTAGGTGTGCGTGACCATACGCGAACCGGGTGTGCGTCCGCAGTCGGCGTACGGGGTTTGCGCGAGGCTCGCACGTTTTGTCGGGGATCTGAAGGGGCGGGGCCGCCCGATTCACGAGGGTCCGGGGGCGCGGGCCTGTGACGCGGGCCGGGGAGGCCGGGCCCGGGGAGCGCGGGCGTCCGGATGTCGCCGTTCCTGGGGCTGGGGCCCGTCGGCGCGGGGCAGGATAAGGCGAGCCGCGCCGAAATCCGCGGAACCTGGCACAGTGGAGGGGGAACGGTTGCGTACCCCGCAGCGTTATGTACAGCGTTGTGTACGCGGAGATGGCGCAAGGAGGGCGAGCGCATGACGTACGACCGATTGGTGTGCGCGAACTGCGCGGCGCCCGTCAGCGAGGGCCGCTGCCCGGTCTGCCGCGCGAACCGTGAGCGGCTCCAGCAGGAGAGCCCCTTCGCGGGCCTGAACCCGATGGCGCTGATCGCGCTGCTCGCCGTGCTGATCGCGGCCCTGGCCCTGGTGGCCCACCAGACGGTCTGAGACCCCCGGGATCCCGGGCGGAGCCGGCCGTACCGCATGCATGGTCCCGGCCGACCTCACGCGGGCGTGAGCAAGACCACATGTGACCGAGAACACGAGAAGGCCCGGAGCGAGCCGCTCCGGGCCTTCTTTCATGCGTGGTGCGCCCGTCAGGCGGCGGCACCGCCGCGGCCGCCCATGACGCGCGGCATCATCCGGAAGCCGATGCCGCCGGCGATCATCGTCGCGGCGCCGATCAGCAGGAACGTGGTCTGACCGGCACCGGTCTCGGCGAGCTCGCCGTCCTTCTTGCCCTGGGCCGAGGTGTCCGAGCCCGTGTCGGTGAGGGCCGAGGAGCCCTCCTCCTGGGCGGAGGAGCCACCGTCGGGGTCGGCGTTGTTGCCGCCGCTGCCGGAGCCGCTGGTGCTGCCGTCGGTGGGCTCGGTGGTGGAGGTGGGCTCCTCCGTGGGCTGGGTCGGCTCCTCGGTGGGCTCGGTCGGCTCCTCCGTCGGCTCCGTGGGCTCCTCGGTGGGCTCGGTCGGCTCCTCCGTCGGCTCCGTGGGCTCCTCGGTGGGAGTCGGCGTGTCGGTCGGGATGCTCGTCTCGGTCGGGGTCGGGGTCGGGTCCTCGTCGCCGACGCTGACACCGATGCCGACGTTCAGGTCGAGCGCCGAGGCCGCACCCGCGGCGGTCAGCGAAGCGCCCGCGGCAATCACCGCACCGGCGGCTATCCGCGCCACGCGGATCCGCGTCTTCTTGGTCATCTGCCTGCTACCCCCAGTAGCTGATCGTCAATGGAGCAGCGTCCAGGGCCACGGCGTCACAGGCGACTTGGGCTCAAGCCCCCCGGTGCACATGCGCCCCAGTGATACGCATGCCACGCGTTACCCTTCCCAGTTTTCAAAGCATCGTCAAGGTCGTTGCGTACGCGATGTCCGTATCAACATCATTTGCCTGCCGTGAGGACATGTGACTGTGACGTAAAACCCAGACAACCCCCACACAAAAGGCAACTGCCGTCCATTGGACGGCAGTTGCCTTGTCGACAAAGAGGTCCGAACAGGACCTGTTCGTGCCCGCCTACTTCTCCTGCTGCTTGCGCCAGCGAATTCCGGCCTCGAGGAAGCCGTCGATCTCGCCGTTGAACACGGCCTCGGGGTTGCCGACCTCGCACTCCGTACGCAGGTCCTTGACCATCTGGTACGGGTGCAGCACGTACGAACGCATCTGGTTGCCCCAGGAGTTGCCGCCGTCGCCCTTGAGGGCGTCCATCTTGGCCTGCTCCTCCTGCCGGCGCCGCTCCAGCAGCTTGGCCTGCAGAACGTTCATGGCCGAGGCCTTGTTCTGGATCTGCGACCGCTCGTTCTGGCAGGAGACGACGATGCCGGTGGGAAGGTGGGTCAGCCGCACCGCGGAGTCGGTGGTGTTGACGCCCTGACCGCCCGGCCCGGACGACCGGTACACGTCGACCCTGAGCTCCGACTCGTCGATCTCGATGTGGTCGGTCTGCTCGACGACGGGCAGGATCTCGACACCGGCGAAGGAGGTCTGGCGACGCCCCTGGTTGTCGAAGGGCGAGATGCGGACGAGCCGGTGGGTGCCCTGCTCCACGGACAGCGTTCCGTACGCGTACGGGGAGTGGACGGCGAAGGTGGTGGACTTGATGCCCGCCTCTTCCGCGTACGAGGTCTCGTAGAGCTCCGTCTTGTAGCCGTGGCGCTCCGCCCAGCGCAGGTACATGCGCTGGAGCTTCTCGGCGAAGTCGGAGGCGTCGACGCCGCCGGCCTCGGCACGGATGGTGACGACCGCCTCACGCGAGTCGTACTCCCCGGACAGGAGGGTGCGGACCTCCATCTCGTCCAGCGCCTTGCGGACGGACGCGAGCTCGGTCTCGGCCTCGGCACGGGTGTCCGGGTCGTCCTCCTCCTCGGCCATCTCGAAGAGCACACCGAGATCGTCGATGCGCCCGCGCAGCGCCTCGGCCTTCCTGACCTCCGCCTGGAGGTGGCTCAGCTTGCTGGTGATCTTCTGCGCCTCGTCGGGGTCGTCCCACAGGGACGGCGCCGCCGCCTGCTCCTCGAGCACGGCGATGTCTGCCCTCAGCTTGTCGAGGTCCAGGACGGCCTCGATCGACTCCATGGTCGAGGAGAGGGACTTGAGCTCTTCGGATACATCGACGACTGCCACGCCTCCAGCGTAACGGCTACGGCAAGCGGGGCTCGCCGCTCGCCCTCGCGGGGCAGGACCAGCCGCTCCGGCGCCGAAGATCGGCCCCGGCGGCGTTCGAGGAGCGGGGTCCGGGGCCGAGCCAAATTCTCAGCCCCTCCGGCGTTTGAGGAGCGGGTTCCGGGGCGGAGCCCCGGGAACGGGACGGGCAGGGGCGGAGGGGGCGAGAAGGGCCTGTCGCCCGACCCCGGCCGCCGTGCCCGGGCACGGCCCCAAAGGCACCGCCCACCGGCACACGGCACCCCGGGGCCACGGCGAGGCGTGCGTCACGGCACCCCGGCGTCACGCGCAGGCGTGCGTCACGGCGAGGCGGGCGCCGAGTTCTTCGTGTCCTGGGGCGTGGCGTCCGCGTCGTCGCCGGACACGGCGATCCAGGTCCCCACCCCGATCGCGGCGACGAGCACCGCCCCCGCCACCCCGAGCGTGATCCGCCGGCGCCGCGCGGAGGCCCGATGACGTGCGGAGCCCGGCCGTGGCGCCCCGGTGGCGCGCGGCGCGCGAGCGGTCCCGCGCGCACCCCCCGCCAGTTCGTCGGGAGCCGGCACCCGCATCGACGTGTGGGTGTCCCGGTTCGAGTCGGGCGCGGCCCCCGGCACCAGCGGCACCGCCCCGCGCCGCTGCCGCGCGACGGGGGCGGACGGCTCCGCCGTCTCCTCGTAGGCCTCGTCCGGTTCCGCCGCCTCGGAGTCCGGGGAGTCGACGTCCAGCGGCGGCATCCCGGCGAGCAGCGGCAGCTGCTCCCGCAGCCGCGCCCCGAGCTCCGACGCCCGCAGGCGCGAGGCCGGCGCCTTCGCCAGGCACTGCACGATCAGCTGCCACAGCTCCTCCGGGATGCCAGGCAGCGGCACCACGGTCTCGGTGACGTGACGGCGCAGGACCGCCCCCGGGTGGCCGCCGCCGAAGGGTGTGAACCCGGCGAGCAGCTCGTACAGCACGGTCGCGAGGGCGTAGATGTCGACGGCCGCCCGCGGGGGCAGCCCCTCGATGATCTCGGGGGCGAGGTAGTCCGGCGTGCCGATGATCTTCGTGGCACGGGTCCGCCGGGGCGAGTCGATGAGCTTGGCCACCCCGAAGTCGGTGAGCAGGGCGGGGTGCGAGCCGCCGGGGCCGAGCGGGCCCTGCATGTCGAGCAGGACGTTCTCCGGCTTCACGTCCCGATGGACGACGCCCGCGGCGTGCGCGGCGGCGAGGCCGTCCGCGACGTCGGCGACGATCGCGACGGCGGCCTCGGGAGCGAGGCGCCGCTCCCGGTCGAGGCGGGTCCGCAGATCGGTGCCGCGGACGAGGTCCATGACGAGCGCGAGGTCGTTGCCGTCCACCACCAGGTCGCGCACCGAGACGACGTGCGGGTGGTCGAGTCCGAGCAGCGCCGTGCGCTCCTGCACGAAACGCCCCACGAGCTCCTGGTCGGACGCGAGGTCCTCGCGCAGCAGCTTGATGGCGACGGGCCCCTCGGGGCCCTCGCCCAGCCACACCGTGCCGGCGCTGCCCCGTCCCAGGATCTGGTTCGCGGTGTACCGGCTGCCGATCTTCCGTGCCAAGACTGCTCCTACAGACGCGTGGTTGCCGCTAAAAGTACGCGTCCGTGGCCCCAACCTTCACCGCGGAGACGGAAATCACCCGCCAGGTGTCGACAAATCACCAGAGTCGGCTTCCCCGAGGGCCGGACACGGCAGACTCCGCCGGCGGAAGTCCGCCGGCGGAGGTTCCTGTCGCAGGGTCAGTTGCCGGACGAGCCGCCGCCGAGGTCACCGATCCATCCGGTGACCGTGTTGAACCAGTCGCTCAGCTGGGCCCAGTAGCCCTTGGTGGTCCCGATCCACTCCTGGAGCGGGCTCAGCTCCCAGATCAGCCATCCGGCGACGAACAGGATGACGAGGGTGAACAGACAGCCCTTCAGGCAGCCGAGTCCCGGGATCTTCGTCGGGTTGGCGCTGCGCTGACGGGGCTCGCGCGCCTGGCGCGGCGCCGGCTGCTGCGGCGGCGCGTAGCGCTGCGGCTGGGGCTGCTGCTGGGGAGCGGGGGCGTAGCGCTGGGGCTGCTGCTGCGGTGCGTACTGCTGCGGCTGCTGCTGGGGGTAGCCGTACCCGGGCGGCGGCTGCTGGCCGCGCTGGGGCCGCTGCTGCGGCCGCGCGACCTGGCGCTGCGGACGACGCCGCAGCGGGTCCTCGTTCGGGTCCAGGTACTGCACCTGGGTCTGTTCGTTGCGGTCGCGGGCCGCGCGCAGCTGGTTCTGCCAGGGGTGCGGGTCCTCGGGCTGTCCGCCCTGCCCGCCCGGCTGGTGCTGCGGCACGGGCGGCATGACGGCGGTCGGGTCCGCCGCGCCGCGGTGCGGCAGGACGGACGTGGGGTCGGCGTCACCGGTGTGCTGCATCACGCTGGTCGCGGCGTTCGGGTCGTACGCGCCCGCCGGGGCGCCGTGCGGCAGCACCTGCGTGGGGTCGGCCGCGCCGGGCGTGCCGGGGACGGTCGCCGGTGCCGGGTCGGGGGCGAGCAGCGCCCCCACGCCCTCCGCGGCGGCGATCTGCGCGGCGTTCGCGTGCACACCGACGCCCGCGGCGACGGCACGCAGTCCGCGCGCCAGGTTCTCGGCGCTGGGCCGCTCGTCCGGGTTCTTGCGCAGGCAGCGTTCTATGACGGTCCACAGCGGGTCCGGCACGGTCGACGGGCGCCGCGGCTCGGCGCTCAGGTGCTGGTGCAGCACTTCGAGCGCGGAGCCGCCGGAGAACGGCGGGCGACCCGTGACCAGCTCGTACAGCAGGATGCCCGCACCGTAGATGTCGACCGCGGACGTCTGCGGACGTCCTTCCGCGGACTCGGGCGCGACGTACGCGGGCGTGCCGACGAACTCGTGCGTGCGCGTGAGGCCCGGAGAGTCGGCGAGCCGGGCGATGCCGAAGTCGGTCAGCATCGGGTGCATCTGGCCGGCGTCCTGCTTGAGCAGGACGTTCGCGGGCTTCAGATCGCGGTGCACGACGCCGTCGGCGTGGCTGGCGGCGAGCGCGTCGGCGACCTGGGCGGTGAGCAGGGCCGCGGCGACCGGGCTGAAGGGCCCGTTCTCGCGGAGGTAGCGGTGCAGGTCGGGACCGTCGACCAGGTCCATGACGAGCGCGAGCAGATCGCCCTCGACGACGAGGTCCCGCACCCGCACGATGTTCGGATGGGTCAGCCGGAGCAGCACCGAGCGCTCCCGCAGGAACCGCATCACGACATCCGCGTCGCTGGCGAGTTCCTCCTTCAGGACCTTGATCGCCACGGTCTCGCCGGGCTGGCCCGCGACGGCCGCCTCGGCGCCCGCCGTCTCCCTCTGGCGGGCCCGCCAGACGGTGCCTGTGGCGCCGCGCCCAAGCGGCTCCTCAAGGAGGTACTTGCTCCCTACCGGCCGCACGTCATGCGCTCCCTGTTGCTTGCTTGCCTGGTCCGTCCACCGTGATCACCGTGGTAAAGGTGTGTCCGACCCACTCTAGTGCCGCCGTACGCGGCACCGGGCTGTCGTCCCCGTGTGCTTCCCATGGGTTCCACGCGCACCTGTGCCTCGCATAAGCGCTTACGTACGCGTTCCCGTACATGTTCGATGGAAAGACGCTCGGTCCGGTCACTTGGTTGCCGAACCCCGGACGTGACCGATCTCAAGCGGACACCGGTCGGGCACTGGTCAGGCACTTTTGCGGGCAGAGCCGACCAATCAAGATCACTTACGGGTGGGGGGCGGGCGTGTTGTCGGTGGCAGGTGCGAGGATGCCCTCAGTACTGGCCGACGTGCCCGTGTGCGGTGGGGGAATTCTGCGGTGGGGGACCGCAGCGCAGCCTCGTCCTCGTCGCGGACACCTGCGCGGAAGGGACCCCGGACGGCGATGCAGATCCGGCTGACCGTCGTAGACCCGCTGGGCCCGCCCTCGGAGCCACGGGGGCGAGCCGCGGCCTGCGATGTGCTGGTGACCGCGCCCGCCGGGACGGCGCTGGCAGCGGTCGCTTCGGGGCTGGCCTCGGCCGTCGGCGGGGAGGCGGGCGGCGCCCAAGCCGAGCGGGGACGGGACCTCGGGGGCGGCCCGGTCGTGCTGTACTCGGGCGCGGAGCGGCTCGACGCGCAGCGCTGCACGCTCGGCGAGCCCCCGCTGACGGACGGCGCGGTGCTGTCCCTGGGAGCGCCCGCGGAACCGGGCCCCGAGGTGGACGACGTCGCCCCCCAGCTCCATGTGGTCGCGGGCCCCGACGCGGGCGGCGTCCACCTGCTGCACGGCGGCCAGATCCACATCGGCCGCTCCGCCGACGCGGACGTCCCCCTGGACGACCCCGACGTCTCCCGGCTGCACTGCGCGGTCACCGTCACCCCCGAGGGCCGTGTCTCGGTCTCCGACCTCGGCTCGACGAACGGCACCTCGCTGGACGGCGGCCCCGTCGGCACCCGCCCCGTCCGCTTCGCACCGGGCGCGCTGCTGCGCGTCGGGGAGTCCGCCCTGCGGCTTGCGCCGCCCGGGGGACCCGGGGCCCTGCGGACGGCTCCTGACGGCGAGGGCCATGTGCGGGTGACGGCGGCCGAGGCCGACGCCGACGGGGTCACCGCCCCGCGGCCCGACCCGACCGCCGCCGTGCCGCCCACCCGCGCGGAGGGCGCCCCCGACGGACGCACCGGCGACGGAAGCGCCCCCGCCGGCGGCGACACCCCGCACACACATCACGCGTACGGAGCGGCCGAGTGGGGCTCCGCGGGCGGCGGCGTCCCGGGGGCCCAGGAGCACCGCCGCGGCGTACCGGCGGGCGTCCCGGAACAGGGCGGGGCACCCGGCATCGAGAGCAGGCCCCGCGGCACCGGACCGGGCGGTGCTCCGGCGTCCGCGCCGCACTCGGCGGGGGAACCGGGCCCGTCCGGAGCGGACGAGACCTCCGGCACCCGCAAGGGCACCCCGATGCGCGGCACGGACGTCCCTTCGGGCGTCCGCAGGCGGGGCGGCATCGGCGCGTGGGCCCGGCGGCTGGCCGGCGGCCGGCCCGGCCCGGTCGCGGCAGGACATGACGTGTACGAGGAGGGGGAGGCCGCGGCGCGGGAACCGCTGCCCGCCGCACCCCGGTCCCCGGAGAGCTGGCCCGACCCCGCGACGCTGCTGCTCACCGCGCTGGGGCCGGGGTCCCGGCTGTGGGAGCGCGGCCCCGGGCACCCGGAGGCACTCACGGTGCGGCTGGGCACGGCGGACCGGACGGCGCCGGACGGTTCGGGCCTGCTGCCCGCGGTGCCGGTGACCGCCGGTCTGCGGGAGGTCGGTTCGCTGGGCCTGGCCGGACCGCGGGCACGTCTGGCGGGTCTGGCCCGCGCGGTCCTCGCACAGCTCGCCGCGCTGCACTCGCCGGACACCCTGGAGATCGTCCTGATCAGCACGGACCGCTCCCGCACGGCGCAGGAGCGCGCCGCCGAGTGGTCCTGGCTCGGCTGGCTCCCCCACCTGCGCCCGGCGCACGGCCAGGACTGCCGTCTCCTCCTCGCCTACGACCGCGAGCAGGCCACGGCCCGCACGGACGAGCTCCTGCGCCGCCTCGACGAGCAGCTCGCGGAGGCGGGCCGGGCGCCGCAGGGCCGTCCGCGCACGGGCCGCGACGGCACGGACAGCACCGCGGGCGCCCGGCCCGCACCGGACGACCGTGCGGGCCGCCAGGCAGCGGAGGACGGCGGCGTGCGCGGAGCGGCTCGGCGGCCCTCCTGGGCGCGGGACGACGACGCGGACGGCGATCGCTTCGACGGGCCCCACACCGTGCTCGTGGTGGACGGCGACCCCGGCGGCGCGGACGTGCGGGAGGCGGTGGCGCGGCTGGCGCACGAAGGCGCACGGGCCGGGATCCACGTGGTGTGCCTCGCCGAGACGGCCGCGGCATCGCCCGCGTCGCCGGTGACGGAGACGTACGAGGCGGCGTGCCAGGTGTCGCCCGCGTTCCGCGAGTGCGGCGCGGTCGCCCTGCTCAGCGGTGATGTGGCCACGGCGCTGCGCCTGCTGCGGGTCGCGCCGGGCGGTCCGGCCGGGCAACGGCCGGACGGCACCCCGGGTGCGGCGCGCGGCGAGGGCCGCGAGACCGGCCGGGGCGTACGCGGGGACGACACCGCGCACCGCCCGCACGGGAGCGGCCGCTCGGCCGACGCCACGCATGCGGGCTCCGCGTACGGCGGATCCGGGCTCGAAGGGACCGCGCACGGCGGATCCGATCACGGCGTGCCCGGTGGGTACGACGGCACGCGCGCGGACTCGTACCGGCCCGCGGACGACACCGGTCCGCTCCCGGGCGGCCGGGTCTCCCCCGGCGGCACCGGACAGTTGCCGCGCGGCCCCGTGGGCCACGGCACGGTCGCCGCGGTCGACGCCGTGTCGCTCGCCTGGGCCGAGCGGTTCGCACGGGCGCTCGCGCCCCTGCGCACGGACGGCACGCAGGTCGACCGACAGGCGCGGGTGTCGGCCCCGCTGCCGCAATCGGCCCGGCTGCTCGACGAGTTGGGGCTGGCGCGGGCCACCCCCGCATCGCTGATGACGCGTTGGGCGGACGCGGCGGACGACACCGGGGCGCTCGGTGGCCGGGCCCGCGCCGTCCTCGGCGCCGGCCCGCGCGGGCCGGTCGCCGTGGACCTCGCCGTCGAGGGACCGCACCTGCTGATCGAGGGCCCCGCGGGCAGCGGCCGTACGGAGCTGCTGCGTTCCGTCGTCGCGTCGCTCGCCGCCGCGGAACGGCCCGACCGGCTCGGGATCGTCCTGGTGGACGGCCGGGACGCCGCGGGCGGCCACGGCACGGGACACCCGGCCCAGGCCGGCGAAGGTCTCCAGGCGTGTACGGACCTCCCGCACGTCACGACCCACCTCACCGCCAACGACCCGGTGCGGATGCGGGAGTTCGCCCAGTCCCTCAGTGCCGAGCTGAAGCGGCGGGCCGAGCTGCTCGGACGGGTCGACTTCACGGAGTGGCACACCCGGCGCCGGGTGCCGGGCCGTATCGTCGCCCAGCGCTCGGCCCCGTCGTCGCCCGCCGTCACTTCCGGTGGCGCGCCGGGCGGCCCCCCGTCCGGCGCCTCGCCCGGGGCCGCCGATCTCGACGCGCCGCCGAGTTCGACGCTGCGGCTGCGGCCCGCCGCCGCGCGGGAGCGCACCGAGCCGGGACCGCCGCTGGCCCGGCTCGTCGTGGTGGTCGACGACCTGGACGCCCTGCTGGCCCCCGCGCTGGGGTCGCCGGGCCGTCCCGCGGCCGGTTCGGTCATACGGGCCCTGGAGGCGGTCGCCCGTGAGGGCGAGCGGCTCGGCGTGCACCTCGTGGCGGCGTCCGGCACCAACGGCCGCACGGAGGCGTCGGAGTTGGCTCGTTCCCCCGCGTTGCGCATCACCCTCGACACGGTGTCGCCGGGGCCCGAGGAGCCGGCAGCCGGCCGGGGCAGCCTGCACCGCCCGGACGGAAGGGATACACCCTTCCAGGGCGGCCGGGTCACCGGGCGGATCCCCCGGACGGCCACCCTGCGTCCCACGGTCGTCCCCCTGGAGTGGCAGCGCATGGGAGACCCTCCGGCCCGTCGCCCCGTCCGTGAACTGGGCAACGGCCCGACGGACCTGGCTCTGCTCGCCAGCGCGCTGGAGCGTGCGGCGCGCTCGGTCTCCGCGGCCGAGGTGCCGTCGCTGCTCTAGCCACCGGTCCGTCCGGGCACGGGAAGGGGATGAGCGCGACGGCTCTAGCCCCGCTCTCCGGTGCTCGGGCGTTCCGCTTGCGGACCACCGCCCGTCCGACGGGCGCGTCCGCGCGCACCCGCCGTACGGGTGGGAGCACGTCACGACCCAATCACGATCGCTCTCTTGACAGCGCAGGCGCTCTTGCAGCTTTCAAGCCACCGGGCGTAGACCAGATCGCACGGGACAGCGCTCAGACGTTCGACGAGGCTCGAAGAACGGGGCAGTGATGCGCAGGAATCTTCGTACACCCAGGGCCGCTCAGGCCGCCGCGGCCGCCGTCGTCGCGGGCACCCTCATCCTCACCGCGTGCGGCGGCAGCGACAAGGACAAGGACAACAACAGCGGCGGGAAGGAGAGCGGCGGCAGCGGCTCCGTCTCCCTTCCCAAGCTCGACGGGGCCAGCCTGGAGGTCGCCGCCGTGTGGACCGGCTCCGAACAGGCCAACTTCAAGAAGGTGCTGGCGGAGTTCGAGAAGCGCACGGGCGCCAAGGTCACCTTCGTGCCCGCGCAGGACCCGATCATCAACTTCCTCGGTTCGAAGATCGCGGGTGGTGCTCCGCCGGACGTCGCGCTGCTCCCCCAGGTCGGTGCCATCAAGCAGGCCGTCGACAAGAAGTGGGCCAAGCCCGTCGGCAGCGAGGCCCAGGCCCAGCTCGCGAAGAACTACTCGCAGGGCTGGCAGGACCTCGGCAAGGTCGACGGCAAGCAGTACGGCGTCTACTACAAGGCGGCCAACAAGTCCCTGGTCTGGTACAACAACAAGGTCTTCGAGAACGCGGGCGCCAACGAGCCGAAGACGTGGAAGGACTTCCTCGCCACGGCCCGGACCGTGTACGACTCCGGCGTCACCCCCGTCTCCGTCGGCGGCGCCGACGGCTGGACCCTCACCGACTGGTTCGAGAACGTCTATCTCTCGCAGGCCGGACCGGAGAAGTACGACCAGCTCGCCCAGCACAAGATCAAGTGGACGGACCCGTCCGTGAAGGACGCGCTGACCACACTGGCCGAACTGTGGGGCAACAAGGACTACATCGCGGGTGGCCCGGACGGCGCGCTCCAGACCGAGTTCCCGGCCTCGGTGACGCAGACCTTCACCGGCGGCGACCAGCCGAAGGCGGGCATGGTCTTCGAGGGCGACTTCGCGCAGGTCAACATCGCGGAGACCAAGGCGAAGGTGGGCACGGACGCCAAGGTGTTCCCGTTCCCGGCGGTCGGCGACAAGGCGCCCGTCGTCAGTGGCGGTGACGCAGCCGTGATCCTCAAGGACTCCAAGGCCGCGCAGGCACTGGCCACCTTCCTGGCCTCCCCGGACGCGGCGACCGTCCAGGCGAAGCTCGGCGGCTACCTCTCCCCGAACAAGGGCGTGGCGCCGTCCGCGTACCCGAACGCGGTGCAGCAGAAGATGGCCAAGGCCCTGATCGCCGCCGGGGACGACTTCCGCTTCGACATGTCCGACCAGGCCCCGCAGGCCTTCGGCGGCACCCCCGGCAAGGGCGAGTGGAAGGCCCTGCAGGACTTCCTGAAGAACCCGAAGAACGTGGCGGGGACGCAGGCGAAGCTGGAGGCGGACGCGACCGCGGCGTACAAGGGCTGATCCGGCGATGACGTCGGCTACGGCGGGAGGGGCCTCCGGAGCCCCTCCCGCGGCACCGCGGCACAAGAGTGTGACCGGCACCCGCAGAACGGTGGTGGCGCTCTTCCTGCTGCCCGCGCTGGTGCTGCTCGGCGCGCTCGTGGTCTACCCGATCGGGTACTCGGTCGTCCGCAGCTTCTACGACCAGTCCGGTGACGGCTTCGCCGGGATCGACAACTACAAGTCCCTGTTCACCGACGACGGCATCCGCGCCGCGCTGAAGAACAACATCATCTGGGTGGTGTTCGCCCCGACGGTCGCGACCGCGCTCGGTCTGATCTTCGCGGTGCTCACCGAACGGGTGCGCTGGGGCACGGCGTTCAAGCTGGTCGTCTTCATGCCGATGGCGATCTCGATGCTCGCGGCGGGCATCATCTTCCGGCTGGTCTACGACCAGGACCCGGAGAAGGGCGTCGCGAACGCGGTGTGGGTGGGTGTGCACGACACCTTCACCGAGTCGTCGGCCTTCCCGAAGGCCCATCCGGGACGGCAGTCGCCGCTCCGGCCCGACCAGGGCGGCTTCATCACCAGGCAGCCCGTCCGGGCCGGGCAGCCGGTCGCCCTCCCGCTCGTCGGTGTCGCCCCCGACCAGATGCCCGGCAACGCGAAGAAGGCCGCGCAGGCGAGGACCGAGCCCGGCAAGGTCACCGGCACCGCCTGGCAGGACTTCACCCGCGGCAAGGGCGTGGGCAGGCTCGGCCAGGTCGACCCGAGCGAACTCGGCTACCCGGGCATGAAGATCGAAGCGGTCAAGGACGGCAAGGTCGTGGACTCGGCGAAGGTCCGCGACGACGGCACCTTCACCCTCTCGGACAAGGCCGACGGCGCGCTGCTCCGCCTCCCGGCGGACAACTTCCGCGAACCGTACAACGGGCTGGACTGGCTCGGCCCGTCGCTCGTCACACCGGCCATCATCGGCTCGTACGTGTGGATGTGGGCGGGCTTCGCGATGGTGCTGATCGCGGCGGGGCTCGCGGGTGTGCCGCGTGAGCTCCTGGAGGCGGCGCGGGTGGACGGCGCGAACGAATGGCAGGTGTTCCGCAGGGTCACCGTGCCGCTCCTCGCTCCCGTGCTCGCGGTGGTCACCGTGACGTTGATGATCAATGTGCTGAAGGTCTTCGACCTGGTCTTCATCATCGCGCCGGGCTCGTCGCAGGACGACGCGAACGTGCTGGCCCTGGAGCTGTACCGCAAGGGCTTCTCCGAGGACCAGCCGGGCGTCGCGAGCGCCATCGCGGTGTTCCTGCTGCTGCTCGTCATCCCGGTGATGCTGTTCAACGTCAGGCGGCTCAGGCGGGAGGTGCGGCGATGACGGCGCACACCGGAAGTCTCACGAAGACGGCTCCCGCCGCGGAGTCCGGCGCGAAGAGGTCGCTGGGCGCCCGGCTCGCCGAGGGCGTCAGCGGCGGACTGCTGCGGGTGTTCCTGATCGTGGTCGGCCTGTTCTGGCTGGTGCCGACGATCGGGCTGCTGCTGTCCTCGCTGCGCGATCCGCAGGACATGAGCGCGAGCGGCTGGTGGAAGGTCTTCACCGAGCCGTCGCAGCTCACCGTGGACAGCTACCAGAAACTCCTGGAGAACGGCGACATCACCGACTCGCTGGTGAACACGGTGCTGATCACGGTGCCGGCGACCCTCCTCGTCGTGGTGATCGGCGCGCTCGCGGGCTACGCCTTCGCCTGGATGGAGTTCCCGGGCCGCGACTGGTGGTTCCTCGGCGTGGTCGGCCTGCTGGTGGTGCCCGTGCAGGTGGCGCTGATCCCGATCGCCGAACTCTTCGGCAAGATCGGCATCTTCGGGTCCGTGATCGGGGTGGTCCTGTTCCATGTGGGCTTCGGTCTGCCCTTCGCGGTGTTCCTGCTGCGGAACTTCTTCGCGGAGATCCCGCGGGAGCTCCTGGAGGCGGCCCGCCTGGACGGCGCGGGTGAACTGCGCCTGTTCGTCCGGGTCGTGATGCCTCTCGGCGGTCCGGCGATCGCCTCGCTGGGGATCTTCCAGTTCCTGTGGGTGTGGAACGACATGCTGGTCGCGCTGGTGTTCTCCGACTCGGGCAGCCAGCCGATCACGGTCGCGCTGCAGACCCAGGTACGCCAGTTCGGCAACAACATCGACGTCCTGGCCCCCGGCGCGTTCATCTCGATGGTCGTCCCGCTGGCCGTGTTCTTCGCGTTCCAGCGTCAGTTCGTGTCCGGTGTGATGGCGGGCGCCGTCAAGTAGGACACCGAAAAGCGCAGTTGAGGGGCGGTCCGGACACCGGCCCGCCCCTCGGCGTTCACCCGGCATCCCCCGGATGCCACATCTGGCGTAACCAAGTCACCCCTTCGGCCGTTCCCGGGCAGGTATGCCCGCGCCGACCCATGGATGTCCCGTGCCCAGGTTCAGTGTCATCGTCCCCGCGTACAAGGTTCAGGCGTACCTGCACGAGTGCCTGGAATCAGTGCTCGGACAGTCCTACCCGGACCTCGAACTCATCGCCGTGGACGACTGCTCACCGGACGCCTGCGGCGCGATCATCGACGAGTTCGCGGCCCGCGACCCCCGCGTGCAGGCCCTGCATCTGCCCGAGAACGTGGGCCTGGGACGCGCCCGCAACGCGGCCCTGGAACACGCCACCGGCGACTACCTGGTCTTCCTGGACAGCGACGACACTCTCACCCCGGACGCGCTGCGCGCCATCGCCGACCGGCTGAAGGAGACCGCCGAACCGGACGTCCTGGTCTACGACTACGCGCGCACGTACTGGTCCGGCGAGGCCGTCCGCAACCAGTTCGCGGGGCAGTTGACCGAGGAGGGCCCGGCACCGTTCCGGCTCGACGACCGGCCGGGGCTGTTGCGGGTCCTGATGGTGGTGTGGAACAAGGCGTACCGCCGGGAGTTCGTCGAGCGGGAGGGCTTCACCTTCCCACCCGGCTACTACGAGGACACGCCCTGGACGTATCCGGTGCTCATGTCCGCCGAGTCGATCGCCACGCTCGACCGGGTCTGCGTCCACTACCGGCAGCGGCGGCACGGCAGCATCCTCGGCACCAGCAGCCGCAAGCACTTCGACATCTTCGACCAGTACGACCGGGTCTTCGCGCACATCGACGCCCGCCCCGAACTGGCGCACTGGCGCCCGGTCCTGTTCCGCCGCATGACCGACCACTTCTCGACGGTGTTCCTCAAGCGGGGCCGGCTGCCGCGCGGCTCGCGGGCCGAGTTCCTGCGCAAGGCCCGTGTCCACTACCGCCGTTACCGCGCCCCGGGCGCCCCCGTCCGCCCACGCACCCGGCTGCGGCACACCCTGGTCGGCCTGGGCGCCCATCGCACGTACCGCCTGCTGTCCCTGGCGTCACGGTCGCGCCGTCCGGCCCTGCGCCGGTGCGCCGCGCTGCTGCGCGCCGTACGGGCGGCCGCGCTCCAGCTGCACTACCGCGTCCAGCTCCGCCTTCCGCTGCGCTGCGACCGCGCCGTCTTCTCCAGCTACTGGGGCCGCGGCCACGGCTGCAACCCGGGCGCCCTGGAGGCCGCCTTCCGCAGCCACGCCCCGCACATCACCACCGCGTGGATCGCGGACCCCGAGCACCACCACACGATCCCGGCCGCGACCCACAGGCTGCGGCCCGGCACCGCCGCGTACTGGACGGCGCTGGCCCGCTCCAAGTACCTGGTGAACAACGTCAACTTCGACCGGAGACTGGTCAAGCGGCGCGGCCAGATCATGATCCAGACGCAGCACGGCACCCCGCTCAAGCACATGGGCCTCGATCTCCAGGACCGTCCGGCGGCGGCGCGCGGCACCGACTTCGCCGAGCTGCTGCGCAGCGCCGACAAGTGGGACTACTGCCTGTCCGCCAACCGCCACTCGACGCTGGTGTGGGAACGCGTCTTCCCGTCCTCCTTCACGACGCTGGAGTACGGCATGCCCCGCAACGACGTGTTCCAGCAGGCGACTTCGGCGGACGTGTCGAGGCTGCGCGATTCGCTCGGCATCCCGCAGGGCACGGTCGCCGTGCTGTACGCGCCCACGTACCGGGACTACCGGCGCACCCAGCGGCGCACCCTGGATCTGGAACGGGTCCTGCGCAGGCTCGGCCCGCGCTTCGTGGTGCTGACCCGCGCCCACCACTCGTACGAGGCGCCGCTCGCCCAGGCGGCCGGCGGGCGGCTCATCGACGTGTCGGACCATCCGAGCGTCGAGTCGCTGTGCCTCGCCTCGGACGCGCTGGTCACCGACTACTCGTCCCTGATGTTCGACTACGCGGGCCTCGACCGGCCGATCGTCGTGCACGCCGACGACTGGGAGACGTACGAGGCCTGCCGCGGCACCTACTTCGACCTGCGGGCCTTCCCGCCGGGCGCGGTCGCGCGCAGCGAGGACGAACTGATCGACATCTTCGCCTCCGGTCACTGGCGCGGCTCGCGGTCGGCACAGCTGCGGGCCGCGTTCCGTGACCGGTTCTGTCCCTACGACGACGGACAGGCCGCCGAACGCGTGGTGCGCCGGGTGGTGCTCGGCGAGAGCGCCGGTCTGCCGCCGTTCGTCCCGGTCGCCGACCGCCACCCGGTCCCCTCCGCGACGGCCGCCCGCCCGACGGCCGCCCTCACGACCGTCCCGGCACCGGGTGGTCCCGTCCCCGTCACCGAGAACCTCTGAATCGGAGGCCACGTGCCCTCCAGCTCGTCGCGACCCACCCCGACGCGACCCCCCACGTGGCGGCCCACCGGACGCCCCGGGCGTTGAGAACCGATCCCGGCGCCCCTGAGAGAAAGAGCAGAATGCCCCGCTTCAGCGTCATCGTGCCCACCCATGGAGTCGCCGGGCGCCTGTCCCAGGCCCTGGACTCGGTCCTCACCCAGTCCTTCGGCGACGTCGAGCTGATCCCGGTCTGCGACGCGCCCCGGTCCCCGGCGGGCGAGGTCGCCGCCTCCTACGCCGCGCGGGACGGCCGGGTCTCACCGGTCCACTCGCCGCCGTCGGGCGGGCTGAGCGCGGCACGCAACGCCGGGATGGCGGCCGCGACCGGCACATATCTGCTCTTCCTCGACGGCGACGACGCCCTGGTGCCGGGCGCGCTGGCGGCTTTGGACGCCGGGCTGCGCGACGACGGCGACGCGGATGTCCTCTGCTTCGCGCACGAGCGGGTGCACTGGTGGGAGGGCGAGTCGAGCGTCCCGCCGCTCGACAAGGGCCCGCACGTCATCGGCGTGCACGTCCCGGCGTGGAGCGCGGCCTACCGGCGGGCCTTCCTCCAGGAGCAGGACCTCACCTTTCCCGACGGGCACTTCACGGACGCCGGCTGGGGCGGCCTGGTGGCCCTGGCGGGCGGGCGGACGGCGGTCCTGCGCTCGGTGTGCGTGCGGCATCACCTGCGGCGCCAGGGCAGCCGCGTCAACGCGCCGGGTGAGCACCAGCTCGATCTCCTCGACCAAGTGGAGCTGGTGCTCACCCGTGCTTCCGACCGGACCGCGGCGGTGCCCGCGGCCGTGTCGCAGGCACTGTTCGGCGGGCTGTTCGCCCTGGTGCTGAAGTCGGCGGCCCATCCGGCACGGGTGCCCGCGCGCCGCCGTCGGGCCTTCTTCCGCCGCGCCGGCCGGCTCTACCGGCGCCACCGCCCGGACGGCTTCCGGCCGCCCGAGGGCAGTCTCGGGGTGCAGCACCGGCTCCTCGCGGCCGGCGCGTACGGCGCGTTCCGGGCGCTGCGGGGCGCCAACCAGGCGGCGGCAAGGGCGATGCAGCGGTTGCCGCGACCGCGCGGCCTGCGCACCCGCGTCCGCTACGCGGCGCAGCTGCGCCGCCCGCTCGACGAGAACCTCGCCGTGTACTGCGCGTACTGGGGCCGCGGCTACGCCTGCAACCCGGCCGCGATCCACGCCAAGGCCCACGAACTCGCCCCGCACATCCGCTCGGTGTTCCTCGTCGAGCCCGACGCGGTGGGCGCGCTGCCGCCCGGCGTCGACCACGCGGTGATCGGCAGTCACCGGTCCTGGGAGGTGCTGGCCCGCGCCAAGTACCTGGTGAACAACGCCAACTTCGCGGACGCCGTCGTCAAGCGCCCCGGCAGCGTGCACCTGCAGACCCAGCACGGGACGCCGCTGAAGAAGATGGGGGTCGACCAGTCGACGTACCCGGTGGTGGCCGCGGCGACCGGCAGCTTCACCAAACTGCTGAACCGGGTGGACCGCTGGGACTACAACCTCTCCTCCAACCGTCACTCCACGCAGATGTGGGAGCGGGCCTTCCCGGGCACGTACGAGGCGCTGGAGTACGGCTATCCGCGCAACGACGTCTACTACACGGCGAACGCCGAGGACGTGGCCCGGGTGCGCCGGTCCCTCGGCGTCCCCGAGGGCGCGACGGCCCTGCTGTACGCGCCCACGCACCGCGACCACAGCACCGGCTTCGAGTCCCGCCTCGACCTGGAGGCCTTCTGCGAGCGGCTCGGCGACGAGTTCGTCGTCCTGCTGCGCGCCCACTACTTCTACGACGCGGGCACCGCGCGCGGCAGCGGCCGGATCATCGACGTGACCGGGCACCGTTCCTCGGAGGACGTCTGCCTGGCCGCCGACGCGCTGATCACGGACTACTCGTCGATCATGTTCGACTACGCCAACCTCGACCGGCCGATCGTCGTGTACGCGGACGACTGGGAGGTCTACCAGGAGACGCGGGGCGTCTACTTCGACCTGCTCCAGGCGCCCCCGGGGCCGGTGGCGCGCACCCCCGGGGAGCTGGCCCGGGTCTTCGGCGAGGGCCTCTGGTCGGACGCGGCCTCGACAGCCCTGCGGGCCCGGTTCCGTGAGCGCTTCTGCCAGTTCGACGACGGAAGGGCCGCCGAACGGGTCGTCCGCAGAGTGCTGCTGGGCGAGGCGCCGGAGGCGATCCCGCCCGTCGTGCCGCTCGCCGAGCGCATCCCGGCCCCCGCCGCGACCCTGGTTAGGAGCTGACGTGCCCCGCTTCAGCATCATCGTCCCCGTCTTCAAGGTGCAGGGGTTTCTGCGCGAGTGCCTCGACTCGGTCCTTGAGCAGTCGTACACCGACCTGGAGGTCGTCGCGGTGGACGACTGCTCGCCGGACGGCTGCGGCGCCATCCTCGACGAGTACGCGGCCCTCGACCCACGCGTGCGGGTGCTGCACCTGCCCGAGAACGTCGGGCTCGGCCGGGCCAGGAACGCCGGGATGCCGCACGCCACCGGCGACTTCCTGTTCTTCCTGGACAGCGACGACACGCTCACGCCGGGCGCGCTGCGCGCCATCGCCGACCGTCTCGACGAGACCGCCGACCCGGACGTGCTGGTCTTCGACTACGCCCGCACCTACTGGTGGGGCGGCACCCGCAGGAACGTGCTCGCCCGGCTGCTCACGACGGAAGGCACCTTCACCGCCGCCGAGCAGCCCGAGATCCTCGACCTGCTCATGGTGGTGTGGAACAAGGTCTACCGGCGGGAGTTCGTCGAGCGCGAGGGCTTCGCCTTCCCGCCCGGCTACTACGAGGACACGCCGTGGACGTTCCCGGTGATGCTCAGCGCGGGGCGGATCGCCACGCTGGACCGGATCTGTCTGGCCTACCGCCAGCGCCGCCAGGGCAACATCCTGTCCACCACCAGCCGCAAGCACTTCGACATCCACGACCAGTACCAGCGGGTCTTCGCCTTCGTCGACGCCCGACCCGAGCTCGCCGGCTGGCGCCCCTACCTGCATCGCAAGATGGGCGAACACTGTCTCGACATCCTCTCCAAGCCGGACCGGCTCCCGGAGTCCGACAAGCGGGAGTTCTTCCGGCTGACGGCGGCCCTGTTCCGCACCTTCCGGAGCGGTCCCGTACCCGCCGAACTGCGCGTCCTGGACGGCGGCTACACGCGCTACCGGGCCCGGCGGGAGGCGGGCAGGGCGGTCCGTGAGCTCGGCCGTCGCGGCGCGCAGGCGCGCAGGGCCGCCGCGACGCGGGCCGGGCGGAGCTGGTCGGCCGTCCTCGAGCACCGGCCGCTGGACCCGGATCTGGCGGTGTACTCGGCGTTCTCGCACCGGGGTGTGCTCGGCGACCCGGCGGCCGTGTACCACGCGGCACGCGAACTCGCCCCGCACATCCGGGGGGTGTGGGTGGTGCGTGACGAAGAGCAGGCGGCGCTGCTGCCCCCGGACGTCGAGCATGTGCTGCTCGACTCGCTGCGCTACCGCCGGATCACCGCGCGGGCCACGTACTTCGTCAACAACGTCAACTGGCCCGGCGCCCTGGCCAAGCGCCCCGGCAGCGTCCACATCCACAC
The DNA here is from genome assembly GCF_039543605.1 of Streptomyces siamensis. Taxonomy (NCBI): domain Bacteria; kingdom Bacillati; phylum Actinomycetota; class Actinomycetes; order Kitasatosporales; family Streptomycetaceae; genus Streptomyces; species Streptomyces siamensis. The sequence continues at coordinate 35,779 of NZ_BAABKB010000002.1, read as the reverse complement.
CCACCAGGGCACCCCGCTCAAGCACATGGCGGCCGATCTGCTCGACAAGCCCGGCGCCCGGCACGGCATCGACGTGCCGCAGATGCTGCGCCGCGCCGACCGCTGGGACTACAGCCTGGTCGCCAATCGCCACTCCGAACTGGTCTGGGACCGGGCCTACCCCTGCCACTTCGCCTCGCTGCGCACCGGCAGTCCGCGCAACGACGTCCTGGTGCGCGCCCGGTCCGGGGACGGCACGGCGGCTGCCGCGGTCCGCGCCCGCCTCGGCATCCCGGACGGCCGGCAGGTGGTGCTGTACGCGCCGACGCGCCGCGACTACGTCCGGGGCGGCCACGCGGACCGGCTCGACCTGGCCCGCTTCGCCGACGACCTCGGCGAGGGCAGCACGCTCGTCGTACGGCTGCATCCGTCGCTCGCGGACGGCCCGGCGCGCGGGATGGGGCTGTCGGAGCTGCACCGGCGCGGCGTCGTCGTCGACGCGACGGACGAGCCGCACGTCGAGGACCTGATGCTCGCCTCCGACGTCCTGATCACGGACTACTCGGCCCTGATGTTCGACTACGCCAACCTGGACCGGCCGATCGTCGTGTACGCGGACGACTGGGGCGCCTACGCGGCGAGCCGTGGCGCGTACTTCGACATCACCGCCGACGCGCCCGGCCATGTGGCGGGCTCCTACCGGGAACTGGCGTGGCTGTTCGCCTCCCAGGCCTGGCGGGACGACGAGTCGGCACGGCTGCGGGCCGGATTCCGGTCGCGGTTCTGCGAGTTCGACGACGGGCGGGCCGCCGAGCGGGTGGTGCGGACGCTGATGCTCGGCGAGCGGCCCGGGGAGCCGGCCTCGGTGGTCACGGTGCCCGCGCAGGCGGCGCACGACGCCGTCACCGCCTCGTGAAGGCGCGCTCGCCCCGGTTCTGGGTGCTCGTCCTGGCCGCCGTGTTCGCGCTGCTCCAGCTCGCCAACGTCACCGGCCGGGACACCCCCGACACCAAGAACTACCTGTCGTACGCGCTGAGTCTGCGCGGCGAGAGCAAGCACGACGCCGCGGCCGCCACGATCGACTACGCCTGTGCGGGCAAGGTGGCGATCGCGCACCGCAACCACGACGTGGACGTGATCCGCTTCCACGCCGCGAGCCCCGACGCGCGGGTGCTGGAGGAGTGCCGGCGCGATCAGTGGCGGGGGGTGTCGAAGCGGCTGGCGGCCGGGGAGACGGCCGGGCACACCGTGCCGTTCATGCCGCCGCGGTTCATGCGGATCTTCGAGGTGCGGCCGGGCTATCCGGTGCTGCTGGTGCCGTTCATCACGGTGCTGGGGGTGACATGGGGGCTGTGGGCGTCGGCTGTCGTCATCACGGTCGCCGGGGGCGTCCTCGCCTTCCTCGTCCTGCGCAGCCTGCGCGCCTCCACCGTGACGGCGCTGACCGGGCAGGCCCTGTTCTACGTCCTCCCGTGCGGCACGACGGCCATGCGCCCGATGACGGAGGGGCTGCTGCTGACGCTGACCCTCGCCGCCCTGTGGGGCTGTGCGCTCGTGCTGGAGGGCCGGGCGCGGGCCGGGACCTGGCTCGTCGGGGCGGCTCTGGCGCTGCTGTTCACGGTGAAGCACTCGCAGGCGCTGTTCCTCGGCCTGTGTCTCGCGGGCGGGTGCGCGCTGCTCTGCCTGCGCCGGCGGCGGTGGTCGGGCCCGCTGCGCAGTCTCGCGGTGGTCGGCGGGTGCGGGGCGGCGGCCACGGTCCTGCTGGCGAGGGTGCTGCACTACCCGTCCGAGACCGAGAGTCTCCAGGATCTGCTGACGAACCACTTCGCGCGTCCCGACCGCGTCCGGGTGTGGCCGGAGTTCTTCCATCTGCAGCTCAACTTCTGGCTGGAGTGGCTGCGCCGCCAGTTGTGGGAGCCGCTGCTGCCGGCGGCGCTGGCGGCCGCAGCGTGGGGCGTGCTGCGTCGGCGTCCTGCCTTCGGAGTCCTCCTGCTGGCGGCGGCGATCACCGGGGTCCTCAACCAGGCCGGGCACCCCGACATCAACATCTGGGGCGACCGGCTGATCGTGCTGGTGTGGCTGCTGCCGGTGGTGGGACTGCCACTGCTCCTGGAGGAGGCCGCGGGGCCGCGGCCGCGAGCGGCGGGCGGCACCGTGCCGGGACCGCTGCGCAGGGACACCGAGGTCGCTCGATGAGGTGACACCCGGCTAGCGCGTTGACCTTCGCGGGAATATACGGCAAATGCCGCAACCCGCCCTGGTCCGCCCGCCCTCCCGCGCCCGCGTCCGCCCGCGGGCCCGCACCCGGCCCCGCCCGCTCCCCGGGCGGGTCCCGGCACCGGCGGGGCGGCTCCGGTGAGCGCCGACGTCCTCGTCCGGCGGGCGGCGCACGGCGCGACCGCGCTGCGTGGGGGATCCCCCTGGCGGCCCACTCCGTACCAGCTGTTCGGCGGTCTGTTCTTCCTGGTGATGACGCTGGCGTACTGGCGCGTCCCGCTGTGCTGCGACGCCGGCCAGCACGCGGCCGTCGTCGAACGCCTCAAGGCGCACCTGCTCAGCCCTCGGCATCCGATGGCGGACCTGCCCGGCGCGGGCAGCCCGTACTACTCGCCGTACGCCGTGGCGCAGGGGGCCTTCGCCCGGCTGACCGGGCTGGGCGGCTGGGCGGTGGTACGGCTGTCGGGGCCCTTCAACCTGCTCGTGCTGCTGACGGGCATCGGCCGGTTCGTCCGTGTCCTGACGCCCCGCCCGTGGGCGCCGGTGCTGGGGCTGGGCGCGATGGCGCTGCTGTGGGGCACCGAACGGGCCTGGTGGAGCGGCTATCTCGGACTGATGTCGATGACGGGCAACCTGGGCTACCCGTCGACGTTCGCCATCGGACTGGCCTTCTGGGCCTGGGCGCTGACGGGCGCGCGAGCCGGGGGGACGGGCGGCCCCGTCCGCTACGTCGGGCCGAGCGGACTCGGCAGCGCCTCCGGATACGCGGGGGTCGGCGTCCTGTACGGGCTGATCGTGCTCGTGCACCCGATCACGTCGATCGCGGCCGTGCTCGGCGCGGTCGCGTTCGTCGCGGGTTGGTGGCGCGGGACGGGGACCGGCGCCGGGCCGGCGGCGCGGAGCACGGCGGCGGTGGCGGGCCGCTGGCTGCTGGCCGGTGCGGCGGCCCTGCTGGTCGCCGCCTGCTGGCCGTACTTCGACGTCTTCACGCTGGCGGGCGACCGCAGCGTGGACGCGATGCACGAGCGGCTCTACGAAGGGATGCCCGGGCACTTCTGGCTCGCGCTGACCGGGGTTCCCGCGCTGTGGCTGCGGGCGCGACGGGCCGAGCGGGAGGCGGGGCACCGGTGGCGTGACCCGCTGGTGCTGATGTTCGCGCTGGAGTGCCTGGCGGTGGCGTACGGCTGGGTCAGCGGGCACTACACGTACGGCAGGATCCTCGGGCTGACGCTGGTGCCGCTCCAGTTCGCGCTCGGGGTGGAGCTGGCGGCACCGCGGCCGTGGCCCCGATGGCGGCGCGGCCTCGGTCTGGTGGCGGCGGCGGGGGCGTGCGCCGGTTTCCTCACCGTGCAGGCCGGCGCGGTCGTGCCGCCCGCGCTCGACCCGGTCGGCTTCGACCAGCCGCCGCGGTGGCCGACGTACGCCTGGGCGGCGCGGCACATCGAGCCCGGCGAGGCGGTCATCACCGACGGGTACTACGCCGTGCACCTGATCTCGGGCTACGGGCCGGACCTCGCCGCGCCCGCCTGGCCCGACCCCGCCCTGGACGAGGGCGAGCGGCTGCGGCGGCTCGCGGCGGTCCGTTCCTATCTCGACCCGGCGTCGACCCGGGCCGAACGCGCCGCCGTCGCCCGCCGGTACCACGTCCGCTGGCTGCTGCTGACGCGCTGGCGGAAGGTTCCCGAGGAGGCGACGGTGGTGGCGTGGAGCCGGGAGACGGGCGAGGTGCTGGCCCGGGTGGGGCCCTGACCCGTCACACCCGGCCGGGCGACTACTCGACGACGAGGTTGACCTCGATGTTGCCGCGGGTGGCGTTGGAGTAGGGGCAGACCTGGTGGGCCTGCTCGACCAGCTTGCGGCCGGTGGCCTCGTCCACGGTGTCGGGCAGCTCGACGCGGAGCGTCACCTTCAGGCCGAAGCCCTCGCCCTGCTTGCCGATGCCGACCTCGCCGGTCACCGCGGCCTCGCTGACGTCGACCTTCGCCGCGCGGCCGACGAGGCCGAGGGCGCTGGCGAAGCAGGCGGCGTAGCCGGCGGCGAACAGCTGCTCCGGGTTGGTGCCCTGTCCGTTGCCGCCCAGCTCCACCGGCGGGGCCAGCTGGACGTCCAGCTTGCCGTCGGAGCTGACGGCGCGGCCCTCACGGCCGTGGGTGGCGGTGGCGACAGCGGTGTAGAGCGCGTCCATGGAGACCATCTCTCTCAAGTCGGGGGAAGCCGGGGCGGCCGGTCCGGCCGCCTTGCGAGCACCATTAGAGCACGCAATTCAATTGTGCACAACTCAATGGCTTGCCAGCGCTATCCTTGACCCATGACCGCCACGCCCGCCCCGAGCCCCGAGAACACGTCCGACGACGCCTTCCTCCGCCTCGACGAGCAGATCTGCTTCTCCCTGAACGCCGCCTCGCGCGCCTTCGGGGGCGTCTACCGCGTACTCCTGAAGGACCTCGGACTCACCTACCCCCAGTACCTGGTGATGCTGGTGCTGTGGGAGCACGGCGAGCAGCCCGTGAAGAAGCTCGGCGAGCACCTGCGGCTGGACTCCGGGACACTGTCACCGCTCCTCAAGCGCCTGGAGACGGCCGGTCTCGTACGGCGCGAGCGCAGTGCCCGCGACGAGCGCTCCGTGCATGTCCACCTCACCGACGAGGGCGCCGCGCTGCGCGAGCGCGCCCGGGTGGTGCCGCGCAAGATCGCCGCGGCGACGGGCGCCGGTCTGGAGGAGATCCGCGAACTGCGGTCCCGCCTGGACCGGCTGACCGAGGCCCTGGACAGCGCGGCACTGGAGGAGACCCCGGGCTGCGACTGAGCCGTCAGCCGGCCGGCGAAGTCCCGCGCACGTACAGCCGCAGCGTCACGCCCTCCCGCACCACCTGCTCCCGGGGCGCGAACTCCTCGTCGACCACGGCGAGTTTGACCCGCTCGGTCGCGCTGTCCGGGTACCAGGACGGGCTCAGCGCGAAGGGCTCGGCGACCATCCACACCCGGTCGAGCCGGTCCAGCCGGCGGCGCAGCTCCTCCGGTCCCGCCTCCTGTCCGTACAGCGTCCCGGACACCGGGCCCGGCACCCTCAGGGCGACGTCGTGCACCCCGCGGAACCCCCGCGGGTACGCCAGCGCCGAGCGCCGCACGATCGACGGCAGGTACAGCACCGGGTCCCCCGGGCGCAGCGCGCGCCCGGCGGCGGCGGAGACGGCGGCGAGATTGTCGGCGCCGTGATGCTCGGGCATGCGGTCCCGGCGCATCAGGGGCAGTTGGACGGCGAAGGCGAGGGCGACGGTCAGCACGCCGGTCAGCGTGACGGCCGTGGCACCGGCGGGCCGGGGACGCGCGCGCCGCCGCACCTCGGCCAGGAGCCGCGCGCCCCTCACCGGGGACGAGGACCTGAGACCGGCGTCGACACGCCCTTTCGCGCGGGCGCGCACCCCGACCCCTGCCCCGACTCCGGCCCCGGCGATCAGCGTCGCCGCGCGTTCCGCCCCGGCCGCGGCCAGCAGGGGCGCCCCGGCGAGGGCGTACAGCACGTACCGCTCGTCGTAGAGCGGCCAGGCGCGCGAGACGGTCATCAGCACGGCCGGCGGGACCACCGTCAGGGGCAGGGCCACCGCGGGGAGCGAGAGTCCGCCGTACCGGAGCCGTGACGGCCGCACGGCGAGGGCGACGAGGAGCAGGTACGGGACGGCCACCGGCAGCGCCGGGCCCGTGAACGCCCCGAGCAGACGCCCCACGCTGCCCGGACCGGGCGGCATCAGCCAGGCGACCTGCGCGGACTGCCCCCGCGAGACGAGGACGAGCGGCACCAGCGCGACGATCGCGGCACCGGCCGCGCACGCCCACCGCGCCCACACCCGCGCCGGCATCCGGGCCAGCGCCAGCGTGCCCGCGTGCGCCAGCAGCACGAGCGCCGCCAGCTCGTGCAGCAGGCAGGTGACGGCCACCGTCCCGCCGTACGCCGCCCACCAGCCGCCCGCCCGCCGGGTCCGCGCCGCCCGGACCAGCAGCAGGGTGGCGCCCACCGCCCCGGCCGCGACGAGCGCGTACGAGCGGCCCTCCTGGGCGTAGTGCCCGGCCATCGGCGTGACGGCGTACAGCAGTCCCGCCCACAGTCCGACGCGCGGGCGGCACAGCCGGACGCCGAGCGCGGCGACGCCGCCCGCGGCCGCCGCCGCACCGCAGACGGAGGGCAGGCGCAGGGCGAACTCGCCGGGGCGTGCGGCGAGGACGGGGTGCATGAGGAGGTAGTACAGGCCGTGCACCGCGTCGACGGTGTGCAGCAGGTGCCAGATCTGCGGCAGCGAGCGCTGCGCGACCTGGAAGGTCACCGCCTCGTCGCGCCACATCCCGCCGCGGTCGAGCCCCCAGAGCCCGACCGCGGTCATGACGAGCACGGGCAGCAGGACGGCCACCGCTTCCGGACGTCCGCCTCCGGCACGCCTCAGCCACGCACAGACCATGCGCCCAAGTTTTTACTATTAACCAACCTATGCGGGGTATTGACGGCGTATCAACTCCTCTGAGGCATTCACGCGGCTTACGATCCGGGCTTGATGAGCACCTTGAAGAGCCCCAGGAAGAGTCCCCGGCACCCGAAGAGCGCACCGGACGGACAGAGCCGGCCGGACCGGGGCGACAGCCCGCGCGGGCGCCGCCCATGGGCCGTCGCCGCCGCCTGGCTGGCGACCCGCGCCCTGATGGTGTGGCTGCTCGCGCACGACCACCTCGCACTGCTCGGCCGGAGCGGAGTCTCGCGCGAGGTGCGCCACCTGTACTTCGGCTGGTACGGCGTCCTGAGACAGGGCACGTTCCCGGCCGGCGACCACCTGTGGCAGTACCCGCCGGGCGCCGGCCCGGTACTGCTCGCACCCGCCCTGCTGCCGGCGCTGACGTACTTCACGGCCTTCGTGACGCTCACGCTCGCGACGGACGCGGTGATCACATGGGCCCTCACGCGCGCGGGGCTCCGGCCCGGCCGCAGCCTGCGCGGCGCCGCGCTGTGGGTGCTGGCCCTCCCGCTCCTCCTGCACCTGCCGCTGGCCCGGTACGACGTCCAGGTCACCGCCCTCGCCGTCCTCTCCCTTCTCACGCTGACCCGCTCCACGCGCGCGTGCGGCGCTTTCGCCGCGCTGGGCGCCCTGGTGAAGGTCTGGCCCGCGCTGGCACTGATCGGCACACCGCGCGGCCGCACCACCCGGGAGGCGTGGACGTCGGCGGCCCTCGCCGCGGTCGCGCTGCTCGCCCTCCTCGCCGCCCTCTTCCGCAACTCCTTCGACTTCCTGCGTCAGCAGGGCGGCCGGGGCGTACAGATCGAGTCGCTCGGCGGAACGGTGCTGGGTCTGGCGCGCCACGCCGGATGGCCGGGCAGGGCGCGCTACCGGTACGGCGCGATGGAGTTCGTGGGCCCCTACGTCGCCGAGGTCGCCGCGGTCTCGCTGGCCCTCACCGTCGCCGCGTTCGGGCTCCTGCTGCTGTGGCGGGTACGGGCGCGGCACTGGACGACGGCGACACCGTACGACGCGGCGCTCGCCGCCGTGCTGCTGTTCACGGTGACGAGCCGGGTGATCAGCCCCCAGTACATGGTGTGGCTGCTGGGCCTGTCGGCCGTGTGCCTGACCTCGCGGCACACCACGCAACGACCGGTGGTGGCCCTGCTGGTGGCCGCCACGGCGGTCAGCTCGGTGATCTATCCGGCCCTGTACGGCGAGGTGGTCCACAGCAGCTGGACGGGGTGCGCGCTGATGGTCGTGCGCAACGGCCTGCTGGTGACGGCGGCGGGCCTCTCACTGGTGCGGCTGTGGCGGCAGGGCCCCGTCGCCGCCCTGCCCGACCCGGCGGCCTCCGACCGGCTCGCCCCTGCCGCCGGCGGAACTCCCGTGCCCTTCCGCACAGGACACTGAGCACCCTTTAACGGATAATTGCCCGAAACTCCTACGATTCGGGCATCTGGATCCCATGAAACCTCAGCAGTCGCAGGTCAGCGTGGTCGTCATCGGCTACAACGACGCCGCCCACGTCGCGGACGCGGTGCGCTCGGCGCTCGCGCAGGGCCCGGCCGTCCACGAGGTGCTCGCCGTGGACGACTGCTCGACTGACGGCAGCGGGGCCCTGCTCGACGGCCTCGCCGCCGACGAGCCACGCCTGAGGGTGATCCGCCGTACGGCCAACAGCGGCGGCTGCGGCACCCCGCGCAACGACGGGATCGACGCCGCGACCACCCCGTACCTGATGTTCCTGGACAGCGACGACGTGCTGCCTCCCGGCGCGGTGGACGCGCTGCTCTCGGCGGCGGACGGGCAGCACACGGAGGTCGCGGCCGGCCTGTGCGTACGGCGCGAGCTGCCCTCGGGCCGCGAGACCCCCTGGGAGCGCGACCTCTACGCGAGGCCCGCCCTCGTCCCCCACCCCGCGCGGCGCGCCCGCCTGGTGCACGACACGCTCTGCGTCAACAAGCTCTACCGCACCGATTTCCTGCGCGAGCACGGCATCCGCTTCCCCGAGGGCCGCTTCCGCTACGAGGACTTCGTGTTCGGCGCGCGCGTCCTGGCCGCGGGACCGCGTATCGCCCTCGTCCCCGACACGGTCTACGTCTGGCACGTACGACGCGACGCCGACCGCCTGTCCATCTCCCTCGACCGCGCGGACATCGGCAACTGGCGGGCGCGGACCGAGGCCAACCGGGCCGCCCACGAGATCCTCCTGGGCGCGGGCGAGAAGGGGCTGGCGCGCGCCGTGCACGCCAAGTTCCTCGACCACGAACTGCGGATGTACACGCGCGAGCTGGAGCTGCGCGCGCCCGAGTACCGCCGCGCGTGGTGGGACCTCACGCGCGCGTACCTGGCGACCTTCGACGCGGCCGACCTCACGGTGAACCCGACCGCCCCGGGCCGCCTGGTCGCCCGGGTCGTGCTGGCCTCCCCGGTCCCCCGCGACCTGCCCCGTCTCACGGAGCTGGCGGCCCGCCCGGCCCGGCTGCTCCCGCCGTACGCCCGCGCCGGCGACGCCACGCCCGTCTGGTCGGACGACCTGCCCCGGATCACGCTGGACCACTTCCTGGTGCGGCCCGCCCATCTGCTGCCCGCCGCCGTGGACGCGGAACTGCGGCCACGCGCGCGTGGCACCCGACTGCGGCTGCGTCTGCACGAGCTGTACGGGCGGCTGGCCGAGGCCGGGCCGGCCTCGATGGACGTGGAGTTCGTGCACCGGGACGACGGGCGGGTGGGCCTGCGCCGCCAGGCCCTCCTGCGGCCCGACCGGTACGGCGACCTGTGGTCGGCCGAGGCGCCGGTGGACCTGTCCGCGCTCGGCGCGGGCACCTGGGACCTGCGGCTGAGGCTCCGCTTCCGCGACGGCTCCGCCCGGGACGTCACGGCGCACGCGGTCGCCGGGCGCGGTCTGCTGCGCCGCCGCGCCGTCCCGGACGCCCGTCACGGCGTACTGCTGGTGCAGCCGTACCGCACGCACTCCGGCGCGCTGGCGTTGCGCACAGCGCCCGGATGGCGAGGAATGACCGAAGTGGCGCGTCGCCGCCTCCGCCGCCTGCTTCACTGATACGCGACCGAACGACCCGTGCAGCACCGGGCTCACTGACGAGGGGACGGCCCACATGACCTGGCTGATCACCGGCGGCGCCGGCTACATCGGGGCGCACGTCGTCCGCGCCATGCTGGAGGCGGACGAGCGGGCGGTGGTCTACGACGACCTGTCGACCGGCATCCCGGAGCGCGTGCCGTCCGACGTGCCGGTGGTGATCGGCTCGACCCTGGACGCCGAGACGCTGGAGCGGACGATCCGGGAGCACTCCGTCACCGGCGTCGTCCACCTGGCCGCGAAGAAGCAGGTCGGCGAGTCGATGGACCTTCCCCTGCACTACTACCGGGAGAACGTCGAGGGTCTGCGCGTCCTGCTGTCCGCCGTGACCGACGCGCAGGTCCCCTCCTTCGTCTTCTCGTCCTCCGCCGCCGTGTACGGCATGCCGGACGTGGACCTGGTGCGCGAGGAGACGCCGTGCGCGCCGATGAGCCCGTACGGCGAGACGAAACTCGCGGGCGAGTGGCTGGTGCGCGCGACGGGCCGTGCCACCGGCCTGTCCACGGCCTCCCTGCGGTACTTCAACGTGGCGGGCGCGGCGACACCCCAGCTGGCCGACACCGGCGTCTTCAACCTGATCCCCATGGTCTTCGAGAAGCTCACGGAGAACGCGCCGCCGCGCATCTTCGGCGACGACTACCCGACCCCCGACGGGACGTGCGTGCGCGACTACATCCATGTGGTCGACCTGGCGGAGGCCCACGTGGCCGCGGCCCGCGCCCTCCAGGCGTCCCCGGGCCGCGCCATGACCCTCAACATCGGCCGCGGCGAGGGCGTTTCGGTCCGCGAGATGATCGACCGCATCAACGCGCTCACCGGCTACGACCGCCCGCCGGTGACCACCCCCCGCCGGCCCGGCGACCCGGCACGCGTCGTCGCCTCCGCCGACCGCATCGCCACCGAGCTCGGCTGGAAGGCGAAGTACGACGTCCAGGACATGATCACCTCGGCGTGGGCGGGCTGGGTGCGCCTGCACCCGGAGGCCAGCCGGTCCTGACCGCCCGCGCCGGGCCCGGTCACCGCGGGGTCCGGCTACGGCGTGATCACAGCGCCTTGAGCGCCGCGGCCGTGGCGCGGGCCAGGCCGGCCAGATAGCCCTTGGGCAGCTTGGGCCCGCGGACCACCACCGCCCGCCAGTACAGCGGGCCGGACATCAGGTCGAGCGCGAGGTCGTGGTCGATGTCCGCGCGCACCTCGCCGCGCTCGGCGGCCGCCGCGACGATCCCGCTGGCGACGCTCTGCTGCCCCTCGCGCAGGGCCTTCTGCATGGCGTCCGCGATGTCCGGGTTCCGCGCGGCCTCCGCCTGGAGGTCGGGGATGATCTGACCGGCCACGGGGTGGCGCAGGGCGCGCGAGGTGACCTCGTACAGCAGCCGCAGATCGCCCTCCAGCGAGCCCGTGTCGGGCGCGGGCAACCCCTGGACCGCGACGGCCGAGACCAGGTCCAGGACCAGATGGAGCTTGGAGCGCCAGCGCCGGTACACGGCGGTCTTGCCGACGCCCGCGCGGCGCGCGATGCCCTCGATCGACATCCGGGCGTACCCGACGGCGGCGAGCTCCTCGAAGACGGCGGCGCGGATGGCTTCCGTCACGTCCTCACGGAGGACGGCCGCGCCGGCCGGGGCCCGGCGGCGCGGGGCCTTGGCGGAGGCACTCGCGGTGGCATCGGCGTTCGTCATGCCGACCAGCATAGGCCGTTACGACGAAACGGTTGCGTTCCGACGTAGAGAAGCCCTACGCTCGCGTTGCGACGATACGGTCCCGTCCCGACGTAAGAAGACGGCAAGAACGACGTAGGACACATCGAGGCGGACCGCTCTCGCACCCCACCCCCCGAGCGAAAGCAGCGGATGTGAGCCAGGTCCTCGACACGCCGCCCCCGACAGCGACACCGGGCCACCCGTCCGACGACGCCGCGGCGCTCGCCGCCCGGTACGGACTCACCGTCAGCGGCGCCCGCCCGTCCCTGCCCGAGTACGTCCGCCAGCTGTGGGCGCGGCGGCACTTCATCACCGCCTTCGCCACCGCCAAGCTGACCGCGCAGTACAGCCAGGCGAAGCTCGGCCAGGTGTGGCAGGTGATGACCCCGCTGCTGAACGCGGCGGTCTACTACTTCATCTTCGGCGTGCTGCTCGGCACCAAGCACGGCGTGCCGGACTACATCCCCTTCCTCGTCACCGGCGTGTTCATCTGGACCTTCACGCAGAGCTCGATCATGGCGGGCACCCGGGCGATCTCCGGCAGCCTCGGCCTGGTCCGCGCCCTGCACTTCCCCCGGGCGGCGCTGCCCGTCTCGTACGCCCTCCAGCAGCTCCAGCAGCTGCTCTTCTCGATGGCCGCCCTGGTCGTCATCCTGCTCTGCTTCGGCGTCCCGCTGAGCTTCTCCTGGCTGCTCGCGGTGCCCGTCCTGGTGCTTCAGTTCACGTTCAACGCGGGCATCGCGATGATCATGGCGCGGATGGGCGCCAAGACGCCCGACATCGCGCAGCTCATGCCGTTCCTGCTGCGCACCTGGATGTACGTCTCCGGAGTCATGTGGAGCATCGACAAGGTGCTCAGCCACAGCGACCTGCCGCACTGGGCGATGGTCCTCCTGGAGAGCAACCCGGCGGCCGTCTACATCGACCTGATGCGCTTCGCCCTGATCGACAGCTTCCACGCGCACCAACTGCCGCACCACGTATGGGCGCTGGCCATCGGCTGGGCACTCGTCGCGGGCGTCGGCGGCTTCATCTACTTCTGGAAGGCTGAGGAGACGTACGGCCGTGGCTGACACCATCACCGTGATCGAGGACATCCGGCCCCAGGACCCGGCCGCCGCGGACGGGGCCCGCGTGCCCACCGTCATCGCCGACCGCGTCGACATCGTCTACCGCGTCAACGGCACCGGCGCGGGACGCGGCAGCGCGACCGCCGCGCTCAACCGCATCCTGCGCCGCAAACACGTCGAGAAGGCGGCGGGCGTCCGCAAGGTGCACGCCGTCAAGAGCGTCTCCTTCACCGCGTACAAGGGCGAGGCCATCGGCCTGATCGGCACCAACGGCTCCGGCAAGTCGACTCTCCTGAAAGCCGTCGCCGGCCTGCTGCCGGTGGAGAACGGCAGGATCTACACCGACGGCCAGCCCTCGCTGCTCGGCGTCAACGCGGCTCTGATGAACGACCTCACCGGCGAGCGCAACGTCCACCTCGGCGGTCTCGCGATGGGCATGTCCAAGGAGCAGGTCCGCGAGCGCTACCAGGAGATCGTCGACTTCTCCGGCATCAACGAGAAGGGCGACTTCATCACGCTCCCCATGCGCACGTACTCCTCCGGCATGGCCGCCCGGCTCCGCTTCTCCATCGCCGCGGCCAAGGACCACGACGTCCTGATGATCGACGAGGCCCTGGCGACCGGCGACCGTTCCTTCCAGAAGCGCTCCGAGGCCCGCATCCGCGAGCTGCGCAAGCACGCGGGCACCGTCTTCCTGGTCAGCCACAACAACAAGTCGATCCGGGACACCTGCGACCGGGTGCTCTGGCTGGAGCGCGGGGAACTGCGCATGGACGGGCCGACGGAGGACGTCCTGAAGGAGTACGAGAAGTTCACGGGCAAGTAGGGCGGACGGCGCCCGCGCGGCCCTGATCACCCGCGCGGGCCCGCCTCACCCCGGCGGCTCACCTCTCCAGGAAGGCGAACAGGTCCTCCCAGCGGCGCACGATCTCCTCCGCCGCGTAGCGCTGGATGTTCACCCGGGCCGCCTCGCCCATCGCGTCCCGCATCCCCTTGTCGGACATCAGCGTGTCCATCCGGCGCGCGAGTTCGCCGGTGTTGCCGAGCGTGGCGAGCAGACCGTCCTCGCCGTCGCGGATGATCTCGTGCACGCCCGGCGCGCAGTCGAACGCGGCGCACGGCACCCCCGCCGCCATGGCCTCCATGACGGCCAGCGGGAAGCCCTCGCCGCGCGAGGGCAGCACGAAGACGGAGCTGTCGCGCAGCGCGCCCGGCACATCGCTCGTCGGGCCCATCCAGTCGACGCTGCCGTCGAGGCCCAGCGTGGTGCACCGCTCCTGAAGGATCTCCTCGTCCTCCCCCGTGCCGTAGATCCGCAGCCGCCACTCGGGGTGGTTCGGCGCGACCTCGGCCCAGGCGTCGAGCAGCATGTCGATGCCCTTCTGGTCGTGCAGCCGGCCGATGCTGACGACGGCCCTCTCGGTGCGCGGGGAGGGCGTCTCGGGCATGAACGGGATCGGGTTCGGCATGAAGGAGGCGTTGTTCATGCCCTGTCGGATCCACAGATCGGCGTCCTCCCGGGTGAGCACCAGCATCCGGTCGACGTTCCGGTAGTGCCGCTGCACCCGCCCGAAGCGGGAGGTCTTCCGGCAGTACGCGAACGACTCGTGGCTCATGCCGACGACGAGGAGACCGGTCGTGTCGGCGAGCGCCACCCATTCCATGGCCCACACCTGGGTGACGATCACGACGGCGCCGGGACGCGCGGTCCGGAAGAGCGCGGTCAGCTTGGCGGCCTGCTCCCGCATGCCCTCCGCGCGCGCGGTGCGCCGTCTGCGCTCGGCCACGTTGAGCCGCCCCTTCAGCCCGCGCATGGGTCCGATCTGGGGCGGATGGACGTCGTACAACGTGGTGGTGGGGTACGCCGTCTCGCCCAGCTCCTGCGGGACTTCGGGCTCGGTGATGCCGACGACGTGCACACGGTGGCCGCGCCCGGTGAACAGGCGGGCCATCTGGTGCGACCAACTGGTCACCCCGCCCAGCTCGTCGACGCTGTTGGAGACGATGAAGACATCCCGCGGACGGTCGCTCGTGCCGGTCGCGACGCTTGCCGCCGGCCGCTCGGTCAGCCACGCCTGGTCGGTCATGCACGCCTCCACTGCGCGAAGAACTGGTCGACCACGCTGCGGGCCGAGGTCCCCTTGTCGTACTCCCCGAACTCGGCGGTGAACCGCTCGCGCGCGGCCGCGTACTTGACCGTCTGCTCCTCCAGCGAGCCGAGGACGGCGTGCAGTTCGTCCTCGGTGCGCACCACCGGACCGGGCGCGCGCTCCATCAGGTCGAAGTAGGTGCCACGGCCCTCGTTCACGTACTCGTCGTAGTCGTAGGCGAAGAAGAACATCGGCCGGTCCAGCAGGGCGTAGTCGAACATCACGGACGAGTAGTCGGTGATCAGCCCGTCGGCGAGGGCCAGCAGCGGGGTCATGTCGTGGTGCGCGGTCACGTCGACGACCCGGCCGCGCACGGAGGGCGGCAGCACGACGTGGTTCAGGTAGTGGGAGCGCACGAGGAGGACGTAGCGGTCGCCGAAGGTGTCGGCGAAGCACTCCACGTCGAAGGGCAGTTCGAACCGCCGCGGTGCGCCGCCGTGCTGCCGGAAGGTCGGGGCGTACAGCAGGACCTGCCGGTCGTCGGGGATGCCCAGCTCGGCGGCGAGCGGGCCGCGTACGCGCCGTCCCGACACCTCCTCCCGTTCCCTGGTCCGCACCAGTTCGTCGTTGCGCGGGTAGCCCACCCGTAGGAGGGTCCGTTCCTGGAGCCGGAACGCCCGCGCGAGCGTGCGCACATCGTGCTCGGAGCGGATCAGGAACCGGTCGAAGCGGTCGAGGACCCGCTGCTGGACCTCCTGCTGCGCACGGGACTTGAGTTTCCAGCCCGGTTCGTCGAAGCCCATGCGCTTGAGCGCCGAGCCGTGCCAGGTCTGGATGTACGTCGTCTCCGGGCGTTTGGTCAGCTTCAGCGGATAGCTCTGGTTGTCGACCCAGAACTCGGCCTGGGCAAGTGCCTTGAGATACGGCAGGGACCAGCGGCGTACGAGCGTGGCGTCGGCGGGGAATCCGTCGGGACTGCCCGCGTACGACCAGACGGCCTCGAACCGGAGGTCCTGGCGGCGCATCTCCTCGTAGACGGCCTTGGGGCTGTCGCTGTACTGCCGGCCCAGATGACTCTCGAAGACGACGAGGCCCTTGCGGACGGGCAGCCTGCTGAACACCTCGTGGTACAGCCGGATCTTGGTGTCGCCGGAGGTGAGCCGTTTGCGCAGGGACTTGGCCTTGCGGTAGCGGGACTTGGCGAGTCGGGCGACCTTGCCGTGCACCTGTCTCTGGAGGAGTTCGTTGGCCTTCTTGTCCGGGACCAGCCGGAAGGCGAGGTGGCCGCGCGAGGAGATCACCGGCTCGATGCGGTCGGCCACCAGCCGGGTGAGGCGGGGGCGGACCGGCACCCGGCCGGCGAACGGGCCGGGGCCCGCGGCCGTGAGCCGGGTCGAGGTGCGTGCGCCGTCGACGTCCAGGCGCAGGCGCACGTCCCACACCGCGTCGACGAGGCCCAGCGGCCGCAGGGCCGTCAGGTCCGGCGCGGCCTCCCAGAGAAGGGACTCGCCCTCGTGCCGCACGCTCGCCACGGGGAAGCGGAAGGTCTGGAAGCGCACACCGGCACGGCGCGCGTAGAACTCCAGCTCCGCGGTGAGCCGCGCCCCGGGCGGGACGACACCGAGCGGGTTGACGATGCGCCCGGCGAGGCGCACGGTGCCGCCCGCTCCCCGGGGTCCCTCGTAGTGGGTGAGCGCGTTGCGCAGGAACATCCTCTCGACCGGCCTGGTGTGATAGCCGAATTCGGTGACGTCCAGGACGTGCCGGCCGAACGGGTCGCCGAGATGCTCGGCGCACCAGTACACCCGCCCGTCGCGCTCCACGAGCGAGGAGGAGATCTTGTCACGGTTGGTGAGCGTGTCCACGGCGGGCAGCAGGTTGTCCCAGTCGCCCATCCGGAGGAGATAGGCGCAGATGGCGTGGATGGGTTCGGCCTCGTCGAAGGCGGCCCGGTCGATCGACTCCAGGTACTGCCGCGCGATCCCGGCGAACTCCCGCCGGTACGGCGCGTCGCGCGCGGGCAGCTCCCGCAGGTGCAGCACCAGGTCGTGCTTGAGGAACTTCACGTCCTTGGCGAACTTCAGCTCCAGCATGCCGCGTTCCGCGAGGAGCCGGTCCACCCGGCGGTGGATCTCCATGCGGTGCGCGAAGTTGGCGATCTCGTCGCGCCGGTTGCTGATGGACCGCGCCGCCGTCTCGGCCGGCTTCTCCACGACCCGCCATTCGTAGACCCGGTTGGGGATGAGCGTGATGCGGCGGGCGGCGGCATAGGCCTGCGCGGAGAAGAGCAGGTCCTCGTAGTGAATGCCGACCGGGAACTCCAGCCGTTCGTCGAGCAGGAACCGCCTGCGGTAGCACTTGTTCGTCGACAGGGTGTCGAAGACCATCAGGTCGGGCAGCTCGGTGATCGACTCCAGGGTGCGGGTGCGCTCGTACAGCCAGGGGTACCACTTGACCTGCTTGCGCGTGCGCGAGTCGACGTGCACCCGCACGCACAGGCCGGAGACGAGGTCGGCGCCGGTGGTCTCGGCGGCCTCCAGCATGTTGCGGCAGGCGTTGCGTTCCAGCACGTCGTCGCTGTCGAGGAAGAGGACGTAGTCGCCACGGGCCTCGGCGATGCCGCGATTGCGGGGGGCGCCGCAGCCGCCGCTGTTCTCGGGCAGGCGGAACACGCGGACGCGGTCGGGGTGCTGGGCGGCGAGCAGCCGCGCCGTCTCGTACGAGCCGTCCGTGCTGCGGTCGTCGACGATGACGACCTCGACGCCGTGCAGCGTCTGGTCCAGGACTGAGCGCACAGCCGTGGGCAGTCGGTCGGCGTCGTTGTAGACGATGACGACCACGGAGACGGCGGGGCCGGCCGGCGCGCGACATTGATCCACATTCATCCTATTAATCGTAGACACAATGTCCCGCTGTGCGGCGTTATCGACCGTGCTTCGCGTGTTGGAAGACCCAGGTCCGGTACACCACGAAGCGGAAGGCCGACGCCAGCACGATCGACAGCGCCTTGGCGGCGTTCGAGGCGAGCGGACCGCTCATCCCGAAACTGCGGTAGCCGAGGTAGAACAGGGCGCTCTCCATGGCGACACCGAGACCGCTGAACGCGAAGAAGAGAACGATCTGCCGCGTGGTGCGCGAGGCGCGGTCCCGATAGGCAAAAAACCGGAATCCGAGGTAATTGGTGCCCATGGCGACACAACTGGCGACCACCGTGGCGACCATCGGGGGCCACGCCAGACCGTGCAGCAGCACATTGAAGAAGAGGATGTTGACCGCGACACCGCTGCCGCCGACCACCGAGAACCGGGCCACTTCGAGGGCGAGCCGGCGGGTGCGCACGAACGGCCTGGAGCGGGGAGCGGGCACGGCCGCGACCGGGGCCCGCCGCTCACTGAGTTGCACTGTCACGGGTCCGAGTCCTCCAGCCAGCCGTCGACGATCGGGCCAAACCTAACCCAAATGTCCTATTTAGCATGAATAGGTAAATTCAGGGCCCGATTCCCTTCGGAGGTCGGAAAGAAAAGCCCGATCAGGCCGCGCCGGAAAACACGAACGGGGGCGCCCCGGATCTCGTACGAGATCCGGGGCGCCCCCTCGGCGTATCGCCGTGTCGCCCTACGGCCTGATGGACGGCCTACGAATGCGTCCGCATCAGCGTGCGCATCGTCCGCATCGCCACCGACAGGTTCGCCAGGTCGAACGCGTCCGAGCCCTGGATCTCCTCCAGCGTCGTGCGCGCCCGGCCGAGGATCGCCGCGTTCTTCTCCTCCCAGGCCTTGAAGCGCTGCTCGGGAGTCGCGGAGTCGCTGCCCGCGGCCAGGACGTCCGCCGTCAGGGCCGCGTGCGCCGCGTACAGGTCCTCACGGATCGACGCACGGGCCATGGACTGCCAGCGGTCCGCGCGCGGCAGCTCGATGATGCGGTCCATGAGCTGGGTGATCCCGAGGCGGTCGGCGAGGTCGTAGTACACCTCGGCGACGTCCATCGGGTCCTTGCCCATCCGGTCGGCCACCGCGACGATGTCCAGCGTCGGGAAGGCGGAGGAGAACCCGGCCACCCTGGTGGCCAGTTCGTCCGGGACACCCGCGCCCGTCAGCTCGTCGTAGATCTGCTGGTACCACTCGAGGTCGGCACCGCGCAGCAGCTTCGGCAACTCGGACCAGACCTGCTCGACGCCCTCGCTGAAGAAGCCGATCGTCTCGGCGAGCTGGAGCGGCTGCGGCCGGTTGTTGAGCAGCCAGCGCGTCCCGCGCTCCACCAGACGGCGCGAGTGCAGCCGGATACGGGTCTGGATGTCGGCGGCGACGATGTTGTCGAGCGCCTCCACCGCGTCCCACACCTTGCTCGACTCGAAGATCGCGCGGGCCGCGGTCTGCGCCCGGACGATCTCCTCCAGCGACGCGCCGGTCTCCTCGCGCAGCCGGTGCAGGAAGCTCGTACCGCCCGTGTTGACCGTGTCGTTGACCAGGACGGTCGTGACGATCTCGCGGCGCAGCGCGTGCCCGTCGATCTGCTCACGGAGCTTCTCGCGCAGCGCGCTCGGGAAGTACGCCAGCAGCAGCCGCTCCAGGTGCGGATCGTCCGGCAGCGACGTGGCGAGCAGTTCCTCGGCGACCGTGATCTTCGTGTAGGCGAGGAGGACGGCCGTCTCCGGGCCGGTCAGGCCCAGCCCGGCGACCATCCGTTCCCGGATCTGCCGATCGCTGGGCAGGAACTCCAGCGCCCGGTCGAGGTGGCCCTCGCGCACCAGGTGACGGATGAAGCGCTGCTGGGCGTGGAGCATGCTCGGCGACTGGGCCAGCGCGTTGGCGATCGCCACGTTCTGCGCGTAGTTGTTGCGCAGGACCAGCGCGCCGACCTCGTCGGTCATCTCGGCGAGCAGCTTGTTGCGCTGCTTGACCGTCAGATCGCCGTTGGCCACCACCGCGTTGAGCAGGATCTTGATGTTCACCTCGTGGTCGGAGGTGTCCACGCCCGCGCTGTTGTCGATGGCGTCGGTGTTGATCTTGCCGCCCTGCTGGGCGAACTCGATCCGGCCGAGCTGGGTCAGACCCAGGTTGCCGCCCTCGCCGACGACCTTGACGCGCAGCTCGGCGCCGTCCACGCGGATGGCGTCGTTGGCCTTGTCACCCACGTCGGCGTGCGACTCCGCGGACGACTTCACGTACGTGCCGATGCCGCCGTTCCACAGCAGGTCGACCGGCGCCTGGAAGATCGCCTTCATCAGGTCGGCCGGGGTCATCTTGGCGACGCCCGACTCGATGCCGAGGGCCTCACGGATGTGCGCGTTGACCGGGATGGCCTTGGCGGTGCGCGGGAAGACGCCACCGCCGGCGGAGATCAGCTCGGTGTCGTAGTCGGCCCACGAGGAGCGCGGCAGCTCGAACAGGCGGCGGCGCTCGGCGTACGAGGCCTCCGCGTCCGGGGTCGGGTCGATGAAGATGTGCCGGTGGTCGAACGCGGCGACCAGACGGATGTGCTCGGAGAGCAGCATGCCGTTGCCGAACACGTCACCGGACATGTCGCCGACGCCGACGACCGTGAAGTCCTGCGTCTGGGTGTTCACGCCCAGCTCCCGGAAGTGCCGCTTGACGGACTCCCAGGCGCCGCGGGCGGTGATGCCCATGCCCTTGTGGTCGTAGCCGGCCGAGCCGCCGGAGGCGAAGGCGTCGCCGAGCCAGAAGTTGTAGCTCTCGGCGACCTCGTTGGCGATGTCCGAGAACGTCGCGGTGCCCTTGTCGGCGGCGACGACGAGGTAGGTGTCCTCCCCGTCGTGACGCACCACGTCGACCGGCGGCACGACCTCCCCGCCGACCATGTTGTCGGTGATGTCGAGCAGCGCCGAGATGAAGGTGCGGTAGCTGCGGATGCCCTCGGCGAGCCAGGCGTCGCGGTCCACCGACGGGTCCGGCAGCTGCTTGGCGACGAAGCCGCCCTTGGCGCCGACCGGCACGATGACGGTGTTCTTCACCATCTGCGCCTTGACCAGGCCGAGGATCTCCGTGCGGAAGTCCTCACGGCGGTCGGACCAGCGCAGACCGCCTCGCGCGACCTTGCCGAAGCGCAGGTGCACGCCTTCGACGCGCGGCGAGTACACCCAGATCTCGTACGCCGGCCGCGGCGCCGGGAGGTCCGGGATGGCGGTCGGGTCGAACTTCATCGAGACGTACTCGTGCGGCTTGCCGCCGAGCGCCTCCTGGAAGAAGTTCGTCCGCAGGGTCGCCTTGATGAGGTGCAGGAAGGACCGCAGGATCCGGTCCTCGTCGAGCGAGGCGACCTGGTCGAGCGCGGCGTCCAGCTCCTCCAGCAGGGCGTCGGTCAGCTCGACGCCGGCGCGCTGGCGGTCCGGCGACATCCGCGCCTCGAACAGCGAGACCAGCAGCCGGGTGGTGTGGACGTTGTTGCGGAGGGTGTCCTCCATGTAGTCCTGGCTGAAGGTGGATCCGGCCTGGCGCAGGTACTTCGCGTACGCGCGCAGCACCATCGCCTGCCGCCAGTTCAGCCCGGCGCTGAGCACGAGGGCGTTGAAGCCGTCGTTCTCGGCCTCGCCGGTCCAGGTGGCGGAGAAGGCCTCCTGGAACCGCTCGCGGCCGTCGTCGCCGAGGGCGTCGCCGTTGCCGTTCGCGGACTTGGGCAGGCGCAGCCCGAAGTCGTAGATCCAGGCCGTCGTACGGTCCGAGCAGCGCAGCTCGTACGGGCGCTCGTCGGTGACCTCGACGCCCATGCGGTTGAGGGCCGGGAGGACCGCGGAGAGCGAGACCTGCTCGCCGGTGCGGTAGATCTTGAAACGGCGCTCGCCGGGCGCGGCGCCCACCGGCTCGTACAGGCTGAGTGCGAAGTCCTTGCTCGCGTCCTGCGTGAGCGCCTGGAGGTGGACCAGGTCGGCGACCGCGGCACGCGGGGTGTGGTCGGCCTTGTAGCCCTCGGGGAACGCGTTGCCGTAGCGGCGCAGCAGTTCCGCGGCGCGCTCCTCACCGCACTCGGCGGTCAGGGCCTCCGCGAAGCCGTCGGCCCAGGAGCGGGCGGCCTCGACGAGCCGCGCCTCGATGCGGTCCTTGTCGTTGTCGGACAGCTGCGGCAGCTCGGTGCCCGGCTCGACCCGGACCACGAAGTGCAGCCGGGACAGGATCGACTCGGTGTTCCAGGCCGTGAAGTCGACGCTGGTGCCGTGCAGCTCTTCCTTCAGGATGTCGATGATCCGCAGGCGCACACCGGTGGTGTAGCGGTCGCGCGGCAGGTAGACGAGGGCCGAGTAGTAGCGGCCGTACTCGTCCTGGCGCAGGTAGAGCCGCAGCCGGCGCCGCTCCTGGAGGTACAGGACCGACGTGACGATCGAGCGGAGCTCGTCCACGGGCGTCTGGAACAGCTCGTCGCGCGGGTACGTCTCCAGGATCTGGAGCAGGTCGCGGCCGTCGTGGCTGTTGGGCGAGAAGCCCGCGCCCCTGAGGACCTCCTCGACCTTGCGGCGGATGACGGGCACCCGGCGCACGGACTCGGTGTAGGCGGCGGACGAGAACAGGCCCAGGAAGCGCCGCTCCCCGACCACGTTCCCCTGCTCGTCGAACTTCTTGACGCCGACGTAGTCCAGGTACGACGGACGGTGCACCGTCGCCCGGCTGTTCGCCTTGGTCAGGACCAGCAGCTTGTGCTCGCGGGCCTTGGCGCGCGCGTCGGCGGGCAGCCGCTCGAAGGACGGGCTGACCGGGTGGCTGTCCTCGCCGGCGTGGTGCGGGTCGGAGCGCAGGATGCCGAGGCCGGTGCCCGGCACGGCGGCCAGCGAGTCGTCGCCGCGAAGCTCGTACTCCCGGTACCCCAGGAAGGTGAAGTGGTCGTCCGAGAGCCAGCGCAGCAGCTCACGGGCCTCCTCCACCTCCTGGTCGCGCAGGTCGCCCGCGGTCGGCTCGGCGGGCAGCTCCTCCGCGATGCGCAGCGCGGAGTCGCGCATCTTCTCCCAGTCCTCGACGGCCTCGCGGACGTCGGACAGGACGCGCAGCAGGTCGGACGTGATCTGCTTCAGGTCGGCACGGTCGGTCTCACGGTCGATCTCGACGTGGATCCACGACTCGACGTGCGCGTCGTGCGGCAGCTCCTCGGCGGCCGGACGGGCGGGCAGCACCTCGATGAGCTTGCCGGTCAGATCGCGCCGCACCACGAACTGCGGGTGGATGACGACGTGGATGCCGCGCCCCTGACGGGACAGCTCGTTGGTGACCGAGTCGACGAGGAAGGGCATGTCGTCGGTTACGACCTCGACGACGGAGTGGCTGCAGGTCCAGCCGTTCTCCTCGACGGTCGGCGTGTGGACCCGCACGTTGGCCGTGCCCTGTGGGCGGTTCTCGGCCAGCCGGTAGTGCGAGAAGGCGGCTCCGAAGACGTCGACCGGGTCACGGTCGGCGAGGTCCTCCGGGGCTGTGTGCAGGTAGTAGCGCTGGAGGAACGCGAGCACGGTGTCCCGGTCGGGGGTGCCCTCGCCCGTCGTCCCAGTCGGTAGGTGCCCCCCGACCGGGCTGTTCTCAGCTACCCGGGCGGCCCGTTCGAGCAGCTCGGCCTTGGCTTCGTCCAGCTTGGTCTGCATTGTCCTCTGGCTCCTGTCGCGCGCCGTTGCGTGACGTTGATGGAAGTACGGTCTCGGTGCTTCCGGCGTGACGCCGTGACGCGGGGTGTCCGGTCAGGTCCGACGCTATGCCGCAAGATGAGATGGGCGGGAGGTTATCGGTCATTCTCGACACCGCCGGGGGCTGTGACACCGCTCTCGTCGGCGTCCGTTCCCGCGGCGTCCTCGACGTACGGAGGGCACGCGGCCCGCTCGCCGTCGTCCTGTCCCGCCCGCGAAGATCAGCGATTGCCGCCCGGTCACGGATGTGGTCCGTGCTCTCCGGGCGCGGGGCAGGGGCGACGATGCCCCCGCGAGATATCGCGCTGATCACGCCACAAGGCTATCGCCCCCTACCCCGCACCCGTCATGAGCCGTATGTGTACAAAACCGGGGGTGGAACTTTGACAGTATGCACAGGGACGAAAGGGGCGAGGGCATGCAGTGGGGGCGGAGACGGGGGTGACCGGCCGGGCTCCGGGACGCCTCCGCGCGGCCGGAAACGCACCCCCGGCACGCGGCCGGAAACGCGCCGGTGCCCTCTTGGCACGGCCCCCCTTCGGCTCCACGCTGTCAGGACGGCCGCCGGGGACGGCAGCACAATGGACGTGGGACATGGCTGACGCACGACTCGGACACGGCGAGGGGAGCGGCCGACATGACTACGAAGATCCTGATCGTCACGGGCGACGCGGCGGAGTCGCTGGAGGTCCTGTACCCCTACCAGCGCCTGCGCGAGGAGGGCTACGAGGTCGACATCGCCGCCCCCACCCGCAAGCAGCTCCGGTTCGTGGTCCACGACTTCGAACCCGGCTTCGACACCTACACGGAGAAACCCGGCTACACCTGGCCCGCCGACCTCGCCTTCGCCGAGGTCGAGCCCAGCCGGTACGCCGCTCTCGTCATCCCCGGCGGGAGGGCGCCGGAGTACCTCCGCAACGACCCGGAACTCCGCAAGATCCTCAAGTCCTTCTTCGACACCGACAAGCCGGTGGCCCAGATCTGCCACGGGCCCCTGCTGACGGCCGCCGTGGACGGACTGCGCGGGCGGCGGGTCACGGCGTATCCCGCGCTGGAGCTCGACATGCAGGCGGCCGGGGCGACCTTCCAGGACGCGGAGGCCGTGGTCGACGGCACCCTGGTCTCCTCCCGCGCCTGGCCGGACCACTCCAGCTGGATGCGGGAGTTCCTGAAGGTGCTGCGCGCGAAGGCACCGGCGAGCTGAACGGGGACCGACGGGGCGGAGCCCTGCGGGGGTCCCGACCGATCCGGCCGATCCGGCCGATCCCGGCAGGCCAGCCGATCCGGCAGGGCCGCAGAGCGGACCGCGGCGGCGCCCGCGGTCGTGGGGAACCCCGGCAGGAGTGTGCCGGCCGGCCCCGGCCGGGATCACGGTCGATGACGCCGGGAGCGGCCGTCGGCTGCGTCCTGCGGGCCGTACCGGGGTGAGACCGGCCCGGGGGCGCCGACGGCTGCCGGGCCCGCCCGTGAGGGCGTGGGCAGGACACCTGCGGGCGCGTGGGCAGGACACCTGCGGGCGCGTGGGCAGGACACCTGCGGGCGCGTAGGCCGTCGGTGCCGCCGTCACCGACGATCGCGCCGTGGATGCCGGGGCTGACACTCAGGGGCCCGGCGAGGCCCGCTCCCGGTCCCGGTCGGAGGCCGCCAGCCGCTGCACTTCCCGTGCCGGACACCCTCCGGCTGCCCTCCCGGGCCCGGCGAGGCCTGCTCCCGGCGCCCGTCAGGCCGCCAGCCGCTGCGCTTCCTCGACGGCCTCGGCCAGGCTGTCCACCACGGGCACGCCGACCTCCTCCAGGCTGGCGCGGCTGTGCGAGCCGCCGGTGTAGAGCACGGCCCCCGCGCCCACGCTCCGGGCGGCGAGCGCGTCGTCGGCCGCGTCGCCGATCACCACGACGCGGGACGGCTCGACACCGGAGAGCGCACCCACGTGCCGCACCATGTGCTCGGCCTTGCTGCCGCCGGACGGTCCGGTCCGCCCGTCGACCCGCATGAAGTGCGACTCGATGCCGAATCCCCGGACCAGCGGGACCAGTTCGTCGTGCACGTACATGCTGAGGATCGACTGGCTGCGCCCCGCCGACCGCCACCCCGCGAGCAGCTCGGTCGCGCCCTCGGTGAGCCCGCACGCGACGCGGTGCTCCGCGTAGTACCGGTGGAAGGTCTCGTCCATGATCTGCCACTCGACGTCCGTGGGCAGCCGGCCCATCAGCCGTTCGTAGAACTTCGGCACCGGCACGCAGTACAGCGCTCGGTACCGCTCCAGCGTGATCGGCTCCAGCCCCAGCTCGGCGAAGGCCGCGTTCGTCGCGCCGATGATCGCCTCATTGTCGTGGAACAGCGTGCCGTTCCAGTCCCAGACGATGTGCGCAGCTCCGTGCATCCCCATACCAAGAACGTACCTGCCACCACCGACATCGCGCCCCCGACTTACGCGAGGGCCGCACCGCGGGCGGGCGTCAGTCGCCCTGCCCCACCAGGTTGGGGATCTCCTGCGTGGCGAACCACAGCAGCTCGTGGTCCTCGGCTCCGTCGACGACGAACTGGGCGTCGTCGTCCCCCATGTCCGCCGCGCCGAGCGCCTGGGCCGCCGCGGCGACGTCCGCCTCCGCGTCGTCCGCGTCGACGTGCACGGCCGCCGCCTTGGCCAGCGTCACGGCCTGGGAGACCCGTACCTCGCCGAGCGCCGCGGGGTCGAGCCCCCGGTCGGGGTCGGCGACGGCGGCCCGGTCCGGCACGTCCACCGCGACGACGACCCGCCGCCGTACGGCACCCGGGTCGACGGCGATCAGCCGCAGCGAGGCCAGCGCGGCACGGCTCAGCGCCGCGTACTCCAGCTCCTCGATGTCCTCGGAGAGGTACCACTCGCGCAGCGCGGGCGTCACGGCGTACGCGACGAACGGTCCCGCCGCCAGCTCCCCCGTCTTGTACGCCTCGGCGAGACCGGAGAGGGTCAGGGGGACGTAGACGCGCATGGCTGCCACTTTCGTCGTCGGACTGCGAGGAGGGCGGTCCTCCGGAGAGGGGGTGAACGCCTCCCGGAAGGGCCTTCAGGATACGTGCGGGCGTCCCCTTTCGAGTCCCCGGAGGCACCCTCCACGACGTCCACCCCGGGCCCCGGATTCACCCGGCACTCCCCCGTGCCGACAGGGCCGACGTCCACCGGACACCCCTGATAGGTGAACCTCCCGGGCCGCCGCGACACGCGCACCGCTTCGTTGCGATGGCCTTCCCCCGCCCCGTACAAGATCCCCAGCACGCAAGTTACCGCCCGGTATCGACCGGGCCCCAGCGACCGGGGACGACGCATGAACAAGGTGATGACCAGGACGAAGCGCCACCCGGGCACCCGCCCGCCGGGTCGCCAGGACACCCGCGGGCCGGGTGGCACGCCGCCCCGGGCGCCGGGTGCGCCCCGCAGGACACCGAGCGGCAGCCCGCCACCACCGCCGCCGGGCACGGGCCGCACCCTCCCGGCGCCCCCGGGCACGGGAGGCCCCCGTCCGACAGCGCCGGGCGCGTCCCCGCGCACCTCGCCGCCGGGCACGTCCTCTCGCACGTCGGCTCCGGGCACGCCCCCACGAACGTCGGAGACGGGCACGTACTCCCGTTCCGCCCCGGCGGTCCACCCAGGGCCGCGTACGGCGCCCGCTCGCGGCCGTACGGCGACGGCCGGCGGCGCCCCGGTGACGGCACCGGGCGGCGCCGTGCCTCCCGGCGCGCCCGTCCGCGGCCCCGGACGGACCGCTCCGCAGCCGCGGCCCACGGACCTCTTCGCGGAGCGCCTCGTGGCCGTGCTGAGCGGCCGGCGTCCCGTGCACTGCATGCTGCGCCACACCGTGGGCCGCGCCTACGACGAGCTGGCCTGGCTCGCCGAACGCGGCCCCCTGCGTACCCGCGGCACCCAGCCCGTCGTCCGCGACATCGGCTACTACGTGCCGCGTCGCGGCGCCATCGAGGCGTTCGCCCGGATCGGCGCCGGTGACCGGCTGCGCGCCATGGCCTTCCGCCTGGAGCAGGGCCCCGACCTCCGCTGGCGCTGCACGGCGGTCGAACTGGGCGGCCCCCGCATGCCCCACGACTGAGCCCGCCGCACACCCGGGCGCCGCGAAGGGCCCCTGGCGCGGCGGTGCCCCGGGGCAACGCGAAGGGCCGGGCACCCCGAGGTGCCCGGCCCTTTCACGCACGGTCGGCGCGCGCGGCGAACGTCACTTCCTGCGGCGACGCGCACCCTTCTGCTGCTTGCGGCGCTCCGCGCGCGTGAGGCCGTCGGCCTCGGAGCGCACGGGCTCGTCGTCGTTGGTGAAGTCGCCCTCGACGATGCCTCCTTCGCCGTCCACGGTCGGCGCGGAGAAGTGCAGCCGGTCTCGTCGCTGCGGGGCGTCGAGGCCCTTGGCGCGGATCTCCGGACGCGCACCGGCGGGGACGACGTCCTCCTTGTCGAGGGACGGCGCGGTGTCCTCGACCGGGACCTCCTCGACCTGCTGCTCGACCTGGACCTCCAGGTTGAACAGGTATCCGACGGACTCCTCCTTGATGCCGTCCATCATGGCGCTGAACATGTCGAAGCCCTCACGCTGGTACTCGACCAGCGGGTCCTTCTGCGCCATGGCGCGCAGGCCGATGCCCTCCTGGAGGTAGTCCATCTCGTAGAGGTGCTCACGCCACTTCCGGTCCAGGACCGACAGCACGACCCGGCGCTCCAGCTCACGCATGATCTCGGAGCCGAGCTGGCCCTCGCGGGACTCGTACTGCTCGTGGATGTCGTCCTTGATGGACTCGGAGATGAACTCGGCGGTCAGACCGGCGCGGTCACCGGCCGCCTCCTCAAGCTCGTCGATGGTGACCTTCACCGGGTAGAGCTGCTTGAAGGCGCCCCACAGCCGGTCCAGGTCCCACTCCTCGGCGAAGCCCTCGGCGGTCTCGGCCGCGATGTACGCGTCGATCGTGTCGTCCATGAAGTGCTGGATCTGCTCGTGCAGGTCCTCGCCCTCCAGGACGCGGCGGCGCTCGCCGTAGATGACCTCGCGCTGGCGGTTGAGGACCTCGTCGTACTTCAGGACGTTCTTGCGGGTCTCGAAGTTCTGCTGCTCGACCTGCGACTGGGCCGACGCGATCGCGCGCGTGACCATCTTGTTCTCGATCGGCACGTCGTCGGGGACGTTGGCCATCGACATGACGCGCTCGACCATCTGCGCCTTGAAGAGCCGCATCAGGTCGTCGCCGAGCGACAGGTAGAAGCGGGACTCGCCCGGGTCGCCCTGACGGCCGCTACGACCGCGCAGCTGGTTGTCGATGCGGCGCGACTCGTGCCGCTCGGTGCCGAGGACGTAGAGCCCGCCGAGGTCCTTGACCTCCTGGAACTCGGCCCGCACGGCCTTCTCGGCCCGCTCCAGGGCGTCCGGAAGCGCGGCGGCCCACTCCTCGATGTGCTCCTCCGGGTCGAGGCCGCGCTGGCGCAGCTCCGCCTCGGCGAGGTCGTCGGGGTTGCCGCCGAGCTTGATGTCGGTACCACGACCGGCCATGTTCGTGGCCACGGTCACGGCGCCCTTGCGGCCGGCCTGGGCGACGATCGTCGCCTCCCGGTCGTGCTGCTTGGCGTTCAGCACTTCGTGCTGGATGCCGCGCTTGCTGAGCTGCTGCGAGAGGTACTCGGACTTCTCGACGGACGTCGTGCCGACGAGGATCGGCTGGCCCTTCTCGTGCTTCTCGGCGATGTCGTCGACCACCGCGTCGAACTTGGCGACCTCGGTGCGGTAGATCAGGTCGGACTGGTCCTTGCGGACCATCGGCTTGTTGGTCGGGATCGGGACGACGCCGAGCTTGTAGATCTGGTGGAACTCGGCGGCCTCGGTCATCGCCGTACCGGTCATGCCGGAGAGCTTGCTGTAGAGGCGGAAGAAGTTCTGCAGGGTGATCGTGGCGAGCGTCTGG
The DNA here is from genome assembly GCF_039543605.1 of Streptomyces siamensis. Taxonomy (NCBI): domain Bacteria; kingdom Bacillati; phylum Actinomycetota; class Actinomycetes; order Kitasatosporales; family Streptomycetaceae; genus Streptomyces; species Streptomyces siamensis. The sequence goes on along the minus strand of NZ_BAABKB010000002.1, from coordinate 6,597 downwards.
TTCTCGTCCTTGATGTCCACCCCTTCCTTCGCCTCGATCGCCTGGTGCATGCCCTCGTTGTAGCGGCGGCCGGCGAGGATACGGCCGGTGTGCTCGTCGACGATCATGACTTCGCCGTCGATGACGACGTAGTCCTTGTCCTTCTTGAAGAGTTCCTTGGCCTTGATGGCGTTGTTCAGGTAACCGACGAGCGGCGTGTTCACCGACTCGTAGAGGTTGTCGATGCCCAGCCAGTCCTCGACCTTGGAGACGCCGGACTCGTGGATGGCGACGGTGCGCTTCTTCTCGTCGACCTCGTAGTCGCCGGTCTCCTCGATGCCCTTGAGGGGGTTGCCGGCCTCGCCCTTCTTGAGGCGGATGACCAGCTTGGCGAAGTCGCCGTACCACTTGGTGGCCTGGTCGGCCGGGCCGGAGATGATCAGCGGCGTACGGGCCTCGTCGACGAGGATGGAGTCGACCTCGTCGACCACCGCGAAGTTGTGTCCGCGCTGCACCAGTTCGTCCTGCGACCACGCCATGTTGTCGCGGAGGTAGTCGAAGCCGAACTCGTTGTTCGTGCCGTAGGTGATGTCGCACGCGTACTGCTCGCGGCGCTGGGCCGGCGTCATGTTGGCGAGGATGCAACCGACGGTCAGGCCCAGGAACTTGTGGACGCGGCCCATCATCTCGGAGTCGCGCTCGGCCAGGTAGTCGTTGACCGTGATCAGGTGGACGCCTTCTCCGGAGAGGGCGTTCAGATACGTGGGCAGCGTGCCGACGAGCGTCTTGCCCTCACCGGTCTTCATCTCGGCCACGTAGCCGAGGTGGAGCGCGGCGCCGCCCATCAGCTGCACGTCGTAGTGACGCTGGCCCAGGACGCGCTTGGCCGCCTCGCGGACGGTCGCGAACGCCTCGGGCAGCAGGTCGTCGAGGCTTTCGCCGTCGGCGTACCGCTGCTTGTACTCATCGGTGAGGGCCCGCAGCTCGGCGTCGGAGAGGTCGACGAAGTCCTCTTCGATGGAGTTGACCTGGTCCGCGATGCGGTGCAGCTTGCGCAGGATCTTGCCTTCGCCTGCACGCATGATCTTCGAGAGGACGGACACGGGGGTTTGTCTCCTTGCCGGTCGGGCCTGGGACGGTCGGTTTCACTGAAACTTACAAATCACAGCTTGAGCAACGGCCATCGTAAGCGAGGACCACACCGCGCCGGGAGGTCTGCCCGCGACAGCCACTAGGACAACGGACGGGGGTTGCCGAAGGTGCCGCGTTCGCTCGTCGAAAAGTAACCGGCCGCTCACTCACGGCAAAGGGATGGCGCCCCTCCGGCCTCCCCGAGCAGAATCGCCCGATGGACCCCGTCACCCTGACCACCGACCGTCTTGTGCTGCGCACCGTGGGCCCGCACGACACCGACGCCGTGTACGAGGCCGCCCAGGATCCGGACATCCAGCGCTGGACCACCATCCCGTCGCCGTATCTGCGCGAGCACGCGGCGGGCTTCACCGACCAGATGGTGCCGGACGGCTGGGCGGACGGCTCCATGTTCACCTTCGGTGTCTTCCTCCCCTCCGGCGAACTGGTGGGCATGCTCGGCATCACGATGCGTTCCCTCGGCGTCGGCGAGGTCGGTTTCTGGGCGACGAAGGAGCACCGCGGCCGCGGCTACATCACCGAGGCCACCGTCGCCGCCTCCCGCTGGGCCTTCACGGATCTGTCCGTCGACCGCGTCGAATGGCGCGCCGAGGTCGGCAACGCCGGCTCCCGCGCCGTCGCCGAACGCGCCGGCTTCGTCATCGAGGGCACCCTCCGCTCCGCCATCAACAACAAGGGCGTACGGCGCGACTGCTGGGTCGGCTCGTTGCTCCCCTCGGACCTGGGCCTGCCCTCGACGGCCCCGTACCTGCCGGCCCCCGACCGCCCGTCGGGGGTCTGAGGGCCGGCGCGGCCCGGCGCGCCTCGGCCTCCTCGGCCTCCTCGGCCTCCTCGGTCCGAGGCGAGCCGGCCCGGGGCCCACTGTCAGTGGCACCGCCTACCGTGTGGGCATGACGAGCCTCCCGCGTCCCATCGCAGAACTCTCCGCCGACGAAGCCCGCCGCATCGCCCTGCGGGCCCAAGGCTTCATGGGAGCGCCGGACCGCAGGTCCGGCGTCCGCGGAGTCCTGCGACACCTGGGCGCGGTCCAGCTCGACACCATCTCCGTGCTCGCCCGCTCCCACGAGCTCGTGCCGTACGCGCGTCTCGGCGCCGTGGGCCGCAAGACGGTCGACTCGGCCTACTGGACGGGCACGCACGCCTTCGAGTACTGGTCGCACGCCGCCTGCATCCTCCCCGTCGAGGAGTGGCCCCACTTCGCGTTCCGCCGCCGCGCCTACCGCTCCCGCCCGCACTGGAACCACGCCCTGCCTGACGGCACGTACGACCAGGTGATCAAGCAGCTTCGGGCGGAAGGCCCGCTCACCGCCACGGATCTGGGCGGCGCGAAGAAGACCAGCGAGTGGTGGGACTGGTCGGGCACCAAGGTCGCCGTCGAGCGCGCGCTGATGTACGGCGAGGTGGTGTGCACGGAGCGGCGCGGCTGGAAGCGGGTGTACGACCTCGCGGAGCGCGCCATCCCGGACGAGCTGCTGCACGACGAGCTGGACGACGCGGAGTGCCTGCGCCGTCTCGTCCGTCTCGCGGGCCAGTCCCTCGGCGTCGGCACGCGCGCGGACATCGCCGACTACCACCGCCTCAAGGGTGAGCAGGTCGACGCGGTGATCGCGGACTCGGGCCTGGTCCCGGTGAAGGTGGAGGGCTGGGGCAAGCCGGCGCAGGGCAGGAGCGGCGCGAGCCAGGCCGGCCGGACGGCGGCGGACGCGTGGGCGGACCCGGCGGCCCTGGAGACGGCCCCTCGCGGCCGCCACCGCACCACGCTGCTGTCGCCGTTCGACTCGCTCATCTGGGAGCGGGCGCGCACCGAGCGGATCTTCGGCTTCACCCACCGCCTGGAGGCGTACACGCCCAAGCCGAAGCGGGTGTACGGCTATTTCGCGATGCCGGTGCTCGCCGGTGGCCGTCTGGTCGGCCGTGTGGACCCCGCCCGGGAGGGCCGCACCCTGGTCGCCAAGCAGGTCGGCCTCGACGGCCCCAAGGCAGTCCCCGCGGTCGCCCAGGCCCTGATGGAGGCGGCGAGCTGGGTCGACTGCACGGACGTACGAGTGGAGCGGGTGGACTCTCCGGAGCTTCGCGAGCCGCTCGCCCGGGAGCTGGCGCGCGCCCTGGGATGACAGGGGACCGTCCCGCGTGATCACGGCGGGCCCTGGCGGAAGCCGGCGGCTCCGCCGGGACCGGGGCCGGTCGGGCGGTCACGCGGTCACGCGGTCACGCGGTCACGCGGTCAGCGGATTTCGAGGATCTTCTCCCGCATCGCGTACACCACGGCCTCCATCCGGGAGTGCAGCTGGAGCTTCTCCAGGATGTTGCGCACGTGGTTCTTGACCGTGTTCTCGGAGATGAACAACTCCTTGGCGATGTCCCGGTTGTTCATTCCCGTGGCGACGAGCTTGAGTACCTCCAGCTCACGGTCGGTGAGCCGTGGTGCGGGCACCAGGCGGCGCTCGTCGGTGCGCTGGATCATCGACTTGAACTCGGTGAGGAGTTTCGACGCCATCGACGGACTGATCTGCGACTGGCCGTCGGCCACCGCACGAATGGCGGTGGCCACCTCGTCCGTGGAGATCTCCTTGAGGAGATAGCCCGTGGCGCCCGCCTTGATGGCGTCGTAGAGGTCGGCCTCTTCGTCGCTGATCGTGAGCATGATGATCTTCGCGCTGGGGGCGACCTCCTTGATGGAGGTGCACGCCTCGATGCCGCCGCGCTTCGGCATCCGCACGTCCATGAGCACGATGTCGGGCAGCAGGTCGGCCGCCTTGTCGACCGCCTCCGCCCCGTCGCCCGCCTCGCCGACGACCTGGATGTCCTCCTCGGCCGCGAGCACGATCTCCAGACCGCGGCGGAAGAGGGCGTGGTCGTCCACGACGAGGACCCGGATGGGCTCCTTGCGCGAAGAGCCCGCGTCCGGGCCCATGCCGACCACGCCGTCGTCGGCGTCGTCGTCACGCATCGGTCCGAAGCTGTCCGCCATCGTTCCTCCCCCTGAAGGCCGTGGCCTGTGTTCCTGTGCCATCGCCAACCCAAGGCAACGGCCCACCGGTTGGGCCGGTGCGGCCATGATTCCATGCCCGGACGACAGTGCGGTGACAGAGCGGTGCTCCAAGTGGTCGCACACCGGTGCCCCTGGGGGCGCACACGCGCTCCAGGGGCACCGGCTCAGCTGTCACCGGGAGGGTCAGCCGCCGAGCGCACCGCCCGGCGCGTCCGCTCCGGCCTGCGTGACCATGGGGTCCGTGCTGAGGTGGATGACGCCGTAGTCGTACGCGTGCCGTCGGTAGACGACACTGGGCTCCTTCGTCTCGGAGTCGACGAAGAGGTAGAAGTCGTGCCCGACCAGCTCCATCTCGTAGAGCGCCTGGTCGAGCGTCATCGGGGCGGCCACGTGGGTCTTCTCGCGGACGACGAGGGGGCCTTCGCCCATGACCTCGAGCGAGCCGATCTTCTTGGTCGGCACACTGTCCGGTTCCTCCTCGCGGACGACGCTCCCGTTCCCGTTCAGCGTCGCGGCGCCGGGGACGTGGTCGGCGACCTCCGCTGCCGAGATCCTGCCGTTGCCACGGCGGGTGTAGCGCTTGTCGTGCTGCTTGCGCAGCCGTGCCTCGAGTTTGTCCGCCGCCAGATCGAGTGCTGCATACGGGTCGCTCGCCGCTGCCTCCGCCCGGATCACCGGACCGCGGGAGCGGAGGGTGATCTCCACTCGGTCGCAACGGTCGGCCTGTCGGGGGTTGGGCTCCTTGGACACCTCGACGTCGAGGCTGATCACCTTGCCATCGAGCTTCTGGATCTTCTCCAGCTTCAGCTTCTCGGCCACGTGCTTGCGGAACCGCTCGGGCACCTCGGTCTTGCGGCCCTTGACGACGATGTCCACGCAGAACTCCGTTCCCGGATAGCTCCGCTCCACTGGCGGAGCATCTCCCTTTTGCACCCGGCTCCGGTGTCTCCCGGAACCTCGGACTCGGTGACTTTCACCTCCTCCTCCCCCATGGGCAAGATCTCCACCCCACCGATGCGGGTGATTGCCGGAAACCCGCAGCACGGCATTCGGATTAGCGAGGTCCGGCCTGCGCCATTGCCTCACAACCGAACATATCTCGCCCGGACGGATGTCGTCACCCTCTACTGCGGCGTACCTCCGTTCAGGTGAATTGACCGTCTCATTACCTGCAACGATGCAAGTTCTCTGTCAGTTCCGGTTTATTTCGAAAGCGTCCGGTGACGCCGCGATCACGGCCGCGCAGGTCGTGTCGGGCCTCCCGTCCATGACTTCGCCACTACCCGCCATTCGCCGAATCACTTCCGTCAGATCCGCCCCGTCCTCCTCTTCACCCACTTGCCGTACGGCCGATCGAGCCATCCGGACGGCTCGTGCCGCCTCCGCCAACGAGGCGCCCGTCGTCATCAGGTCGTCCACGAGCACCACCGGCCCGCCGTCCACCAGCAGCCGCGCACCTCCGGCGGCCACCTCAAGGGCGCCCGCGAGATTGTCCAGCCGCTGGCGGGAATTGAGTCCCGACTGGTCGGCCACGGCGCGCCGCTGCCGCAGCACGGCCGCCACCCTGGCCGGCGTCCCGGTGCGCCGCAGTTCGCCCGCCGCCGCGAGCGCGATCCGGCGCACCGGATCGTGTCCCCGGGCCCGCACGGCCCGCCGTGACGACGGCACGGGGACGAGGAGGAGCGGCCCGGCTCCCGCGTCGCACGTTTGCCCCTTCCTGCCCCTGAGCCGCCCCTCCGGAGCCGTGTCGCGTGCGCCCGGACCAGCACGTCGCGCGCAGCCCGGCCCTACCCGTACGGCCCCCGCCAGGGCCGCTCCGAGAGGGGCCGCGAGCGCCAGAGCGCCCCTTTCCTTGTGGGCGAGCAACGCTGCCCGCACCTCGTCCTCGTAGGGAGCCGCCGCGTGCACCACGGGCAGCCCGCACGGCTCCGGCACCGGTCGCACCCGGCGCGGTGCGGCCCCGGTCAGGGCGGCACGGCACTCCGGGCAGAGCACCGTACGAGGCCGTCCGCAGCCTCCGCACTCGGCCGGCAGCACCAGGTCGGTGAGGTCCTGCCACCACCCCCGCATGACCACCACTGTGCCAATGCGGGGACTTACCGGCCACCCCTGTGGACAACTCCCTGTGGACAACGCACGCAGGCGCCGGGCGGCGGCCGCCCTGTGCTCGGTGCACGCCGCACGAGCACGAGGCCGAGGACCCGTACGACACGGGGCCTGCCGTTGTACGGCGTACAGGCGTGGCCTGCCGGTGCGCGGCGCAGAAGCGTGACCTGCCGGTGTCCGGAGCACAGGCGTGACCTGCCGCTGCGCGGCGCAGAAGCGCGACCTGCCGGCCGGTACACGTCTGGCGCAGACATGTCGGCGCACGCCGCCGGGCGCAGGCCCGGCGGCTCCGCGCGCGATCGGACGGAGGCGTGCCGGCTCGACGCGCCGGGCGGACGCCGGTCGGCTCGGCGCGGCGGGCGACGGGC